>NZ_SEWG01000017.1 GCF_004168255.1 Mucilaginibacter terrigena | reverse complement strand
TTCTTTTGTAGGTAATGTTTCTGACCATTTAATTACCCAATCGGGAGCCCTGCCGGTGAAGCCTTTGTGGTTAGTATTATGTTTTTTTACACGTTCATCCAAGTTGGATGTAGAACCAACATAGTATTTGTCAAGCGACATAGAATATAGTATGTAAGTGAAAAACATATGCTTAAACAAAAAGCCCTACATTTCTGTAAGGCTTTGTGGGAGTTACTGGGTTCGAACCAGTGACCCTCCCGATGTAAAATCGGGATGCACTGAACCAGCTATTTTGAACTGGCAATAAGCTGTTGTATCATTTTTTTACTTTTCCAGGATTTTATCTGACGCTCGCGCATGCCTGCATCTTCTTTTGTAGGTAATGTTTCTGACCATTTAATTACCCAATCGGGAGCCCTGCCGGTGAAGCCTTTGTGGTTAGTATTATGTTTTTTTACACGTTCATCCAAGTTGGATGTAGAACCAACATAGTATTTGTCAAGCGACATAGAATATAGTATGTAAGTGAAAAACATATGCTTAAACAAAAAGCCCTACATTTCTGTAAGGCTTTGTGGGAGTTACTGGGTTCGAACCAGTGACCCTCCCGATGTAAAATCGGGATGCACTGAACCAGCTATTTTGAACTGGCAATAAGCTGTTGTATCATTTTTTTACTTTTCCAGGATTTTATCTGACGCTCGCGCATGCCTGCATCTTCTTTTGTAGGTAATGTTTCTGACCATTTAATTACCCAATCGGGAGCCCTGCCGGTGAAGCCTTTGTGGTTAGTATTATGTTTTTTTACACGTTCATCCAAGTTGGATGTAGAACCAACATAGTATTTGTCAAGCGACATAGAATATAGTATGTAAGTGAAAAACATATGCTTAAACAAAAAGCCCTACATTTCTGTAAGGCTTTGTGGGAGTTACTGGGTTCGAACCAGTGACCCTCCCGATGTAAAATCGGGATGCACTGAACCAGCTATTTTGAACTGGCAATAAGCTGTTGTATCATTTTTTTACTTTTCCAGGATTTTATCTGACGCTCGCGCATGCCTGCATCTTCTTTTGTAGGTAATGTTTCTGACCATTTAATTACCCAATCGGGAGCCCTGCCGGTGAAGCCTTTGTGGTTAGTATTATGTTTTTTTACACGTTCATCCAAGTTGGATGTAGAACCAACATAGTATTTGTCAAGCGACATAGAATATAGTATGTAAGTGAAAAACATATGCTTAAACAAAAAGCCCTACATTTCTGTAAGGCTTTGTGGGAGTTACTGGGTTCGAACCAGTGACCCTCCCGATGTAAAATCGGGATGCACTGAACCAGCTATTTTGAACTGGCAATAAGCTGTTGTATCATTTTTTTACTTTTCCAGGATTTTATCTGACGCTCGCGCATGCCTGCATCTTCTTTTGTAGGTAATGTTTCTGACCATTTAATTACCCAATCGGGAGCCCTGCCGGTGAAGCCTTTGTGGTTAGTATTATGTTTTTTTACACGTTCATCCAAGTTGGATGTAGAACCAACATAGTATTTGTCAAGCGACATAGAATATAGTATGTAAGTGAAAAACATATGCTTAAACAAAAAGCCCTACATTTCTGTAAGGCTTTGTGGGAGTTACTGGGTTCGAACCAGTGACCCTCCCGATGTAAAATCGGGATGCACTGAACCAGCTATTTTGAACTGGCAATAAGCTGTTGTATCATTTTTTTACTTTTCCAGGATTTTATCTGACGCTCGCGCATGCCTGCATCTTCTTTTGTAGGTAATGTTTCTGACCATTTAATTACCCAATCGGGAGCCCTGCCGGTGAAGCCTTTGTGGTTAGTATTATGTTTTTTTACACGTTCATCCAAGTTGGATGTAGAACCAACATAGTATTTGTCAAGCGACATAGAATATAGTATGTAAGTGAAAAACATATGCTTAAACAAAAAGCCCTACATTTCTGTAAGGCTTTGTGGGAGTTACTGGGTTCGAACCAGTGACCCTC
>NZ_SEWG01000016.1 GCF_004168255.1 Mucilaginibacter terrigena | reverse complement strand
CCTGGCCGATGATATAATGGGTTTCATAGTTTCTAAATAATATATTTGAACAAACACGATATGCAAGTTTAAGTTTAAAATTGCATAATGTTTAATTTAACCACAAAGGGCGCTAACGAAAGCACAAAGGCCACGAAGCCGGATCCCTGGTGTACTTTGTGGAAAAATCTTTGTGCCCTTTGTGGTTAACTCCAACTAAACGTTTAAATTGCTGCAATTCTTATGAAAATATATACCAAAACAGGGGATAAGGGCTATACATCGTTAATTGGCGGTACACGTGTGCCCAAGCACCACCTGCGTATAGAAAGTTACGGAACGGTTGATGAACTGAACTCATACATCGGCCTTATCCGCGATCAGGACATTAGCGCCAATGATAAGGATATGCTTAAACAGATTCAGGACAGGCTGTTCACCATCGGCTCGTCGCTGGCGGCCGACCCCGAAAAATCTAAAATGGTGATACCAGATCTGTACCCTGAGGATATCGAACTGCTGGAAAAGGAAATGGACAGGATGAACGAAACATTGCCCGAGCTTAGGCACTTTATTTTGCCGGGGGGTAGCAATGCAATATCATACTGCCACGTAGCCCGTTGCGTGTGCCGCCGTGCCGAAAGGTTAAGTGTGCACCTTGCCGAAGAGAGTACCGTTGACGAAAAAGTGAATATTTATCTGAACAGGTTGAGCGATTACCTGTTCACCCTGGCAAGGATGATAGGGTACAGCGATAAAGTGCCTGAAAATCAATGGATACCAAGGAAATAAAAATATTACAAAAAAATATTGATAATCAATTTAAAAATATTATACTTTTGCGAAAAAGTAAAATTTACCAATTTAATATAAAAACATGTATTGGACACTTGAATTAGCATCGCACCTTGAAGATGCGCCCTGGCCAGCAACTAAAGATGAATTGATCGATTACGCCATACGTTCGGGCGCGCCGGTAGAGGTTATAGAGAACCTGCAGGCACTTGAAGATGATGGTGAACCGTATGAAAATATAGAGGAGATTTGGCCGGATTACCCCACCAAAGACGATTTCTTTTTTAACGAAGACGAGTATTAATACCCGCTTTGGTTATTTATTCAGAAGCCCTGCATGCAGGGCTTTTCTTGTATAACCCCTTTTTGGAATGATTTTGGCATAAGCAGGTTTATAACATTTACTTAAACATAAAAACATTCAACATTATGAGAGGCCTATTGTACCTGATCGCTGTTATTTTAGTAATAGCTTGGATTTTCGGAGCTTTTGTTACACCGTTTGGCGGTAACATTATTCACGTTTTATTGGTAATAGCAGTTATTGCTTTATTACTTGGCGTAATAAGAAGAGCCTGATAAGCACTATTTATCAATAAATAAAAAATCCCGGTTTAACCGGGATTTTTTTATGCTCAAAACTTTTTATAGCCATGGTGGTTTATTATTTAACATCACTTTAAAATATTAACTAAACACACAAAATTATGAGAGGCTTACTGTACCTTATTGCTGTTATTTTGGTAATAGCATGGATTTTCGGAGCATTTGTTACACCGTTTGGCGGTAACATTATTCACGTTTTATTGGTAATAGCAATTATTGCTTTATTACTTGGCGTAATAAGAAGGGCCTGATAAATCCAAATACTTATAGCCATCATCCGCATTAACTAACGGATGGTGGCTTTTTTGTTTATAAGCGAGTCGGCAATGGCTATATCTTCGGGGAAGGTGATCTTGATATTGCTATAGCTGCCTTCTATCAGCCTGATGGTGATGCCGCTTTTTTCCACTACCGAGGCATCATCTGTAAAACTATCGCAGTATGGTTGCTCATAAGCCTTTTTCAGCAATACCGATTGAAACGTTTGCGGCGTTTGCACCAGGTATATGCTGTCGCGATCTACGCCTGCCGATATTCCATCCTTTACCTGCCTTACCGAGTCGCGGCTTTTAACGGCAGTTACGGCGCTGCCATGTTCTGCGGCGCATCGGTAAGCCTCATCAATGATATCATGGCTTACAAGTGGCCGCACGGCGTCGTGTACAGCAATTAATACATTATTGCCTGTAATTTGGTCAACCGCGTTCTTAACCGAATGGAAACGGGTTTCGCCACCTGCAATTATTGTATGAGGAATAATGAAGTTATGTTTGCCGCAAAGCGATTCCCACATCTGGTGATACCCCGCATGTAAAACCAATATGATCTGGGGGGATGACCGGCTCTCGTAAAACGCCCTGATGGTGTGCATCAGCACCGGCTCGCCACAAAGTTCGATAAACTGTTTGGGCAGCGCCGACTGCATCCTGCTACCCGAACCACCTGCAACGATAACTGCATAGGTAGATCTGAGATTTGAGATTTTAGATTTGAGACCGGGCATTTTCTGTTATTGATAAACCAAAGCTATAAAACAAAAATGAGATATGGACTTCTGTCTCATATCTCAAATCTAATATCTCAAATCAAGCGAAGCTTAAATAATCAGCATCGCGTCGCCATAGCTGTAAAAACGGTATTTTTCTTTTACCGCTACTTCGTAAGCGTTCATTACATGGTCGTAACCACCAAATGCTGCAACCATCATCAACAGGGTTGATTCTGGCGTGTGGAAGTTGGTGATCATGGTGTTAGCAATACTAAACTCATACGGCGGAAAAATGAACTTGCTGGTCCAGTCGTTTGCCGGTTTTAGTATTTTACCTGCCGATACTGCCGATTCAACAGCACGCATAGAGGTTGTACCAACCGCGCAAATGCGTTTTTTACGTTCGATGCCACGGTTTACTATCCTGGCTTGTTTGTCTTCGATGATAAACTGCTCAGAGTCCATCTTGTGCTTGGTAAGGTCCTCCACCTCAACCGGGCGAAAGGTACCTAAACCCACGTGCAGGGTAACTTCGGCAAATTCTACACCTTTTAATTCAAGGCGTTTCATCAGCTCGCGACTAAAG
>NZ_SEWG01000015.1 GCF_004168255.1 Mucilaginibacter terrigena | reverse complement strand
GGCGAGAACATTGTTTGGCGGGTAGTTTGACTGGGGTGGTCGCCTCCAAAAAGGTAACGGAGGCTTTCAAAGGTAAGCTCAGTACGCTTGGTAACCGTACGCGGAGTGCAATAGCATAAGCTTGCTTGACTGTGAGGCAGACAAGCCGAGCAGGGTCGAAAGACGGATATAGTGATCCGGTGGTTCTGCATGGAAGGGCCATCGCTCAAAGGATAAAAGGTACGCTGGGGATAACAGGCTGATCTCCCCCAAGAGCTCATATCGACGGGGAGGTTTGGCACCTCGATGTCGGCTCGTCACATCCTGGGGCTGGAGAAGGTCCCAAGGGTTGAGCTGTTCGCTCATTAAAGTGGCACGCGAGCTGGGTTCAGAACGTCGCGAGACAGTTCGGTCCCTATCTGTTGTGGGCGTTGGAAGTTTGAGTGGGGCTGACCTTAGTACGAGAGGACCGGGTTGGACTAACCTCTGGTGAATCTGTTATGCCGCCAGGTGTACTGCAGAGTAGCTACGTTGGGAATAGATAAGCGCTGAAAGCATCTAAGTGCGAAACTAGCCACAAGATGAGACTTCCATTGAGGATCGTAGCAGACTACTACGTTGATAGGTTACAGGTATAAAGGTGGTGACATCAAAGCCGAGTAATACTAATAATCCGAAGCTTTCTCATAGCAGGTAATGAATGGTGGTGCGTAGCAATACGCACCACCGAACAAAACAAAGCTGTTGTTTTCTTAATTATTTACTTCTTTCAATTAATGTCTTAGATATGAGACGTGAGATATAAGACGTGAGATGAAAATCTCCTCAAATACTCCGCTTACATCTAATTAAAATATTGATTTGTTATAAAGGATCATGGGTCTCAAATCCCATATCTCAATACTCAAATCTAAAAACCTTCAGGTGCCTATATCGGCGGTGTCCACCTCTTCCCATTCCGAACAGAGAAGTTAAGCCCGCCAGAGCCGATGGTACTGCAGTAAAATGTGGGAGAGTAGGTCGGTGCCCAATCTTAAGTTAAACCCGTTATCCAAAAGATAACGGGTTTCTTTGTTTATAATATTCCGAACAGAGAAGTTAAGCCCGTCAGGGCCGATGGTACTGTCCGTTGGCCAACGGATGGGAGAGCAGGTCGGTGCCCAATCTTAATCCGTTAGTTAACGGAGTAAACAAGAACCCTTCAACCAAAAG
>NZ_SEWG01000014.1 GCF_004168255.1 Mucilaginibacter terrigena | reverse complement strand
TTATGCAAGCTTTCAGGTTCCGTCAGCTGAAAGCTGACTTGTGTCATGTCACGAGCTACAAGCTCGCGACAGCATTTTGGGTTTATTTGTCTGAACCTTGATTTACACGATTTTTGGATTGATGGGATTTTCTTTAAAAGCGCGGGCCTGTCATGGCGGCGGGCCGGGTGTATGGCGGGAATGTAGTTTAGCTTTGTCTAAACCCGAATTTTCAGAAATTCCCATGTCAGAAAAACAGCTTCGTCCGAAAGCGGGAAGAACGATGGTGGCCTGAGCGTGGCAAGGGCATAGGAAATTTTTGCTGAAGCGAGTGGTAGTGCGAACGCAGTGGGGCAAAAAGATTCCAGCCCGTCCAAAGGACTCCTTTGGAGTGGTTCTGAGCGGTTTGCGGCGCAAAGGCCTGTGCGGCAAAGAAGCCTTTTTGCTGACTTGAATTTTTGCTTCTTTTGTTTCAAGACAAAAGAAGTAGCCCTCCTCGGCAATGAGCGGCGGATTACTGTAGGGCGCACTAAGCATCAGAGGTAACGATCCCTTGGCTAACGGACGGCATGACGGGTTGAGTGGTTACTTGTCCTCTGAGATTGCCACGCTATCGCTCGCAATGACATGGTGGTAAGTGATTAGTTCGTGATTTCGCATTAGAGGTGCCGATCCGTTGGCTAACGGACGGCATGACGGGTTGAGTGGTTACTTGTCCTCTGAGATTGCCACGCTATCGCTCGCAATGACACCTTTTACCACTATCTCATTGCGAGGAACGAAGTGACGCGGCAATCTTAGCATATCCGTTTTGCTTGCGACGAGATTGCCACGCTACCGCCCGCAATTATATGGTAGAGAGTGGTTAGTTCGCACTTTGCATGTGGTGCCGATCCGTTGACTAACGGACGGCGTGACGGTTAGCATAGCGGCTGATAGATGCTTCACTACGTTCAGCATGACAAGCTTTTATCGCTTCATTAACACACCCCAAATCCTCTGAAGACGACACCTGTGCGGCTAACGGCTATATAAATTTTCCTTAACAAAGTGGTGTCACCACCTTGCCACCACTTTAACATTTAACCTACTGATTATTAATTAATTACGAAAAACACACCTGCTTGCGCAAACGTGAACGTGAACATTTTAGTGAACGCAGACCTTATTTTTAAACAGAAAAACCTCCGATTTGCGGAGGCTTTTCTGTTTATTTCTTTTCCAACTTAGCGGCTGCGGGTTCGTCTAAAAACCATTGAAGGTCCTTGCCTTTAATGAGTTGGGCGGGGTACTCCTGGATATTTTTGTTGTCTTCTAAAATATGCTTTACAGCTTCGGCCTTGCCTGCACCGTACACTAAAAACGCGATGTGATGGGCGTTATTAATAAGCGGGGCGGTGAAGGTAATACGGTTCATTTTTACCTCATCGATATACAATGCCTGGATGGACGCGCTTTCGTCCGTCAACACAGAAGTATGCGGGAACAGCGACGCGGTGTGCGAGTTATCGCCCAACCCCAATATCACCAGGTCGAAACAGGCGTTGTGCCCGTCAAAAAAGTGGATGAGGTGGCGGGTGTAATCTTTAGCGGCTTCCTCGGCACCCAAAGGCGTTTGCACCGCGTAAACATGCGAGGGATCTATCCCCAGCGGGTCGAACAAGGTTTGCTTGGCCATCAGGTAATTGCTTTGCGCGTCGGTTAACGGCACATCGCGCTCATCGCCAAAAAAGAAGTACACCTTATCCCAGTCAATTTTATCGCGGTACTCGCTGGCCAGCAGCTCGTGCAATTTTTTGGGCGAACTGCCGCCGCTTAGCGCCACTATAAAGCGGTCGCGGGCGTCTATGGCCTCTTTGGCGCAAGCTGCAAAGTAGTCGGCCAGTGCGGCCAGTACTTCGGTGTCCTTTTCAAATACGTTCAGTTTCATCTTTCAATTTGAAGATTTGTTAATTTGAAGATTTGAAGATGCCGGGTCAATTTTCAAATCTTCAAATCTTCAAATCAATATTATTTTTTTCCATTTACAGGTAGGGTAAACCAGTTAAACCCGTCGCGGGCAATTAATGCCTCGGCAGATTCAGGCCCCCATGAGTCGGCAGAATAATTAGGGAAATTCAAACTCTTTTTGTTTTGCCAGGTGCTTAATATCGGCATAACCAAATCCCAGGCAGCTTCTACCTGGTCGCCACGCATAAACAGGGTTTGGTCGCCCAGCATAGTGTCCAGTATCAACGTTTCGTAAGCTTCGGGCGCTTGGTTGGTATAAGTGCCTTTATAGTCGAACACCATATCAACGGCATTTAGTACCATATCTATGCCGGGGCGTTTGGCCTGTAC
>NZ_SEWG01000013.1 GCF_004168255.1 Mucilaginibacter terrigena | reverse complement strand
AAAGCCGCAAAAAATCTACTATTATTATATCCGTAACTGGTATTGTGTTGCTAATAATTGCCGCAACGGCATTTTACAACTGGGATTATTTACAGTTGTACTATTGGAACGCGCGGTATAATAAACTAAACCCTGGCAATAAGTTATATGAGCGACCTGATTGGGTAAAGGATACACTGGATGTGGATCTTTTTAGATTGATACGCCCAATTACAGATAAAGATATTGATGATCAGCAGCTAACAGAATTGGAAAAAGACATTGCAAAAAAAGTATTAATTTCATCAACAAAAACTTATCTGCACAGAACATCCTGGCATATTAGTGCCGATAAGCTAATCAAACTCAAGTCTGCATATATTGGCACTTATCAAGGCAGCGATATTATGGATGATTTTATAAGCGGAAAAACATTTACGGGTTTATATTTTATCATCAACCCTAATGAAAAAGTGCTTGGTAAAGACAAATACGAGTTCCACAAACTGCCAAAAGGCTACACTTGGGCCAACGGGCCTTTTTATGTGAACATTTACGACATATCTGAAAAAGAATCGCCCGAGTTTAAGAAATAGCTGTTTTTATTAAAAGCTAACTTTACATATCATTTGGCCTATTTACAGGCTTAAATTAAAATTCAAACTATGCCAATTGGCATTTAAAACACAGTAAATATGGCGAATTATAATTCCGTTACCGACAATGAAATTGAACAGGCAAAAAAATATAAGGATGCCTTAGACGAACTACAGAAATCTGTAGTTGGCTTAAACAGCAAGCTGCCCTCCTTTGCCGATGGTTTAAAAGCCGGCCTGCAAGGCATTGGCGAAAAGTTGCCCCCACTGGTCGAAGTTTCCAACTTCGACCTAAAATTGGGCAAGAATTCCTCTTGCGAGGCCAATCTAATTTTTAAGCAGGTCTATTATAATTAAAAACTTATTTGCTTTTCCTAAATCACATGTTTATATTTACCAATAAAATTAGCAAATACAAACCTATGCAAACCGCTACACAAGTAACACCAGAGCAGGTAAAAAAGCCAAAAAGCCGCAAAAAATCTACTATTATTATATCCGTAACTGGTATTGTGTTGCTAATAATTGCCGCAACGGCATTTTACAACTGGGATTATTTACAGTTGTACTATTGGAACGCGCGGTATAATAAACTAAACCCTGGCAATAAGTTATATGAGCGACCTGATTGGGTAAAGGATACACTGGATGTGGATCTTTTTAGATTGATACGCCCAATTACAGATAAAGATATTGATGATCAGCAGCTAACAGAATTGGAAAAAGACATTGCAAAAAAAGTATTAATTTCATCAACAAAAACTTATCTGCACAGAACATCCTGGCATATTAGTGCCGATAAGCTAATCAAACTCAAGTCTGCATATATTGGCACTTATCAAGGCAGCGATATTATGGATGATTTTATAAGCGGAAAAACATTTACGGGTTTATATTTTATCATCAACCCTAATGAAAAAGTGCTTGGTAAAGACAAATACGAGTTCCACAAACTGCCAAAAGGCTACACTTGGGCCAACGGGCCTTTTTATGTGAACATTTACGACATATCTGAAAAAGAATCGCCCGAGTTTAAGAAATAGCTGTTTTTATTAAAAGCTAACTTTACATATCATTTGGCCTATTTACAGGCTTAAATTAAAATTCAAACTATGCCAATTGGCATTTAAAACACAGTAAATATGGCGAATTATAATTCCGTTACCGACAATGAAATTGAACAGGCAAAAAAATATAAGGATGCCTTAGACGAACTACAGAAATCTGTAGTTGGCTTAAACAGCAAGCTGCCCTCCTTTGCCGATGGTTTAAAAGCCGGCCTGCAGGGTATTGGCGAAAAACTGCCCGAGGTAGTACAATCGATGGTTAACCTTAATAAGCAGAACAAAGAGATGGCTGAAGCGGGCGGCAAACCTGTAAACATATTAAAACAACTTGCCTCGTCTATGTTTTCGTGGAATGGGCTGATATCTGTTGGTGTAACCCTGTTGGCAACTTATGGTGGCGCGTTAATAGATTGGGTTAGTGATCTGATTAAGGGTGAAACACATTTAACATCACTTGGTAAGGCTATGAAAGACCAGGCAACTATTCGTGACGCGCTATCCAGGGCCAATCTTAAAGGCAAAGAGGATGCCCAGCAGGAACTGGTGCATCTAAAACTATTGTATAATGCCACTCAAAATAAAACCCTCGGGGACGTTAAACGCAAAGAAGCAGTTGATGCATTAAAAGCGCAATACCCCCAATATTTTAAAGTTATTAAGGATGATATTATACTGAATGGCAAAGCCGAAACACAGTATCGGAAACTCGCCGCTGCAATAACAGCTACCGCACAGGCCAAAGCCGCCGAAGAAATGATGGTTGCCAACAGCAAAAGGCAAATAGGTAATAGTTTTAAAGCTCAACCGCTGGTAGCCCAGCTTAGTGATTATGATAAAAAAATAAAAAAAGCACAGGAGAAGTATGATAGTATAGAGGGGCCTGCGTTTGTGATGGGATATCCAGGATACAATCGAGACCCTAAAAACGAAGCATTACTCGCAATAAATGATCTAAAAAAACAAAAATCAGAAATACAAAAACAATACAATAATATCAAAACCGACTCAAAATTATTAGAAGGGCAAAATAAGCTTCTGACTGGTAGGGTAATGGAGGTTACGAAGGATAACGGGCTTGGAATGACAAATGGTAAAGGTGTACCCGATGAACCAAAGGGAAATGGTGGCGCCAAACCGAATAATAACTACAACATCACAAATAAGATAGCCGAGGAATCGGCGAATATTTTTGCCCAGTATAACAAAAGGGTAAACGAAACTAATACTTATTATGATAAGCTAAAGGCTAATAAGAAACTGTCCGTTAAGGAACAGCAGGATTTAGAAAAACAGCACCAGGAAGCGTTAACCCTGTTAAAAGCAGATTTTCAAAAAAATGACCTGGAGAAACTCAGCGATTTTGAACACCAGTTACAGCAAATTGTAATTGATAGTACGGAAAGCGCTCAACAAAAAGCCATACTACAGGCTGAGGAAGATAAAAATCAAAAACTGCAAGCCTTTGATAAAGAAACCGAAGTTATTAAACAAAGGATAATAGATGAGCAAAAGCAGTTAGCCGAAATAAAAGGTAAGGGCCACGCCGAAGATGAACGGCTACTTGATGAATCGATCAAAAAACAAAACGACATGCTTGCCAAGGCAGCCGGGGTACGTATAAAATACGAAGCTCAGTTAACCAAACAAGTAGAGACAGTTAAAAACGAAAATCCAAATCAGCCAAATAACGCAACAACCGCTAACACCGCCAACGAGGCGCAGCCTGCTAATAAGGAGGGCGACACAGCCCAACCTACCGACCCAACTTTAAAACAGCAACTTGTGTTACTAAAAGCCCAGCATGACGCTGCCATTAAAAACTCCAAACTAACACAGGAAGAGGTTAAAAAAATAGAGGAAGAATACGCCAAAAAGAAAGCCGACCTGGAAGATAAACTGGTAAGTTCAAAAATACACGCCGGCGATAAGTACATTGATGCGGTATTAAAAAATACAAAAAAGGATTCTGCAATTTACAAGGCGGCATTTATGGCCAAAAAGGCCACCTCTATTGCCGATGTTATCATCAGTACAAAAAAGGGAATCATTGGTTCGTTTGAAGGTTATGCGCATCTGCCGTTTATTGGACAGGCACTGGCAATAGCACAGGCTGCCATTATTGCCGGCCAGGGCGCGGCCTCAATAGCTGATATTGCCAAACAAAAACCAGGTTTTGCTACAGGTGGGCAATACATGTCTGATGGTCGTGGCGCGTTATTGCCCGGCTACAGTCGCACCGATAACACCAACGCCTTCCTGCGCAGCGGCGAGGCTGTGGTGGTGTCTGAAGCCATGCGCAACCCATGGGCGCGCAACCTGGTAAGCGCCATTAACGTTGCCCACGGTGGCAGGGATTTTTCGATACCCAACATGGGCCGGGGTTACGCAATAGGCGGCATATTTACCGATGGTGGCAACGCCAACCGCTACTATAACCAGCCCGTTAACGATGCCAAAGAACTGGCCAATACCCTGGCCTACCAGATGATCAACAACTTCCCCCCTATTTATGTAGACGTAAAGGACGTTAACAACCAGCAAAACATACTGGCCCAAACGGTTAACAGGGTTAATTTATAGTAGCAAGTATATAGTATCAAGTAGTTAGACAGACTATCCCTTTTGGAATCTTGATACTTGATACTAACTACTTGATACCAATCTCCATACTAACTACTTGATACTTTAATGAATATCCAAACAGCAAACACACTATTCGACGAGGGCATCCTTTCGGCCATGTATAAGGCCGGTTTAATTAACACCAAGGTATTCACCTACCGCGAGATCTACCTTTGGGTGAATGCCCAGGTGCAAACCCGCGGCATCACTAAAAACCAGGCAGTACTGGAAGCCGAAGTAAAATTTGATAAAGATGAACGCACCATATGGCGGGCATTGAATTGTTTTACGGCGTGATGAGGCGCGGGGTGTTGTGGTGCAAGGTGCGAAAAAATGGATACTGACAAGCTACTGTCACCATTACAATCAATAATAGTCCCGATATTTGTATAGTTCAAATCGTCTGAACCGGAATTTGTAGAATTAAAGAATTATCAGAATAAATAATGTAATTCAATAAATTCCAAAAATCCTCTGAATTCGAGTTCAGACAATCCTATTGACACACTTGTGTCACCATCACAATCAATAATAGTCCCGATATTTGTATAGTTCAAATCGTCTGAACCGGAATTTGTAGAATTAAAGAATTATCAGAATAAATAATGTAATTCAATAAATTCCAAAAATCCTCTGAATTCGAGTTCAGACAATCCTATTGACACACTTGTGTCACCATCACAATCAATAATAGTCCCGATATTTGTATAGTTCAAATCGTCTGAACCGGAATTTGTAGAATTAAAGAATTATCAGAATAAATAATGTAATTCAATAAATTCCAAAAATCCTCTGAATTCGAGTTCAGACAATCCTATTGACACACTTGTGTCACCATCACAATCAATAATAGTCCCGATATTTGTATAGTTCAAATCGTCTGAACCGGAATTTGTAGAATTAAAGAATTATCAGAATAAATAATGTAATTCAATAAATTCCAAAAATCCTCTGAATTCGAGTTCAGACAATCCTATTGACACACTTGTGTCACCATCACAATCAATAATAGTCCCGATATTTGTATAGTTCAAATCGTCTGAACCGGAATTTGTAGAATTAAAGAATTATCAGAATAAATAATGTAATTCAATAAATTCCAAAAATCCTCTGAATTCGAGTTCAGACAATCCTATTGACACACTTGTGTCACCATCACAATCAATAATAGTCCCGATATTTGTATAGTTCAAATCGTCTGAACCGGAATTTGTAGAATTAAAGAATTATCAGAATAAATAATGTAATTCAATAAATTCCAAAAATCCTCTGAATTCGAGTTCAGACAATCCTATTGACACACTTGTGTCACCATCACAATCAATAATAGTCCCGATATTTGTATAGTTCAAATCGTCTGAACCGGAATTTGTAGAATTAAAGAATTATCAGAATAAATAATGTAATTCAATAAATTCCAAAAATCCTCTGAATTCGAGTTCAGACAATCCTATTGACACACTTGTGTCACCATCACAATCAATAATAGTCCCGATATTTGTATAGTTCAAATCGTCTGAACCGGAATTTGTAGAATTAAAGAATTATCAGAATAAATAATGTAATTCAATAAATTCCAAAAATCCTCTGAATTCGAGTTCAGACAATCCTATTGACACACTTGTGTCACCATCACAATCAATAATAGTCCCGATATTTGTATAGTTCAAATCGTCTGAACCGGAATTTGTAGAATTAAAGAATTATCAGAATAAATAATGTAATTCAATAAATTCCAAAAATCCTCTGAATTCGAGTTCAGACAATCCTATTGACACACTTGTGTCACCATCACAATCAATAATAGTCCCGATATTTGTATAGTTCAAATCGTCTGAACCGGAATTTGTAGAATTAAAGAATTATCAGAATAAATAATGTAATTCAATAAATTCCAAAAATCCTCTGAATTCGAGTTCAGACAATCCTATTGACACACTTGTGTCACCATCACAATCAATAATAGTCCCGATATTTGTATAGTTCAAATCGTCTGAACCGGAATTTGTAGAATTAAAGAAT
>NZ_SEWG01000012.1 GCF_004168255.1 Mucilaginibacter terrigena | reverse complement strand
TTAAGAAGGCAAGTCTCCCCTATCGGGGGAGATTTAGAGGGGGCTTAGCTATGCCGTTTAGAGGGGGGCTTAATTTTTAGCCTCACCCCAAACCCTATCCGAAAGAGAGGGGCTTTAAGAAGGAAAGTCTCCCCTATCGGGGGAGGTTTAGAGGGGGCTTAGCTACGCCGTTTATAGCGGGGCTTAGCTACGCCATTTACAGGGGGCTTGAATAGTTACTATTTTTTCTATTTTTGGGGTCGATGAAAATTATATTGAAGAAAATGCACCTGTACCTTTACCAGGGCAGCGTGGGATTTTTCTACTTTTTGCTATGGCCTTTCCTTTATTATTTTTCGCGTAAGCCCGAAACGTATAAAAACATGACTGCTATGCGCCGTGTTTGGGGGCAGGTAAGCTCGTTTTGTGTGGGGATCAGGTATCGCTACCATTTCGAAACGCCTGTAAACTGGAGCAATACCTATATAGTTTGCCCTAACCACACCTCAAATTTAGATATTACGGCCATGAGCCTGCTGGTAAAAAGCAATTGCTGTTTTATGGGTAAGCAGGAGCTACAGGACGGTATAGTTACCCGCCTTTTCTTCCGTACGGTAGATATCCCGGTGAACAGGGAAAGCAAAATGGCGTCCTTCCGCGCATTTAAAGCCGCAATGGACAGGCTGGAGAAAGGTGTTACGGTTATTATATTCCCCGAGGCAACTATACCCGACAGCTACCCGCCGGATCTGCACCAGTTTAAGAACGGGCCCTTCCGCATGGCTATCGAGCTTAAAGTGCCTATCATCCCGGTAACATCTGTAAACACCTGGAAAGTTTTATGGGATGACGGTAAAAAGTATGGCTCGAAACCGGGTGTATGTGATATATTTGTACATAAGCCTATCGATACGGCGCATTTAACTATAAATGATGCAGACGCCCTGCGCGACCAGGTGCACGCCATCATCAGTAAAAAGATTGAAGAACATGACCATAGACGAACAAACGGTTGATAAAATTGCACACCTGGCCAGGCTGGAACTTGCACCCGGCGAAAAGCAGGAAATGATCAAAGACATGAACAAGATACTGGGCTTTATGGATAAGCTGAACGAGGTAGACACCACCGGCGTTGAGCCCCTTGTTTATATGACCGCCGAGCCAAACATGCTGCGCGAAGACGTAGTAAAACAAGAAATTACTACAGAAGAGGCACTGCTTAACGCGCCCGACCATGATAAAAGCCATTTTTTAGTAGCGAAGGTGATTAAATAAGTCTTAAGTCGATAGTCGAAAGTCCGAAAGAAAATAAATCCGAAATTGAAAATTCGAAATCCGAAATAAGACTGTAACATTTTATACCACTACACTGTCAAAGTAACAAAAAACGGAAAAATGCCAATAGCTACCAAAAAGGAAGAGCCTCTTATTACCATTAAGGATATCGGTCGTAAATACGTTATTGGGTCCGAAATTATCCATGCGATAAAATCGGTAACCTTAACTATAAACAAAGGCGAATTTGTGGCGCTGATGGGGCCTTCGGGTTCGGGCAAATCAACCCTGATGAATATTTTGGGCTGTTTGGATACCCCAACCAAAGGCGAATACATCCTTAACGGCATTAATGTTAGCCACATGACAGATAACGACCTTGCCGAGGTGCGCAACTCCGAAATTGGCTTCGTTTTTCAAACCTTTAACCTTTTGCCGCGTAACAGCGCCTTAGATAACGTTGCCCTGCCGCTGGTTTATGCGGGTATCAATAAAGAAAAACGTAACGACCGCGCTAAAAAAGCTTTAGAGAACGTTGGCCTTGGCAACCGTACAGATCACCGCCCAAACGAGCTTTCGGGCGGGCAGCGCCAGCGTGTGGCTGTGGCCAGGGCGCTTATCAATGACCCATCCATTATCCTGGCCGATGAGCCTACCGGTAACCTTGATACCAAAACATCTATAGAAATTATGGGCCTGCTGGAGGATATTCATGCTAAAGGCAACACCATTATACTGGTTACCCACGAGGAAGATATTGCTATGCACGCCCACCGTATTGTACGTATGCGCGATGGCCTGGTTGAGAACGATTACCAAAACGAGAATATTGTAACTGTTAGCAAACGCGAACCTGTAAAAGAAGCAGGTATCGACCTGGCAAAGTAAGTTTTGGAAAACTTAAAAACCGGTAAATTCTTTGGGCAAACCAATCAAACCATTAACCTTGATTTTGCCACCATTACCGATACCGAGTACACCCATGATAAGGTAGACTGGCATTACCACGATACCGCGTACTTTACCTTTATATTGGATGGTAAGGTAATTGAAGGCAATAAAAAAGAAGTTTACAATTGCACCGCCGGTACGTTGTTGTTTCATAACTGGCAGGACCCGCACTATAACATCAAACCCAAAGGCTATACCCGCGGTTTCCATATCGAATTAGAGCAGGCCTGGTTCAACGGTTTTAAACAAGGCGATAACAAGCTGCAGGGCAGCTTTGAGGTAACATCGCCCGATGTGAAGTTTTTATTTTACAAGCTTTTTAAAGAAACCAAAATAAACGATGGCTTAACCCCCATGAACACCGAAGCTTTGCTGCTGCAGGTATTGGGGCAAATGCAGGGCAGCCGCGCTGCCAATGCCGCACAAAAACCGGCATGGGTATCAAAAATAAGGGAGATATTGCATGATAACGTGGCCCGTAAGTTCACACTGACCGACCTCTCCGCAATTTTAGATGTGCATCCCGCGCACCTCTCTCGCGATTTTTCGAGATATTTTGGCTGCAACCTGGGTGAGTACATCCGCAAGATACGGGTGCAGCGTTCGTTATACCTGATGCCAGATAAAAGGCTGTCGTTAACCGATATTGCAATCGCCTGCGGTTTTGCCGATCAGAGCCATTTTACACGTAGCTTTAAAGCGTTTAACGGTGTAAATGCCATGCAATACCGGCGGTTATTAAGCAGGCAACGTTAAATTTGTTCTATTTTGGAATAGTAGTATAAGGCA
Source organism: Mucilaginibacter terrigena (assembly GCF_004168255.1). Classification (GTDB taxonomy): domain Bacteria; phylum Bacteroidota; class Bacteroidia; order Sphingobacteriales; family Sphingobacteriaceae; genus Mucilaginibacter; species Mucilaginibacter terrigena. Next base: position 6,566 of record NZ_SEWG01000012.1, on the reverse strand, counting down.
AATTTGCAGCGATACTTAAAATATGTTTATGAAACGCTTATTACTGCTAACCGCTATATCCTTTTTTACAACCGGTACACTTTTTGCCCAGGTAACTGATATTGTACCGGCAGATGCCATTACGCTCCCCGTACACAAAGCAAATATCGGCCGCATCGTTTTTACTACGGATACCATACCCACAGCAAAATTAACCGAAGCCGATTTTTTAAAGGAAATTGTGCTAACCCCCAAAAGCAATCTCAGCATGCGGGCTTTTATGGGTAAATCGTTAACAAACTACCAGCACCTTTTAGCGCCAAACCTAACGGTAGAGCAGCTTAACCAGGGCAATTATCAATTTACTTTTTATGTAGACGGTAAGCAGATATACCAGGAAAATTTGCATAAAGGGGCCGGGTATGCCCGCAATAAAAACGGCCGCACCACATTAAGCATAAAGCTGATAAGCACGCTGCACGAGGATATGTGGTCGAGGTATATGTTTACACGTTTTATGGTTAGGGGTGGCGAGGATGCCTTAACAACCGGTACGCATACCATAAAAATAGAGCTACGGCCTTATGTAAGCATACCCGAAGTAATAGCTGGCGATTTGATAGCACAGGGCGAATTAAAAGTGATCGTCCCGACCATAGAGGTAAAGGATAAAGCCATACAACCTATTGCCAAAAATAGTGGCTGGCGCGTATCGGCCGAAACCTACGATAAGCAGCTGATAATGGACCTGAACGAAAAGATCTTGCAAAATAAGTTTAAAAGCATCAGCGGTATTGTGGTTATCAAAAACGGCAAACTGCTGATAGAGGAGTATTTTAACGGCAGCGGGCGCGATACCCTGCACGATCCGCGCTCGGTTGGTAAAACCTTTGCGGCAGCAATTATGGGGACAGCCATAAATGACGGGTACATTAAATCGGAACAGCAAATGCTGAAGGATTTTTACGACCTGAAAGCCTATAATAACTACTCGCCGCAAAAGGATAGCGTTACCATAAAAAGCCTGCTTACCATGAGCTCGGTTTTTGACGCGAATGATAACAGCGACGATTCGCCGGGTAACGAAAACAACATGTACCCCACCGAAAACTGGGTAAAATTCGCGCTCGACCTAAAAACGGACAGTTCAAAAAGGGCTTATAAAACCTGGAATTACTTTACCGCAGGCATTGTAGTTTTAGGCGATATTTTAAACAAGAAAGTACCGGGAGGCTTGTATAAATATGCCGATGCCAAACTGTTTAAACCGTTAGGCATCACCAATTATAAATGGCAATACACCCCGCAAAATGTGCCCAACACCGCCGGCGGAATAAGGCTGCGTGCTGTCGACTTTGCCAAATTTGGGCAGCTGTATAAAAATAATGGTATGTGGAACGGCAAGCAGATCATCCCGCAAAGCTGGGTGCAAAAATCGTTCACCAAACAAATTGCTTTGCCTGCCGATGTGGTTGGCCCCGGCTATTACGGTTACCTGTTCTGGAACAAAACCTACACGATAAATAACAACCCTTACGAAACCTGGTACTGCACCGGTAACGGCGGCAATAAAATATTTGTATTTAAAAACGCGCCGCTGGTTATCATCATTACCTCAACAGCTTACAACGAGGGTTACGCCCACCCGCAGGTTGATAAAATGATGCAGGAGTATATTTTACCGGCCGTATTAAAATAATAGGCTTTAACATTTCAGCTCGGCCAGCCTTGCTACAAAATCGGCAAGGTACAGGGTGTGCTCCGGGGTGATGGGTTTGCGGTTGCCAATAATCAGCGTATGCTCAAATATCTCTACTACAAAATCGGTTTCCTTAATGGCCATCATCGCATCCCTAAACTCCTGGGTTATGGCAAGTTCGGCTTTACGCTTATCGTCGGTTAGTACATAATACCTGTCGCTAAAGGGCTTATCCTCTTTAAAATCAAGCTCGATAGGGAAAATGATCTCGCGGATCTTGTCGATAATGGTTTCGGTGCGGATAAACACCCGGCCAAAATCACGTTTCAGGTAAGCCAGCGCCCAGGGCTGGTATTCTGTAAAGTGGGTTGTTTTATCCTTTGTATGGGTATGGTAAGTGTCCATATCTACAAATAAAAGGTAGCTATCACCGCACGCATTTTTTATAGCGAAAACATCGCGAACGTTAACTGCCTTATGGTGGTTAAGCGCTTCAAACTGTTCCATCTGGAAGTCGATATAACCCGGTACCTCTATCCTGAACTGCTCTTTCAGCGCTTTGCTGGTGGCATCAAAATCATCAGCTTCGGCAGATGAAAGCCCGGTAGTATCAAATAAAAATTTCTCCATTCGTTACAATAAAAAAATCAGACTAAATATAATAACAGATGTTACAATTACGTACAAATTGAATATTCAACCGGCAGGAAATAAACAAAATAGCCAAATTAAACGTATTTTCGCCATAAATATCTTATAACTTAAAATGAAAAAAATATTACTACCCGTTATTGCATTGTTGGCTGTGGCACTTGTATTTCAGTCTTGCAAAAAATCAAAAAAGGTTATTGTAACCAGGGCTATAAACATTCGCGGCTTGTTTACGCTAACAGGCAGTGGCAGCACGTTAGGCAAAACTTCGAGCGCGGCCATCCAGCTTGCTGCCGAAGATGTAAACAAATACTTTGCAAGTAAAGATCTGCCATATAGCATAGGGGTAGATGTAACCGATACCAAACACTCTGCCGACCTGGCCGCTTCGCAATTTACACAAGCTAAAGCCGAGGGTATCAGCTTTATTGTAGGGCCGCAAAGCAGCTCGGAACTGGCCGCGTTAAAACCATTGGTTGATGCATCAAAAATTTTAGTAGTAAGCCAGAGCAGTACTGCCGGCAGCCTGGCTATTGCCGGCGATGCCATATTTCGCTTTTGCCCTTCAGACAAAATTGAAGGTGCAGCAAGCGCGAACACTATTTTTAAAGATGGTAAAAAAGGTTTAGTGACCGTTGCGCTTAACGATGCGGGTAACCGGGGGTTGCAAACATCAGTAGGTGAAGCGTTTACTGCCAAAGGCGGCGTGGTTAGCACTGTAACACCGTATGCAGTTACTACTACAGATTACAGCGCGGTTGTTGCCGATATTAAAACAAGGGTGGCCGACCTTAGCACAACTTTTGGTGCTGATAAGGTTGCTGTATACCTGGCATCATTTGATGAAGGCATAGAGATATTTAAACTGGCTGCCAACGAACCTGCTTTAACCGGTGTTAAATGGTATGGTGGCGATGGCGCTGTTTTAAGCGCGGCTTTTACAGGTACTGCTGCCGTAGCTGATTTTGCTATCGCGACGGGTTTTTCGGCACCATCTGTTGGTTTACCGGCCTCGTTCGAGCCAAAATATGCACCGGTTATAAAAAGAATTAAAGATAAAACCGGTTTGGAAGCCGATGCTTTTGCACTGGCTGCTTATGATGCAGTTTGGGCCATTGCCTATACTATTGAAGCTAACAACGGAGATGTAAGCGATTTTGAAAAGATAAAAGCATCGTTTGTAGAACAGGCTAATAAACACGATGGCATTAGCGGCAGCGATAAGCTTGACGAAGCAGGCGACCGCGCAACCGGCAGTTTTGATTATTTTGGAATTGTTAAAGAAGGTGATATTTACAGCTGGGAATTTGTGAGAACTTCTGAAGACTAAATTTGCTATTATGGGTAAAAGATATTTAAAACATATATTGTTTTTAACAGCGCTGTTTACCATCGCTTACACATCGGCACCGGCACAAACAAAAAGCGCCGAAACTGTAAACCAGGAACTAAGCCAGAGCAGGAAAAAAATAGACTCGCTTGATAAATTGCTCATTAACGTTTTGGGCAGCAGGCAGCGTGTGGTTAGGGAGGTAGGTATTTACAAAAAAAAGAATAATGTGCCGCCTTTACAGCCCGCCCGCTTTAAACAGGTAATAGACCGGGCAATTGCGGCAGGAGGCAAGGAAGGCCTGTCGGCCGAGTTTGTTACCGAACTGATGAACGCCATACACAAAGAAAGCCTGCGGATAGAAGGGGATAGCACCCTTACGCATTAAGCGATATTCGCCGGGTTTGGGCTAAAGCCCATATTCATTATTTGATTTCATCCGTCCCATAAATGGGACGGCAATGAATATGAGTTGATGCAAACAATTTAATTGCCGTTGGCTTTAGCCAACGGATAAAAATAAAAGAGAATTGGCTTTAGCCAAAATTTCCAAAAGGGTCAAGCGTCTCACTTGATCCTTTTTTTATACACGCTTGGGCGCTCAAATAAACTCTAATACTTATACGGCTCCATTTTACCACAACTGCAGGCACAGTCAGGGTCGGTAACACCCAATTTTTTTAGAAAGAACTGGTAAAAGCCAATGCGGTCTTTCATGCTGTAGTTATCCTCGCCTTTGTTGCACTCCAGGTCGCCGTTCACAATGTTTATCGTCATCCCAAAGCCGGGTGTGCGACCTTTGGCCTTATCAATTGCATTTGGCTGCCACTTGCCGGTCATCACATCATGTGCCGATGGCTTGTGGGTTTCGGGTGTCATCCAAAAATAAATAGCTGTTTTAAAAGCAACCACAGGGTCGGTCTCTATCAGGCCGGGGTTATTCAGCAAAACGTGTTTATCGCCAAATATACAATCAGATGCGTAACCGTAATTACCGTTATAGCTTATTTGCATGGGGCCGCGGCCATAATATTTTTGACCTTTAACAGGCGGGTATTCGTCACTGTCGCTTACGTACACATTATTGGTGTTATCCTCGTGCAACAGCATCAAACCATCGGTATAACTTTCGTTACGTCCGTGGCGGGTTTCATGCGCTATTTGCGCAAAAAAAGCAGCCAGCTCGCGTTTGTTGCCAATGGCATCTTTTTCGGCGCAAAAGTCGCCGTAATCAACCGTATAGGTACTATCGGGTTTTACTTTGGCCCAGGCCTCGTTCCAATCTCCATCCTGGCGCACAGTCGTGGCTTTGCCGGTAGTTTTATCCGTACGTATGAACTGGTATACCGATACCGCCCTGCGTGTTACCTGCACCTTTATCTGCGCCAGGTCGTTTACCGCTTTTATAAATGCCTGGTAGGTGTAAAACTTATCGCGCTCGGGAAACAGGGCGTTAAACTGCTGCTCGGTTAAAAACGCCGAAAAGTCTGCCTTAGGCGCCGCCGGTTTTGAAGGGGGGCGATTTGCGCTGCCGCTGCCGTTACTGCACTTAAAACTAAGTAACGCTACTGTAAATAAACATATAAGGGCCACCCTGGCCGATGATATAATGGGTTTCATAGTTTCTAAATAATATATTTGAACAAACACGATATGCAAGTTTAAGTTTAAAATTGCATAATGTTTAATTTAACCACAAAGGGCGCTAACGAAAGCACAAAGGCCACGAAGCCGGATCCCTGGTGTACTTTGTGGAAAAATCTTTGTGCCCTTTGTGGTTAACTCCAACTAAACGTTTAAATTGCTGCAATTCTTATGAAAATATATACCAAAACAGGGGATAAGGGCTATACATCGTTAATTGGCGGTACACGTGTGCCCAAGCACCACCTGCGTATAGAAAGTTACGGAACGGTTGATGAACTGAACTCATACATCGGCCTTATCCGCGATCAGGACATTAGCGCCAATGATAAGGATATGCTTAAACAGATTCAGGACAGGCTGTTCACCATCGGCTCGTCGCTGGCGGCCGACCCCGAAAAATCTAAAATGGTGATACCAGATCTGTACCCTGAGGATATCGAACTGCTGGAAAAGGAAATGGACAGGATGAACGAAACATTGCCCGAGCTTAGGCACTTTATTTTGCCGGGGGGTAGCAATGCAATATCATACTGCCACGTAGCCCGTTGCGTGTGCCGCCGTGCCGAAAGGTTAAGTGTGCACCTTGCCGAAGAGAGTACCGTTGACGAAAAAGTGAATATTTATCTGAACAGGTTGAGCGATTACCTGTTCACCCTGGCAAGGATGATAGGGTACAGCGATAAAGTGCCTGAAAATCAATGGATACCAAGGAAATAAAAATATTACAAAAAAATATTGATAATCAATTTAAAAATATTATACTTTTGCGAAAAAGTAAAATTTACCAATTTAATATAAAAACATGTATTGGACACTTGAATTAGCATCGCACCTTGAAGATGCGCCCTGGCCAGCAACTAAAGATGAATTGATCGATTACGCCATACGTTCGGGCGCGCCGGTAGAGGTTATAGAGAACCTGCAGGCACTTGAAGATGATGGTGAACCGTATGAAAATATAGAGGAGATTTGGCCGGATTACCCCACCAAAGACGATTTCTTTTTTAACGAAGACGAGTATTAATACCCGCTTTGGTTATTTATTCAGAAGCCCTGCATGCAGGGCTTTTCTTGTATAACCCCTTTTTGGAATGATTTTGGCATAAGCAGGTTTATAACATTTACTTAAACATAAAAACATTCAACATTATGAGAGGCCTATTGTACCTGATCGCTGTTATTTTAGTAATAGCTTGGATTTTCGGAGCTTTTGTTACACCGTTTGGCGGTAACATTATTCACGTTTTATTGGTAATAGCA
>NZ_SEWG01000011.1 GCF_004168255.1 Mucilaginibacter terrigena | reverse complement strand
TGCTCCTCCGCTTGTGCGGGCCCCCGTCAATTCCTTTGAGTTTCACCCTTGCGGGCGTACTCCCCAGGTGGAATACTTAACGCTTTCGCTTAGACGCTGACCGTATATCGCCAACATCGAGTATTCATCGTTTAGGGCGTGGACTACCAGGGTATCTAATCCTGTTTGATCCCCACGCTTTCGTGCCTCAGCGTCAATGACACTTTAGTAAGCTGCCTTCGCAATTGGTGTTCTGTGACATATCTATGCATTTCACCGCTACTTGTCACATTCCGCCTACCTCAAGTGTATTCAAGCCTATCAGTATCAAAGGCACTGCGATAGTTAAGCTACCGTCTTTCACCCCTGACTTAATAGGTCGCCTACGCACCCTTTAAACCCAATAAATCCGGATAACGCTTGGATCCTCCGTATTACCGCGGCTGCTGGCACGGAGTTAGCCGATCCTTATTCTTACCGTACATTCAGCCCTCTTCACGAAAAGGGGTTTATTCCGGTACAAAAGCAGTTTACAACCCGTAGGGCCGTCTTCCTGCACGCGGCATGGCTGGTTCAGGCTTGCGCCCATTGACCAATATTCCTTACTGCTGCCTCCCGTAGGAGTCTGGTCCGTGTCTCAGTACCAGTGTGGGGGGTCATCCTCTCAGATCCCCTAAACATCGTAGCCTTGGTAAGCCATTACCTTACCAACTAGCTAATGTTCCGCATGCCCATCTTAATCCTATAAATATTTGATTACAACAAAATGCTATGTCGTAATGTTATGCGGTGTTAATCTCTCTTTCGAGAGGCTATCCCCCAGATTAAGGTAGGTTACATACGTGTTACGCACCCGTGCGCCACTCTCATGTGAAGCAAGCTCCACAATCCCGTCCGACTTGCATGTATTAGGCCTGCCGCTAGCGTTCATCCTGAGCCAGGATCAAACTCTCCATTGTATAATGTGTTGTTCAAATCCAGACCCTATTAACTCAATCAATAGTAATCTGTAAAAAAAATATTCTCTTACATTATCCCTATCCCTTAAGTTTCGCTCTTAACCGCTGAACATCGCTGTTCTGCTGTTACGCTGCATAATTTATTCTCTATCTCTTTTAAGAACTTTGTCGGTCGTCTGTCTCAGACTTCCTATATGTTTTCGCATTTTGCAATGCTTAACTTTTCAAATTTTTGAAGCTTTAGAATCGCTCTAAGCTTTTAACGTTTTTTTCGAAACCGTTTCCGATTTTTTCTCCCTCGTTTTGGGACTGCAAAGGTAGTAACCTTTTTCTCTTTCGCAAACTTTATTTTTTTATTTTTCCGAGCCTGCTTTTTCAATCAACAACCGCTTTTCGTTTCCGATTTGGCGGGCTGCAAAGGTAGCAACCTTTGTTGAATTTGCAAACTTTATTTTTTAATAATTGCTTTGCTAAACTTTCAGAGAACACCCGCTTCCGATGGCTATCGGGATTGTTGCGGGGTGCAAAGGTACGCACTATTTTTACTTGTGCAAATGGTTTGCATATTTTAGTGATAGTGTATTTTTAACACGCTGTAAATGAAGCAGAAAAAATGCCATCGTTTTCATTTACTTAATAAACCATGGCCGTACGTACCATATAAAGCTTGTTACGATATTTATTTGGTCACTTTTATCACCCCCCGATACATTATTATAAACTGCTTACAGATATTATCATAACCTTACCGGGCAACTTTAAGGCTAAGCCGGGCTCATCACTATAAAACTTCCGGTTGCGTATCCGTAGGCCGGGAAGACGGTACTATATAATAACAACACTTTACAGATACCAGGCTATTTGCTGATTTAACACGATAAGGGTGTCCGCATCACCACGCTTTTTATATAGGAAGAGTTCAATTACAATTTGTTTATTCTGATTAGCTTGAGTATGCTTAACTTGTAAGGAATTTTAATATCTTCAAGATCAAAACCAAACATCATGAAAACAGACCTATACACTAAAATTATCCTCACTATCATCGCGGCAGCGCTAACTCTTAACCTGCTAAAAAGCAGTATTACCCCTGCTATGGCAGATGGCAAAAAATATGTTACCCTGCCGGTAAACGCCGATGGCAGCATCAACGTAAATATTAATAAAGTGAATGAAAATTTAGATGTAAATATTAAGAACGTTGATAGAAATGCTTTTTACTATACTTCGCCAATACCAGTAAAAATAAACCAATAAGCAGCTTACTATCAACCAAATGTAAGCCGAATGCAATATTGATTGTATAATTAATTAATTTATATGATATAAATTATATTAATAAGATAATTTATTATATTTGTATCAACTAACAGATTTAATCAAACTGTCGGTTATTAGTTAATTAAAAATTTATGGGAAGCAGGTATAGCGCAAGGCCACGCCTGCTTTCTTTTTTTTAACAAAAAAGCCCGCAGCGATGAAGCTGCAGGCGTACTTAGGTGTATAATGGATCAGTATAGTTTCTTATTTTAACACTTCGCGGCTGATAACGATCTTCTGTATCTCGGAAGTCCCCTCGCCTATTGTGCAAAGTTTGGCATCGCGATAAAATTTCTCTACCGGGAAATCCTTGGTATAACCATATCCCCCGAAGATCTGTACCGCTTCGTTAGCGCAGCGCACCGCCACCTCGGATGCGAAGTACTTAGCCATGGCCGATTGCTTGGTAACCGGCAAATGGCGGTTCTTTAAATCTGCAGCCTGCATAATCAACAGTTCGGCGGCTTCTATTTCGGTAGCCATATCGGCCAGTTTAAATGCAATGCCCTGGAAATTGCTTATAGGCTGCCCAAACTGGTGGCGCTCTTTTGAGTAAGCAACAGCTGCTTCAAACGCCCCCTTGGCGATACCTAATGATAAGGCGGCGATCGAAATGCGCCCGCCATCTAATACCTTCATGGCTTGTTTAAAGCCTTCGCCCTCTGCCCCCAACAGGTTCTCTTTGGGTACGCGGCAATTGTCAAATATCATTTCGGTAGTTTCTGATGCGCGCATGCCCAGTTTATTTTCTTTTTTGCCTGCGCTAAAGCCAGATGTGCCGCGCTCTATCACCAATGCCGAGATGCCTTTGCTATCGCCCTTCTCGCCGGTGCGCACCATCACTACGGCAATGTCGCCGCTTTTACCGTGTGTTATCCAGTTTTTTGAGCCGTTTACTATATAGTGGTCGCCGTCTAATACAGCGGTGGTAGCCATACGCATGGCATCGCTGCCGGTATTGGCTTCGGTTAAGCCCCAGGCGCCAAGCCATTCGGCACTGGCCAGTTTGGGTAACCAGCGGTGTTTTTGCTCTTCGTTTGCAAAGGCCAGGATGTGGCCGGTGCACAACGAGTTATGCGCCGCAACCGATAACCCTATCGAGCCGCAAACCTTTGCTATCTCTACAATAACCGTTACGTATTCGGCGTAGCCAAAGCCCGAGCCGCCGTACTCTTCGGGTACCAGCACACCCATCATACCGGTTTCGCCCAATTGCTTAAACAGGTCTAACGGAAAATGCTGCTCTTCGTCCCACTGCATTACGTTTGGTTTGATGTGCTTTTCGGCAAAATCCTTTGCCATCTGGCCTATCATTTTTTGATTGTCGCTTATAGAAAAATCATAGCCCGTTGGGGCATCTGTTAGTAAATGATCCATTTTAAAAAGTAGATTTATTATTGGTTTTTGGTAAAACTAACGATTAATTCCGCCAGTTGGTTTACCTGTAAAATCCGCCAGATCAATAACAAAACGGTATTTGGTACAAATAGCAGCTTTAAACGCTGCAAGATAAATTTATTATGCATGCATAGCAAATAATAAATTTTCAATTATTTTTTTCCCCTGCTGACATAGGGCTGTCATTACCCCGCTGTTTCTTTGAATTACAAACCAAAACAAAAACATTATGTCACTTATTCAATTTTTCCTGAAACAGCTAAACGACGAATCGGTAACAACCCGCAACATGTTATCGCGCATCCCTAATGATCAGTATGATTATAAGCCGCACGAAAAAAGTATGGTACTGCGCAACCTGGCCACCCATATTGCCGAATTGCCGACATGGATAACCATGGCCCTTACTACTGATGAGCTTGATTTTGAAAACAACGCCTGGGAACAAAAAAATGTAAATGATACGGCAGCCCTGATGGAGGTGTTCGAGGCATCGTTAATTGATGGCCGCAGCCAGTTGATGCCCGAAAACGAAAATAAGCTTGATGAAAAATGGACACTGCGCAGCGGCGACACCATTTATAGTGTAAGCACCAAAGGCGAAATTATCCGTATGGCGCTTTCGCAGATCATCCACCATCGCGCTCAACTGGGTGTTTACCTGCGCCTGCTTAACGTACCTATCCCCGGCAGTTATGGCCCAAGCGCCGATGAAGCAAGTTTTGTAGCCGAAGAAGTAGAAGCGTAGTTTAACCACAAAGTACACCAAGATTTAATAGCTAATAGCTAATAAATACAAAGCACACAGAGTTTAACCTTTGTGCGCTTTGTGTTTTTACAGGATATGCCATTCTCTGTGACCTTTGTGGTAAAACTACTAATTCATCGTCAGTTTAATAATCGTATCCACTGGGTCGGGCGTAAGGCCTGTGGTATAAATAAATACCCCCTCGGGTTGTTGCTTAAATTTAACTGCGCTACCATTGCTTAGTAATACAGCTTTGGCAATTTTTTCTTTTACCTGAGGGATAAATATATAAGGCCCACCCTGCGGCGTAGTAATATGTACATACACGGTTTTACCTTTAACAGTTAATGCCCCCCAGGGTTGGGCGGATATACTACTGCCACGGGTACCGTAAATACTTTCGCCGTTCTTTTGCACCCAGGCGCCTACAATAGCCAGCGTATCGGTAAATTCCGACTGGATCTTACCATTGGGCATGGGGCCAATGTTCAGTAAAAAGTTAGCGTTGTGCCCGGCAGCGTTCACCAGGTAATGGATAATTTGCTTGGATGATTTAAAGCTCCTGTCGGTTATGTTAAAGCCCCAGCTGTTGTTGATGGTTTCGCAGGTTTCCAACGGCAGCCGCCCAATGGTTTGGTCGGGCGCGAAGCCCGTGGTATTGCCACCCGGCAGATCTTTTTCAAACATCTGGAAATCCTCGCCATCCTTTGGCGCTACATGGTGGTTGTTGCCCACCATTATAGCAGGGTTTAGCTTATGTATCAAACCGTAAATTTCATCATAATGCCAGTTAACCTTGGTGCGTTCCCAATCGCCATCAAACCAAATGCCTTTTACACCCGGATATTTGGTGATCAATTCGGTTAACTGCGCTTTCATAAATTTGATATAGCTGTCCCAGTCGCCGTTTGCAGGTTTACCGTCAACTATCGGGCTGCCAAAAGCGTAATCGGTCCTGCCCCAATCCAGCAGCGAATAATAAAAATGCAGTTCGATCCCTTCCTTTTCGCACTCCTTAGCCAGTTCCATCAAAGGGTCTTTATGATAAGGTGTTGCATCCACAATGTTATAAGTCGACATTTTAGTGCCGAACATACTGAACCCATCGTGGTGGCGCGATGTAATGGTGATATATTTCATGCCCGCCTGCTTGGCAAAGGCCACCCACTCTTTTGCGTTAAATTCCTGCGGGTTAAAAAAACCTGCCAGCCTTTTATAACTATCGTACGGGATCTTTTTATTGTGCATTACCCATTCGCCGTCGCCCAAAATGCTGTAAATACCCCAATGGATAAACAACCCAAACTTCATGTCCTGGAATTTTTGCCTTTGCGCAAGGTTTTCGGCGGTTGGTGTATAAGGGCCCTGCGCCATTGAGCGATTTGTAATAACGCTAAATAGCACACAAAACAGTAGTAGCTTCGTTCTCATATCGGTAAATAATTGTTGTAGTTCATACTTCTTCATCTGCATATTTGCACATCTGCATTACAGCTGGAATATCTTATCCATCAGCACCCATTTCTCGCCGGCAAGCGCACCTTTAATTGGCTGCTGGTATTTCCACATCATATCTTCCCACGCCTGCACTTTGGTGTTAGATGCATCCATAGCGGCCTTCCTCGAAAAGGTGAAATCATCACTCGCTTCAATAAGCATACATAGGCGTGTGCCAAGCCTGTAAATTTCCATGTTGGTAATGCCCGAGCCGGTAATGCTGTCCACTATTTCGGGCCAAATAGCCTGGTGATGCGCTTCATATTCAGCAATCAAATCCTCGTCATCTATCAGGTTAAGGGTAAGGCAATACTTTTTCATAGGCGAAGATCTATTAGGCAGATGGTGACAATTGGAAATACAAGTAAGTAAATGTTTGTGGTAAAAGCAAGTATGTAAGCTTCATTAATTCACGCGAAGCGGATTTTACACCCTTTTTTTTGTAAAAACTTTTATCCTCTTTTTGGTTAAATATTTAGCTTAGCTATTAATGGACACTATTTTATTTGAATCTACTCAGCTTAACATTCGCCGCTTTTCCCCTGGCGACCACGAATTTGTTTTTGAGCTGCTTAACACCCCCGGCTGGAAAAAATTTATAGGCGACAGGAACATTAACACCACCGACGACGCCATAGCATATATAGTAAATGGACCGGTGGCCTCTTATGAGCTGCGTGGATATGGCCTTTGGCTGGCGGAATTAAAAAGCACTGGCCAGCCTATTGGCATGTGCGGCCCTGTTAATCGCGATTATTTGGACAGTCCTGACCTTGGATTCGCTTTTTTGCCGGGCTTCGAAGGCAAGGGGTTAGCTTATGAAGCCTGTATGGCCGCACTAAGTTATATAAAGCAGAATTATACAGCAGATAGTTTATATGCCATTACCATACCTGAAAACATCCGCTCGCAGCGTTTGCTTGAACGGTGCGGATTTGCACAAAACGGCTTAATAACCCCGTCGGGCGATATACCTTTATTATTATACCGCTTGAATTTACAATAACATCATACAACCGTTACCAAACAGTACAGATATTTAAAACGTGTTTAATAACTTAGCACTATGTCAGATACACGCAGAGATTTCGTGAAAAAAGCGGCAATGCTTACCGGCGCGGCAGGCCTGGCCAATATTTTGCCGGCTTCTATCCAAAAAGCAATGGCTATAAACCCGGCCCCCGGCACTACCTGGGCCGATGCAGAGCATATTGTACTGCTGATGCAGGAGAACCGCTCTTTCGACCATTGCTTTGGTACGCTGAAGGGTGTTAGGGGTTTTAATGATCCGCGTGCTATCAGTCTGCCTAATAAAAACCCGGTTTGGCTGCAATCAAACAGCGAGGGCGAAACATACGCGCCTTTTCACCTGGATATAAAAAACACCCGTGCCACCTGGATGAACTGTCTGCCCCACTCGTGGGCCAACCAGGTAAACGCCCGTAACGATGGCAAATTTGACCAGTGGCTAAACGAAAAGCGATCTGGCGTGAAAGAATACGAAAACATGCCCTTAACATTGGGCTATCATAACCGGCAGGACCTGCCCTTTCATTACGCTTTCGCAGATGCGTTTACCGTGTGCGACCAGCACTTCTGCTCGTCGCTTACCGGCACTACGCCAAACAGGCTTTTCTTTTGGAGCGGTACCATTCGCGAGGAGCAGAACGAAGATACCCGCGCCCGCGTATGGAACGAAGATGCAGATTATGGCACCCTTAACTGGACAACCTACCCCGAGCGACTGGAGGATGCCGGCATAAGCTGGAAGTGCTACCAGAACGAAATGAGTGTGCCACTTGGCTTTGAGGGCGAGGAAGAACCCTGGCTATCAAACTTTGGCGATAACCCGCTTGAATACTTTAAGCAATACAACATCAACCTGTACGATAAGCATATCAATTATATGCAAAAGCGCTATGCTACCCTGCCCGGCGAAATAGCGGCGATGGAGAAAAAGATAGCAGGTTTACGCAAGGGCGATGCACATATCGATCACTTGCAGGCGCAGCTAAGACAATTGCGTGCCGACCTGGATAATTTAAAAAATAACCCCGCCCTGCTGGAGCATTCCACCTTTGATAAGCTATCGCAGAAAGAAAAGAACCTTCACCATAAAGCTTTTGCCGTAAACACCGGCGACCCGCATTACCGCGACCTGGCTACCCTTAAATACGATGACAACGGCACCAGGCGCGAAATGAAGGTACCCAAGGGCGATGTACTGCACCAGTTTAGGGAAGATGTTAAAACAGGCAAGCTGCCCACCGTATCGTGGTTAACCGCGCCCGAGAATTTCTCTGACCACCCCGATTCACCATGGTACGGGGCCTGGTATACATCAGAGGTGCTGGATATCCTTACCCAAAACCCCGAGGTGTGGAAAAAGACCATTTTCATCTTAACCTACGACGAAAACGACGGATACTTCGACCATGTACCGCCTTTTACCGCCCCTCATTCGCATAAAAAAGGCACAGGTAAGGTATCTGACGGGATTGATACGCGGGTAGACTTTGTAACCCTTGAGCAGGAGCGCGAACGCAAAAACTTCCCGATAGATTACGACCGCGAAAACTCGATAGGTTTGGGTTACCGTGTACCTATGGTAATAGCATCACCATGGAGCCGGGGCGGTTATGTAAACTCGGAGGTATTTGACCATACCTCTACCCTGCAATTCCTGGAAACCTTTTTGGCGAAAAAAACAGGGAAGAAAATAAAGGAACACAACATAAGCGATTGGCGCCGTACCATCTGCGGCGACCTTACCACTGCCTTCAGGCCGTATAACGGCGAAAAGATTGCCAGTCCGTTAGTTTTAGATAGAGAGAAATTTGTAGAAAGCATACACAAGGCTAAATTCAAGAAAGTGCCGTCTACCTATAAAAATCTATCGGCAGACGATATTGCCAGGATCAAAAAGAACCCGGCCATTTCACCTTATATGCCCAAGCAGGAACCGGGTATTAAGCCGTCATGCGCCCTGCCTTACGAACTTTATGTTGGTGGAAGCTTAAATGAGGACAAAACCGCATTCGAGATAAAATTTAAAGCTGGCGATAAGGTTTTTGGCGATAAAGCCATTGGCGCGCCATTTAACGTTTACGCGCCGGACAAATATGCGTCCTTCCGCGATCCGCAGAAAATGGAACCCGTACGTACCTGGAGCTATACCGCCAAAGCAGGCGATACGATTACCGACCAATGGCCGCTCAACGAGTTTGAGAATAGCAATTATTACCTGCGCACTTACGGCCCTAACGGTTTTTACCGTGCATTTAAAGGTAGCGCGCAAGACCCCGGCATAGGCGTTGATTTTGCGTACCAGGCAAATGGTAAAAAGCTAACCGGCAACGTGGTGTTAACCTTTTGGCTTATTGGCGGCAATACACCGTTAACGGTTGAGGTAGTAGATAACTCCTACAAAACCGGCACTAAGCAAATGACCATACAGCAGGAAAGTTTTGCTCCGCAAACCATTAAGCTCGACCTGAGCAAACAGCATAACTGGTACGATTTCAGCATCAAGGTAAAAGGATACGCTAATTTCGAGAAACGGTATGCAGGCAGGGTAGAGACCGGGAACTCCGGTTTTTCGGATCCGTTAATGGGTGGTATTATCACTTAAACTACTCACCAGCACTACCTCCATTTGGGTAAGTTCTTTATTTCGAGTACGCCTGTTTAAAAATCCTGGTTTAAGGCGGGTTATGCGGTACCGCTGAAATTCGGCTAAATGCGTTACGGCACGGCCATTATCGGCTAATTGGTTTACTTCCTGTTGTGTTCCATAAAATATAAACGGCGACGCTGGCAAACGTTGTAATAATCCCGGCGACAAGGTTATCAGTTTTGTATTAATGTAAAAATCAAACGGGTGCGATTCTACATCCAGCGACTGTAACACCGGCAGTTTTTGCGGGTTGTTGTTATTTATCCAAACGGCGGCCTCGCTCCCGGCCTGGTATTTTAACAGGGACGGGTAAAATGACAGGTTCAAATAAAGGTTCACCACAAAGGCCACAATAAGTGTCCGAAAGGCGGTTTGCCTGAAATCGGTATTGGCAAAATTACCGGGTAGTATCAGCAATAACCCAAGCCATACCAAAAGCGCGGCCGCTATATCCCAGGTAAATACATCCGGCTTAAAAAAGTAGTGCAGCGCGGCAATTATCAGCAGTAATAAAATAACTACGCCTGTTTGCACCCCTCTTATTATCCTGATCGTTCGTTCGGTATGCAACCCTACTAAATACTGCGCAGTAATAATGGCGAAGAATGGGAACACAATATTTAAATAATGCGGTAGTTGAAATTTAGATGCCGAAAACAACAGGAAGGTAAGCAATGCCCCGCTGATGCAAAGCCACTCCCGCTTTTGCACGTTATTTATCCCCGTTTTAACAAAATGCCATATTGCCGCGAACAATATCAGCGACCATGGTAAAAACGCCCACAACGTGGTATGCACAAAAAAGGACGGGTCGCCGTGGCCTTTGATAGGGCCTGTGTTAAAAAACCTGCCGAACTGGCTATCCCAAAAAAAGAATTTAATGCCCGATACGTGGGTGCGGCCAAATACCACCTTTTCGGGGTGTGCATCAAACTGCTCGTAAAGGCAGTATATTTCGGGGAGGATGAACACCAGTATCAGCACAGCGGCAAGCAGCCAGCGCAGGTTAAAAAGCTGTTTCCACTGTTTGGTGATAGCCAGGTGCCCGGCAATAGCCCCGCCAATAGGCACCAGCGCGAACATGCCCTTGGTCATGATGGCGCAGGCAGCAAAAACCGCCCCTAATACCAGTTGCCAAAAGCTGTTACGTATGTAAGCTTTATAAAAGTGATATACCGATGCAATAACGAGGCCGGTTAAGTATGGTTCGGCACGTACATCGTTATTTGAAAGGATAATGTGCTGCGCCGTAAGCAATATTAGTACCGACCATAAGGCCACCTCTTTACTATAAAGTTGTTTAGCCAGTTTATAAGTATAGGCCGCACCCATCAGCATAAATAAAATACCCGGCAGCTTATAGGCCCAGGTGCTGAACCCAAAAAGTTTAAACGACAATGCGGTTACCCAAAACGGAAAATGAGGTTTATCAAGCCAGTCGGCATTGTGTACAAACAGCTGCACGTAGTCGTTGCGCTGCACCATTGTTTTGGCAATTACGGCGTAAAGTGTCCCATCGGGCGCCAGTATAGGAATAAACAACCCGCTGAAATTAAGCAGAACAGCCAGCCCTGTAAAAAGGTATAGCCATTTGGTTTTATCAGGGGTGTGTGGTTGGGTCATGTAGCGGGTAAAGTTAACGAGATGCGAATAGAAATTGTATATCCGGGTGAAAATGTTTGTGTGGACTTTAAAACACCTGTTTTTCGCATAACCTGCAATCAAACAATCAGCGCTTTAAGTATCCAAAATTTAAATTTGCTAAAAGGATTGAAAACCGTATTTTTGCAAACTTAATTTTAAAATACAGATGTCAGCAACCGAGGTGAAATCGAAAACTACAGCAACTAACAATAATGTTGTAAAAAGCGGTAGTTTTGTTCAGGAAAACCAAAAAAGCCTATTATTTATTGCAGCAGCAATTGTTGTAATGATTGTTATTTACGTAGCCTATCTTAAATTATACCTTGCACCAAGGGAAGTTACAGCCGCAAACCAAATGCACGTAGCACAAGATTTTTGGGCTAAAAAAGATTGGGACAAAGCAATTAACGGCGATGGCGGTTACCCCGGTTTCAAAAAAATCATAACAGATTACAGCAATACAAAAGTTGCTAACCTTGCATACTTTTATTTGGGCACCGCTTATTTAAACAAGGGCGAATACCGCCAGGCAATTGATAATTTAACCAACTACCGCGGCGACGACAGTATGATAGCTGCCGAAGCATTGGGCAGTACAGGTGACGCTTACGTTGAATTAAAAGATTACGACAAAGCTGAAACTTACTTTAAAAAGGCTGCTGATAAAGCAAGCAACAAATTCCTTTCGCCGTTTTACTTAAAAAAACTGGGTTTGGTTTACGAAGCAAAAAAAGACAACAAATCTGCTGCCGATACTTACAAAAAAATCAAAGCTGATTACTTTGACAGCGCCGAAGCACAAAATATAGAAGAGTACATAGCCCGCGCGGAGGCGAAGTAATTAATTTAATATCGAATTTCGAATGTTCGATTTCGGATTTATAGGTTGAATGCATACATTCACAATAGATCAGGGATCGAACATTTTTGTTAAACAAAAAATCCGAAATCGTAAATCTAAAATCCGAAATCAAAAATGGCTACTCAATTAAAAAACCTGTCAGATTTTAGCACCGCGGGCGAAATACCTTCAGCCGCAGGTTACAGTTTTGGCATTGTGGTTGCCGAGTGGAACGCCGAAATAACCAACGCGTTATATCAGGGTGCCTACGATAGCCTGATAAAGTACGGCGCAAAACCCGAAAACATCCACTCGTACGGGGTACCGGGCAGCTTTGAATTAACAACCGGCGCCGAGCTTTTGCTAAAAAACAAAAAGCTTGATGCGATAATAACCCTTGGTTGTGTAATACAGGGCGAAACCCGCCATTTTGATTTTATTTGCGCCGCAGTTGCAAATGGGGTAACAAATGTTGCCATAAAATATTCAAAACCTGTTATATTTGGTGTATTAACTACTGATAACCAGCAGCAGGCAATTGACCGGGCCGGTGGCAAACATGGCAACAAAGGTGATGAAGCCGCTGTTACGGCCATTAAAATGGCTAAACTGAACGAAACTTTAATTGGTTAAAACCGTATAAATATTAAGTTTAATAAACACATGAAGAAAGTACTTTACATAGCAATTTTAGCGCTGGCACTTGGCAGCATGGCTTCGTGCTCAAACAAATTGTGCCCTGCATACGGTTCGTACCCAAACCACCGTTAACATTCATTTGTCATTTTATTGCCTTTAGCCTAAAACTAAAACGGGTTTTACACTGTTTTTACGTTTAAACAGGCGCTTTACATTATTTTTGTTTTATGGAATGGATATCGTTGGAAACGGCCGGTCAGCTGGATAATATTAAACAACAGCAGGGTTATAGCTTAATTTTTAAACACAGCACACGCTGCTCTATCAGTATGATGGCAAAAAGGCGCTTTGAGATGGACTGGCAAAACCTGCCGGCGAATATGCCCCTTTACTTTTTAGACCTCATCAAACACCGCGACCTGTCAAACAAAATAGCACAGGATTTTTTGGTGTACCACGAGTCGCCGCAGATGCTGTTGATAAAAGATGGCGAATGCATCCTGGATCAGTCGCACGGCTCCATCTCGGTTGACGAGGCGATGAGCGTGCTTGCTTAGATAAAAGACGAAAGACAAAAGGATAAAAGATATATAGAATCCGCAGGAATTATTCTGCGGATTTTTTTGTACATCAACTACGGGTCTAAGGTTTCAACTTAGACCCGTAGTTGGTAAAAAGTCAAACCACTGTAACCATTTCAACCCTTACAACATTTATAACATTTTTAACTAATTTTGTACCATGATAGATTTGCCAGTAGTACCCGCCACCCAGCCGCAGCGTAAGCCCGATTGGTTAAGGGTTAGGCTTCCGGTAGGGAAGGAATACGCACACGTACGTGGCCTGGTTGACGAGCATAAGCTGCACACCATCTGCGAAAGCGGTAATTGTCCCAACATGGGCGAGTGCTGGGGCGCTGGTACGGCTACGTTTATGATATTAGGCAATATCTGTACCCGCTCGTGCTCGTTCTGCGCGGTGGCAACCGGTAGGCCTTTAGCCGTTGATACCGACGAGCCAAACCGCGTAGCCAACTCGGTTAAACTGATGCAGGTAAAACATTGCGTTATAACCTCGGTTGACCGCGACGACCTTAAGGACGGCGGTTCTATCATCTGGGCCGAAACAATTAATGCTATCCGCCGCGAAAGCCCGGATACCACACTGGAAACTTTACTGCCCGATTTCCGCGGCATCTGGGATAATCTTGACCGCGTGCTGGAAACACGCCCCGAAGTAGTATCGCATAATTTAGAGACCGTACGCCGCTTAACCCGCGAAGTACGCATACAAGCCAAATACGACCGCAGCCTTGAGGCATTGAAACGCACATCAGCCGCGGGGGTTCGCACTAAATCGGGCATTATGCTTGGCCTGGGCGAACGTGAAGAAGATGTACTGGAAGCAATGGACGACCTGCTGGAAGCAGGGGTACACATCCTTACATTAGGCCAATACTTACAGCCAACCCGTAACCACCACCCGGTTATCGACTGGATTCACCCGGACCAGTTTGCAAGCTATAAAGAATGGGGATTAAAAAAGGGGTTCAGGTACGTTGAAAGCGGCCCGCTGGTGCGCTCATCATACCATGCCGAAAAACATTTGTTTGAAATGTAGGTTTTCCTTTATATCTTCATCGAGTTGAGCCCAAAACGCAAAATATCATTATCAGAAGAAGAATTAGTTCTGGCCCTGCAAAACCGTGAGAAAATTGCGGTCGAAGCATTATATGATATGTACTCGGCATCGCTGTTTGGTGTTATCTCCAGGATAATTACCGACGAGGCCACCGCCGAAGATGTTCTGCAAGAAACTTTCGTAAAAATTTGGCATTCGTTTTCGGGTTACAGCGCCGAAAAAGGCCGCCTATTCACTTGGATGGTTAATGTTGCGCGTAATTTGGCAATCGATAAGGTACGCTCAAAAGATTTTAAAAATCAAAGCAAAAACCATGAGCTTGAAAATAACGTAACTTTCATTGACGAACAAAAAAATACAGTTTACAAGCCCGAGTTGGTGGGTATAAGGGATTTGGTTTCGACACTAAAACCCGAGCAAAGATCAATTCTGGACCTGGTGTATTTTAAAGGTTATACCCACGTGGAAGCTGCCGATGAATTGGGCATCCCGCTGGGCACCATTAAAACAAGGTTAAGAATGGCTATACTTCAACTCAGAAAACATTTTAATTGATAGTGGAAGACGTTAAGGCATATATCGAATCAGGCATTTTGGAACTCTACGTTCTGGGCGATATCAGCGCGGAAGAAAAGTTGCAGGTGGAGGATATGGCAGCGAAATATCCTGAGATAAAAGCTGAGATAACTGAGATAGAAAGATCGATGGAGTTTTATGCCGAAGAGCATGCCGTTGAACCTTCCGAACATTTGCGCACCCGTGTTTTAAACAGTTTGGTAATTAACCTGGGCGATGATAATACTTTTACAAAAGGCATTACCCATCAGGATGACGACCGCCAATACATCGATAATCAGGACAATGATAACATCGTAACTTTACCGGCAGTGCGTGCAAACGGTTTTTATAAATACGCGTTTGCGGCTTGTCTAACTTTATTGCTGATAAGTATTTACGGCCTGGTAAATATCTACAGTAAGTTACAGGAGTCAAACACGCTGCTAACCTCATTGCAGCAGGATAAACAGCGATTTGCCAACCAGGTTAACCTGATGGATAACCAGTTGGATATGTACCGCGATACCACTTACAAAGTACTAAGGCTAAAGGGCATGCCAAAAACCCCTACCGCCGCCATGATACTTGCCTGGAACGCTGTAAGTAAAAAGGTAATGGTTGACGTACAAAGCATTAAATTACCTAAGAATGACGCGCAGCACCAATACCAGTTATGGGCGCTGGTTAATGGCAAACCGGTAGATATGGGTGTTTTTGATGCTCCCGCTACAGATACCGCAGGCGTTAAGGAAATGAGATCGATAGCATCAGCAGCCGGTTTTGCTGTTACTTTGGAACCCATGGGTGGTAGTGTTAATCCTACCATGGATCAAATGGTGGTCATAGGCACATTTTAACCACCTAACCGACGGTCGCCCCTTTGCCCCTCTAAAAGCTTTTTGTTAAAATTTGTTAAAAACATCAAACAATTAAATATTTCGCGTTGTTATTGTAACTAATATATGTCTCGCACGTCATATAGATACAATTAGTTAGAAGTATTTAGTTCTTTATAAGATCAGTTAATAGTTTAAAAAGGCGAATGTTTGATACTTACATTCGCTTTTTTTATGCCTTTAATTTTGCCATAGTGATGGGCAACTGGCTAATGATCCTGGTAGGCAGTACCACATGCATGCGGTTTGGCAGCGCCAACTCGTCCCCGGCTTTTCCGTGAATATATACCCCTAAAATACAGGCATCCTGCGGCGAATATTTTTGCGCCAGTAGCGAAGTAATTATCCCCGTTAAAACATCGCCCATACCCCCGCTGGCCATGGCCGGGTTGCTCGTCGAATTAAAGTACAGTTTCTCATCCGGTGTAGCCGTAATGGTATAGTCGTTTTTCAGGATGATATAAATCCCCAACTCTTTAGCCCTGATTTTTGCGGTCTGCAGTCGCTGCCACCAGCTGGAATGCTTACCAAACAGTCGGTCAAACTCCTTCATATGGGGTGTTAAAATACTTCCGGCGGGTAGTTTCTTAAGCAGGCTTTGATTCTCGGCCAATACATTCAAGGCATCCGCGTCAATTACCACCGGATATTTATAATTTTTTATAATCGCTTTAAGCAGCTTCAAAGTATTTGGCTCTTTACCCAGGCCCGGGCCTATGCCAATGGTGCTGAATTTGCCCCATTCTAAATCGGGCAGTTTGCCTTCATCCCTAACCAATGCCATTACTTCGGGCATGGAACTGTTAAGGGCAACCAATCCGCTTCGCGGGATGCAGGCCGTAGTAAGCCCGGCCCCTGCATGTGCGCAAGCCGAAGCAGAGAGCATGGCCGCCCCCATCGTTTCGTCCTTCCCGGCTATGATAAGGGCATGCCCATAAGTACCTTTATTACTAAAGCGTTGGCGGGGTTTGATAAGTTGCCGGGCATCCTTCTCTTCTACCAGGTAATATGGCGTATCAACGGAGTTTAAGAAGTTTTCATCCAGCCCTATTTTAACAACCTCGCAGCAGTTGATATACGGGCCGCTCTCGGGCAGCAGGAAGTTGATCTTTGGCTGTTGAAAGGTGATTACCAGATTGGCTTTAAGGATGATGGCATCTTTAGGGATCTCGCCATCGGTGTAAAACCCGGTGGGTACATCAACGGCAACAACGGTTTTTTGCAAGCTGTTTAAGTACTCAACCAGCGTTTTATAATCGCCGGCCAGGGGTTTATTAAGGCCGCTGCCCAGCATGGCGTCGATAATCATATCTGCTTTCTCTGCAGCTAATTTTGCACCAGGCTTTAGTTCTTTAACCGGGATGCCGGTCTTTTTTATCCGCTTTAAATTTTCATTAAAATCGTCGCTGGCCTTTTCGCTAAACCGGCAGATCTTCACATCAATATTGCAATACCCATGGTCGCATAAAATACGGGCAATGGCAAGGCCGTCGCCGCCGTTGTTGCCGGTGCCACAGTACACTGCAATGGTTTGATTTTTATACTGGAAATGATTGATGAACCAACCCACAAAAGCTTTACCGGCCCGCTCCATCAGGTTAATGGAACTGATAGGCTCGCGCGCTATGGTATAGGCATCAGCCTCGCGAATTTGCTTTGATACAAGTAAAGGCAGCATATATCCTAAAGATAGGATTTATAGGTTTTGTTTTGGGGAGGGTTTGAAAAGATTATCCGAAGATTACTTCTTTAACCTGATCAGTAAGCTTTTTAAATGAGTCTATTTTTAATGTAGCGCCTGTTCTTGTAATTACATCCTCCGTATAAAACTGTTGGATCATATGACAAACTGCATATCCGGTTCTTAAATTACGTGGCGAATTAATCATTTGGGGCGTAATTTCCATAGTGAATTCAGGGAAATAATTCTTTGTAGAAAGAAGAATTGCATAAAAGAACCCTTCAGTCTCAAATATAGCATTATTAGAAATAACACTGCGGGATGTGGCTCCGGTTTCCTGTGTAAAAAGCTATTTCAACAATATCACGCTGATTAACGATCATAAATACTTTGAAAGATTATTTCTGTTAGCATTCGCTTTATGAGCAAAATGTTTCTGGTAGTCTTCCTTAGTTAACTTATCTAAATCATCCAATTTAGACTCGCGAATACTTACACCCAATTTTTCTAACTGAGCTATAACTTGCGCGGTATCATTGTCAGGAATATCAATAGTTATGATTGTCATCGTTTTAACTTTTATACAAGATAAAAATATTTAAGTAAAGTAACAATGCAGATGTTTTTACTTCACCTTCATCTCTTTCTTTAAAAACTGGCCGGTAAAGCTATCTTTAACTTTACACAAGCCTTCGGGCGTGCCGCTGAACAGGATCTTGCCGCCGCCTGAGCCGCCTTCCGGTCCAAGGTCAATAACATGGTCAACAACCTTAATAACATCCAGGTTGTGCTCTATCACCAGTACGGTGTTACCTTTATCAACCAGTTGGTTTATCACGCCAAGCAATACGTTAATATCCTCGAAGTGGAGCCCGGTTGTAGGCTCATCTAATATATAAAAAGTATTACCGGTGTCTTTTTTAGAAAGTTCGGTAGCGAGTTTCACGCGCTGAGCCTCGCCGCCGGATAGGGTGGTTGACGACTGCCCCAATGTAATATACCCCAAACCCACATCAAACAGGGTTTTAACCTTGCGGTAGATGGATGGGATATGCTCAAAGAACGGCGTTGCGTCCTCAATGCTCATGTCCAGCACATCGCTGATGGATTTGCCGCGATAGCGTACTTCCAGCGTTTCGCGGTTGTAACGGCGGCCGCCGCATTCTTCGCAAGGCACCTGTACATCCGGCAGGAAATTCATCTCGATAACCTTTTGGCCTGCACCCTGGCAGGTTTCGCAACGGCCACCCTTTACGTTGAACGAGAAGCGGCCTGGTTTGTAACCACGGATCCTCGACTCAGGCAATGCCACAAACAAATTACGGATATCCGAAAATACCCCTGTGTAAGTTGCCGGGTTCGAGCGCGGGGTACGGCCGATAGGCGTTTGGTCTATCTCAATTACTTTATCGATATTTTCCAGCCCCTCAATTTTTTCGTAAGGCAGCGGGTGCTTTTTGGCGCGGAAAAAGTGATGGTTCAGTATAGGGTACAGGGTCTCGGTGATCAAGCTTGATTTACCACTGCCCGATACGCCGGTTACCCCTATCAGTTTTCCTAACGGGAATTCGACAGACACCTTTTTCAGGTTATGGCCTGTTGCTTTTTTAAGCGACAATATCTTACCATTCCCCTCACGGCGTTGTTTGGGGATAGCTATCTCGCGTTCGCCGTTGATGTATGATGTGGTGAGCGTGTGATGGCTCATCAGTTCGGCAGGTGTGCCTTGCGCTACGATCGTACCACCGTGTACACCTGCAGCCGGGCCCATGTCAATCACGTGGTCGGCCTCCAGTATCATGTCCTTATCGTGCTCAACAACCAAAACGGTGTTACCCAGGTCGCGCAGGTTTTTAAGGGCGTTTATCAGGCGTTCGTTATCGCGCTGGTGCAGGCCGATGCTTGGCTCATCCAAAATGTACATCACATTCATTAGCTGCGAGCCTATCTGTGTAGCCAGCCTGATGCGCTGCGCCTCGCCGCCCGATAAGGTTTTGGCGGTGCGGTCCAGTGTCAAATAACTTAAGCCCACATCCAGCAAAAAGCCAATACGCGCGCGGATCTCTTTCAAGATCTCTTTGGCGATAACGTTCTGGCGTTCGGTTAGCCTGTCTTCCAAACCGGTGTACCATTTGTCGAGCGTGGTGATATCCATACAGGCCAGCTCGAAGATATTCTTCTGATCGACCTTAAAGTGCAATGATTCCTTCTTCAGCCTTGCACCTTCGCAGGTTGGGCAGGTACGCAGTACGCGATAGTTCTCCATATCGTCCATACCCTCGTCGTTGCGGCGCTCCTGTTGTTCTTCCAGCATGCGGATGATGCCATCAAATGTGATCTGGTAGCTTTGAACGTTCCATTTGTTATACTCAACCGCTACGGTGATCATATCCGGCGAACCGTTCAATATAATATCCAGTTGCTCGCGGGTAAGTTTTTCTATGGGGGTGCTCAGACTAAAATCGTATTTTTTGGCAAGCGCCTTCAGCACCTGGAAGATCCAGGTCTCGCGGTATTCGCCTATAGGAGCTAAACCGCCGTTCAGGATGCTCAGCTTGGGATTAGGCACTACCGATGCTTCGTCAACCTCAAATATATATCCCAAACCGCTGCACTTTTCGCAAGCGCCGTATGGAGAGTTGAACGAGAAGGTATTCGGCTGCGGTTCGTCGTACGAGATGCCCGATACAGGGTCCATCAGGTATTTACTGAAGTAAAATACGTTGTTGTCCTTATCGGCAATGCGGATAATGCCTTTGGCTATCTTCAATGCCGACTGTACCGAAGTGTACAATCTTTTGCTGTCGGCCTCGCTTACTACCAGGCGGTCTACCACTATATCAATATCATGGATCTTGTAGCGGTCTACCTGCATTTTGGCTTCCACATCGGCACTGGCGCCGTCAATATAAACCTTTAGGTAACCTTGCTTGCGGATCTGTTCAAAAAGCTCGCGGTAGTGGCCTTTACGGGCTTTTACCACCGGTGCTAAAATGTTTACCGGCTGCCCGTCGAACTTTTCGAAAATGGTTTTCAGGATCTGCTCCTCGCTCATACGCTCCATTTTCTCGCCGGTGGTATAGCTGTAGGCATCGCCCGCGCGGGCAAAAAGCAAGCGCATAAAATCGTATATCTCGGTAATGGTACCAACGGTACTACGGGGGTTTTTGCTGGTGGTTTTTTGTTCGATGGCGATAACCGGACTAAGCCCCGATACTTTATCTACATCGGGACGCTCCATACCGCCCATAAACTGGCGCGAGTAGGCCGAAAATGTTTCCATATAGCGGCGCTGACCCTCGGCATAAATGGTATCGAACGCTAACGACGATTTACCGCTGCCACTAAGACCGGTTATCACAACCAGCTTATTGCGCGGAAAGGAAACATCTATATTTTTTAAATTATGTACCCGGGCACCATAAACTTCCACTTCACTTTGCTCGCCCAGGTCTAATGTTTTTTCGCTCATATATTCTTCCAGAAAACAAGACAGATACGGCTAAGTTTTTATTGGCCGCATTAATACTAAAAAAGTTCGCAAATATACGGAAAAGTGGCGGTGATTTATAGTAAACCCATGGGGCAGAATATAGTGTTTGTGTAAAATTAATTGGGAAGAAATAAGATTGGAGGAGCTCAATTATTTATAAACAAATTATCGTATTGATGATTTTGCAATTTTAAAATAAACTACCGCCAACCAGTTGACAAAATGTTCATTTAGAATTCTATAAAAATCATTGGGTTCAATCATTTCTGATGATTTGATATTTCTTTGTCCTCCAGAAGCAAAATGAAAATACCTATTCCTTAAATGAATTAGAAGATTTATAGTATTCCTATTTTCAAAGGTTATATCTGAAAATTCATTAAAGTCAGTTAGCGTAATTACTGGATCATTGCTACTGCATAACATTTTTAGTATTCTATAATAACTCTCTTTGATATCTTGATTATATGCGGTAATATTAATTTTTACCTTATATTCTAAAAATTCCTCTTCAAAAAAGTCTTCAATAAAAAGGTTAAAAAATTTAAGTTCTGAATTTGACCCCTTAAAAAAATTTTGAAGTTTATTGAAAGTCCCAACATAGTCTGTGGCTTTAGAAGCGTACATCATAGGAAACGTATACGACATTCTTTCCAAAATTCGGTAAACATGTAAATAGGCAAGCGTGTCAATATTTTTGGCTTTGTAATAATAAAAACTGCAATATTCATTTATTAAATCTTTAAATAACACAATATTACTTGGATTACCTGAAGTTAGATGCAAATCTAAATCTGAAATCGTAGCTGTTGGTGATAACGGATCAGTAAACAATCGCAATGAAAACTTATTCCTTTCCTTTTTACCTAATACTGAATAGTTAGATTTTTGCTTAATTACTTCTCCCGTGATGTTATTCTTGATATCTAAAGTCCCTATCAATAGTCGATAAAGTTTCCCTTCATCTTTTATACTCTTATCTAATCTTAGAGAGTTAGGCAACCTTTCGATATTTGATTGAATGAATGGCTCACAAAGTTCAAATTGTTCAAATGATGCCATTATATCTCTTGTGATAAAACATCAACCAAATTAATATCATCTAAATCTCTCAATTCTTCGAAATTTCTAATAAAGTAAGATAAAGTTTTTCTTCGAATGTCTCCAACCCGAATCTTTGAGACATCAAAATATTCAAAAGCTTTCTCAAAAATTCTAATGTGCTGATCAAACTCAATCCCTTCCAATTTAAAGATTGATTGAAAAGAGTTAGAAATGGCAGAGCTAAATCCTATTAAGTTATTGACATTTTGAAACCACTTTTTTATATATGGGTTGGTTATTGTAAATCGATCTATTAAATCAATCACCTGGGTAAATTCTACTGCTTGTTCCTTTATATTAGTATCTAGTATTTTATCTGCAATAAGTTCATCCATTTTACCCTCAATTATTTTAGCATTATCGATGTTAATTGATTTACTTAAGAATGCTAAATAGGCTTTTATAAAGTCAGCTTGCTTAAAAGCACCAGGGATTACTTTTTTTGATTTGTGTTTTTCTGTTTGAATAGTTATAGTCGAATTTGAAAAATCGTATACATTACTTGCAATAATTTCTATTTGATGCCTTGCAGTCATTGGCTTTTGTCCATTATTTAAAGTGATCATTCGATATAAAAGTTTATCCATAGAATCGCAAAGCAATATATTGACGAAAACTGGCCTATTCATATCAATCGTATATTCTTTGTTATTCGCTGCTCTTTGAAGTGTTCTTAACCTTTGTAATCCATCTAAAATAAAAGCATTTTCTATTTCACTATTTATCAACTCTTGAATAATAGATAAATTTTTGTCTATAACTTTTAACCCAACAAATGCGAGAGTAATAGGTGGCATTATACATCCTTTTAGGATATCACTTTCCAACCTGCCATAAAATTTAGGATCTTGGCCTTTTCTTTGTATTTCCAGTCTATCAATGAGCGGAAGAAAATGCTTTAATGCATAGTCATAATTAGTTTTCCCCGTTATAAATTCACTATTTATAACTTCGTCTTGATCGATTGTAAAAAGTTTAAT
Organism: Mucilaginibacter terrigena; assembly: GCF_004168255.1. Classification (GTDB taxonomy): domain Bacteria; phylum Bacteroidota; class Bacteroidia; order Sphingobacteriales; family Sphingobacteriaceae; genus Mucilaginibacter; species Mucilaginibacter terrigena. The sequence goes on along the minus strand of NZ_SEWG01000011.1, from coordinate 39,300 downwards.
TGCCATATTAAATAGTCTAAATGCTCAGGAGCTGCCTGATATTAGTTACTAATGTAATAAATATCTTTAGCTATAATCCAGAACGAAAAATAAAAGATTTAAAGATTTGACAACTTTTAAAAAGTTGTCAAATCTACTTCTGCCAACAAAAAAGGCCACCCCAACAGGGATGGCCTTTTAAAAGTGCTCCGTAATATTAAAATTACTTTAATTGTATGCTACCAAAAATGGCAGTGGTTTTTGCAGATAGCTGTAAAAGTTCTTATAACCATACTTCGCAGGGTTATTGATGATCTCTTTCATGGCTATAAGCTTGTAAACGTACGAACCGGTTTCGCGGTTAAGCGTCATGCGGAAGTAGTTATCCTCATTTTGCTTGTTTATAGCGCGTTCCAGCTTTATCGAACCGTTGTTGTAAGCAGCAGCGGCCAGTGTCCAGCTGTTAAATTCGCCGTACAGTTCTTTAATGTACTTGCAGGCAGCAATGGTTGATTTACGCAAATTCAGGCGTTCATCTTTACCGTGGCCAACCTTTAAGCCATACGAGCGTGCAGTGCCCGGCATAAACTGCCAAACGCCACGCGCGCCTTTTGGCGATGTACCTTCGCATAAGCCCGATTCTACCAGCGGTACAAACTTAAAATCTTCGGGGATACCGTAGGCTTTTAAGATAGGCTCGATGATAGGGAACATCTTGTCGGCTTTAGCATGTAAAACGTTCGACTGAACTGTTTTGTACCTGTGCTTTGCTATTGATTTTTTTAATTTAAAATCTACTTTTTTGTCGTTTACCGGTAGTGCCTCGTTGGCAAAACTAAACGCTTCTCCGGCGTCGTCAGCGGGCTTGCTGAACAACAAATTTGAAGGTGTGTAAGCGATGTGTTTTGCCGGAAATACCGGTGTTGTACTGAAAATGTTAAGACTGGAAATGATAACCAGCACCACGATTACGGAGCACGTAATTAAGTGTTTTTTAGTCATTTCAATTTTACTCATTAATTAAACATTTGGTATGATGTGCTGCAAAGGTACGTTATATAAAGCAGATTATCAAACACTTATAATACCCTTAGTGTTTTGGGCATTTTAAAATAAGCCAAAAATCGTGCTTTAAAGTAGTTTAAACGTGCTTTTTGAACCCGATTAAAAAGTTGTTTTTTTGGTTAAATTATTGTACTTTTGACCCTCACGCTGCGAAAGCGCAAAACAAAAAAATATGGTATTTAAAAGACCAGCAGGTAGTCGCGACGACAGGCCCAACAAATCACAAGGCCGCTCAAAAAGTGGCGGTGATAGCACCAAAAGACCATCATCATCCTCTACAGGAAAACCCTTTGGCGCAGGCCGTACAGATGGCAAAAAAAACTTCTCTACAGATAAAAGAGGATCTGCCTATTCAAAACCAAACACAGGTAAACCAGATGCTGATGGCACCGAAAGGCCAAAGAAAAGCTATGGCTCGGGCCCAACATCATCATTTGGTGATAAAAAAGCATTTGTACCAAAAGGCAGGCCATACAGCGGCAGGCCGGCAGATGGCGACCGCCCAAAACGCAGCTTCGGCGGCGATGCACCACAAGGCGAGCGCAAAAACTTTACCCCACGCGATAAACCATACAGCGGCCGCCCCGAAACCGGCGACAGCGAACGCAGCAGCTATAAAAAACCAGGTTTAGGCCCGGCATCATACGGCCCGCGTAAAAACCCAGTATCTGGCGACAAGCCTTTTAACAGGCGCCCCGCCGGTACCGACGGACCAAAGAAAAGCTTTGAAGGCGAGAAAAAATTTAGCGGCACCCGTGGCGGCAAAAAAGATTTCCCAAGTACATCAACAGGTTTCCGCAAACGCGAGGGTGATGATGCACCATCAAAACCTACCATGCGCGGCCGTAAAAACCCGGTTGTAAAAACTAAGGATGATGGCCTGATCCGCCTTAACCGTTATATTGCCAATGCAGGTATCTGTAGTCGCCGTAAGGCTGATGAACTGATAGCCGCTGGTGTGGTATCGGTAAACGGTGAAGTTATCTCTGAACTTGGCCACAAGGTTGACCCGCTTAAAGACCTGGTACGCTACAACGGCGAGGCTTTAAAGCGCGAGAAGAACGTTTACGTACTGCTTAACAAGCCTAAAGATTATATTACTACTACGGATGACCCGCAAGAGCGCCGTACCGTTATGCACCTGGTAGAAAAAGCCAGCCGCGAACGCATATACCCCGTTGGCCGCCTTGACCGTAACACTACCGGTTTAATATTAATGACCAACGACGGCGACCTGGCAGATAAACTATCGCACCCGCGTAACAGCGTTACCAAGCTTTACCTGGTTGAACTGAATAAAGCGCTTAGCCAGGGCGACTTGAACAAAATTGAGTTTGGTTTAGAGCTGGAGGACGGGTTGATAAAACCTGATAGCGTATCGTACGTTGCAGGTGGCACTAAAAAAGAAATTGGTATACAGATCCATAGCGGCAAAAACCGTATTGTACGCCGTATTTTCGAATCGCTTGGTTATGATGTTGTAAAGCTCGACCGCTCGGTTTACGCCAACCTTACCAAGAAAGACCTGCCACGCGGCCGTTGGAGATACCTTGATGAAAAGGAAGTGATACAATTGAAGCATTTGATAAAATAAGCTGTCCGATTTAGTATCAGAATATATAAAGGCGTCGTTAGGCGCCTTTTTTGTTTTGGGGGATTAGCCGAATCTTAGATTAAACTAATCGCCCCCACCCGCGTCTTACACATTATTAATAAGTAGTGCCATCTTCTTTAATGATTTTATTAACTTGCACTTATAAACCAATATAGTACTGATGAAAAAATTCCTGATCCTGATCTCTATGCTTGCGCCTGTAGTGGGGTTCGCCCAAAAAAAGCCGGTATTCCCAAAAAGCTTCGACCTTTTAGTAGGCGCTTATACCAGCGGAAGCAGTAAAGGTATTGCCGTTTATCGATTTTATACCGAAAGCGGCAGGCTGGCGTATTTAAACCAGATAGATGATGTAAGCAACCCATCATACCTTGCTGTATCAAGCAATAACAAGTTTGTTTACGCGGTTAACGAGAACGATAACGGCGAGGTAAGCTCATTCGCATTCGAACCAAAAACAGGAAAATTAACTTTCATTAATAAGGTATCAACATTAGGCGGCTCGCCATGCTATATCTCGGTTGATAAGGATCAGAAAAACCTTTTTGTGGCCAATTACTCGGGTGGTAACATAGCAGTACTGCCCATAAACGTTGATGGCTCAATTGCCCCTGCAGTACAAACTATTAAAGATGATGGACATGGCGTTAATGCAGAAAGACAGGAAAAAGCGCATGTGCATACCGCGGTATTATCCCCGGATGAAAAATACGTGCTATATACCGATCTTGGTACCGATAAAATAAACATTACCAAATACAAAGGCGGCAAAACCAACCCGATAGTACCGGCAAACCCTGCGTTTGTAAGCGTAAAACCTGGCTATGGCCCACGCCATCTGGCTTTCTCGAACAATAAGAAAACATTATACCTGATCACCGAAATGGGTAGCAGCGTAGTGGTATTTGACTATAACAACGGAAAACCAAAACAACGCCAGGATATTAGTCTGTTGGCTGATGGATTTAAAGGGACTACCGGGGCTGCCGATATCCATGTTTCCCCAAACGGCAAGTTTTTGTATGCTACTAACCGCGGTGATGCCAATGACATATCTGTATTTGCCATAAACCAGGAGAACGGCGAACTTACCTTTATAGAACGCAAGCCATCAGGTGGTAAGGGCCCGCGTAATTTTGCAATTGACCCCACCGGAAAGTACCTGATAGTGGCTCACCAAAACAGCGACACGGTTATAGTGTATAAGATAGACGAAAACACCGGTAAGATATTAAACGCGGTTTCGCGCATACAGGTTGGCAACCCTGTTTGTGTTAAATTTGCCCCGGCGATGTAAGCAAAAAGCCGAAACATAAAGCAATTAAAAAAAGAAAAGCTCAAAGCCTGATAGTAACCACTATCGCTTTGAGCTTTTCGCTTTCTGCTTTAAACTTTTTTACTGCGCTTTGGTAAACGAGTAAATAATATAGCCATTAGCGCCATTGCCTATTGCTACAGGCGAGCGCAGGGTCATGGTAGTGTTATCAATAACCCCAATATCTAAACGGTAACCTTCCTGTACGTTCTTGGCTTTATCCCCTTCATACAACTTTTTAAACTGAAACTGTGTGCCGGTTGTACCACCATTAAACACCGACCAAAATATGGTTTGCGAAGTGCCATTGGTTAATGTATAAATACCGTTACCGCTGTTGGTGAATTTCCAGGTACTGCCTACAAATGCTTCCGGCGGGGCCTGGTCAAATACGTTTTGTACCGCTCCGGCTACAAGCCCGTCGTAACTTACGTTTGTTAATGTCCAGGTGCCTACAAACTTACCACGCGATACGCTGGAAGATGATGTTGTTCCAGAATTAGTGTTCTGCGGCGTTGAACAAGCCGAAAAAATAAAGGCAAGGGCTAAAATTGCGATTGATGTTTGAAATATCTTTTTCATGTTTGGTCTTATATAATATGTGTTATTTGAGGTATAAACACAAATCAGGCCAAAAGGTTATAATAATATAATATTATTGCTGTTTACTGCTCTCAATGATCTCGCGGTAATAATTTTCATACAATGGCATAATATTGGCCAGCTCCAGTTCTTTAGCGCGGGCAAGGGCATTTTCTTTAAACTGGTTCAGCCTTTCTTCATCCTCCAGTATATAAATGGCGCGTTCGGCCATGCCATCAACATCGCCTACATCTTTTAAATAGCCGGTTACACCTTCAATATTCAGTTCGGGCAAACCGCCGGCGTTACTGCTTATTACAGGCACTTTACAGGCCATAGCCTCTAAGGCGGCCAAACCAAAGCTTTCCGACTGCGATGGCATCAGGAACAGGTCGGATACCGAAAGGATCTCTTCTATTGCATCCTGCTTGCCCAAAAAGCGCACATGCTCGTTAATGCCCAGGTCGCGGCTCAGCTGCTCGCATACCGACCGCTCGCCGCCATCGCCTACCATTAACAATTTCGACGGGATCTTTTCAACCACCTTGGCAAACATCTTTATCACATCTTCGGTACGTTTTACCTTACGAAAGTTGGAGGTATGCACCAGCACCTTTTCGCCGTTAGGCGCTATGGCTTTTTTAAAGTGGTCCTTGGCTTTAAGGCTAAAACGGGTAAGGTCAATAAAATTGGGGATCACTTTAATATCCTTTTCAATATCAAAGTACTTATAGGTATCCTGTTTCAAATGTTCAGATACGGCGGTCACCCCGTCGGATTTATTGATGGAGAAAGTTACCACCGGCTTGTAGGTACTATCCTGCCCTACCAGCGTGATATCTGTACCGTGCAGGGTAGTGATAAACGGGATAGAGATACCATAGGTAGCCAGGATCTGCTTAGCCATATATGCTGCCGATGCATGTGGTATAGCATAATGTACATGCAGCAGGTCCAGTTTTTCGAACCTTACCACATCAACCAAACGGCTGGCCAGTGCTAACTCATATGGTGGGTAATCAAACAAAGGGTATTGTGATACCGATACCTCATGGTAAAAAAGGTTCTCTGAAAAAAAATCGAGGCGCGCCGGCTGGTTGTAAGTAACAAAGTGGATCTGGTGGCCCCTATCGGCAAGGGCTTTACCTAACTCGGTAGCAACCACCCCGCTTCCGCCGAAGGTTGGATAACAAACTATTCCTATTTTCATTTTGTGTGATACGCTTTAAGCTTAACCAGTGTTAATTTATTGAACACTGCTTACAAGCATGCAAGTTTAACAGCAATTTATGGTAAAAGTGTTACCCCTATGTAAAAAGGTGTGTGGAGAGAGAGCGTGGTGAATAGTTGATGATTTGTTGACAAACAAGGTGCAATGACTCAATGACAGCAAAGCGAATGACTAAATGATTTGTTTAATGCGCTACACCCGCCATCAGTTTAACCAGCGAGGCATTTACCAGGTTGTTTATAGTGGTAAGGGTGGCGCTGCTTTTCGATTCCTTTTGCAGGTCGGCGTGGTATATCATATGGTGTACGCCTAAAACCTTAAGGGTAGCATCGGCCGTAACGCTTTCGTTACGTTTGTAGCAGCAAATTTTTATGTGTTTGTAAAAGGGGTTAGTTTGTAACCGGCGCAATACACGTTCCATATGGTCAGCCATGTGTGCGTGGTCAAACAGGATAACATCGGGCTTAATTTCGTGGATACACGGGAATATGGCAGTAATAACCGAAATGTGTTTCACGTTGTCGTACTCGGCCAGCAACTGGTCGGGAAAAGCTATCGGAGCTATCAAAAGCACTCTCTTCGAACGTGTACGTATCATGCTCAAACCGTTTGGGGGACACGAATATAAATTGTATATTTTACAATAACAACCCCTTTGAGCAAAAAATATTATTTAACCACCTGTTAATGAACGGGTCGCGAATTTAAAGTATCGCTTGCGCCCCGGCCGCTTGGGTCGGCATTGCTGTTATTTGCGCTGTCAACTTTAGTTGAATCTGCCGCGTGCGTATTGTTTGGGTCGCCGGTGCCGGCTTTTGCAACGGTATCCTGCGTGCCGCCTAAGGTGGCCTTGCTGCGGTCTTTACAGGCAGAAACTGATGTGGCTAATAAAGCGGCTACTGCTATATATCTTAATGTTTTCATGGCAATCAAACTACGAGTGTTTTCAAATAACATCTCCATAAAATAAATGTTTGCTAACGCTTTAAAACAAAAGCAGCCCCAACAATGCGGGGCTGCTTATTATATATAGCGGGTTGGTTATTTTATTTCGAAAACAGCCTGGATCTGGAAACTCAGTTTGATCTTCTTAAAGTCGATATCCGATTCCGGCACTACTGCATCTGCCGCTGCATTTGATTTAAACATCACGTTAGCATACATACGCGGCTGCGGGAAACTGCTGTTATCGCTTTCGCTGATGTTTAACGCGCTGCCAAGCTTATCGCCTAAACCGCCTACTAAAAACGCGGCTTTGTCCCTCGCGGCAAGTAAGGCCTGCAGTTTAAGCTTGTTTTTTATCTCGTTTATTTTCGAGTAATCGTAGCTATCGATGTTAGTGCTTTGGATTCCCTTAGGGTCTATCTTGCTCATGATCTGGTTAAACTTGTTCAGATCGCGAAACTTAACGCCGTATTGTTTGCTGGCCAAAAAGTCGGGGTTTTTCTTTTTCTCGGTTTCGTAATTCCACGATGACAGGTTATTCACCGTAAAATCTTCTTTAGCTATCCCGGCTTCGGCAATGGCTTTTTCCAACTGGGCTTCTAACTGACTGATGGTAACCTTCTTTTTACCGTTAAGGTATTCTTTAAGGGAAATAGATACGTTGATGATATCCGGAGTAACCTCCTGCTCGGCAATGCCGGTAACTTCAATTTTACGGCGCAGGTCTGCGCTTTGTGCAAACGCCCCAAATGTGGTGGCAACTAATGCGGCTATTAAAAATATCTTTTTCATAAGTATTAAATAAGTATATAGTGTGTAGAGTTAATTACGTAGCAATAGTTTAATCTGAAACAGGCAAAAAATATAAATATGTAACCGCAATTGCTTTGCTGTGTTTTAATATGGTGATAATAAAGGGGTGAGGGCGCTTATCCGTTCTCCGTTAGGATTGGCAGTGAAGCGTATGAGTTGTCAGTGGATGTCACTTTCTTTTCTCTCAAAAGAAAGTAACCAAAGAAAAGTCGCAGCTGCGTCCTGCTCTATGAAAGTTAATGCTAAAGCAGTTGCTGTGCCACCCGAACAGGCCAATGCTGCATTTTACGGTGACATTCCGTTCGTCGCGCTCAGTTATCCGTTAGGACAATTAAACAAAAAGCCGCCCGGTTAACCGGGCGGCTTCAAATATTTATAAAGAAGATGTTTACTCCTCTACCATTTCGCTGTTAGGGCTGCTTACTTCGGGCTCTTCTTGTTTAAAGTAGCGCTTTTGGTTTAGCAGTATCATAATAACCCCTATGGATATCGATGCATCGGCAAGGTTAAACACCGGGCGGAAAAAGATGAACTCCTCGCCTCCCCATATGGGTAGCCATTTAGGAAAGCTACCGGTTAGCAGGGGGAAGTAAAACATATCAACCACCCGGCCATGAAACAAGCCCGCGTATTTATAAATAACCCCGTAAAAGGTAGAATCGATAATATTACCCAGTGCGCCGGCTAATATAAGCGCCACCATCATAATTAACCCACGGTGGTATTTATGCTTAATCAGGAACACAAGCGCGTAGCCTATACCGCAAACCGCCACAATACGGAACAACGTTAAGGCCAGCTTACCAAACTCACCGCCAAGCTCCATGCCAAAGGCCATACCATTATTTTCGGTATAATGCAGCATGCCGCGGTTACCAAGGAAACGGATCTCGTCGCCCAGGATCATGTGTTTCCTAACCCAGATCTTGATGATCTGGTCGAGTAAAATAATAAATGCTGCGGTTAAAAAAGGTTTTGTATAAGCAGCCTTCATTTATTGCTTCAATTTAGCTTCCATTGTTAACGTGGTGTGCGGAACTGCACGCAGGCGTTCTTTAGGGATAAGCTTACCGGTTTCGCGGCAAATACCGTAGGTTTTGTTTTCGATACGTACCAAAGCGGCTTCTAACTGCTCAATAAATTTCTTTTGGCGGGCAGCTAACTGGTTAATTTGTTCTTTCTCCAACGTCGCAGATCCATCCTCCAGTGTTTTATATGTACCGGCAGTATCATCAGTACCGTTCGCGTTTGGCGAGCTTAACGATGTAGCCAATGCGCTCAATTCCTCTTTCGAGCTGCGTAGTTTTTCCAATAATAGGTCCTTAAATTCTTTTAATTCCGAATCAGAATACCTTGTTTTTTCGTTTTCCATTTAACTTTTACTTATAGCGATCAAAATTTCATTCTCATCAATAACGGCCTTTACACCGTCAGTTAACTCATTATCAAGTACCAGGCCATCGGCTAAAATTTCGGCGCAAATATAGGATAAATTATTTTCCAGTGCTTTCCAAATCTCCGGGCCGCAATTTACGCGTACGTTTATGCGGTCGGTAACTTCAAAACCTTTGTCCTTGCGGATGTTTTGTACACGGTTTACAAATTCGCGGGCAATACCTTCCTCCTTCAGTTCGTTGGTTATCGTAACATCTAAAGCCACGGTTAGTTTTCCTAAATTTGCAACCTGCCACCCCGGTACATCTTCGGCGATAATTTCTACGTCGGATAATTGTATCGAGTATTTAGTATCAAGTATCAAGATTGAACCGTTTGCTTCCAATTCGGATATCTGTTCCTGGCCAAAAGCATTGATAGCCGCAGCTACATCCTTCATATCTTTACCCACTTTAGCGCCCAGTGCCTTAAAGTTTGGCTTTATCTTTTTCTTGATGAAACCGGCTGCATCGGTAATGTACTCTATACTCTTAACATTGGTTTCGGATAGTATGAGTTCCTTTACCCGCTCTACCTTCTTTTTGAAGTTCTTATCCAATATTGGCAAAAGAATTTTCATTAATGGGCGGCGAACAGGTACTTCTATTTTTTTACGTATAGATAATACCAGTGATGATATATCCTGTGCCAATTGCATGCTTTCTTCTAAATCAGCATCCACCAAATCATTATGATACTCGGGGTAGTAAGCCAGGTGTACCGATTCAAATTCCTCTTTGCCGGTAACACTGTTCAGGTCAGTATATAAACGCTCTGCAAAAAACGGAGCTATAGGCGACATTAATTTGCTGATGGTGATTAAACAAGTATAAAGCGTTTGGTAAGCCGATAGCTTATCCTCAGAATTATCCGAACGCCAGAAACGGCGGCGACTTAAACGGATATACCAGTTGCTAAAATGTGCATCAACAAATTCCTGTATAGCACGGGCAGCTTTGGTCGGTTCAAAATCGGCGTAAAAACCGTCAACCTCTTTGCTCAATGTGTTTAGTAACGAGATGATCCAACGGTCAAGCTCGGGGCGTTTATCAAGGGCTATCTCGGCTTCCTCGTATTTAAACTTATCGATATTGGCATAAAGCACAAAGAATGAATAAGTGTTGTAAAGCGTACCGAAGAATTTACGGCGAACCTCGTCCAGCCCCTCTATATTAAACTTAAGGTTATCCCACGGCGATGCGTTGCTGATCATGTACCAGCGGGCCGCATCGGCACCAAATTGCTCAATAGTTTCAAACGGATCTACACCGTTGCCTAATCGCTTAGACATTTTGTTACCGTTCTTATCCAGCACAAGCCCGTTTGATACAACGTTTTTAAACGCTACACCTTTGTTGCCAACCTGCTGATTTATAGCTTTCACCTCATCGCTGGCTTCGCTCAGCATCACCGCTATGGCGTGCAGGGTAAAGAACCAGCCGCGGGTTTGGTCAACACCTTCGGCGATAAAATCGGCCGGGTAGGCAGCGGCAAAATCCTCTTTATTTTCGAACGGGAAATGCCACTGCGCATAAGGCATGGCGCCACTATCAAACCAAACATCAATCAGGTCAGGCTCGCGCAGCATACGTTTACCGGTTGATGAAGTTAAGATCACATCATCCACGTAAGGACGGTGCATATCCTCCAGCTTGAAGCCCGCAGGCATTAAACCGGCAGCGATAGATTTCTCGATCTCCGCATTCAGTTCTTCTATCGAGCCGATACATTTTTCTTCTTTGCCATCTTCCTCGCGCCAGATAGGCAGCGGGGTACCCCAGTAGCGCGAACGCGACAGGTTCCAGTCTACCAGGTTTTCCAGCCAGTTGCCAAAACGGCCTGTACCGGTGCTTTCGGGTTTCCAGTTGATGGTTTTGTTCAGCGCAACCATTTTATCCTTCACCGCGGTGGTACGGATGAACCAGCTATCCAGCGGATAGTATAGTATAGGTTCATCAGAACGCCACGAGTGCGGGTAGCTGTGCTCGTATTTTTTAACGTCGAACGCCTTGTTCTCTGTTTTGAGTTTGATGGAGATCAGTACGTCAGTGGGTTTAAAACCATCTGCTGCTCGATCTGCATCGGTATAATATTCTTCTTTAACGTAACGGCCGGCAAAATCGGTAACCTCTTCTACAAAGCGGCCTTGTTTATCAACAAGGGGTACTTCCTTACCATTCTCGTCCTTCACCATAACGGAGGGCACGTTATTCTCCTTACATGCCCTAAAGTCATCCGCCCCAAAAACAGATGCGGTGTGCACTATACCTGTACCATCCTCGGTAGTTACAAAATCGGCGGGGATAACACGGAAAGCATTTTTTTCCAGGTCGGCATTGGTTACGTACGGCATTAGCTGCTCGTAGTGGATACCCAGCAGGTCGGTTCCTTTAAACTCGCGGGTTAAGGTCCAGGGGATGATCTTATCGCCGCTTTTGTAATCTTCAAAAGACGCGTTCTCGCCTTCGGGCTTAAAATATTTTTTCACCAGGTCCTTAGCCAATACAACGCTGATGGGGTCGTAGGTGTAAGGGTTAAAGGTGTTTATTTGTACATAGCTGATGCCCTCGCCAACGGCTAAGGCACAGTTTGATGGCAGCGTCCAGGGGGTTGTCGTCCAGGCCAGGATAAAAACATCGCTGCTTACGCCATCAAATAAAAATGCCGAATCTTTATCGTTCTTTACTTTAAACTGGGCAACGATAGTCGTATCCTTCACCATTTTGTAAGTACCCGGCTGGTTCAGCTCGTGCGAGCTTAGGCCCGTGCCCGATTTTGGCGAGTATGGCTGTACGGTATAACCTTTATACAGCAGATCCTTATCGTAAAGTTGTTTCAGGATCCACCAAAGGCTTTCGATGTATTCGTTCTCGTAGGTAACGTATGGGTTGTCCAGGTCTACCCAATAGCCCATTTTCAGGGTAAGGTCGTTCCAAACATCGGTATAGCGCATCACCTCCTTGCGGCAGGCGTCGTTATATTCTTTAACGGTAATTTTTTTACCGATATCATCCTTAGTGATGCCTAACGATTTTTCAACCGCCAGTTCAATGGGCAAACCATGGGTATCCCAGCCGCCTTTACGCTTTACCTGGTAACCTTTTAGGGTTTTATAACGGCAAAAAATATCCTTGATACTCCGCCCCATAACGTGGTGAATACCGGGCATACCATTAGCGCTGGGCGGGCCTTCATAAAAGGTGTACGGCTTGCTTGCCGGCCTGCTGCTGATACTTTTCTCGAAGATGCCGTTCTGTTTCCAGAAATCCAGCACGTCTTTACCTGTTTGGGATAGATTTAACTGCTTATATTCCTTGTACATCAATGTGTTCGCGTCGAATTTTAAAGGTTGCAAAAATAGCGAATTTTATTATTAAATGATAGTTAAATGGCTAATTATGACGGAGAGATTTGAGCCTCTCCTCAGCCCTCTCCAAAGGAGAGGGAGTAAAAGCATAATGAATAATCTTGTAGGCCTATCGCTTTTACAGTTAACTCACCCCCTGCCCCCTCTCTGCTGCGCAAAGAGGGGGATAAAAATTCATATTTTTTATTCTCACCCTCTTTCCGCTTGCGGAGAGAGGGTCGACGAGCGTAGCGATGTCGGGGTGAGTAATAGCCCACGTCAAACAAAATCTTTCTTTCCTATATTTGACTAACAAACACATTAAACCCATGAAACTAAATTTCATAAGCTTTTTAGTTGTTGCCGCCTTTTTAGCCGGCTGCACAGGTACTGAGAAGAAAACCACCATCGCCACAACGCCCGATACCGGCATGGCCGCGGATATACGCCAGCATATTGCCGTTTTGGCAAACGATAGCCTGCTTGGCCGCAAGCCGTTCACCAAAGGTGAGGATAAAACCATTGCCTACATAGCCGGCGAATTTAAAAAACTCGGCCTGGAGCCTGGCAACAAGGGCAGTTATTTTCAGGAAGTGCCGTTGGTAGAAATTACTTCTGCTTCGCAAGATATGACCATAAACGGCGCGGCAACCGTGGCCCTTAAACCGGGTGTTGATTTTGTTGCGGCAACCCGCCGCGAAGTAGATACCTTGAGTTTGAAGAACTCGCCGCTAATTTTCGCAGGCTTTGGTGTTGTAGCGCCCGAGTACGGCTGGAACGACTACAAAGGCATTGATGTTAAAGGCAAAACCGTTATTGTTTTGGTGAACGACCCCGGCTTTAAGGCAGGCGAAAAACTGTTTAAGGGTGATACCATGAGCTACTATGGCCGCTGGACCTACAAGTATGAAGAAGCCGCACGACAGGGCGCCGCAGGCGTGATCATCGTACACCAGACCGAACCGGCAAGCTATGGCTGGCAGGTAATACAAAATAGCTTTACGGGTGCAAAACTGTACCTGCAGCAGGCCGACAAGCACATGAACCGTTGCCAGGTTGAAGGCTGGATGAGCGAAGAAGCCGCCACCAAACTGCTCTCATCAGCAGGGATTACGGGGGATATCCGCGCTTATGCCCGTAAAAAAGATTTTAAGGCAGTGCCGCTAAACAGCTATGTATCGCTAAGCTTAAAAAACACGCTTAAATATTCAAAATCGCATAACGTGATAGCTACTTTAAAGGGCACTGCCAGGCCGGATGAAACCATTTTATACACCGCCCACTGGGACCACTTCGGGATAGGTAAACCCGATGCAAAAGGCGACAGCATTTACAACGGCGCGGTAGATAATGCCAGTGGTGTTGCGGCTGTTTTGGCCGTGGCTAAAAAGTTTATGCAGCAAAAAGATAAGCCAAAACGCAGCATAGTTTTCTTAGCCGTTACTGCTGAAGAACAGGGTTTGTTAGGTTCGGAATATTATGCCACACACCCGGTTTATCCGCTTGATAAAACGGTTGCCAATTTAAATATCGATGCTTTATCAGATTTTGGCGAAACAAGCAATTTCTCTATCACCGGCAAAGGGCAAAACGACCTGGACGATTACGTGATAGCGCTAACCAAGCCAAAAGGCTGGGATGTGGTGGGCGATGAAACACCCGGCTCGGGGAGCTACTACCGGTCGGATCATTTCAACTTTGCTAAGGTGGGTGTGCCGGCGCTCGATCTGCATAACGGGGCAAAAAGCATCCAGCGCGGCGAGGCTTTTGGCAAGGAAAAAGCTAAGGAATATAACGAACAGCACTACCACCAGCCATCAGACGAGTACAGCGAAGCTATGGATACCAAGGGCATGGCGCAAACCGCTAACCTGATGTACCAATTGGGCGTTAAATTAAGCAACGAAACCACTTTCCCAGGTTGGAAGAAAGGCTCGGAATTTAGGGCGATAAGGGAGAAAATGAGGCCATCGCCGATAGAAGATTAATTACCATTGTCATGCTGAACGACAGTGAAGCATCTATTCGCGAACAAGCATGTAGCCGATAGATTCTTCGCTCTCGCTCAGAATGACAGGCATGTTATTATGGGATTACAGGCAGAAAATGTTCACGTTCACGATACACAACCAGCATTAAAAAAACGTGAACACCTGATAACCAGATATATGTGAAAAATTGACTGACAGAACAGTGCCACCATTAATGTCAAAAGTTTATTCCGCGATTTACACTTTATCTATCCTGACCCATTGCATACCGGCAGCTTCGGCGGCTTGTACGCCGGGTTCGCCATCTTCAAAAACCAGGCAATGGCGGGGCTCAACCCCCAGCTGTTCGGCAGCGGCCAGGAAAGGGTCGGCATAGGGTTTTCCGTGGGCGGTTTCGCCGGCGCATATCAGTACTTCAACCAGGTCATAGATACCCAAAACCTGCAGCGTTTTGGTTACCGAGCTACGGCTGCCGCCGGATACCACACCAATTTTAACTTTGCCTGCATGGTTCTTTAAATGGTTTACCACATAGTCGATGGGCTGGGTTTGCTCAATATACTCGTTAAAAAATATCTTATGCTTGCGCGCGGCAAATTCAACCGGCTCAAAGGTGGTGTTATAACGCTTGTTTATTTCGTCAACAACTTTAAGAATGGGCAGGCCGGCAAATTCGTCAATAATATCGCCCTCTATCACTATGCCATCATCGGCAGCAACGCGTATGTAACTGTTCTTGTGCGCTCCCATATTATCGGCAAGGGTGCCGTCGCAATCGTATAAAAAGGCTTTAAAATCGCCTGTAGCAAGTTTTGTAAGGGCCTTGTACTTTTGAGTTGATAATGCTTTATCCATTTGCTGCAAGTATAAATAAACCTGCAAACATTTCAGGAAAGTATTCTGCACGTGTATTATTAACACAAACTCGCTCAATTTTTAATATCTTGCATTATTATAAACCAATTGAATGAAAAGATCTATTACCTGCCTGTGTTTGTTGCTTTTAGTTTTTGGATGTAAAAAGGACGGGGTAAAAGTACCGCCGCCTGTTACGCCGCCTGTAGTAGTTACCGGGCCGGATGTTGAATTTAAAATAGAAGCTAAGAATAATGCGGGTAAGGTTACTAACGATGTAGTGCTGACCGCTGATGGCACAAAGCTAAAAGGTTATACCCCCAGTACAAGCACCTATCACAACTTTATATTAACTTTTAAACTAAAAGATGCTGCATCAACCGTAAAAGTAGGCGATGTGGCACAGGTTAGCGGTGTTACCGAAAACGATTTTACAAAGCCGGTGGTTTACACCGTAACCGACTCGAAAGGCGCCGGTAAAGATTACACCGTAAGCATTTACAATTTTACCGGGCTGCCCATATTTAACCTCACAACATCGGGCCCGGTAGTATCAAAAGAAGAGTATGTTACCGGCAGTTTAAACATTAACACCAACGGGCTTTACGAGCAGGAAACCAATGATATTGCCCTGCAGATAAAAGGCCGCGGTAACTCTACCTGGGGCTTGCACCCAAAAAAGCCATACCGGTTAAAATTTTCATCAAAGGCGAAGGTATTAGGACTTGGCGCTGCAAAAAACTGGGTGTTGCTGGCTAACCACTCTGACAAAACCCTGATGCGCAATTATATTGCCGATGGTGTGGCACAAAGCCTTAACGGCGATTTTACCCCGCACGGCATATTTATAGAGGTGGTGATGAACGGCGAATACCTGGGTACCTATATGCTAACTGAACAGGTAGAAGTTAATGCAAACAGGGTAAATATAACCGAAATGAAAGCCGGTGATAATGCCGAACCCAATGTTACCGGAGGGTATTTAGTAGAACTTGACCAGCGACAGGAGGATGAACATCTTTTTAAAACAGCTTCGGGCCTGCCCTTTACGGTAAAAGAGCCTGGGGATATAACCCCGGCGCAGATGGCTTACATCCAAAACTACATGCAGGATACCGAGAATGCCATATTCGCGGCAAACTTTACCGACCCGGTGAACGGCTACAATAAATACATCAATAGCGACTCGTTCATCAACTGGTTTTTGGTGAACGAATTGTTTAAGAACCAGGATGCGGCGGATTTTAGCAGCATATTTTATTTTAAGGACCGCAGCGGTAAATTAGGCATGGGCCCTGCGTGGGACTTTGACCTTGGCGCAGGTAATGTGGATTATAGCGATGCCACCCGCCCGGATGGTTGGTGGGTTAAAAACGGCCCATGGTTTAAGCGCTTATTTCAGGACCCGGCGTTTCTTACCAAGGTGCGTACCCGCTGGCAATTTCTTAAAGCCAATGGCATACCCGCCATGTTTAAAAGCATTGACGATACAGAGGCTTTGCTAACCCTGCCGGCTAAAGAAAATTTCACCAAATGGAATGTACTGGACAAATATGTATGGCCTAACCCTGTAATATTGGGCACCTACCCCAGAGAAGTTTCGCAGTTTAAGTTTTGGCTTACCCAGCGCGTAGCCTGGATAGATAGTAATTTGTAATTTTGTTTATGAATTTTAAAATTTACCTGGTGGTATTTGTGGGCGTGCTTATTATACTGTTTGCCATATTTAGCCTGTTTGTGGTTGGCACGCAAAGCGAGCAATGGGGTAACGTATTAATAGGCGCGGTAATTGGCTGTATGCTTGCCATTGGCTTCCGCATTATGAAAAAGAAAAGGCTGGCGGGCAAAAAACCTTAATAAATATTACGTCCGGCGCCACCATCAACCTGTATGGTTTGCCCGCTAATGTAGGCCGCCTGCCCGGATGCCAGGAAGGTAACCAGCGCTGCCAACTCTTCGGGTTTGCCAATGCGGCCAAGCGGGATGCTTTTGGCTTTTTGCTTTATGGCTTCATCGGGGTCAACATCTTTTGGCATGGTGTGTTTTATGCGGTCGGTTAATATTAAGCCCGGCGCTACGTTATTTACGGTGATGTTGTATGGGCCAAACTCATCGGCCATTAGCTTAGCCATCCCTACCACCCCCATGCGCATAGCGGTAGATAATACCGAATTACCCAACACCGATTTTACCGACCCGCTGATGATATTGATAATACGCCCGCTGCCTGTTTTTTTAAGGTGCGGCAACAAAAGGCGGCTTGTACGCGCCATGCTAAGCAGGTTAAGCTCAAAAGCTTTTTGCCACTGCTCGTCATCAAAATTCTCGAACTTATCAAAGGGCGGGCCGCCCGCGTTGTTCAGCAAAATATCTACCCGGCCAAAAGCATTGGCGGCTTTATCAATAAACTCAGCCATCTGCGCGGCGTTGGCTACATCAACGGGTATGGCAATAACTTGGTTACCGGTTGCATGCGTAATTTCGGCAGCGGTTTTGTTCAAAGCATCTTCATCGCGCGAGCCGATGATCACTTTCGCGCCTTCGGCAGATAATGCCATAGCGATGGCTTTGCCCAAACCTTTACTTGCGGCCAGTACAATGGCCACCTTATTTGTTAGTTTTAAGTCCATAATATATTATTATCGGTGCCTGAGCGAATAAATCCCCTCCTTTCGGGAAGCAGTGCGGATGGTTTGTGTATTTGCAGGGGGTTAAACTAAATTATCATCAACCTTACCCCACCTCCTCCTTCCCTCGGTTCGCCCCCGTTTATCGCTGCATAATATGTATAACATCAATAACAACACTAATGTTAAACCGTTGCTAACATAAATAAAATATATTTGTGATAGCTAAACAAGCTTTGCGGCTTATTGATAACATCAATTCATTTGAACATGAAAAACCAAACTGCCCGTACTTATTTATTGCTGGGCATAGCGCTTATACTTTTTGCATCGGCCGAATTGTTTTTTGCGCCCGGTACATACAAGGATATCTGTAACGGCGCATCGGCAGGTTTTGGGCTGGCCGGCTGTATAAGTTTTGTAATGCTATTGATGGATAACTTTAAAAAACGCTAACCCTTATGAAAAAATTTATCCTGAGCGTTGGTTACGCGTTTAAAGGCCTTAAACACGCCTTCGCCACGCAGCTTAACTTCAGGATACAGGTATCTGTTGCGCTGATTGCCATTGCCATGGGGCTATATTTCAACATCAGCAATACCGAGTGGCATTGGATAACCCTTTGCATCGCGCTGGTGCTGATGATGGAATTGTTTAACACCGGTATTGAAGCACTGGTAGACCTGGTATCGCCCCAGTATAACAAGCTTGCGGGCCATGTTAAGGATGTAAGCGCGGCGGCGGTTTTAATTGTGGCGATATTTACACTGGTAACCGGCACTATTATTTTTTTACCGAAAATATTATCGCTTATCCATGCTGCATAAAACCCGTGGCATTGTTTTTAAAACTACCGATTATAGCGAGAGCAGCGTAGTGGTGCAGATCTTTACCGAAAAATTCGGGCTGCAATCGTACATCATTAACGGGGCAAAAAAGCCGAAGGCTAAGATAAGCCGTAACATGCTGCAGCCCCTGCACCTGGTTGATATGGTGGTTTATCACAAAAGCAACGGCAACGTACAGCGGATATCAGAACTTAAGAACTCGCCTACACTGCAAACCATCCCCTACGATGTAATAAAAAGCTGCATAGCCATGTTCCTGAACGAGGTATTGTACAAAGCCGTTAAACAGCAAACGCCCGACGAAAACATCTTTGATTTTATTTTTAACGCTATTGAACTGCTGGACCATAAAACCCGCGGACTGGCAAACTTTCACCTGCTGTTTTTGGTGCAGCTAACGCGATACCTGGGCTTTTATCCGCATGGCGGATCGATGGCCGGGGCCAATTTTTTTGACATGAAGAATGGCGTGTTCAGTAATTATAAACCGGAGAGCGTATCGTACCTGTCGCCGCCGCATACCAAAAACTTCTACACCTTGTTACAAAGCAACTTCGGCAATATAGATGAGGTAAAACTAAACAACGACGAGCGCCGTTACCTGATACACAAACTGCTGGAGTATTACGCCATGCATATCGAGGGGTTTGGGAATATCCGATCGCACGAAGTTCTGGAAGAGGTGTTGGGATAGAATTAAAGATAATTACTAAATTGTACGCCGTGAATAAGCATCTACAAATAAGTGTATTAATATCCGGGTTTATAGTTTTGGCGTTTACAAGCTGCGGCCCACGTAAGCCCGAAAAATCAAAGATATCATTCAAAAGCGTTGAAGGTATTACGTTTTTGGAAGTATCGCGCAAGCAAAATAATGGCCTGTCGTATAACGAGTACGGCTTTCACCTGGTGCCCGATTGGAAACTGCGCTTTGTATCGGCCGATTCGGCCGCGCTTTACAGCCCGCAAAAGGATAAGTTTTTCAACTTTCCGCTGGCTTTGGGGACTGATTCGGTTTTTAATATTGCCCATGCTTTTTTAAAAATGAAGGTAATGAGTAAGGACAGCCTGGTATTTCAGCTGTTAGAGGCTGAGGGCGATTCGATAAACCTGAATAAATCGCAGGTAACCATGAGGCTTTACTCAGAAGATTACATTAAAAACAAACTGCATACCGATTTGGCCACATTGCAGCGTGCCAGTAAACAGGATACAGCGTTTGTGCGGGGCATGGTAACCAAAGCAAATGCCGATATTAAAAAGGCCTTTGCTGCATCGCAACCGGTGCAGCTCATCAGCAAAAACCCGAATTTAAAGGTTGAGCAACAAAAGGCAAAACCCAGCCTTTTAGATAATAAATATAGTACTGATGATGATTACCTGAACCCGCTTTTCAATATAACAATCCACAAAGCCTATCAGGATTTTGATTATGTATTCGAGGCTACCATAGATTCTGCCGGCACCTGGTATTACAATAAGCCTTTACGTCACTTTTTTGGGGATAAGATCGCCGAAGCCAATGGTATAAGGGTTACAAAAGCAATTATGAATACCTATTTGAAACTATTTATGACCACTGTGCCCGGCCAAAGTTTGGGTATGAAACACGCCAGTATAATTTCGGTACATGTAATGGGTTTTAAAGCAGCAAAATAATAACGCTTATTTATTACTTTTAAACAACCGGGTGATGAAATTACCCTGTTCGCCTTTCTTTTCTTTGGGCGGGCCAATTAAAAAGGCGTAATCGTGCAGGGGTTCGCAGTGGTCGCAAACTATTTTAAACATACCCAGCAGCGGCACGGCCAGTATCATACCGGGGATGCCCCAAACGGCTTCGCCCACTACAATGATAAGGATAGTGAACAGTGGGTTTATGTTAAGCCTGTCGCCCACCACAATCGGCTCCAGCACATAGGTTTGTATCAGCTGTACCAACCCATAGGTAATAAGCACGCCGATTACCACCTTTGTGTCGCCGCTTTGTGCCAGGGCCATTAAAACGGTAATGGAGGTGCCGGTAATATTCCCGGCAAAGGGTACCAGCTCCAGTATGCCGCATAGTACGGCAAAAAACAACGCGTTATTAACGCCTGCAATGGTAAAGCCAATGCCATACATTATCCAAAGCATAACAATCATCAGGCCCAGGCCGCCTAAGTAGCTTTGGGTAACCTTGCCGGCGTTGTTTAATACCACTTCGGTCTCTTTACGGTTTTCGGGCTTAAATAAGCGCAGGATAAATTTTTTGAAATGCGCCCTGTAGTAAATAAACAGGAAGGTGTACACCAGTACCAGTATAGCATCAATGATGATCCCGGCCAGCGAGCCTACCAGGGTGGTTATCATGCCTGCGGCCTGGCTCATGCCCCCGCTTTGCTGCTCCTTAATTATTTTTGTTTGTTCGCGGTGCGATATCCCAAAATGCTGTTTTATATACTCCTTTACCCCAATGATCATACTGTTTACCCGTTCCTCAATTTTCGACAGGTCGTCCGCCAGATCGCTTATCTGGTATTGCAGCAGGGTAATGATACCGCCTATTACAACAAGCAGGGCAATTACGCTTAAAACAGATGCGAAGCCATTGTTTATGCCTTTGCCTTGCAACCAATGGCATACCGGCAATAGCAGCATGGATAATACCACACCAAAGGTAAGCGGTATCAATACAGCCGATGCCACATACAATATACCAAACACCAGTACAAAAAGCAGCAGGATACGAAGGGTTTGGTTGAGGTAGGTAATATTCATTTAAAATATTTTTTATTACTGAGCGGCCCGGGAAAAAAACACAAAGAGCACAGCGTTTATTTTAGCGGTATTAACATTAACAGATATTTATAACGCTTAAAACCCGGTGCCCTTTGTGATACGTTATGGCCTGTGTGATAAAAAATTTATCGCTTTAGCCTAAGATGCGCTTTTTGATATAATCGATGGCAGAGTCGGCAAGGTCGTTACCGCCGGTTTGCACCAGGCAGCCATCGTCCTGCACGGTAAGCTCGGCTTCGATGTTGTCATCAATGTTCACTATAAGTTTATTTTGCTCTTTTTGAACGCGGCATGGCACTTCGCGGCCCGAGTAGTGGATCTGAAACTCGTATTTGCCATCTTTATCGGCTGGGGTGGTGTCTTTCTCTTCTATCATGGTTTAGTTCTTTTGATGTATAACATCAAAGAACGCACCAATGTTTCATAAACCAAAAAAGAGAAAACTTGTGGTTTTCTCTTTTTGTGTTTTTACTGACCTCATTATATCATAAAGAACAATTGGTTGGGTAGGATATATAATAATTAACCAAATATAATATCTATATACTTAGTAGACAATATTAAATAACATTTATTTATCAACAACGCCTATTTAATTTGGCCTTGTGTTAATAAGTTACTGCTTTTTTAGCAGATATTTTGAACGAAGCTGCTTTGCAAAGCGCATTCCCCGCTGCAAAATGCTCCCTTTTCGATTTTTAAGAAAGTATTTTATGGCATCATAAGCCTGTTTATTTTCTTCCAACACGCCGGGATAGTTCTTAACAGGCTGCTGCGCTACCTGCACACCGTACATATCCTCGATGTTTGAATGTACCCCGCTGCCATCGTGCCCAATGTTATGGATAAGCGATTGGCCGGGGTTTAGCGTAAGCCCGCCATTTAAAAAAACCGACGAATACCAGCGGATAGCCCAGGAATTATTTTTGCGGGCCTTAAAATCAAGCATCTGTTTCCAGAAGTTCATGGTGCCTTCAATCGAAAATTGGTTAATTTTTTCGTTGTCAAATTGGGCTATCAGCTTATCAATATCCGGTTCAAAGTTTTTCCAGGCGCTTGCCCAGGTTGCCCATCCCCAGCTAAATGCCGCGCGGAAAAAGAAGGTTTCGGGCAGGGCCAGATCCTGCAGCGGGAACATGTAGGCGCTTATATGCATCACTTTTTCCTCGCCGGCATAACGTTCTAAAGCACCATTAAAATATTGCAGCGTATAGGGCGATGACACCAGGTCGTCCTCAAATACAATTACATTGCCATGCTGGTTAACCAATTGCGTAACCCCGCTGATGATAGAATTGGCAAGCCCCATGTTTTGCTCCCGCCCGATAACTGTAACCGATTTAAAGCCCGATATACCGGCGGCGATCTTTCTAACTTCGGCTACGCTGGCCTTATCGGCATCTGTTTTAGCACCGTCGGAAAATATATACAGGGGCGATTGCGCTGCAAGCAAATTTTTCTGCAAATAATCAAGCGTTTGGCGGGTATGCCATGGCCGGTTATATACAAAAAGCGCTATGGGTGCAGGGGTGTTCAATTGATGATTTAGTGAATTATTGATTTAGTGATTGCCTTACAGGGTTGTCGCTTAAAATATGTCGGCCTGCTTACCGGTTTTGGTGCATAATACCGTGTAGGCATTTGCCAGGCGCTCCCTAAACTTTTCGCTTAGTTCTACCACCGTATTTTTTATGGCGAATGTAGCCAGTATTTTAAACCTGTTTACAAAACTGCGCGGCTTTTTCTGATTGATAAATGTGTTAAAGCGGGTAACCTCGGGCCCAATAATAGATGGCAGGTCCTTTTTAATCTCGAAACCTTCGGTTTGCAGCAGGTACCTTAACGATGTTGGGGTATATACATTGATATGCCCGTAGGCCATAAAATGTTTTATACGTTTATCAACATTGGGTTTATAATCAATAGGTACCTCTATTACAAAATTTTTGCTCACGCGTTTAATTTCGCGCAGCAGCAGGCGCTCGTGCTCTACGTGCTCTAACACGTGCGACAGGATAACCAGATCGAAACTATCATCCTCAAAAGGCAGTTTATACCCGTCAAACTCCTGCACCGATACCAGGTTTTTAATATCGCGCGCTTTAATGTGCGCTACGCCACTCTCAGAAATTTCTACGGCATGGTACTCGGGCGCAAAGTTATAATCCGACAGTTTTTTTAATATACTTCCATCGCCCGCGCCAACCTCAAGCACCTTATTAAACGTTTGGCCTTTGCACACATCCATAACATGGTAGGCCTTATATTTAGCCCCCAGCATGCGCCATGCCTCGTCATGAGTTTTATAAAACTCGTCGTAGGCGTTTTTTACATTGCCGCTAATAATTTCTTGTGCCATAGTTTATATATCCAGGCAATTATCTGCCTTATAAAATACCGAAGTTGATTTGCGATAAAATAAACCGGGCGAGATACCGCTGAGCAATAAATGCTTAAAGCCTTTACCCAGTAAAAAATCTACCCCTTCTTTATAAACCTCGCGTTCAGAGTCGTCCAAAACAATCACACCGTTTGATGTTAAAGCTTCAACGGCCTGCTTGCAGCAGTTTACCCTGTCGCGGCCATCCACAATAATAATATCAAATTTTTTCTGCAGTTTAACGGGCATGCGGCAATAATCACCATCGCGTACCAGTTCGCAAAATATCAGCTCGGCGTTTTCCGGCTTAGCGTCTGATCTTTCTATCTTATCAAACCACTCTTTATCGTGCTCAACAGAAACCACCGCGCCTGCATACCTGGCATAAAAATAGGTGGAGTTACCCGATCCAAATTCAAACACGGTGTGCGCCTTATTAAGCCTGGTTCTTATAAAATCAATAAACGAATAAGTTACCCAGGGTATGGGGTTACCATCACTATCAACCGGCGACCTGGTATCAAAAGCCTTAAACCAGCCAATATCATCGAGGTACCCTTTTTTATCAAAAGACAGCAGCGCACGCAAATGCGACGGATTGGTTAATACTTTTATTAAGGATGAAAATGTACTCAACGTTTTATAATTTTTTGAAACAGTGAAATTAAAAATAATGCTCTTAACATCATAACGCCCTGCCTGTTTACTTTGGGTATAAGCAATACAAAAAACGCCGAGCTTGCATAAGCAATTAATGTGGCAATGGCGGCCCCCATCATCCCCATTTTAGGTATAAGTATTAAGTTAAGCACAATATTTACAATTGCGCCAAAGCCCGTACGCCAAAAGGTGAGTTTTACATAACCCTCGGCTATTAAATACTGGCTGTTGGCTGCACCCAAAAATACAAACACCCCAGACCAGATATGCACCGAGAGGGTTGGCGCGGCATAAGCATACTCGGGTGTGTAAACTTTATATATTAAATGAGAAGTAAATGTGATGATAAGCGCGGCAGGCAGGCTCAGATATATCATCAGGTCGTACAGGTTCTGGATCCGCTTTTTGTACCTGTTCATATCGTCTCGGCGTGCATTTAGTATTGCCGGGAAAAGCGTGGTGATAATTACTGTTGGTATAAAATTCCAGGCCTCACTTAAAGTTGCCACAGTTGCATACGCCCCCGCTTCATTAACGCCCGAGATATTCTGCACCATCAACTGATCTATTTTCATGTATAATGACACCATTATCCCCGATATAATTAATGGCCATGAGTAGTGCAGGAGTTTTTTTGCAAGTTCGCCGTTATAAACCCAGCTAAATATATTCCGCCCAGCCCTGTTGTAGGTAAGAAAATAGCCTATCGCCAAAAAAACAAAATCTAACGCATAGGCATATACAAAAGCTATAAGTGGCATTTTCAGGTAAATTAATACCAGCTTTATGGCTGCCGATACCAGGGTACCGATGACCTGCACCTGCATGATATATTTTGATTTCACCTCCGACTGGAAGTATGAATCGATAACATTAAACGCCTGTACAACGCCGATAATAGAAAATATCAGCACGTAACCATAGGGCGTACCATGCGCGGGATATATCTTATACATCAGCCAGATAACGGGGATGCAACCCAAACCCGCAAAAATCTTCATCCAAAAGGAAGTGCCCAAAATACGGTCGCGGTTTTGGGGGAATTCGTGCAGTTCTTTCACAATAAACTGATCGAGCCCCAGTGTAGCAAGTGCCGAAAAAAGGTAGATATAAGTTATCCCTCCGGTAATGATGCCTAAGTTGGCTTTGCTTAAATACCGGGCAACAGCAATGCTTACCAGCATTTTAATGAAAAGGCTACCCACCTTGCCCACAAAGCTCATCCCGGTATTTTTAAAATACTTTTCTAAAGCCTCTTGGTCAAATCCGGGGATGCTGGGTATACGCATATAACTGCAAAGGTATAAAAAAAGCTAAGCCCGATTGTTCACCAGGCTTAGCTTAAAATAAGTATAATTATTAGTGGTTATTGATGATGCAGCATGTTTTCTTTATCCAGCCACCACGCTTTACCATCCGGCGCAACTGATATGTTTGTACCTCCGCTGATATTCAAATTGGTCCAGTTGGCTGTGCCATCCCATTTAAATATATCAGGGTTGGTGTCGCCTGTATTTTTGCCGGTTACAAATACACTTCCATCTGCGCCTATGCCAATATCTGATGCCAACACGTTATCAAAAGCCTTCCATAAATACTCACCACCGAAAACATAAACAAGTCCGGATTTATTAACCACCCAGGGGATGCCCGCGGGTGTAACCGCTATACGGATAGCTGCGCAATCAAGCATGTCTTCCCAGGCGGTGCCTGTCCACTTCATAATGTTGTTACCACCTGTAGGTGAAGTTTCGATAGTACCGATGGCAAATACCGCACCGTTGGCGCCAATGGCAATGTCAGATCCGCTTCCGGGCATCTCGTCCCAGCCGGTGCCGTTATATTTTAATATTTTATGCGCTTTGGTTACTACCCATGGTACACCAGCCGGTGATACCGCTACGCGCACTGCACCACAATCGGGCAGTTTGGTAAGTGTGTTATTTACCAACTTTGATATACTGTAACCGCTGCTGGCCGAGGTGCTGTCTATACCGATAATAAATATCGACCCATCTGCTCCTATGCCTACATCTTTACCTTCAATAACCATCGGTACAACTTTAACCAGGCAAATAGCCGTTATATTGTACTGCTTACTTTTAGCGGTCATGGTGGTTTGGCCTTCTTTTAAAGCAGTGATGATCCCTTTATCATTGATGGTTGCAACAGTAGTATCAGATGATGTCCAGGTGATCTGGGTAGCATCATACCTTCGGGCTATCAGTTGTTTAGAACTGCTCACCTGCAACTCCAAATCGGTATAATTTAGGGTAATGGAATCAGGCCCAACTTCGGCGTTTTTCACGCACGACGAAGCTGATAACAATACAAAACACACTAATACATGTAAAATTCTTTTCATTTAATTTATTTGAGTTTAAATATAATAAAACCTACGTACAAAAAAAGCTCCCCGGTAAACAGGAAGCTTTTATTATCAGATAGCTAATTAATTACTGTGCAGTAAATTTCTTAGCGTTTATACGTCTTTCGTTTTCGTTCAGGAATATTTTACGCATACGGATACTTTGCGGGGTTACCTCAATGTATTCGTCGGCCTGTATGTATTCCATCGATTCTTCTAAAGAGAATTTAATAGCAGGTGCAATACGCACGTTGGTATCGCTACCAGATGCGCGCATGTTGGTTAACTGCTTGCCTTTGGTTAGGTTAATAACCAAATCGTTATCGCGGATGTGCTCGCCTAAAACCTGTCCTTCATAAACATCAGTTCCCGGATCGATATGGAACCTGCCACGGTCCTGCAACTTATCAATAGCAAATGCAGTAGTTTTACCGGTATCCATAGATACCAATACACCATTTAAGCGACCAGGGATAACACCTTTCCAAGGCTCGTATGCTTTAAAACGGTGTGCCATAATAGCCTCGCCACCGGTAGCGGTCAATACGTTGTTACGTAAACCGATGATACCACGTGCAGGGATATCAAACTCCAGGTGCTGTAAATCGCCTTTAGGCTCCATTACCAGCAGGTCGCCTTTGCGCTGTGTTACCAGCTCAATTACTTTACCTGCAACTTCGCCCGGTACATCAACTATCAAGGTTTCAACCGGCTCGCATTTAACACCATCAATTTCTTTGATGATAACCTGCGGCTGGCCAACCTGTAACTCGTAACCTTCGCGGCGCATAGTTTCTATCAATACCGATAAATGGAGGATACCACGGCCATAAACCAGGTACGAATCGGGCGATTCGGTCTCAACAACCTTCAGCGCCAGGTTTTTCTCCATCTCTTTGTACAAACGGTCGCGCAGGTGGCGCGATGTTACAAACTTACCCTCTTTACCAAAAAACGGTGAAGTGTTGATGGTGAACAGCATGTTCATGGTAGGCTCGTCGATATGGATAACTTCCAGTTGCTCCGGTTTTTCAAAATCGGCAATGGTATCGCCAATATCAAAACCATCAATACCTACAACCGCGCAAATATCGCCGCTGCTTACCGAGGTGGTTTTAACCTTACCCAGGCCTTCAAAAGTGTATAATTCTTTTATTCTTGATTTTTGAATAGTACCATCGCGTTTTACCAAAGATACCGGCATGTTTTCTTTGATAGTACCACGGGCAACACGGCCAATAGCGATACGACCAACAAAAGATGAATAATCTAAAGAAGTGATCTGCATCTGCAAGGTACCTTCTTCAATAGGTGCCGGCGGGATGTTCTCCAATATAGCATCCATCAACGGGAAAATATCCTCGGTAGGTTGTTTCCAGTCGGTGCTCATCCAGCCTTGTTTTGATGAACCGTAGATAACCGGGAAATCCAGCTGGTCTTCGGTTGCTTCAAGGTTGAAGAACAATTCAAATATCTGTTCGTAAACTTCTTCGGGGCGGCAGTTCTCTTTATCTACTTTGTTTACAACCACAATTGGCTTTAAGCCCAGGGCCAAAGCTTTTTGGGTTACAAAGCGTGTTTGAGGCATAGCGCCTTCAAAAGCATCGCAAAGTAAAAGAACGCCATCAGCCATTTTCAATACACGCTCTACCTCGCCGCCAAAATCGGCGTGACCAGGGGTATCAATGATGTTGATCTTAACATCTTTATACATTACCGAAACGTTTTTTGATACGATGGTAATACCACGCTCACGTTCCAGGTCATTGTTATCTAATATCAGTTCACCCGTCTCCTGTCCTTCGCGGAAGATGGCACAGCTGTGTAAAATCTTATCAACCAATGTAGTTTTACCGTGGTCAACGTGTGCGATAATCGCAATATTTCTTATTTTTTGCATGAAATGCGGCCTTATAAATTTTGCGCAAAGATACGGTTTACAAATGGCATTTGAAAGCCTTAGCGCCATTTTACAATTAACTGATTATTACATAATTGTTAGGGAATGGCCCCGCCGGATGAGTTTGTTGTAACACCCATTACCAAATAACCGGCACAGGGTAAGCGCTGAAGTGCTGATCTGAAGAAATGATGGTTAAGTTTTCGGAAATAGCCTGGGATATGATTAATCTATCAAAAGGATCTTTATGATGTTGGGGCAGATTTAAAAGAATTGATAAATGATTAAAATTTATTCCCAATAAAGAAATGTTATTAACGTCTAAAACCGTTTTAACATCAATTATGGATTGGTTTAGTTCAAGCTTTCCGATACTTGTTTTAATTACAATTTCCCACAACGAAGCAATACTTATAAATCTTTGATTTTCATCCTTTGCAATTTCAGTTTTTGCGTTAAATGATAGCTTTGCGTCACCTTCTGTAAACCAAATCAAGGTATGCGCGTCAAGCAATATCTTCATGGGCTACATGTAATCTTTAAAATCTTCTAAAGGCTCATTAAAATTTTCAGACATTGCACCAAAAATCCCTTTACCTCCACCAAATCCAGGTTGAATTTTTTTCTGTGACTGCTTTATCTTGTCAATAATTCCATGAGCATTTAAAAAAGTTAAATAATCATTTAAGTCGGTTTTTAAATCCGATGGGAGATGATTTATTTTATTAATTAACTCTTTGGTATTCATTACTTTAAATTATCATCGGGCTTTGATGTAGAATTTTTTAATTCTTCAGATGTGCGATTTTTGCGCTCAGCTTCTAATAATAAAAAATCGACATAGCGTTCAAACTGCGCAAGTTGCTCTGGTGAAAGTTTATTTATTTTTTCTTCTATTTCTTCAATAACAAGCATAGCACTAATTTACAAATTATTACATACTTCCCAATGCCCTATTGCAAAAACTTAATCATGGCTATGTCCGGATTTTGGTTTTGCAGGCACTGTTGCATTGATTAGCACAAGGCGTTTGTCAGACCGTTTACAGGGCAAATCCTGTGCTATCAAAAAAGCCGCTCCCTTTTCAGGAAACGGCTTTGTATCAAATCTTATCTAAGCACTATCTTGCTTTGTAGTTCTTTGCTTTTTTAACCGGCAGGTGCGGTTTTCCTTCGGGATGGATCTCGGGTGCGCCAACCATTGTCATTGCGCAGCGGAAACCGATCTCGGCACTGGTGCTTTCCTGGTCGGCAAAGCGGCGGGTAGCCGGGTTTAACCAATAGGCCATATCGTTCCACGATCCACCTTTGTAAACCTTGGAATGGTTATTAACCAAAGTAGTGGTACCGTATAAACTGGTGTTAACCGAGTCGCCGTAATCCCTGTAATCGGGCGTGTAAGGTTTACCAGCAAGCGGGTCGATAGCAGCTGTTGTAGCCGGCAGGTTTTGCGCGCCGTTATTAGCAGCAGCAGGGTTAGCAGCCGCAGCCGATTGTGCCTGTTGCTGGGCTATCATATCGGCATACTTTAATTTTTTATTAGAGCGGGCCGGGTCTTTAATAGGGCGGCCATATTTATCTTTAGCGTATAAGCCCTTGGTAGGGTCGGCAAGGCGTTTGTTGGTAAACTCGTTCCCGCGGAAAGGGTTCAGGTCGTCCACTTCTTCAAACGATGTTTGGCGATAGGTATCGGCCACCCACTCGTTAACGTTACCTGCCATGTTGTACAAACCAAAATCATTTGGCTCGTATGAGCGTACAGGCGCTGTAATAATGGCCTTATCATTTAAGCCACCTGCAACACCGGCGTTATCGCCGCCGCCACGTTTAAAGTTGGCTAATATCAACCCACGGGTTTTTTTGCCCGGCGAGCGCACCCCAAGGCCATCCCATGGGTAAATACGGCCATCGCTAATGTTTTCAAACTGCGTGTTCCCGGCAAGCGCCAAAGCAGCATACTCCCACTCAGCTTCTGATGGTAAACGGTAGCCCTGTTTTAATATACCATCCTCTAAACGCACAGGCCTTACCGCGCGGCCGTTTTTGCCGGTACCGGTTGTTGGTGCATTAGGGTTAAGGTCGGTCATCATTTTTTTACCATCTATCCCCTGGCCTCTTATTTGCCCGTTCAGATAAATATCGGTATTGAATGGTTCTTTTAAAGCATTGTTTGGTGCAGCGCCGTTTTTGCCTCCGGCGGCATCTTTCCAGGTAACCAGGTTACCACGTTCGCGCAAAATATTTTCGTTGGTACGGTCGGTACGCCATACGCAATATTCCTGCGCTTGTTCCCAGGTAACACCCACAACCGGGTAATCCTGAAACGCGGGGTGGCGCAGGTAGTTATCTACATAGGGCTCGTTGTATGATAATGGTTTACGCCATACCAGGGTATCGGGCAGCGCATTGTAATATAATTCGTTATCGTTAGGGAAGGTAATGTTTATCCAGTGAAGGTAATCCAGCCAATCCTGGTTAGATACCTCGGTTTCATCCATATAAAACGACGGAACGGTTACCCTGCGGCGTACATTATTGTACTCGTATGTAACGTCCTGGTCTGCACTGCCGCCTAAAACAAATGTTCCGCCCTCTATAGGTACAAGGCCGGGCCCCGGCGAAGGGTGGCTTTGCTGATACCGTAAGTATCCGCCGTTTGTCCTGTCGTTATAAGCTAAACCTGTTTTTTGTGATTGCTGACGTTTACTGCAGCTGCTAAGCATAACACCTAACCCTCCCAACAACACCAAAGCAGTATTAGTAAGTACTTTCATATTTTGCAAAATATATTTAGAGGTAAATTTAGAAAAAATCAATTATAAAAATTGTGTTATTTATGTGTTTATAACAAGTTATATACTTAAAGCTTATTTAAACGTATATTTTATTAGCGGAGTTACAATAATTTAATGCATTGCCTGTTATACGTGGGGTAACAGCATGCTATTACCGATAATAACGTTTGTATATTTTTATTATTTTTAAATAATAAGACTAAATTGCACCAATGAAGTTTTTGAGCCCTAAAAGCCTTACAATATATCTGTTACTTGCAATACCAGGGTTTGCTTTGGCGCAAAGCAGCAACCCCAGTACCGATGGCAGCAGCACAAATACCATCCCTACGGCTGTGCCGTTCCTGAATATCGCGCCCGATTCGCGGTCAGGGGCTATGGGCGACGCCGGTGTTGCGCTATCGCCGGATGTGAATGCCAACTACTGGAACCCGGCAAAACTGGCTTTCCTCGAAAACAACAACGATATCGCCTTATCATACAGCCCATGGTTAAGGCACCTGGTGCCCGATGTTAACCTGGCTTATTTAAGTTATGCCCATAAAATTGACGACCGGAATACCTTTGGCGCATCGCTGCGTTATTTCAACCTCGGGTCGATACAGCTGATAGATGCCAACCAAACCGAGCAAGGGGTTTATAAGCCGAGCGAGTTTTCTATCGATGCATCTTTCGCCCGTAAATTTGGCGAAAGCCTGTCGTTGGGCTTAACGCTGCGATATATCTATTCTAATTTCAGCAATGGCGCGTTTGTATCCGGCGCAGGCCAGCAAAGCAAAGCCGGCAACGCGGTATCGGCAGGCGTATCATTGTTTTATAATAAGCCATACGGCGATAATTCCATATTCTCTTTCGGCGCTAATATTTCAAACATTGGCAATAAAATAACTTATACCACCACCGGCCCAAGCTATTTTTTACCGGCCAATTTAAAATTGGGGGTAGCCAACACCTGGAATGTTGACGAAATGAGCAAGTTCACCATCGCGTTTGATATTAACAAGCTGTTGGTGCCTACGCCGCCCATACGCGATAACGATGGCAACATTATACGCGGGAAAGATGATGATATATCGGTGCCTGCCGGTATCTTCGGTTCATTTGCCGATGCGCCGGGCGGCTTTAGCGAAGAGATGAAGGAGATCAGCTTTTCGCCGGGGATGGAATATATATATAATGAGCGCTTTGCCATAAGGGCAGGTTATTTTTACGAAAACCCCGCTAAAGGCGGCAGGCACTATGCTACCGCGGGCCTTGGGTTAAAGTATGATGTATTTCAGTTTGATTTTTCGTACCTGATAGCCAGCCAGCAAAACAGCCCGCTGGCCAATACGCTTCGTTTTACTTTGTCGGCCGGGTTTGGCGGCACCAGCAACGCTTCTAAAAGATAATGGCTAAAATTAAGGTTGGGTTTGGGTTTGATGTGCACCAGCTAAAGCAACAGCACCCGTTTATACTGGGCGGCGTAAACCTGGAACATACGGCAGGCGCTTACGGCCATTCTGATGCCGATGTGCTGCTGCACGCCATATGCGATGCCCTTTTAGGCGCTGCCAACCTGCGCGATATAGGCTTTCACTTTTCTAATACCGACGACCGCTGGAAAGGTATCAGCAGCCTGATATTATTGCAGCACGTGGTTGCCCTGCTGGCCGAAAAAAACTGGCAGATAGGCAACATCGATGCCATGGTTTGCCTGGAAGCGCCAAAGATCAACCCTCACATCCCTGCTATGCAGGCTAATATTGCCAAAGCCGCGGGTATTGATATTGAAGATATCTCTATAAAAGCTACTACCAACGAGCAGCTTGGCTTTATAGGCCGCGAAGAAGGTGTTGTTGCGTATGCCGTTTGTTTAATAGAGCGGATTTAGCTCATTAGTTCACTTGTTCATTAGTTGATTGGTAGCTACGGTTGTTGGCGAACAATTGCTCGCTATGGGCACAAATGAACTAATGAACAAGTGAACCAATGAACCAGTTACATCGGCGGCTCGTTGCTATCCCCTATCAGCTCACCCTTTTTAAGCTTTACATTACCGGTACGTTTCAGTACCCCCCAGGTGTTCAGCTCGCCTTTCAGCGCTTTGCGGATGGATTTGAACAGGATATAGTACATCAGCTGGCGCCATATAAAACGCTGCGGAATGATGTAGATCAGTTTGCGGTAATTTTCCTTTTCCATCCTAAAGGCCAGCAGCCCCACCAAAAAGTCGATCATCACGAAGGCTACGTAATAGGTCAGCATTTTTTCGGGCTTATCGCCAAACAGGCCAAGCAGCATAATAAAATCGGCCAGGGGCGAAAACAGCGGCAGGATGATCTGGAAGATAAGGATGTTCGGCATCCCCACCATCCCAAAGTAGCTGAATTTTTTATTGAACAGCGCGTCGCGGTTTTTCCAAAAACTCTGGATAACCCCAAAACTCCAGCGGAAACGCTGCTTTAAAAGCATGTTCAGCGTTTCGGGCGCTTCGGTGTAGGCCACGGCTTCGGCGGCGTTTTTTATAACGTAGCCCTGCTTTAAAATACGCATGGTAAGGTCGCAATCTTCGGCAAGGGTATCGTAGGTGAAGCCCCCCGCCCTGAATATGGCCGATTTGCGGAACGCCCCAATTGCGCCCGGCACCACGGTAATGCTGTTGATGATATCAAATGCACGGCGGTCCATGTTCTGCGCGGTTATATATTCTATGGATTGCCACTTGGTAATGATGTTATTCTCGTTACCAACTTTAACCGTACCGGCAACCGCGCCAATCTCTTCATCGGTAAAGTAGGCCATCAGGTGAAAAATGGCATCGTTTTTTAACTGTGTATCGGCATCAATACAAACCACAAATTCGTGTTCGGCGTGGGTAATACCAAAATTAAGCGCCGATGCCTTGCCCCCGTTTGGCTTGGTTAATACTTTAACCAGCGGGTGGTTACCGTAAGCTTCGGCAACTACCTGGTAGGTTTTATCCTTCGACCCATCGTCCACAAAAATGATATTGAAATTAGGGTACTCGGTTTTTAACAGGCTTTGTATGGTAATTATAGCTGTAACCTCCTCGTTATAGGCAGGCACTATAATACTTACAGGCGGCTGCGGGTGCGGCGCCCTGTCTATTTTTTTATTAATGGCAAACTGGCGTGCAGCCAAAATACCTATCAAAACAATACGCCCTATCGCCAGGAATATAGCCGACAGGAACAGGTAGAAAACAAACTTATTCCCCAGGAAAAAGCCCACCACTACAATATCGTAGTATTTACCCCAAAAGCTTTTGCTTTCCTTTTCGGCAGGGGGCATTAGATCGTCTTTTGTTTTGCCTAAAACATCGGCAATGGTGGTAAACTCGTAACCGTTCTTCTTAAAAAAGTGGATAATAGCGGGCAAGGCCTTCACGGTTTCTTCGCGGGTATCGCCGCCGGCATCGTGCAGCAGTATCATGCTGCCGTTATCTTTTTGCCTGATGGTGCGGGCAATAATACTATCGGCTGTTACACCTGGCTGCCAGTCCCACGGGTCGATAGACTCGCCGATGGTAATGTAGCTTTGCCTGCGGCTTTCGGCCACGGGTATAACCTCGGCCAGGGTTTGCGGCTCGGCATCGGCGTTAAACGGCGGGCGGAACAATATGGTGCTGCGCCCGGTTACCGACTCTATCAGCTTACGGGTAGAGTTCAGTTCCAGGTTTACCCTATCCAGGCTTATGGTAGAAATATCCGGGTGAAAGAACGTATGGTTACCAATTTCGTAACCCTCGTCGTAGATCCTTTTCAGGATAGGGATATTCTTTTCCACCATGGACCCTACCACAAAGAACGATGCGGGCACTTTTTCCTTTTTAAGGATATCTAAAATGCGCGGGGTAAAATCCGGGTCGGGGCCATCATCAAAAGTTAAAACAACCTTACCGGGTTTGTAACCATACCTGCGTATAACATACTTGGTGGGCAGCTTTATATAT
Organism: Mucilaginibacter terrigena; assembly: GCF_004168255.1. Lineage (GTDB taxonomy): Bacteria > Bacteroidota > Bacteroidia > Sphingobacteriales > Sphingobacteriaceae > Mucilaginibacter > Mucilaginibacter terrigena. The sequence continues at coordinate 3,819 of NZ_SEWG01000011.1, read as the reverse complement.
TTTTGGTTGGTGATGGTGTAGGTTGAGGTATCCATATTCACCTGGATCTCGCCTATGGTGGGGGTAGTTATCAGGTCAAGTACCTCGCCGCCTTCGCCGGCGTAATCAATTTTATTATTTAAACCAACCTTGGTAAAGTGCTTAATATCGATACCGGTCTTTTTTAACGAATCTATAGAAAGGTTTTTCTGGAAAAACGTCCAAAGACGGGGGTCTTCGGCACCCATACGCCATAACGCAACACCACCTGTAGCCCAATCATCCGCCATGCGGATGATGTTAAAATTTGTTGCGGCATCGGCAAAGTAAATCGTATGGTCCAGGCTGTCGGTACCCAGGTAACTAAAATGCAGGTTGGCCGATTGCGGATCGTAAATTATCTTTTTGTTGTTTTCTTTAGCCGTGCTTATTGCCTGCGGATAGCCAATTGCTGTGCCAACGCTTCCCGCCCGCCAGTCGAAGCCCCCACCGGCAATAGTGAGGATAACCTTCTCGCTCGGGATCTCTGAACAAACCTGGTCAAGGATCTCTTCAACCCAATGCTGATGCGATATATCACCCGCGTTGCTCATATCCGAGTGCTGGTCTATGGCCATTACAAACAAAAAGTCGTTAACGTGCTGCAGGCGTTTCAGGTCAAACTCCTCGTCGTTTGGTATTACGTTTTGGGTTACCAGTAAGCCCTGGCTATGAAAGATGCGGTAAACATCGTTCTGAAAAGCGATACTCTCCTTGCTGTTACGGTTGGGCAAATCCTCAACATCAATATTAATACCGTTAAAGTTATAGCGTTTAAGCGCGGCTGCCATACTGTTGATAAAGGCCACCCGCAATTTTTTACTTTTGAAGATACGTTCAACATCCTTTACATCGTATCCGCCCCGTACATTATCATAGTTAACGTAATTGGATAATGTAACCAGTACCTGTTTTTTATATTTTTTATTAAGATTAATAAGGCCGGTATCTATACTAACTTTTAGCGTATCGGCGTTGGGCGAAAAAGCAAAGCCTTCGGTAACCACCATATCCAGGCGGGCTATATGGTCTACCAACGAATTGTAGGCCTGTGCTTCCCAGGCTTTATAAAACCCCGCGTTTATGCGGTTATCATTATTAGGGTGTTTTAATTGGTGCAACTTGCGGGCCTTATCCAATACCTCTATCTCCGCCTTTTCTATTTTAAAATCCGCGTACTTTCTTGATTTTTTCAAAGCCTCCATTTCGGTTTTGGACAGCTTTTTTGGTGCGGGGTTAAGGTCGGGAATTATCGGGTACTCGGTTGAAGTAACCGTAACAACCGCTGCTACCACACCAACCACAAAAACAATTAACAAAATACGGCTAAGCCATTTAAAACGGTTCCACCTGCCGGGGTTATCAGCCTGAAATATCTGCTTATTAGAAGACATGAAGGGGTTTTAAACTATGAATTATGACAAGGTAATAACAATATCAACCAAATTATTTAGCTTGCTTAACAGCTTTAATATCAGAAAAATCGACCCCGCACTTACAATTGCCACCGCAGCCTTTTTTAGTGAATACGCTTTTATACAGTAAGCGGGCAACGTAAAATACTGCTGCAATAAATAATACGATGATGATAATCGCCTGTATGTTCATGTCGCAAAATTAATACTTTATTTATATACGTACAGAGTACAAAAATAGTATAAAGTTTATTTGCATTATAAACCGGTTGCTATTATTGAATATCGATTGTTTTTAGGAGGCACCTACGGGGCCAAATGCGTGTTATTAGATACTCTACAAACAGGGTGCTCCTAACGGAGCTTCAAATTTGTAATTTGGTTTCAGCAAAACACCTGCTTATAAGAATTATTCTGTAACAGGATGCTTTACAGGGCTTCAAAATTTGCAATTTGGCTACAATAGAGCCACATGTTTATAGAATTGATAATAAAATAAAAGGCTCCGTAGGTGCCCCCTATTTGAACTATTTGTGCATAAAAGCTACTGTACCGCCCACCCAGTCAAAATCTTTATTGTACCTAACGCCTATCATTTTACCACGGCTAAGCCTTGACAGATTGATGGCAAGGGTGGGTTTGGCATCGCTATCGGGCCACAGGTATAACAGGCGGACCTCTATCTTCACCCCGCCATCCGGCGATTGCAGAACGGGCTCGTAGGTTACCTTTTCCTGCAGGATCCAATTCTCCGGGTCTTTTATTTTTTCGATATCGCCATCCATAATATCGATGATAACGCCCTGCCCTGCAAAGCTGAACAGCGGTTTCAGCACGTAATTCTGCAGGTCTTGGGGGATCTCCTTAACCTCATGCAAAAATTGCGTTTTGGGGATGTAATCGCCCTCTAAAAAAGGCATGGTAAATTTACTGATGCGGTAAAACCAGTTTGGGTGTGCTATCCATTCCACATCAAGCGGCTTGCGGATATCAACCACTTTATTAAATATTTCAGGGTCGCTTTCAATCTCGTCGAATATCAGCCGGTTATAAATTCTGCGGATGCGTTTCTTTTCACCCTTGTGCAAATAGAAAAGCTGGTCGCCTTCCTGTATCAGGTCTGCAAGGGACACAACGGGCGTGCCCAGGTAACCTTCGGTAAGGTAAAAATCAACCGCGGTTTTCTGGTTTGGGGCATCTACATCCATTATCACCACTTCATCGGGCTGGTAGGGGCCAATGATGGTTTTGCGCAGCAGATCAAGGTAAGTGCTTTTGGTTAAGCCGTTAAAAAATATGGTTTGGTTGCCGGGGATATTAAACGCATGGCGGTAATTCTCGGCCAAATGTACCTGGAAACCGTATAAAGAGGGGAAGCCCTGCAGCTCTATCAGCTTTGGAACGATATCCCCAGCTTCGTCCTTGCAAACCCCAAAATCGAGCGCGATGAAATGCGAGTGACCGTTCTCGTTAGCTACCCGCCATTTTTCGGGAATGGCGCGTTCCGTGAGTTCTTTAAACCCGGGTTTAAGTATAGTAGCAACTATCTCTTCACCCGCCTGCAAAAGCTTATCCCTGAAATCGTCTGTTAAAAACACCGGTGTTTCGGCAATCCGAAACTCGATAGGGTTTTTAGTGCCTGCGTTCAGGTCTACCAAAAAATCAGCATACTTTTCTTCGGTAAAGTTTTGGTTGAAGGTTTTTCTGATAGATGGGTTCATAGTGGCTATTTTTAATTTTCCCGTTTGTCATCCTGAGCGATAGCGAAGGATCTAATGGCGAACTTTACTATCGCTTACCGTCCCATCGGCGAATAGATGCTTCACTACGTTCAGCATGACAAATCTTTTTAATCCTTTGTCATCCTGAGCGATAGCGAAGGATCTAATCGCCGACTAATGTACCACCATACTCAGTGTGCGTGTTTATTGGTGGCCACTCCATAATGTCAGTATTTAAGAAAGTCCAATTTGGGTTTTCCTGTGCTATTAAATATATCTTCTTCGCCCTTGTCCAACCCTTTATTTCTTTTTCACGCTCAATAGCGTGATTAACGTATTGATAACGCTCGTACCATAACAGATAAAAGCATTTATATTTCGATGTAAAACTACTTTCCTGGTTTAATCCGAAATAGTGTTCGTAAAGGCGCTTTTCAATATCATTTGTGACGCCTGTGTACAATACAGTTTTGTTATAGTTAGTAAGGATATATGTGTAATAATTGTGTTGTTTCATATATCATTTTTCCTGTTTGTCACTACTGCCCACTTGTCATCCTAAGGAACGAAGGATCTATTGTGAACTTTACTATCGCCTACTGTTCTATCGGCGAATAGATGCTTCACTACGTTCAGCATGACAAATCTTTTTTAACACTTGTCAT
>NZ_SEWG01000010.1 GCF_004168255.1 Mucilaginibacter terrigena | reverse complement strand
TGGCCAACGGATGGGAGAGTAGGTCGGTGCCCAATCTTAATCCGTTAGTTAACGGAGTAAACAAGAACCCTTCAACCAAAAGCCCGGGGGTTTCTTTGTTTATAATACTTTCTGTCCGTCATGCCGCTCCCCGCTCCCCGCCACTACCTCCCCTCCAACATAACAGGTCCTTCGCTCACTCCGGACAACAAACGATGCCAAATGTTCACGTTCACGTTTGCACAACCAGCATGCTTTTTTGTAAACGGCTCAAAATCAACACTTCTAATATAAAATTGGTGACACGGTTCTGTCACCATGAACATGATATTTAGTGCTTATATTTGGGGGTAAGGTACGTTCTGTACCTTTTAAGCGTTGTGCCGCGGGCTTTCGGGATGGTAGATACATACGTCTCCCGGTATCGCTTACGGCTTTTTACCACTCTCAATCATCCTGTAATGACCGACCACCCAACTGCCGAACGCCCGGCGATCATCGAACAACTGCGTGCCGAAATCAAGGGCATACCTTACCGCCCGGCCAAAAAAAGGAAACCCCAACCCGTGCCGCCCGACCCTGAAGAAAGCCGTTACCTGTTTCATGTGGCCACCGGTAACCGCTGGATGGAACTTGGCGAACGCGAGCCCGTGCCCAAAATGCTTTTTGGCGAGCTTTGGCACCAGGGCGAACTTTGCATACTATTTGCCGATACCAACGTTGGCAAAAGCATACTGGCCGTGCAAATTGGTAACAGCATTGCCGAAGGCAAGCGCATTGCGCACTTTGCCATGCATGCCAAACCCGCTACCGTGCTTTATATTGATTTTGAGCTTGGCGTAACGCAGTTTTATACGCGTTACACCCATGCGCGCAGCAGTTACAACTTTACCGATAAGTTTATACGCGCCCAGTTTACGCCCAACACCGGCCTGCCCGGCGGCGACAGCAATAACGACGACCACCTGATTGCCGCCATCGAGTACAGGATACAGCAATTAAAAGCCACGGTATTAATTATTGACAACATTAGCTGCCTGCGCGGCGGTACCGAAAACGCCCAGGTGGCGCTTAGCCTCATGAAAAACCTTAAGGCGCTTAAAAACGAGTATAAGCTGTCTGTCCTGGTGCTGGCCCATACACCCAAACGGCGCAATTTAGGCCTGCCGCTCTCGGCCGATAACCTGCATGGCAGCAAGCTGCTGATAAACTTTGCCGACAGCGCCTTTGCCCTGGGCACAAGCGCTACCGACCCGCAACTGCGTTACCTGAAACAAATAAAGCAGCGCAACACCGCGCAGATCTATGGCGAAGATAATGTATGCCTTTGCCGCATTACAAAGCCCGAAAACTTTTTAAAAATGCAGTTTGAAGGCCAAAGCCACGAATACCTGCACCTGCGCACCCGCCAAACCAACCAGCTGGTATTAGCCCCCAAAATAGCCCAACTGGCTGCCGCCGGTTACACCCAACGCCAAATAAGCACCGAATTGGGTATCGCTGTTGGGTTGGTGAATAGGTTGATTAAGAAGTGAGATAGTGGTGCGGTGATAACACCGACCACAGGCTGAACGCCAAATAAGCAGCGAATTAGGTATCGCTGTAGGTTTAGTGAATAAGTTGATGCGGAAGTGAGCGCTGGCCCTATATATAATGAATAAGAAAGTTATAATTATTCAGCATCGATCTTACATCATTATATAGTTTATACAACTTGTTAAATTTTTACTACATTGGTAGTAACAACCTTATAATAGCAAATGTCACAATTAGAATTAGACCTGACAAAGGTTAAAGCAGACCCTTCAAAGGATTTTTTTATCTCAATGTTGGTGAAGGATATTACTTTGCGAGATGCGATTGGTGATTTGGTGGATAACGCAGTAGACGCGATAAAGTTAAAATCACCAAACCCAGAAAACCTAAGTAATTCCAAAATTACAATTACATTAAATAATCAAAGTTTTTCAATAAAGGATAATGGCTTTGGAATGGAAGCAGAAGTTGCGAGAAAATACGCGTTTAACTTTGGTAAATCATCGGCACGCGTACTTTCAAAGAAATCCATTGGACAATTTGGAATTGGCATGAAAAGAGCTTTTTTTAAGCTTGGGGCTGATATTCATATAAAATCAATTGCACCAACCTCTCAATTTGAATTAACTATTGATGTAAATAAATGGCAGTTGGACACCGGTAATGAGTGGCACTTCGAATTTGATAAAGGTAAATTATCAGAAAATACTTCAAATGCTGAAAGCAAAACAGGCCTTGAAGTTGTAATTAAAAATTTAAGCGGCGACTCAAAAACCAGTTTTAACGATGAAACATTTATAGATAAATTACAAAAAGAGATTGCTTTAGAACATATGTTAAACATAAACAAAGGTTTAACTATAATAATTAATGGCTATGAGTTAACCGCAAATCAAATATCGTTAGTAAATGACGAAAATATTAGACCTTCATATTGGGAGAAAATTTCATCCGATCAAGCTATTAAAATTATTGCTGGCATTTCTGAAAAAAATGCAGAAGATGGAGGATGGTATATTTTTTGTAATGACAGGTTGATTGTAGCTAAAGATCAAACTGCACAAACTGTGTGGACTGGTACTAAAGGTGGTGACGGAGTTCCAAAATATCACGCACAGTATCACAGGTTTAGAGGATATGTCTTTTTCGAGGCTAATGATTCCGGTCAATTACCTTGGAACACAACAAAAACTGGCATGGACATGGATTCACCGGTTTATAAAAATGTGCGAAGTAAAATGATTACGATGACAAGACAGGTCATGGAACTATTGGATAAGCTTAAAGAAGAAAAGGAAAAAGGTAATCCCACTGATAGTCAAACATTAAATAAAGCCATAGAGAAAAGCTTAAATTCACCTAAACCTGTTATTGAAGTTTTAAATACCCAAGTTGTTCTTGATAATAAGTTCCATTATCCCGTTGCATTATTTAATCCGGTAAGTAAAAGTAAATCGGTTAGGATAAGTTATCAAGTATCACCGGAACGATTTGAAGCAGTAAAACAGAGTTTAGACGCTGATAATGTTGAAGAAGTGGGATTAAAAACATTTGATTACTATTATAACAATGAGATATAAATAGTATGTCAAGTAGTTTCGAAAAAATAAACTATACACTTAGACCGAATAAGAGTATAGAACGAAAAATGATGTGTGAGGCCTTTAATCGGCTTTCGTTTTTAGATCAGTTAAATAATTTTAGATATGTAGGAATGGGTTCTCCCTACTTTGCAGACTTTATATTATTTCATAAAAACTTGGGGATAACTGATTTAATAAGTATTGAAAAAGAAGAAGCAAAGAGAAATCGATTTGAATTTAATAAACCCTATTCTTGCATAGATATAAAATATGGCAACTCTTCTACTATAATACCTAATCTTGAACTTGATCGAAAGAAAACAATTATGTGGTTAGATTACGATGATAAAGTTTCAGATTTCATGTTCGCAGATATTGATACGTTTTTTGCAAACGCACTTCCCGGTAGTGTATTTACTTTATCTATTAATGTTGAAGAAGACTTTTTGCCCAATATGCAGGATAGCGACAGGCAACAATTTTCTCTTAAAGAACATCGGCTTAATCAATTAATAAAGAGGATAGGTAAAGATAGATTACCAAATAAATTTATGAATGAAAACTTTAATACAAAAAATAGCATTAAAGTTTGCCTCGAAATGTTTAATAGGCAAATTAACACGACGCTAATTGCCCGTAATTTGCAATTACCAATCAAAATTAAATATAAACAAATATTTAATTTCGTATACAAGGACAATGCTACAATACTTACCATTGGCGGTATAATTTATGATCGTACCCAAAAAAGCAAAATAGATAAAATGTGTTTGTCTGAATTAGATTTCTTAAGATCCGATGAGGAAAGCTATAAAATAAGTGCTCCCAATTTGACATTTAGAGAAATCAAAGCATTAGATAAAGCGCTTCCTGACAAACATAATAGCGAAACAGAAAAAGGTAAATTTAAAAATAAGATATTACAAGCTATTCCAGTTATACCAACCGATATCAAAAGCTATGCAAAAATTTACCGATACTATCCTAACTTTGCCGAAGCATTAGTTTAAAATGAATAAAAAAGTAATTCGTGTAATGGATTTGTTTGCAGGTGCGGGTGGATTTGGTTTGGGATTTGGCTTGGCAAGCGAAAAGTATATTTTGACCTGTTCATTAGAAGTTGATAAATGGGCCGTTGAAACATTAAAGGCAAATAATTATAACGAACATTTAATAATTCAAAATGACATCAGAACCTTTGACACGGATAAAAAAATAAAAGAAGCGTGCTCTGATAAACCAGACATAATTATAGGAGGACCACCTTGTCAAGGGTTCAGCTTAGCTGGCCCGGCTAAAGATCCAACAGACCCGAGAAACTCGCTATTTAAAAATTACGCCCAATGGGTAAAAGTGCATAAGCCGAAAATATTTGTCATGGAAAATGTAAGAGGCATTTTAACTGGTAAAAATGAAAAAGGTGAAAAAGTAATAGATATCATCAAGCGTACTTTTGAAAGTATTGGTTATACGGTAAATATTTGGGAACTAAATGCTGCGAATTTCGGCGTGCCACAAAGTAGGGAGCGAGTATTTATAGTAGGGAGTAAAAAGGGAATGAAAATACCGCCGCCACAAATAACCCATTATCTCCCGTCTGAAAAGATAAAATTAAACGGTTCAGCAAAGCACTTAACCCAAGCCATAACAGTTATAGAAGCAATAGGAGATTTGCCTTTCTTAAGGGCCGGAGAAGGACATGAAGTTGCTGATTATGCTGAAATTGCAAGTACCCAATTTCAAATTTCATCACGAAAAAATGCTGATAAAATCTACAATCATGTTACTATGTCCCATACTAAAAGGATTGTAAAAAGATACGAGGAAATTTTAAATGGGGTTACTATCGATAAGGTTTCTGAAGATTTAAAAGTGCGAAAACGGAACGGCAATGGGGTTGTTTCGGAGACGGAATATAATTCAAATTACAGGCACCTAAAGCCAGATATGATTTCTTATACTATTCCCGCATCATTTTATTCAAATTTTGTACATCCTAATCAACCGAGGAATATTACATCGCGAGAAGCAGCTCGTTTACAGTCTTTCCCAGATAATTACGTGTTTAAAGGGAAGCGTACCCAAATTTCGTCCAAATTGCTTAAACAATTAGGTAAAGATGATGAAAATCATTTATCTCAATATAATCAAATCGGTAACGCAGTTCCCCCATTATTGTCTAAAGCAATAGCTCAACATTTGTTGGAATATCTAAAATAGCTAACCCTCTCCCCCCTCGCTGGCGCACGCGTGCCGCGTGTGCTTAATAGTTTTCTGTGATAGGTCAACCGATTTGAAAAAGCGAACAGCCCCCCCCTTCTAAACCCGATAGCAGCGATACCTGCCCTCGCGCCTAAGGCCTGCAGGCGTATGAGCGAATAACGGGGCTACCGCAACCGAAGCATCACTACAGTACCTTTTCAAAAACGGTCATTTTTAAATAAAACAGAACTAAACCGCGGCGGGTGTGTTGTTTTAAAAAAAAAGACAGTTATGAAAAATCCATTTAAAAAACACGATAGCAGCGGTAAATTATTGGCAGGCCTTGCCCTTGGGGCGGCTTTTGCAGGGGCCATTGTTTACCTGTATATAAAACGTAAAGCGGATATTGATGCTGCCGCCGCCGAACTGAAGGAACACGCGCAGGATTACCTGAAAGAGAAACGCAAAACCGCCAAAAAGATTAAAACGGATGTGAACGAACTGGCGGATGTTATCCACCATTCGTAACGTTACATAATAACACCGGCGTGCGCTTAGGCGCGCGCCGTTACTGTTTATAGCTTATACTATAAGGTGTTGCCGCTGCCGTTGGTAATAACGCGGTAAACCGTCCAGTCGTTGGTTTCAAACACCTTACGGAAGTTTACATCGGGTATGGTTTGGCGGATGCTGAGGATATACTTGTTATTTAGCTGCGTATAGCCCGAAACCACATTTTTGGCCGTGGCCACCACCACATAATCTACATACTTATCGGGCGATTCGAGCGCGCTGAGGAAGTTACCTTCGTAAGGCATTATAATGGGCTTAATATCGTTTGTAAACGCAATAATGCCATACGCTATGGCATCGTCAACCAGCACATGCGATTGTGTGGGCAGGCTGTTTAAATAGTTTGCCACTTCCATATTATCCTGCTGTTTATCGTCGGGTTCGCGGTTAAACAAAACCTTTACAAAGTTCTGCTCTTCGGCTATGGATGAGGTGCGTAAATAGTACCAGCCAAAATACAGCTGAAAAATGATGGTGATAAGCAGCAGCAACTTAAAGCTGCGGTGGTTTTTTACCGTATGGGCTTTAAATATTACACACAGGTAGGCCAGTATCAAAAATATCATGTAGTACTGGTAGGCCAAAAAAACCTTATCGTACTTAATGTGCAAAAACTCGATAAAAGCGAAGGGGATAAGGATGGTTAGCACCTGGTAGGTACTCTCCCTGAACAGGTACATGGCTATTAATATCATGGGGCAAAACAGCACCACGCGGGCCGATAGCAGGATAGATATTTCGGGGATCTTATAGTTGGTGTTGGTGGTTAGCTGGTCGAAGCTTAGCTTATCTATCAGCACGTTCCAGGTAGCATAGGGGCTTTCGGCAAAATAATTCAGATCGCTTGCGTGGGTAAGGTTCAGCAGCTTGTAGCACAGCACGGCCGCCATGGGCAGGCTGAACAGTATGATATACAGGGCGAAGGTTTTGTTGATAAGCTTGCGCCTTAACGATGGGCTGTTGAAGCTTAAAAACAACCTGAAGATGGATTCCTGCTCGCCCAGGTTTAAGCTGTGTATGGTGATGGATAGCACCAGCGGTAAAAAGAACAGCGTTAGCCAGATAAATTTGTAATCGCAGAATATTAATATAACCAGGCAGATGCTGGCGATAGATACGTGGAACGTAGTGTTGGACCGGTAGAACTTAAACAGGTTTAAGAAGAACAGGAAGAAGAATATCAATATAAGATAGATGCTTTTACCCGATGCCGCCGTGTAAATAATGCCGGGATGGAACAGGAACAGGATGAGCAGCAGCCATATGTACCCTTCATCGTTTAGGCGTTTGGCTATGGTGCTTGCTATGATATAAAACAATACCGCCGTACCAGTAGCCGATGCAATTACCGGTGCAAGGGTTTTAAAGAACAGGAACGGGAAGTTAGCGTAAAAAGGGATCATGGGTGCGGTTAAGCCCATTACCTTAAGGCGGTTGCCAAGCCCCTCGAAAACTATCTTCGATTTTTCGATATAAAAAAGCGACTCGTGGTTGTAATAGCCCAGCTTATTTAAATAGATACCGCATACCAGGTAGTAAATTACCAGTATCAGGGTAAGTATGATCAAATATAGGGTGCCGGTTACTTTCATTATTTTACAACGTTTGTAGGGCTATTAACTTTACTTAAGCCGTGGTTGGTTTTTTCCCAGTAAAAAGGTTTGGTTACCAGCTGGTACAGGCCCTTGTAAGCCGCTATGGAGTGCATCAGCCAATAAATGGGGTTGGCTATGGCAAACAGTATCAGCTCGTAATAGCGGCGTTTAAATACGGCTATCATGTTTACGTATATCATCAGGATGTTGCCCACCATCAGGTTAAATATCGACATAAATAAAACCCAATCGGGAAACAGCGTGCGGATGCTCGAAAGATCGAACACTACGTAACATATAAAAAACGTAAGCATCAGTGGGTACACCAAAAAGGTTACCGGCGTGGCGCCTATAAAAAAGTTAAAGCCCATAAAGCCCCTCCAGCCAATTTCTTTCCAAAGCTCAATAGGGTGGCGCATGTGTACCAGGTAGGTTTGCATGTAGCCCTTTATCCAGCGGCTGCGCTGGCGGATCCAGTTAAAAGGTTCGTTGTTGGCCTCTTCGTAGGTGGTGGAGTTGATGATGGCTATCTTATAACCTTTGGCATAAGCTCGTACGCCAAGGTCGGCATCTTCGGTTACGTTAAAGGGGTCCCAGGCGCCAAGCTCAATCAGTTCGTTAAGCTTAAAGTGGTTGCTGGTACCACCTAAGGGGATAGGGATATCCAGGGTATCAAGCCCCGGCAGCATGTAATCAAACCAGTACGAGTATTCGAGGGTGAACATCCGGGTGAGGAAGTTCTCGTTACGGTTAAAGTAGTTTAAAGCGCTTTGTACACAAATATAATCGGGCGGCAGTTTGGCAAACAGCGATACCACCTTTTTTAACTGGTCGGTATCGGGGATATCCTCGGCATCGTAAATGGTAAGGTATTTACCGCGGGCAAAGTGCAGCCCGTAATTACATGCCTTTGGCTTTGTTTTAGGCATATGAAACGGAACCACTATCACCTCGAATATGGCGGGGAAATCGAGGTTTTTTACCGCGTTAAAGGTTTTATCGTCGTCCTCCTCTATCAGCAGTTTAATGTCCAGCTTATGGCGGGGGTAATCAATAGACTGCAGGTTCCAGATCAGTTTTTTTATCAGCTTATCTTCTTTGTAAACCGGCAGTAATATGGTGTATATAGGCAGGGTATCGTCGTTACCCTGCTTCAGGTCGTCCTTGGTTACGGCCTGGTGCAGCTCGAACCTTGAACCAACCAGCGCCAGGAAAAGCTTAAACATAATGGCCACCAAAAAAAACGAGCTGATGATAACGTTTATAATGATGGATGTATTTTTGAAGCTTAGCACCAGCCCTATGGTAACCATGCCTATAATTACGAATATAACAATGAGCTGAGCAGTTGAAAACGTTACAATGGCAGAGTTATCTGGGTCGCGCTTCATCAGCTCGAACACCGCCGACTTGATATATTTATCGCCCAAAAGCTTATTGCTGAGCCAGGTGATATCCAGGTCCGAAGCGACGATCACCTCGGCCTCCATGTCGTAGGTAAAGCGTATAAAATCTAAGAACAGGCCGTCATCGGGCGATGCCATAAGGCATACCACCTTATTGTTTTGTATCCGCAGGGGCATAGCCAGCCTGTCGTGCGCAAAATTAAGGTCTATCTTGCTTAGTACATCAACGTCGTAGGCTTCGCCGCGCGGGTTTTCAATAATGGCATAGCCAGCGTTAAGCAGCGATCTGTCGTAGTTTTTGCGCGATATGTATCCCGAAGTAAGCGCTATCTTGATGAAGGACAAGCCCGATTCAATTGAGTGTTTTTCAATCGCCTCGCGGTCGCCTGCAGTGATAAAGCCATCATTAGTCAACAATTCGGGAATTGAGATACTCATCAACAATTAGTATATAATTAAAATTCTGCGCTTCGTGGTAACCTTAGTCGTTAAACAGGTCCTGCGATTTTTGCACCCTTGAACGTATATAAAGGAATGACAACAGGATAAGCACCAGTATACCTAATAAGATGTACAGGTTATAGCTATCCCAGAAGCGGGTAAGCGCGCTCTTGGTGTCGATATACTCCAGGTTTTCGCTCGATTTATTTATATTAAATAAGTACTTGTTATTATTAACATCAGAGATACAAACGTTACTGCTCAGGGTTGAAAGCTGCTCGGTAATTGATTTTGATGCAGCCAAAAACGCTTCGGCAAGGTGCTTGCCTGTGGCGGTAAGCACCAGTGTAGCATTATTGCTTCGCCCGTAAAATATCTGGGCCAGCCCGTTGGATGTAGTATCCGACAGAGAGTACACTATCGTATTATTATCGGTGTTATAAAGCCTGAAGTTTCGGTCGAACTTAATGGGGGCATCCGGGAATTCATTTTTAGTGAACAAGGGATCATCTTTGGCCAAAAGGGCTATAATGTTGTTCTTTTTCAGTTCTGACGGGTTGTTGATCAAATCCTCTGAGTACATAAACTCGGGGAAGTTATTAGCGTTGATGTTATTGTTTAGCTCGTAAATAATTTCGCCCATGGCGCCGGCAGCATACTTGGCAAATTTCTTTGAAACTACTATACGCGTTGTGCCGCTGTTAAATGCTTCGGGATACTGGTAAAAGCTCAGATCGCTTGTTATGAACGGGTTTTTTGATTCGAGGTACGATTTGTCAACATCAATTTCGGCAAAGAAGTTGGTAAAGCTGTTTTTACAGTTACCGTTATTAGGGTAAAACCTAAACTCGGCTTCCAGCGTGTTATATTTATGGTGCTGGTACCTGTTAATGGTAACCGATGTATTTAGCTTGCCCGATGCATCCAGCTTTTCGCTGCTTAGCAGTAAACCGTTAAGGTAAATGTTAAAGAAACCGCGGTCGCCGGGGTTAAGGCTGCTGTAGTTTGCCACTATGCGTATCTCAACCTCTTTTGGGGTAAAGCTAAAATCGCTGTTCTTAAAATTGAAAGCGCTTTTTAACGAACCAATGCCCGATAAAAAATCGCTGACACCGCCAATTTGCTTAAGCGATAATTTAGAGCGGTTTTCGTCGATGGTTTTAAAGAAGGTGTTTTGCGCTTTGTTAACCAGCAGGTAATCGCCAAAGGTGGAGTTTAGCACGTTCATGTTACCTAATGCGGTAATGGTTTTTTCGTAACCGGCATCATCGCCGCCGGTAACAAATAAAATTTCGGTAGGTACAGCTTCCTGCGATACCGATTTAACTTCCATAAACCTGCCGCCTACATCAACCATGCGGGTAACGGTATCTGTTACATTAGCAACAGATTTATGAAGATATAACAAACCCTGGTTTGCTTGTGGCGTAACTTTTACCAGCGAACGCTTTGCATCACCAAGTGAAGGCATTGTGCCCACCATAATATAATTGCGCACGCTATCGGGCAGTTTGCTTATCTCAAATACACTAATGTTTTTTGTTTGTGTTTTCTTTAACCTCGAGTAAGCCCACGCTACTGCTTTAAGATCGTGCAGGGTGGGGTTGCTGTTATATACAATGGCGGTTTTTGAATCGAAGCAATTGCTGATGTTTATATTGTTAAAAAAGTTTTTGTTGTTTTTTATTAACGACAGGTATGAGTAGTTTTTAACTTTTAACCACATAGCGGGGTTATCCAGGTCGCGGCATTGGTCGTCGGTAACGGTTAAAAGTGTTTTTACCGTTATTTTAAGGTACCTGTCGGCAGATACATCGGCCTTGGTAAGGTTCAATGTTATTTTTTGGATCGAGTCTTTAGTTAAACGGCCGCTATAAACCGGTTTCGAACCTAAAAAAAGGTTAATGTATGACCGGTCGCGTATCAGCGCCTGCGATGGTTCGTAATAAATAACCAGTTTACTACCCACTATATCGTATTGCGGCGTTATTTTAAAATAAAAAGAGGTAGCCCCGCTCATCCCGAAGATGGGTTCGTCATCATTATGGCCTAAAGCTTTAAACGACAGGATGCTTTGGCCAAACGATGCCGTACTAAGTAATATAAAAGCCAGGAAGGTTAAAAATCTATTCATCAGATTATAAGCGTTAGTTTATTACGTAAAATTCTACTCTAAAATAATTTCCGTTATCGTCACTGCGGTATATCAGTTCGCCGCCAAGTTCTTTGGTCATTAGTTTGGCAATTGATAGCCCAAGGCCAAGCCGGCTCTCGATATTGCCCGATGCATCGTTAAGTGTTTTTAATTTATTAAACATCATATCCAGTTCCTGCTGCCCTATTGCAACACCTTCGTCTATGATCTCGAAGACAAATTTTTGGCGCTGAAGGCTGGTAACAACTTTGATATTGTTATTGGTTTGCGAGAACTTAATAGCATTTGACAGCAGGTTTTGAAACACCTGGCCAACAAAAACTTTATCAAGTTTTACGTTAAGGGGCAGTTTTAAAATATTATCAGTAAGATGTATGTTCTTCATCTGCGCGGTTTCCTGCAAACCCTTAAATACATGGGTAACTTCGGCGTTAACGTCAAATATCTCCATGTTGAATTTCATCTCGGGCGATTCGATCTCCTTAACGTCCATCAGCTTATTAAGCATGTATTGCATTTTTTCGGCCGATTCTGTAATGTAGCCGGTGTATTCCTTTTGGTCGGCGCTTAGGCGGTAGTCTTCCTCCTTAAGCATATTATTGCTCATGATGATGGAGCCTATAAGGTTTTTAAGATCGTGGCCTGCAATATTTATAAAGCTATTTTTTTGATCGTCAAGCTTGCGCAACTGCTCGTATTGCCTGTCAATGATATTGTTCTTTTCGTTGATATCGCGGTTTTGCTCTTTCAGCTGTTCGTTTGATTTTTCGATCAGTATTTGCGATCGCACATCCCGGGCAATTATCTTATACCGCGCGTTAGGTATTAAACACGATACAAATGCAACTATAAAAAAGAACTGGCCACCATTATTAATAACCAGGTCTAAGGTGTAATCGCTTAAGATATTATAAAACAGGGCCAGTAACAGCAGCGATAGTAATGTTTGAATAATGGAATTGATAGGTTCCCAAAAAACCTGCAGGTTAAAAAACAGTAATATAGCTGCATACATTAAAAAGTATATGTTTAATTGCTGTATATTAACTATGTTACACAATACGGCAGATGTGGCCGAAAGCAAAAAGAAACTTATATGGAGTAATGTGCGGTAATTATAATTTTTACTTTGGAAAAAGGCATTTAAACCATAAATGATCATTACGGTTATAATACGGATAATAAAAAATTGCAGCCAGATCTGCTCGGCCGATATATAATCAACAATGCTGAATACCGGATATAAGAATATAATTGTCCAGATTATATTATTTGTTTGATACCAGGCTTTTTTGGATATCTCTTTTTTATATTCCTCTTTTGAAATTTGAACAAACATTTTGTATCCTTAAATTATAATATAAGTAATATCAGCCTTAAATAACGTTAAGATATTGAAAAACATAGCGCTTACAAACATGTTCCCAAAGCTGCTAATAAATCTGCTTAATATAATACTAATTATAATTATGCAGTGTATTAACGCAAAAAGCAATCCAACACCTTTAACCCCAAGGCAAATAGCCTTTATGCGGGCCAAAAGCCTTGATAACGGATTCAGTATATCATGGTTGGAGCAAACCTGGAACAAGGATGTTTTAACTATAAAGCCCATTAAAAATAGCGACTTTGAGTTGATTAAAAAACTTGGCTTTAAAAGCATCAGGCTGCCGGTTGCTTTTGCATACTTCCAAACCAATAAAGTACCGGTTGAGAAAGTATTTGCTCATATTGATGAAGTTTTGAAACAATGTAACAAGTATGGTTTTAAATTAATTATTGATTACCACTACGGATACCTTGATGATAATAACTACTTAACCGAAACGCCAAAAATTATTGATCAATGGCTTGTTTTAACAAAAAGGTATATACGGGAAAGCCCCGAAAAGGTTTTTTTTGAATTGTATAACGAGCCGCCCCATATGAGCCCCAAAGTGTGGAAGGATGCCGCGTATAATATTGTAACCGCCATCCGCAAAATAGACAGGAAACGCACTTTAATTATAGGCGCATCAAACTTTAACAGTATTTATGAGTTAAGCCGTATGGAGCGGCTGGCCGATGAGAACATTATTTACACCTTCCATTTTTACGAGCCGTTCTTTTTTACACACCAGGGCGCCGATTGGGTAGGCGACCAGGTAGCAACAACGGGGGTGCCGTTCCCTTATAATGTTAAAACGTACCCCTCGATAAACCCCAAGGCGATAGGCACCTGGGGCGAGAATAATTATTATCAGTATAAAAACGATGGCAACGAGCAATCGGTACATGATAAATTGCAGATCGTTAAAAACTGGTCGGTTAAATATGATGTTCCTGTACTGTGCGGCGAGTATGGTGTTTATAATAAATACACCGATGCCGACAGCCGCTGCCGGTATATAAAAGCGGTACGCAAAAATTTAAAGGCAATGGGCATACCCGGCATACTATGGGATTACAATACCAATTTTTCTATATTTAATGGTATGCCATCGTTGCAAAATTTGCCCGATTGTATGAAACAGGCCATTGATTATACAGGCGCTAAATAATATATTAACATTTAATCGTTAACTTTGCTCACTAATAAGGTACTATGAAATTTTTCGAAGAAAAACGCAAAGAGGTAATGGGTCACATTGAAAAGTTCATGCTCGAAAAGATGAACGAATATTTGAAACCCATTGATACAATATGGCAGCCATCAGATTTTTTACCGGATGCTTCGAGGGATACGTTTTTCAGCGAAATTAAAGAAATGCAGGAAAGCGCACGGGGTTTATCATACGACCTTGTAGCCGTACTGATAGGCGATACCATTACCGAAGAGGCCCTGCCTACCTACGAATCGTGGTTAACCATGGTTGAAGGCGTATCTGATAACGAAGAAGGCGGCTGGATGAAATGGACCCGCCACTGGACAGCCGAAGAAAACCGTCACGGTGATCTGTTGAACAAATATCTTTACCTGAGCGGCCGTGTTAACATGCGCATGATGGAGGTATCTACCCAGTACCTTATTGCCGATGGTTTTGACATTGGAACCGGGCACGACCCATACCGTAACTTTATTTACACATCCTTCCAGGAACTGGCAACAAACGTATCTCACCGCCGTGTAGCTTCGCAGGCTAAAAAGGATGGTGATACACTGCTGTCAAAAATGTGCGGCGTTATAGCCGGTGACGAAGCCCGCCACGCTAAGGCTTACAAATACTTTATCGAAAAAATATTTGAGGTTGACCCTAACGAGGCCATGCTGGCTTTTGAGGATATGATGCGTAAAAAGATTGTGATGCCTGCTCACTTCCTGCGCGAAGTTGGTTTGAAGATAGGCCAAACATTCGGTCACTTTACCGATGCTGCGGAGCGCCTGGGTATCTACACCGCTATCGACTATGTTGACATATTAAAAGAACTGATAGAAGACTGGCATATTGAAAGTGTTACCGACCTGAAAGAAGACGGCGAAAAGGCCCGTGATTACATCATGAACCTGCCAAACCGCTTATTGCGCGTTGCCGAACGTATGAAAAACCCAATGCTGGAATACAAGTTCAGCTGGATCTACGGATAGGAAATATTGGATATTAATTTGAAACCCTCTTGCTTGCAAGGAGGGTTTTTTGTTTATTCGAATTTTCTATTTCCCTTTATTAGCCGAAATTCAAAAGTGCCCTTTTCTTTTATGGCTATATCGCCTGCTACAATTGTGTCGTAATCAGTATAATTAAGATATCCTAAGTTATAATCAATTCCTTTAATTGTAATTGTAGGAATCTGTTTAGGCTTTTCATAAACAGCTTTTTGTATTATGCCATTAAAGCTTTCGTTTTTTGATCTGTTTAAACAGTATGCAGCCCATGATGCCATCAGAATACCGCCACATACAATAAATAAGAGAAGATTTGGGGCTTGGCTATATTTGTCGTTTAGCTGTCCTCTTTTTTTAGTAATAAAAAGTACAATAGTTATTACTAAGAAAATTATCAACCATGCGATAAACGGGAATAGACCTGACATTCAGTTACATTTGATATACTAAGATAACTAATTTAACCCTCCTGCACCAGATCCGTTCCCTTTCCATTGGACAGATCATCAAACAGGCTGTTTAGTATCGATTCAACCGTGATGGAGTTAATATCGTCCACATAATGTTCGTTGCGGGTTATCCAAAGCTCATCGTCCTGTACGGTAATGGTGAACAAAATGCCTTCATAAAGGTCGGGTTGCGAGATCTCGATACCGGCAGGTGTATTGGTGATAGTAAAGCTAATGTCGCTTTGCTTTTGCTTATGGAAGATGGGGTTAAGCCGCTCGTTGATATGGTTATAAAGCTCGTTGATGTTAACAGGTTTATGCAGGGTGATGATCTTCATGGCTTTGAGTTTGATATATTTACAATTGGCTTACCCTTATTGTTTACGCGCGCTTTTATTTAAGCTTTTAAAACATCAGTTTTGCTTACAGCGTTTACATTACAAATACCACACTATGAAATATAAATTACTGGGCCGCTCGGGCCTGAAAGTATCCGAACTTTGTTTAGGTGCCATGGGTCTTGGCACCGAAGGCGGCTGGGGCGCCGATACTGCCACCAGTTTCGAGATCATGGATGCCTACGCCAATGCCGGCGGCAACTTCCTGGATACAGCCAATATATACAAACTGGGCACCAGCGAAAAGATCATAGGCGATTACCTGGCTAACCAGGACCGCGACTACTTTGTGCTCGCTACAAAATATACCTTAAAGGATAATACCACCAACCCCAACGCAAGCGGCAACAGCCGCAAAAATATGATGCGCAGCGTGGAAGATAGTCTTAAACGTTTAAAGACAGATTTTATAGATGTACTTTACCTGCATATATGGGACGATATCACCCCGATAGATGAGGTACTGCGCGGACTGGATGACCTGATCAAACAAGGCAAGGTGACTTATGCCGCTATTAGCGATACCCCTGCGTGGGTTGTAGCCAAAGGCAACACCCTTGCCGAGCTGATGGGCTGGAGCCAGTTTATAGCCCTGCAGGTTGAATATAGCCTGCTTGCCCGCACCGCCGAGCGCGAACTGATCCCGATGGCTAAACACTTCGGGATGACGGTTACCCTATGGGCACCCCTTGCAGGCGGCGCACTTACCGGTAAATATTTAAAAGGCGATAAAGGTCGCATAAAACCCGATAGCAAGCGCCTGAATAGCCGTGCAGAAAGCATTACCAAAGTAGTGATGGAAATTGCACAGGAACTCGGCGTATCCGAAAGCCACGTAGCCCTGCAATGGACCATGAGCAAAGGTTTTAGCTGCATTCCTATTGTAGGCGCTACTAAGGTTGATCAGCTAAAAGATAACCTTAAAACCGTTGATGTGGTACTAAGCCCTGCCCATATCCAAAAACTGGATGATGCCAGTAAGATCGAGTTAGGTTTCCCCGGTGATTTTTTTGCGGAAGAGGCTGTGAAGGTAAATAGCTTTGGTGGGTTTTATGATAGGGTGGAGAAGCGTTGATAAGATGCCGATAATTAATTAAATTTGTTAAAAGAGGAAAGCTATGACAACAGCAGCTATAAGGGAAAAGCTACACGATTATATTAATATAGCGGACGACGAGAAGGTAAAAGCTATTTATACTTTGGTAGAAGGGCAAATTGTGCCGGGCCACCATTGGGCCAGCGAAGAAGAATTTGAGGCTGATATGGATGAGCGTTACAGGCGATATCAAGAGGGGATAGACCAAAGCCACACTTTAGATGAAGTAAAAGCTTTTATGGAGGAAAGGAAGCAGCGTTTCAAAAAAGAACAAGGTGTATAAATGGACTATATAATTGAGTTTGCTGACAAAGCACAATTTGAGTTGTTCGATGGATGGTCTTGGTATGAGATGCAGCAAACTGGTTTAGGTAACAGGTTTGAAGATGAGGTTTACAAAAAGATTGAGCAAGTAAGAAAGAACCCCTTGTTTTATATGGTAGTTGGGAAACACCGACAGGCTAACACTGAAGTTTTTCCATATGTAATTGTTTTTCGCATTGAAAAGAAGCGCAACGTGATCTGGATAGCATCGATCTTCCACACCAGCAGGCATCCTAAAAGGAAAAATCGTTAAAAGATTTCTAATGAAGATTTTGTAGAGGCGCGATACTTCGCGTCTCTTTGCATTTATAAAAGTGCGTTAGGGATTGCAGCGGATACCGGCCTTGTGACTAAGGCCTGCAGGCGTATGAGCGTAAAGCCCGGGCCGCAGGCAACGCCACGATTTATATACGCTAAAAGCGAAATTATCTAATCAATTTTTATACTGGTCAAATACTCACCCAATCATTTAGCCAATCCTAAGCAAGTAACTAACCAACTAATCAACAACTAATTCACTTGTATATCATTCAACTACCAACTCAAACCACTTAACCAATTAAATCAAATAAGTTAACAAGCCCAATCAATTAAGCCAATCCAACCAATTTCTACTTCCCTAACCCATCCAATCCACTACACATCAAATCCACCCAATAATTCCGCAAAAACCATTTGTTAATTAAACAAATAGGCGTATCTTTGCAGTCCCGTAATTACGGGGTATAGAATACGTTTAATAAATTTAATTAAAAGCAAGTGAATACGTTAAGTTACAAAACTGTCTCAGCCAACAAGAAAACCGTTAATAAAGAATGGGTTGTTGTTGATGCAAACAATGAGATTTTGGGGCGCTTGTGTACTAAGATCGCGATGATGATCAGAGGTAAACACAAGCCAGGGTTCACCCCACACGTAGACTGCGGAGATAATGTTATCGTTATCAATGCAGACAAGGTTAAACTGACCGGAAACAAATTCAGCGAAAAGCAGTATGTTTCTTACACCGGTTACCCGGGTGGTCAGCGTTTCATTTCTCCAAAAGAGTTAATGGCAAAGCATCCTGAGCGTGTGATTGAAAAAGCCGTACGTGGTATGTTACCTAAAAACCGTTTAGGCCGTGCTATTTATGGTAACCTGCATGTTTACGCAGGTGCAGAGCATCCTCATGCAGCTCAAAATCCAACAACCATTTAATTTAAAAGGAGAAAAGAAAAATGCCAACAACTAACACTTCAGGCAGAAGAAAAACAGCAGTTGCCCGCATCTATTTAAATGATGGCACAGGCACTATTACCGTTAACGGTAAAGATTACAAAGAGTACTTCCCTACCTTACCATTACAGTACATCGTTATGCAATCAACAGAAGTTTCTGGCTCGGCCGGTAAATTTGATGTTAAAGTAAACGTTGCAGGTGGTGGTGTTAAAGGCCAGGCCGAAGCCGTACGTTTAGCCATCGCGAAAGCTATTGTTGAACTGGATCCGGAGAAAAAACCATCGTTACGCGCTAAAGGTTTAATGACACGTGATGACCGTATGGTTGAGCGTAAAAAACCAGGACGCAAGAAAGCACGTAAGAAATTCCAATTCAGTAAACGATAATTTAAGGAGGACACAAACAATGGCAAGAACAACATATCAGGATTTACTGGATGCAGGTGTACACTTTGGTCACCTTACCCGCAAATGGGATCCGAAAATGTCACAGTACATTTTCATGGAGCGTAACGGTATCCACATTATAGATTTAAACAAAACCTTATCAAAGGTTGAAGAAGCTGCTGCAGCTATAAAACAAATTGTAAAATCAGGTCGTAAAGTATTATTCGTAGCTACAAAGAAACAAGCGAAAGATATCGTAGCTGAATATGCAAAAGGCGTAAACATGCCTTACATCACCGAGCGTTGGTTGGGTGGTATGTTAACCAACTTTGCTACCGTACGTAAGTCGATCAAAAAGATGTCGAACATCGATAAATTGACTAAAGACGGTACTTATAGCAACCTTTCTAAGAAAGAGCGTTTGATGATACAGCGCGAGCGTATCAAATTAGAAACATTGTTAGGCGGTATTGCGGACCTTAACCGTTTACCTGCTGCTTTGTTCCTGATCGACGTGAAGAAAGAGCACATCGCGGTATCTGAGGCATTGAAATTAAACATCCCGACTTTCGCGATGGTTGATACAAACTCTGACCCTTCGAACATCGATTTTCCTATCCCGGCGAATGACGATGCTACCAAATCAATTTCATTGATCACCGGTATTATCATCAAAGCTATCGAAGAAGGTTTAGATGAGCGCAAACGCGAAAAAGAAGACGAAACTGAAAAAGAAGCAGCTGCTGCTAAAGCAAAAGCTGATGCGCCTGAAGTAGCAGACCGCGCTGAAGGTGGCAAACGTAAGAGGACTGCAGAAACTGCCGAAGTAACAGCTGAGGCAACTGAAACTGAAGCCCCTGCTGCTGATTCAACAGAGGAATAATTTTTGATGTTGAAAGGTTGCAAAGTTGAAATGTTTTAACGTTCAACTTTGCAACCTTTCAACTTTACAACATTAAAACAAATACAATGTCTACAGTACAAATATCTGCATCAGATGTAAACAAACTGCGCCAGCAAACTGGTGCGGGCATGATGGATTGCAAAAAGGCTTTAACAGAAACCAATGGTGATTTTGAAGCTGCTATTGATTTTTTAAGGAAAAAAGGTGCTAAGGTTGCCGCAAGCCGCCAGGACCGCGAATCGAACGAAGGTGTTGTTATAGCACGTACTTCTGAAGATTTTAAACGTGGTGTGGTTATCGAACTTAACTGCGAAACTGATTTCGTGGCTAAAAACGCTGAGTTTGTTGCTTTCGGTAACGAAATTGCAAACGCTGCTGTTCAAAACAAACCGGCTTCTATCGAAGAACTTTACAACCTTGAAATTGACGTTGAAAACTCACGTATTAAAATCGGTGATGCTATTATCGACAAAACAGGTAAGATCGGCGAGAAGATCGGTGTATCTAAATACGAAGTTATTGAAGGCGATAAAGTTGTTGCTTACATACACGGTAACTACCGTTTAGGTGTATTGGTTGGTTTAAGCAAAGCTGTTGCCGGCGCTGATGAAGCAGGTAAAGATGTTGCTATGCAAATTGCTGCCATGAACCCTGTTGCTATTGACAAAGACGGCGTTGACGCTACTACTATTGAGCGCGAAACCGAAATTGCAAAAGAGCAGATCCGTGCAGAAGGCAAGCCTGAGGCAATGGTTGAAAAAATTGCTGCCGGTAAGCTTAACAAATTCTACAAAGATTCTACCTTATTAAACCAGGAGTTTGTTAAAGACTCTTCTAAAACTGTAGCCCAGTTCTTAGATACGGTTGATAAAGGCCTAACCGTTACCGCTTTCAAGCGGGTAGCTTTAGGAGCTTAATTATATTATCCCCCTCGTTATTAACGAGGGGGATTTTTTTTGCGATATTGTTTTTTTGAGACGCGACACTTCGCGTCTCTGTTTGCGAAAAGACGCGAAGTGTCGTGTCTCTACATTGGAAAGAACATTAAAATCAAAAAGTCTCTCCGCTTACCAGCGGAGGAGATTTAGAGGGGGCTAATATGATAACAGCACTTCATAACCTTAAACTCATTTCGGGCGGTAACATCGCCAAGGGCAAAGCCGTTTTAATTGAAGGCAGCAAAATTAAAGCTGTAATTGACGAAACCGACATCCCGGCAGATGCAGAAAGGAAGGACCTTAACGGCGCTTACCTTGCCCCGGGTTTTATCGACCTGCAGATCTACGGCAGCGGCGGTAAACTATTTGCCGGCAAACCCGAAATAGCTGCCTTAAAACGCATGGAAGACGACCTGCTAAACCAGGGCACCACCGGCTTTTTTGCTACCATCGGCACCAATACAAACGATATTGTTGAAACAGGTATCGCGGCAGCAAAAGAATACCGTAAGGTAGCAAGGGGCAACTTTTGGGGCGTACACCTGGAAGGGCCATATCTTAACCCTATAAAAAAAGGCGCGCACCCCGACAGCCTGATCAAAAAAGCAACGCTTGCCGAACTGAAAGGCTGGGTAGAACAGGCCGATGGCGTTATTACCATGATGACCATAGCACCCGAATTACAGGACCAGGAAGTGATAGATTACCTGCATGCGCAGGGCATCATCATATCATCGGGACATAGCAACGCCAGTTATGAGCAGGGGAAGGCATTTTTAAATAAGCCCATCCCGGCAGTTACGCACCTGTTTAACGCCATGCCGCAAATGCACCACCGCGAACCGGGTTACATTCCGGCTATATTTGAAGAGAAACCCTACGCCAGCATTGTTGCCGATGGCAACCATGTGGATTGGCCGATGATCCGCCTGGCTAAGCGCGAACTGGGCGATAAATTGTTCCTGATCACCGATGCGGTAACCTCGGCAACCGAAGGTACATACCAGCACAGGTTGGAAGGGGATAAATATGTGATGCCCGATGGCACGCTATCAGGTTCCAGCCTTACCATGCTAAAAGCGGTACAAAACTGCGTGAACAGGGTAGGCATTGAACTGGCCGAGGCCGTAAATATGGCATCGCTTTATCCGGCAAAACTGGCGTCTAAACCAACAAAAGGCAAAATTGAAGCCGGTTTTGATGCCGACCTGGTTATATTTAACAAGCAGTACCAAACCCTGGCAACCATATTGCAGGGTAATTATTTAACACCTGCTACATAAAATTTTAACAATACCATTTATTATCTATTTTTGATAAATCTTCCTCATACATGAAATACAAAAGAGTCCTACTAAAGCTTAGCGGCGAATCCCTGATGGGCGAGCGCCAGTATGGTATTGATAACAACCAGGTGCTGCAATACGCGCACGATATAAAGGCCGTTAAAGACCAGGGCATAGAAATAGCCATCGTGGTTGGCGGCGGCAATATCTTTAGAGGACTTAGTGCCGAAAAAAGCGGTATGGAGCGCGCCCAGGCCGATTATATGGGTATGCTGGCCACCGTTATAAACTGTATGGCCCTGCAAAACGCCCTGGAAAGCATTGGTGTGGAAACCCGCTTGCAGTCGGCCATCAAAATGGAGCAGATCTGCGAGCCTTACATCCGCCGCCGTGCCATGCACCATTTAGAGATAGGTAAGATTGTGATATTCGGCGCCGGCACCGGTAACCCATACTTTACAACAGACACCGCTGCATCATTGCGCGCCATAGAGATCAAGGCAGACGTTGTACTGAAAGGTACCCGTGTTGACGGCATCTATACCGCCGACCCGGAGAAAGATCCTACAGCCACCCGCTACGACGAGATCAGCTTCCAGGAAGTTTACGATAAAGGCCTTAACGTTATGGACATGACCGCCATTACCCTTTGCCAGGAAAACAAGCTGCCTATCATCGTATTTGATATGAACAAAGAAGGCAACTTCATGAAAATAGCCAAAGGCGAACAAATTGGTACGCTGGTGAAGTAAGAAAATATACAAGTACAAGAAAGCCCCGCTGATTTCAGCGGGGCTTTCTTGTTATAAACATATAAGGGTTACGCATCCACCGTATGCTTCTCGCCGATCTGTTGCCTCCACATGGCGTAGTAAAGGCCTTTTTGGTCTATCAGGTCAAAGTGCTTGCCCGATTCGATGATGTTACCTTTCTCTAACACATAAATACAATCGGCATGCATAATGGTGGACAGCCGGTGCGCTATCAGGATAGTGATATGATCGTTCAGTACCGATACATCGCGTATGGTATCGGTTATCTCTTCTTCGGTGATGGAATCTAAAGAGGATGTCGCTTCATCAAATACCAGCAGGTCGGGTTTGCGTAACAGGGCGCGGGCAATGGATAAACGTTGTTTTTCGCCACCCGATACTTTTACACCGCCTTCGCCAATTACAGTATCTAAGCCCTTATCGGCACGGGCAAGCAAGGTTTGGCAGGCCGCGCGCTGCAATACGTTCATACATTCTTCATCTGTAGCGTTTGGGTTAACAAACTTTAAATTTTCGCGGATGGTACCCGAGAACAATTGCGTATCCTGCGTAACAAAGCCTATCTTTTCGCGCAGCTGATCAAGGTCAATCTCCTTGCTCAGGGTATTGTTATACAGGATATCACCTTCTAACGGCTGGTACAAACCAACCAGTAATTTCACCAATGTTGTTTTCCCTGAGCCTGATGGGCCAACAAAAGCGATGGTTTCGCCGGTGTGGGTGGTAAAGCTGATGTTATTAAGCGCGTTGCGGTTAGCGGTTAAGTGTTTAAAGCTTACGTTATCAAACGCAAGGGTTTTTACCTTCTCTAATAATACGGGCTTCTCGGGCTTTTTATCAATTGGGGTGTTTAAAATATTTTTGAAGTTACCTAACGATACCTCCGCCTCGCGCCAGCTTAAAATAACGTTACCAAGCTCTTGCAAAGGGTTAAACAGGAAGAACGAGTAAAACAAAAAGCTGAAATACTGCCCCGGCGAGATAGTTTCTTTAAATATCAGCAGTAACAATATCACCACCATTACGCTGCGCACAAAGTTTACGGTAGTGCCCTGTACAAAGCTCATGCTGCGCACGTATTTAACCTTCTTCAGCTCCAGGTCCAGGATCTTGTAGGTGGTGGCGTTTAGTCGCTTTATTTCCTGTTTTGCCAGGCCAAGGCTCTTTATCAGTTCGATGTTCCTTAACGATTCGGTAGTGGAACCCGCCAGCGCGGTAGTTTCTGATACAATGTTTTTTTGAATGCGCTTTATTTTGCGGCTCATCGCCATGCTCACAAAGGTGATAACAGGTATGGCTGCAAAATAAACCAGCGTTACCTGGTAGCTTACCGTAGCCGAGTAAACTATTACGAACACCATACCTATTAAACTCACAAATAAGATGCTGATAAACGAGGTGATGAATTTTTCGCAATCTAAGCGCACCTTTTGCAATATGCCCAGGGTTTCGCCGCTGCGCTGGTCTTCAAACACCTGGTAAGGTAACTCAAGCGAGTGCTTTAACCCGTCGGCATACATGGCGGCGCCAACCTTTTGGGTAATGATATTGGTAAAATAATCCTGGAAGTTTTTTGCTATACGCGATACCATGGCCACGCCAATAGCCATGCCCACAAGCTTTAACACGCCAAACAAGTATTCGTCGTGGCTGAGCACTTTATATTTTTCGATAAAGTTATCTACTATACGGCCGGTGATGTATGGATCGAGCAGGGAAAAGCCAATGTTCATGGCAGCCAGGAAAAGCGCCAGCACCACTACCCAGCGGTGTTTTGATAAATAAGATAATAGTATATTCATGGTTATGGCACAAAAATAAAAAAAGGGAATGGCTAAGCGGTTCATTCCCTTTAATTTGACAATGAGGTTAATAAGTAGGACCCGACACGGCTGCGCACGGAAAGTTTGCAATTACTTATTAACTAAATTG
Organism: Mucilaginibacter terrigena; assembly: GCF_004168255.1. Taxonomy (GTDB): domain Bacteria; phylum Bacteroidota; class Bacteroidia; order Sphingobacteriales; family Sphingobacteriaceae; genus Mucilaginibacter; species Mucilaginibacter terrigena. Next base: position 82,792 of record NZ_SEWG01000010.1, on the reverse strand, counting down.
GCACTAATGATTTTATAGTTAATCAATTTTTGATCTTCATTACTATCAATACCTGAATTATAGATATCTAGCCAGATTGTTTCTTGTGGGGCAACAGTGTGTTTCACTATTTTTTCTGATAGTGCTTGATTATCAGCTTTCAGATAAGCTTTGCAAATAAAATTTATGGTATCTTTTGTAGACTTATTGGTAAGATAATACCGCCGGATTTCACCTAATGGTCGGACTACATTATTACTCGTATCAAGCCCCGGGATCGAATCTACCTCAATTGATATTACCCCGTAATCTTTAAAATCAGGTGCCGATTTGCAGGATATAACAATGGCGATCAAAATGCATAGATAAAATCTTCTCATTTATGATATGATTAAGTCTAAATCTACTGAAAAATTTGAAATATGTACCCAACAAAAAAGGGATGAACCTTGCGGTCATCCCTTCTACTATTCAGCAGGTTTTAAATTAAACCGTCATGATATCTTTTTCTTTTGCTTCAGATAACTGGTCAACTTTAACAATATAAGAGTCGGTCAGTTTTTGAACGTCGGCTTCGCCAACTTTTATCTCATCTTCAGAAACGCCTTCGGTTTTTAATTTTTTAATTTTCTCGTTGGCATCCTTACGAATGTTACGAATAGCAATTTTACCGGTCTCGGCTTCCCCTTTGGCTTTTTTAACCAAATCGCGGCGGCGCTCCTCTGTCAACGGTGGTACGTTAATGCGGATGATAACACCGTCATTCTGCGGGTTAACACCCAGGTTGGCTTCTTTAATAGCTTTCTCTATAGCCGGTAGTAATGATTTTTCCCAGGGCTGTACTATAATAGTACGTGCATCGGGCGTGTTTACACTGCCTACCTGGCTTAGCGGGGTAGGTGTGCCGTAGTAATCAACGCTAATATCATCTAACATAGATGGGTTTGCCTTACCTGCACGGATCTTATTTAATTCGTTATCTGCATGCTCTATAGCTTTATCCATTAAAGCTTTTGCATCAGTTACTTGTTTCTTAATGAGTTCGCTCATTGGTTATGATTTTTGACAAAAATAATAAAAAGTATCAAAGCTCCTTAAATTCCCGGCTATACAAACAAAGAATTTATTGGCCTATTAACAAAAAATTATGCAAGTAGTTTTAACTGGCCATGCCCGGGCAGTATAGCAGCAGCTATGCGTTATAAATAACACGCCATTTACGTTAAAAAAAGGCAATAAAAAGCACGCTAACAAATTTTGAGAGCGTGTTTCAAAAATAATTTAAAGCAAAACACCGTTTAATTAACCGTGTTTTGCCCTTAATGATCTTTTACAGATTACCAACGGCTACCGCCGCCGCCACCTCTGCTATCTTTAGAGTAGCCGCCACCGCCGCCACCTCTGTTATTGTCTCTTGAGTAGCCACCGCCACCGCCGCCACGGTTGCCGCCACCAAAACCACCACCGCCTCTGCGGTCACCTGGCTTTTTGTCTTCTGCCTGGCTTACAGCGATAGAACGACCGCTAACTTCAGAACCGTTTAAGCCTGAAATTGCTTTTTGAGCTGCTTCGTCATCAGACATTTCAACAAATCCAAAACCTTTGCTTCTGCCGGATTCTCTGTCAATAATAATTTTAACGGTGGTTACTTCACCATAAGCTTCGAAAAGCTCTTGTAAATCTGCTTCCTCTAATGAGTACGGAAGGCTTCCTACGAATATGTTCATCAAAAAATTAGTTTAGTAATGATCAGTTTGTTAACCGTTCATTTATTTGTTTACACCAAATATAGAATAGAAATCAATCAATTGTACAATAATTTGTTAAACTATATTTTTTATTTTCTATTTCGGCACAAAACAGAGGCCGGATAATTAAAGGATTGACTGTATTTGATAAGTTTTTTCATTTAAAATAAATTCATCACCGGGCCTTTTATCCTTCAGTTTAAAACCAATTGGCGATGCCGGCGATACCGCGAAGTAGTTTTTACCATCTAAAGTGAGCGTGCCTGCGCTAATGGCCAGGTAAAAGTTGCCGTTGTTGGTCAGTATCACACTACCCGTTTCGGCTTTTGATGATGTGCCGTTAAACGAGACCTGGTTTAGAGCCACCATCAGTTTATTGGCCTCGTTCAGTTGGGTAAGGTTGCGGTTGGTTTCCTGCTGCGCCATTTCGCGGCCGGTCTCGTACTTATCGCCCGCGCTGCTTTTGGTATCGTCGTTTTGGGCCTGCCGGGCTTCGGCTATGGCTTGCTCTGCGGCATGCATGCGGGTTTTTACGTACGTAACGCACAGCGCATGCAGCTTTGCTTTTATATCACTCATTATATTATGTTAAAAAAACGAAGATGGACAAAATGGATGGGATTGCTAAAAGCTGTAAAAAATAAAAGCCCCAGGCACTCGCTGCCCGGGGACTTTCAACCTAAACCTTATCACAATGTAAATGCGAGGCACTTACAGATGTATAAACGTAATTTTTTAGAAAAGTGATACGTTTACTTCGGCGAATTTACAGTTTTATGATATAACTCGTCTTTTTTTTTGCGTTAGGTGCCCTGCAAACAAACAAGGGTTAATGTGGTTAATGATTAGTTGTTAATCACTTAACTAATAATAAAACATGAACTTAAAACGTACTTTCGGCGCTGTACTTACCGTACTGGGAATTGTAGGGCTAATTTATACCGGTGTGCAAATTATACAGCATACAGGCGCGCCCACTACATTAATTGTTGTGGGGCTTATTTCTGTCATATTCTTTTTTACGGGGATCAGCCTGGTGCGCAACACCAAGGACGAAGCTTAGTTTGTAATTGATGGTGTTATAGCACCAGAAGCAGAAATACTTAAACCAGGCCGAATAAAATCGGCTTGGGTTAAGGCTTTTATGCGTAATGCGGCACGGTTGAGCGTATCGGGCTGTAAGCCTGTTTGGTGGTTTTGCCTGTAAGATACTATCCGCCCGTTTAAAAATTCACCTTTTTTATTGATGCAAATTTTAAGCAGCGGCGCCAAACCGCAAACGCCGCTTACGCTAACCCCTTTGTAAGTTACAAAATTACCCAGGCTATAAGCTATCAGCCGGTTTTTATACAATTCCATCCCGCGGGCAACATGCGGGCCATTGCCCAGTATAACATCGGCCCCGGCATCAATTGCGGCATGGGTAAACAGCCGAAGATCCCCGCGGTCCTCCCCTTTAAATATCTCTGCAGAATCGGGCACATGCTCGTAATCGGCGCCCTCGCCGCCCCCATGAAACGATACGATAACAATATCAGTTTTGGATTTCAGATCGGCAATAAGGTTTTTTGCCATTGCGATATGCAGTAAGGATACCGTTTGCCCGTTTGGCGAAAACGCGCAAAAGCCGTATTTAACGCCATTTAATGTAAATACTTTTGAAGGATGGGTTTTAAAGCCAGCGGCGTGTACGCCAAGGCTATCCAGTATTTTAATAGTGCTTTTACGCCCCGCGCGGTCAAAATCGTTCGAGTGATTGTTACCTACGCTCAGCACATCAAACCCTGCATCTTTTAAAATACTCCCATATTTGGTGGGCATCTTAAACAAATACCCTTTGTGTTTAAAACGCAGCTTATAACCAACCGGCGCACCGGTATCAAGCAGTACGCCTTCCAGGTTGCCAAATGCCAGGTCTGCTTCCCGCAGGTCTTTCAACGCATGTTTAAAGCTGTTTTTGGCGCTATCCGGAGGTAAAAAGGTACTGTCGGGATAGGATGATCCCAGCATAATATCGCCTACTGCCGCTATATTAATAACATCCAACGGCGGATTGATGACCTTTTTATCTGCTGCTTTTGCAACCTGTTTTTGGATAACAGCACGCTTTGCCGGCGGCTGGTTACAGGCCACCATCAGTATTGCAACAAAAAAAAGGAGGGTTAACCGGGTTTTCATCAGGGGCAAAAAAAAAAATCCTCCCATGGTTAGTGAAAGGATCTGGGATATTAATTTAGGTTTATTTAGTTAGCGGGTTCATCGTCAGCCTGTGCCGATGATAGTTCGTTTTTAAATGATTCTAATAAACGGCCGCCTTTGTAAAAATAACGGCTGTAGTAAGCATCGTCTAAACTGCTTATGGCAACACCTTTTGATGATGCGTGCGCAAACCTGTTATTACCCAGGTAAATGCCAACGTGTGATATGCTTCGGCTGTGAATTTTAAAGAAAACCAGGTCGCCTTCCTTCAGGTCGTCTTTACCAACAGGGTTTACCATGCTGAAAATATCGCGCGAGCTGCGGCGGATAGTTAAGTTAAATACATCACTGTATAATTGCTTGGTGAATGCAGAGCAGTCGATCCCTTTTCTTGAGCTACCGCCAAAACGGTAAGGGGTGCCTATCCAGTCGTATACAAAATGAAAAAGTTTCATGTTTGAGGTTGCCGATACCGCAACACCCATTATTTGTGACAGATAATCTTTTGCTAAGCTTTCTTGTTCTGCAGATTCTGCAGCCTGACTTGGAACAGTTTTTGTTTGGGCTTGTGCAGCTAAAACGCTCAGGAATAATGCAATAGCAATTGTAATTTTCTTCATTTAATCTCTTTAATTGTTGCAATTAGGACAACAAACGTATATTAAACTGGACGTATTTCTATTGAGTGAGTACAAAACTATCCAATAATTTTAAATTACCAAATTAAAAGCGATAAATTTTTTCATAAAAATTTAAGCAATTTTTTTAACCATTGTTAATAATTGTATCGCTAAAATAAAAACGGATAGTAAAAATTTCTGTGGGTGAAATTATATTTCAGAATTATGTTGCAAATGAGTGTGGCCCGGCTCATAAAATTTGAGCCTTAGGTAATTAAATTAGTTTGGCGGTTAAGCGCGAGGGCTATACACAAATTAGGGCAAAAAAAGCGCTGAGCTACCGGGCTTGTAAAAGAATTTTTGCGAAAAGAATATTACGGTAAAGCGGCAATTTGCCGCTTTATAAAGCGTACTTTTTACACCATATCCAAATGTTATTTTGCATATTTAAAAAATACTATGCGTGCATTATAAAGGTACCACAAAAATTTAACCGATTGATGCTAACAAATTGATTGCAGTTTCGGTTATTTGCAGGATATAATTAGATTTGCACTTCTCAAAGAAACTTTATTTAATAAATGAGTTCAATCGAAATAACTAAAGACACCTACCTGATGTGGTACGAGTCTATGCTCCTGATGCGTAAGTTTGAAGAAAAGACCGGTCAGTTATACGGTCAGCAAAAAATACGCGGATTTTGTCACCTGTACATTGGGCAGGAAGCTGTTTTAGCAGGCGCCATGTCTGTTATCCGCCACGAGGACAGTTTGATAACCGCTTACCGCGACCACGCGCATGCTTTGGCAAAAGGTACCCACCCAAATGCTATTATGGCCGAAATGTACGGTAAAGCAACCGGCTGTTCAAAAGGTAAAGGCGGATCGATGCACATGTTCGATAAAGAAAACCATTTTTATGGCGGGCATGGTATTGTAGGCGGTCAGATCCCGATGGGTGCAGGTATAGCATTTGCAGAACAGTATAAAGGTACCGATAACGTAAACATTGCCTACATGGGCGATGGCGCCGTGCGCCAGGGTGCTTTAACCGAAACCTTTAACATGGCCGCGTTATGGAAACTGCCTGTAATTTTTGTTTGCGAAAACAATGGTTACGCCATGGGTACATCTGTAGAGCGTACCACCATACAAACAGATATTTACAAATTAGGCTTGCCATACGGTATACCATCCTCACCTGTTGATGGTATGGACCCGGTTGCAGTACATAATGCAATGGACGAGGCTGTACAACGCGCGCGCCGCGGCGAAGGCCCAACTTTCTTAGAAATGCGTACCTATCGCTACAAAGGCCACTCCATGAGCGACCCGCAGAAGTACCGCACCAAGAAAGAATTGGAAAGCTACAAATCAAAAGACCCAATTGAAACAGTAAAACTTGCTATCCAAAAAGAAGGTTATGCTGATGATAAATGGTTTGAAGAAATAGACGCGAAAATTAAGGCACAGGTAGAAGAAGCAGTTAAATTTGCTGAAGAGTCGCCGTGGCCGGAAGCATCAGAACTTTACACTGATGTATATGTTCAGCAGGACTATCCTTACATACGCGACTAATACTATATATTTAACATTAACAATATTCATCACATTTATATATGGCTGAAGTAGTTAAAATGCCTAAAATGAGCGATACCATGACCGAAGGGGTATTGGCTAAATGGCATAAGAAAGTTGGCGACAAGGTAAAATCGGGCGATGTATTGGCCGAGATAGAAACCGATAAAGCCACCATGGATTTTGAATCGTACCAGGACGGCACCTTGCTTTATATAGGTGTTGAAGAGGGCAGCGCGGTTCCGGTTGATGCGGTTATTGCCGTTTTGGGCAAAGAGGGCGAAGATTACAAAGCGCTTTTAGATGGTGCCGGCAGTGCCGAAGCCGCTCCTGCAAAAATAGAAGAGAAAAAAGAAGACAAACCTGCTGCCGAAGAAAAACCGGCGGTAACCGAAGATAAAAAACCCGCTGCTGCAACTGCTGAGAAGCCTGCCGCAGCTGCAAAACCAAAGGCTGACCTGTCAAGCATACCGGCCGCGGTTATCCGTATGCCGTTGCTTAGCGATACCATGACCGAGGGTACCATCGAAAAATGGTACTTTAAGGTTGGCGATAAAGTGAAAGCAGATGATTCGCTTGCTGATGTGGCTACCGATAAGGCACCCATGGAAGTTGTGGGTTACGAAGAAGGAACGCTATTGTATATTGGCGTTAAAGAAGGCGAAGCAGCACAAGTTAACGGCATTATAGCTATTGTTGGTAAAGAAGGTACAGATATCCAACCTTTATTAGATGCTGACAATGGTGGTGGGGAAGAAGTAGCAGCAGAGAGTGGCGGTAGCAGTGATGCTAAAGAAGAGACTGCAACTGCAACGGCTCCTGCAACTCAGGAATCAACAGGTTCTACCGAGGACGACAGCCGCGTTAAGGCATCGCCGTTAGCACGTAAGATAGCAAAAGATAAAGGTATTAACCTTAATGATGTAAAAGGCAGCGCCGATGGCGGCCGTATCATCAAAAAGGATATAGAAAGCTTTACACCTGCTGCAAAACCTGCAGAAACCGCCAAACCACAGGAAGCCGCTGCACCGGCCGCCGGCGCCCCTGCTGCAAAAGCACCGGTTGTATTGCCAACTTATACAGGCGAAGAGAAATTCAGCGAAAGAAACGTTACGCAAATGCGTAAAGCCATTAGCCGCAGGTTGTCTGAAAGCTTGTTTACTGCGCCGCACTTCTATGTTACCATGTCGATAGATATGGACCAGGCTATTGCTGCCCGTAACAAAATGAACGAGGTTGCGCCGGTTAAGATCTCGTTTAACGATTTTGTAGTTAAAGCTGTTGCTGTTTCGTTGAAACAACATCCGGCCATTAACTCATCATTCCTGGGCGATACCATCCGTACTAATGAACATGTGCACATTGGCGTAGCCGTAGCGGTTGACGAAGGTTTACTGGTACCGGTTATTAAATTTGCCGACGGTAAATCGTTAAGCCATATCTCGCAGGAGGTAAAAGAGTTTGCCGGTAAAGCCAAATCAAAAAAATTACAACCTGCCGAAATGGAAGGCTCAACTTTTACCATATCAAACCTGGGTATGTTTGGTGTAGACGAGTTTACCGCTATCATTAATACGCCAAATGCCTGTATCCTTGCCGTTAGCGGTATCCAGCAGATCCCGGTTGTTAAAAATGGCGCGGTAGTACCCGGCAATGTAATGAAGGTTACGCTAAGCTCAGATCACCGCGTGGTGGATGGTGCAACAGCCTCAGCATTCCTGCAAACACTAAAATCACTACTGGAAGAACCGGTAAGGATGATGATATAATCGATTTCGATCCCGATAGTTATCGGGATACGATTTTCGATTTCGGATTTGAAAAGCGATGGGTTTACTCATCGCTTTTTTGTTTATATGCTGCGGCGGGTTTTCAGCTTGTGCCCAAAACAAATCAGTTTCGGCTGACGCAAGCTGTGTTAGACCTTAATAAGTTTAAGCAGCTCAAAATCGTCCTTTAATTCATCCCTGTTATAAAAGAACTTTTTATCTGCAATATGAAAGCCATAGCAATTCATAATAATATAAGCAGGCAAATAAGTATCGTTGATTTTTAAAAGCAACCCTTTATCTATTAAATTACCGTATTGGCTGTCAACCGAGTTTGTTTCGAGTGAATCGGGGCTGCAACATATTTCTTCATGCCCGCCAGTAGTTCTCGAAAGTATCTTTTTAAGCGGGTCTTGTTTAAAAAAGAACATCCTTTGAATGAAATAAAGCAATCGGCTTAAAGTGCGTTTAGCGGTGGTGTACTTTACGTGAGTTGTAAAATAAAGGAATGACCGTACTATGTAAGCTTCCGTTATCTTTGGATTTTCACAAACCAAATCCATATACTCAGAGGGCTCAAATTGGCCTTCTGTTAGTACAATTGTTGCAATAATGGCCTCATCAAATTTATTTTGGCTTGCTGCTTCTCGCGATTCGCAATAGATGCCTATATAGTTAGCATTATATTCAAATATATACGATACAAAATCGTTCCAAACTCGTAACGGCGGGTTCTTAACAATGTGCTTTATTAAATCTATTTCCTTATTGTTGTATGTGTAATCTTTCATTTGTACTTGCAATATAGTTATTAAACCACCATGATATACTTCGCCATCATTATCGTCATCGTTATTTCTTTCACACTGTTTCAAAGAAGAAAGAAGAACCTTTCCCTTACCCAAAACATTCTGACCGATGCCCAAAAGCAACTGCTTAGCCAGCATATCGAATATTACAATAAACTCTCCGACACCGATAAACTTTACTTCGAGGACAGGATAGAGCAATTTTTAGATGCTGTAAATATAGAGGGAGTTGGCCTTGAACTTACCGATACCGACCGCATGATGGTGGCATCCAGTGCGGTGATACCCATCTTTGGCTTTAAGGACTGGACCTATCGCAACGTTACCAACGTGCTTTTATATCCGGATACCTTTGATAAGGAATTTCAGTTTGAGGGGAACGAGGGCGAAGGACGTAACATTATGGGTATGGTGGGCAGCGGTTACATGAACGGGCAAATGATATTATCGCGCAACGCGCTGATAAAGGGTTTCTCAAAAAACAACGGAAGAGAAAATACCGGCATCCACGAGTTTGTTCACCTGCTGGATAAAGCCGATGGCGCTACAGATGGCATCCCCGAAGGTTTTTTACCGCATGAATATGTAGAGCCCTGGGTACGGATGATGCACCAGGAGATCAACAAAATAGAAACCGGGAGGTCGGACATCGATATGTATGCCACCACTAACGAAGCCGAATTTTTCGCGGTGGTATCTGAATATTTCTTTGAGAAACCCGAGCAGTTCCAGGCCAGGCATTCCCAACTTTATGATATATTAAGTAAAACTTTTGGACAAAACCCTGCAAAAGAATAACATATATGACCTTCGCCGATAAAGTTATTGCGTTTAACCAGCAACTGGAATATACAGGCCCGCCCTTGCCAAATGGTATCCGTATTATGAACCCGTACCGCGAGGAAGAGGACGCTATGATCATCTCATCGCAGTTTTACCGCAAATACTACAACGATAATAACCAACGCTACATCATATTAGGGATCAATCCCGGCAGGTTTGGCGGCGGTGTAACGGGAATCCCCTTTACCGACCCTAAACGCTTAATAACAGAATGCGGCATTGCATACGATGGTAAACTATTACACGAGCCATCATCGGTTTATGTTTACGAAATGATAAACGCCTATGGAGGAGTAGAGGCGTTTTACAGCAAGCTTTACATCAATTCGCTTTGCCCGTTGGGGTTTACAACCATGGATAATAAGGGGAAAGAAAAAAATTATAATTATTACGATAGCAAGGAACTTTGCAGTACGGTAACACCCTTCATCACAGATAACATTAAAACCCAGATAGGCCTGGGGGTTGCTACCGATGTGTGTTTTTGCTTCGGTACCGGCCAAAACGAAAAATTCATCCGGAAGTTAAACGACGAACATGGGTTTTTTAATAAGATAGTTGCGTTGGAACACCCCAGGTTTATTATGCAATACAAGAGCAAAAGCAAGCAGGCTTATATCGATAAATATTTGGAAGCGTTTAGTGAGATTTAAACCGAATTTGGTCGTTTAAGAAATATGTCATTGCGAGGAGCGATAGCGACGCGGCAATCTCGTAGCTAATGCATGATTGCTTATCATACTACGAGATTGCCGCTAACGCTCGCAATTGACATATCGTTTTACTATCTACTCCTCATCATCAACCTTTGCCAGTTCTGTAGATCTGGTTAATAACTTAGCACTTTCGGCCAGGCGGATAAATTCTGAGCGGTAGCCTTCACTGTCGTCCCCTTTACCCGCTCGGGCGGTGGCAATGGCATGCGTAAAGCTGGCCTTTTGTTTGAATTTAGAATCGCGCAGCAACATACCAACTTCGGCCACGGCGGATGCAAATTTAAAATCGGTACTGGTAGCATTAAACTCAACCGGTTTATCGTAAACAACGGCCTGGCTCATTTTGCTTACCGACGATACCGGCTCTTTATAACGGAACTTAATGGTCATAATTTCAGAGGAACCGGAGGTAGCTACCGGCTTACTTTCATTCTTTTGATATTTCAGCGGATCAACGCTTACCGAATAATCATCTTTTATACCGGCAGGTACTATCTCGTAAAAAGCGGTAACGGTATGGCCGCTGCCCATATCGCCGGCATCCTTTTTATCGTCGTTAAAATCTTCCTTGTTCAAAATCCGGTTTTCGTAACCCAGCAGGCGGTAGGCTTGTACTTTGGCCGGGTTAAATTCTATCTGCAGTTTTACGTCTTTTGCAACAGTAAACAGGGTGCCGCCAAATTCGCTCACCAGTGTTTTGCGGGCTTCGGTAATATTATCAATGTAGGCATAGTTCCCGTTGCCCTTATCGGCAAGGGTTTCCATTTTGCTGTCCTTGTAATTACCCATGCCATAACCTAAAACCGAAAGGAAGATGCCGCTCTCGCGTTTCTTTTCAATCAGCTTTTCCATATCATCGTCGCTGGATGCGCCTACGTTAAAATCGCCATCGGTAGCCAAAATAATGCGGTTATTGCCTTTAGGCATCAGGTTTTCGGTAGCAATTTTATAGGCCAGCTTTATACCTTCGCCGCCGGCGGTCGACCCACCTGCGCTTAGGTTATCAATAGCGTTTTTAATGGTCTCTTTCTTGTCGCCGGTGGTTGATGGCAGCACTACCCCTGCAGCGCCTGCGTAAACCACCAGGGCAACTTTATCCTGCGGGCGCAGTTGGTCTACCAGCATTTTAAGGGACGATTGCACAAGCGGCAATTTATTGGACGCATCCATCGATCCCGATACATCTATCAGGAAAACTAAATTCGAAGCGGGCAAATTTTGTGTAGGGATGGTTTTTGCCTTAAGCCCTATCCGCAGCAGGCGGTGTTTGGTGTTCCACGGGGCCGATGAGAGTTCGGTGTGTATAGCAACCGGGCCGCCATCTGCAGGGCCGGCAAGGTTGTAGTTAAAGTAGTTGATCATTTCCTCTACACGCACCGCATCTGCCGGGGGTAGCTGGCCATTGTTAATGAAACGCCTTACATTACTGTATGACGCTGCATCCACATCAACAGAAAAAGTGGAAAGCGGTGCAGATGCCGCGCTGGTAAAAGCGTTTTCGGTAATGCCCTTGTAGCTTTCGTCGTTTTCGATCGGGGCAGGGGCGCTGTAATCGAAGTAACCTTTATTCGCTGTGGTTACTTGTAAGCCAAGAACTTTACCTTTCAAAGCCTTTGCAACATTATTTGTACGGCCGTATACAATGGGCTGGCTTTTGTACCGCGTAGTTTTATAACCTTGACTTGATTGCTTAACATGAAGCCAGGACGCGGTTACAACAACCTCGCTCAATTGAGCTTTCGAACCTTTTAATGCTACGTTTATTTCATTTTTCCCGCCAATGTTGATCTCAACATGCTGATAACCTATAAAAGTGAATATCAATGTTGTTGTACCATCTGGGACATTTAACGAATATTTGCCCGCGGCGTTGGTTTGCGTGCCGATATTTGTGCCTTTTACCGTTATACTTACTCCCGGTAGAGGAAGTTTATCATCTGCTGAGGTAACTGTTCCGGTGATGATTCGGTTGGCCGCGTCGCCTTTAAACCCGGTAAAGGCGGCAAGCAGCATCATAAGTAATAATAGCTTTTTCATAATCCGTTTGGTTTTTATTACAGGATGCAGCGCAGATAAGATTTCCATAAGCGGTTTAAAAAAATTATTTTGCAACCCTCTTGATGAAGTTTTTTACCAAACCAGTTAAACCGGAAGATAACGCAGACGAGCAGCTATTAAACAGCTACCGGGCAACCCGCGACCTGAAAGTTTTGGGCAAGCTTTATGAAAGGTATATGCCGTTGGTTTATGGGGTAGGCTTAAAATATTTAAAGGACGAAGAACTGGCGCAGGATGCCGTAATGACCATATTTGAAGAACTGACACAAAAGGTTCATCAGCACGAGATAAAACAGTTCAGGCCATGGTTATATGTGCTGAGCCGTAACCATTGCCTGATGCAATTACGCACCGGTAAAAAATTAGAAACCGTAACTTTAGATGAGTTTGTGGAATTTAGCCCGGTTTTGCATCCTGATACTAACGACCGCGAAGAGGCCATGCAGGCTTTGGAACGTTGTTTGGATAAATTAACACCGGCACAAAAACAAAGCGTGAAATTATTTTACCTTGATGAGAAGTGCTATAAAGAAGTAGCCGACGCAACAGGCTTTACCATGAACGAGGTGAAAAGCCATATACAAAACGGAAAGCGCAACCTTAAAATTTGCCTTGAAAAGAACAGTGAAAGATAAACGGGCCGATATACAGCAAATACAGAAGTACCTTAACGGGGAGCTTAATGCCCGCGCCATGCATAAACTGGAACGCGAGGCACAGGGCGATCCGTTTTTGATGGACGCGCTGGAGGGGTATGGCCGGGCAGGTAACCAACAGGATAACCTGGCATCGCTTCAGGAGCGCCTGCAGGCCCGAACAACCGCCAAAACGCGCAGAATAATACCGTGGACGGTAATATCCATTGCGGCCAGCGTTATAGGCTTTGCCATAGTTGTGGGAGTGCTGTATAAAGGGGGTGAGACGGGCTCATTACAAAAAGTTGCCACTACTACAGCGCCAAAAAAATTGCAGCCCGCAGATACTACGCCGGTTGTGGTAGATAAAGAAGGTGATGCCCTTATTGCCGGGCCCCAAAAAAAAGCATTTGCGTATAACAAAAAGCCCACAGCTAAAGCAAAAGCAGATATCGTTACTGATAAAAGCGCGGATAATACTATCGCGATGATGCGCGAAATTAGTCCAAAACAGGATGATGTTTTAAAAAGCGTGCCCGAAGTTACCCCTTTAGAAGATATGGTAGCTACGGATTACATGGCAAGTAAAAAGCTGGACACTGTCTTAGGCGGCGAACGCGTAGCCATAACCAAAAAACCATCGGAATTAACCGTATTGAAAAGCAAAGCCGACGGTGCCGATATGACGGTTAGGCCGGGCAAGCAGAACGATAATAACCCATCTGTTTTGATGGCCGCGGGTTTACCGTCAAACCTGGTATCAGGAGTGGTATTGAACCGTAATAATGGCTCGCCATTAGCTGGGGTATCGGTAAAGGTTGTGGGCAAAACTACGGCTACGCAAACAGATGCTAACGTTAAATTTACCTTACCCAATGTTAAAAAAGACGAAACCCTGGCGTTTGGCTCTGTTGGCTATAACAGCAAAACTTTGGATGTTAAAGGCAAGGATAGCCTAAAGGTCGAGCTGGACGAAAACTCTAATTCGTTAAGCGAGGTGGTTGTAGCCAGGGCATCCCAAAAAGTTAAAGCAGCTAAGGCCCGCCCATATACAGGCTGGGATGTTTTCAACAAATACTTAAAAGATAATGCTAACACTCCTGATGGTAAAGAGGGCACGGTTGGGCTAACCTTTACAGTTAATGCTAATGGCAGCATAGCGAATATTAAAATAGTCAAAAGCTTAAGTATAGCCGCCGACAATAAAGCCATCAGCCTGATCAAAGATGGCCCGGCTTGGAGTGGCAATATAAATGGCAAAGCGGAAGAAGTGAAGGTTATGGTGGAGTTTGGTAAATAGCGAAAAAAAGCGGCAGATGAAAATCTGTCGCTTTTAAATAACTTTCTATAATATTACTTCTTATTCTTATCGTAGTAACCAAATACTTTTTGTAGTAATGGCGTTGTACGCGCGCCCAGGTTTTGGCGAATGTTAAGCTCTTCTTTAGCTATCTGTACAAACAAACCGTCAATTGCTTTCTGGGTAACGTAATCGCTGATATCGGGGTTTATTTTGCTTGCAAATGGCACTTTATTATAAGCGTTTGCGGCATCGGTATAATATTTTGTGGCGCCTACCTTATTTAAGCTGGTTTGTATCACAGGCTTAAATTTTGATGACAACTGCAATGTGGTGGTCCGTTTAAAATATTGTGTAGCAGCATCCTGCTTGCCCAATAAAATATTGGTCACGTCTGTTAAGGTCATTTGTTTAATGGCGTTAACAAAAATAGGTTTTGCCTGTACTGCGGCATCTTCGGCAGCGCGGTTAAGCGAGAGTATCACATCGTCGGCTAATTTGCCCAGGCCTATGCTGCGTAAGGCTTTCTCAGCCTTTTGTGCTTCGGGCGGGAATAATATTTTAATAGCGGCATTGCCGAAAAAGCCGTTAAGCGCCGATAGCTGGTCGGAGCTTTTGCCGGTGCCAATTTCAAGCGCCTGTTTAAGGCCGTTGTTTATTTCGAGTGTGGTTGGGTTGCCATACTGTTGTATAGTGGTTTGCGCTACCTGGTTAAGGGTATCGCAGCTGGATAATAAAACAAAAAGGAACGGGAAAAGTAAAAGGGTTTTTTTCATGCAATAAGGTAAGCAAATTTACTGCCAGTAATGCGTAATTACCAGTGCCTTACCAGCATAAACACCAACCCTGCAATAATAGCCGAAATAGGTATGGTAATTATCCATGCCCAAACCAGGTTTATAGTAACCCCCCAGCGTACGGCTGATACACGTTTTGTTAAACCAACCCCTATGATAGAACCGGTGATGGTGTGCGTTGTTGAAACCGGGATAGCAAAGTGCTCGGTAATAAACAAAGTTACAGCACCTGCGGTTTCGGCGGCAACACCTTCCAGCGGGGTGATCTTTGTTATTTTTGAACCCATGGTTTTTACGATCTTCCATCCGCCAGACATGGTACCCAATGCTATTGCGCTGTAACACGCCAGCGGGATCCACTCGGGCATTGGCGCGCCGCTGGTAACCACCTTGGCGGCTACCAAACTAACGTATAAAATACCCATTACCTTTTGCGCATCGTTGGTGCCGTGTGCAAAGCTTAACGCAGCAGCCGATACCAGTTGCAGCCTTTTAAACCAACGTTCGGCAACCGCGGGTTTGGCCCGCTTACAAATATGCAAAATGAGGATGGTTATAAAATAGGCGATAAATAAGCCTATGAACGGGGCCAAAACAATATAAGCAATGATCTTAAAAATGTATGCCGAGTTAATGGCTGCCATAGCATGGTTACCCATAGATAAAGCATTGGTAATACCTGCGCCAGCAAAGCCGCCGATAAGCGTATGCGACGAGCTGGAAGGGATACCAAACCACCAGGTGGTTAAGTTCCAGGTAATAGCAGCAATAAGGCCTGCCAGTACTACGTGCAGGGTAATAAATTCTTCGTGGACCGTTTTGGCAACGGTGTTGGCTACTTTATGGTCCTTAATAAAAAAGTAAGCGGCAAAATTAAATACAGCAGCCAGCAATACCGCCTGAAAAGGCGTAAGTACTTTGGTTGAAACTATGGTAGCTATAGAGTTGGCCGCATCATGAAAGCCGTTGGTATAATCAAATATGAGCGCCAGGGCAACTACAGCAACAAGTAGGGTGGTAACCATTTAAATAATATAAAATTATGCTTAGGCGTTTTTAATTAGAATCGACTCCATTACGTTGGCAGCATCTTCGCACATATCTGTAGCGGTTTCAAGTGCAGCCAATATCTCTTTATATTTTATCAGGCGTATGGCGTCTGTTTCGTAAAGGAACAGATCGGCAACGGCACGGTCAAAAACATAATCGGCCTGGTTTTCTACGCTGTTAATGCGGATACAAGAGTCGGCAATGGCACGTACGTTGCGCAGGTCTTTCAACTCGCGTACAGCTTTTTCAAGATCGGTACCGGCCTGTAGTATTAGTTCGGCCAATTTGCGGATGTGCTCGTTAAAGTCATCTATTTTGTATAGCAGCATGCGGTTTGCAGCGCCATGTATATAATCGGCAATATCATCAATAGCGGTAGCTAAGGCGTGGATATCTTCACGATCAAATGGGGTTATGAAATTTTTGCCCAGTTCCAGGTAAATCTGGTGGGTAAGTTCGTCGCCTTTGTTTTCAAGCTTGTCAATCTGCCTGAATAGTTCTTCGCGGGTAGCGGGGTTAACAGAGTTAACGGCCTCAACCAAAATTGTAGACATACTTACAACATTGCTTGCAGCTTGCTCAAACAATGGGAAAAAGGTCTTCTTATCTTTCGGAACAAAATACTGGAATATACTGTTAAGTGACATTTTGCATTTAAATTTCCGTAAAGGTAAGGTTGCAATGTTAAGTTAATGTTAACTTTTTAATACAGGGATATTGGGGAATGGAAGCGATTGACGGGCTATTTGCAGCGTAAAGCCAAATGTTGAGCCCATACTTTCGGTGCTGCGCACATTAATAGTTTGCTGATGTGCTTCTATAATATGCTTAACAATGGCCAGCCCAAGCCCCGAGCCGCCGATTTGCCTTGAACGGCTGGTATCGGTGCGGAAAAAGCGCTCAAATAACCTTGGAAGAAATTTTTCTTCGATCCCAATGCCATCATCTGTAACTTCAATAAGCACCTGTTCGTGCAGGGTAAAGGTACTTACCGATGTTGTACCCTCTTCTTTACCATATTTAAAAGAATTGTCTATCAGGTTTACCAGCACCTGGCGTATCTTTTCGCGATCGGCGTTCACAAAAATTCCATCGTCGTATTTTTGCTTAAACATTAACTTAATATTGTGCTGCTTGCTTTTCAGCTCAAGCGATTCAAAAACTTCCCTTATCAGGTCATTTATTTTGAATTTGGTATAGTTAATAGGCATCTCGCCCGATTCCAGTTTCGAGATCTCGTCCAGGTCATTGATCAGGTAGCTCAGCCTGTCTACGTTTTTTGATGCTTTTTCAAGAAATTGCACGGCCAGTTCCCGGTCTTCCAGTCCATCATCCTGCAAAGCTTCAATGTAGCCTTGTATGGCAAATAGTGGCGTTTTAAACTCGTGCGATATATTTGATAAAAAATCCCTGCGAAACCTTTCCTGTTTTTTCAGTTCGTCTATCTCGCTTTTTTTTTGTCGTGCCCATTCCTGCACCTCCTGTTCCACATCATTGATAGGGTCGGCGCTTACGTGTTCGCCAAGCGCATCCCTAAGGTCGCGGCCAAGTTTAAGATTATGTATAAGCTTATAAATGAGCTTTATTTTTGAGTAGACGTATTTTTCGATCAGGTAGTAAAAAACAAGGTAGCTGGTGATGAAAGTAACCAGAAAGGTTATCATCATATCGTACCACTTATGCTGAAAATAGTAGTTTACTGCCGATAGCGTTATGGCAACCGCGGCAGCGTTTATCAGGATCAATACGCGCAATTTCATAGTATAAAGTTACTATTTGTAAATGGTTATAATTAACAAGATGGCAGGCTTTTATGTTAATTAATTATTATCATTTGGCGCGCAACGGGCGGGTATTTATTTTGCAGCCTGCGCCTCTATCGATATAGTAACCTCGTCGCTCATGGTCATGCTGTTGCCGCCCACGCCAAAATCTTTACGGTTAATTTTAAAGTCGCCTTTAAAAACCCCCGCATTACCCTGTTCAGTGTAGGTAAAGGGTACATCTACAACTTTGGTTTTGCCTTTTATGGTAAGGTTAAACTGCCCTATATAATTACCAGCATTCTTTTTTTTGAATGATACCGACGACAGGCTTAATTTTGGATACGCATCCACATGAAAATAATCCTCCTTTTTCAGGTGATCATCGCGCATGCTGTTATCTGTGTTTATTGTATTGGCATCGGCAGTAGCTTCTATTTTACTGGCCGCCAGGTTGGCCGGGTCAAATGCAATGTTGCCTTGTACGCCACCAATGGTGCCTCCTGTTTTAATACCCAGGTTTTTTAACTCGAAAGCTATTTTAGCGTTTGAGATATTGTTTTTGGTTTGGGCCGACAAACCGGTGCTTATGATCAAAAAGGTTATTGCTGCGAAAATATTCTTCATATTTAATTATGACGTTTTTTACTGCGCCGGGTTTAATTGGTTTTTAATGTATGTGATAACTGAACTTGATTTATGTTACACTTATTGTGGCGTAACCTCTGAATAAAATTGTTGCAGGTAGGTTTGCATAAAGGTGTGCCGCTGCATGGCGAGCTGCCTGCCTGTTGCGGTGTTCATTTTATCTTTAAGTAACAGCAGCTTTTCGTAAAAATGGTTGATGGTAGGGGCAGTTGAGTTTTTGTATTCCTCCTTGCTCATATTAATGTTTGGCTGAATGTGGGGGTTATAGATCTCCCTGGCTTTAAAGCCGCCATAATTAAAAGCACGGGCAATACCAATGGCGCCAATGGCATCCAGCCTGTCGGCATCCTGTACAACAGCTAATTCGTTCGAATGAAAGCCGGCCTTATCAAAGCTGGCTTTAAAAGACATGTGCCTGATGATCTGTTGCACATGAAGTATTACATCTGCAGGGGTAGCAATACTTGCAAGGAAGTTACCGGCCGTAGCAGGGCCTATTTCTTCATCGCCATTATGAAATTTACTATCAGCAATATCGTGTAGTAATGCGGCAAGTTCTACCGTAAGCAAATCGCACTTCTCGGTTTTTGCGATGTGTTTGGCGTTTGTCCAAACACGGTGTATATGCCACCAATCGTGCCCGCCTTCGGCGCCCTTTAAAGTTTCCTGTACAAAATCTACGGTTTTACTTATTGTATCGGCGTTGTTCATATTTGCAGTTTGTATGCAAATATAACAGTTGCTGTTTTTAACGCGCAGGCTTTTTTGCCAGTCAGGCGGCTTCGGCCTTTTCGCTGTTTATCAGCTCAGTCAGGTTGGTCTCTAAAACATCAGCTATCTGAAAAAGGCGTTCAACGGTTATTTTGGTGTAACCCAACTCTATTTTACTGTAGGCATTTTGAGATATATTAAGCTTAGCGGCAAGATATTCCTGCGTGTAATTTAATTGTTCGCGTTTGCTGCGTATGTTAGTCGCAACTGCTTTTACCTTGTAGTTCAACATATTACTCATTCTTTATTCGTGCATTGGTAATAACATATAAACGAGATTGCTCGCCACGCGGATTTTAAAAAAAATTTTAAATAATGTTGACTATAAACAAAGAAAGCGGCTTAGGCCGCTTTCTTTGTTTATAGTTTATACTATCTCTTATTGTATATCATATTTTACCACCACTGTTGGCAGCAAAGTAGCCGCGTTTAGTGGTATTTGGTCGCGGGCTACAATTGGGCGGCGGCTTTTATAAAATTCGTAAGCGGTTTTTTGCATATCGGTAGTACCGGATGCCGGGTTATTAAAATTGATAGAGAAAGGGATAATAAAATCGTGGAATTTTTCCTTGTTGGGTATTATCCATTTTTTGGTTGATTTTTTCAACGCTTCAATAGCCGGAATAGTTAACACGTAATCGTCGGCGTAGTAAATAACCAGCTTTGATATATTGCCATTTATATCGGCTGTGAATTTTATTACAGCCACGCCGGCAGCCTTTTTATTAATAATATCGGGGCTAACAACCAAGCTATCCTTAAAAAATCTATCCATAATTGGCGCTCCGCCCTGAAACGGGAACGCCAGTTCCTCCTGTGCCTGTGCGCAAAACGATGTTAATAATAGTGCAAATATGATCAGTTTTTTCATTCTTCTTCTTTTAGTTGGCGTTTGCTGCCTTCATACAATTCATACTCAAACAAGCGGCAGTCCAGCTTGCCATTATAAAACTCGATACGGCGGGCCGCCTTTAAACCTATTTTTTTGGCCAGGTCGGGATTGCCGGTAAAAACGTACCCGCGGTAGCCAAGGCATTTCTTTTTCAAATAATCGCCAATGCGTTTGTAGGTTATCTCCAGTTTGGTGTGTACGCCTAAACGTTCGCCATACTCGGGGTTAAACATTACAATACCCGCATCTGCAGGAACTTCGGTACCTTCAAAATCACAAACGTAAAATTCTATTAAATGTTCTACACCTGCGGTATTTGCGTTTTTGCGGGCAATATCTACGGCATCTTCAGATATATCCGTAGCTATGATCTTAAAGTCGACCGCCTTTTTGGCTTTATCCTTTAGTTTACGGCGCTCAACAAAAAACTCCTGCTCGTCGTACCCCATAATATGCATAAAGCCATAGTTCATACGGAAAAGGCCAGGATGTTTATCGGTAGCCAGCAGCGCTGCCTCAATAGCCAGCGTACCCGAACCGCACATGGGGTTAATGAACGTGCTGTTCCTGTCCCAATTGGTAGCCATAATGGTTGATGTGGCCAAAGCCTCAAGCATTGGGGCCTTGCCCGGTATTTTACGGTAGCTGTGTTTGGCCAGGGTTTCGCCCGATGTATCCAGATAGATATCAGCCTTATCATCCTGCCAGTAAAGGCTTACAACGGTTTTGTTAGCATCGGCGCCCGAGTTTGGGCGGATGCCTTTTTTATCTTTTATCCTGTCTACAATGGCGTCTTTTACTTTAACGTTGGCAAACAGCGGGGTAAGTATGTGCTCGTTATTAACGTTTGAGGTTACCGAGAAGTATCCCGAAAAATCGATCAGTTCTTCCCATTCTATCTGTACCAGTTCGTCGTACAATTCTTTTGGGTCGGCAGCTGTAAAGCTTTTTAGCAGGTATAAAACCTGGCTTGCACAGCGCAGGTTAAGGTTTAGCGCTATGGTATCGGTAACGTTGCCAACCAGCTCTACGCCGGTTTGCCAAACGCGTGTGGGTTTAAAGCCTAATGCTTCAACCTCTTGCTGCAAATATGGCGACAGCCTTTTGTTGCAGGTGATAATGATCTTACTCTCGGTGTGGAAAACTTGCATAATTATTTTGCGAATTTATGAATTAAATACGCCGCTATTTAATTTCATACTATTAACTTTACATTTTAAACATTTTCTGCAATTATGGAAGTTAAAGGTAAAGTATATGAAGTATCGGCAACCCAACAGGTTACCGAGTCGTTAAAGAAGAGAGAACTGATACTTGAATACATCGAGAACCCACAATATCCCGAGTATTTAAAGTTTGAAGCTATACAAGATAGAACCAACCTGATGGATAATGTTAAGGTTGGTGATGATGTAGAGGTGTTTTTTAATTTGAAAGGCCGTAAATGGACCGACAAAACAGGTAAGGTAGTTTATTTTAACACCCTGCAATTGTGGAAAATAAACCAATTGGGTAATGCCGGCGCAGCTTCGGCCGCTGAATACGCAGCCCCTGCTGATATCAGCTCGGCCCCTGATGACGACGATCTGCCGTTTTAATCGGTTTGCAGTTGTCAGTGGGCAGTTTGCACATAAATAAAAAACGCCCTTCTAATTTTTAGAAGGGCGTTTTTTATGGAAATCAATTTTTTATGAAGTGTACAAACCGCAAACTATCAACTGCAAACTTACTCCTTAACTATCTTCTTCACTGCAACATTAGCACCTTGTTTAACCTGCAGGTAGTAAACACCATTTAATGGCAAGCTTATTTTTTTGCTGAAAGTGCCTGATGCGGCCTTGTCTGTCCATAAAACCCGGCCTTCGGTGTCGGTAAATTTTACATCGGCAGCAATTTTAGCCGGCAGGTTAAATGATAATGTAGTTTTGCCGGTCGAAAACTCGGGGGTAAGGTTAATATCATCTAACATTAATGCAGCCTTATCGGTGCCGGCAACCCGTTTTATTTTTTCCTTCGATGGATCGGATACGCGGAAGCTGATATGGGTATTGATGCCATCGTTATCGGTATTTGAATAAGTAAAAGTTTGGGTATTGCGGCTGTTAAATTCAAAGCCCTGTTTAAGCCTTGGCATATTAAAACTAAAGGTTTTCATATCCATTGCAGGCAACTCGTTATCAAAACGGTAGGTAAAGGCCTGTACGCTATCGGTACCCTTTAACTTTTTTAAACGTACCCTTACATCTTTACGGGCGCTGTCTGTACCATCAAAATCGGCTATTATGGGGCCGTCACTGTCGGTGCTTCTTTCAATAACAATATCCTGTTTACCATCGCCTATGCTTTTTCTTTTAATAAATATCCTGTTATTCCCTTTGCTGCCATCATTGTTAAGCATGGGGGTTTGGGGCAGGTTAGCCATTTCGGCAAGGGCATCCTTACGCTCCTGGGCCGATAGCTTTTTAATATTCTTACCATTAATGGTGGTATCGCCGTTAACTATTTGTATCTCGATGCTTTTTTGAGTTTGCGCCAGTACCAGGGGCGGCAGGCCAAGTATAGCTATCAAAGCAACCGAGAATATAAACTCAAAATTTGGTTTTATAAACTTCTTCATTTTTGTATGGATTTAAGTTTGGTTAACAAAATTAAAAACTCTTATTAATCAATATGTTAAAAGGCTAAAGGTAAATTGTTAAAAATTGTTAAAAGCGATTTTGTTGTGGTTATTTAAAATATTTTTGTTGTTGGCATGAAAAGAAGAAGCATAGGGCTTATCATTGGTTTAATGGGGTTTGCACTTTTAGGGGTGATTGTTATGCAATTGTATTTTTTGCGGCAATCGTACCAGATGCAGTCCGAGCTTTTTAACCGCTCGGTTAACGAGGCATTAAGCAATGTAGTAGCCAAAGTTACCAAGCAGGATGCACTTAATTTTCTGAACACCAAAACACAGCAAACGCATAAGTACACTTTCAGGCGTACCGAAACCCTTGATAAAACAAGCGAAATAAGCATCAACGGCAGCAAAAGTATCATAGGCGATTCGCTTGTGCTTAAGAAAAAGCAAACCAAGCGCGAACGCAAGCTGGCCATGCTGCGCGATAGCCTGAAACGAATGATATTGCATAAAAAAATGGATGATGACCTTACCGGGCTAATGCAGCAGGACCTGGTAAACCTGCGCATCCGCATTGGGCAGTATACAGATGAGTTTGGCGAAGTACACTTTAGGTTTGTACCCGAGATCGTAAAATCGGCACCGAGGCCGCCAAGGCAAAAGCCGCACAAGTACGATACGCTAAGGTACACCTACATCGACCCGCAATTTGGCCCGCAGGTAATATCTGTTCCAAAGCTTAACCCCGATTGGATAAGGCAGCAGGAGCGTATTCAAAAGGAAAGGCAGTTTCAGCAGGTGAAAAAAATGCTGGAAACCGACTCCTTGGAGAACGCCCCGCATAATACAAAACAACCTAACGTAATTGAAAACCTTGCCGAGGAGTACCGAAAATCAAACGAGCCGCTTGATAAGCGCTTAAATAGTTTCTGGATAGATTCGCTGCTTAGGTTCGAGCTGCATAACCGCGGTATATTCCTGCCGTTTAGCTACGAGGTAAGCACCGCCAACAGCGATTCGCTTATTTTTGCCAGCGCTATGGATACCAAAGGCGCAAAGCCCGAATTTATCCCTGCCTACACCTATCAAAAGGCCATATTTAGTAACGAACTGATCAACGACCCGGGTAAGATCAAGATCTCGTTCCCTCAAAAAAACTCCTTCATATTAGGTAACATGACCGCGACCATAGGTACCACAGGAGGTTTGCTTTTTGTATTGATATTTTGCTTTGGTTACACCATCTTTTCTATCCTTAGGCAAAAGAAGATCTCGGAAATGAAGATCGATTTCATCAACAACATGACCCACGAGTTTAAAACGCCGGTATCAACCATTATGATAGCCAGCGAGGCATTAAAGGACGACGAGATATCGCAGGATAAAACCCGTGTTGCCCGCCTTGCAAATGTTATTTATGAAGAGAACGTTCGGTTGGGCAGCCACATAGAAAGAGTATTGAACATTGCCCGTATTGAGCGCAATGATTTTAAGCTTGATAAAAAGCCGCTTGATGTAAACGAGATGATAACCATTGTGCTGGATAGTATGGCGCTTAAGATGCAAAAGTGCAATGCCGTTACCACCCTTAATTTGGATGCGGAGCGCCCCGTTATTATTGCCGACGAACTGCATTTTAGCAACATAATGTTCAACCTGATAGATAACGCCATAAAATACAGTACGGCTGCACCCGAAATTACTATTAGTACGTTAAACAGGAACGGGCATGTGATAATACGGGTTGCTGATAAAGGTATAGGCATGAACCGCGACCAGCAAGCTAAAATATTTGAACAGTTTTACCGCATACCTACCGGCAACCTGCACGATGTTAAGGGCTTTGGGCTGGGGCTTAGTTATGTAAATACCATTGTTAAGCGGTTGGATGGCGTTATAAGCGTTAAGTCGGAAAAAGAAAAAGGGTCGGAGTTTGAATTAAAGTTCCCTGTTGCGTAACAAGTCCGAAGGTCCGGTAGTCGGATAGGTAGGAACGAAAAATAAAATTTACAGTATCTCGCAGGCTTTCGGTTTTGCCGGCATCCTTACAAAATAGCATGAAAAAAATATTACTCGTTGAAGATGATCCGAACCTTGGCTTGCTGTTGCAGGATTACCTGCAGTTGAAAGGGAAGTTTGATGTAGTATTATGTAAAGATGGTGATGAAGGGCTGCGTGCCTTTACCAAACAACAGTTCGACCTGCTGATACTGGATGTAATGATGCCCAAAAAGGATGGCTTTACCTTAGGGAAAGAAATCCGGAAAATTAACGCTCATGTGCCAATTATATTTGCCACTGCAAAGGCCATGATAGAGGATAAAACACAGGCTTTTAACCTTGGCGGCGACGACTACATAACCAAGCCATTTAGGATAGAAGAGCTGTTGCTGCGGATAAACGCGTTGTTGAAACGGTCGGACATCAGCGAGAAGAAAGGCGACGATAACCCATCACAGTTTAAACTTGGCAGTTATGATTTTGATTACACATCGCAGCTGATAACCCGGGGTGCCGCGCTGCAAAAGCTATCTACCAAAGAGGCCGAACTGCTGCGCCTGCTTTGCATCAAAAAAAACGAGGTGCTTACCCGCGAAGAAGCCCTGCTGAATATATGGCACGATGATAATTATTTTAACGGCCGTAGTATGGATGTGTTTTTAAGTAAGATCCGCAAGTATTTGAAGGACGACCCATCGGTAGAGATCATTAACGTGCACGGCAGGGGGTATAAACTGCTGATCAATTAACCCTCATCACCGGCGGATATATCTTCGCCAAAATGGATGATGTTGCCATCATTATCCAATATGCTGAATTGTCGCATTTCCCAGGGCATATCCTGCAATTCGCCGTTGGGATGAATAACGCCCTGTGCCCTATACTCGGCAAATAATTTATCAACCCCGGTTACATTTACATAACAACCTGTAGCTTTGGGTATCTCAGGATCTTTACAGGGCCACATGTGTATATTTACCCCATCGCGACTGAAAATAAGGTAGCCATCCCAACTATTATGAAATGTAAAACCCAGCTTTTCGGTATAAAATTTCACGCTTGCTTCCTCGTTTAACGAGGCTAAAATGGGGGTGGCTGATTGGAACATGGTAGCATTTTTATTAAGCACAATTTAAAACTAATTATTGCTTGTAACAACTTTGTTAAATCTGCACTGCAAAAATAACGGGGCAAATAGATAAGTTTGCTTAAACTAACTGACTCATTATGAAATTAAAACTACTTTACACCTGTATGGCCATTACAGGTTTTGCAGCAACCGCCCTTGCGCAGGAAACTGTAGACCAGGCCGCCACGCAAAAAATACGCGAGGAAGGCATGAACCACTCCAAGGTAATGGAAACCGCCTTTTATTTAACCGATGTATCGGGCCCGCGTTTGGCTAACTCGCCGGGTTTAAAACGCGCGCAAGCCTGGGCTGTTAACCAGCTAAAAAGCTGGGGACTGTCAAACTCCAAATTAGAGCCCTGGGGTAAATTTGGTAAAGGCTGGGAAGTTCAAAAGAATTACGCGGCTATAACCGTGCCTTACTACCACGCCATTATAGCTATACCTAAAGCCTGGACACCCGGCACCAACGGCGCTATAAAAAGCGATGTTATTTTGGTAAAGGCCGATAGCCTTGCCGAGTTGGACAAGTATAAAGGCAAGCTGGCTGGCAAAATTGTAATATTTGATACTCAAAACACCTTAAAACGTTCTGCCAAGCCCGATCTGGAGCGTTACACCGACGAACAATTGGCTGAGATGGCTGCTGCTAAACCACAGCCGGCCGGCCAGCGCAGGGCCTTCGACCCAAATTCGCCGCAGTTTGCCGCCATGCGTAAAGCCAGGGCAATGCGTGCTGCCATGAGCCAGTTTTTGGTTGACGAAAAGGTTGGCCTGATACTTAGCCAGGGCCGTGGTACAGATGGCACAACCTTTACAACCAATGGCGCATCGTATGCCGATACAGCCAAAGCCGTTGCGCCAGAGCTGGAAACAAGCGGCGAAGATTACCTGCGCATTTTGCGCCTTGTAAAATCGGGACAAAAAGTTGAAATGGAAGCAGACGTTAAAACCCAGTTTGTAACCGACGATTTGCAGGGGTACAACGTGGTTGCCGAAATACCCGGCACCGATAAAAAGTTAAAAGAGCAGGTTGTGATGATCGGCGGTCACCTCGACTCATGGCATGGTGCAACCGGCGCAACCGATAATGCCGCAGGCAGCGCGGTAATGATGGAAGCTATGCGTATATTAAAAACCATAGGCTTTAAACCAAAGCGTACTATCCGTATTGCATTATGGAGCAGCGAAGAGCAGGGCTTGTTCGGGTCGCGCAATTATGTCCTTAATCACTTTGGCGATCCTAAAACTATGGTGCTAAAACCCGAGCAAAAAACATTAGATGCTTACTATAACCTTGATAACGGTACCGGTAAAATTCGTGGTATTTATTTGCAGGGCGATAGCGCGGCAGGGCCAATATTTAATGCATGGCTGGCACCATTTAAAGACCTGGGCGCTACAACTGTTACCATAGGTAACACAGGCGGTACCGATCACCTTGCGTTTGATGCGGTTGGCCTGCCGGGCTTCCAGTTTATACAGGATGCAATGGATTATGGTACACGTACCCATCACAGCAACCAGGATACTTACGACAGGCTTAGCGAAGATGACCTGAAGCAAGCCGCTACCATTGTAGCATCGTTTGTTTACAATACATCAGAACGTGCAGAAATGATACCGCGTAAAGCGTTGCCAACCCCGCCACCTGCGCCGGGCAAGTAATAACACAAACTCCAAAAGTAAAGCCTGTTGAATATTCAACAGGCTTTTTTATTATACAATTTGCTTATGGCCGATGTTTATATGTAGATTGGAGGTAAAAAAACATTCATTTATTTAACATCTAATATTGTATTGATAAATGCATCAACAATTACCTTTTATACTTGCGCTTATAGCGGCGATCGTGCTGATAGAAATGCTGGCTTCCAGGCTACGCATTGCCTATCCAGTATTGTTAGTGGTAGCAGGGTTACTGATTAGTTTTATACCCGGGCTGCCGGTGGTGAAGATCGACCCGAATATGATCTTCTTTATATTTTTACCACCTTTATTATTTGACGCATCATGGAGCATTTCTTTTAAAGAGATGAAAAAATGGTGGCGCATTATCGGGAGCTTTGCTTTTTTAGTAGTGTTGTTTTCGGCATTTGCCGTTGCTATACTCACTAATTATTTTATACCGGGTTTTACAATAGTATTAGGGTTTTTACTGGGAGGGATCGTATCCCCTCCGGATGCGGTAAGTACCGGGGCTATTATGAAATTTGTAAAAATGCCAAAGTCAACGGTTGCTATCCTGGAGGGCGAAAGTTTACTGAATGATGCTTCGTCGCTTATTATTTTCAAGTTTGCTTTAATAGCCATAGGCACAGGGCAGTTTATTTTTCATGAAGCGCTGCTTGATTTTTCGTGGATGATAATTGGTGGTATTGGTATCGGGCTGCTGTTTGGGTGGCTATTTTTGCAAGCACATAAGCGCTTGCCTACTGATGCCTCTTCTGACATCGTGCTAACACTTATCGAACCTTATTTCCTTTATTGGGTTGCCGAGCAAACTCACAGCTCGGGTGTGTTGGCTGTAGTGTCGGGCGGCCTGTTTTTGTCTACGCGCAGGCTTTTCTTTTTAAACAGTGCCAGCCGTATAAAAGGTTATAGCGTTTGGGAGTCGTTTATTTTTGTGCTTAACGGAATTGTTTTTATGATCATAGGCCTGGAGCTGCCCGAGATTGTGGACGGGCTTCGTGCAGACGGCGTTGCTTTACATACAGCTATTATTTACGGTGCCTTAGTAACGTTAATTTTAATTGCTGCCAGAACCATCAGCTCGTACGCCGCGTTGCTTGCTACCCTTTTATTTAGGCCGGGCGTGGCCCCTCACCGGGGAAACCGGCGCAGGATGTTTCGCATACCGCTTTTGTTAGGTTGGACAGGTATGCGCGGGGTGGTATCCCTGGCAGCAGCTTTGGCAATTCCTATTACGCTGCATGGGGAGCCGTTCCCTCATCGCAGCCTTATTCTTTTTATCACTTTTGTAGTTATATTACTCACATTGCTGATACAGGGGCTAACACTTCCGTACATTATAAAACGATTTGATTTTGCAGGTTATACAAATGATATCCCGGAGGAAGAAGCTAAATTGGAGGTAAGAAATAAGCTGGTGATAGAAACAGTCAGGCTGTTAAAGGACCTGCACAAAAAAGGTTTGTGCGGCGATTTGCACTTACTATATATGATTGAACAGTGGGAGCGCAAATTAGACCAGCCGGAAAGACAGCGGCTAAGCGATGAATCGAAACGAAACTACCTGGAACTGTTGGAGCAGCAAAGAATTTTTTTAGGCGAATTAAATAAAAATCCCGAGTTGGATGAAGATATCGTTCGCTTGCAGATCTATCAGATCGATTTGGAAGAAGAACGTATCAAATTATTTTAATAACTATCCAACATTGCACGTTTACCCTTGCCGTTTAAATAATCGCGTTGCAATAAAGGTTAAAATCGCTTTTAAGAGGCTATAATATGCGTGTTATCCCTTTTAATAGCGTATTTTTTAACCTGGGCGGCAATACCGGCTGCATCATAACCACATTCGGCCCAAAGTTCGGGTTGTTCGCCATGTTCAATTACCTTATCGGGGATGCCTAAACGGGTTACCTGTGCCTTGTAATTGTTATCGGCCATAAACTCTAACACAGCAGTGCCCATGCCACCTTCCAGGCAGCCGTCCTCAACGGTAATTATGTGGTTAAATTTCTTAAACACCTCGTGCAGCAAGGCTTCGTCAAGGGGCTTTACAAAACGCAGGTCGTAATGGGCGGGGTAATAACCTTCCAAATTCAGGTTAGTTATAGCATTCGCGGCCTCGTTGCCAATAGCGCCTATAGTTAAAACGGCTACTTCTTCGCCATCGCAAACCTTACGGCCCTTGCCAACAGGGATAGCCTTCATTGGGCGTTGCCAGTCTACCATTACACCGTTGCCACGTGGATAGCGTATCACAAACGGCCCCATGTTGTCCTGCTGGGCAGTATACATCAGGTTGCGTAATTCCTCCTCGTTCATGGGTGCCGATACCGTCATGTTAGGTATGCAGCGCATAAAGGCAAGGTCGTAAGCGCCGTGGTGCGTTGCGCCGTCGGCACCGGCAAAACCGGCGCGGTCAAGGCAAAAAACAACGTTTAATTTCTGTAGGGCAACATCATGTATTACCTGGTCATACGCCCGCTGCATAAAACTGGAGTAGATGTTACAAAAAGGCACAAGCCCTTGTGTGGCTAACCCGGCGCTAAACGTTACCGCGTGCTGCTCGGCAATACCCACGTCAAAAGCACGGGTGGGCATGGCCTTCATCATCAGGTTTAACGAGCAGCCTGATGGCATGGCCGGCGTAATGCCCATTATCTTAGGGTTCTGCTCTGCCAGTTCTATTATGGTATGCCCAAACACATCCTGGTATTTAGGAGGCTGCGGTTTATCATTTTTAGATTTTTTGATCTCGCCGGTTATCTTATCAAACAAACCGGGGGCGTGCCATTTGGTCTGGTCTTTTTCGGCCAGGGCATAACCTTTGCCTTTTACCGTAACGCAATGCAATAATTTGGGGCCGGGGATATCGCGAAGGTCGCGTATTAATTTAACCAGGTGTTTTACGTCATGGCCGTCTACCGGGCCAAAATACCTGAATTTAAGCGCTTCAAAAAAGTTGCTACGTTTAAGCAACGTGCCTTTTATGCTTTTTTCTATCTTCTTAGCTATTTTAAAGGCATCAGGGCCCATTGACGAGATCTTGGCCAGTACAGTGGCAATATCATCCCGGAAACGGTTGTAAGGTTTTGATGTGGTAATATCAGTTAAATACTCTTTTAGCGCACCCACGTTAGGGTCTATCGACATGTTATTGTCGTTCAATATCACCAGCAGGTTCGAGTTTTCGATACCGGCGTGGTTAAGCGCTTCAAAAGCAAGGCCGGCTGTCATGGCGCCATCGCCAATAACGGCTACGTGCTGCCTGTCGGTTTCGCCTTTGTACTGCGATGCAACAGCCATACCCAATGCTGCCGATATAGATGTAGAAGAGTGGCCCACGCCAAAGGTGTCGAACACGCTTTCGCTGCGTTTTGGGAAACCACTTAAGCCTTTATAAATACGGTTGGTGTGAAAGTTTTCGCGGCGGCCGGTTAGTATTTTATGGCCGTAAGCCTGGTGGCCTACATCCCAAACCAACTGGTCGTAAGGGGTGTTTAATACATATTGCAGGGCTACTGTAAGCTCAACAGTACCCAGGCTGGCCGCAAAGTGCCCCCCGTTTACCGATACTACATCAATAATATACTGGCGCAGCTCGTTACAAACCTGTTCAAGTTCATCTTCCTTAAATTGCTTTAAATCAGAAGGATAGTTAATGCGTTTTAAAAATTCACCGGCGGGTACCTGCATTGGATGATATTCACTCTGTTATAACTTACAAAGTAAGCTATTTAATTGCTAATAATTGGAATATATTAAAGGTAATTATTGTTTTGAATTTAACAATTTATAATTTTTTAAATCGTAAATAGCTGTATTTTTGGCACATGACCGAAGATGGGTTCTCCATAAAGTTATCGCAGTTTGAAGGCCCCTTTGATCTTTTGCTGTTTTTTATAGAGCGGGATGAACTCGACATCCACGATATCCCCATCGCTAAAATTACCGACGATTTCCTGAACTACATTCACCAGATGACGGTTTTGAACATGGAGCTGGCCAGCGAATTTATCTTTGTTGCCGCTACGCTGATGCGCATTAAAGCCAAAATGCTGCTGCCACGCTACAATGCCGATGAGGAAGAGAACGAGATGGATACCAAAGAGGGGCTTATCCGTAAACTTATCGAATACAAAAAATTCAAGGTGCTTTGTGAGGAGATCCGCCCTTTTGAGGACGAGCGTTTTAAACAGGAAAAACGCGGAAATATCAAACTCGACCTGGAGCAGGTAGAAAAGGTTACCGTACCCGGTGAGGAACTATCGGACCTGAACCTGTACAAGTTAATGATGGTGTATAACCGGCTGATGCGCCAGTACCTTACCCGTACCGAAGAAGTGCACCATACCGTTGTGCAATACCCATACACTATAGAGCATCAAAAGGAGGCTATTAATAACCTGCTGCGCATCAACAAAAAAATGGATTTTAAGAACATCGCCGGCAACAGCGAGAACAAAGTGCATTTTGTATATAATTTTTTAGCCGTGCTGGAGATGCTTCAGCAGGAAATGATAGATATAACGATAGGGTTGGGGTACAACAATTTCTGGATTTCGCCGAAGGGCTGAAAGCTAAAAGACTAAAGCCGAAAGCTTTTTGCTTTGGACTTTCAGCTTTTAGCTTCTAATAACTAACTTAGCGCCGTTTTACACACAACAATGAAAAGAGACAAATTAATATTCAAGCTGTTAGACGAAGAGCAGCAACGCCAGGAAGAAGGAATTGAGCTTATTGCATCAGAAAACTTTGTAAGCAAGCAGGTGATGGAAGCAGCAGGTTCTGTGGCTACCAATAAATACGCCGAAGGCTTACCGGGCAAGCGCTATTACGGCGGCTGCGAAGTGGTTGATGAAATTGAGACCATTGCTATTGAGCGTGCCAAACAATTGTTTAACGCGGAGTGGGCAAACGTGCAGCCGCACAGCGGCGCGCAGGCCAACGCGGCAGTAATGCTTGCGGTGCTAAACCCCGGCGATAAAATATTAGGATTCGATCTTTCTCATGGCGGTCACTTAACGCATGGTTCGCCGGTTAACTTTTCGGGTAAACTGTACGAGCCGCATTTTTATGGTGTTGTAAAAGAAACCGGCCTTATTGATTACAAACAGCTTGAAAAAGTTGCTTTAGCAGAAAAGCCTAAACTGATCATCTGCGGCGCATCGGCATACTCGCGCGATTGGGATTACGCCTTTATCCGTAAAGTTGCCGATAAAGTTGGCGCTTTGGTACTGGCCGATATTAGCCACCCGGCAGGTTTAATTGCCCGTGGTTTATTAACAGATCCGTTGCCGCACTGCCATATTGTTACCACTACTACACACAAAACCTTACG
Organism: Mucilaginibacter terrigena; assembly: GCF_004168255.1. Classification (GTDB taxonomy): domain Bacteria; phylum Bacteroidota; class Bacteroidia; order Sphingobacteriales; family Sphingobacteriaceae; genus Mucilaginibacter; species Mucilaginibacter terrigena. The sequence continues at coordinate 49,836 of NZ_SEWG01000010.1, read as the reverse complement.
CGGCCCGCGCGGCGGCCTTATTTTATTGGGTAAAGATTTTGTAAACCCATGGGGCTTAAAAACACCAAAAGGCGAGGTGAAGATGATGTCGGCCTTATTGGATATGGCCGTGTTCCCGGGTACGCAGGGCGGCCCGCTCGAGCATATTATTGCTGCCAAGGCAATTGCCTTTGGCGAAGCTTTAACCGATGGTTACATGAAGTATATTGCCCAGGTAAAACTAAACGCTGCCGCCATGGCGAAAGCATTTGTTGCCCGGGGATATGATATTATATCAGGCGGTACCGATAACCACTTAATGCTGATAGACCTTCGTAATAAAAACATTACCGGCAAAGCAGCCGAGAATGTACTGGTTAGCGCGGATATCACCGTTAATAAAAACATGGTGCCATATGATGATAAATCGCCATTTGTAACTTCGGGCATACGGGTTGGCACAGCGGCCATTACCACACGCGGTTTAAAAGAAAAGCATATGGAAACCATTGTTGACCTGATAGATGCCGTATTAATTGATCCTGAAAATGAAACATCCATCAAAAAAATTCGTAAAAAGGTTCACAAGCTGATGGAAGACTTCCCGTTATACAGGGATAAAGATTAGCACTGATAGATGGGGATAAAGCAGGGACACTCTTTTGATATGGAGAACAGGCGTTTAAACGCCCTGGACTCGTACGACGTGCTGGATACGCTGCCCGAGAAAGAGTACGACGCTATAACCCGCCTGGCATCGTATATATGCCAGGCGCCTATTGCCCTTATCACCTTAATTGATGGCGAAAAGCAGTGGTTTAAATCGAAAGTTGGCCTTGAAATAAACGAAACGCCCCGTGCCGACGCATTTTGTAATTACACCATACAGGGCGACGAGATATTTGAGGTGCCCGATGCCTTAGTGCATGACGAGTTAAAAGCTAATCCGTTTGTTGATACTAATGATGGGATCCGTTTTTACGCGGGTGCCCCGCTCATAGATCCCGAAGGCTTTCGCCTGGGTTCGCTTTGCGTAGTTGACCATATCCCCCGTAAATTAACCGCCGAACAACGCGATGCGCTGCGCACGCTTGCCGACGAGGTGATGTCGCACCTTACCCTGCGCAAGCAAAAAAAGGAACTCGAAAAAAGCCTTGAGGTACATAAAGAGTTTTCTAACCTGTTCAACAGCTCGTCAGAGATCCATTTTATAGCGGGTGCCGATTCTAATATCGAAACCATTAACGATGCTGTTTTGCCTATTTTGGGTTACACGCCGCAACAGGCAATGGGTAAATCGTTGTGGGATTTTGTTGTGGGCAAAAACCGCGAGCAATACGTCCCGCTTATTGAAGAAGCCGTGAGGTCGCAAAAGCCCTTTGAACTGGAAACCAAAACAGTAACCGCAGGGGGCGAAGTAAAGCATATTAGCTGGACAGCGGTTAACAAAGGTGGTAAATGGTATGCCAGCGGGCGCGATACAACCTATCAGCAAGCCCTTATCGACCAAACCCGGCAGCTATCGTTAGTAGCCAGCAAAATACGTAACGGCGTTGTGATAAGTAACGCTGATGATGAGGTGGTTTGGATAAACGACGCCTTTGAACATATTACAGGTTACACTTTACAGGATGTAGAAGGGAAATTTTTAGGCGAAGTTTTAAAAGGTAAACCAAAGGATGCCGAAGCAGAAAGAATATTGATAGAGGCAAGGGATAAAAACCAGCCTTACGAAGTAGAGCTATCTATGGTAAGTAAGGATGGCCGGCCTTTGTGGATACTGGTTACTAATACAGTGCTTTATAATAGCGAAGGCGGATTAGAAAAGTATATCCGCATCATCACCAACATTACAGCCCGCAAGCGTGCCGAAAGTGATGTGGAGATACTGTCATTCGCCGCACGTAAATCGCCAAGCGGTATTATGATACGTGACGACAAAGGCAAGATAATTTGGATGAACGAAGCCCTTGAACACATTATTGGTTATACCCTTGAAGAACTAAAAGGGCAAACGGTAGGCACAAAACTGATTGGAAAAGAAACCAACCTGGAGGTTTTCCAGGCAGCTGTAGAGGCTGTTAAAGCAAATAAACCTTACGAGGTAGAAATAAAGATCTATAAAAAGGACGGATCTAACGCTTGGGTATTTATATCAAATAGCCCGCTGTTTAACGAAGTTGGCAGCGTTGAACGCCAGATAGGCGTAATGGTTGATATAACCGAACGTAAAAAAGTAGAAGAAGAGCTTACCATGCTATCGCTTGTGGCCAGCAAAACAACCAGCGGCGTGGTTATCAATAACAGCGATGGTAAAGTAGAGTGGGTGAACACCGCCTTTGAACACATTACCGGCTACAGTTTAAATGATGTTAAAGATAAGCACCTGGGCGATTCGCTTAAAGGTGAGCTGACAGATGTTTCCATTATACAAAAAACACGCGAACTATCTGCAAAAAAGCAATCGTTCGAGGTAGACCTGCTGATATACCGAAAAGATGGGCAGCCACTTTGGATATCGGTTATCAACTCGGTAATAATGGGCGAAAACGGTAAGGTTGATAAATACATTGAAACCATTATTGACATTACCGCCAAAAAGAAAGCCGAACTTGACCTGATAGCAGCCAAAGAAGAAGCGCTGCAGCTTAACCGCGCCAAAGATATGTTTATAGGCGTAATGAGCCACGAGATACGTACGCCACTGAACGCGGTTATCGGCATGTCGCACTTGTTGCTGAATGATGACCCGCTGGAATCGCAGAAAGAAAATTTAAGCATTCTTAAATTTTCGGCCGAAAACCTGATGACCCTGATAAACGATGTGCTCGATTTTACAAAGATAGAGACGGGGAACATCGAACTGGAGAAAGCAAAGGTTGATATCCGCGAGATGATCCAAAGCATCATCGGCTCGATGAAATATAAGGCGCACGAAAAGGATATTTACCTTACTTATACCGTTGATGATGCTGTGCCGCCCATTGTTATAGGCGATAGGGCAAGGCTTATTCAGATATTATTGAATTTAGTAAGTAATTCTGTTAAATTTACCGCCAAAGGGGGTGTAAATATCGACCTGAAGATAATTGAGCAAAATGATGATACCGTACGTATACGTTTTGGCGTATCAGATACCGGGATTGGTATTGCTAAGAACAAATTAAACACCATATTTGAGTCGTTTAAACAGGCAGAAGCCGATACAACACGTAATTATGGTGGCACGGGGCTTGGGTTAGCTATAAGTAAGCGCTTAATTGAACTGCACGATTCTCGTATAAACGTAGACAGTGTACTTGGGGATGGTTCAACATTTTGGTTTACTATTACTTTTAATAAGCTGGCCAACCATACTATTAATAACAACAAAAAAGTGGAAACAGGATTAAGTATTAATGTACTTGTAGTTGACGACAACCAGATAAACAGGTTGCTGATCAATAAGGTACTGAAAAAATGGGGGGCAACCGCCGATTTTGCCGAGAACGGACAGGAGGCTATTGATAAGCTTGAACTGCATAAAAACTTTGATGTTGTACTGATGGATATACACATGCCGGTAATGGGCGGCTTAGAGGCTGCCGGCGTTATCCGCGCCAAGGCCGACGCTTATTTCCAAAACCTGCCCATTATTGCCCTAACCGCATCTATGCTGAGCAACCAAATGGGGCAAATAGAAGATGCCGGTATGAACGATTACATCCTGAAACCCTTCGACCCAACCACCCTATTCGAGAAACTGAGCAGGTATCAGAAGCAGTAAGTGTGGCCCCCTAATCCCCTGAAGGGGGAATAGTATTTAATGATCTTTTTGTCATGCTGAGCGATAGCGAAGCATCTAAACGCGTGATGCTATCAAAGTTGCAAATCAAATCCCCTTAATCTGAAGAATCCACTTAATCCCGGTCTACTCCGCATAAGCAATAGTCGCTATACTTAGCTTCAGCCCCGGTACCTTAAGTAATTCGATCCCGCATGCTTCCAGCGTTGCGCCGGTGGTAACGATATCGTCAACAAGCAGCACATGTTTATGTTCAAGATCTTTTGGGCGGGCTACAGCAAAAACTTCCTGCATATTTTGGAACCGTGCAAACCGCGATTTGTGGGTTTGCGTTTTGGTGGATACTGTACGTATCAGATTATCCGGTTCTACAGCCGCATTTAACTTATCGGCTAACCCTTCGGCAAAGCAGGCGCTTTGATTGTACCCCCGGGTTTTTAAACGTTTTTTATGCAGCGGCACCGGGATAATATAATCAACCGTGCTGAACACAGAGTTTTGTAATAGCTGCTGGCCGGCAATATTCCCCAGCAAATTACCTATCCGGTGCATGCCATTGTATTTAAACTGGTGCACCATGTTTTGCACTTTGCTGCCTTTGTTGAAATAATAAAGGGAGTAAGCCGCCTCAATGTTAAGTTTACCCCAAAACTGTCGCGCAACAATATTATCGGGCTGCTGGTGAAAATTGGTGAATGGTAAATTATAAAGGCAATCGGTGCATAAAATATCCTCGTTTGCTACCAGGCTGGCCCTGCATGCCGCGCAAAGCTGCGGGAACAGCAGCGAAACAAAATCGGCCAGGTAAGTGCGTAATAAGGGCATTTTATATATGATATAGCAATATCAAATAAAGTGGATGTTTAATGTAGTATAAGGCTTAATACGTTCAAAATCTTTGAAATTACATGTGTAAAGATCAGTGCAATGCTGCTCGGCAATTGCAGTATGCAAGCAGTCATTAAAATCCTTAAAACCAATGATTTTAGCAAGTTCTGTTGCTCTGTTAAATGCAACTAAGCCGTATTCTGCCGGTTGTAAGGCTATCAGGAAATCAATATTTAATGAAATAGATTCTATTGGTTGATTTAGTTTCCCCAATACAAAGGCTGTTTCTTGAATGCTTAGCCAGGATATGCTTAGTTTGTTATCCTCAACAAATTGATCAAGTAAATTTTTCACCTGCAAATGTAAGGAAGGGTTTTGCTTGATCATCGAATGAATTAGAACGTCCGTATCAACGTAAAACATATTTATATGCTGCCAGGGTTTTGTGAAGCATCTATTAGGGTGCGAATATCGATATCCGGAGATATAACGGGAGCGTTATTGCTGTTCGCTTCAATCATTTGCAGCAGCTTCTTTTTATTCTTTACAGGGGTTTTGTTGTTTACCGATTTAACAGTAATTTCTAATTCCTGCCCTGTAAACATAGATTTTAAAGACTCTAAAAAATCCAGGCTTAATTCTTTTGCTTTCAGTCTGTAAGTTGTTTGCATAACTATCAAATATAATTAATAAAAAACAAAAGCAATAGTTTAGCTCATTTAGTATTAAGCCTTTGCAACTTCCTTTTCCTTCTCATTAATAGCCAATTGCCCGCAAGCGGCGTCAATATCCTTGCCACGGCTGCGGCGCAGGTTGGTGTTAATGCCCTGGCTGCGCAGGTAATCGGCAAAGGCTTCTACCTTATCTTCACCGGCATTAATAAATGCCGCCATCGATATGGGGTTGTATTCAATAATATTAACCTTGCAGGGCAGGTGCTTGCAAAAACGTGCAAGTTCCATGGCGTCCTGCAGGGTGTCGTTTACCCCATCAAAAATAATATACTCGTAAGTAACCGGGTTTTTGGTTTTGGCAAAGTAGTATTTTAAAGCGTCGGCCAGCGCTTTCAACGAGTTTTGCTCATTAATGGGCATTATGGTGTTGCGCTTTTCGTCGTTAGCGGCGTGTAACGAAAGGGCCAGGTTAAACTTTACTTGGTCGTCGCCCAGTTTACGTATCATTTTAGCAATGCCCGCTGTAGACACCGTTATGCGCTTTGGCGACATGTTCAACCCATCCTCCGCCGTTATGCGCTCTATCGATTTTATCACGTTGGCATAATTAAGCAAAGGTTCGCCCATGCCCATATACACAATGTTTGATAATGGGATACCATAATTTTCGCGGGCTTGCTTATCAATCAACACCACCTGGTCGTAAATTTCGTCGGGATTAAGGTTGCGTTTGCGGTCCATATAACCCGTAGCGCAAAATTTACAGGTAAGGCTGCAGCCCACCTGCGACGACACGCAGGCCGTCATGCGGTCGGTAGTCGGAATTAAAACACCTTCAATTAGGTGAGTATCATGTAATATAAAAGAATTTTTTATAGTTTTATCAGCACTAACCTGTGATGTATTTATTTTAACATTGTTAATTACAAATTTGTCATTAAGTTTAGTACGGAGTTCTTTTGAAATATTGCTCATTTCGTCAAAAGAGATGCATGATTTTTCCCAAAGCCATTCATAAACCTGTTTAGCCCTAAAGCTTTTTTCATCCATGCTGATGAAATGTTGCTGTAAGGCTTCGGGGCTTAGGCTGCGGATATCTATTTTATCTTTTTTGTTGTTCACAATGCAAAAGTACTTAAATTTAAAAAATCTGTTCTTTTTTTAAAGTCATTCTTTTCTAACATTAAAAACAATAACTAAAAGTTAATTGTAATTGATGTATGGATTGGATTTAAAAAAAACATTGCTGATGCTAAGTTATATTTAATGAAAAGTTTTAAAGCCGATTACGTTTACCCTGTTTGTGCCGATCCGATAAAGAATGGAATTGTAACTGTGGATGATAATGGAACGATCATTTCAGTTACCGACGACAAAACCCCTCCAGCATCAAACACCCCCATAGAACAAGTTAACGGTATAATTGTACCGGGTTTTATAAACACCCATTGCCATACCGAGTTATCGCATATGAAGGGCATGATAGCAGCCGGGGGCGGGCTCATCAGTTTTATAAAAGATATATTGTCCTCAAGAAGCGCCGAAGCAGCCGATATGCTCGCCGCTGCCGAAGCAGCCGACCAGCAAATGTATAATAATGGTATAGTTGCCGTTGGCGATATTTCAAACACAGGCATTACCGCCCCTATAAAAGCCAAAAGCAAACTTTACTACCACACTTTTATCGAAATATTGGGGTTTTTACCCGAAAGTGCTGATAGCCTTTTTGAAAAAGCGCTTGAAACCGCCGAAGAATTTAAACCACAGCCAACATCGATAACCGCGCATGCGCCGTATTCTGTTTCTAAAGAATTATTTAAGCTGATCAAGAAACATTGCGATACCGGCACAAACCTGTTAAGCATCCATAACCAGGAATGCGAGGATGAGAATAAATTTTACAGGTACAAACTGGGCGGGTTTATTGATCTGTATAAACATATGGGGGTCGATATCGGGTACTTTCGCCCGCAGGCGCGTAACTCCCTGCAGTCTATTATCCCACTTTTAACAAACAGGCAAAAAATATTGCTGGTACATAACACCTGTACCAACTTAAAAGATATTTACTTTATTAAACGGTTCGATCGTAAAATAAACTGGTGCTTTTGCCCTAACGCTAATATATACATTGAAAAGCGCTTACCTAAGATAGAGCTTTTTGTAAATCAGGGCTTTAATATCACCCTGGGTACCGATAGCCTCGCCTCAAACAGCAAGCTTTGTATTTTGAGCGAAATGAAAACGCTGCAGCAAAACTTCCCATCGTTAAGTATTGATACCCTGTTGGAATGGGGCACTATAAACGGCGCCAGATTTTTAGGGATAGATAGCGACAAAGGCACTATAGAAGCCGGCAAAACTCCCGGATTAAACCTGCTTACCGGTTTAGACGGGGTTAAACTCACCCCCGATACCAGCGTTAAAAAACTGGTTTAAATCCGTATTAGGTTGATTGCGTTGGATTAAGTTAATTTGCATCCAACAAAATAGCGGATGAGTGCGTTTAAGAAAAAGCGCTCATTCAAAAAATCAACCATTCGCAAAATGATGAAACACCTGGATATAACGGTAAAGGGCAAAGTGCAGGGCGTATCTTTCAGGGTGGGTGCAAAAGCCGTAGCCGACCAGCTTGGCGTGCGTGGCTTTGTAAAAAACGAACTTAACGGCGATGTATTTATAGCTGCCGAAGCAGATGATGTTATGATGGAGATGTTTGTAGAGTGGTGCCACGAAGGGGCCGAACATGCCGTAGTAACCTCGGTTGAAACCCATGAGGGCGAATTGAAAAACTATCGTAATTTTGAGGTCGTAAAAAAGAGTTTATAAACGCTTACATTTTCCTAATTGTCAACAGCTAAAAAATTTGCCGGGCAAACCGCACTTTATGGTTTAAGTACTATTGCCGGCCGGGTACTTAATTTTTTTTTAACACCTATCTACACACGCACCTATCCTGCTAAAATATACGGGGTATTTGGTAACCTTTATGCCTATGCATCAATGCTTAATGCACTTTTGTCGTTTGGTATGGAAACCACATTTTTCAGGTACCTAAACAAACGGGCTGATGATAAGCAGTTGGTTTACAACAATACATTTGGCGCTATACTTATTGTATCATCAGTATTTTTCCTGTGTACCTTTCCGCTTGCCGGCGTAATAACCAACTGGATAAGAATAGGCAACGTAACCCCGCTGCCCGATTATATTTTATACATTAAGTTTTTTATAGGCACGCTTATACTTGATGCCTTGTGCGTAATACCTTTTGCCAAATTGCGCGCCGATGGCCGCCCCGGGCGCTATGGTCTGCTTAAGCTTATCAATATTATTATTTTTGTAGGCCTAAACCTCACCTTTATATATGTAATACCCTTTATTATTAATCATGGCTTGCCCGGCGGTGCATGGATGAGCACCTGGTTCAGAAAAACCTGGGTTGGCTACGTTTTCCTTTCAAATTTAATTGCCAGTGCGGCAACATTTTTAATGCTGCTGCCCGAGCTTATGAAACTGCAGCCAAAGTTTAGCCGGGCCTTGTTTGCCGAAATGTTAATATACAGCTGGCCGGTGTTAATAGCCAATTTCTCGTTTCTGGTTAACGAAAATTTAGACAAAATACTGCTTGGCAAACTGCTACCCGAAGATATCAGCGCCCAGCAGGTAGGTATATACACAGCTTGTGCAAAAATATCTATCTTCCTCAGCATCTTTGTAAACGCCTTCAGGCTTGGGGCCGAGCCATTCTTTTTTAGTCACGCTAAAAATAAAAATGCCACCCATACCTACGCCCGGATAATGAATTACTTTGTTATTGCCGTATGCCTGATATTTGTTGCACTGGTAGCTAATATAGATCTGCTGAAATATTTTATAAAAGGGAAGGATGCTGCCCAAACGGAATTTTATTGGTCAGGTATAAAGGTTATCCCGGTGTTGTTGTTTGGTTATGTAAGCCTGGGTATTTACATGAATTTATCTGTTTGGTACAAGCTTACCGATCAAACCAAATACGGGTTGTACATTTCAGGCATAGGGGCTTTACTTACCATTGTTCTTAACGTTGTTTTTATACCTTATTATGGTTACATAGCGTCGGCATGGATCTCATTGGCTGCTTATGCCAGTATGATGATAATGTCGTACCTATGGGGGCAAAAAAATTACCCCATACCCTATGATATAAAAAAGAACCTGGGTTATATTATAATATCGGTCGTGCTCGTTTATCTGTCATTCAGCGTATTTAAGCGTAATATATATATAGGTAATGGGTTGTTAATTTTATTCGGCTTAGGGGCTTTATTTAACGAACGCAAAGAACTAAAAGCTATCTTTAGCAGATAATACACCGGTGTAATAATGATATGAAATTAGCGGCAGCATTAATATTATTTATGGGGATATCGACAGCCGGTATTGCGCAAACCAACTCCGGGAAAGATAATACTGCCATAGTAATTGCCGCCAAGCCCCTCTCGGCTGCCGATAGCGGTATGGTAAAGCAATTGTTTTTTTCGGCCCTGCGCGAAAAAACCATCGATAATTCTAAACTGGCCTTCGAACTGTTTAACCGCATATTACAGATAGACCCAACTAACGATGCCACTATGTTTGAGCTGGCCAACATGGAAAAAGCGCGTAACAACATCAAGGCCGCGCAGCCCCTGTTAGAGCGGGCCGTAACGGTTAACCCAAACAACGAGTGGTACTGGATAGCCCTTGCCGGCAGCTACGAAAAAAACAACGACATTGTAAAGCTGGAAAACGTTTTTAACGAACTTATCCGTATTAACCCAACCAAGCCCGATTATTACTACGACGAGGCCAACGCCCTGTTTATTCAAAAAAGATATGACGAGGCCTTAAAAATGTACGATAAGGTAGAAGAGCTTGCCGGCCCAAGCGAAGAACTGCTGGTAAACCGGCAGAAAATTTACATCAGGCAGGGTGATGTAAAAAAAGCCACCTCGGCGTTAGACGAATTGATAGCCGCCAACCCTACACAGGTAAAATATTACCTGATGCAGGCCGAAATATATAACTCCAACAATTTAAACGATAAGGCAATTGCCGCGCTGCAAAAGGCAAAAACCATCGATCCTAAAAACGGGGCGGTGCATTTGGCGTTTGCAGATATCTACCGCGAACAAAATAACCCTGAAGCCAGTTTTGACGAATTGGAACTGGCCTTCGCCATCCCTGATGTGGATATTGAACAAAAAATAAGGATATTACTGGGCTATGTGCCCAAATTCCCCGAGCCAAATGCCAAGGCCAGCGCGCTGGAACTTAGCCGTATTTTAGTAGTTGCGCACCCGGCAGACAGTAAGGCTTATGCCATGTATGGCGATATGCTGCTGCAAAGCGAAAAGGTGCCCGAAGCCAAAGCGGCATACAAAAAAGCCATATCGCTTAACAACCAGGCATACAACGTTCAGGAACAATTGGTAAGGATAGACCTAAGCGAAAATGATTTGGATGCTGCCATAAAAGATGGCGAAAGTTCGCTGTCGTTTTTCCCGAACCAGGCCTGGATGAACTACATGGTTGGTATTGCATGGCAGCAAAAACGCGGGTATGCCAAAGCTATAAGCTATTTAAAAAACGCGGTATCGTTAGAAACGCAGGATAAAGAACTGCTTACGCAGGCGTATTCGGCCCTTGGCGATTGTTATCATTCGTTAGGAGAGAACACAAACTCAGACAGCGCTTACGAAAAAGCTATCGCCATAAGCCCCGATAATGCTTTCACCCTGAACAATTATGCCTACTATTTGTCGTTAAGGAATGAGCGTTTAGAGAGCGCCGCGCAAATGTCTAAGCATTGTAACGATCTGCAGCCCAACACGGCATCGTTTGAAGATACCTACGCGTGGATACTTTTTAAGCAGAAAAACTACACAGAGGCTAAACTTTGGATAGAAAAGTCGCTCTTACATGATAAAGGGAACAGCGCTGTAAAAACAGAACACTACGGCGATATCCTGTTTTTCCTGGGAGACGTTGATGCCGCCTTACAAAACTGGGCGAAGGCAAAAGCACAGGGGGGCAAATCGCCGGTTTTAGAACGGAAAATAAATGAAAAGAAATACTTTGAATAAAATAGCCATTGTTTTTTGCCTGATGGCTTTAGTAGCCTGTAAATCAAAAAAACTGGTTGTTGTAAACCGCCCCACTACCACGGTAGATTCGGCGGCAATAAATAAGGAAAACAGCCTGCGTGCCAGGCTGGCAGCCATACGGGCAAAGCAAGTTACTTTTAACACCTTTTCGGGCAAGGCAAAAACCAAGCTGGATATAAACGGTAACAGCAACGATGTAACGCTAAACATCCGCGTAGCGCGCGATCAAAAGATCTGGATCTCGATAACTGCCATTATCGGCATCGAGGTTGCCCGCGCGCAAATAACACCCGATAGTATCATAGTGGTAAACCGCCTGCAAAGTGTTTACCTTAAAAAGCCATTTAGCTATGTATATACTTATGCAAGCAGGCAGGTTAATTTTAAAACATTGCAGGCGCTATTGGTTGGTAACGCCATCCCCGAATTGTTGAACACTAACGCTAATTTCCAAACCGAAGGTGCCAATACGGCGCTTAGCGGTAACTTACAGGACCTTGTTTATAAGCTTTTATTAGGGCCCGATTTGAAAGTTACCCAAACAAACCTGTCTAACGCTGTGGCCAGGCAAACCTTACAGGTAGCAAACAACGTTTTTATACAGGCCGATAACAGGGTGATACCGTCGCAGATAGATATTGCATCAACCGCAGGCGATAAAAAGATACAGGTGAACCTGCGCTACACACAGGCAGAGTTTGATAAGCCGCTCGAATATCCTTTTAGTATCCCAAAAAGTTACGAACCTGCTAATTAAATTATATTTTTGGTGAATGAAATTTTTTAAAGCGGCTTTATTTATTTTTTTGGTGTTGGCAACCTCGGGTGTTTTTGCACAAACCAGCGCCGAACTTAAACGCAGGCGCGATAAATTAAACGATGAACTGGAGCAATTGAACCGCGAATACCAGGAAACAGCGAGCAATAAAAAAGTATCGTTAAAACAGCTTAATATATTAAAGGCGCAGATAAACCTGCGCGAAGAAAAGATAACCAATATCAACTCCGAGGTAAGAAATTTAGATAATCAAATCTCTGAGAGCAATAATACCGTACATAGCTTACAAAACCAGTTAGACCAGCTGAAGAAGGATTACGCCGGGATGGTGTTGTTTGCATACCGAAACCAAAGCGCTTATAATAAATTGATGTTTATTTTTGCATCAAAAGACTTTAACCAGGCATACAGGCGTTTAAAGTATTTACAACAGTTTGGCACCTACCGCGAGCGGCAGGCGGGGTACATACAGGGCACCCAAAAGGACTTGCATGTTAAGATAGTTGAACTGGATAAGGATAAAAAACAAAAGAACGAACTGCTGCAGAGCCAGGAAAAAGAAAAGGCAGAGTTAGGCAAAGCAAAAAATAACCAGGTAAAGGTTATCAGCAACCTGTCTAAACACCAGGGCGAGCTAAAACAGCAGCAGCGTGATGTTCAAAAACGTATAGCGCGCAATAACAAGGAAATTATAAATACTGTTAGGCGCGAGATAGAAGAGGCAAGGCGCAAGGCCGAAGCAGAAGCCAGGGAGGCGGCAAGAATAGCCGCTGCCAAAGCAAAGGCCGAGAACCGCGAGGTTGTTGCCCCTACAAAAAAGGCGATAACCAAAAACTCTACCAACAGCGAGATCCTGAACTCAACGCCCGAGGCGGCCAGGCTATCTAACGACTTTTTGGGCAACAAGGGCCGTTTACCATGGCCCGTAGCTGCCGGCCAGCTGGTGCATGGTTTTGGTACTTATAACGATGCCGACGGCATACGTAACGAAAATACAGGTTACGAAATAAGGACCAATACAGGCGCGGCAGTAAGGGCGGTTTTTGAGGGCGAGGTAAGGACTATAATGGATATTAGCGGTACCTACCTGGTAGTTATAAAACATGGTGAGTATTTTACGGCTTATCAGAATCTAAGAACAGTAAACGTTGCCAAAGGGCAAAAGGTAAGTACTAAACAAACAATTGGCACAGTGGCGGTAGATGCATCAACAGGAGATGCAACTATTATCTTCCAGCTATATAAAGATAAAGGTTTTGTTGACCCGAGGCTTTGGCTGGCACCAAATTGATTTAAACTTATACTGTTCTAATTGTTTATATTTGTAACCTTAATTTAATACAGATGTTAAGTTCAGTTTTTTTATTTTTAAATATAGGCGGCAGCGAAATGATTTTGATATTGTTTGCTGCACTGATGCTGTTTGGGGGCAACAAACTGCCCGAGCTTGCGCGTGGGTTAGGAAAAGGCATCCGCGATTTTAAAGATGCATCTGAAGATGTTAAACGCGAGATAAACAACCAGATAAACAATTACGAAGACAAGAAGGTAGAAAAAAAGGAAGAGCTTGCCGAAATAAATGACGGTACAGAACCCGCAGGGCATACTTACGAGCCTGTTGCCGGTACTTTACCCGCGTTTGAGGGCCAGGCTGTTGCTACCGATGCTATTGAACAAACAGAGGCCGAACTTAAAAAAGAGGCTGCCGAAGATGATACTTTTGAGCACCATCCCGAGGAAATAAAACACCCGGTTACCGGCAGTGCCAACCGTAATACTATTGATTTAACCAAGGGCGATGACGAGCCGGTTAAAACTACAACTGAAGAAGAATATAAATAATAACAAAAAATATTAACATAACATAAAACTTAAAAATCATGGGTGGATTAGGCGCACCAGAAATCATTCTGATCATCGTTGCAATATTAATTATGTTCGGTGGTAAAAAAATCCCTGAACTAATGAAGGGTTTAGGCAGAGGCGTTAAAGAATTTAAAGACGCGCAGAACGGCGAAACCAATACTGCAAATACAACAACAACAACTACTACAGAAGATAAAACCAAGGTTTAATTTTCTGTGATTTTATTGGTACAGCTAACCCTTAGCTGTTAAACGTATAAACTTATCTGTTGAAATAGTTATGCTTCAACGGATAAGTTTTTTATTTTAGGCCCATGGCTAAAAACTATTCCTCTTACGCCGAAGTTAAGGGCGGTTTGAAAAATGGGGAGATCACTGTAGCGGGCCTGGTACAGGGCTACCTGCGTCAAATAAAGGCAAATGCACATTTAAACGTTTTTAATGAGGTTTTTGAAGCCGGCGCGTTAGCTTCTGCAAAAGATATTGATGCACGTATAAGCAATGGCACCGGCGGTAAACTTGCCGGGATGGTAATTGCCATAAAGGATAATATATGCTATAAAGGGCACAAGGTTACCGCATCATCAAAAATTTTAAAAGATTTTACATCTATATATTCATCAACAGTTGTTGAACGCCTGCTGGCCGAAGATGCTATTATAATTGGCCGCTGTAATTGCGATGAATTTGCCATGGGCGCCGCTAACGAAAACTCTTTTTTTGGCCCTGTAAAAAATTATGCTGATGAAACCCGCGTTTCCGGTGGTTCCTCCGGCGGTTCGGCGGTAGCGGTGCAGGCGGGTATGTGCCACGCGGCTATCGGTACCGATACGGGCGGCTCGGTGCGGCAGCCGGCCTCGTTTTGTGGGGTTGTAGGCTTAAAGCCAACCTACGGGCGCATCTCAAGGCACGGTATCATCAGCTATGCTTCGTCGTTCGATCAGGTAGGTACATTAACCAAATCGGTTGCCGATGCTGCTTTATTGTTAGAGGTTTTGGCAGGTGCCGATGAATACGACAGCACCCTGTCTCAAAAACCGGTTCCCGGGTCCGAAAGTTTAAAAAAGGAAACCGGAAAAAAGAACATAGCCTACCTGCAGGAAGCGCTATCCAGCCCCGGTGTAGATGCCGAGGTTAAAGCCACCCTTACCACTTATATAGAAAAATTGCGTGCCGATGGGCACACGGTAAGCCCCATCTCCTTTGAGTTTTTGGATTACCTGGTGCCTACCTATTATATTTTGGCTATGGCCGAGGCTTCATCAAATCTTGCCCGTTACGATGGTGTGCACTACGGCTACCGCAGCCCTAATGCAACTGATCTGGAATCGACCTATAAGCTTTCCCGCTCCGAAGGGTTTGGCAAGGAGGTAAAGCGGCGCATAATGCTGGGCACATTTGTTTTAAGCGCCGGGTACTATGATGCGTATTATGCTAAAGCGCAAAAGGTGCGCAGGCTTATCCAAAGTAAAACCAACGAGATCTTAAACGATTTTGATTTTATATTAACCCCAACCGCCCCCGAGCCGGCATTTGCTTTGGGTGTAAAAGAAAAAGACCCGGTAGTTACCTACCTGTACGATATTTTTACAGTACAGGCATCGCTGGCCGGCATGCCGGCAATTTCGCTTCCGGCGGGCAATAACAGTAAGGGTTTACCGTTAGGGTTACAATTATTAACTAAAAGTTTCGACGAGCAGGCGCTGCTTAATTTCTCTGAATATTTCATGCAGCTATAATTATTTAATATATTAGTAAATAATTGTCAAAACTTTTTTTGAGAGTTTACCCTAAAGTATGAAGAAACTGTTTTCTTTTATTATTTGTGCGTTATTTATACAGATAGTTAAAGCAGATATTAAAATTGAATTTGCCACCGCCCCGGCAGATCTTATCCAGCAAGATACTAACGTACTGTTGCCCGCTATACAGGCCCCGGTATCCATCTATCAAAACAATATTTTTAAACGCCGGCTCGATTCTATCCAGCAGGAGGTGCCATTAGATTATAATGGCTACGTGCAGGCTTATATAGACAACTACATGCGCCGCCGCGACGAGATGGGCCGCATGCTGGGCCTGGCCAGATACTACTTCCCTATTTACGAAAAGGCTTTCCGCGATGCCGGGATCCCCGACGAGATCAAATACCTGTCGATCGTAGAATCGGCGTTAAACCCAAATGCTATTTCGCGCGTTGGTGCCGCGGGTCCTTGGCAGTTCATGTCAGAAACCGCTAAGATCTATGGGCTGGCTATGACCGATTATGTAGACGACCGCCGCGACCCCGTACAGGCGAGCGTTGCCGCTGCCGCATACCTTAAAGATGCCTACCTGCAATTTGGCGACTGGCTGCTGGCCATCGCCTCATACAACTGTGGTAAAAGCAATGTATTACATGCGCTGGAACAAACCGGCACCCACGATTTTTGGTCGATACGCGAACTGCTGCCTGCCGAAACACGTGGGTACGTACCCGCCTTTATCGCCATAAATTATGTAATGAAGTACCACAAGTATCATTACATAGTACCGCAAACAGGCAACCTGGCCATTGTTACCGATACCATAATGGTGAATAAATTTGTATCGCTTAGCCGCGTTGCACAGGCTTTGGGTATGCCGTTAAAGGATATCTGCGTACTAAACCCATCTTACAGGCAGCAGCTGGTTAACGGTACTGCGGCTGTTCCGCGCAGGATAGTGATCCCAACCATTGATAAGGAGCGCGATAAAATTTTGCGCGGTGCTATTACCGACTTAAACGCACCCATACCCGTGCTCAGGCCAATTCAATATGTTGCAATTGTACCGCCACCACCGCCAATGCCCGTAAGGCAGCCCATAATAGCAGCACAACAGGCTGTGGTTGGGGGTAAAGTTATTACACCCGCTATCCATACCACAAAAAGGGGCGAAACATTGTTGAGCATTGCTGCCTTGTATGGTGTAAAGGTTGAACAATTGATGCAATGGAATAAGGCTTTGGGGAATAATGCAACGCTGCCGCTGATGCCGGGTTTAGCGGTAAATATCGGCAGGGGATAAAAATATTTTTATAGAAGCCCGGTTTTGATGTATTTCAAGACCGGGCTTTTTTTATTAGCCAGTTCAGAAAAAGTTAACGTAATTTTGTGCGCTTGAATTTTTGAGACCATGAATAAACCCAACCGTAAACAGGAAGCCCTTAATTATCACTCAAAAGGCCGCCCTGGTAAAATACAGGTAGTACCAACCAAACCTACCAACTCTCAGCGCGATTTAACCCTGGCCTACTCGCCCGGTGTTGCCGAGCCATGCCTGCGTATTGCTGATAATGTAGAGGATGTGTATAAATACACTGCCAAGGGTAACCTGGTGGCGGTTATAAGCAACGGCACAGCGGTACTTGGTTTAGGTAATATTGGCCCCGAAGCCAGTAAGCCGGTTATGGAGGGGAAGGGCCTGCTCTTTAAGATCTATGCTGATATCGATGTATTCGATCTGGAGATCAACGCCAAAACGGTTGACGAATTTGTAAATATTGTAAAGGCGCTTGAGCCAACCTTTGGGGGGGTAAACCTCGAAGATATATCTGCCCCAACCTGTTTCGAGATAGAGCGCAGGCTAAAGGCCGAAATGAAGATCCCGGTGATGCACGACGACCAGCACGGTACGGCCATTATATCGGGCGCGGCATTGATGAACGCCTGCGAGATCCAGGGTAAAAAGCTTGATAAAATAAAAATGGTAGTGAACGGCGCCGGGGCGGCAGCGGTTTCCTGCACAAAAATGTACCTGTCGTTGGGGGTTAAAAAAGAGAACCTGGTGATGTTTGACATTAACGGAGTACTTAATAACGACCGTACGGACCTGGACGACATGCGCATGCAGTTTGCTACCGACCGTAAAGATGTTACCACCCTTGCCGATGCCATGAAAAACGCCGATGTGTTTGTTGGCCTGTCGGCAGGTAACGTGGTTACCCCTGCAATGCTGGTAAGCATGGCTAAAAACCCAATTGTTTTTGCCATGGCCAACCCCGAGCCCGAAATTTCATACGATTTGGCAATAGCCGCCCGTAAAGATATCATTATGGCCACCGGTCGGTCAGATTTCCCTAACCAGGTAAACAATGTATTGGGGTTTCCTTACATTTTTCGCGGTGCGCTTGATGTAAGGGCTACCGCCATAAACGAAGAGATGAAGATAGCGGCGGTAAAGGCAATAGCCGAAATGGCTAAAAAACCCGTGCCCGAAGCTGTGAACCTGGCATATGGCATTACCAACTTAAAGTTTGGCCGCGATTATATTATTCCAAAGCCAATGGACCAGCGTTTAATTACCGAGGTTTCTTCGGCAGTTGCAAGGGCGGCTATCGAGTCGGGTGTGGCGCGTAAAGCCATTACCGATTGGAATGCTTATAACGAAGAACTGTTATCGCGCCTGGGTAATAAAAATAAAATACTGCGCGATGTTACCAATAAAGCCAAGCAGAACCCCAAACGCGTGGTATTTGCCGAGGCTGATACCTATAAAATATTACGTGCCGCCCAAATTGTTAAGGACGAAGGCATCGCTATACCTATACTTTTGGGTAACGCCGAGAGGATCAAAGAGATCATAAAGGAAAATGAGCTTGACCTGGACGATATCCAGATCATCGACCCTAAGATACGGACCGAACGCTCGCTTGAGTTTGCACAGTTCCTGTTCAATAAGCGCCAGCGTAAGGGGGTAACACTGTTCGAGGCTAAGAAGATGATGGTAGACCGTAACTATTACGGCGCCTGTATGGTCCATTTTGGCGAGGCTGATGCATTGATATCGGGCTTAACAAAGGATTATGCAACAACCATTAAACCTGCCCTGCAGATAATTGGTACCGAGGCCGGTGTAAACCGCGTTGCGGGCATGTACCTGATGATAACCGAAAAAGGCCCTGTTTTCTTTGGTGATACAACGGTAAACATCAACCCTACCGCGCAGGAACTGGTAGATATTACCGTGCTGATGGAGCGTTCTGTCGCGCAGTTTAATGTTAAACCACGTATCGCGATACTATCGTACTCCAACTTTGGCTCAAACGAAGGCGATATCCCTGAAAAAACAAGGGAAACCGTACGCATCCTTCACGAAAAGTACCCGGATATGGTTGTGGATGGCGAAATGCAGGCCAACTTTGCCTTAAACCCGGCGTTACTGGCCGATAATTTCCCGTTCTCTACCTTAAACGGTACACCTGCAAATACCTTAATATTCCCGGGTCTGGCATCGGGTAACATCGCATACAAACTGTTACAGGAAATTGGCGGCGCCGAAGCTGTTGGCCCTATCCTGCTGGGCATGAAAAAGCCCGTGCATGTGCTGCAGTTAGGTAGTTCCGTTCGCGAGATCGTAAACATGGTTACCATTGCCGTAATTGATGCGCAGGTAAAATGCGCCGAAGCAAAACCATCAAAAAACCGTAAAGCCAAATAGCATGTACGATTATATTGATGGTAAATTAGTGTTTAGGGGAGGTGCCCACGTGGTGATTGATGCCGGAGGGGTTGGCTATCACATCAATATATCATTAAATACATACGGCCAATTGCCCGAGGGCGAACGCTGCAAACTGTATATCTGGATGCATGTAAAAGAAGATGCCCACACCCTTTACGGTTTTGCTACCGAGGGCGAACGCCGGTTGTTTACGCACCTGATATCGATATCGGGCATTGGGCCTAATACGGGCCGCATGATGTTGTCGTCTATAACGCCTGCCGAAATACAGGCAGCCATTGTACAGGGTAATGTAGCGGCCATACAGCGCATAAAAGGCATCGGGCCAAAATCTGCCCAGCGTGTCATTTTAGAACTTCAGGATAAGCTTAAAAAAGAAGGGCCGGATACGCTTACCGTAATGCCAGGGTTAAAAACGGCAAAAGATGAAGCCCTTTCAGCCCTTGTAATGCTTGGATTTGTTCGTAACCTTGCAGAAAAGGTTTTAGAGCAGGAAATAAGCAAAAATAACGGTGTTTTAACTGTTGAACAATTGATTAAATCTGCTTTAAAAAGCTTATAATTACCTTGCAATAATTTATACACTTGATTAGAAATTTTACTACTAAATTTTTTGTAGTTATACTCTTTTTGTCTGCTTTTGGCGGGGTGGGAGAATTATTTGCACAAACACCATTTCAGCAACCAACCGGCCAGCCAACAACCGGCCAGCAGCCAACTAACCAGCGGCCCAATCAACAGATCCCTAACCCGCAGCAACAGCAAAATCGGCCACAGCAACAACCTCAAAGTCAGCAGCAACAACAGGTGCCTGGCCAACGCCCCATAGCGCAGCCAACCCAACAGCAAACAGCCACTACTTCTGCCAGGATAGATACCGGGATAAAACTTGGCCCGATTAGCCTTGCCGAGCCGCAAAGTAAAAGGCAGCGGTCGGGGATATTTTTTACCGACCCACCGGGACTGGTGCGCACCGTTGAATACGACCCAGCTACCAATAAATATATATTATACGAACGTGTAGGCAACCTGCTATACCGCTCCCCGCAGTACCTTACTTTTGGCGAATACCTGCTGTTACAGCAACGGGGTGTAAAACGCGAATATTTTAAGCAACTGGCAGATAATTACGCTTACGAGTCGCAGCAGCCGGGCTTTATACCGCAGATGAAGGTGAGGAGCAAAACCTTTGAACAGATCTTCGGCAGCTCTAACATCAATATCCGCCCGCAGGGGTCGGCAGAGGTGATACTGGCCGGGCAGATAAACAAGAACGAGAACCCGCTTTTTAACACCCGCCAGCGCAACCAGTTCAACTTTAACTTCGACCAGCGGATACAACTGAACGTTACCGGCGAAATTGGCGATAAATTAAAGATCACCACCAACTATAATACCGAGGCCCAGTTCCAGTTCGAGAACCAGATAAAGCTTGATTATACCGGCCACCCCGACGAGATCATCCAGAAAATAGAGGCCGGTACCGTTAGCATGCCATTGAACACTACCCTTATTTCGGGCAGCCAGGCATTATTCGGGGTGAAAACCAAGTTGAAATTCGGTAAACTGGATGTAACCAGTATTTTCTCGCAGCAGCGCTCGCAGTCTAAAAATTTAACCATTAATAATGGCGCGCAGCAGCAAAACATAAACATCACAGCTGCCGATTACGAGAGTAACAAGCACTTCTTTCTGTCACAATACTTCCGTAATAATTACAACAGGGCGCTGGCAAATATCCCCATTATCAGCTCTAATATAAATATTACAAAAATTGAGGTTTGGACAACCAACCGTACCAATGTAACTACCGATTCGCGCGATATATTAGGCTTTATCGATCTGGGTGAGAATAGGCCCTATAATACTGCTTTGGTACAAGGCGGGGCCGGTTTTAGCAATTTGCCGGCGGGATTTAAAGGGCCGGGGTTTGCCCAGCAATCAAACTCGCTCTTAAACGGCCTGCCTGCCTCGGCTCGTAATACCAATTCAAATGATGTTACCAATTACTTTAGGGCTACCGGTGCAACAGATAACTATGCCAAGCTAACCTATGCCCGTAAGCTTACCGATAAAGAATTTACCCTGCACCCGCAATTGGGTTATATATCACTTAATTACCCGCTTAATAACGACGAAGTGCTGGCGGTTGCCTACCAGTATTCGGTTAATGGCGTGCAGTACCAGGTGGGCGAGTTTAGCAGCGACAGGGCTGTTGACCCAAACACTCCAACAGTGCTGTTCACCAAATTGTTAAAGAACGAATTGCTTAAAACCAATTTGCCTACCTGGGACCTGATGATGAAAAACATTTACTCGTTAGGTGCCTACCAGATAAGCCCGACTGATTTTAAACTGAACATTTCGCGTTTGGATGATAAATCGGGTATCGAAAAAACGATAATGGACGAGGGGCAAAACACCAAAAGTAAACGCTGGATGCAGCTTACCGGCGTTGATAACCTTGATCAGCAAAATGATAAACGCCCCGATGGTTACTTCGACTTTTTAGAAGGCATCACCATCGATTCGCAGCAGGGGCGTATCATGTTCCCGGTGCTGGAGCCTTTTGGCAGCGACCTTGCCAAACAATTTTTACCGTCAGAAGCCGACCTGGCGGCACGATATTCCTATCAGCCGCTGTACGATTCTACCAAAACCATCGCGCAGCAATTTTTTCCTAAGCTGAACAGGTATCTGATAAAGGGTACGTACACCTCCCAAAGCGGATCGGAGTACCAGCTGAACGCGGTGAATATTCCGCAGGGCTCTGTTGTGGTAACCGCCGGCTCGGTAAAATTACAGGAAGGTACCGATTATACTATTGATTACAGCGCAGGCCGCATCCGGGTTTTAAACCAAGCGTTGCTTTCTTCAGGCCAAAGCATTAATATAAAATTAGAAAATAACGAGCTTTTTGGCGTGCAGCAAAAATCGCTGTTCGGGTCGCGGTTCGACTACCATTTTAACGATAAGCTGTTATTGGGCGGTACCATTATGCATTTAACCGAGCAGCCCATCACCCAAAACGAAATTGTGGGCGAAGAGTCTATCTCTAACACTATTTGGGGCCTTGATGCAAATTACAGTACACAATCGCGCTTCTTAACCCGCCTGGTCGATAAAATTCCGTTCATTAACACCAAAGCGCCATCAACCATCAACTTTAGCGGCGAGTTTGCAAAGCTGATGCCCGGCAGCCCCGGCGCGCTTAACTTTGCAGGGTCAAAAAACGGTACATCCTACCTGGACGATTTTGAGAACAGCCGTTCGGTTATCGATATAAAAAGCGCGGTTAACTGGCAGATCTCGGGCACCCCGCAAATGTTCCCGGAGTCGGATAGGTTTGACGACCTTAGCTATGGTTTTAACCGTGCCCGCCTGGCGTTTTACAATATCGACCCGATATTCTACACCAATTCGGGCACCGCTAATGTATCGCGTAACGAACTTTCTAACCATTACGTAAGGCAGGTTATAGAGCAGGAGGTATTCCCCTACAAGCAATCGACAACCGGGCAGCCGCTTAGCCTTGCCACCCTTAACATGGTTTTTTACCCAACTGTGCGTGGCCCTTATAACTACGTTACCACCGGCATAAATAACGATGGTAGCCTGCAAAACCCCAGGGACAGGTGGGGCGGTATGTTCCGTAAACTGGAAACAAATGATTTTGAATCGTTAAACGTAGGGTACATCGAGTTTTGGGTAATGGACCCGTTCATTTACAAACCAAATTCGGCTGGTGGCGACCTTTACTTTAACCTGGGCAGTGTATCCGAAGATATCCTGAAAGATGGCCGTAAAAGCCTGGAGAACGGTTTGCCCATAGATGCCGCAAGTGCCGGTAATGTTGAAGAGACCAACTGGGGTAGGGTAACAAAGCTGCAGCCGGTTATAAACGCTTTTGACAACAATCCCGACTCGCGCAAACTACAGGATGTGGGTATAGACGGGTTGAACGACGCCGACGAGAAGGTTAAGTTTGCCCCGATAGTACAGCAGGCGCAGGCCCAGTTAAGCCCCCAGGCAGCAGCCGTACTTTCAAACGACCCATCGTCAGATGATTACCAGTACTACCAGGGCGCAGCGCTTGACCAGGCCGGCGCAGGTATCTTAGACCGGTATGCAAAATACAACGGTACCGAGGGCAACTCTAAAACAGCAGAGCAATCGCAGGCCGAGCTGGGTATCCAAACATCGGCATCAACATCGCTGCCCGATGGCGAAGATATCAACCGCGATAATAACATGAGCCAAACCGACGAGTACTTTCAGTACAGGGTATCTATCCGCCCGCAGGATATGGTTGTTGGCCAAAATTTCATTAATGATAAAATAACATCAAACATAAAACTGCCAAACGGCACCACACAGCCCGTAACCTGGTACCAGTTCAGGATCCCGATAACCGAATACCAAAGCAAGGTGGGCAACATCCAGGATTTTAAAGCCATCAGGTTTTTGAGGATGTTTATGACCAACTTTGCCGATACCTCTATTCTGCGTTTTGCAACCCTGCAGTTGGTAAGGGGCGAGTGGCGCACCTTTAACAACGAAAACAGCCAGACAAACGTAATTGCCGACCCTGCCATCCCCAACCCGGTTGTGGATGGCTCGACACTTGATGTGCAGGCCGTAAATATTGAGGAGAATGGTAACCGTTCGCCTATACCTTACGTAGTGCCACCGGGTATAAACCGCCAGCGTAATTATAATAACCTGCAAACCGATACCAAGCTTAACGAGCAATCGTTATCGCTTAATGTTGCCAACCTGCGCGATGGTTACTCGAGGGCGGCTTTCCGTACCTTCTTTAATGACCTGCGCTCGTACAAACGTATCCAGATGTTTATCCACGCCGAAGGCGACCAGCTGAAGGATAACGACCTGAACGGTTTTGTACGCCTGGGTGTAGATTACCAGGACAACTATTACGAATACGAAGTGCCTTTGGCCATTACACAACCCGGCACACGCGACCCCGGCGCAATATGGCCGGAAAGTAACGAACTGGATCTGCAACTATCCATATTGGTTGACGCCAAACTGGCACGTAACAATGCCAAACTAAACGGTCAGCCGTGGCCATTTACCGTGCCGTTTGTTTATACCGATGGCCGTAACAAGGTAACCATTAAAGGCCAGCCCGACCTGAGCAGGCTGCGTACCATAATGCTGGGTGTGCGTAACCCGTATAAACCCGGCGGCCTGCCCGGCGATGACGGGTTGAATAAAACCGGAACAGTTTGGTTTGATGAATTGCGTTTAACCGATTTTGACCAGCGTGGCGGCTGGGCGGCCACTGCAAGGGTTGATGCCGCGCTGGCCGATTTTGCTAACATCACTGTATCGGGCAGTAAAAGTACAATTGGTTTTGGTACGCTGGATTCGAGGGTGAGCGACCGTAACCGCAGCGATAACCAGGCTATAGATGCATCGGCAAGTATCGAGCTGGGCAAATTCTTCCCAGAGAAAAGCGGCATCCGTATTCCGGCTTACGTAAATATATCAACCCAGGTAAGCACCCCGCAGTACGATCCCGGGTCGCCCGATGTGGAACTGAAAAAATCGCTGGCAGCGGCGCCAACCAGCCAGGCGCGCGATTCTATAAAGAATGTCACTACCGATTACACCATGCGCAAAAGCATCAACTTTACCAATGTGCATAAAGAGCGTACCAATACCACCGCGCCGGTGCATTTATGGGATATCGAGAACTTTGCGGCAACTTACGCCTACACCGAATATCAGCACCACGATTTTATTGTAGAAAATGATTTTGCCAAAACCTACCGGGTAGCGCTTAACTATAATTATAACAAGGAGCCAAAATATTACGCGCCGTTTGCCAAGATCATCAAGAGTAACCTGCTTGCGCTCGCACGCGATTTTAACTTCAGCATATTGCCATCAAGGTTAAACTTCAGTATCAATTTCGATCGTTTTTATTCGGAGAACACCCTGCGTAATAACGACCCTAATAACTTTATTCCTATCCCAACATCGTTCAACAAAAGCTTTAACATTACCCGTGTTTATGGTATAGGCTGGAATTTATCAAAATCGTTAACACTGGATATAGATGCCACAAACCTATCGGTAGTGGATGAACCGGCAGGCCGTTTGAACGGTTTAAAACGCGATACGCTCTGGGAAAACCTTTGGAAACTGGGCCGTACCACTAACTATAACCATACCATTAATTTAAATTGGACCGCGCCGGTAAATAAATTACCCGGCCTTGACTGGACCGCTTTAACCGTACGTTACAGTACAAACTTTAACTGGCAAAGCCAGCCCGAGTTTGCTATAAACAACCCAAGTTATGATGTAGGTAACAGCATCCAGAACGCGCGCACCATACAGTTGAACCCGAACCTTAATTTCGCTAACTTTTACAACAAGTTTAGCGCGCTGCGTAAGGGTAAGAACGAGAAAACGGGCGCCGCCAAATTCTTCCTCGGCATTTTAACAGGGATCAAAAACATCAGCGGTACCTACACCCGTACCGAGGGTACATTCCTGCCGGGATATTTGCCGCAATCAAACCTTTTTGGGCAGGACCTGACCTACGATGCGCCGGGCATTGGCTTCCTGCTGGGCAGCCAGGCCGATTTGCGTGATAAAGCGGTAGCCAACGGATGGATAACTAAAGATACCCTGCAGAACCAACTGTATATTAAATCGTTTAACGAGGATATACACCTGCGCAGTATCATCGAGCCTATATCTGATCTTCGGATCGAGCTTATCGCCTTTAAAACGCAGGACCGCAACTATCAAACCAACTTTAAATACCTGGCATCAACCAACAGTATACAAAACCTTAGCCCGGTAACATCGGGTACATATAGCATCTCGTTCATGTCGCTGGCTACGGCCTTTACCAAATCAAGTGGTATCAATAATACATCGGCAACGTACCAGAAGTTTTTAGAGAACCGTACCGTAATTTCGCAAAGGCTGGGCCGCACCAATCCAAATTCGGCCGGTGCTGGGGGTGGGTTTGCCGATGGTTACGGGCCTAATGCGCAAAACGTTTTGGTGCCTGCATTTTTGGCGGCATATTCAGGTAAGGATGCAGGTTCATCAAGCACCAGCCAGTTCCCGGGCATCCCTATTCCTAACTGGCAAATATCATACAGCGGCCTGGGCAGGCTGCCATTTTTCGCCGACCTGTTCGAGTCGTTCGACCTGAAGCATGGGTACCGGTCATCGTATAACGTAAGCAGCTACACCACGCTGCTGCAATACCAGGAAGCAAACGGGGCTGCAAGTTCAAGGGATTTTAATAACGATTTCCTGCCTTTTTACCAGTTTTCGCAAGTGGCCATATTTGAGCAGTTTGTACCGTTGCTTGGTGCCGACGTCCGTTTTAAAAACAGCATGACCGCTAATTTTGAGTACCGTAAAACGCGATCGTTAAACCTAAGCCTGCTGAATAGCCAGCTGGCGCAGCAGGAAGAAAACATATTGGTATTCGGCTTTGGCTATCGCCCAAAAAACTTCAGGATGCCATGGGGATTGTTCGGCACCGGCAATCGTACCAATAATGATATCAATTTTAAGCTTGATGTAGCGGTGCGGGATAATAAAACGCTTATTTACCGTGCCGATGTGCCCGCTGCCGAGGTATCATCTGGCGCGCAAAACATAACCCTGCGGCCTTCTATCGATTATGTGATCAATCAGCGCTTTAACCTCAATTTGTTTTACGATAGTAACATCACCAAGCCTTACACCTCGCAGGCGTTTAATACTTCTTTCACCAACTTTGGTATTAATTTGAAGTTGCTTTTACAATAGGGAAAGTAATTGTCATGCTGAACATAGTGAAGCATCTATTCGCCGCCATGGATGTAGGCGATTGCACAGTTCGTGAATGGATTCTTCGCTCTCGCTCAGAATGACAAGGAAATTTAATTAATCCTTCTTCCCCTTCTTTTTATCCTCCACCGCTTCCTTAAACTTCTTATCCTCTTTTTCCTTTTCTTTAACAGCTTTTTTGATGATCTTTTCCTGTTCTTTTTTATCCCCGGTATCGGCTTGCCCGTTAAGTTTTTTCTCCTGTGCCGGGCCAACGCCGGCGCAGTTTTTTATGCCGTTGAGCAGCACATGCCACACCGTTTTAAAGAACGGGAAATTAGCCGGGCGGATATAAACTACATTTGCCAGCCGAGGTGTTTTGTCGCCATCATCGGGGTTGTCGTGTTTAATGATCACGGCATTGGCCAGTGCGCTTATCAGGGTCTTTTTGGTATAATCAGGCCGTAGTACATCAACTTTAAGGTCGTGGTATAAAAACGATACTGTACCTTTTGATACCTTTTGTGTGCTATGCACATTAAAATCAAAGCTTGTTACCCTGCCCGATGTTATTTTAACCATCGATAGCGGCATTAAAACCGGGTTAACATCGGCCATGTTCATCGGTGCCAGGTGGCCTTTGTAAGCGTAATTGTAAGTGGCATCGTTCAGGTTAAAAACAAAATGCAGATCAAGCTTTGCCTTGCCCATAAAATAGCTGGTAAGGTTAGCCGTGGTAATGTTGTTCTTTGCAAGATCTTCCTTACGGTTGGTGAGGTTAAGAAACCGGCCGTTGATGTTGTCAAACTTTAAATGCCCAAATTTTTTAGACGCTTTGTTAAGCTGCGAGTACATTACGCTCATGTGTTTCAAATCAAGCGTGTCGATATTCAGCGTAGCTTTAATAGCGTGGCGGATGGCCCAATGCGGGAAAGTAACCAGCCTGTCGGTAGTTTGCAGCGGGCCGTTATAATTGCTAAACACTTCAAATTTCCCTTTATTTATCACCATCTTTTTAACATCAATAGTTTGCGATTTTTGATAAGTGATGTAATCAAAGTTATAAAGCGTAATATCCTGCATGCGGAGGGTGAAACGGTCCTTTTTACTTTTTTGAAAAAACAGGGTATGATCAATAGGTTTAAGATCTAACCCGGCTATGGTTAATTTTTTTGTTTGGGTTGATAACTTTACCGATTTAACCTTGAAATTATATAAGCCATCGGCTGATTTGCTATTATAATTTTTCAGCTCTGTAGTAATATCCCTTGAATATAAAAAGCGCGAAGTATCTGTTTGGGTGGCCGAATCTATCAGCAGGTCAGTCACCTTTACATCCATTTCTTTTAATTCGGATTTGGCTACTTTGGGCCCGGTGTAATTAAATTGCTTGTAATTGATATTGGTAAAAAGTATTTCGCCAACGTGTATTAATTTAAGGCTTTTCGAGATCTTTTGATAAAGGGTTCTGTCGTCCTTTTTAGCGGTATCTGCTTTCTTCTCTGCATACTTATTTATTCGTATCTCGGGTTCGTTCAGCGCAATTCGGCCAATATTAAGCTTCTTTTTAAAGTAAAGCTCAAATGGGTGCGCGTTGGAAATAATAAGCCGGTTTACATGCAGCTCGTACAAGCTACCGGGGGCGGTGCCGCTTTTTTCCATGCGGTTGTAAACGGCGGTATCGGGCTTAAAGGTAATGCCATATAACACTGCTTTGCCCTGCAAAATATTCAGGTCAAGGTCGGTGTAATCAATAGTATAAAGGCTATCGGTGCCTTTTAATACCGCTTCTTTTAATTTGCCGGATAATTTGGGCGCCAGGAAGCTGTTAAGGAACAGCACCGGTATAAGTACCAGTATTACCAATACCCCAACTACTATAAGCAGTACTTTTTGCCACTTGTGCTTTAAAAATTTAACAGCCATTTTTTGTTCGCTTAAATATTTATCAATGCAGCGACCCCTATGGCGGCTTCAGGTGATACAACAACAGAAAACGGAAATTGTTAAACGCTGACAAACTGTCACATCATTATATAAAAATTATGTATTTTTGCGGTTCAATTTTTTAGATGACAATGGATTTGCTTATTCCGGATAAAGTGCATGACGAGAGCAGGCAGGGCGAGGCTTTAATATTAGAGCCTGTTGGTAAACACAATGGCCGTAAGCTTTATATAGAAAGCTATGGCTGCGCCATGAACTTCTCTGATAGTGAGATAGTAGCTTCGATACTGGCCGAAAAAGGCTTCGAAACCACAGCAGATTTTAACAATGCCGATGTGGTTTTTATAAATACCTGCTCGATACGCGAGAATGCCGAAGTGCGCGTACGTAACCGCCTGAAAGAATTTGCCGGGGCAAAGTTTAAAAACCCCGGTATGGTGGTTGGCGTACTGGGCTGCATGGCCGAGCGTTTAAAAGCCAAATTTTTAGAAGAAGAAAAACTGGTTGATGTTGTGGTTGGCCCCGATGCCTACCGCGACCTGCCAAACTTAATAGAACAGGTGGATAGTGGGCAGCGTGCCGTTAACGTACTGCTTAGCCGCGAAGAAACTTACGCGGATATTAGCCCGGTGCGGTTGAACAGCAACGGTATTAATGCCTTTGTATCCATAATGCGCGGCTGCGATAACATGTGTTCGTTTTGCGTGGTGCCGTTTACCCGTGGCCGAGAACGCAGCCGTGATGCATACTCGGTTGTTGCTGAGTGCCAGGCTCTTTTTGATGCCGGCTACCGCGAGGTTACTTTGCTTGGCCAAAATGTGGATTCGTATAAATGGACGAAGCCTCTCCCTGCCCTCTCCGAAGGAGAGGGTTCTGAGGAAGCTAATCAAAAAGTCTCTCCGCTAACCAGCGGAGGGGATTTAGAGGGGGCTGGGGTGGTAAACTTTGCCAACCTGTTAGAGATGGTGGCTTTGGTTAGTCCGGAGTTACGCGTACGTTTTTCTACATCGCATCCAAAAGATATTACCGACGAGGTTTTGTATACCATTGCTAAATACGAGAACATTTGTAACTATATACACCTGCCGGTACAAAGCGGTAATAGCCGCATACTGGATATTATGAATCGCACTTACGACCGCGATTGGTACATCAACCGTATTGATGCTATCCGCAGGATAATACCGGGTTGCGCCATTTCAACAGATGTTATTACAGGTTTTTGCACCGAAACTGAAGACGAGCACAACGACACCGTAAGCATGATGGATTATGTGAAGTATGATTTTGCCTACATGTTTAAATACAGCGAAAGGCCCGGCACGTTAGCCGCCAAACGCTACGCGGATGATATCCCGGAGGAAATAAAACAAAAACGACTGGCGCAAATTGTAGCCAAGCAGCAGGAGTATTCGTTCTACAGGATGCAGGCGCGGATAGGCATGGTTGAAAAAGTGCTGATAGAAGGTTACTCCAAAAAATCTGACAAAGACTACTGCGGCCGCAGCGACCAGAATGCCATGGTGATATTCCCGGTAAGCGAAAATTACAAACCAGGCCAATATGTAAATGTATTGGTGGAAAGAACTACATCGGCTACGTTGATTGGGAAAATTGTAGGATAGAATCAAGAAACAAGAATCAAGAGCCAAGACAGGGAAATTGCATGAGACATAACCTTAAGAGTTTAAAAGTATGGCAGAAAGCAATGGATTTAACAGACATGACTTTTGATTTTTGCAAAGAATTACCAAGTTATGAAAGATACAATCTTATAGATCAAATTAATAGGTGCTCTTGCTCTGTCCCTTCAAACATCGCAGAAGGTTCAGGAAAAAACACCAATAAGCACTTTGCGGAATTCTTATCTATATCGATATCTTCATCTTTTGAACTCGAAACACAATTATTGATATGTGAGCGAAGAAATTATGGGTCCGAAGAAAAATTAAGAAACTGCCTGGAGCTTTTATCCGGGGTTCAAAGAATGATATTCTCTTTTAGAGAATACGTTTTAAAAACCGAAGCGATTTCTTGATTCTTGACTCTAACATCTTGACTCTTTTTAAATATGGATATTCAAGACATCAAACAACGCTTTGGCATTATCGGCAATTCGCCGTTGTTGAACCGGGCAATAAATATTGCAAACCAGGTTGCACCTACTGATATCTCGGTATTAATTACCGGCGAGAGCGGGAGCGGCAAGGAGGTTTTTTCGCACATCATCCACCAGATGAGCCCGCGCAAGCATGGGCCGTTCATAGCGGTTAACTGCGGAGCCATTCCCGAGGGTACCATTGATTCGGAACTATTCGGGCACGAAAAGGGCGCTTATACCGGTGCTGTTGGCGAACGTAAAGGTTACTTTGAAACCGTTAACGGCGGCACTATATTTTTAGATGAGATCGCTGAGATGCCTTTGGGCACCCAGGCGCGTTTACTTCGTGTTTTAGAATCGGGTCAGTACATCAGGGTGGGGTCGTCAAAAGTAGAAAAGACCAACGTGCGTGTTATCGCCGCAACCAATGTTGATGTTTACGATGCCGTAAAGGCAGGTAAGTTTAGGGAAGACCTTTACTACCGCTTAAATACCGTGCCCCTGCGCATACCGCCCCTTCGCGACAGGAAGGAAGATATTTTTCTGCTGTTCCGTAAATTCACATCAGATTTTACCGATAAATATCGCACCCCGCCCATACAGCTTGATGACGAGGCGCAACAGGTATTGATCAATTACTCGTGGCCGGGCAACGTACGCCAGCTAAAGAACATGGCCGAGCAATTAGCCGTTTTAGAGCGCGACCGGGTGATAACCGCGCCAACCTTATTAACCTACATACCGCACGAAGCCAGCCGCAGCAACCTGCCCATGCGTTTGGATAAGCAGCCAAAAGATGATTTTTCTGAAAGGGATATCCTGTACAAAGTGCTGTTTGATATGAAACGCGATATGGTGGAACTTAAGAAACTGGTTGCCGAAATTATCGAGCATGGGGGTGTTAGCACAAATTTCCAGAACAACTCGCAGGCTATAACGCAGCTGTACCGCGATATTGAATTACCTGCCAATAACCACGAAGCACAATTTACCCTGCAACAGCCCGTTAACAATAACGCCGGCAATAACAATACCGACTACAACATAACGCAGGAGGCGGAAGAAGTTGAGGAATCGTTATCGCTGGTAGAAAAAGAATCGGACCTGATACGCAAGGCGCTAAAAAAGCATAAAGGCAAACGTAAGCTGGCGGCTAACGAACTGGGTATATCAGAAAGAACTTTATATCGTAAAATAAAAGAATTAGATTTATAGGAAACAACGGGCCCCCACTAATCTCCCCCGGCAGGGGAGACTTTTTAAAGCCCCTCTCTCCCGGAGAGGGGTTTGGGGTGAGGCTGAATTAGATTTATAGGAAACAGATGAGGAAAAGGCTTTTTTTAAGTTTAATAACAATGTGCTCGGTGGTTATGCTTTTTAACTCATGTGCCTATAAACTATCGCTTAACGGGGCATCCATCCCCCTGGATCTTAAAACCATTGATATACAGTTTTTTGAAAACAACGCGCCATTGGTAGTAAGTACCTTAAGCCAAACCTTTACCGAGGCATTAAAAAGCCGCATCCGTTCGCAAACAAGCATCAGTATAGTTAGGAGCGAGGCCGATGCGGTAATGAGCGGGGCCATTGTAGGCTACAATATTGCACCGGTTTCTATACAGGCTACCAACAATAACGCGCCGCCAATTGCGGGCGCCAGCAGGTTAACCATAACCGTACAGGTAAAATATGTTAAGTATCTTTATAATAAGGAAGGTAAAAGGACCGACGATCCTGATAAAATTCTTAGTTTTGAAGAGTCGTTCACAAAATATAAAGAATTTACGGGCGAAAGTTCATCGCAGGAACAAGCTTTGATACAGGATATAGTTAAGCAGTTAACTGATGATATTTTTAACAGGGCCTTTGCCAATTGGTAGGCACAATAGTTTAAAACCAGCGTGGATCAATACGTAGATAGCAGGCAAAAAGAGATTTTCTGGGACTTGTTGGCAAACCCTGCCGATACAGGTTCGGCATACGCCCAAAGCCTGGAGCGTTTGGTTCACGATCATCCGCAAAGCGGGATACTGCAGGTGTTGCTTGCCCGCGCGGGCGATAAGCAACAATTGAGCAAAGCGTCTGTATATTACAACCCACGCACATTACATAAACTGATCAACCACCCCGGGCATATAACAGAGGTGGCGAGCGAAAACATTATTGCCCTGCCTGCAAATGTTTATTCCCATGCCGGTAACGCAGATAATAATACTGCGCAGCAAGAAGTTATTGTAGCCGCCGAACTTGAGCTGCAGGATATTGACCGGGCCGAAAGCGACGAAGAAACAACTTACACCGAAGAAATAAGTACTGCACCGGTTATAACTGATGATGCCGGCGAAACCACGGATTTACCTGAGCAGCGGCCTGAAGCAGGAACAGACGGGACTGTTGAAGAAGTTTCAGAACCATCGGGTACCGAAAACGATACTATAGAAGATACTTATCACCCGTTTGAAAACAGTGAAACCCCGGATGCCGGAGAACTGCCGGTAACAGCCGAAACGGATAGCGCGGGTGATATCCCTGAACCTGAGCCGGTCATAGAAACGGAACAGGCAATAGAAGAAACAACCGAAAATATAACCCCGGCGCAGGCCCCTTCACAACCCGAAAGGCCAGTATTTGGTTCGCGCTTCCCAAAAAGGGATGCCGGGAATATACCCCGGGAACCCGGGTACCCGCAGCAGGATATCGAGGACGATGTATACGATGAGATAGTAAGTATAGAAGATATTGGTTTTGAAGCAATTGCCAGCGAGGAATATACTCCTCCTGCTGAACCTGCAGCTGAAGCAAGGTTTAGCGATCCTTATGTAGAATCGGGGCCTGAAGAGGAAGAAGCTTCGTCGGTGCTGTTCCACCAGCCGCAGCCTGTGGTAGAACCCGTGCAGAATTACGACCAGAATATTGCCGACCAGGAAGAACGCCTGATATTAGGCGGTATAGTAAATGCCGATTACCTGTCGTTTGATAAAAAGCTGGACGAATTGCGTGGTATAGCCCCTGCAGACAATGCCCCCGCCGTAACCGGTCAGCCCCAACAGGTTGCGCAGGCTTCCGAAACAAAAGAAGTATCGCGTTACGATGATGATAAAATGCCATACACCTTTATGTGGTGGCTTGATAAAACCCGTAAAGAGCATGCCGGCAACTTTCAGCCGTATGCCGCCGATACCGAAAAAAAAAATGACGAACCAGTACCCGCTACCGGCAAAACAGGCCCTACCGACGAATTGCAGCAACAGTACTACGAAAATATATTCAGCCTTACATCAGTAAGCGGTGTTGACAGGGATACCGACCCGGCAAGGGTGGAGTTTGACCACACCAGGAAAGAGGATGTAATTATTGAACGCTTTATACATACCGAGCCGCAGATAAAACCCTTGTCGGCAGATAAGCTGGATAACGAGAACAAGGCAAAGAAAAGCTCGGAAGACCAGAACGAACTGGTTACCGAAACCCTTGCCCGCATCTACAGCGACCAGATGCTATATCATAAAGCGATAGCTACTTATAAAAAATTGATATTGAAATTTCCGGAAAAAAAGCTTTACTTTGCATCCCAGATTGAACAGTTAGAAAAGAAAACCAATTGATATAATAAAGAAATGTATTTAATTTTAGTAATCATCACCATTATTTTATGTGTCCTTTTAGGATTCATTGTACTTATCCAAAACCCTAAAGGCGGCGGCTTATCTTCAAATTTTTCAAGTTCATCGCAATTAATGGGCGTACAAAAAACGGGTGATTTTTTAGAAAAAGGAACCTGGGTGCTGGCTATCAGCATAATGGTATTATCGCTTATCATAAACGTATCTGTTAAAGGCGGGGCGCAAAAATCAGATAACCCCCAGTTAATTGAACAAATTAAAAAGGATTCTAAACTACCGGGAACATCAACTGCGGCACCGGCAACACTGCCAGGGGCGGGTACAACTCCTCCACCGGCGCAGGCTACACCAAAAAAATAAAAAGTATTTTAACTTACACCAAAAGGCTTTGGATTATTCCAAAGCCTTTTTTGCTGAAATTAGAGCTACTGACACGATGGCACTTTGGCAATACGTTCACATGAGCAGGTTGTAAGCACACCTGCAAAAAGTGACAATTAAACAGTAAAGCATGCCAATACATAAAAATTTTGTTGCTTGGCATAATTGATGTGAAAAGCTTACACGAAAACTTAAAATTATAAAATCAAAATAGTATTACTATGTCATTAAACATTAAACCCCTTGCGGATAGAGTGGTTGTAGAAGCTGCTGCTGCTGAAACCAAAACCGCTTCTGGTATTTACATCCCTGAAACAGCCCAGGAGAAACCACAAAAAGGAACAATAGTATCTGTAGGCCCCGGTAAGTATGCTGATGTTTCTGGCGCACTTATCCCTATGACCATTAAGGTTGGCGATTCTGTTTTATACGGAAAATACGCAGGTACCGAGATCAACGTAGACGGGAAAGAATACCTGATCATGCGCGAATCTGACATTTACGCGGTATTATAATTTGTTGTAAAGTTTCAATGTTAAGGGTTGTAAAGTTGCCTTTTAACATTGGATTTCATAACATTCAAACTTTACAACATTTAAACATTCAAACAAAATAAAATGGCAAAACAAGTTAAATATAATGTTGAGGCACGTGACGCTTTAAAGCGTGGTGTTGATATTTTAGCTAATGCGGTTAAAGTTACATTAGGCCCTAAAGGCCGTCACGTAATTATCGATAAAAAGTTTGGTTCACCGGCTGTTACTAAAGATGGTGTTACCGTAGCTAAAGAAATTGAACTGAAAGACCCTATTGAAAACATGGGCGCGCAAATGGTTAAAGAAGTTGCATCAAAAACTGCCGATATTGCAGGTGATGGTACTACTACTGCTACCGTTTTAGCACAAGCTATTGTTACTGCAGGTATCAAGAACGTTGCAGCAGGAGCAAACCCAATGGATTTAAAACGCGGTATTGATAAAGCGGTTGCCGAAGTTGTAAAAAACTTAAAAACCCAATCACAAACCGTTGGCGAAGACAATAACAAAATAAAACAGGTAGCTTCTATATCTGCTAATAACGATGAAGTTATTGGTTCGTTAATAGCTGAGGCTATGGCTAAGGTTGGTACATCGGGTGTTATTACTGTTGAAGAAGCAAAAGGTACCGAAACTGAAGTAAAAACAGTTGAAGGTATGCAGTTTGACCGTGGTTACCTTTCTCCGTACTTTGTTACCAATTCAGACAAAATGGAAGTGGAATTAGAAAACCCTTACATTTTGATCTACGATAAAAAGATCTCTTCAATGAAAGAGTTACTTCCTATCCTGGAGAAACAAGTACAAACAGGCAAACCACTTTTAATTATTGCTGAAGACCTTGACGGCGAAGCATTAGCTACATTGGTAGTTAACAAAATTCGTGGTTCACTAAAAGTTGCTGCTGTTAAAGCACCAGGCTTTGGCGACCGCCGTAAGGCAATGTTAGAGGATATCGCCGTATTAACAGGTGGTACCGTAATATCTGAAGAGCGTGGTTACAAACTGGAAAGTGCAGACCTGTCTATGTTAGGCCAGGCCGAAAAGATCACCATCGATAAAGACAACACTACACTGGTTAACGGTGCAGGTGATGCCGATTTGATCAAAGGCCGTGTTGGTGAGATCCGCGCGCAGATCGAAACTACTACATCTGATTACGATAAAGAAAAATTACAGGAGCGTTTAGCCAAATTATCCGGCGGTGTTGCGGTATTGTACATTGGTGCTGCATCTGAAGTAGAGATGAAAGAGAAGAAAGACCGTGTTGATGATGCTTTACACGCAACCCGTGCGGCTGTTGAAGAAGGTATTGTTGCAGGTGGTGGCGTTGCCTTTATCCGCGCGGTAGCTGCTTTGGCAGATTTGAAAGGTGCAAACGAAGATGAGAACACTGGTATCCAGATCATCCGTCGTGCTATTGAAGAGCCTCTACGCCAGATCTGCGATAACGCGGGTATCGAAGGTTCGATAGTTGTGCAAAAGGTAAAAGAAGGTACTGCCGACTTTGGTTACAATGCACGTACCGATAAATACGAGAACTTAATTGGCGCCGGTGTTATCGACCCTACTAAAGTAGGCCGTGTAGCATTAGAGAACGCAGCTTCTATCGCGGCTATGTTGTTAACCACCGAGTGTGTGTTGGCAGACGAGCCTGATGACGACAAAGGTGGCATGCCACCAATGGGCGGCGGCGGCATGGGCGGCATGATGTAATCTTGCTAAGCCTCAAGTCAAAAGTCGACTTAAGACAATATACTTAATAAAAACCCCTGTCTGATAAAACAGACAGGGTTTTTTTGTTTGTACAATATTTTATGCTCTTTCAAATACATATATGATGTTTTTAGACTGTTTTGTTAACCTGTCGCACAGCGTTTGGTGCATTTGTATTAATCTTTTGTAACATTACCGGTGTTTTGGTACTTAGGCACAGCATTTGAATATGTGCTGGTATGAAACAAATAGTTAAAAACCGGAAGCATATCCATAGCCGCATTGTAGAATGGGTGCTGTTTAAAGGCCCCGAGCTGTTTGTGGTCATCTATGGTAAATAAAAAATCGTAATTTTGGCTTCTATCTATGGAGCTTAAAGAATTTTATCATCAATTTCATGTTTGGCTTGTAACTAACGGGCCAAGGTATCTCTTCGGAATAATCCTCTTTCTTTTTGGGCTTTGGGCAATCGCGTTCATCAAATCGCGCCTTACCAGGCGGATGAGCAAACGTGAGATCCATTCATCGTTGCAGCCATTTTTTCTGAGCCTTTCTATCACGGCGCTATATGCGGTGTTGATCATCACAGTGTTTAACATCATAGGCTTCCAGCTTACTTTTATCAGTACGGTTATTGGCGCGCTGGGTGTTGCCGCAGGCTTAGCCTTATCGGGCACCTTGCAAAACTTTGCAGGTGGTGTTTTAATACTGTTGCTAAAACCTTTTGACATCGACGACCATATTATTGCCCAGGGGCAGGATGGCCGCGTGCAGGGTATACAGCTTTTTTATACCGAGATACTTACGGCCGACAACAAAACCGTTATTATACCCAACGGCAAGCTTTTTAACGAAGTAATAACCAATATTGGCCGCCAGGGCAAGCGCCGCCTTGATGTTGATTTTAAACTGAATTTTGGGGTGGATATCGATCAGGTAAAAGGCATTTTAGAAAAATCCATCAAGGGCGTACCCAATGTTTTGGGCGAGCCCGCTACCAAAGTTGGCGTACTTCTTTTAGAATCTGATGGTATGCGCTTCACCGTACGGGTTTGGGTAGATCCCGCCCATTTCCTGGCCACCAAAATGGTATTACAGGAAAAAATAGTTAATGATATAAAAGCCGCCGGCATTAAGTTTCCGGGAATGGCGTAGGTTAGTGATCAGAGGTCAGTGATTGGTGAATAGTTTATCAAATATCCGCCTAATCTCCAATCACCAACCACTAATCACTAACTTTAAATCTTCTGCTTCGCTTTCAGCTCCAAATACCGGTTAATGGTATTAATAGTAAGGTTTTGCGGTGTGCTTAATATGGATTGAATGCCGTGCTTGGCCAACTCTTTTACGATAACCTTTTTATCGTAGGCGAATTTTTCGGCTATGGTTTTTATGTATATCTCTTCTACATTACCGGCGTGTTGCTCGCTTAGCTGTTTCAGTTCGGTATTCTCAAAAAACACTACCAATAACAGGTGGAACCTTGCTATCCGTTTTAAGAATGGCAGCTGCCTTTGCAGGGCGTTCATACTTTCGTAATTGGTGAAAAATACCACCAGGCTGCGCTGTTTTATCACCCCGCGGATGGTGGTGTAAAGTGCCTCCATATTGGTTTCCAGGTAGCGGGTCTTCTCTTTATAAAGCACCTCCAGTATCTTGTTCATTTGCGCGTGGCGGCGGTCGGCGGGGATAACCGCGCCTATCTTTTCGGCAACGGTTATCAGCCCGGCCTTATCTTCCTTCATCAGGGCGATGTTGGATAGTACCAGGCTGGCATTAATGGCATAATCCAGCAGGCTTAAACCATCAAAAGGCATTTTCATGGCCCTCGATTTATCGATAACACAATACACCTGCTGCGATTTCTCGTCGGTGTAAAAGTTGGTCATTAAATTACCCTGGCGGGCGGTAGCCTTCCAATTGATGGTGCGGTAATCATCCCCTGCAACGTAAGCTTTTACCTGTTCAAACTCCATGCTATGGCCCAGGCGCCTAATTTTTTTGATGCCGATCTCGTTCAGCCGGTTTGATATGGCCATTAGCTCGTATCTGCGCATCTGCAGGAACGATGGGTACACCGGCAAGATTTCGGCCTGGTCGAAATTAAAACGACGGCTTATGAGGCCAATTGGCGACCGTGCATAAACCCTTATCAGCCCAAAAGAATATTCACCACGTTTAGTAGGCCGCAGTATGTAATTTATTAGTTTGTGCTCGCCGGGGTTTAAAAAGGTTTTAAACCAAACATCTCGTTTCTGAAACTGGAAAGGGATCTCATCTATAATACCTATTGATACGGCAAACAGATATTTGTTTTCGATATAAATGCCAAGTTCATTATCGTCGCTGTTGCTTAACCTTTCGGGCGCATGGCGCCTTGCAAATATTGGTTTGTTAGCGCGGTATAACATTACCATATCTGCCAACACCAATAATACAAGAACAAAAAAGGCCATATCCGGAACTATGCCCAGCCACGGAAAGAAAAACGACAGCAGGAAAAGCACCACGCAGCAGGCCACGGCAGTAAATAACCTGCGGGTTAAAAATAAATTTGTATAAAATAGGCTAATGATGTTCTTCACCTGCGTTTATCGTGGTATTTCAATTTTTTGGATGATCTGCGCTATCACCTCATCAGGTGTTACGCCTTCCATTTCTTTATCAGGCGTAAGCATAATGCGGTGCCTCAGTACAGGTTTTGCTACGCCTACTACATCATCCGGAGTTACAAAATCGCGGCCTTTTATAGCGGCCATAGCTTTAGCAGCATTGATTATAGCCAGCGAAGCCCTTGGCGATCCACCCAAAAACAACGACTTATTGTTACGGCTTTCGTGGATGATCTGCGCGGTAAAGGCTAAAATTTTAGGCTCTACATGCAGTTCCCTCACCTGTTTGCGCAGGGCAACGATGTCGGCTCCGGCCAAAATAGCATCAATATGCGACAATTGCTCGGTTGTTTTTTGCTGGTGCTGCTGCGTAACAATAGCAATCTCCTCTTCCAGTGATGGATATTTGATCTCTATTTTAAACAAGAAACGGTCCAGCTGCGCTTCGGGCAGGCGGTAGGTACCTTCCTGCTCAACAGGGTTTTGAGTAGCCAGCACAATGAACGGCTCCTGCATTTTATAGGTTTGCCCGTCGATGGTGATCTGGCGTTCTTCCATTACCTCAAACAAAGCCGACTGTGTTTTGGCAGGCGCGCGGTTGATCTCATCAATCAGGATGATGTTACCGAATATAGGCCCCTGCTTAAATTCAAAAGCGGTGCTTTTGGGGTTAAATACCGATGTGCCCAGCACGTCCGACGGCATCAGGTCGGGCGTAAACTGTATGCGCGAGTATTTGGCATCTATAGCCTTGGCAACCAGCTTGGCGGTGAGCGTTTTGGCCACACCAGGTACACCCTCTATCAGGATATGCCCGTCGGCAAGTATGCCGGCTATCACCAGTTCAATAGCATCCTGCTGGCCAACAATAATTTTGGCAAGGGTTGCTTTTATTTGTTCTACAGCGGCGCTTAGCTTGCTAAGGTCTGTTCTTTGTTCAAAATTCTCATTTTCCATATGATCCGGATTGGATATAAAATTTTTCAATTAATTGGTTCAAAACAATAAGCTCATGGTCGCTAACGCGCGACTGGTGGGTAAGGTAATTGATGTGGTTCATCAGGTCCTTCGCCAGGGAAGCTTCAACGCCGGTTTTATTAATAAAGGCATCTATAAATTGCTGGTCGAACGCCGTTTTTAAGCCGAATACGCTACGCAGGTGCTCGGCAAAGTACATGATCTTTTTGGCGGCCAAATTAGTGTTATCGCGCTGCTCGTAATATACCTTCCCTACTACGCTCACAAACTCTACTGTAGAGTTTTTTAGAGGTTCTACAATAGGAATAATGCGTTGTCTGCGTTTAATTTCGTACAATAGGAAAATGCCCATGCCGCCAAGGCTTATATAAAATGCCCATTTAAGAGCCTGGTAACTAAAAAATACCCGCAGGGTAGATTCGTCAACATCTATATCGTTGTTTTGATGCTGGTCCCAATAAACATTATCTGCCGTTGGTAAATACGAGAGTACTTTAGCAGCATATGCAGCCCCCGTTGGTTTAAGCAGGTTATAGTTTGTGAAAACCCTGGGGTTTGCAAATACAAATAAGTTTCCCTTGCCGTATGTGTAGCGTAAAAAAACACTTTTGCCATATTGATTTTTACTAACAACCTTTGCTTTTAACGTATCAAAACTGTTAAAATAGCTGTTTGCAATACGGTTATCTAATTTGTAATCGGCAACTTGTTTAAGCGATGGACTGGTGAAATTAAGGCCGATGTTTCCTTTTTCAAATTCGTGGGTAGTTGTAAGATCAAGCGTATCTGAGAGGTAATCATTCCAGCTATCAGACGATATAAAAACCGAATTGCCGCTACTGATAAATTTGGTAAGCGCCTTAAAATCTTCTTTACCAATATTGGTGGAGTTTGTTATGATGAGATAATTGCCCGCTAATGTATCCCCGGCATTAAAAACCTGGTATAACGATTTGTTGGTGTTGCTAACATCGGCCGTTGGGAAAATATCATGCAGCTGTTTATACAAAATATATGTGCCGTAAGGTATTTTATCGGCACGCCTTAGTGTCGAATCCCAGTTAATACTTTTTGGTCGGTTGTATTCGGCTACAAAATAGAGTATCAACAAAATAGTGATGCCCGCAAGGTATGCTTTATAACCTTTCATTTAAGCATCCTCCTAAAATCGCTAAATAAAGCATCTATGGTTTTAAATGAATTATTGTCTATTGGTAAATCTCCGTACCACACATATTCAAACTGGCGGGTAAGCAATTTAAATGATTGTTTTTGAGCGGCGTCGGTTATTTCGTGTATGTATACGCTATTGGTTTTACTTATTTGCCAATCAATAAGGCGGGCATCATTAAGTAGTTTTAAACTTTGCAGGTAAAGTAGCCTTACAGCCAACCTATAGTTGCGGATAGCCGTAGCATTAGCAATATCTTTATCAAAATCGATGATGTTAATATCCTCTGCCGATTCTGAATAAGCAAGGGTTGCATCTTTAGGTTTACGCTTAAATAACCCGTCGAGCTTAAGCATTTTCAGCAGCGCGTAAATAATGAATACGCATGCTGCTATCATTAAAATATCACCTAAAATTTTATTGCCGCCCGTAGATGCTTTCCCCTTTTTGCTGAATATTTTTAAAATAAATTGCCACACCCGGTCCCAAAACCTTTCCCAAAAGTTTGTGCCTTTAACTTCGGTATAATCAAAATCCTTAAGCTTTTTATAGTTATTTAAGGCCTCGTTATTAAAACCGCGTTTTACAATGGTTGAACTATCAGCCTTAACAACGCCCTTAAAATTGTTTTTGGCAACCTTGGGTATTACCATAGGTTGAGGTTGCTTGCCTAAAACATTTAGGGCAAGTAAAAAAGTTGTTGTAAAAAATAATAATAACCTGCGCATATCAATATTCCTCTAAGGGCAGGTCGTCCGGGTTATGTGCAGTAGTGGTGCCCAACATATTAATACGTTTTAAAAGGCTGTTGTCGTCTTGCTGTTCGTTAAAGCTGTAAAAACTTAATGCCGTTACAATAACAGGTAACAGGTAAAGCACCTGAGCAAAACTAACTGTGAACGATAACGCAAGATAAAACGCGTTCTTATCATCCATATGTGCGAAAAAATATATCAGGAAAAAAATAATGGAAACAGGGATGCAAATTAACACCAATGCTGCTACGTTAACGAAGGTGATAACTAAAAGGGAGCTTACTAATGTCCACCAGTTCTTACTTATTAATTGATTGGCTCTGTTATACGAATAGCGTAGCCCGGCATTCTCTATAACCATAACGGTTATAATGAGCATATTTAGCGGGATGCAATAAATGCCCGGAAAAAAGCACAGTAAAAACGCCAGCGCGTTGATGATAAGCAATACAACCGCGCTGCCCAGCAACCGCAAAAAGTAATATTTTACGTACGACCAAACATCCGCTACACTTGGGGGCTGCTTATCATACTGCTGGTATAGCGATATGTAGGATAGGGTGGTAAGTGTTGTGAGCAGGAAATTAATATACACCAACACCATGGTTATAATAAAAGTGTAACTAAAGGCAGATTCGCCCCTGGCTTGCAGCTGAAACATTTGGGTTTGGCTAAGCATAGCGCTTGCAATGCCTGCAACCCAAAACATCCCGCATATATAAAAATATGCTTTTAACAACGGGCGGTAGTTTTGCTTTAAAAACAGGATGCTGTCATCCACCACTTCGCTTAACTTCCGTATCCTCACCAACTCAACCTTAGGTAGCATTAATTATTATAGTTTAATTTTTTAGAAAGATAAATAGGGTAAATAACAACATACCATACAATAAAGCAAAATGAAGCAGTAAGTATAAATATGCTTAACCATGCAGGCATTTCGGTGTGGCGGGTTAAAAAGCTTTCAAATATGGCGGCTACCACAACAATTGGCAAAATGCCCACTATTATTTTAATACCGTCTTTGGCGCCCTTCATCATAGATACCATGCGTGTATAAGTTTTTGGGAATAATATACTGTTACCCAACACCAGCCCTGCACCACCGGCAATAATAATGGCCGAAATTTCGAGCGTGCCGTGTATAAACACCACCAATACCGATTGGAGGCCCAAACCTTTCGAGATAAAAAAGTATTCGAAAGCGCCCAGCATAATGCCGTTTTTAAAAAGGATGAAAACCG
Organism: Mucilaginibacter terrigena; assembly: GCF_004168255.1. Classification (GTDB taxonomy): domain Bacteria; phylum Bacteroidota; class Bacteroidia; order Sphingobacteriales; family Sphingobacteriaceae; genus Mucilaginibacter; species Mucilaginibacter terrigena. Next base: position 5,443 of record NZ_SEWG01000010.1, on the reverse strand, counting down.
TACCTAACGAAAAAAACAGCCCGGTTACATAAGTTACAACAGTAATGTACAGGTTGTTACTTGCAATCCCATAAAGCATCCAAAAAGTACTTTTGTCCTTGTAAACTCCAAATGGGTCGCCTTTTGCAATATTGGCACTGGTCATATCTATATAAGAATCGCCCATAATAAGCCTTACAAAAGTATCATCGTATTTTGCAGATATCATTCCCACAAAAAAGAAGGTCATGAAAAAAAAGAACGACCAAAGGATCTCCTTATGATACCTCTTGAAAATCAAGGGTAATTCAAACTTCCAAAATAACAAGAAACGGTTATTATTCTCTTTGCGGTTTTTGTAGATGGTATGATGAAAGCCAGCCGCCAGTTTATTTAGGTAAGCCGTAGTTTTAGATTCGGGATAGAATGTTTTTGCATAAGCCAAATCATCGGTTATAGCAATAAACCTATCGGCAAGCTCGTCCGGATTTTTGGTTGTCGTGTTTTTATACTCCGTCCAACGTGTATTATTTTGCTTTACAAATAAGGCTTCTCGCATTTTGCAGCGGCGGTTGATTTATGTGGTTAAAATAACAACAAAAATTAAATTAACAGCTATAAATATTTACTTTGGCAATATATATTTGTTACATGCCCACTATAAAAATAACAACCACCCAAAACATCAATATTGAGTATGATGTAGCAAACTTTAGCGACCGGATTGCCGCGCGGCTTATAGATTATTTTTTATTTATGATAGTCTATTCGATCGCGATAACTACTATAACGCTTTTCATAAGGGATAATTATGGATCGGATGCTAACGAAACCGTAGGGATCATAACCATTGTAATATGGCTGGCATTAAGCGTTTTTTATGACCTGGTTTGCGAGTTATTTATGAATGGGCAAAGTTTTGGTAAACGCTCGTTAAAAATAAAGGTGATAAGCCTTAATGGTGGCAGGCCAACGGTTGGGCAGTATTTGCTTAGATGGGTTTTTAGGATAATTGATATGGGCATAAGCTTTGGCTCTGCAGCGGTGTTGTGCGTTGCCTTTACCGATAACAAGCAGCGTATAGGCGATATAGTAGCCGGTACATCTGTAGTTAAAACCACCCCAAGCCATAATTTTGACGAGTTGGTTTTTGCCCCGTCACCAGAAGATCATGAACCCGCGTTTGCCGAGGTTGCACAATTAACCGACAGGGATATTGTATTGATACATGATGTTATCAAAAACTTTAACCGCACCCGCAACAGTTTATTGGTTTATAAGCTGGCAATAAAAATAAAAAAGTTTTTGAATGTAAGCTACCCATCCAACGTTAACGAATATCAATTTTTAGTGATGGTACTTAACGATTATAACCACTATGTGGGCAATACGCAGCTTTAGTAGTTTATTATAAGCATTGCTATTTTAATAAGATAATTGCAGGTAAACAAAGTTATCGTTGCCAGAAAGGCGTATCGTTTTACATCCGTATTTTTAACGGAAATGTTTTTGCCGGAGATGGAAGCCGCGACACAAAATATAAGAAGGATTGTTGCCGGGTGATATTTAAAACTTTGGTAAATATCGCCGTGTAATAACGCAATTACTGATCGTTGCAGGCCGCAACCGGGGCAATCTAAACCTGTAAGTTGTTTAAAAGGGCAGGGTATTAAATGATTTTGCAGCCACTGTATAAAACTAAAGCGGCTGCAAAATTCAATAAATAATATCATTAAGCGTTAGTTTCAACGTCAGTAGGTTTTTGATAATCCCACTCGCCAAAGCCTTCGCGGCCTTTAGGGTCAGGGCCGTATTCGTTGTCGCCCGGGGTGCCGTCTGTACAAGCTAAAATTAAGTTGTAAAGAGGGATAAGAATAAACCAGCCACTTTTACCAACATCGTGCATACGGCGTACGCCAACTGCTATAGAAGGGATAATTACACCTAACGAATAAATGCTGTCTAAAAAAGGTGACCCCGCCGCAATACCGACGTACTTTAAAGCTAAACTGATAATAGTACTGAATAATGCAAAATACCAATACTCGCTACGACGGGCCCTGCCGCTAAACTGTGCGTATTTTTGCAGGACCATAAAATAATACTTCATGCTTTGTAAATTAAGGTTTGAGATTTTTAAATATAAAAAGAAGTTTTATTTATTTCGTGCTGTTTAAACAATTTCACCCAAAAAAATCTCCGATACTATCCGTAATTTTATGCCGATGCAACAACGCGAGCAAATTTCTGTATTTGATATGTTTAAGATAGGCATAGGCCCATCCAGCTCGCATACGCTTGGCCCGTGGCGTGCCGCCCAGCAGTTTGTTGACTTGTTGATACAACAGGATGCGCTGCCGCTGGTTGTACAGGTTAAAATACTGCTTTATGGCTCGCTGGCCAAAACAGGTAAAGGCCACGGTACCGATATTGCCATACTGCTTGGCCTTAGCGGCGATGACCCGGTTACTTTTGAGGTTGACCAGATAGATACCAAAATTGCCGGCATCAACAATACCCATAAATTACTTTTAGGCGGCAATAAAGAAGTAAGCTTTTTTGCCGACGATGATATGCTGTTTTTGTTTACCGAGAGCCTGCCTTACCACCCCAACGCGGTAACCTTCCAGGCGTTTTTGAGTAACGAAACCGCCGTATCGGCCACGTTTTACTCTATAGGTGGTGGCTTTGTGGTAAAAGAGGGCGCGCAAACCCAGCAAAAAACGGAAGTCGACCTGCCCTTTCCCATTGATACCGCCGGCGACCTGCTGCACTGGTGCATAAAAACCGGGCTAAAAATATCCGAAGTGGTAATGGAGAACGAACTGGCCTGGCGCAGCGAACAGGAAACCCGTAGCGGAGTGCTCAATATATTCACGGTAATGCGCGATTGTATGTACCGCGGCTGCCATACTGCCGGTAACCTGCCGGGCGGCCTTAACGTGGCGCGCCGCGCATCGGCATTAAATAAGCGCTTGCTTACAAATAAAACTTATACCAACTATGCCGAGTGGGTGCAGGCCATGCGCCAAACCGGCAACGGTTTCCAGAACATACTCGATTGGGTAAGCTGTTTCGCGCTGGCCGTGAACGAAGAAAACGCTTCGTTTGGCCGTGTAGTTACCGCGCCAACCAACGGTGCCGCCGGGGTTATACCCGCCGTTTTGCAATACTATATCTCGTTTTGCGATGGTTTTAACGAGGAGCGCATCATCCAGTTCCTGCTAACCGCATCCGAAGTAGGCAGCATCTTCAAAAAAGGCGCTACCATATCCGCCGCGATGGGCGGTTGCCAGGCTGAGATCGGTGTATCATCTGCCATGGCAGCAGCGGCGCTTACCGAATGTTTGGGCGGAAGCCAGCGACAGGTATTAATGGCTGCCGAAATTGCCATGGAGCACCACCTTGGCCTCACTTGCGACCCTATTGGCGGGCTTGTACAGGTGCCCTGCATCGAACGTAACACCATGGGGGCCATAAAGGCCATAACTGCAAGCCAGCTGGCCCTGCAAACCAACCCCGATAAAGCAAAAGTAAGCCTTGATGCCGTGGTGCGCACCATGTGGCAAACCGCGCAGGACATGAACTCCAAATACAAAGAAACATCAGACGGCGGGTTGGCGATTAATATCCCGATAAGCTTGCCGGAGTGTTAGGAAAACGTATCAAATTTTATATACATTACCGTCCTCGCAGGCTCTTCGGAACGAGACCCTGCGTCCGTATGCAAGGCATCGCCGGGTCCCCGCAGTCGCTCGGCTCCAGCCGGGTGACGACTATTAGGCGGCATCCTGCCGCCGTAAATATGCGGCCAGAGGCCTTGTAATAATGGTCACCCGGCTGGAGCCGAGCGAATGCGATATCGTTATTTTGTAAATCGGATATTTTTTAATACTTCTTCTAAAAGTGAGTTAGCTTTAGCTGAATCTAGTTTACTATATTCTATTTTACCCGATAGAATAAGCGTTTTTGATGCGTTCTGACAGTAGAAACGAATATGTCCTGTATTTTTAATATCATACCTAACAATGAGGGCATGGTTATTATTATAAGTATTTTTTATCATCGACTCATAAGTCCTGTTAGGCTTACTTTCCGATGAAAGATATAGTTGGTCTATAAATTTTTTCACCCCAGGCAGGTTATTATTTATTGAATCTTGATTTACATTATTAAATCCCAATAGTATATTATCCTTTTTATAAAGATTGTGCGGATACACTTTTACTATTTTATTTACCGATTTAACATTAGAAATTGCATCAACTTGTTGTTTGTTCAATTTAAATGTACCATTAGGTAAATTGACTTTAACCAGATCGCTTGTGTACGCAATTTGCGCCTTACATGTAGTTGCACTTATTATGCTTAGAGCAATTATTAAAATTATATTTTTCATTTTAATTTAGTTTAATTAGGACAAGAAATAAGAATTAATTTACCATCTTGATCAATACCAGCAACTGCAAAATTTATTGAGGAATTAGGTGCTTTAAAAACATTTATAGCATCTCCAAATAATTTAGCTAACGCATATTCTGTTGCTATATTTTGACTAACATTGTTATCTACTTGATATTGTACAGCAATATCTATAAAGATATCATCGAGTTCGTCTGCGTGAGTTTGATAATTTTGCAATTTTTCCCAATCATTTACCGTTATAATGTATGTTGTGGAACTCGTAAGGATAGTTCTATATGCATTAGCCTTGTAAAAAGCTTTAGCAGTTATTCCAGCGGACACTAATTGAGGATTGCTCAAATTATTTACCAACGCCAAAACATCACTTGGAGACGGTGCATTCCCCGCTGGATGTCTATGTGAAGCACCTATAGTATATCCACTTGTACTATTCCAAGTAAAATTGGGTGACCAGGAATTTGGTGAATTAATCGTCGTAATTGGTGTATTAACATAGGTATTAGAAGTTAAATTTGCTAATTTTAAATCAGTACCATATTCATTGTTACCCGGTTTTGCCAAAATTTCTGTGTTTTTTGCAGTGAAATTAGTTGGAAGTTTTTGCTTTTGCTTTTTCATTTTAGCGCAAGGGTCTTCCGGAGATGGTGGTATGGTGCATGGATCAGGCGATACAGGAGGCGGAAAGCCACCATCACCCGGGTTAACTAAATTTATTTTTATGGAGTTAATAACTTTACCGTTTTTAATACTTGATGGATTCTGACCGGCACAAGGGTTAGGCGGATTACCACCCGATCCGCCACCTCCCGAATCACCGCCGCCACTTGTTGGTGGTATGCCTGGCGAACTTGTATCAATTGGCAGGTCATAACAATCAAGGCCTCCGTAAAAGCATTGAACGCTTGTGGGGAAACCATCCAGTGTGCTGATAGTACAATAATACCATGATGTGCATGTTTGCGCTAAATTTACTTGTTTGTCAGTACTTTGTGTTATCTGGACATTACTGCCTGGTTGTATTATACTTTTTACAATTTGA
>NZ_SEWG01000009.1 GCF_004168255.1 Mucilaginibacter terrigena | reverse complement strand
TTGGCGGTAACATTATTCACGTTTTATTGGTAATAGCATTTATTGCTTTATTACTTGGCGTAATAAGAAGGGCCTGATAAATCCAAATACTTATAGCCATCATCCGCATTAACTAACGGATGGTGGCTTTTTTGTTTATAAGCGAGTCGGCAATGGCTATATCTTCGGGGAAGGTGATCTTGATATTGCTATAGCTGCCTTCTATCAGCCTGATGGTGATGCCGCTTTTTTCCACTACCGAGGCATCATCTGTAAAACTATCGCAGTATGGTTGCTCATAAGCCTTTTTCAGCAATACCGATTGAAACGTTTGCGGCGTTTGCACCAGGTATATGCTGTCGCGATCTACGCCTGCCGATATTCCATCCTTTACCTGCCTTACCGAGTCGCGGCTTTTAACGGCAGTTACGGCGCTGCCATGTTCTGCGGCGCATCGGTAAGCCTCATCAATGATATCATGGCTTACAAGTGGCCGCACGGCGTCGTGTACAGCAATTAATACATTATTGCCTGTAATTTGGTCAACCGCGTTCTTAACCGAATGGAAACGGGTTTCGCCACCTGCAATTATTGTATGAGGAATAATGAAGTTATGTTTGCCGCAAAGCGATTCCCACATCTGGTGATACCCCGCATGTAAAACCAATATGATCTGGGGGGATGACCGGCTCTCGTAAAACGCCCTGATGGTGTGCATCAGCACCGGCTCGCCACAAAGTTCGATAAACTGTTTGGGCAGCGCCGACTGCATCCTGCTACCCGAACCACCTGCAACGATAACTGCATAGGTAGATCTGAGATTTGAGATTTTAGATTTGAGACCGGGCATTTTCTGTTATTGATAAACCAAAGCTATAAAACAAAAATGAGATATGGACTTCTGTCTCATATCTCAAATCTAATATCTCAAATCAAGCGAAGCTTAAATAATCAGCATCGCGTCGCCATAGCTGTAAAAACGGTATTTTTCTTTTACCGCTACTTCGTAAGCGTTCATTACATGGTCGTAACCACCAAATGCTGCAACCATCATCAACAGGGTTGATTCTGGCGTGTGGAAGTTGGTGATCATGGTGTTAGCAATACTAAACTCATACGGCGGAAAAATGAACTTGCTGGTCCAGTCGTTTGCCGGTTTTAGTATTTTACCTGCCGATACTGCCGATTCAACAGCACGCATAGAGGTTGTACCAACCGCGCAAATGCGTTTTTTACGTTCGATGCCACGGTTTACTATCCTGGCTTGTTTGTCTTCGATGATAAACTGCTCAGAGTCCATCTTGTGCTTGGTAAGGTCCTCCACCTCAACCGGGCGAAAGGTACCTAAACCCACGTGCAGGGTAACTTCGGCAAATTCTACACCTTTTAATTCAAGGCGTTTCATCAGCTCGCGACTAAAGTGCAGGCCGGCAGTAGGGGCGGCAACTGCGCCTTCGTGCTTGGCAAATATGGTTTGGTAACGTTCTTTATCTTCGGCAGTAGCCTTGCGTTTTATGTACTTTGGAAGCGGTGTTTCACCCAAGATCTCTACGTTACGGCGAAACTCCTCGTCGGTACCGTCAAACAAAAAGCGGATGGTACGGCCGCGGGATGTGGTGTTATCTACAACCTCGGCAATCAGCAGGTCGTCGTCGCCAAAATATAGCTTATTACCTACGCGGATCTTACGGGCAGGGTCAACCAAAACATCCCAAAGGCGAAGTTCCTTGTTTAGTTCGCGCAGCAAAAAAACTTCGATGGTAGCGCCGGTTTTTTCTTTGTTGCCATACATACGCGCCGGGAATACTTTTGTATTGTTCAGGATCATTACATCCTGGTCGTCAAAGTAATCCAATACATCCTTAAATATTTTATGCTCAATTTTGCCCGAATCGCGGTGTAAAACCATTAAACGTGATTCGTCACGGATATCTGACGGAGAATGAGCAATTAATGATTCGGGTAAATTGAATTTAAATTGAGATAATTTCATGCTTATATATATGAATTTTCAGGGCGCAAATGTACGGAATTTTTGTTATTTTCCACGCTTTTTTTGATGAGGGTACACTGTTAAAGTTTAAATCAAAAATAACTGTAACTTAAAGCCCTTAACACCGTCTAACCAATACTGTTTTTAAGCAAGGCAAAAATCAATGTTACCCGGTGTATCCGGTTATATCAAAATAGCGATATGATACTACTAAAACTTATCCGTGAAAGCTTCCTGTTTGCATATGATGCACTTAGGCAAAACAAGCTGCGTACCATGCTGTCGTTATTGGGTGTAACCATCGGTATCTTTACCATTATAGCGGTATCGTCGGCAGTTGATACCTTGCGTAACAACCTGCAAAAAAGCGTAGATAAGCTGGGCAGTAACAGTATTTATGTGCAAAAGTGGCCCTGGGTAGGCGAGGATAACTTTCCGTGGTGGAAATATATGCAAAGGCCGGTACCCAAAATGCGCGATTTTGAACAGTTAGAACGCCGCAGCCAAACCGCCAAAGCCCTTTCGTACGAAATTAGCATTGATAACCGCACCGTTAAATACCTTAGCAATACGGTTGACGGTGCACAGATAGACGCCGTATCGCACGATCACGATAAAACATGGAACTTTAACTTCCAGGATGGCCGCTATTTTACCGAGATCGAATCGCGTACGGGAGCGCCGGTGACCATTATTGGCGCCGATATTGCCGAAGCGCTGTTCCCGGATGGCACCGGTGTTGGCAAGCAAATAAAAATTATGGGCCGCAAGGTTACTATTATAGGCGTGTTTACCAAAGAGGGTAAAGATATGCTGGGCATTACCAGCGATAACGAAATATTGCTGCCATTAAACTTTGCCAAGAACGTAATTGATATTGAGAACGAAAAATACAACCCGCAGATAGTTGTGCGCGGGCACGATAACCTTAGCGATGTGGAGGTAGAAAGCGAAGTACGCGGTCTGATGCGTTCTATCCACAGTATCCGCCCCGGCGGCGAGGACGATTTTTCGCTTAATAAATCAACCATATTAACCAACCAGCTCGATCAGCTTTTTGGCATCATTAACAAGGGCGGGTTTATTATTGGCTTTTTCTCGGTACTGGTGGGTGGTTTTGGTATAGCCAACATCATGTTTGTATCGGTTAAAGAGCGTACCAACATCATCGGGATCCAAAAATCATTAGGCGCTAAAAACTATTTTATATTGCTGCAATTTTTGATAGAAGCAGTTGCATTATGTTTGATGGGGGGCTTTATAGGACTGTTTTTGGTTTACCTGGGCACCTTTGCCGTAAAGGCCGCGGCCGATATACAGGTGGTACTTGATGTTGGGAACATTACATATGGTATAGGTATATCTGTTACCATCGGCATGTTATCGGGCATTATTCCTGCCTACTTCGCATCAAAACTCGACCCTGTTGAGGCGATAAGAACCAATTAATAAAAAGATTATAATAAATGTAACGCCCGCAATGCGGGCCTTACTTATTTACTGAGGTGGAGTTGCGGCATAGCGTCACAGGGCAACGATATCGCTATTTACCCCTTCAAATCTTTAACCGGGTTAATTGCCTTTTGCCCTTGTTGGTGTTGTCACCTACAAGCCGCTATGCATTCGGCTACGCAAATTCGCGAACCTGTCCTAAAAGTTGTTGGTGACAACACCAACAACGGCGAAAACGCTATGCACAGTTCGCCAATGTATCGACAAGCCCGTTATAACAATTCATCTTTATTACCCCTTCAAATCATCAACAGCGATAATTGCCTTGCGGTATTTTGATACCTTTTCGAACAATACATCGGGTACAAAGGGCTTGGTGAGGTAATCGCACATACCGGCTTCAAATGCTTTGCCGTGGGTTTCAGGCATGGCATCGGCGGTAAAGGCTATAATGGGCATATCGGGGTAGCTTTGTTTAATAATAGCCGTAGCTTCAAAGCCATCCATTACAGGCATCTGCAGGTCCATAATGATCATATCATAGGCCTTGCCGTTTACCATATCCACAGCAATTTGGCCGTTAATTGCCTCGTCTACATCGGCACGCCATTTTTTAAGGAACTTTGATGCCACCATCAGGTTCATTTTATTATCGTCAACCACCAGGATGGTCATGCCGCTAAGGTCAGGTGGCAGCACCAGGTCGGCAGCGGTAAGTGTGCCCGACTGAAGCTCGGCTACGGGTGCAGCGGGGGTAAAGCGAATGCTGAAAGTAAATTTAGTGCCTTTGCCCAGGTCGCTATATACGTGTATACTGCTTTCGTAAAGCTCGATAAGCCGCTTGGTTATAGCAAGGCCGAGGCCTGTACCGCCATAATTATGTGTAATGGTTTGCGGCCCCTGTATAAATGGATCGAACACGATGGCCATATTTTCGGCAGCTATACCAATGCCGGTATCGGCCACTGAGAATTTTACCAGTACATCGCCGCTGCTCAGCTGTTGTTCTTTTTCCAGCAGGATGCTTACTTTGCCGGTATGCGTAAATTTAACGGCATTGCTTACCAGGTTTATCAGTATCTGCCCCAGTCGGGTTTGGTCGCCCATTAAAAATTCGGGGATGGTATCGTCAACAGTCAGTTCTATATCCAGGTTTTTCTCAACCGCTTTTGAGTAAAACGATTGCCTGATATTCTGCGCCAGCTGGTGGATGTTGAACGGCATATTGCTTAGCTGCAATTTGCCTGCTTCTATCTTGTTATAATCTAAAATATCATTAATAATGGCCAGCAGGTTTTCGCTGCTGAACTTAAGCGTATTAAGGTATTCCAGTTGCTCGGGTTTGGGGTTTTCTTCCAGCAAAAGGTTGGTAGTGCCAATAACGGCGTTCATTGGCGTGCGGATCTCGTGGCTCATAATAGACAGGAACTCCGATTTAAAATGCGAAGAACGCTCGGCCTGCTCTTTGGCCGATATCAACTCCTGCCTTACTTTTTGCTGTACGGTTATATCTTCGCCTATACTGGTGGTTTCTTTAATATTGCCGTTCTCGTCGTAACTAACGGTGTTTTGCCAGCTAATGGTGCGCAGCTCGCCGTCGCGGCAAATAATAGGATTAACATAGTGCGCCCTCACCGAGTTATTGTTGAACCATCCTTTAAGTATCTCGCGGTGTTCGCCGGTAACGAAATGGTCCATCCAGTTCATACCCAGTATTTCCATCTGGCTGTATCCAAGCAAGTTGGCCAGGTATTTATTACAAAAAATAACCCGCCCGTCCACATCTAATGATATGGCCGCCAGCTTAATAGTTTCCAATACCAGGCGGTATTTGTTTTCGGTGCGGCGGTAATCAATTTCGGCTTGTTTGCGCTGGGTAATATCCTGCAGGGTGCCTATAATTTTGCGTACGGTGCCATCTTCGCGGTACATTAATTTACCGGTGATAACGCTAATGTGCTTTATGTTCCCTTTAGGGGTTATAATACGATATTCGTACGATGTGCCACTGTTGTCGGCATTTTTAAACAGGTGCTTAATAATATATTTATCATCGGGGTGAATGTAATTTAACAGCATTTTGCCGAAGCGGGATACCGCGCCCTCGCTGCTGCAAACTTCGTAAATCGAGTTTACCTCATCGCTCCACGATAGCATGTTGGTTGTGCTGTCCCACTTCCAGTTACCAATTTTAGCAATAGTTTGTGCTTCAAGTAGTTCGGCCTGGCTTATTTTAACAGCTTTTTCGGCCAGCTTACTTTCGGTGATATCCTGTATAATGCCAAATACACGTTTCAAGCCGCCATCGTCGTGCTTCAACAGGTCGCCACGCAGTATCCTTAAATATTTTAAATTGCCCTTAGGGGTAATGAATTTATGCTCCAGGCTACCCTCACTTACCGAATTGATATTCATCAGGTACTGTGCGGCGGTTTCAAGGTCGTCAGGGTGTACCATGCTCATATAAAACTCAAACCGGGGTTTGCCTTCGGGGGCATTTTCAATCTCCAGGATCTTAAATAGGCTTTCGGACCAAAAAACCTCTTTGGTATCGCTATTGTACCACCAGTTACCTGTTTTTGCGATATCCTGGGCTTGCAGCAAAAGGTTTTTATTCTCTATAAGGGCGTCGGCGTGGCGTTTTTGTTCAGAAATGTCGGTAACCGAAACCGAGATCCGTTTGGTGTATTTACCTGTAACATCAAGCACAGGCGATGCCTTGGCTAAGAACCAGCCCGGTTCGCCATAAACCGAGGGGAATTCTATACTGATGCTTTTATTATTTTTTAAAACATGATCATATACCTCTAAAAAAGGTTTCGAGCGTTCTTCGCCAATAGCTTCTACCAATGTTTTATTCAGGAAATGCTCGGTACGTAAATATTGTGGTGTATGAGGGCCAAACCACACGTTAATGCAAATGTAATTCTCGTCAAATTCAAAAATGGTATCGTTAATGGAACTGATAAGGGCGTGTAATTGCTGCTGACTGTGGCGCAGCTTTTCGGCATTGGTTATTAACGATTGGTTTAGCTGTATAATGTTGTTCACCGCTTTTTTAAACTGCATTTTATAAGCCAGCATTACCAGGAACCATACATAAGCTATCAGCGTAAAAACACCCAATAAAATAATCAATACCGCAGGCGAGATACCTTGTGTGGGCGCAGTGTAATAAGCAGCAACCACCGCTATTATATTTAATATGCTGATACTTACAAACTCGCGTCGCTTTTTACAAAAAAGGGTTAAGGCAATAAATATGGTGATAGAACTAAAAAGATAAACATGGGCAAAACCGTTTACCCGCAACAGCATAAAGTTGTTTACAAACAGGTACGAGCATATGGTAAGCAATACAACTCCCTTAAAAAGGCCTTTATCCTTACCGTACGATAAACCAAGGGCTACCAGGCAAAAAGAGCAGTTAACCAGGCGCAGCCAAAGGGGGTCGTATGAGTTGTGGAAACACAGGTAATGTAAGGAGGGGCTGGCTATTAATAAGCCTAATAAAATAAGCCTGTAAATAGTAATGTCGTTTTCAACTAATAGCAGGGCCCTGTTTTTAAAAGACATATACAGCAGGGAAATTTTTAATTACACCAAACAATATTGGGGATTTAACCATAATTACTTAATAAGAATTTTACAAAGAGTAAATATATCTTAAAGGCTATTAATACGCAGATTTATTTACATTTGTTGCAAATACATAATTTTTCTATGTCTGAAACTGCACAATTAAAGATTGGTGATAAAACCTACGATTTGCCGGTGATAGAAGGTACCGAAGGCGAAAAGGCTATTGATATTTCTAAGCTGCGCGATCAGAGCGGTTACGTTACATTAGATATTGGTTATAAAAATACCGGCGCAACAAAAAGCGCTATTACATTTTTAGATGGCGAAGTAGGTATATTAAAATACCGCGGCTATTCGATAGAGGAACTGGCCGAAAACTCCACCTTTATAGAAGTTGCCTACCTGCTGATATACGGGAATTTGCCAACCGCCGAACAATTGCAGGCATTTGAATTTGAAATAAGCCACCATACCCTTGTACACGAGGATATGAAAAAGTTTTTTGATGGTTTCCCTTCCGGGTCGCACCCCATGGGGCAGCTGTCGTCATTAATTGGTGCGCTTGCGGCATTTAACCCGGCATCGTTAAAACAGGGCTTATCTGCCGAAGAGATCAATATTGAGATCATTAAACTGATAGGCAAAATGAGTACGGTAGTATCGTGGATATACAAAAAATCGTTAGGGCACCCGGTTATTTACCCGCGCAATAAACTCGATTATGTGACCAACTTTTTGCACATGACCTTTGGGCAACGTACAGAGGAGGTGGATATTGACCCGGTTGTAGTGGATGCCATGAATAAACTGCTGATACTGCATGCCGACCACGAGCAAAATTGCTCTACATCAACCGTGCGTATAGTAGGCTCGTCCGACGCGAATATCTATGCGTCTATCTCTGCCGGTATATCGGCGCTTTGGGGCCCACTGCATGGCGGTGCTAACCAGGCTGTTGTAGAAATGCTGCAAAAAATTAAGGAAGACGGCGGTGATGTAGATAAATGGGTAGCCAAGGCAAAGGATAAGAACGATCCGTTCCGCCTGATGGGTTTTGGGCATAGGGTGTATAAGAACTTCGACCCACGCGCCAAGATCATTAAGAAGGCTTGCGACGATATACTGGAGAAGTTAAACATAAACGACGAAACTTTAGAAATAGCTAAAAAGCTTGAGGAAGTGGCTTTAAACGACCCTTACTTTGTACAGCGCAAACTTTACCCAAATGTTGATTTTTACTCGGGTATTATTTACACCGCGCTGGGTTTCCCTACCGAAATGTTTACCGTGTTATTTGCCCTTGGGCGCCTGCCGGGCTGGATTGCCCAATGGAAGGAAATGAAGGCAAATAAAGAGCCTATTGGCCGCCCGCGCCAGATATACGTTGGCGAAACCGCAAGGGATTATACCGATATTAAAAAGAGGTAATGCCTCACCCCGGCCCTCTCCAAAGGAGAGGGTGATAAAAAACTAACGCTGTAGCTTAAGTCCTCTCCTTTGGAGAGGATTTAGGTGAGGCCAAGCCCGCTATATGCCGGGCTTTTTTTGTATCGTTAATCAAAAAAAACTTACGTTTCTTCTGTTAGAAATGAAAAAGAAAACAATCATTAAAACAATTCAAATAAAATTTCTCGTCGGTTTAGCCGTTGGGGGAGTACTTGTGTTTAGTTATTTTGCAATATTGGAAAATGCTGTTGGTTTATTTGATAAAACCTATTCTACAACGGATCTAATCAATAACTTCAACGATAAACGGCAGGAGATATACGAAACCAAGAGGTATTTTAACTCAATAGTCCCGAAGTATAAAAACGTTGATATTGAATTTGAAGATGATAAAATAGCGCGGTTGGTAATTAGTCCGATAGATACAGGACGAGGTTCTGACCTAACAGTAAACTTTCAAGATTGGAATATTCCTATTAAATCAAAAAAAACTGATTCGTTACTTGCAGTTTTAGGTTGGAATACTGTAACCTTAAGAACCTTAAAAACAAAACTCGACAATGCAAACTGTATTTCAATAGCAAACGGCGAGCCTACGACAATTGGATTTCAGCGAAGTGGTATGGGAATGTATTCTTTTGATGTTTTTAATAAACCTATACCAGATAGTTTAAAAGCGCGATATAATGATAGTTGTATGTTTATCTACGTAAATAAAACGCTTGTTTTGGAATACGGCGGCGGCGCTTTTGGAAGTCAGTGTTTTGCAAAAGAGAAGTAGTCAATGACACCACGCGAAATATTAAAGCAGTATTGGGGACATGACAACTTCCGGCCGTTGCAGGAAGAGATCATCACGTCGGTATTGCAGGGTAGAGATACCTTGGCTTTGCTGCCCACTGGCGGCGGCAAGTCGGTATGTTTCCAGGTGCCGGCTCTGGCTATGGATGGTATTTGTATTGTAGTATCGCCGCTGATAGCCCTGATGAAAGACCAGGTAGAGAACCTGAAGGCAAAAGGTATCGAAGCGATGGCCATTGTATCGGGCATGGGCAAACGCGAGGTGGATATCGCGCTGGATAACTGCGTTTATGGCCCGGTAAAATTTTTATACCTCTCGCCCGAGCGTTTACTGTCCGACCTGGTGCGCGAGCGCATCAAATACATGAAGGTGAACCTTTTCGCGGTTGACGAGGCGCACTGTATCTCGCAATGGGGGTATGATTTCCGGCCCTCGTACCTGCACCTTTCAGATCTGCGCGAACTGCACCATGATGTACCTGTACTGGCCTTAACCGCTACCGCCACTGCCGAGGTACGCGATGATATCCGGGAAAAGCTGCTGTTTAAAGATGGCATCGTCTACCAGCAAAGCTTCGAGCGGAAAAATTTACGATACGTGGTGCAAAATACCGAAGATAAACTGCGTAAACTGCTGGATGTGGCCAGGGGCATTGGCGGCAGTGGCATTGTATATGTGCGCAGCCGTAAAGAAACTTTTGAAATAGCCAGGTTTTACCAGCAGAACCATATACAGGCCGATTACTACCACGCAGGCTTACCGGCCGAGGAGCGCTCGGCAAAGCAGGATGCCTGGAAAAATAACCGCATACCTATTATAGTAGCTACCAACGCCTTCGGGATGGGCATAGACAAGCCCGATGTGCGTTTTGTGATCCATAAAGATATGCCCGACAGCCTGGAAGCCTACTACCAGGAGGCAGGCAGGGGCGGGCGCGACGAAAAACGGGCCTACGCTGTGTTATTATACAACCCTACCGACAGGTTGAGGCAGGAGAAGAGGTTTATTCAAAATTTTCCATCGATAGAAGAAATTAAACAGGTTTATCACCAGTTGGGTAATTATTGCCAGCTGGCTTATGAGGCGGGCGAAGGCGTGAGTTTTGAGCTTGACCTGGGCGATTTTTGCAGCCGCTTTCAGTTGGATGCCATTAAAACCCTCAACGCCCTTAAGTTTTTAGAGCAGGACGAGTACCTGGCCTTTAACGAAAGCGTTTTTTTGCCATCGCGGTTCAGGTTCGAGGTACTGAACGAAGAGTTGTATAACTTCCAGATCCAAAACCCCGGCTGGGACCCATTCATTAAAACCATGCTGCGCTCGTACGGCGGGTCGTTCGAAAATTATGTGCGGATCAAGGAGTTTGACATTGCCCGGCGCACCGGCATGAACACCCAGCAGGTGATTGACGGGTTAAAGCAGCTGCAGGATTTTAACCTGTTAAGCTATCTGCCCCAAACTGATAAACCGCAGATAACCTGGCTCAAGGCCAGGCAGCATGCCAATAACTTGGATATCAATAAAGCGTTTATTGATCAGCGCAAGGCAACTTACCGCAAAAAAATGGAGGCGGTTTTCGCTTACGCGGAACATAAGCGCTGCCGCAGCCAAATGTTGCTTAGTTATTTTGACGAGCAAAACGCCCCCAAATGCGGCGTATGCGATATTTGCCTGGAAGAACGCCGTCAAAAAAATGCCGATGAGATCTTTGATGATATTACCAACGAGATGGTGCAACTGCTCAGCACATCATCACATACCATTGATGAACTGATAACCTCCCTTAAACTGGGCACCGAAAAAGAAAAGATAGAAACTATCCGCCTGTTGCTTGATGCAGGTAAGATCAAAACAGATGGCGGAAATTATTATTTGTAGGGAAAATTAAAAACTGACGACTTTTTATAAGTTGTTAAACATCCCCGTTACATCCCGTTTAAAAAGAACTTTGCCATTTCACCGTCACAAACAGGCCGTTTACCGACATAAACAGGCTGTACATCTAATACACCCAATTTGGCTGTAACGTTTCATAAATGGGGGCGTCATATGGATGTATTTAAAAACAAGAAAACATTAAAAGCACTCACAATCAAAATAATAATAAAATGAAAACTCAAATTTTAACCATAGCAACCATCTTCACATTAGCATTAGGTACATTAACATCAGCCAATGCAGCTGTTAAAAATAATAACGAAGAAACCAGCACTACTTTAACAAACGTTAGCAAGATCAACAAAATAGAAGTTCACGGAAATGTTGAACTTTACGTATCTGATGGCGCTGCCGACCAAGTAAAAGTTTACAACAAGTACTACGCCGAAAATGCGCTTGTACAAAGCCAAAACGGTGTGTTGCGTATAACATCATACACCGATAAAAAATTAGTGGTTTGGGTAACAGCGAACGATCTGCAATCGATCATCGTAAATGATAACTCGCAGGTTAAATCATTCGGCAGCCTTGAAAAACTGGATCTGGAAGTTACTTTAAACAACAACGCATCTGCCGACCTGAACCTGGATGCCTACAAAGCAAGTATTATTGTAAACGACCGTGCTAAAGCAAACATCAGCGGTAGTGTAAACGACTACGTTTTAAAACAAGACCAATCTGCAACAGTTAACCACACCAACCTGGTAGCCGTAACAGGCAGCAAAACCACCAGTACACCGGTTAAATCTGAACCATCAGAATTAGCCATCCTGTAAGCACTACTTTTGCAAAAGTTCAACATATATTTCTGAAAGCCATCGCCAAGCGCGGTGGCTTTTTTTGTTTACGCAATTTTGAAACCGTTAATCCGGTTGTCATCCTTAGCGATAGCGAAGGATCTATTCGCCTTTGCATCACTGTTATTGGTTTAATCCCTTTTGCCGTTGTTGTCACCAACAACATTTAGGACGGCTAAACGCAAAACACGGGTGCATAGCAGCTTGTTGGTGACAACACCAACAAGGGCGGGAAACTATGCACCTCTTCTTTGCGCAGCAGAGAGTGGGCCGGGGGTGAGTCAACCGACAGGCAATGCTTTCCCCTTAGCCTTTCGTCGTTGTTGATGTTGTCACCAACAACTTTTAGAACATGTAAATGCAAAGCCCGGATGCATGGCGGATAGCCTATTTGGGAATAGATGCTTCGCTACCGCCCAGCATGACAAGGGCGGGGGATGATTGTACAAAAGCTTCCCATTTCACCGCCCGTTTTCTGCCATTCACCGAGATAAACCCGCACTGTGTCTAATATACACTAATTGGCTGTAACGTTTCTGCGTGTGGTTCGTCATATCTATGTATTTAATAACATAACACAACTTATAGTATTCATAATCAAAATATTAATAAAATGAAAACAACAATCTTAACCATGGCAGCCGTAATGATTATGGCAGTGGTAACCACAACAAACACTTACGCAAATAATAATAACAACGAAGAAGTAAGTACAGTATTAAAAAATATCAGTAGGATCAACAAGATCGAGATCCACGGAAATGTTGAGCTTTATGTATCTGACGGCGCTACCGACCAGGTGAAAGTTTACAACAAATATTACGCAGAAAGCGCTTTGGTACAAAGCCGGAACGGTGTGTTGCGCATATCATCATACAAAAACGAAAAATTAGTGGTTTGGGTAACAACTGCCGATTTGCAGGCGATCACCGCTTATGATAATGCCGAGGTAAAATCATTCGGTACCTTATCAACCCTTGACCTGGAAGTTAACTTATACAACACCGCGACAGCAGTGCTAAACTTAGAAGGTTATAAAGCAACTATAAATGTAAACGACAATGCTAAGGCAAACTTAAGCGGCAACGTAAACGACTATAACTTAAACTACGTACAGCCCGAAAATGTAAGCCATACAAATTTTGTAGCCGTATCTGCTTCAAAAAAGCAAATAACCGCTAAAGCAAAACCAAGCGAAATAGCAGGCTTATAAGCTAAAGCTTAAAAAGAAGCCACGTAAAAAAAGCCGTTACATATAATGGCTTTTTTTATTTTTAGTGTTACTTCATATTAACAATAAACGTCCCAAACAACTAAAACCAATCATCATGAAAAATTCTAATTTTAAAATATTATTACTGGTAGCAGCCGTATCAATTACGCTTTTCTCGTCGTGCAGGCGTTTCAGGTGTGTTAAGGGTAACGGCAATGTTAAAACCGAGGCCCGTAAAATGGTAGATTTTACCAAAGTAGACCTCTCTGGCGGGTACAAGGTTACC
The DNA here is from genome assembly GCF_004168255.1 of Mucilaginibacter terrigena. Lineage (GTDB taxonomy): Bacteria > Bacteroidota > Bacteroidia > Sphingobacteriales > Sphingobacteriaceae > Mucilaginibacter > Mucilaginibacter terrigena. The sequence goes on along the minus strand of NZ_SEWG01000009.1, from coordinate 120,257 downwards.
CTTAAACAGGATAGCTCGCAATCTATAACCATCACTACCGATGATAACCTTTTAAAATATATCGAAACCACTGTTGAAGGTGGCACCCTGCGCGTGCATAACCGCCGTAATGTTTGCGGCAGCGGCGAAACTACAATAATAATAGGTGTAAAAAACCTTGACAGGATAGGCGCTTCGGGCGCGGTAGAGATTGCCTCAAACGGGCGTTTAAACACCAAAGACCTTAACATCGATCTATCAGGTTCTACAAAAATAGATATGGACCTGAACGCGGCTAATGTTCGTACAGATGCCAGCGGCTCCAGCGAAATATATTTAAAAGGGCAGGCAGCATCGCATGATGTTGACATGAGCGGCTCGGGCAAGGTAGAGGCGCTTGATTTTGTGGTAGGCAAATACAAAATAAGCACTTCGGGCGCAAGCGAGTGTAAAATTAACGTACTGAACGAACTGGATGTACACACCAGCGGCTCGTCGGATATTTCGTACCGTGGTAACCCCGGTAAGGTAAACAACGATCAGTCGGGCGCTTCGTCTATCAAAAAGTTAGATTGATGACTGATTTTTTTAACGGATAATGTAACACATGGCGGCCAAAAGCCGTCATTGTTGCTTTAATAATATAATTTATTACCTAACCTTGTATGAAAAAATTTAAGAAAGGGGCGGCGTATATCGCCATCTGTATAGCGCTAATTATAGTTGCAGCTATATCTTACGTAACCCTTGCCCTGCCAAATGTTGGCGAACCCCAAAACATTAAAGTTGATGTAACCCCGCAGCGTATTGCCCGTGGTAAATACCTGGCCAACCACGTAACCGTTTGTGTTGATTGCCACAGCACCCGTAAATGGAATGTGTTTGCAGCGCCCATAGATAGCGCTGTGCTTGGGGCAGGCGGCGAAAAATTTGACGGGCGCATTGGCTTCCCCGGCGAAGTTTATGTGCCTAATATTACACCCTCTAATTTAAAAAACTGGACCGACGGCGAACTTTACCGCGCCATAACTGCAGGTGTTAAAAAAGATGGTTCGGCTATATTCCCAATTATGCCATGGCAGTCGTATTCAAAAATGGACCCGGAAGATGTTTATGATATAATTGCTTACATACGTACACTGCAGCCGCGCGAAAGTACTTACCCTAAGCGTAAGCTCGATTTTCCGCTTAACCTACTGGTAAACACCATGCCTAAAAAAGCCGAACCGGGTAAAAGGCCGAATGAAAAAGACACGCTTGCCTACGGCGCATATCTGGTACAGGCTGCAGCCTGCCGCGAATGCCACACCAAGGCAGATAAGGGGACCCCGGTACCTGGTATGGACCTTGCGGGCAGTAACGAATATGGCCTTGGCAACGGCGCTACCCTTCGCTCAGCTAATATCACACCTGATAAGGAAACAGGTATAGGCAGCTGGAGCAAAGAGCAGTTTATTGCCCGTTTTGCGCAGTATGCAAACGGCACGGCAAAACCTGCAGCGGTTAAACCGGGGCAGTTTCAAACCATTATGCCCTGGTGGAAATACGGCGGCATGAGCCAAACCGACCTGGGTGCTATATACGCGTATTTAAAAACTGTTAAACCGGTAAAAAACAGCGTTAATAAATTTCAGGTTAACGCCGCGCAGCCAATAAATTCAAAATAAATTCATACTTTTGCGCCTCGAATTTTGTATAGCCGCTATGGCTATATCTCAAAGGATTAAATTAATACCCGGTAAAAAAGATGAATATATCACAGGAAAAAATTGATAACCTGAATACAGTTGTTAAGATCAGCATTAACCCCGAAGATTACCAGCCAAGGGTTGAAAAAGCAATGAAGGACCATGCAAAAAAAGCAAAATTACCAGGGTTTCGCCCCGGTATGGTTCCGGTAGGGCATATCAAAAAAATGTACGGTAAAAGCATTTTGGTTGACGAGATCAACAACATGCTGTCTGATACATTAAATAAATATTTAGACGAAGAGAAACTTGAAGTATTAGGCCAGCCTTTACCTAAAGTTGACGATAAAAAAGAATACAACTGGGATTTTGCCGATAATTTTGAGTTTAACTATGAAGTTGGCTTGGCACCTGAGTTTGATATCGATTTTTCATCAAAAGATAAGCTTACCCAATATGTGATAAAAGTTGATGACGAAACTTTAGAATCGCGGATCAAAAATATCCGCCGCAGCTATGGAAAAATGACAAACCCTGACGTATCGGCAGATGATGATGTACTTTATGCCGAATTAGCGCAGCTTTCGCCGGATGGTTCTGTTTTTGAGGGTGGAATAAACAATATCACATCGGTACGTTTGGACCAGGTCAAGAACGAGAAAATCAAAAAATCTCTGATAGGTTTGAAAAAAGGCGACGAACTGGTATTTGACATCAACGCGGCTTTTAATGATGATGCAGCCAAGGTTGCAGGCTTATTAAAAATTGAAGAAGATGAAGCAGCTGACTTAAGATCGAACTTTAAACTAACGGTTAAAAATGTGAACCGTTTAGAAGAAGGCGATTTGAACCAGGAGTTCTTTGATAAATTATTTGGTGAAGGTGTAGTTACCGACGAGGCCGGTTTCCGTGCTAAAATTACCGAAGAGTTAGAAATGATGATGACCCAGGATGCCGATCGCAAACTGCAGGACGAAATTTACAATTACAGTATTGATAAAGTAAAGTTTGATTTGCCTGACACATTTTTAAAACGCTGGTTAAAAGTTACAAACGAGAAACTGACCGAGGAAGAGCTGGAAGGCGGTTACAACGATTTTGCAAAAAACCTAAAATGGACACTTATCGAAAATAAATTGATGAAGGATAACAACATCGATATTAAATACGAAGAGGTGTTTGAGTTTGCAAAAGGCAGTTTAGAGCAGCAGTTCCGCATGTATAGCCCGCAGGCTTTAAGCGAAGAACAGCTGGGCCAGTACACGGTACAATACCTGCAAAACAAAGAGAATGCTAATAAAGTATTTGAACAGGTAAAAGCACTTAAGGTATTTGATTACATTAAGAGTGCTATTACGCTTGATAAAAAAGAGATCCTGTTCTCTGATTTTAACAAGCTTACCGCATAAGCAGGATAGTTCAATATCATATTCACCAAAAGCATTTGCCTTAAAGCAGATGCTTTTGTGTTATTAACCGCCCCCTCTAAATCTCCCCCGATAGGGGAGACTTAAAATGCAAGGTAGAACCCTCTCCTTCGGAGAGGGTTCGTTGTGGCTACTTTTTTTTACTTTCACCAAACTAAATACTACAAAATCTATTCAACTAAAAACTATATTTATCGCGGGCAACGGCCCGCACCACAACACATAAAATACATACACATGAACAGTAATCCAGATAAAAACGAATTCAGAAAATATGCTGTTAAACACCACCGCATCAGCAGTACCTATGTAGACAGGTTTATTGGCGGCGTAAATCGCAGCAGCACCCCATCGGGTATTGTTACCGGTGCCGGTATCACCGGGATGACGCCTTACATCCTCGAAGAACGCCAGATGAATGTACAGGCAATGGACGTGTTCAGTCGCTTAATGATGGACCGAATCATTTTCCTTGGCGATGCTATTTATGAAAATATTGCAAACATTATACAAGCCCAATTGCTTTTCCTGCAGTCGGCAGATAGTAAACGCGACATCCAGATCTATATCAACTCTCCGGGTGGCTCGGTTTATGCCGGCTTGGGGATATATGATACTATGCAGTTCATTTCAAATGATGTAGCTACCATTTGTACAGGTATGGCGGCATCAATGGGTGCGGTACTGCTGGTAGCAGGCACAAAAGGCAAGCGTGCGGCCTTACCGCATGCAAGGGTGATGATACACCAGCCATCAGGCGGTGCGCAGGGCCAGCAGTCGGATATCGAGATCACGTATCACGAGATCACCAAACTGAAAAAAGAGCTGTACCAGATCATTGCAGATCATAGCGGTACCGATTACCAGACCGTTTGGGATGCATCAGACCGCGACCACTGGATGATTGCCGAAGAAGCAAAAGAATTTGGTATGGTGGACGAGATTTTAAAAGCAAATACAAATAAATAAAAATAGCATAGAGTTGTATAACAGGCATTTAACAGTTGAATACTTTGTTATCAATAAGCAAATAACTATTTTTGATAAAACCTTATAAGAGATGAACAAGAACAGCAAGGAGATCAGGTGCTCGTTTTGTGGCGCAGGTAAGCAGGACTCCCTGATGCTGATAGCCGGGTTAGACGCGCACATTTGTGATAAATGCGTTGACCAGGCAAACGAGATACTGGCAGAAGAGCTAAAGGTGCGTAAGGTTAAAGCGTCGCCGGCGGTACCGGCAATGCTAAAGCCGGCCGAGATCAAATCCCACCTCGATCAGTACATTATAGGCCAGGACGATGCCAAAAAGGTATTGTCGGTTGCTGTGTACAATCACTACAAAAGGTTAAACCAGCGCATTGATAAGGACGAGGTAGAGATAGAAAAATCCAACATCATTATGGTAGGCGAAACCGGTACGGGTAAAACTTTGCTGGCCAAAACCCTTGCCAAGATCCTGAACGTTCCGTTTTGTATTTGCGATGCCACTGTATTAACAGAGGCAGGATATGTAGGCGAGGATGTGGAAAGCATATTAACCCGCTTGCTGCAATCTGCAGATTATGATGTAAACACCGCCGAGCGCGGTATAGTTTATATTGACGAGGTTGATAAAATTGCCCGCAAAAGCGATAACGCATCCATTACCCGCGATGTTAGCGGCGAGGGCGTACAGCAGGCCTTACTTAAAATACTGGAAGGCACCATGGTTAACGTACCACCGCAAGGCGGCCGTAAACACCCCGATCAAAAAATGATCACCGTAAACACCAGTAACATCCTGTTCATTTGCGGCGGCGCGTTTGATAGCATCGAAAAGAAGATAGCTAACCGCTTGCGTACCCAAACCGTTGGTTACAAAATGAAACGCGACGACAGCGAGATAGATATGAAGAACCTGTACAAGTACATTACCCCGCAGGACCTGAAATCGTTTGGCTTGATACCCGAGTTGATAGGCCGTTTACCGGTTTTAACTTACCTGAACCCGCTTGACCGCGAAGCGCTGCACAATATACTGACCGAACCAAAAAACTCGCTGCTTAAACAGTACAAAAAATTATTTGAGTACGAAGGGGTAAAGCTTGAGTTTGATGCCGAGGTGCTTGATTTTATTGTTGATAAAGCAATGGAGTTTAAACTTGGTGCGCGTGGCTTACGCTCTATCTGTGAGGCTATAATGATAGATGCCATGTTCGAGTTCCCGTCTAAAAAAGATGTAAAGCGACTGAATGTAACGCTTGATTATGCCAGGGAAAAATTCGAGAAATCGGACCTTAAAAAGTTAAAGGTAGCTTAACACTAACTTGATAAGATAAAAGTATTTTCGTATATTACACACTAACCCTGGTGAACAGCCGGGGTTTGCTGTATAAAAGGGTTTCCGAAAAACCCTGATAACAGATACATACACACAAAAAAAGAGGACAAAAAAGATGAATGAAGAATTAGATGTAAAAAAAGATGATAACACTATCCCGGCAAAAAAGACAAAAGAGGTACAATCGCCGGTAAAATCAGGATTGAAAACAAAAGAAGCCATTGTTACCAACTGGCTGCCGCGTTACACCGGCCGGCCGCTTGATGCCTTTGGAAAATACATAATACTTACAAATTTTTCTAAATACCTGCAGCTGTTTTCGCAATGGCACGATAATGCGCCTATTATAGGCCTGGATAAACCCATGCAAAGCGTTACCGCGGATGGCATTACCATTATTAATTTTGGTATGGGCAGTTCGGTTGCGGCAACAGTAATGGACCTGCTAACTGCCATACACCCCGAAGCCGTGATATTTTTAGGCAAATGCGGCGGCCTGAAAAAAAAGAACAACGTAGGCGACCTGATACTGCCCATAGCCGCCATCAGGGGCGAAGGTACATCAAATGATTACCTGCCTGCCGAAGTGCCCGCATTGCCATCGTTTGCGCTACAGAAAGCAATATCAACCACCATCCGCGATCACTCGCGCGATTACTGGACCGGTACCTGCTACACCACCAACCGCCGCGTTTGGGAGCACGATAAGGACTTTAAAAAGTACTTAAAAGCCCTGCGCGCCATGGCTATTGATATGGAAACCGCCACCATTTTCACCACCGGCTTTGCCAACAAGATCCCGACAGGTGCACTGCTGCTGGTATCAGACCAGCCGATGATCCCCGAAGGTGTTAAAACCGCCGAAAGCGATAGCGCTGTTACCGAGCAATACGTAGAAACCCACCTGCGCGTAGGCATCGAATCGTTAAAGCAACTGATAAACGGCGGGTTAACGGTTAAGCATTTGAAGTTTTAAGTTGATAAATGGTTAGTAGTAAGTGCTGGTAATTGTACCCCCAACCACTCACTAATTCCCAATTACCACATTTTTCATCCCATCCCTGCCGTAAAACACCGGGAAGTACATCAGTTCGGCTTTGGCGGGGTTGAAGGTGTACTTACCACTATAGCGCGGCATTAAACTAATGGTGAAAGTATAGGTTCCCTGTTTTAGCTTACTGCAAAATATGCTTACTTTTTCTTTATAGTGTTCGCGGTGTACTTCGTTGTTATCCCATTGCTGTTCTTTTTCCTGGTACGAGCATCCGGCGGGGATGGGCACCTCAACCATCACGTAATCGCCATCGCCCTTGGCGGTAACTTCCACATTAAGCAAAACGGCTTCGCCGGCTTTAAGCTGGCTAAGATTTTTGCCGTTTTTTTCAAACCAGCTATTCACAGTAAAATCTTTGTTTACTTTTTGTGGCGCACTGTTCCAGAACTGCTGGTATCCGCTAATGTACACCGGCAGGCTTCCTGTTTTGTTTACGGTTAGCTGGTTAACGGTCAATGTATCGGTATAAGGGAATTTAGTTATCGTTTTAGTGTCGCTCCCCTTAACCGTTATAGTGGCAGGCAATACTTTTTTTGCCTGATTTAATACACCGGGCAAAATAGTTTCCAATATCAACGCCGATTCGTAGGTATTGCGCCATTCGCCCAATTTGCGTTGTTCTAAAAAATAGCCCCTTATCTTTTCGAGAATTTCGAGGTGTTTGCCATCATTTTTGATGATGTGGTAGGCCAGTATGCTCTGCTGTATCGAATTATCGAAGAAACGGTAGCTATCATCGCCCCAGTAAATATTACCAAACAGCGTTTTATGGGTGATGGTTAACAAGCTGTCGATATTAATTGCGTCACCTGTTTCCTGTTTTAACAGCATCAGTTTAAACCGGTCGTAATTTGACAGGGTTTTACTGCGTGCCCGTTCCGTAGCTATTACAGCAATGTATTTTGGGTAATCAACCTTCGCCTTCAGTTTAAACAATATCTGCAGGCAGGTTACCTTATCCCGGCTATTGTAGCTTTCTAATTGATAAACCAGGTAATCGGTTAGTTTTTGCGCGTAAAGCAGTACGTCGTATCCCATGCTTTTTGCATCAACTAAAGCTTCAACAGCATGCAGGCTTATCCAAAGCTCCTCGCTGCTATCTTTCCACCATCCCCAGGCGCCTGATGTTTTGCGGTTTTCCTGTAGCTTTTTTATGATCTCTCCTATATTCTTTTCGTATTTAAAAGGCTCGTTAAATTGTGCCTTAATGCGTTTTTCAACCAATAAGCCCTTTAACTTTGATGCCAGTTGCTCATTACACAGGTATTTGTACTCGCGCAGGCGCATAGCTTCATCAGCCAGGGCAGGTAGCATGGATGCTTCGGCACGGAAAATAACCGGGCCTAAAGCCGGGTCGAATTTAAGGGTGACCGTAGTATCGCGGTTCAGCGCCTCAAATACGCCTTTAGTTTCCTTTACGCCCGGTTTATAAACGGGTACCACGCGGCGTTCGCCGTCAAAATAACCGTTATCACGCTTGATGCTGTACTCAAACGTCAGGCTGTCAGTCACTGCCGCGGTGATATTTAGCGTATCTATTTTAGCATTTTTAACTTGCAGGGCATCCTTCTTTAATGTTTTTCCGTTGTAGATAAAGCTTCGGTTAACGGTGGCGGTTTCGGCATTATAGTTCATCACTTTGCCTATCAGGCTCATCTCGTCACCGGCCACGGCAAACTGCGGTGCAATAAAGTTAGCGCTCAGGGGCCTAAATGATTTTACCTGGTTTTCGGCAAAACCGCTTTGCCTGTTGCCGTTTATTCCTGCAACAAAGGTGCGCCAGTTGGTAATATCGTCAGGGAATACGGTTGTAAAACTCGCCTTGCCGTTTTCGTCGGTAGTTAGTTTTGGCTGCCAGTAGGCATAATCGCTAAAGTTCCTGCGCAGGGTTTGTTCGCTGCCGGGTATTGTTGCATTTGATGCCTGCCCGGTCTTTTGCCTTTTAGTGGTGATAATGATTACACCATTTGCAGCTCTTAAACCATATAAAGCAGTACCTGCTGCATTTTTTAGAACGCTGATCTCAGCGATATCATCCACATTGATATTTTTAATACCTTCCGTTACTTCGCCATCTACCACATAAAGTGGTTTGCTACCTGTACTTAAACTTGAAATTCCCCTTATCATTATCGTAGGCCCCGCGCCGGGTGCTCCTTCTGTAATGGTAACGCCGGCTGCGCGCCCCATTAACAACCCCTCTGAATAAACAGTACTTACTGACCCGGTTATATATTTTTTCCTTTGGGAGCCATATCCAATCACTACCACTTCGCTTAATGATTGGGAAACAACATCAAGCTTAATATGGATAGCCTTGCCCTGTTCTATATTAACCTCTTTGGGATAATATCCAATAAAATTGAAAAGCAATTTACCCTTAGCAGGTACACTAAGTTTAAACCTGCCGTTTATATCTGTTTGGGTACCCATTGATGTACCTTTTACTTTTACCGCTACCCCCGGCAAGGGTAACTTGTCATCAGCGGCGGTAACCTGGCCACTCATCAAACCGGTAAAATTGGGTGTAAGGTATTTTTCGTTAAACGCTTCTTTTAATTTTAAAGCATCGTTCATTATCTGGTTATCATCGTTACGGTAAATATTATCATACCTGTTGCTGATAACATTGCTGATACGCATACTCACCGAATCTTTGCAGTTCACGGGCAAAATATCAAACGTATAATAGTTAGTGCCATTCGGTTTAATTTTTACATTATCCTTTACATCATAATTATCATCTTTTAAAAGAAAAAATATTTTGTATGCGCCAGCCGCCAGCCGGCCAAAGTCAGTTACGTTGCCGGGGAAAACCCGCATAAAATCAGCTTCATCAGGCTTATAAATAATGATGTTTTTAATAAACGATGCTTGCTGATTTGTTTCCTGGTGTTGCTCAATTACCAAAACACCCGTTTCATTTTCAGTAATAGCCGGGTTATTAAATAGCCATCGGTTGTGGCTGCGCTCATCAAGGTAATTTTGCCAGAGGCTATCGGCCCCTTTGTTTGTTAAAACATATTGTATGTGGTTGGTTGCGCCTGTTGCCGCCAAAAGCTTTTTAGAAAAAGGGTAAGCGCCCAAAATGCTTTTCTGCTTTAAAAAGCCCGGTTCAAACAAGTAGGAATACCCCGGCTCGGCCAAAAAGGGTTGTGGCTTTTGGCCCTGGTGCTCGTAAAAAGCGTAATTATTTGCCAGCGGCCCGGCAAGTACGTTTGAACCGGCAGCACCCGAAGCGTTTAAAAGGAAAACTCGGTCTTCCTCTGTTAGTACCGATCTCTTGCCTTCAAAATTGTTAACGATGGTAACCATGTATTTATTCAGCAGGTCGGCCTCGTAAGTATTTAAAGTGTCGGGCATTTTGGTTGAAGCGTATGCATCAGCATTGATGCTAAGGATGAGTTTTTTTGATGGCTCAACTTTAATACTATCCAAACGCACATTTAAATTAGCGGTACGAAACCTGAGCGAATGCAAGCCGGGCGATACTTTAAAGCTGTAAGGCTGCAGTTGCTGTGCCTGGCTAAAGTAAACGGGCCTTTCGTCGATATACAAAACGTGTACGGGCAGCAGGTCTCCTTTTAGCGCCACAAAAGGGGCTACCTGTGTTATGGTATCTATGCCTGGCTCTTCAATACGGTAAATGTTTGATGGATGTGTAAATCTGTAGTATTCGATACTATCCAGCCCCAGCCGGCGGCTTTGGCGCAGCCAGTCGAGTTTGAAGGCGCCCTTTATTTCCTTTTCCAAAAGGTTTATAGTACCAACCCCCCTTTTTACCGCAGGGTAACTTTTACCCAGGTAGGGTACAAACGGCACGCTATAATCTGTAAACTTGCGTGTAAGCGCCCAGGCGGTTATATCTGCATTTGCCACGGGTTTGCCGGTAGCATCTGTAACTACAATATCCGTAGTAGCTTTTTGGCCGGGATACACAGATAACGGTTGTTTTACAGCTATGTTAAGGGCATCCTTATTATACGCGAACGAATTTTGCCGCTGCTGTGCCTTGCCTGCCCACACATAATTTACTATAAATTGTATGATCTTATGTTTGCTATATGCCTGTTTGTAGTTTATACTTTTGCCCTGCCCGGCGTCTATTAACTTACCGCCGGCATATACGCTGTAATAAAGCGGCAGGTTGCGCGGGTTATCAATATTAATAAAAACTGAATCTGCTGTGCGCTCTCCGGATATGGCAACCGAAGCTTCGAACTGGCTAACTTCAAGGGTTTTTTCAAGGCTATCGGTTTCAATAGCATAGTTATCGGCGTTAGGATTTATTTTTACGAGGCCCGGCAGCATCAGCCTTGTTGCTGATAAGGTGTCGTCGTCAGCATTAAGCGCGCTTACCAAAGCCATGCCTTTAATTTGCCTGCCATATTCCTCGTAATCTATTTTGAGGCTGTCGCCAACCACTTTTGTATTAAGGTTAAACCGCTGATATTTAAAGGAAGCCTGTTTCTCGTCCTCCTGCAATTCGTTATCGGCGTTTAAAAATGCGGCGTGTACCGAGTAGCCGATATCTGCCTTTGGGAAAATGGAATCGGGGATAACAACCTTGGTTTCGCCCACCGGGTCAAGCGTGAGTTTATGCACCCATAAAGTATCGGGTACAAACAGTTGACTGTTTGTAAAAGACATCAGCTTGTCGCCGATTATTGTCAGGGTAACGCGGCCATCGGCTACGGGCAGGTCATTTTGGTCGGTGGCCTTTAAATATACCGACATTGGGTTCCCCGGCCTGTTTTCTTCCTTATCTAAACGGGTGTTAAACTTTATCCCCTTTAGTTCATATTCTTCATATTTAAAAGTGCCACTGATTATGGTATTTACTTTGTCTGTTTTTTCGTCGGTATCTTCATCGTCCTCATCATCATTATCTGCACTGTTCTTAGGCTTGCTATTAGGTATCATCAGTTTTACACGATAATTTTCATCCAATGAAAGGTCGAGGCTGTCGGCCAGTACAAAGCTGTATTCAAAACCGCCATCGCGGTAGCTGTTAACGGTACCTATTGTTTTGGCATCTTCATCGCCATCTTCAACCAGTTTAACAATTAAGTTTTTATATTTAACCGGCCGCTTTGACCCTTCGTATAAAGCAAAGGCTTTAAACTTAACTGTATCACGCGGTTTGTACATTGGCTTATTAAAAACCATAAAGCCGGTGTAAGGGCTGGGTGCATATTTATTTACGGGAGTATGAAAAATGTTTTTCACACTTCGCCATAACCTGCTAAACCAGTTAGCGGATACCCCTTTATAACTATAGGGTTTGTACTTATACCTGATGATACTGTAAAAGTTGCTCACCCCGGCGTAATCTATCTGTAGCACGCTTGTGTCTTTTGAGGGTTTAAAGTGCCAGGTGCCGCTTTTATCATCGTACATAACCTGTTTGCCGTTTAACAGGGCAGTGGCCTTAGTAAGATAATTCCCTTGCTTATCTGTAAGGGCAAAGCGGTATTCAACATTGTTACCGAATAGTTTTACAAATGCCGTATGGTTCTCTATCAGCGTATATTTAAGCACGTTGTTTTCGGCATGCACCTTTAAATAATTACCGGCCGGCAGGGTGTTCTCCCAATACTTATCTGTTTTAAACGAATCTGTAAGCGTGTGCATTAATTGCTCGCCGGGTTTGTTTTTCGACGTTTTGTAGAATGCTGATACATCGGCAGCATTTAACTTGTATATATAAGTGTAAAAACTGCTTTGCCTGCTTTTGGTAAGCGGCCTTTGCGCAAATAGCAGGGAGGGGCAAAAAGTTAACAGTAATAAAAGCGGTAACAGTTTTTTTAATAGTGATGCCATGTGTAACAGGTTTGGGTTTTGCTGTCGGTTTTAAATATATAGTATTGGGTTATATTACACACGATGCATTTCTATTTACTATTCCATAAAAAAATATCATTTAAGAAAGCTAATTTTGAACACTGCCCACAGGGACAGGTAGCTTATACAATATGTGGTACAATAATATACTGGAAACCATAGGCCATACGCCCCTGGTAAAACTGAATAAAGTAGTAAAAGATATCCCGGCAACGGTTTTGGCTAAAATAGAAACCACCAACCCCGGCAACTCTATTAAGGACCGCATGGCCTTAAAAATGATAGAAGATGCTGAGAAAAGCGGTAAGCTTAAACCGGGCGGCACCATCATTGAAGGTACATCGGGTAATACCGGTATGGGGCTGGCCATTGCAGCGGTTATAAAGGGCTACAAATGTATTTTTACCAGTACCGATAAGCAATCGAAGGAAAAGTTTGATGCCTTGCGCGCCTTTGGCGCCGAGGTAATTGTTTGCCCAACCAATGTAGAGCCCGAAGACCCGCGGTCGTATTACTCGGTATCGTCGCGTTTGGAGCGCGAGGTGCCCAATTCGTGGAAACCAAACCAGTACGATAACCTGAGCAACTCGCAGGCGCACTACGAGCAAACCGGCCCCGAAATTTGGGAGCAAACCGAAGGCAAAGTTACACATATAATAGTAGGGGTGGGCACCGGCGGTACCATATCGGGCACAGCCCGTTATTTAAAAGAAAAGAACCCGGCCATACAGGTATTGGGTATAGATACTTACGGCTCGGTATTTAAAAAATACAAGGAAACGGGCGACTTTGATAAGAACGAGATCTACCCGTACATCACCGAAGGTATTGGTGAAGATTTTTTACCGCAGAACGTTGATTTTAGCCTGATAGACCACTTTGAAAAAGTAACCGATAAGGATGCCGCTTTAATGACACGCGAGGTTGCCCGTAAGGAGGGGATCTTTGCCGGTAACTCAACAGGGTCTGCCGTGGCAGGTTTGCTGCAGATGAAAGACAGGTTTAAAGCTGGCGATGTAGTGGTGATCATATTCCCCGACCACGGTACCCGTTACCTGGGCAAAATGTATAACGACGACTGGCTGCGCGACCGTGGTTTTATTAAAGAAGAAAAACTTACCGCGCGCCATATCATCAGCAAAAAGGAAAACCAGGAGATTGTTACCATCGACTGCGAAAAAACCGTTCTGGAGGCAATAAACACCATTAAATCGCTCAACATAAGCCAGATACCCGTAACCCAAAAAGGCATGGTAATTGGCAAAATAACCGAAAGTGATATCCTTGGTTCGCTAATGGAAAACCCGGGCATTAAATCGCAGCCGGTTAAAAGCATATCAACCGCGCCTTTCCCCTTTGTCGACCTGAATACCTCTATCGATAAGATCTCGGGCATGATCAACAAGGATAACATTGCTGTATTGGTTGAAGATGATAACGGCAGGATAGAAATTATAACGCAATACGATATCATTAACGCGATATCGGCTTAATAGGGTGAAAGGATAAAGGTAAAAGCTGAAAGGTTTTTGTTCAAGAGACGCGATACATCGCATCTCTTTTTGTTATATCAAGTTTGTCATCCTGAGCGTGAGAGAAGGATCTATTTGTGAACTGTGCAATCGCCTAAATGTATGTCGGCGATTAGATGCTTCACTATCGTTCAGCATGACAAATGAAACTTACCATTTCTTAAATATCACAAACACCGCCAATACGATCAGCGCGAAACCCACCAGGTGGTTCCAGCCAAGCTTTTCGGTTTTGAAGAATACAATGGTGAATACCATAAACATTGTAAGTGTAATAGCCTCCTGTATGGTTTTTAACTGAACAAGCGTAAACGGCCCGCCATCGGCCTTAAAACCTGCCCGGTTGGCCGGTACCTGGAAAAGGTATTCGAAAAACGCCAGCCCCCAACTGATAAATATGATGGATATAAGCCCCAGGTTTTTGCCCCATTCGTACTCTTTAAATTTAAGGTGCCCGTACCAGGCAAACGTCATAAACATGTTTGATATGGTAAGGAACAGGATGGTTTTTACTCCGCGCATTATTGCAATCTTTTTTTAGCCAGTTCGGCTTTATAAACTTCGTTTAGCTTAGGCGATGGGTTGGTGATAAGGTAGATCCTCGAGTTATGTTCGCGGGCCAGTGGGTTTAGTACCCGCCCTGTTTCGCGGTAGCTCTCTACAAGCGGGCTTAACCTGCGCTCCACATTATCGTCATCATCTACATAAATAATATAATGTGCGCTCAAACTATCTGCAGCCCAAAGTTGGAAACTGCTGTTGAGTGATGTTACTTCGGGCAGGTTGTATTGATGACGATAGTGGTGTATTGCGCCTGCCTGGCCATAATTATCGGCAAATATCTGTGTGTTTTTTTGCTGCCCGGGGGTAAGGGAATGGTAGGTGTCGGCTACTTTTTTTGCCATCTCGTCCCAGCCCAGCATATCGGCATAATCCTGTGTTAAAGGGTGTTGTTTTTGATCCTCCCAGGTAACTATAAATTTCATAAAAGGATAACGCTTGGTTTCGCGTTTGATGAATGCCGCGGTTGTATTTAATGATAGCAGAGGCAATACAATAGGCAATATCAACACATTTGGTAAAATAAATACTAATGTGGTTACCGTGCGTAAAATGTAGGCCTTGCGGTTCAGGATCCGTTCGAGTGCAAAACCGCCGGCGGCAAACAGCATGGGGTATGCGCCAAATATATAATAGCTTTTACCATTCATTTGCAGCAAAAACAGGAAGATCAAAATATAAGCAATAGCCATAAACCTGAACCGGCGCAACCTGAAAGAAAACAGCAGGCTGATAAACCCAACAAGCCAAATGAAAACCGATGTGCCATTTACCAATAGCTGCTGCATTACAAAATCCATTGGTTTTACGTGGTCCAGCTGGGTAGCCTTAAGCTCCTGCATGTGGTGTATCACCGGCAAATGGTGCGCAAACTGCCAGATAATATTGGGCAAAAATATAATTATGGCAACCAGGGCCGAGTAAAGCACATGTTTATTGAACAACAGCTTACGCTCGCGGCTGATAAGGATACCTACAATAAGCGATGCTGTAAAAAAAGCCATGGTGTACTTGGTTAGCAAACCTAAGCCTACCGCGCCGCCAAGCCAGTATAAATATTTTACATCGGCAGTATTTAAGTACTTTACAAAAAGCCATACGGTAACCACCCACCAAAGCTGATCGAACACCACGGGTTGAAAAAGGTAGCCACTGGCGGCAAATGCCGGGGAAAATATCAACGCTAAGCAGGCAAGGGTAATGGCAAACCTGCGGCCGCCCAATTCGGCGGTAATTTGCCCGGTAAGCCAAACTATAAAACCACTTGCAAGGGTACTGAATATGCGTGCGGCAAAAACAGAATCGCCAAAAACAGTAAGGGTTATTTTTGCCAGCAGGGCTATAAACGGTGGTACTTCCTTGTATCCCCAATCCAGGTGATCGCCTAAAACCAGATGAAGCAACTCATCGCGGTGAAAACCAAAATTGCTTATAGCAAAAAGGTTAAGCACTATTTTTAACGCAACAAAGATCAATATAAAAGTAGAATACGATGATCTCCGGTTTTTGTATGGCATTGATGCGTCAGGTTTATTAAGCTGAAAGCTTAAGGCACAAAGCGTAAAGCTAAAAAAAATGCTAAAAGCAAAAAGCTTTAGGCTTTCTGCTTTTAGCTGAGTGCTTTTATACGCGCTTAATATCAGCACCAATCGCTCTTAAGCGGTCGTCAATATTCTGGTAGCCGCGCTCTATCTGTTCGATGTTGTAGATGGTAGATTGCCCCTGTGCGGATAATGCTGCTATCAGCAACGATACACCTGCACGGATATCCGGCGAGGTCATAGAGATACCCCTTAGCTGCACCATCTTATCCAAACCTATAACGGTTGCACGGTGCGGGTCGCAAAGGATGATATTGGCACCCATATCCAGCAGTTTGTCTACAAAAAACAAACGGCTCTCGAACATTTTCTGGTGGATCAGCACCGAACCTTTTGCCTGTGTGGCAACAACCAGCACAATGCTCAGCAGGTCGGGGGTAAAGCCCGGCCATGGCGAATCGGCAACGGTTAATAACGAGCCGTCGATAAAAGTATCTATCTCGTAATGGTCTTGCGATGGGATGTAAATATCATCGCCGCGGCGCTCCAGTTTAATACCCAAACGCTTAAATACATCGGGTATCATACCCAGTTCGTCGTAGTGCACATCTTTAATAGTGATCTCGGAACCGGTCATGGCGGCAAGGCCGATGAACGATCCTATCTCTATCATATCCGGCAGCATGCGGTGATCGGTGCCGCCCAGTTCGGTTACACCTTCAATTGTTAACAGGTTTGATGCTATGCCGCTAATTTTGGCGCCCATGCGGTTAAGCATTTTACAAAGCTGCTGCAGGTAAGGTTCGCAGGCGGCATTATAAATAGTTGTTGTGCCTTTAGCCAATACAGCCGCCATAACAATATTGGCGGTGCCTGTAACAGATGCTTCGTCCAGTAAAATGTAAGTGCCTTTTAGGTTTGATGCATCTACATTATAAAAGCCGTTCTCGGGGTTATAGTCAAACCTGGCGCCCAGTTTCTCGAACCCTAAAAAATGGGTATCCAGCCTGCGGCGGCCAATTTTATCGCCGCCCGGTTTTGGGATGGATGCCTTGCCAAAACGGGCCAGCAGCGGCCCTAATATCATTATCGAGCCGCGCAAACCGCCACCCTTTGTTTTAAATGCTTCAGAATTAAAAAAGTCCTGGTCTATCTCTTTGGCCTCGAAAGTGCAGGTATCGCGCGATATGCGGTTTACTTCAACACCCATGTCGCCCAGTAACTCTATCAGTTTGTTTACATCCTGTATATCGGGGATGTTGCTGATGGTCATTTTTTGGCTTGTTAATAAAACAGCCGATATGATTTGTAATGCTTCGTTTTTTGCGCCCTGGGGGATGATCTCGCCTTTAAGCTTTTTACCGCCCTGTATCTCGAATGCGTTTTTCATAGTTT
The DNA here is from genome assembly GCF_004168255.1 of Mucilaginibacter terrigena. GTDB lineage: Bacteria > Bacteroidota > Bacteroidia > Sphingobacteriales > Sphingobacteriaceae > Mucilaginibacter > Mucilaginibacter terrigena. Next base: position 102,916 of record NZ_SEWG01000009.1, on the reverse strand, counting down.
ATAAGTAGTTCATGGTTGATTCCACAGTTCATGGTTAATGGATCATGGTTCATAGTATAACAAAGATTATAAAATAATCGCAATGCGCCTAAGCTGCAAACTCTTTCTATGAACTATGAACCATCAACTATAAACCATTAATATTTCTTCGCCCCTCCGGGGTTGCGGTTACGGTTATTTTGATTGTTGTTATTACGCGGGTTGTTGTTGTTATTGGTGCGCCCGCCACCACCGCCACCGCGGTTGTTTTGGTTATTGGTGCGCCCGCGGCTGTTATTGTTATTTTGATTGTTATACGGGTTAGCGCGGAACTCGACCCGGTTAAGGTTGATGTTCTCTTCCAGTTTTAAGGTGCCACCGGATAAGGCGTACAAGTCCGACAGGATGGTTTCATCAGCAACCGAATCTTTATTCCATTGCACGTAAGCCATCTTCATAAAATTGGCTATAGCCTGTACCATGTGTCGTTTGCGGTCGGGCTCTTCAATAGCCTTGGCCTTCTCTATCATCATTTCGATGGTTTTGCCATAGTGCTTGTATTTAATACGCTGGTGCGGATATTTAAGCGGCTCGGGCTTCAGGTGGATAGCCTCCGGACTTGGTTTTGGGTACGGCGAATCTACATCCAATTGAAAATCGGATATGATGTGCAGGTGGTCCCAAAGCTTGTGTTTAAAATCGGCCACATCGCGCAGGTGGGGGTTTAAAAAGCCCATCAGGTCAATAACAACCTGTGCGTATTTATTACGTTCCTCTTTGGTTGGTAACGCTACGATGTATTTCACCATATTTTGCACGTTACGGCCGTATTCTGTTAATAAAAGTTTATTCCTGGTTGAGTTATAATCAAACGGACCAGGCAAATTTGTTAATGCCATGTATGTTTTTTAAATAAATAAGATCTCTTGAAGTGTTTTCCGGCGCATGGACAGTTTCTAAGAATAAAGGCAGAAACCGGAGAACCGAAATGAAATTATGAAGTATTAACGCAAATATAGCGTAAATGTGTTAAGAAACAAATATGGCCAGCAAGCGGTTTATTTATTAAACGATACCTTGCCCGGGCTTTTGGGTATGGTGAAAAGTCTTATCAGCGCCCAAAGCTGTATCAGGGTTTGCAGGATATTTACCACAAGCGCCCCTGTACGAACATGCTGTTTACCAATTATGAGCAAGATAAGTGCCGCAAGCCCTAATATAAACACTACCAATAAAACATATTTCATCCAACTTATACCCCTGCGCACCAAAAAAGCTATCACCCCTAAAAACAGTATGGTTATTATAACAGATAATACAGCAGGCAAAGTTTTAAGTGGTTCCTGTGCAAATGCAAGGCTCATCAGGCCAACCAGCATACTCAAGATAATAAGGTTGGATGATTTAATGTAATTAGGGTGTACGGCTGCCATATGGTGTAAAGGTAATAAGATGGATTATTAGGAGCAATATAATTAAATTTATAATTTAAGCGCTTAATGGTTTTCAAAACCGCTTAATGCTATTAAACATCCGCAAAAACATGGCAATTATTACGTCTGTAGATATTTACCGCTTCAGTATCCCTATGGAACCCTTTACCATAGCCACCGGAACTATGGACCATGCACAGAACGTGTTTATCCGCGTGCATACCAACCAGGGTTTTTATGGCGTGGGCGAGTGTTCGGCTTTCCCCATGATAGTTGGCGAAACGCAGGACACCTGTTTGGTGATGGCCAAATATTTCGCCGGATTGTGGATTGAGCAGGATGCACTGGATATACCGACGCGCATGCAACAGCTGCATGATGCCGCCGCAGGCAACACTACTATAAAAAGCGCATTTGATATAGCCCTGTATGATATAGCCGCTAAAAATGCCGGCTTGCCGCTTTACCGGTTTTTAGGCGGAGAAAAGCGCGTGGTGGAAAGCGATATTACCATCGGCATCAGCACGCCAGAAACCATGGCGCAAAAAGCTATTCATTTTAAAACCACCGGCGCCAATATTTTAAAGGTGAAGCTGGGTAAAGGGGCGCAAACCGACGTAGAACGAATTAAGCAGATCCGCGAAGCTGTTGGCCCCGAAATAAAGATAAGGGTGGATGCCAACCAGGGCTGGGGTTTTGACGAGGCCGCTTTTGCCCTACAGGCCATAGGGCCGTATGATATTGAGTTTTGCGAGCAGCCTATGCGCACCTGGCATAACGACCGCCTGCCCCAACTGATGAAGCTATCACCGGTAAAAATTATGGCTGATGAAAGCGTGTACAACCACCACGACGCAAGGATGCAAATAGAAAGCGGATCGTGCGATTACATCAACATCAAAATGGCAAAATCAGGCGGGTTATTGGAAGCCAAAAAGATCCATGATACGGCTGCCGAACGAGGCATCCCCTGTATGATGGGCGGTATGCTGGAAAGCCGCATAGCCCTGAGCGCGAAGCTGCACTTTGTGTACGCCAGCCCCAATATTCATTTTTACGATATGGATACCTGCATGCTGGGCCATTTGGTTGACCCATGTGTTGGTGGCGTTACCTACGATGGCTACAAGCTAAACATCAGCGATGCAATTGGCATTGGCGCAAATGCTGATGAAGAATTTTTGAGGGGGTGCGAGAAGGTTAGTGTATAGCTATATACCCCTATGTCATTTCGAACGAACGATAGTGAGGAGAAATCTTCTAAAAAGCTACGAGCGAACTTGCATGGTTGCAAGCAGAATGTAGAAGATTTCTCACTATCGTTCGAAATGACAGCGAGAGGATTACTTACTCAACTCTGCAAAGTATTTGTGAAACAAGGGGATGGTCTCTATCCCTTTGTAGTAGTTAAAAATATCGTATTTCTCGTTTGGCGAGTGCAGGGCATCGCTATCGAGACCAAAGCCCATCAGTACTGTTTTGATACCCAATTCGGCTTCAAATAAGGCCACGATAGGGATGCTGCCGCCGCCGCGGGTTGGGATAGGCTGCTTGCCAAATGCTTCGGCAATGGCCTTTTGTGCTGCTTTATAGGCAATGCTATCTGTAGGCGTAACCACAGGTTCGCCGCCATGGTGCGGGGTAACTTTTACCTTAACGTAAGTAGGTGCAATCTTCAAAAAGTGATCTGTAAACAATTTGGTAATTGCCCCTGATGTTTGGTTTGGCACCAAACGCATCGAGATCTTGGCGTTTGCTTTTGACGGCAGTACGGTTTTAGCGCCCTCGCCAATGTAGCCGCCCCAAATGCCGTTCACCTCCAGTGTAGGACGTGTACCGGTGCGTTCGAAGGTGGTGTAACCCTTTTCGCCCCATGTTTCGGCTATATCCAGGTCTTTTTTATATTCTTCTTCATCGTAAGGCGCGGCGTTAAGTTCTGCGCGCTCGGCTGCTGTTAGTTCCGTAACATCATCATAAAAACCGGGGATGGTAATATGGTTATCCTCATCGTGCAGGGAAGCTATCATTTTAGCAAGGATGGTAGCCGGGTTGGCCACTGCGCCGCCATATACGCCCGAATGGAGGTCGCGGTTAGGGCCGGTAACTTCTACTTCTAAATATGATAAACCACGCAAGCCTGTTTCTAAAGACGGATGCTCCATGCTGATCATCGATGTGTCGGATATCAGTACTACATCGGCTTTTAAACGCTCTTTATTTGCCTTTACAAATATGCCCAGGTTGTTTGATCCTACCTCTTCCTCGCCCTCTATCATGAATTTGATATTGCAGGGCAGGGTACCGGTTTGCATCATCAGCTCAAATGCTTTTACATGCATGTAAAACTGGCCTTTATCATCGCAGGCGCCGCGGGCGTAAATTTTGCCATCGCGTACGGTTGGCTCAAAAGGCGGGGTGTGCCATAATTCTAAAGGATCGGGCGGCTGCACATCGTAATGGCCATAAACCAAAACGGTTGGCAGGGATGGGTCGATAATTTTATCGCCGTAAACAATAGGGTAGCCTGCGGTTTTGCAGACTTCCACATTATCGGCACCGGCATCCGTTAGTTTTTTTGCTACATAATCGGCGGCGTTTAAAACATCGGGCGCGTATTTTGGGTCGGCACTAACGGATGGAAAGCGCAGCAGTTCAAATAATTCGTCAAGCAGGCGTTGCTTGTTATCTTCTATATATTGCTTTATTACTTGCATGAGAGGTTATAATTTGAAGCAAAGATAGTGTTTCCGCAATACTCCTAACCCTTCTTATGGGGGATAAGTATAAAAACAAATCCGGTTATAATTGTCGGCAGCCAAAGAAAAAATGAATATTTCCCAGCTTCACTCAATAATGGGTTTAGAGCGGGGCCGCTATAACTAAACAATGAAGCTCCGAGAAGAAACATCCCCACGCCTAATAGTATGGCGAATAAGCCAATTTTAGTATTTCTTGCCATTATTCCGCTCTTTTCTCAATAACCACTGCAGTACCATAAGCCAATAACTGCATAATCGCTGGCATAATATCGAGTACCGATAATAATAATCTCGCCAATATAAATGGTGGCGCTATTTTGTCAGTAGTTGATTTGTCATATATCTGATTATCAGCCAAATGCGAACGTTCACGGCATTGTGTGCAACGTGAACGTGAACATTTTTACTTACTCCGCTACTTTTTCAACCACCACAGCAGTACCATAAGCCAATACCTCGGTAATACCCTGCATCACCTCGTTGGCATCATAGCGCATACCTATGATGGCATTTGCGCCAATTGCCTGTGCGTGCTGTATTAGTAAATGATAAGCTTCCTCTCGGGCGTTTTCGCAAAGCTCTACATAAACCGAAAGCCTGCCGCCAAAAAGCGATTGGATGCCACCGGCAAAGTTGCCTACAACGCTACGGCTGCGCACGGTAATACCGCGTACAACGCCTAAATGTTTAACAACTTTATAACCGTCTAAACCGGTGCTGGTGGTGATGAGTGAAAGATCCATAATAATTTAGTTTGTTTATACTAAGATACTATTTCTTCAAAAATGTTACCAAAGCAGGGTTAACAATATCAGCCTGCTCAATGTAGGGCAGGTGGCCGGCATCGTTAACGGGTAAAAACTCGGCTTTCAACACGCTGCGTACCGAGTCGCTGTACTTAAAGGGCACAGTGTTGTCTTCCTTTCCCCAGATAAGCAAAACCTGTTTATGCTGGTTATTAAGCGCGATGTTTGCCTGGCGGCCGGTATAGTTATAATTATAGAGTGTGGATACCAACGCCCTGCGGAAACCTTTATATTCCATTTGGGGCCGGTATTGCTCAACCCAGGTTTGCTGGCGGTTTGGGTATTTAAAATCGGTCAACTGGCCCAGGGCGCGTTCTTCGGCGTGGGTTGCTTCATAAAAATCGGCTACCATTGCCGGCATCGATGGCTTTTCGGCAATGTATCCGGGGTCTATCAGCACCACCTTATCCACTGCATCCGGGTAGGCAGCAGTAAAATCTGTAGCCAGTTCGCCGCCAAAAGATACACCTACCAGGCTTACCGGTTTTTTAAGGTGCAGTTTATCTATCAGTTCGTTTAATTGCTCAAAATAAAGTTGCTTGTTATAAGTAACGTTGGGCCTGTCAGAAAAGCCACGGCCAAACTGGTCGTACCGCAAAACACGAAAACCACGCTCGGTAAGGTATTCGTAAGTGCCGTTCCAGATATAGTAAGGGACGCTAAAACCATGTATCAGCACCACAACTTTACCGGTATCAGCACCATCAAGCTCGTAGTGCGTTACACCGCTTGTAAGCTCGATATAGCTGCCGTTAGTGTTTTTGCGTAGTTCGTAAGTAAGTTCTTTTTTCTCGGGGTTGTAATGGTCGTAAATAATGTAAAGGGCAGCAGCGCCCAGTATTGCCAATACAATAACAAACCAGAGCAGGTTCTTCAGAAATTTCATTGATTAAATCAGGGTCAGTATTAGGGAATAAAAATAGCAGAAATATTTAAGTTTGCGCAACATTTATCAATAGCATATGCGTATTACCATTATTGGTTCGGGCAATGTTGCCACACATTTGGCGGCTGCGTTTAAAAATGCAGGGCACCGCATTGTGCAGGTTTACAGCCGCGATATGCAGCATGCCGCTTTGTTAGCCTATCATGTGGCTGCCGAAGCCATAAATAAAGCAGAGGACATCAACGCCGATACGGATATCTTTATATTAGCCATTAAGGACGACGCCATAACCGGATTTGTCCCGCATTTGTCCACCTTTAATAAGCCCGTTGTACATACATCAGGGGCGGTGGATCTGCAAGCCTTATCGGATCATACTAAAAACGCGGGAGTGTTTTACCCCTTGCAAACTTTCAGCAAAACAAAAGAAGTTAATTTCAGGGAGGTGCCGCTGTGTATAGAGGGGGCTGATGAAAGCATATCCAAAACTTTGGAAGAACTTGCCCGCAGCGTTAGTAACAACGTTTACCGGGTAAATTCTGACCAGCGCAAAGTATTACACCTGGCGGCAGTATTTGCTTGCAACTTTACTAATCATTTATATAACATAAGCGAGCAGCTTTTGGCCGGAAGCGGTATGGGCTTTGATATGCTGCGCCCGCTGATAGCCGAAACAGCCGACAAAGTTAAAGAACACTCGCCTGCCGGTGTGCAAACCGGCCCTGCCGTGCGTAACGATGAACACACCATGCAGGCGCACCTGCAAATGCTAAACGCGCAGCCTGGTTTGCAGGAAATTTATACACGGTTAAGTCAGGATATTATCAAAAACAATAACACCGGCAACGGGGATAAGTAATTTTGTTACTTTTGCCAAAATGAATATTTTTAAAGTAAAGATTAACTTTGAGGAAAAGGACCACGAAAGCGTGGAACTGCCTATTGCCGAGGGGGAATCTGTTTTAGACGTTTGCCTGGAAAACGGCATCGACCTGCAGCATAACTGCGGCGGGGTTTGCGGTTGCAGTACCTGCCATATTTACGTAAACAAGGGGATGGATAACATCCAGGAGATATCTGATAAGGAAGAGGACTTTATTGACCGGGCAGTTAACCCGCGCATTACATCGCGCCTTGGCTGCCAGTGCGTTATAATCGACGGCGATATTGAAGTAACCCTGCCGGATCAATCTGGTTTTATGGGCCACTAACGCGTAATAATCAAGATATTTAGAATCAAGAATCAAGAGAAAACATGAACGACGATAAATTCGCCCTGCCAATACACTGGAACGATCACGAGGATATTGCCATGAGCCTTTACGAAAAGTTTGGCGACGATTTTAACGAATCGAAAATATATCGCATCCGTTTTACCGAGCTTTTGGATTGGGTGCTAAGCCTGCCTAACTTTGCCGGTACACGCGAGCAATCTACCGAAGGCCACCTGGAGCAGATACAAAGCGCCTGGGTGTACGAGTGGAGAGATAACCAGTAATTTCAGTTTGCAGTAGGCTGTTGTTAGTTTGCAGTCAGTAATGACCCAATAACCAATGACACAATGACCCAACAAAAATGGAATCCTTTTTAACCAAGCTTAAAGATATTACCACGTTTATTTTTGATGTGGATGGCGTGTTGACCGATGGGTCGATATTTGTGACCGAAACCGGTGTGCAAAGCCGTGCTTTTAATATTAAAGATGGTTACGCCCTGCAGCTGGCGGTTAAATGTGGTTACCATGTTGCCGCTATATCTGGCAGCCGGTCAAAAAGCGCTTTGTTCCGTTTAAATAGTTTGGGTATAAATGATGTGTACCTGGGCGCGCATACAAAATCTGAAAGGTTTAAGATCTATATCGAAGAAAAAAGCATCAACCCGGCCAACATCCTGTACATGGCCGATGATATCCCTGATTTGGCTGTGATGAAACTGGTTGGCCTGCCGGTTTGCCCGGCAGATGCCGCCGAAGAAATTAAAGCCATCAGCGCCTATGTATCGCCGTTTGCCGGTGGTAAGGGCTGCGCCCGCGATATCATTGAAAAAGTGATGAAGGTACAGGGCAAGTGGATGACCGAGCAGGCTTATAGCTGGTAGGGTTTAGCGTATAGTTGATGGTTGATAGTTCATAGCAGTGCCATAACGTTGTAGGAGCTATAAACCAACTCCTGCCATGATCGATGAACCATCGTCCATAAACTAAATACTACCATTAACCATGATCTATTAACCATGAACCAAAGAATTATTCTTGCATCAAAATCGCCGAGGAGGCAGGAGCTTTTAAGGCTGATGGATATTGATTTCCGCGTGGTTTTAAAAGAGGTGGACGAATCGTACCCCGATGGGCTATCGCCCGCCGAAATTGCCCTTTATATCGCGCAGCAAAAAGCCGAAGCCTTTGATGAAGATGTAAGTGACGAGGTGGTGCTTACCGCCGACACCATTGTAGCGATAGACGGCCTGATATTGGGCAAGCCCGAATCATCCGAACACGCGGTAGAAATGCTGCAACGCCTTTCCGGCCGCATGCACGAGGTTTACACCGGTGTTTGCCTGCTTTACAAAGGCCGGTACAATAAATTTTACGACAGGAGCGAAGTATTTTTCCGCAAACTGACTGATGATGAAATTAGCAGTTATGTAGCCGAATACCAGCCCATGGACAAAGCCGGTTCCTACGGCATCCAGCAGCGCATCGGCCTTATCGGCATCGAGCGCATTAATGGTTCATATACCAATGTGGTGGGTTTACCTACAGAGAAGGTTTATCAGCAGTTGAAAAGGCTAAAATAACCCGATATGTCATTGCGAGGAGCGATAGCGACGTGGCAACCCCGTAGCTATGCCTAAACGCCTTGCATCCGACGAGGTTGCCACGCTATCGCTCGCAATGACATATTTATTATAGCTTTTTACTATTATTCTTTCTGTTCACATCCGGTAAAGCGTTATCCGGGTCGATGGTTATACTTTCAACATCCTGGGTAGTTGGTAAAATAAAGGTGGTCACCTTATTTTGCAGCCAGGTTTCAACCGGGAAATAGGTGCGTTGTTTGCTGCCATCTTTCAGTTTCGCTTCAACCGTAAAAGGCATAGCCATCATTTCTTTATTGGCGATGGTTAGTTTTACGCCCTTGCTGTGGTCTTTATCCACGTATTTGGCATCTATCAGCGCTATATCCAGCTTGTAATTGTTGTAGAACCATCCACGCCAAAACCAGCTCAGGTCTTCGCCCGCGTCGTTCTCCATCGAACGGAAAAAATCATCGGGCTGCGGATGCTTGTAAGCCCATTTGCTGATGTAATTACGGAAAGCATAATCAAACCTGTCTTTCCCTAAAATTTGCTCGCGCAGCAATATCAAACCAAAAGCGGGTTTAAAATAGGTTAGCGGGTGTCGGTATCTCTCGGGAATCGCATCCGGCTGTGTCATGATGGTTGGCGAATTTGGGTCGACGATGTGCGCGATGATCTCATCGGCAGGATTACCGCCGCCGGGCGCATATTCGCCATCGCGTTTTGGTGCGTACTCGCCTTTGTTGAAGGCGTCGGATGCATACACATCTATAAAAGTGTTAAAACCCTCATCCATCCAGGCAAAACGGCGCTCGTCGCTGCCAACGATCATCGGGAACCAGTTGTGGCCAATTTCGTGCGCGGTAACAAAAAATAGCTCCACGCCTTTATCATTCATACCGTCAAACAAAATGCCGGGATATTCCATCCCTGCGGCTATACCCGCCTCATTAATGGCGGTAGGGTAAGGATACGGGTACCACTTTTCTGAAAAATGTTCAATGGCGCCCTTAAGGTACTCGGTCGACCTGTCCCAGGCGTCCTTACCCTGGCTTTCTACCGGGTAAACCGACATACTCATCGATTTTTTGCCGCCCGGCAGGTTCACCCTTGCGGCATCCCAAATAAATGCCTTAGAGGCGCCAAAAGCCACATCGCGGGTATTCAGCATTTTGTAATGCCAGGTAAGCGTACCTTTGTTTACAGGCCTTGATGCCGGGTCTTTTATCTCGGCCGCGGTGCGTATCATGATGGTTTTATCGCTGTTGCGGGCTGCCGCTAACCTTGCAATTTGTTTAGCTGTTAGCACTTCTTTAGGATTCAGCAGGTCGCCGGGGCCGGCCACCAGTACATCCCATGGTACGGTTACCGAGTAGTCGATATCGCCATACTCGCAATAAAACTCCCCGCTGCCCAGGAAGGGGGCTGTCGCCCAGCCGCGGCTATCGTCATAAACGCACATCCGTGGGAAAAACTGCGCTATCTCGAAGATCTTGCCGTTTTTGGTATCCACATAATCGGTACGGCCGCCAAAGCTGCCGGGGATGGTGTAATGGTATTTAATGCTGAGTTTGATAATCCCTTTACCCAGGGGCTTGGCCAAACGCACCTGCATACGCGTATCGGTAATGGCATATTTTGCCTTGGTACGCGCCTCGCCGGTAACTATCTCTACCGATTCTATCTCATAACCGCTGGTATGTTCGGCTGCCTGCGTGCCGGTGACAAAGTTAGACCGGGCGTCTTTTTTATAGGTGTTCTGATCCAACTGTAGCCACAGGTATTGCAGCGCATCGGGGCTGTTGTTGGTGTAGGTAATATCGGCGGTGCCGCTTAAGGTTTTGGCCGCGGTATCCAGCTTAACGGCCAGCTTATAATCTACCCGGTTTTGCCAGTACTTTGGCCCCGGTTCGCCATTGGCAGAATGGAACTCGTTGCCCTTTTCAGTATAAGGCAGGGGCGAGAACAGCACCGACGGCTGGTAGCTGGTGATGATGGTATCGTTAGGATTTTTCTGCGCCTGTGCAAAGGCGGCGGTAAACAACAACAGGGAAGTACCGATGAGTTTTTTCATGTAATGAGAATATGCAGTGGCAATATACAAATGATGACCTAAATTACCTTGTTGTAAACAGGTTTTAATATATTAGTCATAAATGCACTTTCCCGTTAATATTCCGTTAGGCAGCGCTGTTATACCGGCCCACTTTGTTTTCGAAACGCTGGCGTACTTTGCAGGCTATCGTTACTATACCTACCTACGCAGACAGGGCTACGATACCATCAGTACCGACAAACGTTTAATAATTTTTATTGGCGCGGCTTTTGGCGCATTCGCCGGCTCGCACATCGTGGGCGTTTTGGAACACCCAGAGTTTTTATCTAAACTAAACATTTTTTATTTTATGGGTAATAAAACCATTATTGGTGGTATGCTGGGTGGTTTAATAGGTGTGGAGCTTACCAAAAGGCAAATAGGTGTCACTGTATCGTCGGGCGACTTAATGGTTTATCCCCTTATCCTGGCGATGGTGATAGGCCGCATAGGCTGTTTTCTTGCAGGATTAGAAGACGGCACCTATGGCATACAAAGCACCTTGCCCTGGGCTATTAACTTTGGCGATGGTATACACAGGCATCCAACAAATTTGTACGAGATACTATTCTGGATAATGTTGTGGTTGGCTTTATTTTTAATAGAGCGCAAGCTCGAATTTACCAATGGAAGCAGGTTTAAGGTATTTATGGTAGCTTACCTGTTATTTAGATTTTTTATAGAATTTATAAAGCCCGATTATTTTTTCAGTTTTGGCTTATCAGTAATACAGTTAGTTTGTGTGGCAGGTATTTTGTATTATTATAAAGTGTTTTTATATACATCAAAGTTAATTAAAAGCTAATGCCTGAACGCCCGTACATATATTATGATTTTACACTAAGCATTTGCTCAACTTGTTTAAGGCGGGTTGATGCCAAAATTGTTTTTGAAGGAGATAATGTTTACATGCTCAAAAACTGCAGGCATCATGGCTTTGAAAAGGTTTTAATAGCAACAGATATTGAGTACTACAAAAATTGCCGCAATTATGCTAAGCGTAGCGAAATGCCGCTTAAGTTTAACGCCAAAACACACTATGGCTGCCCTTACGACTGTGGTTTATGCCAGGATCATGAGCAGCACTCTTGTTTAACCGTAATTGAAGTTACCGACAGGTGTAACCTGGCGTGCCCAACCTGTTACGCCATGTCATCCCCGCATTACGGCAGGCACCGTACTTTAGAAGAAATTGAACAAATGCTGGATGTGATAGTAGAAAATGAGGGAGACCCGGATGTAGTGCAGATAAGCGGCGGCGAACCAACAGTACACCCCCAGTTTTTTGATATTTTAGATATCGCCAAAACAAAACCCATTAAGCATCTGATGGTAAATACTAACGGTATCCGTATTGCTAAAGATGAAGAATTTGTAAAAAGGCTGGCAACTTATCAGCCCGACTTTGAGATATATCTGCAATTCGATTCTTTTAAAAAAGAAGCTTTAATACAGTTAAGAGGTGAAGACCTAACTAACGTTCGGATAAAAGCGCTTGAGAACCTAAACAAGTATAACCTTTCTACAACGCTGGTAGTAACCCTGCAAAAAGGATTGAATACCGACGAGATAGGCGCAATTATTGAATATGCTTTAAAGCAACCATGCGTGCGGGGGGTAACATTTCAACCAACACAACAGGCGGGCAGGTTAGAAAATTTTAACCCCGCCACAGACCGCTATACGTTAACTGAGGTAAGATCGGCGATTTTAGAACAGACAACTTTTTTTAATGCTAATGATTTGATACCTGTACCTTGCAACCCGGACGCGTTGGTTATGGGGTATGCTTTAAAACTCGGCGGTCAGGTATTCCCGCTTACCCGGATGATAAACCCCGACGATCTGCTCGACAATTCAAAAAATACCATTGTATATGAACAGGACGAGCAACTGAAAATGCATCTTTTAAATATGTTTAGCACGGGTAACTCTGTTGACAAGGCTAAAGAGCATTTAAAATCTATTATGTGTTGCCTGCCCGAAATTGATGCACCCCAACTGAGCTACGATAACTTGTTCCGGGTGATAATTATGCAGTTTATAGATGCGCAAAATTTTGACGTACGGGCTATCAAAAAATCATGCGTACATATTGTAAATAAGGATATGCAGATCATCCCGTTTGAAACCATGAATATTTTTTACCGGGATGACAAAAAGGATTATTTAAATCAGTTAAGGCAAGAAATACAACCTGCATAATTATGGAAGAGCCTGAAAAAAAGAAAACAAAAACCCACGATATTATCATAGGTGTAAATATGTTGATATTGATTATCTACACTATAGCACTGCGCATAAATCACGATGAATATAATTTTATCGTTGATGCCATGCTAATTGCGTTGCAGGTGGTGTTATGCCTTATCATAGCAATTTTTACAAATGCCAGGGCATTTTTACTTAGTGCGGCTTTAGTGTTGTTAATTGGCTTTGCCACTTGTTATGCTATTGCAGCGTAGTTAGCATCTGCGCCAGCACACCCTCTTTTAACGAATAGGTGGACAGTGTAACATCCGTTAGCCCCAGTTTTTGCATCATGTAAATGGTAAGCAAACTGGCCACTACTACCATATCTACCCGCACGGGGATAATGCCTTTTATACTGGCGCGCAAGGCATGGGTTGATTTGATGAGAAGTTCTATAAGGTCTAAAAGGTCGTCGGTATCAAACTCATATACTTTGGTCTGGTCGAGGTTAAATTTCCGTCCGCGTTTTAATTCGATCACCTCGGCAAAGCTTTCAAACGCGCCGGATGAGCCTACCAGGGTGGTGGGTTTATATTTTAACGCAGCGGCGAAAAGCTCCGTCAGTTTGCCATCAAGGTAGCGGGTGAGCTCTTTGATGGATGCTACAGGTATCGGATCGGTTTGGTGAAATTTATCCATTAAACGGGCGGCGCCAATTTCAATGCTTTGCTTCCACAGTACTTCATCGTTGTTGGCGATGATAAACTCCACGCTGCCACCGCCAATATCCATAATAAGCGCGTTATCATCGGTAAGGCAGCCGCTGGCATCAATGCCCCGGTAAATATAACCTGCCTCCTGGTCGCCGCTGATGAGTTCTATTTGGATGCCGGTTTTTTCTGCAACCTGGTCTATAAAATCCTGTCCATTTGCCGCACTGCGTATGGCCGACGTAGCGATAGCCTTAACATCCGCTACCCTATGCTCCAACAGTTGATCCTGAAAATACTGCATGGCTGCCAGGCCGCGTGCAAAAGCCGCCGGCTGGATGATGCCTTTGTTGATGCCGCCCTCGCCAAGTTTTACCGCTTCGGTTGCTTTAAATATGGTGGTGAAGTTATCAGCAGGGCCTTCGGCTATCAGCAGGTGAAAAGTGTTTGTGCCAAGGTCCATTACGGCAACGCGTTTGTTATCCATCGGCGGCTAAATTAAAAAATCCCTGCAAGAGTTTTGCTCAGGCAGGGATTTTTACTTGAAGTCTGAAGTCTTTAGTTTCAAGCCGAAAGTCTCCATTCCGAAATTAAACGGGCTTAAGACTTCGGACTATCGACTCAAGACTTAAAAACTACTCTTTATAAAAGAACCATTTGGCCAGTTCTTTAAAGCTTGCTTTTTTGCCATACATCAGTACGCCTACACGGTAAATACGTGCCGCCACGTAAGTGGTAAACAGGAAGCCAACCACCATTAAAGTCATTGAGATAGCCAGTTCCCACGGGCCAACACCTCCAAACGGTATACGGATCATCATGGCTACCGGTGCGGTAAACGGTATCATAGATAACCAAACGGCTAAAGGACTATCCGGTGCCCGAAATAGTACCGTTACCGACAACAGGTAGGTGAACAACAAAGGCATGGTTATCGGGAACATAAACTGCTGGGTTTCGGTCTCACTGTCGACCGCCGAGCCCACTGCCGCAAATAGTGCGCTGTAAAGCAGGTAACCGGTTATAAAGTAAAACAGAAAGCAAAATAATATGTACCCAAACGGAAGGTTTTGAAGCGTAACTAAAAACTGGGCCATACCACCCGAAGCGTGCTGGCCACCAATTTTAGTTGCAAGTACTGATAAAATTATCCATGCGCCAAATTGTGTTAAGCCAACTAAGCCCACGCCAATAATTTTGCCCAGCATTAACTGAAAAGGCTTTACCGATGAGATGATCACCTCGATAATGCGGCTTGTTTTTTCTTCTATAACGCCGCGCATTACCTGCGCGCCATATATAAATAACGACATGTATATGAGTATGGCACATGCCACACCTACGCCCATACTTGCGCCAACGTCTGCGTCCTTGGTGCCGGCATCTGTAACTTCCATAGCGCTTACGCTAACTTTATTTTTCTGCGCCTTGTTTATCAGTGCTGTATCAATATGATTAGCCAGCATCGTGTTGGTTGATGCTATCTGGTTCATCTGGTTTTCCACCTCGCCGGTAAGGGTGAAGGACGGTTTCTTTTTAGAAAAGAACTGCACAGGTTTATGTGCGTAATCTTTCGATATTAATAATACCGAAAGGTCTTCGTTATCCTTTAGGCCTGCCTTAGCTTGCTCCAATGGCTCGTTGGTGGGGACGAACTGGATGTTTTTTGCATTCTTTAATTTGCCTTCAAACTGGTGGCTTTCATCAATCACCTTAACGGTTTGTGGCTTGCTGATCTGGTCGCTATCCTTGGCAACGTAAGCAATAAGTTTAAACATCCCGGCTACTAATAATGGCACCGCAAACATCATTACCAAGAAAGCCTTTTTGCGTACACGTGTTACGTATTCGCGCTGTATAATGAGTAATATTTTGTTCATGGCTTAGTTTATCAGGTTTACTTTTTCGATGAAAATCTCGTTCATGCTCGGGATAACTTCCTGTAGCATATTGATGCGTGTTTTTGGAAGCAGGTATTGCAATACATCGTTAGCCGAGTTATCGCTCAACTTAATTTTAATGGTGTTGCTATTATCCTCGCCGGCGGTTTCGCTTATTACCTCAAAGGGCTGCGAACCATCAAAAGCCAGCTGGTCGCCGGTGTATTCTACCAGGTAAGTCTCGTTCTTGTACGAATTGCGGATATGCTTCACCCGGCCATCCAGTATCTTATGCGATTTATGGATCAGGGCGATAGAATCGCAAAGTTCCTCAACAGACTCCATGCGGTGGGTAGAGAACAGGATGGTTGCGCCTTTTCGGTTAAGCTCCAGGATCTCGTCCTTTATCAGTTCGGCGTTCACCGGGTCAAATCCGCTGAAGGGCTCGTCCAGGATGATCAGGTCGGGCTCGTGCAATACGGTAGCCACAAACTGCGCCTTTTGCTGCATGCCTTTTGAAAGCTCTTCTATCTTTTTCTTCCACCAACTTTCCATGTCCAGCTTTTTGAACCAGAATTTTAGCTTTTGGGTGGCATCGTCGCGGGTGAGGCCTTTCAAGCGGGCCAGGTATATCATCTGCTCGCCAATTTCCATTTTTTTGTACAAGCCGCGTTCCTCGGGCAGGTAGCCA
This sequence comes from Mucilaginibacter terrigena, assembly GCF_004168255.1. GTDB lineage: Bacteria > Bacteroidota > Bacteroidia > Sphingobacteriales > Sphingobacteriaceae > Mucilaginibacter > Mucilaginibacter terrigena. The sequence continues at coordinate 86,685 of NZ_SEWG01000009.1, read as the reverse complement.
ATGCGCTCGATGTGCGACTGGTTGAGCTTTACCCCGTTGAAGAGGATCTCGCCCGAATCGGGCGCTGTAATTTGATTGATGATACGGATGAGTGAGGTTTTACCGGCGCCGTTTGGCCCAAGCAGGCCAAAGATCTTACCGCTTTCCACCTCAAGGCTCACATCGTCTAACGCGCGGTGCCCGGCGTATTGTTTAACAATGTTGCGAATGCTTAGCATATCTGAGTGAATGGTTATATGCTAATTTAGATATAAGTGCGGATGTATTGTTACAATATGTTTAGACAAAAAAGCCCCGCATCAAATGCAGGGCTTCATATCTTCCGGACTTTTCGTCTTTACTGATTTACCAAACTTACTTACTCAAAGTATTCCTTCATCCGTTCAAAAAAGCTTTTTTCGTTTTTGCCGGGGTTTGGTTTAAAGTTTGGCGAGCCTTGTAGTTTTTCAAGTGCTTCGCGTTCTTCGCGGCTCAGGGCTTTTGGCGTCCATATATTTACGTGGATCAGCTGATCGCCACGGTGGTACGAGTTTACCTCGGGTACGCCTTTGCCTTTTAAACGCAATATTTTACCGCCCTGTGTGCCCGGCTCTATCTTAATTTTCGCTTTACCGTCAATAGTGGGTACTTCTATACTGGTACCTAAGGCCGCGTCAACAAAGTTAATGTGCAGGTCGTATATCACGTTGTTGCCATCACGCTTTAAAGTTTCGTGCGGGATCTCCTCAATCAGGATGATCAGGTCGCCCGGTACACCGCCGCGCGGGGCAGCGTTACCCTTGCCGCTCATGCTCAGCTGCATGCCTTCGCTTACACCTGCCGGAACGTTTATGGTAATGGTTTCTTCACCGCGTACAACGCCGTCGCCGTGGCAAACGGTACATTTACTGGTGATGGTAGAGCCTTCGCCGTTACAGGTAGGGCAGGTGCTGGTTGTTTGCATCTGGCCCAAAATGGTATTGGTTACCCTGCGCACCGAACCCTGTCCACCACAGGTAGAACAGGTTGAAAAGGATGATTTATCCTTAGCGCCCGTGCCATCGCAGGTTTTACACAGTATTTGTTTGTTTACTTTGATCTTCTTTTCGGCGCCGTTGGCAATTTCTTCAAGCGATAGCCTTACTTTAATGCGCAGGTTACTGCCGCGGGCTACCCTGCGCCCGCCGCCCTGCCGACCGCCGCCACCGCCAAAGAAACCTTCGAACGGACTGCCGCCGCCAAATATATCACCAAACTGGCTGAATATGTCGTCCATATTCATGCTGCCGCCACCGTAACCACCGCCACTTGCCGACCCTGCATTTGCCGCATGGCCAAACTGGTTGTACCGCTGGCGTTTTTCGGGGTTGCTTAAAACCTCATAAGCTTCGGCAGCTTCTTTGAATTTTTCTTCAGCCGCTTTATCGCCCTCGTTTTTATCGGGGTGATATTTGATAGCCATTTTACGATATGCCTTTTTTATCTCATCAGCATCTGCACCTTTGCTAATGCCCAGCACATCGTAATAATCTCTCTTAGCCATAATTCTTTATTTCGGATTTCGAATTTTCAATTTCGGATTTTATAATAATATTGATTTAAGAATGGGGGACGACAGGAAACAAATCCGAAATCGTAGGTCCCAAACCCGACATCAACCTTACGCTCCAACTATAACTTTAGCAAAACGAATTACCTTTTCGTTCAGCTCATAACCTTTTTCCATTTCGTCTACCACTTTGCCTTTCATATCATCGGTTGGCGCGGGTATGTTGGTAATGGCTTCGTGCAAGTCAGGGTCAAACGTGGTACCTATTGATTGCATTTCTTTTAAACCCTTTTGGGTTAATATATTTTTTAGCTTATGCTGTATCAATGCTACACCCTCTTTAACCGGTACAACATCGGTAACCGTATCCATCGACCGTAAAGCGCGTTCAAAATCGTCCAATACAGGCAGCAGGGCAACTATAACGTCTTTACCTTCGGTTTTGCGGGCGTCCTCGCGTTCCTTAATGGTACGGCGGCGGAAGTTATCAAACTCGGCATATAACCTTAAGTACTTATCGTTGGCCTGTGTTAGCTCGTCTTTCAGTTTTTCTTCGGCGGTAGGTGCATCTGTACCGTTATCAGTTCCATCAGCCTGTTCTGCACCGCCAACCTGTCCGTTATCGTTCTTTACTTCGGCGGTAGTTTCAGGCTTTTCTGAATTTCCTTTATTTTTTTTCTTTAGCATGTCATTAAAATTCATAGCAAATAGTGCTAATCAAGTATCCTGCCATCAGGCTAAACCCGACAACGTGGCAGTAGTAATTTAAAAAATTTGTAAATAGTGGCAGAAAGCGATGTGGCAGTTAAAAGTTGGCAGTGGCAGTTTGTTTAAAGCTACTGTTACCCGCAACTGCCACTTAAAAAGTTAAGCCATCTTCACATCTTCTAATACCTTACCGTTTTCGCATTTGATAATACGCGATGGGAAGGTGCGGATGATGTGATAATCGTGTGTGGCAACAACAACGGCGGTACCGCCCTGGCTTATCTGTTTTAGCAGTAATACGATCTCTTCGGATGTATCAGGATCAAGGTTACCGGTAGGCTCATCGGCCAGTATAATTTCGGGGTTGTTAAGCAGGGCACGGGCAATAACCACACGCTGCTGCTCGCCGCCTGATAGCTCATGCGGCATCTTTTTTAATTTCGAACGCAGGCCAACTTTTTCCAGCACATCCAGTATGCGGTCGGCAATTTGCTTTTTATCTTCCCAGCCGGTGGCGCGCATTACAAACTGCAGGTTTTGCTCAACAGACCGGTCTGTAAGTAATTGAAAGTCCTGGAAAACAATCCCCAGCTTGCGGCGCAGGTAGGGCACATCTTTGGTAGCCAGTTTACTTAGCTCGTACCCGCAGGCGTGGCCGGTACCGCTGGCAATATTAAGGTCGCCATAAATAACTTTTAGCAAACTGCTTTTACCAGACCCGGTTTGGCCAATAAGCCAAACAAAGTCGCCTTTATCAATATGCAGGTTTACGTTTGATAAAACCAGGTGCTTCTGCTGAAAAATATCAACGTTATTTAGTTTTATAATAGAGTTTCCAATCATGTTACTTACAGCTCTAATTTTAATATTTTACCAAAGGGCAGGTCTTTAATAACGCCCATAATGTATTCGTACTTATCGGTAAGGCCAATTTTATCCAGCGATTTCTCGGGCCTGTCAACCCTAAAATATGCCAGCAGGGTAAACTTATCGTCTCTTAGCTGCACGTAATCGGGTATTTTGGCAACGCCTTTTACTTTTATAATGTACATTTAGTTCATGGTTGATAGTTCATGGTTCATAGCAGCTGCACTATCTAAGCGTCACCATGAACAATGATCCATGAACTATGAACTCTCCCCAAAGGTATTGTAATTTTAAAGATTTGACAAAAAATCCATTGTATCTACGCCATCGGCATAATCCCACAATTGCGGGTGCTGGCTTTGGCCAAAATTAACTACCTGGTTTTGCGTTTGCAACGGCGCGGTGGTTACTATGCATTGCAGGTTGTCGCTTTGCTGTTGCAGTTGTTTTTCTGCCGATTGCAGATCAGTATAAGTTTCGTAAAACAGGCAGGCCAGGGGCGATGTAAGACTGGTATCCTGCTTCAGCAATAAAAAGCCGTTATCCAGGTGCTCGTCGCGGTTTACCAGGTAAATGGATTTATTGTAATCGTAATTGTTGTTGTATTTATGGTGATGGATGATAGGCGCAAAATGCTCTATCGATTCAAAAAAGAAATTGAATACATACCCCTCGGGTACCAGTACTTTAGATACATTGCGGCAGCCCAGGCCGTAATAATCAAAAATATCGTGCCCTAAGGCGGCCAGTTGTTCGGCGGTTTCGTTGCCCGTTAACAGCGCTATGCTGTTGCGGTTTTTGCGGATGATGTTGGGCACCTTGCCAAAATAGTACTCAAAATAGCGCGAGGTGTTATTGCTGCCGGTAGCAATAATGGCATCAAAACCTTCCAGCCGTTCTACAAAACTGAACTGATCTGCATACCTGTTATCAATTTCTACCAGTAAATTCAGCACATATTTTACCAGGCGGGCATCCTGCGATGATGCCTTTATCAGCGCGCGGTTACCCGTTACCAATACACAAAGCACATCATGAAAACCTACCAGCGGTATGTTGCCTGCAAGCACCAACCCCACCTTTTTGTTGCCATCTCCTGTAATATTATATTTTTTAAGCCATTGCTCCAGGTCGGCTTTGTTGAGCATCCGGCCGGTGGCGGTTACCGCGTTTAATACACTCTTGGGGGTAAACCAGGCATTATGCTGGCGCTCGGTTTCAATTACCTCCATCAGTTGCGCATCGGGCGCTGTAAGTTGCCTGCCCAGTTCCGAAAATGTGTTTATAGTATCTGTAATATTAAATTTTGACATATATATGTTATCGGGCTAAACCCTTAAAGCCTTTTTTTGTTATATTTGCAAGCCCGAATTATAGGGCAAAGGTAAATAGAATACAATAAGAATATTTAAATAATATGGCGATTATAATCACCGATGAATGCATAAACTGCGGGGCCTGCGAACCAGAGTGCCCTAATAATGCTATTTATGATGCTGGTGCTGCGTGGCGTTTTAGCGACGGTACAGATTTAAAAGGCGTGATTGATTTTGGCGATGGTAATACTTTAAATGCAGAGGAAGCACAGGCTGCTTTATCTGATGATATTTATTACATCGTACCGGATAAATGTACCGAGTGTGTTGGTTTTCATGACGAGCCGCAATGTGCTGCAGTTTGCCCGGTTGATTGCTGTGTGGATGACGAGGACGTACGCGAAACCGAAGAGGAACTGCATGCCAAAAAAGACTGGCTGCACCAGAACGGATAATTTAAAAAATACTATTTTGAAGGGGAAAGCAGTTATTGCTTTCCCCTTTTTTGTTTAAGAAAACATTATTACCTACTTTAACGTAATAATCTGTGATTTTTTAAAACATGGAATACGGAATTTGTAACCTGGCTGTGGTACCCTTACGTGCAGAACCAAGCGACCGCAGCGAGCAGGTATCGCAGGTTTTATTTGGTGAAGCATTCGAAATTTTAGAATGGAAGGAAAAGTGGGTACAAATAACCACTGCAACAGATAATTACACCGGTTGGATAGACCGCCTGCAATTTGCCATGCTGGGCCATTTGGCATATAAACGCTTATTGCAAACCCCGCCGCCATTAACCTACAGGGCTGTTACGCAGGCCTGGAAGATCATTGATAATTCGGTAATATACCTGCCCGCGGGTAGTTCACTGGCTTTTTTAGAAGGCACAACCAGTTATATAGGTAACCAAAAATTTGAAATAATAGGCGAAATAGGCGAAAAGGACAGCATTGCCAATATAGCCCGCTCTTTTTTAAACGCGCCATATTTATGGGGCGGCCGCACCCATTTCGGTATCGATTGTTCGGGTTTTACACAAGTTGTTTATAAGCTGCGGGGGATTAACCTGCGCAGGGATGCATCGTTACAGGCCGAAGACGGCACCCCGGTTGACACAGTACTTAAAGCCAAGCTTGGCGACCTGGCCTTTTTTAATAACGAGGAGGGGCGTATTACCCACGTAGGCATAATTTTAGGCGGCGGGCAAATTATCCACGCTTCCGGGAAGGTTAAAATAGATACCATAGATACGCAGGGTATTTACTCGGAAGAGTTAAAGCGTTATACACACCGGCTAAAAGTTATCAAACGGTACTTTTAGAAGGATACATCCCAGATAATTACCTTTTTATCGTCACCGGCAGATAGCAACTGGTCGCCATTCCATGCCAGTTTATTGATAGAGAGTACATGGCCGGCATACCCTTTTTCGCGGCTGATGATCTTGCGCAGCTTAAAATCGACGACATCCCATATTTTAATGCTTTTATCCATACTGGCCGTTGCAAAATATGGTTGGGTAGGATGGAACGCAATATGGTTAACCGCGAACAAATGCGCTGGGATATTTTGAATGAGCGAGTAGGTTTTGTTGTCCCAAATCTTCACCTGCGCATCTCTCGCGCCCGATACCAGGTAATCGCCGGTTGGGGAATATTGTAGGGAAAATACCGCCATAGTATGGCCAATAAGCGCTTTTATAGGGCTATAATCTTCCAGGGCGTAAATTACAACGCGGTTATCGCGGCAGCCAAAAGCTATACGGTCTTCTGCTGGGTTTATGGCGATGCAGCGCACGGTGTCGTTTGATACCGGTATACTGTGCAGTAATTCAAGGGTTTTTAAACTCCAAACGGATACGGTGCCATCTTCTGATGCTATCAGCAGTTCATCTTTTTTTGCGGATGACTTGATATCAAAAACAGGTTTAACATGGTGCCGTAAGCGGTGGGTTATTTTCTGCTCAATAAAGTTAAACACCAGTACCTCGCCGCTACGCAAGCCTGCGAACATTAACGGATAACCAACAGGACAATGGATAGCATAAATAGACGCCATCACCGGGAACATCACCTTTATGAACGAGTTGGTTTCCAAACTCCATTCCACCAAACCTTTATCATTACCCCCGCTAAACAATATGCCCGGCTTTTGCGAAAGCTCCAGGCTAAAAATAGGATTGCTATGGCCGGTTAATTCTGCTGATTTTTGTACTTCCATTTGACTGGTTCATGGTTCATGGATGATAGTTCATGGTATGAAAAGTGCTGAAGCTACTATGATCTATGAACCATCAAAAATGAACTATTTGTGTCTTTCCTCTAAGTTTTTTGCTATGCGCTCCAAATTTAGGCCTTTTTCTTTCAGCAGCACTAACAGGTGGAACATCAGGTCGCTGGCTTCATCAACCAACTCCGTTTCGGTTTCGTAAAGAGCGGCAATTACCACCTCTACACCTTCTTCGCCAACTTTTTGGGTGATCTTTTTTAGACCCTTTTTACGCAGTTTGTTGATGTATGATTCCTCGGTAGGATTTTCATACCTGTCGGTGATAATGTTCTCCAACTGCATCAAAAAGTTTTGGTTGTATTCCGTTTGGAAACAACTGCGCGAACCGGTATGGCAGGTTGGACCATCGGCTTTAACCTTTATCAGCAAGGTATCGTTATCGCAATCAATATGCATGGTTTTTACATGCAAATAGTTTTTGCTGGTTTCGCCCTTTGTCCACAAGCGGTTTTTAGAGCGGGAAAAGAAGGTTACGATATTTTCCTGTACGGTTTTATCGTATGCTTCCCGGTTCATGTAACCCAGCATCAGTACTTCAAGCGTTTGCTCGTCCTGTATTACCACCGGTACTAAACCGTCTGTTTTGTTAAAATCGATGTTCATAAGCCCCCTTTAAATCTTCTCCGCTGGTTAGCGGAGAGACATTTAATTATTTTGTTAAAATTTCTTTAAGCCCCTCTCCCTCGGAAAGGGGTTTGGGGTGAGGCTTCCCTCACCTCAATATTATTTTCTTTCAAAACCGCTTTCAGGTCAGGTATCAGTATCTCACCGTAGTGGAATACCGAAGCGGCCAGCGCGGCATCTACATTTGTTTTTTTGAAAACATCCACAAAATGCTGTACCGAGCCCGCGCCACCGGATGCGATCACCGGGATATTCACCGTATCGTTCACTAATTTAAGCAAACCGTTGTCAAAACCGGCCTTGGTACCATCGTGGTCCATCGAGGTTAGCAGGATCTCGCCTGCGCCGCGGTTTTGGGCTTCTATTATCCAGTCCAAAGTTTCCTTTTCTGTCGGCAGCCTGCCGCCATTCAGGTGGACGATGTTTTTATTGCCCATAACCCTGGTATCAACCGCTATCACCACAAACTGCACACCGAAGGCTTTGGCCAGTTCATCTATCAAAGCCGGGTTACGCACCGCGGCCGAGTTGATAGAGATCTTATCTGCACCTGCATTAAGCAGGGCATCCGCATCTGCAATTTCGTTAATACCACCACCAATGGTGAATGGAATGTTAATTTGCCTTGCTACAGCTTTTACCAACTCGACCATGGTTTTGCGGCGCTCTACGGTGGCCGTAATATCCAGGAAAACCAGTTCGTCGGCACCCTGCTGCGAATAGTTCCAGGCCAGTTCTACCGGGTCGCCGGCATCGCGCAGGTCAACAAAGTTCACACCTTTTACAGTGCGGCCATCTTTAACGTCAAGGCAGGGGATAATTCTTTTAGTTAAGCCCCCGGTGCCCCCTAACCCCCTGAAGGGGGAATTTAATTCTGATTGTATGGTTGCCAATACGTGTTCTAATTGATTAAATATTTGCTGATTAGTGAACCGTAACAGTTTAAAACCATCAGCTTCTAAATTGCTTTGTCGGACAATGTCATTAGCAGCAACTTCTGGCAAGTTATGTATGCTACCATCTAATTCGATTATCAATCTGTGTTGATGACAATAGAAATCTGCTATGTAAATTCCTAATGGATGCTGTCTTCTAAATTTGACGCCAAGTTGTTTACCGCTTAAATATCCCCACAATATCAATTCGGCTTGTGTTGGATTATGTCTGAGTGCTTCAGCATTCTTAAACACATTTCGGTCTGCTCCTAAAAAGAGTTTTTTGCTCATGCTATTCAAAAGCTCCCCCTTTAGGGGGCTGGGGGGCGTCTGCGTTGTTTATATCGACATCAAAGATTCCAAATTCCAGTTTTTAATTTCTTCGATACTAATGTGATTCTCGTAAATGGCTTTGCCTACTACGCAGGCTTCTACCTTAATTTTACTAAGTTCCTCAATATCATTCATCGAGCTTACACCACCAGATGCGATCAGTTTAATGAACGGCGAATGGTCGAGCAGTTTACTGTACAGTTCAACGCCTGCGCCGCCAAGTTTACCGTCTTTGTTGATATCGGTACACAGGAAACGGAAGAAACCAAGCGCCAGGCACTTGTCCACATAATCCATCAGTTTGATCGGGGAACTTTCCATCCAGCCTGAATATTTGATCACCTCGTCTAATACATCGATGGCGATAACTACCTGGTCGCTGCATTTATCGCGGCCGCAAATGGCCTTGCTCAGGTCTTCCAAAAAGGCAGGGTTGGTGATGGCCTGCGTACCTACAATAACACGGTGCACACCGGCATCTATCAACTCTTTAACCTTATCTATACTGCGGATACCGCCACCGTATTGCACCTGCATATCGGTTTTGCGGATCACATCAAACAAATACTGCTGGTTGCTGAAATCGTTTTTTGCTCCGTTAAGGTCAATAACGTGGATGAAATTTGTACCGTTGCTTTGGTACCTTTCAATCATTTCCTCGAGTGTAACGTCGTATTCTGTTACCTGCTTGTAGTCGCCCTCGCGAAGGCGCACAACCTTTTTATTTAAAATATCAATGGCAGGAATAATATACATGTTTTAAATTTTTGAGAAGTTTTTTAATAATGTTTCGCCATACGTGCCCGACTTTTCCGGGTGAAACTGCACACCGTAAAAGTTACTATGCCAAATTGATGCCGAAAATTTATTTATGTAACTGGTTGACGATAAAGTGAATGATGGGTCGTACTCAATAAAGTATGAATGTACGAAGTAAAAGTGTGACCCGGCGGGTATATTTTCAAATAAGGGGTTTTCTTTTTCCATGAAAACCTGGTTCCATCCCGTATGCGGCACTTTAAAATCAGCCTGATGAGGGAATTTTAATGTTTTGATAGGGAACAGGTTTAGCAAATTGGCATCACCCTCCTCGCTATAAGCGGTTAGCAATTGCATCCCAACACATATACCCAGCGTCGGTTTTTTAAGCGCTTTTATAGCAGGAACCAAACCCGTTTGCTCCAGCTTATGCATCGCCGCGCCCGCATGACCAACACCCGGTATAATATAACGGTCGAACTGTTCCATATCGGCCTCGGTGTTCACCATGCCATAGGCAATACCCAGCCGCTCCAAAGCAGCTGTAAGCGAAAAGATGTTCCCGGCTCCGTATCTTATAATACCTATCATATTTTAAAGTTGCAGTGGCAGTTGCTGTAGCAGTATAAACTACTGCAGCTGCCACTTAAAACTGCTACTATAATAAACCTTTAGTAGAAGGTAAAACCATTTTATTAACGTCGCGCTTTACGGCCATTTTGATGGCTTTGGCAAAGGCTTTAAATATACCTTCTATTTTATGGTGTTCGTTTTGTCCTTCTGCTTTTATGTTCAGGTTGCATTTTGATGCATCGCTGAACGATTTAAAAAAGTGATAGAACATCTCTGTAGGTACATCACCCACTTTTTCGCGCTTAAAATCTGCCTCCCAAACTATCCAGTTGCGGCCACCGAAGTCAATTGCTGCTTGTGCCAGGCAATCGTCCATCGGCAGGCAGAAACCATAACGTTCAATGCCCATTTTATTGCCTAAAGCCGTGGCAAAAACCTCGCCTAAAGCAATGCCTGTATCTTCAATGGTGTGGTGCTCGTCAATATGCAGATCGCCTTTGGCGGTTACTTCCAGGTCGATGCCGCCGTGGCGGGCGATCTGGTCAAGCATATGGTCGAAAAAGTGCAGGCCTGTTGAAACTTTAGCTTCGCCAGCACCATCAAGGTTTATTTTGATGCGTATATCGGTCTCTTTGGTAACACGGCTATGCTCTACAATACGTTGGCCAAGTTTTAAAAACTCGTAAATATCTTTCCAGTCTATGGTTTGCAGGGCTACTACATTCGCAATATCACCGTCAGCGTCCGATGCAAATTCCTGGTCGCCAAGTCCCGATTTATTGTTTAACCAAATGGCTTTCGCGCCTAAATTTTTTGCCAGAAGTACATCGTTCTTTCGGTCGCCGATGGTGAAGGAGTTGGCAAGGTCGTATTTGTCCCCGTCCAAATATTGGGTCAGTAAACCTGTAGCCGGTTTGCGGGTAGGGGCGTTGTCGGCAGGCCATGTACGGTCAATAGCCTGGTAGGTGAAATATACACCCTCGTTCTCAAATGTTTTAAGGATGAAGTTATGCACCGGGTAAAAAGTATCCTCGGGATAAACGGCTGTGCCCAAACCATCCTGGTTGGTTACCATTACCAGCTCAAAATCCAATTCAACGGCAATTTTTGGCAGGTACTGCAAAGCGCCGGGGTAAAACGTCAGCTTCGCGAACGAATCTATCTGCTCATCGGGTGTTTCGTTGATGATGGTACCGTCGCGGTCAATAAAAAGTACTTTTTGCAGCTTGCTCATTGTTATTTGTATTGCTGTAAGGTTTCTATCAGTGTTTTGTTTTCATCGGGTGTACCGATGGTGATGCGCAGACAACCCTCGCAAAGCTCCACTTTAGAGCGGTCGCGGATGATGATGCCGTGCTTTACCAAAAAGTCGTAAATGGCTTTGGCATTGGTAGTTTTTACGAGGATGAAGTTGGCATCAGATGGGTAAATATCCAATACAAAATCAAACTCTTTTAAATTAAGCACCAGTTTATCGCGCTCTTCAAGCGTTTCTTTTATCCAAAGGTTCACCAGCGATACATTGTTAAGCGCCTGCAAAGCCAACTGCTGCGATGCCTCGTTCATATTATAAGGCGGCTTCACCTTGTTCATCACTTCGATGATCTCTTCGCTGGCAAAAGCCATGCCTACACGTAAGCCTGCAAGTCCCCATGCTTTAGACAGGGTTTGCAGTACCACAAGGTTGCTGTATTCGGTAAGTTCCTGTATAAATGTTTTTTGGCGGCTGTAATTAATATACGCCTCATCGATTATTACTAAGCCATTAAAGTTGGCTAACAGCGTTTCAATATCATCACGGTTGATGGAATTGCCCGTTGGGTTATTTGGCGAGCAAACGAAGATCAGTTTGGTGTTCTTGTCGATGGCCTCGGCAATGCCGTCAAGGTCTAATTGATATTCTTCAGTTAGCAGCACCTTCCGGGCTTCTACATCATTGATATTGGCCGATACCTGGTACATACCATATGTTGGCGGTACGATGATCACGTTATCAACCCCCGGGTTACAAAAACTGCGGAATAAGATATCGATGGCCTCATCGCTGCCGTTGCCCAAAAAGATATTGCGGGCAGGCACGCCTTTAATTTCGCTCAGCTTCATTTTTACCCGGTACTGCAAAGGATCGGGGTAACGGTTGTAAGCCGTTTCCAATGGCGAACCGAACGCGTTTTCATTCGCATCCAAAAACACGCTTGCCTCGCCTGTGTACTCATCGCGCGCGGATGAATAGGGGGTCAGGTTTTTGATGTTTTCGCGTAAAAGGTTATTTAATTCAAACATTGTAATCTATTTAAACCATGTCATTGCGAGCGATAGCGCGGCAACCTCGTCGGAAGCATAGCGGTAATGCATTGGCGACGAGTTTGCCGCGTCGCTGCGCTCCTCGCAATGACATATTTATGTATTCTTATTAGTCCCCATCCTCACACTCACCGCATTCCTATGAGCGTGCAGGCCTTCCATTTCGGCCAGTATCTCTACCGACGGGCCTATGTTTTGTATGCCTTCTTCCGTTAAATACTGGAAGGTTATTTTCTTCACAAACGAATCTACCGATACGCCCGAATAAGCCCTTGCATAACTGCTTGTTGGCAACGTGTGGTTAGTGCCCGATGCATAGTCTCCCGCACTCTCCGGAGTTAAATTACCTAAGAATACCGAGCCTGCATTAATGATCTTCGGCGTTAAATCTTTCCACTGCTCAGTCGCCAAAATTAAGTGCTCGGGTGCGTATTCGTTGCTGAAATTCATCGCCTCATCCAGGTCTTGGGTGATGATGATGTACGAATTATCCAAAGCCTGTTTAGCTATTTCTGCACGCGGTAAAACGGCCAGTTGTTTTTGTACTTCCGCTAATGTTTTATCAGCTATGTCTTGCGAGGTACAAACCAATATCGATTGGCTGTCTATCCCGTGCTCGGCCTGTGCCAGCAAGTCGGCGGCAACGTAAGCGGGTTTGGCGCTCCTATCTGCAATTACCAATACTTCAGACGGACCCGCAGGCATATCGATGGCGGTTGTAGTGGTGCTTTGAATGATAGTTTTGGCCTTGGTTACAAACTGGTTGCCCGGGCCAAAGATCTTGTCGACCTTGGTAATAGTTTCGGTACCGTAAGCCATAGCCGCAACGGCCTGCGAGCCACCAACCAGATACACTTTATTGATACCCAGCATCAAAGCTACATAGGCGATAAAGGCATTCACCTTACCATTTTTTTGCGGGGGCGAACAAACCACGATCTCGCTGCAACCTGCAATCCTCGCCGGGATACCCAGCATCAAAAAGGTTGATGGTAAAACAGCAGTGCCGCCGGGAATGTACAAACCAACTTTTTCTATGGCCCTTAACTCGCGCCAACAGGTTACGCCGGGCATGGTTTCTACCTTATCCTCGGTTTTTAACTGCGCCTTGTGGAATTTATAGATATTAGCATAAGCGGTTTGTAAAGCTTCCTGCTGATCTTCGGATACTGCGGATGCTATTTCTTCCAGTTCGGCCCTGTCAAGATAAAGTTTGGTCAGTTCAACCTTATCAAACTTTTGGGCATAGTCTATCAGGGCGCTATCGCCGTTTTGCTTAACATGTTCTATAACCTCCTCAACTAAAGCGCGAATCTCGTTCGCAGGGTCAACATTACGCTGAACCAGGCGGGCGATGTCGTTAGCAGAAAGATCTGAATAATGAAAAACGAAGCCCCCCCCGCCCCCTGAAGGGGGAGCTTTTGAAGTGCTTTTTTGTTTTTTATCTATACTCATTATAAAATATTTTACTCCCCCCTTCAGGGGGTTGGGGGGCTCACAATATTATCTTCTCAATCGGCATTACTACAATGCCTTGCGCGCCGGCTTGTTTTAGCTGGCTTATGCGGTCCCAAAAATCGCGCTCGGGGATCACGGTATGTACCGCCACCCAGTCAACCTCGGCCAATGGCACTACCGATGGACTTTTTACGCCCGGCAGTAAAGCCGTTACCGCATCAAGGTTTTTACGTTCTACATTCAGCACCACGTATTTGGTTTCCTTCGCCCGTAATACCGACTGGATCCTTTGTATCAATTCCTGCACCAAATCATCGTTCTCGCTGCCTTTGCTGCCAATTAAAACGGCCTCGCTGCTCATCACATCGGCAAAGGGGATCAGCCCGTTGCTTTTTAAGGTACCACCAGTTGAAACCAAATCGCAAATGGCATCGCTTAAACCAAGGCCCGGCGAGATCTCTACCGAACCCGAAATGGTGCGGATATCAGATGAGATGCCTTTTTCTTTCAGGTATTTACCTAATATAACCGGGTAAGTGGTAGCAATTGCCTTGCCGTTTAGCTGATCTAAAACGGTAATGGTATTGTTATTTGGCACCGCTATTTTTAACGAGCATTTACCAAAACCAAGTTTTTGCAGATAACTTACCTCAACCTCGGTTTCCTGTATCACGTTTTCGCCAACAATGCCCAGGTCGGCAATGCCATCCTGCACATATTCGGGGATATCATCGTCACGCAGAAAAAGGATCTCTAACGGGAAATTTGATACAGGGGAGATGAGCGAGCTCTTATAATTTTCGAAATTAAGGCCGCAATTTTTTAACAATTCAACGGATTTTTCGTTGAGCCGACCCGATTTCTGGATCGCTATTTTTAGTGTTTTCACAAGCTGATTTTAAGGAAATGAATATAAACGGAGGACGATATTTCGCGTAGAAACATATAATTATCTGATCACCACATGGTGGTGATGGTGCAGATGTAAATGATATGTGTTAAGTCCGTTCATTTTGTATAATTGCTGTGGGTAAGCGATGCAAATATATGTCCTATTTTATTAAATCAAAATTTTATGTGAAATTGATTGCTAAAAATTCAATTTTATCTGCCATTTATTAGCAGAATGGCAATATGTATAAGTGCTTATGTAATTTATTTGTCTGAACTCGAATTTATGGAATTATAGAATTTTGAGAATGAAGTTGCTATAGTTCGATTAATTCCCAAAATTCGTTTAATTCGAGTTCAGACCATCTTCCCCCTCATACTCATAAATAGCACCCTCTTCAAACTGCTTTATCACTTTTAGTTTTTTTACCTTTTCAATATCCTTGATATTAATAAGTTCTTTGTTCTCAAGGTTATTGAACCAGATGAGGTAGAAGCGTTTTATCTTATAAAATTTTTCTACATCCTTTTTGAAGAATTTATGCGGAACAAGGTATGACGACATGCCCGAAAAGAAGTAAACTGCTTCGTGCGCATCAGAGTAAATGGTAACCCTGGGGTCGAAAATGCTTTTATCTATATGACGCAGGTAATTGGCAAATTCCGATTCCATCCACCCGTCATCGGTGTAGCCGGGGTTCCCGTAATCGTCGGCAATTTGCTCATCGTATCGCTTTTTATCAACCAGGTAAATTTTGGTGATATAACCCAGCATCATCAATATAAACAGCGTAGCTACGGTAATACGCATATTTTTAAGCCTGATGCGTTTTAAAAGCAACAGGCCCCAACTGGTGTAACCCCACAAAGCCGGTATATACATGGGCGATAATAAGCGCGGGTTAATGCGCTCGTACCGCGAAAAGGTAGACGACAGCACAATAAACAGCCCATAAACCAGCGCGAAGGTGATAGCCAGGTTCTCAAAACTATCCAACTTGCGGCGGGTAAAATTAAATGCAAGGGCGGCTATAAAACCTGCCAGTATAATTATGGCAAGCGGCAATGCTACTAAGGTGTACATGTTGGGCGTCATCCCCATCCACTCGCAAAACACCGAGCCAAAATAGAACAGGTTTTTGCCAAAGGATGTGATTGAAGGCTCGCGCGGACCGGTTACCGTGCCCGTATGCAAAGCGTTGAATGTTAGGTTGGCCACCAGCAGCGATATACAGATAACGCCATATATTAATATATGCCCTATCTTTTTCCTGATGGGGAGTTTCCTGTCTAACAATAATAACAAACCGCCTGTACCTACAATGGTTACCGCGGCATAACGGGTTATGCAGGCTACGGCCGCAATAATCGCGGCAAACACCAGCCATTTACCGGCATAGGTTAACATGTATTTGCGGAAAACGATGAGGAAGAACAGCGCCTCCAGGATGAACAGCGTCTCGGACCACAGGTAGGAGTACACCTGCAGCAAACCGGGATTTAAGATGATAGCCGCCAGCACCAGCCATTTATATATGCGCGATGAGGGCACAAAGCGCGACATGATCCACCCGCTGGTGTATATCAGCGTGGCAAACAGTATCATGTTTAGTGTAGCGCCAAAGGCCACCGGGTCTACCCGCGTTATAAAGCTGATGATACCTAAAAACAGTGGATAAAATACCGGGAAATCAACAATAGGGATGTGGTTAAAAGTAAGCAGGGTACCGTTAGCTACAAAACTACGGGCCGCGCTGGTGTACATGATGGAATCGGGCGATATGCCTATTCCGCTGTAGCTGCAAAAAGTGTATATAGCAAAAGCGGCAATTGCCGCAAACAGCAGCGTGTCGTAGTTTTTTAATTTGTCAGGTATCTGCATCAATTAACAATCTATTTTACGGCAGGGTCATAACCATTTATCCAGTTGGTTAATATGGCATCAGGGCTTTCGAGGTTTACATCCTCCATCAGTTCTGTAAAATAAGCACAAATGCGTTTTTTGTCCTCTAAATCAAGGTCGGCATAATAAGGCCCGAACCGGGTTAACCCGATCCTTACATAATCCTCAAATTTATCTGACGAAACCCCGTCGCCTGATATTTTAATAAAGTCATCAGCAACAACGTTTAGCAGGCTGTTTAGTTTGGGCTGCAGTTCGGGTTTTGATAAACCGCGATAATTAACCTCTCCTGTTTCGGGGTTTAGCTTTGCCTTAATTTTAAAGCTATGAAGCTGTTGCCTGGCCTGCGCGTTATCACCCTGGGCAAATGTTTTGTTACTGATACCGGCCGCAAAAAGTAGGATGATAATAAAGAGTTTTTTCATTTTGATATTAGTCGATCAAATTTAAAATAGTGCTTATCGGCTGGTCGCTGTCAATTAAAATACCTTTTACACCTGCGGCTGTACCTGCCTCTACATCCCGCTCGCGGTCGCCAATAAAGTATGATCTTGCCGGGTCGATATTGTATTTTTCGATGCCCTGCAACAACAAACCCGGCTTTGGTTTGCGGCAGTCGCAGTCGCCGGTAAAGTTGGGATGGTGGGGGCAGTAAAAAAAGTCGGTTATCTCTACGCCATGGTCGCGATACACCTGTTTTAGGTGGGCATGCATTTTACCAAGTTCGGTTTCATCATACCAGCCTTTGGCCAAACCGCCCTGGTTGGTAGCCACTAAAAGAAGGTAGCCGCGGTCCTGCAGTTCTTTAAGCGCGGCAAAATTATCCAGCACATGAAAATCTTCCAGGCGGCATACGTAATCGCCCATTTCTTTGTTTAAAACGCCATCGCGATCTAAAAATACTGCTTTAATTTTTTCGGGCATATATTATATGGTGTAAGTCAATTTTGGCAAAATTAGTTTAATGCGTCAATTTGCTATGTGTGCATATTAAATTAACGTTAATAATTATTAAATTCATATAAATAAACCAATATTATCGCCTAAATTATAATTTTTTTGTAACAAAAGGTTCTTGTTTTAACAATTTTGAAAAAATTAATAGCGATTTTATAAAAATATTGAAATTTGTTAATTTCGTTATTACCCGCGTCACTAAAAAGCGGATAAAAGAATGGATCAAACAGATGGCAACCAGCAGGGCCTGTACAGGTCGGAATTTGAGCACGATTCCTGCGGAACAGGGTTTATAACCAATATTAACGGTCATAAATCTAACCATATTATTGACGATGCATTAACCATGCTGGAGAACATGGAGCACCGCGGCGCATGCGGCTGTGACCCCGAAACCGGCGATGGCGCAGGTATCTTGATTCAGCTTCCTCATGAATTTTTGATGGAAGAATGCTCGGATCTGGAGATAAGCTTACCTGAGCCCGGCGAATACGGGGTGGGGATGATATTTTTCCCGAAAGAGTCGGCCTTAAAAAAGGCAAGCCGCAAAATTATTGCTGCCGCGGTTGAAAAACTGGGCCTGCATATACTGGGTTACCGTAAGCTAACGGTAGATTCATCGGCCATTGGCGAAACCGCCCGCCAGGCCGAGCCCGACAGCGAACAACTGTTTATAGCCCGCCCGCATACCATTACCAATACCGATGATTTTGAGCGTAAACTTTACGTTTTACGCCGCTATATAAACAAAACCGTTACCGAAACTATCCCGGCCGCGGCAGAACATTTTTACTTTACATCGTTAAGCTGCCGTACCATTATTTACAAGGGGCAGGTTACCACTTACCAGCTGCGTAAATACTTTACAGACCTGGCAGATCCGCGCCTGGCTTCGGGTTTCGCGGTCATCCACTCGCGTTTCTCTACCAATACTTTCCCATCGTGGAAACTGGCACAACCGTTCCGCTTAATTGCGCACAACGGCGAGATAAATACCCTTACCGGTAACCTTAACTGGTTTTATTCGGGCTTAAAATCATTTGCATCGGCATACTTCACTAACGAGGAAATGGAGATGCTGCTGCCGGTTATCGATAACAACCAGTCAGATTCGGCATGTCTGGATAACATTATCGAGATCTTATTGCACACCGGCCGCTCGCTGCCGCATGTAATGATGATGCTGATCCCCGAGGCATGGGATGGCAACGAGCAAATGGACCCTGTTAAAAAGGCGTTTTACGAATACCATGCTACCCTGATGGAACCCTGGGACGGCCCGGCTGCTATATCATTTACCGATGGTAAAATTGTAGGTGCCGTGCTCGATCGTAACGGCCTGCGCCCGCTGCGCTATGTAATCACCAACGATGGCCGCGTTATCGCCGCATCTGAGGCCGGTACACTTACCATTGACGAAAGCACAGTAGTTAGAAAAGGCCGCCTGCAGCCCGGTAAAATGCTGCTGATAGATACCGAAAAGGGCCGTATCATCACTGATGATGAAATTAAGAAAGAAATTAGCGGCCAGCAGCCCTACGGCACCTGGCTGGATAATTATAAAATTCGCCTGGGCGAACTGGCCGAGCCGCGTTTATCGTTCGCCAGCCTTAGCGCCGATGCGGTTTACCGTTACCAGCAGGTATTTGGCTACAGCCGCGAGGATATCGATACCATTATAAAGCCAATGGCTTTGGATGGTAAAGAGCCAATAGGATCGATGGGTACGGATGTGCCTTTGGCTATCCTTTCTGATAAGCCGCAGCACCTGTCCAGCTACTTTAAGCAATTCTTCGCCCAGGTTACCAACCCCCCGATAGACCCTATCCGCGAGCGTTTGGTAATGAGCCTGGCTACCTTTATAGGTAACAACGGCAACCTGCTGGACGAGGATAAAATGCACTGCCATTGCGTTGTGCTAAACCACCCGATATTAAAGAACCACCAGTTAGAGAAACTGCGTTCGATTGATACCGGTTTGTTCCACGCCAAAACACTGCAAACTTATTACAATGCCGATGGCAACGCCGGGTCGCTTGAAAAAGGTATTGCCAGGCTTTGCCGCTATGCCGAGGATGCCGTTGATGATGGTTTTGAGGTATTGATATTGAGCGACCGTGCTATCGACTCTGAGCATGCGCCAATCCCGATGCTTTTGGCTGTATCTGCTGTGCATCACCATTTAATTAAAAAAGGCCGCCGCGGCGCGGTAGGTATTGTTGCCGAAACCGGCGACGTTTGGGAAGTACACCACTTTGCCACTTTGTTAGCTTTTGGCGCCACCGCCATTAACCCATACCTGGCGCTGTCTACTATCGAAACGTTAAAGAACAACGGGCAGTTAGAAACCAGCCTGGATATCAAATCGCTTTATAAAAACTATGTAAAGTCGGTTAACGACGGCTTGCTGAAGATCTTCTCCAAAATGGGTATCTCCACCCTGCAATCGTACCACGGTTCGCAGGTGTTCGAGATCCTGGGGCTTAACAGTTCTGTAGTAGACCGTTACTTCAGCGGCGCGGTAACCCGCATAGGCGGTTTAGGCCTCGATGAAATTGCGCGCGAATCGCTTTGCAAACACAAAATAGGCTTTAACAGCCCTAAAAGCGAAGGCCACTTACTACCCGAGGGTGGTATTTACCAGTGGAAACGCCGCGGTGAAGCCCACTTGTTTAACCCAACCACGGTACACCTGCTACAGCATGCAACCCGCAGCAACAGCTACCAGGTTTATAAAAATTATGCTAACGCGATAAACGAACAAACCGAAAAGCACTTCACTATACGTGGCCTGCTGGATTTTGCCCACCATCGCGAAGCCATCAGTATTGACGAAGTTGAACCGGCAGAAAACATCATGACCCGCTTTGCAACAGGTGCCATGTCGTTCGGTTCTATCTCGCACGAGGCGCACAGCACCATGGCTATTGCCATGAACCGCATTGGCGGCAAAAGTAATACCGGCGAAGGCGGCGAGGACGAAATGCGCTACGATAAATTGCCAAACGGCGACTCGATGCGGTCGGCTATCAAGCAGGTTGCTTCGGCACGTTTTGGGGTAACTTCCAATTACCTTACCAATGCCGATGAACTGCAGATAAAAATGGCACAGGGTGCAAAACCGGGCGAAGGCGGGCAACTGCCGGGCCATAAGGTTGACGACTGGATTGCCAAAACCCGCCACTCTACACCGGGGGTAGGTTTAATATCGCCGCCGCCGCACCATGATATTTATTCTATCGAGGACCTGGCGCAGCTAATTTTCGATCTGAAGAACGCTAACCGTGCCGCACGTATCAACGTTAAATTGGTATCAAAAGCAGGGGTAGGCACCATAGCGGCGGGTGTTGCCAAAGCACACGCGGATGTTATTTTGATTGCCGGGTACGACGGCGGTACAGGCGCATCGCCTATAAGCTCTATCAAACACGCGGGCCTGCCCTGGGAACTTGGCCTTGCCGAAGCACACCAAACGCTGGTGCGCAACAAACTACGCAGCCGCGTAGTATTGCAGACCGACGGGCAGTTAAAAACCGGCCGCGATTTAGCCATAGCTACCCTGATGGGTGCCGAAGAATGGGGCGTTGCCACCGCAGCCCTTGTTGCAGGCGGCTGTATCATGATGCGTAAATGCCATTTGAACACCTGCCCGGTAGGTGTTGCCACGCAAGACCCTGAATTAAGGAAGTTGTTTAGCGGCAGCCCCGATCATGTAGTAAACCTGTTCCGCTTTATGGCCGAGGAGATGCGCGAGATAATGGCCGAGCTTGGTTTCCGTACCATTAACGAAATGGTTGGCCGTGTGCAGTTCCTGAAGGTTAAAGATGGCCTGCAAAACTGGAAAGCCAAAAAGATAGACCTGAGCGGCATGCTGCACCCGGTAACTGTTACCAAAGGCACAACGCTTTATAACAGCGAAAAGCAAGACCACGGTATGGATGCCATTATCGATTGGGAATTGCTGAAACAGGCTAAAGTAGCGCTGGAAGATAAAACGCCGGTATTTGCAACGTTTGATGTGATCAACGTTAACCGTACCATCGGTACGCTGCTATCCAACGAGATCTCGAAGATCTATGGTTCGGCAGGCTTGCCTGATAATACCATCAACTATAAATTTAAGGGATCGGCAGGCCAAAGCTTTGGCGCGTTCACTACCAAAGGCATCTCATTTGAGCTGGAAGGCGAAGCGAACGATTATGTAGGCAAAGGCCTATCGGGCGCGCAGCTGGCTATTTACCCGGCAGCAAATGCAACCTTTAAACCCGAGGATAATATCATCATTGGTAACGTAGCCTTGTATGGCGCAACCAGCGGCGAACTATTTGTACGCGGTATGGCAGGCGAGCGTTTCGCGGTGCGTAACTCGGGCGCTACAACAGTTGTAGAAGGTATTGGCGACCACGG
Source organism: Mucilaginibacter terrigena (assembly GCF_004168255.1). Taxonomy (GTDB): domain Bacteria; phylum Bacteroidota; class Bacteroidia; order Sphingobacteriales; family Sphingobacteriaceae; genus Mucilaginibacter; species Mucilaginibacter terrigena. The sequence goes on along the minus strand of NZ_SEWG01000009.1, from coordinate 64,830 downwards.
CTGCGAGTACATGACCGGTGGCCGCGCGCTGATACTTGGCGAAACAGGAAGGAACTTCGCGGCGGGTATGAGTGGTGGTATAGCCTGGATCTACAACCCTAACGGCACCTTTGCAGATAATTGCAATACCGAAATGGTTGACCTTGACCCGCTATCGTTAAAAGATGAAGAACAGATAACCACTTTGCTGAAGAAACATATCAACTTAACCGGCAGTAAGGTTGCTCAGGGCATCCTCAAAAACTGGGGTAAGGCTTCATCGCAATTTGTAAAAGTATTCCCTAAGGAGTACAAGAAAGTGTTAGAAAAATTAGAATATCAAACCGTAAGCTAATATCATAATGGGAAAAGTTACAGGATTTCAGGAATTTAACAGGGAACTCCCCGCTAAAACACCTGTTGCCGAAAGGGTTAAAAACTATAATGAGTTTGTTGGTTTGTACACTGATGAAAAGCTAAACCAGCAATCGGCACGCTGCATGAACTGCGGAATCCCGTTTTGCCATTCGGGTTGCCCGCTTGGTAATGTGATACCGGAGTTTAACGATGCAGTGTATCGCAAAAACTGGGACGAAGCGTACCAGATCCTATCGTCAACAAATAACTTCCCGGAGTTTACCGGCCGCATTTGCCCTGCACCTTGCGAATCTGCATGCGTGTTAGGTATCAACAAGCCCCCTGTAGCTATCGAGGAAATTGAGAAACATATCATAGAGGTTGCCTACTCAAAAAACATGGTTAAACCTGTTGCCCCGCTGATAAAATCGGGCAAAAAGGTAGCTGTAATAGGTTCGGGCCCGGCAGGGCTGGCCGCCGCCGCGCAATTGAGCAAGGCGGGCCACAGTGTCACCGTATTTGAGCGCGACGACCGCCCCGGTGGTTTGCTGCGTTATGGCATCCCCGATTTTAAACTGGAAAAATGGGTGATAGACCGCCGTATCCAGATCATGGAAGAGGATGGTATCGAATTTAAATGCAATGCCGAAGTGGGCAAAAATGTTGCTGTTGATGAAGTTGTACGCAACCACGATGCCGTAGTACTAACAGGTGGTTCAACCATTCCGCGTAATTTACCTATCCCGGGCAGGGAATTTAAAGGCGTTTACTTCGCCATGGACTTTCTGAAGCAACAAAACAAGCGCGTTAGCAGCATAGCGGTTGAAGGCGAAGATATACTGGCGACAGATAAAGACGTAGTAGTGATTGGCGGCGGTGATACAGGCAGCGATTGCGTGGGCACATCAAACCGCCAGGGTGCAAGGTCTGTAAAGCAATTTGAGGTGATGGTGCAGCCGCCAGAGCAGCGCACACCGCATATGCCGTGGCCAACTTACCCAATGGTGCTAAAGACTACCAGCTCGCACGAGGAAGGCGTTGAGCGCTCATGGGGTATAAACACCAAAGAGTTTTTAGGCGATGCTGATGGCAACCTTAGGGCCCTTAAAGTGACCGATGTAAGCTGGGAGATAGATGTGATGGGCCGCCCGATAAAATTCAACGAAGTGGAAGGCAGCGAGCGCGAGATCCCTTGCCAGCGTGTATTCCTGGCCATGGGCTTTGTAAACCCGCAGTTTGAAGGCACGCTGGAGCAATTAGGCGTTGAGCTTGACGAGCGTAAGAATGTAAAAGCCAAAGAAGGTGTTTACCGAACTAATGTAAGCAAAGTATTTGCCGCAGGCGATATGCGCCGCGGGCAATCGCTGGTGGTTTGGGCCATATCAGAAGGCCGCGAGGCTGCCCGTAAAGTCGACGAGTTTTTGATGGGCCACTCCAACCTGGAAAGTAAAGACGCCGTTAACCAGTTTGAACAGGTTTTTTATTAAGAATAATAGTTAGTCAGTTATATACCTAAACCCTTGTCAGTTAATTCTGCAAGGGTTTTTTTGTGGGGGCAGGGATTCTAAAGCCGTCATTGCGAGGTACGAAGCAATCTCAGAACTGTGATTATCGACCATGCATAGTTTCGACCTTCTATCCGGAGATTGCTTCGTACCTCGCAATGACGCGTGGGGAAAGTCTCTCCGCCCGTTTAACTGTCAACGCTTAACGTAACAAACGGGAGCGTCCACGCTCCCGAAACTTACGAGTGCATTAGCATAGACACTGATCATACGAAAAATCAAACTTAGACGCTTGATTGGACGGTGAGGATGGAATGTTTTGGGACTACAAATGAGTAAAGTACTTACAGTAACAGTACTAAAAGTATAAACTATAATCAGGATGTTTCGCTGTACAGGGGTGTCCCATTCTGTCCCATTCAGAAACGAGTGGGACACTCTTTATAAAATTAATTATCTGTATATCAATTATTTATAATTTTAGCTGACTTTTTAATATCTAAAGTCAATTTATAATTAATTGATTATCAAATAATTGCATAATTATAGCTTTTTCTAATACAAATAGTGGGACACCTGATGCGTGACGCTTATTTATCCGCCGGGTTTTTCTTACCCGCCAGCAGCATTTCTATCATTTTGGCTATGCGGTTGGCTCTGGTTTGTTCCTGTTTTGCGCTTAATATCCAAACTACGTACTCCTTACGGTGCGACCACGCCAGCTTTTCGTAAGTTGCAATCGCGGCGGGCTCGTGAGCAAGCGCTTCCTGCAAATAAGGGGGCAGGGTTATTTGTTTTTTATCAACATCGATATAGGTGGAGTAGTCGTTTTGTTTAGAAATGGCCTCTTTACTGGTGTTCGATTTTTTAACAAGGTGTTCCGGCTTGAAACGCAGGGAACTCCAAACATTATTGATAGCTACGGCAGCAACCGGGCGCAGGCCATATTGCTCAGGTTCGGGCCAGCTTGCCATCATGGAAAGATCGGTATCGATGCCCGAATTTTTCCGGGGATAAATGATCCAAAGCGTAGTATCATCTTTAAGAGCAGGCTTTAATTGCTGTAAAGATTGCGCTAACTCAACGCTATTTTTAACAAATGCCTGCACGCCGTCTAAATTGCCATCAACCCCAAATTTGATCGTAACACCATCAGGAAGCGGCTCGAGCAATGCCAGGTAATCCTCGGGCGGGTTAAGTATCAGCCACGTTTGGCCGGATTTTATTTGCAGTTTTTTGGCAAGGGCGTTCATTGGTTGATAGATAATAGTTGATAGTTTATGGCAGCTGCAATTTATTGATTTTAGCTAAGTTGTGCCAATTAAAAACTACTATTTACTAAAGTATTAGTGTTTACGCGGAAGATACATTAGGGATTAAATTTCCAAAAATCGTTTAAATATATGGGGTATGTGGCCCCGCCCGCAATTTTACTGCTTGCCCCAAGGCCAAAGTACGCGGTGTTGCCAATTACAAATCCAACAGCTGCCGACCGTTCCTTCCCTTTAAAATCTTCCGCTTTGGTCCACTGATCTGTTGCCGTATCATATATCAAAACCTGGTTACGAAATTTCATATTCTGGCCAATCCCGCCAACAACATAAATTTTGGTGCCCTTAGTAAAAACAACCGGGTTATAAAGCGGCTCAATAATATCGGCTTTTTGTATCCACTTGTCAAGCGCAGGGTCGTATTCCCAAAAATCACTCACAACAGCATCTGTGCCGGCGCCTGCCCCAACATAAGCCTTGCCATTAACGGTAATGCCTATCATTTCGGCATTGCCCGTTCCGGGATAATCTGCCATTTGGGTCCATTCATCGGTAGCGGGCGCGTATTTCCAAACGTCCTGTTTCAATCGCGACAGCGCGCCAATTAAATATCCATGACCACCAATTGCAAAAGATATTGAACCCTGCCTTTTACCGCCTGGAAAATCTCCCTTCTGTATCCAGGTATCATTGGTGGAATTGTATTCCCAAAAATCGCTTTGTAAAAGATTTGTACCGTAGTTAAACCCGGTGCCCAGGTATGTTTTGCCGTTGATGGAGAAACCGGCCATCAGCCCCATCCCGCTGCCGGGATAGTCATTTAGATGCGACCATTTATTTGCCGAAGGATCGTACTGAAATACATTGGCAGCGCTGTTGTCGGAAGAGGCCTCATATTGCCCGCCAATAACATAACCCTTACCACCCTCCGAAAATCCGAACGTCCAGCGAAGCGCGGTGCCGGGATAATCCTGCACCTGCGTCCATCCTTTTGCCCCTACCTGCGTGGTGTCGGTGTCATTGTCTGTATCAGGTTCTACCTGCAGGTCTTTACATGAGGTGAGGGCGAAACACAATAAAATTGAAATTAACGCCAGGCTTAATTTAGGCATAATGATTATAGTAAGGGTATACTATAAAGTTACGATAAAAACCAAACAAACAAATTTAATTTTCTGATTATCATTTGGTTACCAAAATGCCCGAAACGATAAAATATTGTTGATTAATTGCCTATACAGCAAACTTCCATGAGTATTAATATTTCACCATGAACCATGAACGATTACCCGTGAACTATCTTCGAATAAAAATCCCACAAAACAATACCTGCCGATACTACGATGTTGAAAGAATGCTTGGTGCCAAACTGGGGGATCTCGATGCAGGCATCTATATGCTGCATTACTTCATCGCTAACGCCGTTTACTTCGTTGCCAAATATCAGCGCGTATTTTTGGTTAGGGGCGGGGATAAAGGTGTTTAGCATAATGCTGTTCTCGGCCTGCTCAATAGCGATGATCTTATAACCATCGGCGCGGAGTTGTTCTGCCGCCTGCAAGGGTGTTTCAAAATAGGCCCAGCTGATGGATTGGGTAGCACCCAGGGCTGTTTTTTCGATCTCGCGGTGCGGGGGCTGGGCGGTGATGCCGCAAAGGCAAACCTGCTCAACCGCGAAACCATCTGAAGTGCGAAATATGGAGCCGATATTGTGCATACTGCGCACGTTATCAAGCACCACGGCCACGGGCAGTTTATCTTGCGCCTTAAATTCGGCTACAGTAGCACGGTTCAGTTCGTCGAGTTTTAACTTGCGCATATTATTGAAATGATAAACCGCGAAATTACGATTTTACCGTCTCTTTCAATATACCTACGCCGTCACCTATCAGGGATGCGTAAACCGAAGGCGCATAACCAATTTTATCGTTGTAGTATCCGGTAACCTCCTTGCTGAATTTATCAAAGGCATCCCTTTTTACCAGGGCAATGGCGCAGCCGCCAAAGCCAGCGCCGGTCATACGGGCACCTGCAACATCCGGGTTGGTTTTGCAGTAGTCTACAACGGTATCCAGTTCCACGCCGCTTACCTCGTACAGGTCGCGCAGGGATTGGTGCGAGGCGTACATCAGCCGGCCAAATTCGGCCAGGTTGTTATTGCTCAAGGCTTTTGCAGCCAGCTTTACGCGGTCGTTCTCCTCCACCACGTGTTTGGCACGGCCCTGAACTACGCTATCTGTTATCAGGTATTTGTATTGCTTGAAAGTTTCGGCGTCGATATCGCACAGGTGATTAATATCCAGTTCCTGCTTTAATGCTGCAAGGGCGGTTTGGCATTCCTCTACGCGCTCGTTATATTTCGATTCGGCCAGTTTGCGGGGCTTGTTGGTGTTGATAATGGCCAGCAGGTAATCGCCCAGGTTGCTGTCAACCGCCTGGTAATCCAGCGTATCGCAGTTCAGCATCAGGGCTTTGTTCTTTTCGCCAAAGGCAACGGCAAACTGGTCCATAATGCCGCAGTTAACGCCAATAAATTTATTCTCGACCGATTGTGATAGTTTCACCAGATCCAGTCGGCTATAATCGGCTGTAAACAGGTCATTCAAAGCAAAAGCAGTTACCACCTCTATAGATGCAGACGACGACAGGCCCGAACCGATTGGGATATCGCCATAAAACAGCATATCAAGGCCCTGCAGTTCTTTACCGTCGTTTAAAAAATGGGCTATTACGCCAACCGGGTAGTTATACCAAACCTCGCCTGTTTTTTTGTGTTCGGTATGCATGGGTACCTCGGCCTGCTCAGGAAAATTGAGGCTTTTAAACCTGAAAACATTATCGTTATTAGGCGATACCAGTAAATACGAACCAAAAGTAATAGCGCACGGCATAACCAGTCCGCCGTTGTAGTCGATATGCTCGCCAATAAGGTTTACCCTGCCCGGCGAAAAATAAGTTTCCGTGGCTTCTTTACCATATCGCTTAATAAATTCTTGTTTCAGATCGGTTCTCATAAATGGTTTTCGTAATTGAAAAACAAATATTGTAAATTATACAGTTATTCCTGTATGGCACCCGAAATTTTTTTTCACAGCGATAATTTGCATGCTAAACAGAACTTGCTGTTATTTGTAATTATCCTATAAACAAACATCTCCAGACATGAACCAATACCTTGTTACCGCTTATGACCATACTGATGAAGGCGCCCTTGCACGCCGCATGAATGTACGCCCGCATCATTTAGACGCAGCCAAAGTTTTAAAAGAGAACGGCAATTATGTGTTGGGTGGCGCTATCTTAAATGACAAAGGCGAAATGATAGGATCGGTAATGATAGTGCAGTTTGAAACCGAGGAAGCCCTTGCAGCATGGCAGCAAAGCGAACCCTACATCACCCAAAAGATATGGGAAACCGTAGATGTGAAACCATTCAGGGTGGCAAATGTGGGATAAGTCGAAAGTCAAAAGTTTAAGTCGAAAGAACTTGCTGTTAACCCCGACTTCGGTGAGTCCCGGACATCAAATTTGACTTTTAACTTTAAACTTAAACTTTTTAACTATTTCCTTCCCGTGTATTCCCATTGACCTGTGGTATTTCTTTTGTAAACTACGGTGTGGTTTGCGCCTTCGGCTTTAAAGCTAAATTCAAAAGTATGATGGTCAGGGTCATCGGGCAGAAATTGCTCTATAATGCTGTCAGCGATCAGCCTAATAGTATCTTCTTTTGGCAGAGATCCTGTTTTAGCCTGCAGGTTGGCTTTATAATCGGCAAAGGTGGCAAATATAGGCTGGCCGTTGTTAAGCTCGCGGGCGGCGTTAAAAGCGCCTTCTTCGGCTTGCAGCCGGTAATCTTCCATGGCTTGCAATAACCCATCGGCGGCTATTTCGGGCGTGCCATCCGCGGCGTGCGAATAATAGCTGTTCAATATTTCTTCTTTGCTCTTCATCGGCACAAAAATACAGAATAACAAAAAAGGATGCCGGTTATTTCAGCATCCTTTATAATTAAATTCTTCCGGAGAGATTATCCAACCGGGGGCGATATACCGTCCAACTCGTCAATATCTTCGGCATCCAGCGTTATGCCGGCTGTTTTCATATTCTCTTCCAAATGCGCGACACTTGATGTGCCTGGTATCAGCAGTATATTCTTTGAGTGGCTCAGTAACCAGCTTAGAGCTACCTGGTGCACCGTAGCGCCATGTTTTTGGGCTACCTGCTGCAGTTTTTCCTGCGCAGCCACATTACCGGCATTTAGCGGGAACCACGGGATGAAGGCGATATCGTTGTCCTCGCAGTAGTTTAGTACGCCTTCCCATTTGCGGTTATCTACACTGTACATGTTTTGTACCGATACCACTTCAAAATAGTCCTGCGCTTTTTTAATATCATCGATATCCACTTCTGATAAACCTATGTGGCGGACCTTGCCATCGGCCTGTGCCTGTTTTAAAAATGCAAAGCTTTGCTCGGCGGGCACGTTCGGGTCTATGCGGTGCAGTTGGTACAGGTCTATCTGGTCAAGTTTTAGGCGTTTCAGGCTGCCCTCTAATGCTTCTTTTAAATGTGCAGGGCTCGAATTGATTGGCCATTGATCGGGTCCGGTGCGCAGCAGGCCGCCTTTAGTGCCAATCACAAGGTCGGGCGGGTAGGGGTAAAGCGCTTCGGCTATCAGTTCTTCAGAAATATGGGGGCCATAACTGTCGGCGGTGTCAATAAAGTTTACACCAAGCCCTACCGCGCGCTTTAAAACACGGATGGCTTCGTCTTTATCTTTTGGCGGGCCCCAAATGCCTTTGCCGGTTATGCGCATGGCACCGTAACCTATACGGTTAACAGGCAGGTCGCCGCCTATGCTATATGTTTTTTGGAAAGTTGTTGTTGCGTTACTCATCGCGTTAATTCTAATGATAAAATGAATAAACGCTAAGCAGGCTTTATTGTTCGGTACAATGGTTCACGAAAATGTCATATCACCATGTAACAAGGGTAATTAATATCAACAATTATGGATAAAATTTAAAAAAGGGTTATCGCCAAAGGCCGATAATAGCGCCCATTATGGTTAACGATACCACACTATAGCCGCCGTTTATAAAAATATAGCGCCAGCTTTTAAGCTCGAACAGGCTGTGTATGGCAATGGCCCCAAACGTCCATACACCTGCCAAAAAACCGGCTGTTGCACCCCAGCTAACATCAGTTTTGGGCTCGGCCAAAAAAGCGGCAAGGTTAGCTGCCATTATTAAAGAGAACACAAGTGTAAAGCCGAAGATCTTGCCTTTGTTGCCTTTTTCCACTTGTTCAACGGTTAAGTTACTATCGGTCATCCAGGCGTTGCCAAATAATGGCCGGGAATACCAGATACCGCCAACTGCAAATCCGGAAAGGGCCGCCACTATTACAGCGGGCCAGTTAATTAATGACATATCCATATGCTTAAGTTATTTAGGTTATCTAAATGTATGAAATTAAGTTTGGATAATGCAACCGCTAAGTGCCTGTTTTACTTTACAGTATAACGGAATATATACCTGCCCAGGTTACCATCAGCATCCATACCCTCAATGGTTGCGCGATAATTGCCCTTGCCATCCGAGTTGAAATATTCAAACGAGGTTGCGCCTGTTTTATCAGTTTTTATTTTAGGGCTCCAGAAAACAGTGCTCCGCAGGTCGCCGCCAAAGGCTCCTTGTTTAAGTGGGTCATACTTTGGCGAATAAAACTCGCGCGGGATGCTGTAGCCTTGTGCATTGTAAGTAAGCAGGTTGCCTTTTGGCAACATATCCTGCAACTGGGCAAAGGTTATCTTTGATGTTTGTATTTTACGGGTGATGATGGATATGATCCCGTCCGACTGGTAATTTTGGTTGATACTACTAAGCCCATCACTTTTAAAAACCTCTATAGTTTCTACATCCGCGCCCCGCAAACTACCCAGGTAGCTGTAGTCAACCGGTTTGCCGTTTACAAATATCTGTATTGGCATACGGTTAGTGTTAGACATGTTTTTTGTGAAGTACAAAAGGTTCTCGTCTACACTAACACCCAACAGCATTGATGGGAGGCATTGGAAAAGATTGTTGCATTCTTTAAAGCGCTCGCCCGATAGGGCCTGGTCTGCCATGGCAGGTAAGGCCGATAAGGTGCCATAATCGGTATGGCTGGGCTTTTTAACCAGCGATGTGGATTTAATAACAACTTCTTTAAGTATGTGTAAGTTTTCGTATTGCCGCTTACTGTTTATCAGCAGGGTTTTTAGCGAACTATCGATATTTGCTACTTCATCCAAAGCATTTATATTTTTGGTAGCAGGCTGATAGCTGTCGCCGGTTACAGATATCATCAGGTTGCGGCTGTTTGGGTTGTTACGCGCGCTTATAACTACCTGCGACGAGTCGGGGAAGCTTAGCTTGGGAAATTTAAAGTTACCCGTCATGTCTGTCATCGTTTCGGCGTAGATCTTTTTACCGGGGATCTGCAGGCGCAAATTACCTTTAGCCATTGGCATGCCTGTATTGTTACGCAGCATACCCACAATTTCGAGGCCCTGCTGTTCGGGGTACAGGTATATCTGCGGGTACTTTGCGGTTAAAATATTACGGTACGATATGCGGCGGTAGCCTTGCGTAAGCATTAAAATATCAAGGTTTGCATCGGCATTAGCATCTTTGCTTATAAAGTAGTAGTTGGGTTTTTCTACATATCCCTTTATCTCGGATGTAAGCAGCAGGTTAGTCATGATGGTAGTTTCGGCATTTTCATCATACGGAACCTTTGATTCGTCGATAACCGATACCGAAAACTCGCCCTCAACCGGGAGGGTGTTATTTTTTGCCGATAACGATAATTTAACCTTTTGCCTTGTTGAAAAGGCTTTACGATCGGCAGTAAGCGAAAGGTTAAGCATATCGTTACGCTTTATAAATACAATACGTTCGCTAAGGGCGATACCGCGTTCGCTAAAAAGTGTTAACTGTATAATACCCGTAGGGAATTTACTTTTTGGGATGGTTGCACTGTAGCTTTGGTTATCTAAGGTGGTTTGCGCCGCAAAATAAATTATGCCTGCGTTTTGGGCTATGATGTAATAACCTTTTCCCTGGTTTGCTTTAAAATACGGGTCGTTTGCCGATAGCTTTACATTAAGGTTTTCCGGGTCGTTGTTATACACAGCAAGGGTAATGCCTGCTGGTTTAATGCGGGGCATATCATAAGTCGTTTTAACACCGTCGGGAAATGTAATATTGGCTTTGTATGTTTTGCCATCCTCGGGCAGCATGGCAAATACCCCCATCCCTAAGTGCTGCGATTCCAGGTTTGCTATTACCGTACCTGTATTATCGGTAATCGTGCCTTTTACGTCGAGGCCCAGGCCGTTTGCACTAACAGCTTTAAAGGCAACTTTCGACCGCACACCCAGTGTAAGCTCGCCACCTTCGGGAAAAAACTGAACATCACGCTCGGCGGTGGCGGCTGTAAGCGGGAATTTGTTTAATGATTCTTTACGGTTACCCAGTTCTATCGTAGTTGTTAAGAGCGCGTTTTTTAACGATACGTTGGCATTTTCGTTTAAAACTATGCTGAGCACGCCGTTTTGGTTGGTTGTGCCTTTTCCTTTGCTTATTTCGTCGCCGGTTGCGTTGGTTACGCTCCAGTTTACTTTTTTGCCTGCAAGTACATCGCCGGGCTGTTTATAGGTAATTGCGGCGCTTACCTTTGGCTGGCCGGCTACACTGCTAAAAGCTATATCGGTGTTAACGGCATCTTGTATGGCATTGCCAATGGTTATATTCTTATTATAAAAGTAATCCGAATCAAAATTACGCATCCATGCGGTGTACGCCCTTAAATGGTAGTTGCCTTGTTTGTAGTTTCCGGGCGCAAGTATAATATCGCCATGTGCAACACCATTTACAACCGGCAGCTTAACCAATTGTACAATTGAATCCTGGTTGCTGATATCTACATATACAATACTGCTTAAGGTAGTGGGCAAATGCTTGTCGACGGTTACATAAGCTTTAAACCAGATGGTATCGCCGGCGCTATAGTAAGGCTTATCTAAATGCAGGTAAACTTTTTCGATAGGGAAACTAAGGGCGTATTTAGCGGTTTTGGCAATAATGGTATTTAAGCTAACCGTATCCCTTTGTGCAAATGCCGGGGCTGTTAAACACGAAATAAACGATATGATCAACGCGAATTTTTTCAGGCTCATATGATAATTAAGTAGCGTGGCTAATATAAACATTTAGCCTTAGTGCATGTTAAATGCTTTTGGTTTTAACATTTCGTTAACTTTTTAGATTAATGAAAATATCTGTTAAAGGTATCCAATAAACGATTTTTTAAAAAATGTATTATTGTAATTTACATGCTACAAAATAAAAGCACATGCCTACAGAAATAGAAAGAAAGTTTTTAGTTGATCATGCTAAATGGGCGGCTGTTACCAAACCCGTGGGTACGGTATATAAGCAGGGTTATATTTTAAGTGAAGAAAAGCGTACCGTAAGGATACGTGTTGCGGGCGATGCCGCCTACATTACGCTTAAAGGTGCATCAGCAGGCATTAGCCGCAGCGAGTATGAGTATAAAATACCGGTGAGCGAGGGAGAGGAGATACTGGATAATTTTGCTGCCTCATTAATACAAAAAACGCGTTATAATATTGAACACGCCGGGAACACCTGGGAAATAGATGTTTTTACCGGGGATAATACCGGGCTTATTTTGGCCGAGATAGAACTGCAGCACGAAGACGAACCCTTTGAAAAACCTTTATGGGCAGGGCAGGAGGTTAGCCACGATAACCGGTACACTAACGCCAGTCTGTCGGTGTATCCATACAATATCTGGAAACAGGCATAAAAAAAACCTGCCTTTATGGGGCAGGTTTTTATTGGCATTTAATATTATTTACCAGCCAGAACCTTTTTTAGCGTTACCGTTTTTAACGTGCTCTTCTGCTGTAGCTTTGCCCATTATCGCTGCCATTTTGTTACCTTCTGCATCTTTACCTGTAGCTATGTACCTGCCAGATTTAATGTCGATAACAGGATCGATCATTGGAACATTCTTAGTTTTTGTTTTTACTGAATACGCGGTGATTCCTGAAGCTGCCATGTTTAGTTTTTTTAAGTTTTTTAATTGTAACTGGATTAATTGTGTTTTGTTTTTATTATCTGTCAGTTTGTTTACGCACCCTAACAGGTAATGTTTTTAATAATGAAGGCAATATATGTATTTATACTTAACTAACAAATTATACAAAAGGTGATTTTTTTGCACATATTAACGAATAAATTTCCGAATGCACAGATTTACTGTTAAAGCGGGAGTTATGTTGATATATAATAAGGTATCGAACTTTTTTCTGGTCCCGGTGTTTAATTATCACATCAACATATAAAAACTATGAAACCATACACAATAATAAGTATATGCGCACTGGCGCTGGCTTCGTGCACCGGCAATGGGAACAAGAACGCTGATACCACTAAAATGGCCGCAGCTGATACGGCTGACGGAGGGCTAACCGCCCCCGCCCAGGATATGGAATATTGCTTTATACGTACCGAGGGCACAAGCAACCAGGATACAACGGCAGTTCATTTACTTGTAAAGGCAGGAAAAGTTACCGGCGAAATGCAATGGATCCCCAAAGAAAAGGATGCGCGTAAAGGGACTTTAGATGGGACTATAACAGGTAATGATATAAAGGCAGTGTGGACTTTTATGCAGGAGGGAATGAAAGATACGCTTTCGGTTGATCTGCAGCTATCGGCACAGCAGCTTTTACAAAAACCATTTAAGGTAACCGGCGAAGGGCGGCAGGTAACGGATGGGGCCGCGGGTTATACTATAATATATAAGCTTGATAATTGCAGTAAATTTAAAACTGCTGCAAAACCAGCTTTATAAAAAATTGAGTATTGATACACTTGCATAATGCCTCGTTATTTAACGGGGCATTTTTATTTATGTTGATGTCGATAACTGAGATTAGTCGGCAGTGGCGATGTCGGATTTTGGGGCAGCGGTATTTTTAACAGATGTTGTTAAGGCGTCCTGGTTAAGTTTGGTATCTGCTTTAGTAGTATTAGATGTAGTAAGCGAAAACGCCGTTACTGCCGATGTTAATACTAATGCTGCTGCTATGATTATCTTTTTCATGTACGGGTACTTATTAAGCTTTGTAAAACGATGTTTAGTCGGCTGTCGCGATATCTGACTTTGGTGCTGATGATGGGCTTACCACGGTAACGTTTGCGCGCTCTGCGCTTATTTTAGCGGCTTCGGTGTTATTGTCAGCCCTGGTAGTAAGCGAAAATGCGGTTATTGCAGATGTTAGTACTAATGCTGCTGCTATAATTATCTTTTTCATGTATAGTTTTTGTGTGGTTAGTATATAATTGATAACAATAATTAGTCTGCAGTGCCTACGTCTTTTTTGTTATCGGCGGTACCAACATCTTTTTTATTATCAGCGGTGCCCACATCCTTTTTGTTATCAGCAGTACCAACATCTTTTTTGTTATCGGCGGTACCTACGTCTTTTTTGTTTGAGAAAGCCTGTGCGTTAACCGTGGTTGATAATGCGCCTGTGCTGAATATGATTGCTGCTGCTATGATTAATTTTTTCATGATCGTTATTTGTAAAGGGGGTTTGTATTTGATTGATATAGTTGTAATGATTAATTAGTCTGCAGTGCCTACGTCTTTTTTGTTATCAGCAGTACCAACATCTTTTTTGTTATCGGCAGTGCCTACGTCCTTTTTGTTATCAGCAGTACCTACATCTTTTTTATTATCGGCTGTACCAACGTCTTTTTTGTTTGAGAAAGCCTGTGCGTTAACCGTGGTTGATAATGCGCCTGTGCTTAATATGATTGCTGCTGCTATGATTAATTTTTTCATGATCGTTATTTGTAAATGGGGGTGTGTTTTGTGTTAATTGATAAATGTGTGGTAATGATTAGTCTGCAGTGCCTACGTCTTTTTTGTTATCAGCGGTACCAACATCTTTTTTGTTATCAGCAGTGCCTACGTCTTTTTTATTATCGGCAGTGCCAACATCTTTTTTGTTTTTAGCATCGGCGGTGCCAACATCTTTTTTGTTTGTGAAGGTTGACGCGTTAACTGTGGTTGCTGTTAAAGTGCCGAATATGATTGCTGCTGCTATGATGAATTTTTTCATGATCGTTATTTGTGGAAGTGTTTATATTTTGCGTTAATTGATATCTGTGATTGTTAATTAGTCTGCGGTGCCTACGTCTTTTTTGTTATCGGCGGTACCAACATCTTTTTTATTATCAGCAGTGCCTACGTCTTTTTTATTATCGGCGGTACCAACATCTTTTTTGTTATCGGCAGTGCCAACGTCTTTTTTATTAGAGGTAACTGTGTTGTGGTTAACAGTTAAAGTTGCTGCTGATAATGCGCCTGTGCTTAAAACTAATGCTACTGCTACGATGAATTTTTTCATGATTGTATTTGGTGGAAATTTTTATGTTTTATGTTAATTGTTATCTATGGTTATGATTATTAGTCGGCAGTACCAACATCTTTTTTGTTGGCAGTTGTGCTTCTGTCAAGTGTTGCGGTTGGTGTAACAGATTTTTCTTTGGTGCATGATGGTAAAATGCCTGCGCTTAATACTAATAGTGCTGCTACTGCTATAATTGATTTTCTCATGTTTGTAATTTTTAATCAGGGGTTGTTATTATGTTTTATTTGAATTAGATAATTAATCGGCAGTGCCAATGTCTTTTTTAAACGTTGCCGGGCCTGGTTCAAAAGTGGCTGCAGGCTTTATAGTTACTTGTTTTGTGTAAGATGGTAATACTGCTGTTGCAAGTATTAATGCTGCTGCGATGATTATCTTTTTCATGTTTGGTGTTTTTTGATATCAGGGATATTTTGGATGGGTTAATTAGTCGGCAGTACCAATGTCTTTTTTAAATGTCATGGTGCTTTGCTCAATTGTGGCTACCGGTTTTACAGTTACCTGTTTGGTGTACGATGGTAAAATGCCTGTTGTTAAAATGAGTGCTGCTGCGATAATTAACTTTTTCATATTGTGTTTATTTAAAATTCTTTTTGTTGTTGTAATGTATTATTAATCTGCTGTTCCAATGTCTTTTCTGATACCTGTGGTTGCTTTTAAAAATATATCCATTGTAATGCGTACGCTATTTTGTTTAACACACGAGGATAGTAGCAATCCACTTATCAGCACCAGGTAAGCAAACACGTTTTTCTTCATTTTTAGCACGGTCAATTCTCTATTTTTATTTAGCCTTTAAGCAATTTTTAATTATTCAACTATTTACAATAGTTTAACAATTTTATTGTAACTATTGGTTAATAATACTAACATATTTTACCGATTATTGTTTTTTGCAATAATATGTTAATAACCGTGTAACTTATTAACACTCAGTAAATTAACAACACAAATATAATTATGTTTTTTAATTATCACGCAATAATGAAAAAAAAATTTTCTTGCTGTTTTTTATTAAATTTAACCCGGTAAAACATACTATGTAATTATTTTATAACTTTCACCATTATATAACGTATAGAGCCGTAATGAATAGAATTTTTACTCTTCTTGTTTTAGTTTTTGTTTGTACAACTGTATGCGCGAAGGGTAATGATGATGTAACAGCACAGGATACAAATGAGGTAATTAAGCTAAATAAGCAAGCTTATGACAATCGTTTAACAAGCCCCGACCAAACTGTTGCCTATGCCACCAAGGCTTTGGATATTGCAGAAAAGGCGGGGTACGATAAGGGAATTGGCGAAGCATACCGTGTTAGGGGTATCGGTAAATACTATTTAAACCAGGCAAGCTCGGCCATTCATGATTATTTACAGGCCCTTTCTTATTTCTCCAAAATTAAAGACCTGCGAAGCGAGGCGAAAGTTTATAACAATATAGGCAACTTATATCTTGATAATAACTACGCCAACTCGTTAGATTATTTGAATAAATCGTTAGCTATTGCCCTTAAATTGGCCGATAAACAATTAATAGGCTCGTTATACTTAAATATTGGCAACGTTTATTATCGTAAAAAGAGTTTTAACCAGGCTTTAAATTATTATGATAAAGGGAACGAAATTTTTGTTTCGATTAAAGATTCGGTAAACCTGATACAGGCGCTGCAAAACCGCGGGGTAATTTATTTTAACCTTAACCAGTACGATATTGCCGAAAAGTTGCTGCTGGCTGCAAACAAAGCCGCCAAAGAACGCGACCTGAATAAACCTGTTGCCAGTACAAACCTTACGCTTGCATCGTTATATATTGCGCAAAAAAGGTTTGATGATGCTGAAAAGATTGTGAGGGAAGGGCAGGCCTATTCAAAGGCTGTAAAAGATGAGAAGCTGGAGTCTGACTACGCCTATACCACTTACCAGCTGGAGGCCAAACGCAAAAACTACGAGCGGGCTTTGTATTACCTGCAAATGATCTTCAGGCAGGATAGTACTATTTACACCTCAAACGAATCCACACAGATAAACATGCTGCAGGAGCAATATAAACAACAGGCCAGGCAGCGCGAAAACGAACAAACCATATTAAGGCAGCAAAACGATCGTATAAAGTTTTGGGCGGTTACAGTGGTGGCAGGTTTGCTGTTAGTGGTAATAGCACTATTAATAAGCAATGTTAAACGTAAAACGGTAACCAATACTAAACTTACCGAATTGAACGAGGAGGTATCGCGGCAAAAGGATAACCTTGATCGTGTAAACCATCACCTTGAAGAAATTATTGACGAACGCACCAAGGATCTGCAGATAAAGAATAAAAAACTTTCTGAGTATTCATCCTACCTCTCGCACCAGATACGCGGGCCTATAGCCACGCTTCGTGGGTTAATGAATCTGGAGAAAGAAGGGCTTGTTGACGAAAAAGAATGTATTAATATGATGGATAAGTGCGTATCAGATATTGATCAGAAAATTATTGAGATGAGCGAAATGCTAAACGATACCACCAAAAACGTATTTTAATTAATTTCTTCTCAGCCCGGATAGGTGCTATGGATCTGCGCCTCAAACAATCCTAAGTAAATACAATACCTCGATATCATTTGCAGGATAAGCAGTTGCCTGTGCCTTTTATAACCCTCTGTTTCAAAGGCCAGGGTCTCGTTACCGGCTGTAACAAAAAACCTTACCTCGCCTTTACGTGGCTGCAGGTGCGATCTGAACAAACCCGACGCCTTAACTTTTAATTTGCTTCGCCTGTCGTGTATCGTTCCGTCTTTTGGCAAGCCGGCGTTCGAAATGGATATCATGTAATTTGACATAGATAGTAGTATTGTACCTATGTTATTGCAATTTTAAATCCAAACAGGTGATTTATAAAAGAATGGGATGCTTTTAAATGCAAAAGGGTAATAAAGCGATCTTTATTATCATTTCTATTAATTAATTAAGAATAACTTAAAATAATTAAATCAAAGTGAATAAAAATCGGCTTACTACCGCTTTAAAAAAGGACTATCTGTTGTATTTATTGAACAGTTAAGCCAACAAATTTATATAGCTACATGGTTTTTGTTCAGCAATTCTTCATAAAGCAAAATAACTTTACGTTGCAGATTAGTTATTTCAACTTCCCTGTCAACAAGTTTTTTCTGAATGATGCTCAGGCTCAGGTCTTGTGTGCTGGGCTCCTCTGTATATTCAAGCGAAAGCAGGTTAACCACACTTACCTCAAAAATATTTGCGATCTGCTCAAGTCGCGATAAGTTAATATCAGTAACACCTGTTTCAATTTTTGAAAAGGCAGGGATAGAAATACCCAACCGGTTTGCAACATCTTCCTGGCTCCAGCCATGTTCATGGCGAAGGGTACGGATGTTTTTACCAGCCGATTTATTGGTTTTCTTTTTTATGGTTTCGCTCATCATGTACATAATAATAGTTAATTAAGGGAAAAGGGTACTAACTATTAACCAAACCCAGTGCCACATATTAAATACGCCTTAATTAAGCGTAATTAACAAATAGTTAATGTTTGTTGTGGGGATTGTGGAATTTGTTCTACAAATAGTGGGAATTAAATGTTACTCCACCCCACTAATTATACTCAGTTTTGCAAATTTAAGAAGCAGTTGTTTCTGGCCTATTTCTTTAAAAAAAATGGTTGCTTTTACATCAGGCTTGTTACCCTCAAGGGTTAGTACTTTGCCAAAACCAAAGCGCTCGTGTTCTACCTGCATCCCTACCTGCAGGTTTGATGTATCGGATGGTTTAAAGCCCGGCGATGGCACGTGGGCTTTGGCCAGTATCGACGTTGTTTTAACCGGCGCCGCGGCAGCCGCCTTGGGTTTCGAAAAGGTGTCGGCCTTTCTGCTCCAGGCGTTTCGCTCATCATCAAAAGAGCCGCCGGCTGATACCGGTTTAGCTGTAAAATCCAGATCCAGGTACTTAGCATCTATCTCATCTAAAAAGCGGCTTGGCTCGCAACTTATCAGCGTACCAAACTTAAAGCGCGATGTGGCGTAGCTAATGGTCAGCTTATATTCGGCACGGGTAATGGCCACGTAAAACAGGCGGCGTTCCTCTTCCAGGTCGCTGCGCGAGTTAAGCGACATTTGCGACGGGAACAGGTTTTCTTCGAGCCCCACAATGTGTACCTGCGGAAACTCCAGCCCCTTGGAGGAGTGGATGGTCATTAACGATACCGTATCGGCATCTTTGTCTTTATCCTTATCGTCGTTGGTTAATAAAGCCACATCCTGCATAAAAACATCCAGGCCTTTTTCTTCGATATCCTCCCGTTCCGAGAATTCTTTTATCCCGTTCAGCAATTCCTGGATATTTTCGTAACGGTTAAGTCCTTCAACAGATTTATCCTCATACAGATCCTTAAGCAAACCGGAGTGCTGGGCAATGTGCAGCGCCGCTTCGTAAGCGCTTTGGTTTTTGGTGATCACCTGGAAGCTTTGGATCATGGCCGCAAAAGCGAATAAAGATGCCGGCGCTTTCTCTACATAACGGTTTGCCTCTATGATCACCTCAAAGGGCGTGATACTGTTTTTATCGGCCGCGACTATAATGCGGTCAACTGTGGTATCCCCAATGCCACGTTTTGGGTAGTTGATAACCCGTTTTAATGCTTCCTCATCGTTAGGGTTAAATGTAAGGCGGAAGTAAGCGATAAGATCCTTGATCTCCTTACGTTGATAGAACGATAGGCCGCCGTAAATTTTATAGGGGATACCATTCTTACGCAAAGCCTCTTCCATAGAGCGCGACTGTGCGTTGGTGCGGTACAGGATAGCGAAATCGTGCCATTTAAGGCCGTTTGAGCTGCGCTGGAACATAATGGCATCGGCAACAAGCTTGCCTTCCTCGTTATCGCTAAAGGCGCGCATTACCTTTATTTTATCGCCGTTTTCCTTTTCCGAAAAAACATGTTTTTTAAGCTGCTCTTTATTATTGGCTATTACGCTGTTGGCAACATTTACAATGTTTTGGGTAGAGCGATAGTTTTGCTCCAGTTTAAATATCTTAAGGTCGGGGTAATCCTTCTCAAAGTTCAGGATGTTTTGGATATTGGCCCCGCGGAACGCGTAGATACTTTGCGCGTCATCGCCCACCACGCAAATATTTTCGCTGACCGCGGCAAGGGTTTTAACTATTTTGTATTGTGAATGGTTTGTATCTTGATACTCATCCACCATAATGTATTTAAATTTGTGTTGATATTTATTTCTAACATCCGGGTGATCTCTCAGTAACTCATTTGTTTTAAAAAGGAGATCATCAAAATCCATGGCCCCGGCTCTATAACAACGTTGTACATAAGTTTCATAAATTTTCCCAAGCAAAGGGCGTTTTGATGAATCATCATCTGCTTGTATTTGTGGATTGTTTTGATAATCAACCGGAGAAACCAAGCTGCTTTTTGCTGCTGAAATACGATTTAATACGGAATTTACACTATAAAGCTTATCATCAAGCTGCATTTCTTTCAAAATAGCGCGCAGTACACTTTTACTATCATCAGTATCGTAAATTGTGAAGTTGCTTGGGTAGCCGATTTTGTTTGCTTCTACACGCAATATTTTTGCAAATACGGAGTGGAAAGTACCCATCCATATGTTTTTGGCTTCAGGACCAACCATTTTGTTGATACGCTCGCGCATTTCGCGGGCGGCCTTGTTGGTAAATGTAAGCACCAGTATATTAAAGCTATCTACCCCGTTGCGTATAAGGTGCGCAACCCTGAAAGTAATAACGCGTGTTTTGCCCGACCCCGCGCCGGCAATGATCATTACCGGGCCTTTTGTTTGCAGTACGGCGGCTTTTTGTTCGGGGTTCAACCCTTCTAAATAATCCAAATCCTGTTCCTCTTTTCTTGTACCGCGAAATTAGTGTTTTGCACGGGAAAGCTAAATAAATTGGTAAAGCAATTTTTCCACGTAGTACTGTTTTGTTAACGATTGCTGCTTAGCTGTTTAGTTAGGTAATAGTTTGGGATGAAAAGGTGATGAATATTTATCCCATTGCCGTCGCTCGGCTCCTGCCGGGTGACCACTATTATACGGCGTCCCGCCGCAGTTGTTTGTATAAGGCGGCCGGAGACCTTATAATATTCATCACTCGGCAGGAGCCGAGCGATTGCAATAGTTTTTCAACCCTCTTTGCGCGTATCGGAGAGAGGGCGGTCGGGCGCAACAATGACCGGGTAAGTAATATGGGAAGCGAAATCAGTTTGCACATCCTTAAAACAATTCTCAATTTAGCCCTTTGTATAAGTACACATCCACCCGCATGAACAAACTCGCTAACTCCACCTCGCCATACCTGCTGCAGCATGCCAATAACCCGGTTAATTGGTACCCCTGGGGAGCAGAAGCGTTGCAAAAAGCCCGCGACGAGAATAAACTGATATTGGTGAGCATAGGATACTCGGCTTGCCACTGGTGTCACGTGATGGAGCACGAGAGCTTTGAGGACGAGGCCGTTGCCGGGGTAATGAACGAGTATTTTGTGTGTATTAAAGTAGATAGGGAGGAGCGCCCGGATGTCGACCAAATTTACATGAGCGCCATCCAACTTATGAGCGGTCGTGGCGGCTGGCCGTTAAACTGTATTTGCCTGCCAGATCAGCGGCCTATCTACGGCGGCACCTATTTCCGCAAGAACGACTGGACGAGCCTGCTTTTCAACCTGGCCGATTTTTATAAAACCAAACCCGAAGAAGCTGAGGATTACGCCGTGCGTCTAACCGAAGGTATCAAACAATACGAATCGGTGGCGTTTGTAAGTGAACAGCCCGAATACACCAAAGCCGACCTGGAAACTATCCTTGCCACCTGGCGCAGATACATAGACCCGGTGGAGGGTGGCTTTGGCGGTGCGCCTAAATTTCCGATGCCTAATAATTCGCTGTTTTTGATGCGGTATGCGCATTTGATGAAAGATGAAGCCCTTGCCGAAAATGTAAAGCTCACCCTTAAAAAAATGGCCTTTGGTGGTATTTATGACCATATTGGCGGCGGCTTTGCCCGTTACGCGGTAGATGGTGTTTGGCACGTGCCGCATTTCGAAAAGATGCTTTACGATAACGGGCAGTTGCTTAGTTTGTACGCAGAGGCCTATACCTGGAACCCCGATCCGCTATACAAAACCATTGCCGGTGAGATAATAACCTTTGTAGCCCGCGAATTAACATCGCCTGAAAATGGCTTTTACTCCGCTCTCGACGCTGACAGCGAGGGTAAAGAAGGTAAGTTCTACATTTTCACGAAATCCGAAATTGAGGAGATTCTTGGCGAAGATGCCGACCTGTTCAACATCTATTATCATGTAACCGAAGATGGTAATTGGGAAGAAGAAGCATCCAACGTTTTTTACCGCCGCGAGGAGGATGCCGAACTGGCCAAACTACTCGGCCTGTCGGTTGATGACCTGGTAAGCAGGGTAGCTGCATCCCGCAAAAAAGTATTGGATGCCCGCAGCAAACGTATCCGTCCCGGATTGGATAACAAGATCCTGGCATCGTGGAACGGCCTGATGCTAAAAGGCCTTTGTGAGGCATATCGCGCGTTTAACAATACCGAATATTTAGACCTGGCTTTAAAGAACGCTGAGTTTATAACCGGTAATTTGCTTAAAGGCGCAAAGCTAAGCAGGGTATATAAAAAGGATAACTCCCTCTCCTTCGGAGAGGGCCGGGGAGAGGCCGCCTCTTTCCTTGACGATTATGCCAATGTAATAGATGCCTTTATTGCCCTGTACGAAGTCACCTTCGACGAAGCATGGCTGATACAAGCCCAAAAACTTGCCGATTACACGCTTGCCCATTATTACAACCCCGAAGGCGGCATCTTCTTTTACACGGCCGATAACGACGAGATGCTTATCGCCCGCAAATCCGAAATTATGGATGGGGTTATCCCTGCGTCAAACTCGGTAATGGCGCGCAACTTGAAAAAGCTGGCTCTGTTCTTCGATAACGAGGGCTACCTGGAGGTATCGGCACAATTACTACGCAACATTGTACCGCATTTGGCTAAGTATGGTACGGCTTACTCCAACTGGCAGGTGTTATTGCTTGATGAGGTTTTTGGCACCTACGAGGTGGCTATTACCGGTAACAATGCTGAAACAAAGCGCGTTGAAATGGAACAAAATTACATTCCCAATAAAATTATGTTGGGCGGTAAAGATGGAAGTTTACCTTTGCTGGCTGAAAAATTTAACAATGATACCCGGATATTTGTGTGCAGGGATAAAACCTGTGGCCTGCCGGCATACAATATCAGCGAAGCATTAAAACAAATAAATAATTAATTCCTTATACAAATAAACAGGTATTGAGATAACCCGGCCAACACCGGGATGGAGTTCCAAGCCTACAAAAAAACCATTAGATGAAAATTGAACCACAACACGTAGTGTCATTAACATACGATCTGTACGTTAAAAAAGAGGACGGAACCGAAGGCTTACAGGAAAGCGCAACACAAGAACAGCCATTAACTTTTTTATTTGGCGCGGGGCAAATGATACCAAAATTTGAAGAGGAACTAAGCAACCTTTCAACCGGCGATACTTATGATTTCCGTATTACCGCATCAGAAGGTTACGGCGAATTTGACGAGGAAGCAGTAGCTAACCTGCCCCTTGAAATGTTCCAGGGAACAGATGTGCCGCAAGTTGGCGAGGTTTTACCTTTGCAGGATAATAACGGCAACCGTTTCCAGGGCCAGGTGGTATCGGTTACCGAAGATTCGGTAATTGTTGACCTTAACCACCCAATGGCAGGCCAGGACCTGCACTTTAAAGGTGAGATATTGAATGTGCGCCCGGCAACACCCGAAGAACTGGCCCACGGCCACGCGCACGGCCCCGATGGTCACCACGCTCACTAAATATAAAGAAAAAATTTATTTGAGAGACGCGATAGTTCGCGTCTCTTTTGTTTTAATCGATTTTATTCAAAATCGAGGTGCCAGGAACTATTAACAACACAGCGTATCCTTATACGGGATGCTATAGGCTCGCCGTTTTGTGTAGCAGGGGTAAATACAAGGTCGGCAGGGTCGGGCAGCTTAATGTTCATATTTATTGTAGTAAGGGGTTGATTAAGCACGCCTGCTGTCAACTCTACCTTAAAATCGGCCAGCCGCCCACCCGGACTTATCAATAATTCCACTACCGCCGAAAGGTCGTCCCTGTCTATGGTCTTAAATTCGTTAGGGAGGGTAAATAATGTTAAGTAAGGTAAATATCCATAAAACCTGCCGCCAATTTTTATAGGTTTTGTAACCTTGTCGCCCTCTTTTAATTCTTTATCTACCAGGTATCTGAAGTGCGATGTGGTATCTTCGGGCGCTTCGTAAAATAAACGCTTGTAGGTATAATCGTATGTTTGTAATATCACACCGTTAGGGTCAGTAAATCGCCATAAACCAACCTTTTTATCGTTCACATACATTCCGCTGGGTACAGGTATCTTATTTTTATAAACCGCACGGAACGAACCCTGCCTGGTATTTACATCGCTTTTCAGCACTTTAAAAATTTCGGTTACGTGGCCTGATAATTTTCGCTTTATTTGGATGGTATCCTGCGCAAAACAAATGTTTACAAAAAACAGCGCGGTAAATAATAATAAGTAACGTTTTAACATTTCAGTAGATACAAAATAATTAGGCGGCTTTGGGCACAAACTCAATTGAAGGGTTGATGTTTTTAAGTTGAGTAATGAAATCTTTTTCGTTTACCGGCGAAATTACCACCGAATCGTATTTGCCGTAAAATACCTCCAGCCTGTCGAACGAAAGGGCGGGCGCGCTTAAAATAGTATTGGTTTCCACTATCCGTGTTATGTTTTTTACAGGGATAGATTGGTTTACAAAAAAGCCGCACTTGACCTTTAAAATATCGCTGGCGTTTATGGTATAACAGGTATTAAACACAATAGGGAATATAACTACCCCGGTTAGCCCCAGGCAAAGCAAAGCAGGTAAATAAAGGCCGTTAAAAAAATAACTTACCTCCATTATGGTGAGCAAGCCCAGTAATATATATACAATAAACCCTTTTTTTGATGGATAAACTTTATCGCCGGTTATCATGGAATAAATATACGTAAAACAAATTAAATGCCTCCGCCTCCGCGCCGGCCGCCACCACGCCTGCTGCTGCCCCCAGTACTGCCACCGCCCTGTTTGCCCGCAAATTTTTGAAGGCGCATGGTAAACGTAAGCATAAAATACCTGCCCAAACGATTGGTGCGGGTATCTATGATCTGGTTACCACTAACAACCCGCGATACCCCGGTGTTTTGATTAAAAAGGTCAAACGCTTGTAAACGCAGCGCAGCCAGGTGATTTTTCAGAAATTGATACTCTACATAGGTGCTAAGCAGGGTAGGGTTGGCTTTAACCGTGCTGCTAAAACCCTGGTTTATGGTTTGGGTAAGATTATAGCCCAAAACCAGGTTATTAAAAAAGTAGTTGCGGCCATCCAGCCCAAATGTCCATGTTTTTGCATCGGTGCTAAAAGGTAATGGTATGGTATTGCGCGTATTGTTAACACTATAAGTGCCGCTAATTTCGGTATCCATCAGGCTGTCGATGTCCACCCTTAGTTTTACACCCTGGTTAAACACCCAGTTTTTGCCCTGGTTGCGTACGCCATTAATAAAATTGATGTTGTTATTAAAATTTGCCCCGCCATTTAATGTTACCGTGAACTTACGGTCGGCAAAGGGTTTGGTAAAAGCATAATTGCCATTTGCCGAGTAAAAGCCACTTGTATTTAAATAACGCGTTTCCTGCGTTGTACTATCCACACTGCCGGCAATGGCCAACGGTTGGGTACTGGTCACAATTTTATTTTGCGTTGCAGTGAACGATAGATTGGTAAATAACGAGTTACCGCTGGCAATATCAAACTGATTATACCGCAGGCTGATGTTATTATTAAATTCAGGCTTCAGGTCGGGATTGCCATATACCCGGTTCTGGGGGTTCGAAATATCGGGCTGTAATTGCAGCTGGGTAAACGACGGCTGGTTATTAGTGCCGGTATAATTTACTGATAGCGAATGGTTCTTTTTAAAATTATAAATAAACCTTGCCGTTGGTACATAGTTGAAAGTGCTGGTAGATGTAGCAAAGTTGCGCGATTGACCATTTAAGGTTGCCGGTTGCACAGCCATGCCAAGCGTATAGTTATATTTTGTCCCTATCCCGCGCAGGTTTAAGCCAAAGCGATTGGTGATAAACTGGTAATTATAAATGGTGCTTAACTCATCTGCAAAATACTGTGCGCCGGTAAGCGTATCTATACGGTAGTTAGACCGGTTATTATCGGTATTAGTGTAGTTGTAGCTGTAATTAGCTTCCAGGTAGGTGGTTTTACCCACAGGCTCGGTAAAGCTTAAATTAATATTTGCACGCCGGCCGTTGTTATCGGTATTTATTTGCTGATAGGGTGGGATAGAAGGGTTTTGCGGTTGGGTAATATACTGCTGATTTAGATCCTGTATGTTTTTAGAAAAACTAAGGCCTGTATTTATACTGAAGTTGCGCCCCTTTTTTTTGAACTTGTGATTAAACAATACGCTTAAGCCGCCACTTTGCGAGTCCCCGTTTGTCAGCGCGATTTCGTTTCCGTTTATGGTGGTGTTATTACGGGTATTGCTAAATACATCACTATTATTACTGTTAAATGAATTATACGAGAAATTAGGATTTACCTTCAGGTAATTTGCCGTATCAATGCTGTACTCTATATTAAAATCAAAGCGGTGGTTGATGTTATTGGTGCGGCCGATACTGTTATCGTTATTAATAATGGCCCCGTCCTGAAAAAGGTTTTGCTGCTGCGATGTGCTTGTTGTAAGCCTGTCCCTGTCGGCAAAGCTGTAGCTGCCGTAAGCCGTAACCTTTTTGCCCCACTCGTTGCGGTAATTGAGTCCTAATGAACGATTGGTGGTAACGCCGTTAGCAGTGCTTATGCCACCGCCCGCGTCGCTGCCGCCACCACGTCCACCGCGGCCACCGCGGCCACCGCCGCCTCCACCACCGCCCAGGTTAAACGAATTGGTGTTGGTGTTGTTCCAGGTGCCGATAAGTGATACTTGCCTGTCTTCTTTAAACGTATTGGCCGATACCTTGGCTACATACCGGCCATCGTTACCGGCGCCAATAGTAGCCTGGCCAAACTGGCCGGTGCGTTTACCCTTTTGAATGGTAATGTTCAGGATCTTTTCGGGCTCGCCGGTTTTTATGCCGGTAAGGTTAGCCTGGTCGCCATAATCATCAATTACCTGTATGTTCTCTACAATATCGGCAGGCAGGTTTTGTGTGGCTGTTTGTACATCGCCGCTAAAATAGTTTTTGCCATTAACACGCACTTTAGTTACCTGTTTGCCATGTGCCGTAACGTTGCCGTCTTTATCAACGGTAATGCCCGGCATTTTCTTGATCAGGTCCTCCACTTGCGATCCCTCGCGCACTTTATATGCCGCGGCATTATATTGTACTGTATCTTCCTTTATCGTAATAGGCACTATGGCCGTAATATTTACCACATCCAGGTAGTTCATTTGTATCTTAAGTTTAATAGGGGCAAGCCGGATGGGTTTGGTATCGTTATCCATTACATACCTGCGTGTAAACACCTGGTATCCCAGGCCTGATACGGTGAGTTTGAAATTTTTTGATCTAACGTTAGGGAAATTAAATGCTCCCTTTGTATCGCTTGCTAAAATACTGCTGTCGGCATCTGATGTGAGTTTTACAGTTACCCCGGCAACCGCTCCCAATGTGTCTAAGATCGTCCCGCTTACTGCACGCGGCTGTTGCGCATAAGCCGGTTTAAAAAGCAGGAAGATAGCCAGGGAAAGGAGTAAGTATTTTATCATTGAACTAATAATTTAGCCTAATGACACTGAATGTATTACGAAGTTTAACTATTATACTAATGTCATATAATTGTTGCACTGAAGCAGACACTTGACTGACAAATTAATTATTTATTAAATTATTTAACGACTTTTCAAAACTATTAGCTATCTTTATTCCGTAAATCCCCCAAGATTAACCTAATTAAATTAAAATAAACTACCGATACTAATGGCATTTATACACGACGTGCTACAGGAACCATCGTATGGATGGAAAACAGCCAACGGCGAGCTTTCAAAGCCAACCCCAAAGCAAATTTTCTCCGAATTTTTTTCGAGGCTAAATATATTTAAGGATAAAAAAAACTGGCTTTCATTTATGAGCTGGGCAATGGTACTTTTCCTTGCACCTTTTTTATTTCTTTTCATTTTTAAATATTTTTCGGTAACCGGCCTTGTTATAGCCTTTGTTTACAGCATGATGGTGATGGGTACACATGGTACTATCTGGTATCACAGGTACTGCACTCATGGCGCTTTTAAATTCAAAAATAATTTCTGGCGTTTTTTTACCCAGAACCTCACCCTTAAAATTATCCCCGAAGAGATCTATGCCATATCGCACCATGTGCACCATGCATTATCTGATACCCCTGGCGACCCATATAACGCGCAAGGAGGTTTTTTGTATTGTTTTTTGGCCGATGCAAACCACCAGCCCGTTAACCGTAACCTTGACGAAAAAGGATACAACCGGTGCCTTACGCTAATGAAGCATACAGGTGTTACCTGTAATACTTACGCGCAATACAAAAAATGGGGTTCGGTGGCAAATCCGTTCCACATGGTATTGGGTGTTATTGCAAACTGGGCGTTTTGGTTTACTGTTTTTTACCTGCTTGGAGGCATTAGCTTAGCCTGCGCCATATTTGGCGCTGCCGGTTTCTGGGCTGTTGGTGTACGTACTTTTAACTACGAAGGGCACGGTAAAGGCGAAGATAAGCGCCGCGACGGTATCGACCATAACCGCAAGGATATGTCGGTTAACCAGCTTTGGCCGGGTTTTGTGGCAGGCGAATGGCATAATAATCACCACTTGTTCCCTAAAAGCGCACGCTCGGGGTTTAAGCCCCACCAAATAGATAGTGCCTGGTATTACATTAAGTTTATGCACATGGTAGGCGCAGTAAGCCACTATCATGATTCTAAAAAGCAGTTTTATAAGGATTATATTAAAGAGCCTGTTAAAGTAGCAGCCAAACCTGTGTTTTGCCCAACAACAGGCAAACAAATTTTTGCCACAGAGTCTATTTAACAATTAGTGATACTATTTTAACCTTTGTTGATAAGGATATTTAAAAAGGGATGCGAAAGCATCCCTTTTTTGTTTAAAAGCAAATTTTAGACTGTGATTTTTACAAATGAATATATAACTTAGTCAACCAATTATTCTTAACCCCAAATCTAATGTATAAAAAAGCCCTTTGTTTATTTGTCGGGTTGCTTGCAAGCGCTGTGATCACTTCCAACGCGTATTCGCAAAGCAAACCCATTGGCATATTTGATGGCAGTACGGATATAGGTGTAATAAAACACAAAGGCAGTGTTGTTTACGATAGCAAGGCGCAGCAATATGATGTAATTGGGTCTGGTGCCGATATCTGGTTCGATCATGATGAGTTCTTTTTTATATGGAAGAAAATAAAAGGCGATTTTATTTTGCGTACCAACGGCGCTTTTGTTGGTGATAACGGGGAGCCTAACCGCAAGTTTGGCTTAATGGTGCGCAGCAACCTGCAAACCAATTCGGCTCATGTAAATGTTATGGCACACGGCAGCGGTGCTATGGCTATGCAATACCGCAAGATAAACGGCGGCGAAACTGCCGAAGAAAAATCGCCGGTAAAAGCGGCTGATGTTGTTCAGTTGGAACGTAAAGGCAGCACGTACTATGTATCGGTAGCACGTAAAGGCGATGTATTTGGCCCCGAGCAAAAAATTGACCTTGATTTGGGTGATGAAGTTTACGTAGGCATATATGTTTGCGCCCACAACGCCGATCTTACACAAAAAGCCATATTTAATAACGTGCGTATAGTTGTACCTGCCCCTGCAGGCTTAGTAACCTACAAGCAATACCTGGGCAGCAATATCGAGCTGCTGGATATGGAAAGCAATAACAGCCGCATCATTTACCAGTCGCCAAAATCGTTACAGGCGCCAAACTGGATGCTTGATGGTAAATCGCTTATATATAACAGCGAGGGTTTATTATATAAATATAACCTGGCCACAAATAAGCCTGCCGTATTAAACACCGGCAAAGCTAAAGGCAACAATAACGATCATGTGCTATCATTTGACGGCAAATGGTTAACCATAAGCGATAATGATAACGGAGGCCCGTCGGTTGGCTATGTTGTGCCTGTTACAGGGGGTGAACCGCGCAGGGTTACCCAAATGGGCAAGGGTGCATCGTATATGCACGGCTGGTCGCCCGATGGTAAGTACCTGGTATTTTGCGGTGAACGCAACAAAGAGTATGATGTTTACCGCGTACCTGTTGCCGGCGGCCCCGAAGAGCGGCTTACCAATACCCCGGGCCTGGACGACGGCCCCGAATATACGCCTGATGGCAAGCACATTTACTTTAATTCGGTACGCAGCGGCCTGATGCAGGTTTGGCGTATGGATGCAGATGGCAGCAATCAAACACAGATCACAAACGACGATAATAACAACTGGTTTCCGCATGTATCGCCCGATGGCAAATGGATAGTATACATCACCTTCCTTAAAAGCGAAGTTGCCCCCGGCGATCATCCCTTTTACAAGCACGTTTATTTGCGTGTAATGCCTGTTGGCGGTGGCCCTTCAAAGGTGGTTGCCTATTTATATGGCGGCCAGGGTACTATCAATACGCCTTCGTGGTCGCCAGATAGCAAGCACATCGCCTTTGTAAGTAATACCAATCTATTATTTCCGGCGTTTCCTATAAGTAAAGATTAATATCAACTAAATCTCAAAATAAAATGACATCATCCCGCAGGACATTTTTAAAAAACACCGCCATTGCAGCTACAGCAGCAGCCTTAATGCCTAATGACCTATTTGCAGCACCTGGCCGTATCCAAAGAGTTGGTCTCCAGCTTTATTCGGTACGCGATGCTATGATGAAAGATCCGTCAGGCTCGTTAAAAAGGCTGGCAGATATGGGCTACCAGCATGTAGAGCATGCAAATTATGTAAACCGTAAATTTTACGGCTGGACAGCGAAAGAGTTTAAAAAAGTACTGGATGACCTTGGCCTGCAAATGCCAAGCGGCCATACTGTAATGACCCCACAACACTGGGATGCAGCAAAAAATGATTTTACTGATGTTTGGAAATATACGGTAGAAGACGCTGCCGCAATGGGCCAGAAATTTGTAATAAGCCCCTGGATGGATGATAAAGTACGCCACGATACCGACCTGCTGAAACGTACCATGGATCAGTTTAACAAAAGCGGCGAGCTGTGCCAGAAATACAATATGAAGTTTGGTTACCATAACCACGACTTTGAGTTTACCACCATGGTAGGCGATATACGCCTGTTCGATTATATTATGCAAAACACTGATCCTGATAAGGTTTCGCAGCAACTGGATATTGGTAATATGTTTGGCAGAGAGAATAATGCCATTGGGTTGATTGAAAAATATCCTGGCAGGTTTATATCTATGCACGTAAAAGATGAAGTAAAAAGCGCCGATAAAAATGAAGGCACCGGTTACGAAAGCACCATATTAGGCAGGGGAGTATTACCTGTAAAGGATGTTTTAAAAGCAGCCAAAAAAACCGGTGGAACCGTTTATTTGATCATCGAACAGGAATCGTACCAGGGTATGGACCCGTTCGAGTGTGTAAAAATTGATTTACAAACCATGAAAAAGTGGGGATATTAACAGTTAAAAAGTACCTTACCCCGTAATTGTATTTATAACACTTAATAATTTCAAAAAGAAATTGAATTCAAATATTAACCGGCGCATTGCAATAAGGAACATGGCCCTTATTTTAGGCAGTGCGGCAATATTGCCGTCGTGCTTAAATGATAAGGGTAAGCCAGTTGTACAATTAAAGCACCTTAAAATAGATGCTGACCAGGAAAAACTGGTGAACAACCTTACCGAAACCATCTTGCCCAAAACCGGCACCCCCGGCGCAGCTGAACTTGGTATTAACCTTTTTGTTTTTAAAATGATCGATGACTGCTATGATAAAGAGCATCAGCAGGATTTTATAACCGGCCTGGGCGATTTTGCCGCCGAAGCTAAAAAGCAACTGGGCAAATCATTTAATGACAGCACTGTAAAAGAGCGTACTGCATTTGTAAGCGGTATTGAACAGCACAGCAACGACGAAAAATATAAGGATAATGCAAAGCTGATTGCTTTTTACAGGATGGTAAAAGAACAAACCGTATTTGGGTACACCACATCCAAATACTTTATGACAAAGCAAATAGTATATGAACTGGTTCCGGGAAGATATAATGCTTACTTTCCTGTTAAAAAGCTTGCAGCAGTATAATTATGGCCAATTTAAATATTGATAGTGTTAAAGACCGTACGTTTGATGCCATAGTTATAGGATCGGGCATGAGCGGGGGCTGGGCTGCAAAGGAGTTTACAGACAAAGGGCTTAAAACGCTTGTGCTTGAACGCGGCCGAGATGTAAAGCATTTAAAAGATTACCCAACAACAAACTTATATCCCTGGGAATTTCCGCATCATGGCGTATTGCCCGATGATGTGCAAAAGGCAAACCCTATTGTAAACCGTTGCTACGCCTTTGGCGAAGATGCGGCGCACTTTTTTGTAAAAGATGCCGAACATCCTTACGTACAGGAAAAACCGTTCGACTGGATCCGCGGGTACCAAACCGGGGGTAAATCTTTGCTATGGGCACGCCAAACCCAGCGCTGGAGCAATTTTGACTTTGAAGGCCCTGCCCGCGATGGTTTCGCGGTAGACTGGCCCATCCGTTATGCTGATATCGCGCCGTGGTATAGTTATGTAGAAAAATTTGCAGGTATCTCAGGCAACCGTGATGGAATTGCCGAACTTCCCGATGGTGAATTTTTACCCGCATTTCCGCTAAATGCTGTGGAAACCTATTTTAGCAACCACGTTAAAAAAACATATAAGAACAGGCATGTAATAAGCGCGCGTTGTGCACACTTATCAAAACCCAACCAGATCCATTTAGACCAGGGACGGGGCCAGTGCCAGGAGCGTACGCTTTGCCAGCGCGGCTGCCCGTTTGGCGGCTACTTCAGCGCCAACTCATCTACTATACCCTGGGCGCTCCGTTCAGGACATTGTACCTTAAGGCCGCACTCGGTTGTAGAGTCTATCATCTATGATGATAAAAAAGGCAAGGCTACAGGTGTTAGGGTTATCGATGCCAACACTAAAGAAGCTATTGAATATTTTGCCGATGTAATTTTTGTTAATGCGGCTGCATTAAACAGTAACCTGATATTGCTTAACTCAACTTCAAGCCGTTTTCCTAACGGTTTGGGTAACGATAGCGGCACCCTGGGTAAATATGTAGCGTTCCATAATTATTCGGCACATATAAACGCCGAGTACGATGGCGCAAAAGAATGGACAACCGATGGGCGTAACCCTGCCGGAGGCGGCTATATCCCGCGTTTCCGGAACGTGTACAAACAGGAAACTAACTTTTTACGCGGTTACGCCGCTGGTTTCAGCGCTTACCGATGGGAGCAGCATAGCGATAATGGTATTGGCCAGGACCTGAAAAATAACCTGGTTAAAAAGGACCTTAGCGGCTGGCATGTAGGCTCGCATATGATGGGCGAAACCATCCCTAAAGAAACAAATTACGTTGCGCTGGATAAATCACTGAAAGATCCGTGGGGTATCCCTCAGCTAAAGATCTCAGTTGATTATGACGATAACGACGAGAAAATGAAGAAGGATTACGTAGAGCAGATGACAGAAATGTTCACGTCGGCCGGTTTTACAAATATCAAGGCATCAACAGACCATAGGGCACCTGGGCTTGATATTCATGAAATGGGTGGTGTGCGCATGGGTAACGACCCTAAAACATCGATGCTTGATAAATGGCACCGCCTGCACGCCTGTAAAAATGTTTACGTTACCGACGGAGCAAGCATGACATCAACCAGCTGCCAGAATCCATCGCTTACATATATGGCCTTTACCGCCCGCGCGGTTGACCACGCCGTAGGCGAAATGAAAAAGGGGAATGTGTAGGGAGTTTGCAGCAGGCTGATGGCAGTTTGCAGATATTTACTGCAAACGGTAAACTAAAAACTGCCAACTGATACATTGTGTAAAAAAAACACAATGAAATATTTGTAAAATAATTTTTATTCATACATTTAACGGAACAACCAATTACTAAATAATTTATTTAACGCTATACTTTTATGTCTACAAACACTTATGACGCGATAGTCATTGGTTCAGGTATCTCCGGCGGCTGGGCTGCTAAAGAACTGAGCGAAAAGGGCTTAAAAACCATCATGTTAGAGCGCGGTAAAAATATCGAGCACATTAAAGATTATGTTAATGCCAACAAAGGCCCGTGGGAATTTGAACACCGGGGCGGCCGAACGCAACAAATGATCGAAGATTACCCGGTTTTAAAACGTGATTATCCGTTAAATGAAACTAATTTGGATTATTGGACCAACGAAAAAGAAAGTCCGTATACCGAGATCAAACGTTTCGATTGGTTTAGGGGTTACCATGTAGGTGGCCGCTCGTTAATGTGGGGCAGGCAATCGTACCGCTGGCACGATACCGATTTTGAGGCTAACTTAAAAGACGGCATTGGTACCGACTGGCCTATCCGTTATAAAGACCTGGAAAAATGGTATGGTTACGCCGAAAGGTTTGCCGGTATCTCTGGTAATAAAGATGGTGTTCCGATCCTTCCGGATGGCGATTTTATGCCGCCAATGGATATGAACGTTGTAGAAAAAGACGTTCAAAAACGTTATAAGGAGTTTTACAAAGATACAAGGCACTTTGTAATTGGCCGTACTGCCAATATCACAGTGGCGCATAACAACCGTACTGCCTGCCAGTACCGTAACAAATGCTGGTTAGGCTGTCCGTTTGGCGCTTACTTCAGTACACAGTCGGCTACTTTACCTGCGGCAATGGCAACCGGTAATTTAACAGTTCGCCCATGGTCGATAGTAACCAGGATACTTTACGATAAAGACACTAAAAAGGCTAAAGGTGTTGAAGTACTGGATGCCGAAACCAACAAAACATATGAATTTTACGCTAAAATAGTTTTTGTTAATGCATCGGCCTTAAACAGCGCCTGGGTGTTAATGAACTCGGCTACAGATGTATGGGAAGGCGGTTTAGGCAGCAGCAGCAACCAGCTTGGCCACAACCTGATGGACCACCACCTTGGTGTTGGTGCAGGCGGCCGTATTGAAGGTTTTGAAGATAAATATACTTTTGGCCGCAGGGCTAACGGTATTTATATACCACGTTACCGTAACTTAAACGGCGAAAAGCGCGATTACATCCGCGGGTTTGGATACCAGGGTGGTGGCAGCCGCAGTGGCTGGAGCCGCGACATTGCCGAAATGAACATCGGCGGCGGTTTTAAGGATGCTTTAACAGAGCCGGGATCATGGAGCTTTGGTATGGGCGGTTTCGGCGAAACCCTGCCGTATCACGAAAATAAGATCACCCTTGATAAAACCAAAAAAGATAAATGGGGGCTGCCGGTATTGGCTATTGATGCTGAGTGTAAGGATAACGAGCGTAAAATGCGTATCGATATGATGAACGACGCTAAAGAAATGCTGGAGAACGCAGGTGTTAAAGATGTACAAACTTACACATCAGAACCCGTATTAGGCCGCGGTATCCACGAAATGGGTACAGCACGTATGGGCCGCGATCCAAAATCATCGGTATTAAATGGTAATAACCAGGTTTGGGATGCCAAAAACGTATTTGTTACAGATGGTGCCGCTATGGCATCGGCAGCTTGCCAAAACCCATCGTTAACTTATATGGCGCTTACTGCGCGTGCAGCGAATTTCGCTGTTGAGGAACTTAAAAAAGGTAATATTTAACAGTATTGAAATTCGACTAACAATGACTGAAGACAAAGAAACCACAACGAACGAAAGTTCAAACCCGTCCAGACGGGATTTTATTAAGTCAGGCGCATTGGCGGCTGCAGGCTTTATGATAGTACCACGCTTTGTATTAGGTGGTACCGGCTATACAGCACCAAGCGATATGCTTAATGTTGCCGGTGTAGGCGCGGGCGGTAAAGGCGAAAGCGATATTGCAAACTTTGCCAAAAGCGGTAAAGCTAACATTGCTTTCCTGTGCGATGTTGACGACCGCCAGGCAGCAAAATCAAGGGCTTCGTTCCCTAAAGCCAAGTATTATAAGGATTGGCGCGAAATGTATGATAAGGAACATAAGAACTTTGATGCCGTATCCGTTTCAACGCCCGATCATAACCACGCTATAATTGCCTACCATGCCATGCAAATGGGTAAACACGTTTACGTGCAAAAACCACTTACACATGATATTTGGGAAGCACGTTTGTTAACAGATGCTGCCAAAAAATATAAAGTAGTTACACAAATGGGTAACCAGGGTGCATCAAATGATGGTACCCGTTTAATGGCCGAATGGTATGATGCAGGCCTTATAGGCGATGTAGATACTATTTACTGCTGGACTAACCGCCCGGTATGGCCGCAGGGCATTAAATGGCCTGATCCGAGCACCAATATCCCTAAAGAACTTGACTGGGACTTATGGTTGGGCACGGCCCCTAAAAAGGATTACGTTGAAAAACTTGTTCCGTTTAACTGGCGCGGCTGGTGGGATTACGGCACCGGTGCATTAGGCGATATGGGCTGCCACCTTGTTGAAGCTCCTTTCCGTGTGTTAGGCCTTCAGTATGTTAAAGATGTACAGGCCAGCGTAGGCAGCGTATATGTTGATTCGTTCAGGAAAGGTAACTTCCCTGAAAGCTGCCCTCCGTCAAGCCACATTACCTTAACGTTCCCTAAAACCAACAAAACAAAAGGTGATGTAACCCTTCACTGGATGGATGGCGGTATACAGCCCGAAAGACCGGATGAACTTGGCCCTAATGAAAAATGGGGTGGCGAAGAAGGTAACGGTACCTTATTCATCGGTTCGAAAGGTAAAATGTACGCCAGCACCTATTCTGATGCTGCTACCTTGTTACCAAAAGAGCGTACCAAAGATGCTAACGCACCGCAAAAATATAAACGTGTTGCGGGTGGGGCTAATGGCCACTACGCGCAATGGGTTGAAGCATGTTTAGCAGGATATGGTAAAATGGAAGTAAGCTCGCCGTTTGAAGTTGCCGGCCCGCTTACCGAGGCATTGCTAATGGCAAACCTTGCTGTACGCGGCCATGACCTAAAAGGCGGCGCATTTAAATATACATGGGATAACCAGGCCATGAAGGTTACCAACTTTGATGCGGTTAACCAGTACGTTAAACGCCAATACCCGGCAGGTTTTGAACTAAAGGCGTAATCACTAAATCAGTAAATCACTAATTCAACAATAAAATGAATAGAAGAGACGCGATAAGCAGAGTAGGTTTGATACTGGGAAGTACGGTAATAGGTGCCGAGCTTTTCATGTCGGGCTGTAAATCAGGCAGTAAGGTAAATACCGATGACCTGTTTGCTAAAGATACCACAGCCTTTTTAAACGAGGTAGGCGAAACTATACTGCCCGAAACAGCAACCCCTGGTGCAAAAGCAGCAAACGTTGGCGGCTTTATGGCAATAATGGTTAGAGATTGTTATACCGAAGATGATCAGAAGATCTTCAAAAAGGGATTATCTCAACTGGATGAGGCAAGCAACAAAAAATTCAAAAAACCCTTTTTAGAGGCCGATGCCAAACAAAGGACTGAATTGCTTACAGATTTGGATAAAGAAGCGAAAGAATATTCAAAATCTAAAAAGCCCGAAGATCCTAATCATTATTTCTCAATGATCAAGCAATTAACTCTGCTGGGTTTCTTCACATCAGAAGTTGGCGCTACCAAGGCGTTACGTTATTTACCGGTACCGGGCAAATACGATGGTAACTACCCTTATAAAAAGGGCGACAGGGCCTGGGCGCTTTCTTAAGCAAAATCCAACCCTCCGCTGGTAAGCGGAAGGGCTTTAATTTTATTAAAATGAGTTTCCTGGTAAGGGAAACTCATTTTAATATATTTACAAATATCTATAATTTAAGAAGTCTCCCCCGACGGGGGAGATTTAGAGGGGGCTTACATAATATGAGTAACAGAAAATTGCGCATGGGCATGATTGGCGGAGGTAAGGATGCCTTTATTGGGGCTATCCACCGTATCGCGGCTAACATGGACGGCCAGATTGAACTGGTATGCGGTGCCCTGAGCATGCATGCGGATATTGCACAGGAAAGCGGGCGTATGCTATTCCTTGATCAGGACAGGATTTACAACACTTATGATGAAATGTTCAAAGCCGAGGTGCAAAAACCGGCTAACGAACGCATGGATTTTGTAACCATTGTTACGCCAAACTTTGCCCACTTTGCCCCGGCAATGCAGGCTTTAGAGAATGGCTTTAACGTGGTGATTGAAAAACCCATCACTTTTACACTGGAAGAGGCCCAAAAGCTGAAACAAAAAGTAAAAGAAACGGGGCTGATGCTGCTGCTTACACACACTTACGCAGGTTACCCGATGGTAAAAGAGGCTAAGCAGCTTATTAAAAGCGGAAAGCTTGGTAAAGTAAGAAAGATCTACGTTGAATATATACAAGGTTGGTTAAGCCGCCTGTCGGAGCGTGAAGGCAATGCACAGGCATCCTGGCGCACCGACCCGTCAAAATCGGGTAAGAGCGGTTGCATGGGCGATATTGGCACCCATGCCGCCCACCTTGCCGAATATATCTCGGGCTTAAAAATAACCGAACTTAACGCGTCATTAAACATTGTTGTTGATGGCCGCATGCTTGATGATGACGGTGCGGTATTGCTTCGTTTTGAAGAAGGAGCAACCGGTACATTAATAGCATCGCAGGTTGCAGCAGGCGAAGAGAACGCGCTTAAAATACGTGTATATGGCGAAAACGGCAGCCTGGAATGGGCACAAATGGAGCCAAATACACTTACCGTTAAATGGCTGGACAAACCCGCCGAGATATTAAGGGCAGGCAGCGGATACACCGACAGGTTATCCAGCTATGCTACCCACAACTGTCGCACACCGGGCGGCCACCCCGAAGGCTACCTGGAAGCATTTGGCAACCTGTACCGTAATTTCGCCTTAACACTCAGCGCAAAAATTGCCGGTGAAGAACCGAAAAAAGAATGGCTCGATTTCCCTTCCATCGAAGACGGGATAAGGGGTATGGCTTTTATAAATAATGTGGTTGCCTCAAACGAGAGTAACGAGAAATGGACAAAATATACCATCTAACGCATGACTACCATTAAAGGACCGGCCATATTTTTAGCCCAGTTTATTGGTGACACAGCACCCTTTAACGATCTGAAGTCGATTTGCCAATGGGCAGCAGGTTTGGGTTATAAAGGCGTGCAGTTGCCAACCAACGATCTGCGTTTTATCGACCTGCAAAAAGCAGCGGATAGTAAAACCTATGCCGACGAAATAAAAGGTATTGTAAACGAGGCCGGCTTAGAAATAACCGAACTTTCCACACACTTACAGGGCCAGTTAGTAGCTGTAAACCCCGCTTACGATAGCTTATTCGACGCTTTTGCGCCGGATAAGGTAAAAGGCAATCCTGCCGAAAGGCAAAAATGGGCAGTATCGCAATTAAATGCTGCTGCTAAAGCATCAAAAAACCTGGGGCTTAATGCGCATGTTACGTTTAGCGGCGCGCTTATCTGGCATATGGTTTACCCATGGCCGCAGCGCCCGGCTGGTTTGGTGGATGCGGCTTTTGACGAATTGGCCAAACGCTGGGAGCCTATCCTGAATGTATTTGACGAGAACGGCATCGACCTTTGCTACGAGGTACACCCCGGCGAAGACTTGCACGACGGCGTTAGCTACGAAAGGTTTTTAAGCAAAGTAAACAACCATAAGCGCGCTTGCTTGTTATATGATCCATCCCACTTTGTATTGCAGGCAATGGATTACCTGGAATACATTGATATTTACCACGAACGTATAAAAATGTTCCACGTAAAAGATGCGGAATTTAACCCTA
Organism: Mucilaginibacter terrigena; assembly: GCF_004168255.1. Classification (GTDB taxonomy): domain Bacteria; phylum Bacteroidota; class Bacteroidia; order Sphingobacteriales; family Sphingobacteriaceae; genus Mucilaginibacter; species Mucilaginibacter terrigena. Next base: position 25,008 of record NZ_SEWG01000009.1, on the reverse strand, counting down.
CCGGCAGGCAGGGTGTTTACGGTGGCTATGCCGACTGGATTGACCGTGCCGGGCGTTTCCGTTCGCTGGGCGACGGGCAGGTGGATTTTAAGGCCATTTTTAGCAAACTTACCCAGTACGATTACAAGGGCTGGGCAGTGCTGGAGTGGGAGTGTGCTTTAAAACACCCCGAAGATGGCGCACGCGAAGGCGCGCAGTTTATAAAAGACCACATCATCAGGGTTACCGAACGCGCTTTTGATGATTTTGCAGCATCGGGCAGCGATGATGAATTTAACAGGTCGCTAATCGGATTATAGTAATAACGAAATAACAATTCTCTAAAAATAACAACACTATGAAAAAGATATTTGTAATATTAGGTATAAGTTTAGCACTTGCAGCTTGCGGCGGGGCCAATAAATCAAACCCTCCGGGTGGCAGTGAAGCAGATAGTGCTGCAGCAACAGACCAGGCCGCAGCGGCGCACCAAAGCGACGCGGCGCAGGATACAGCAGTTAATAATATTGGCACTACAAAAGCTGCCGGTACGCCAGACAACAAAGGCGAGGCCCTAATGGCAAACAGCGATTGTAACACATGCCATAACGCAAGCAGCAAGGTTATAGGCCCTGCATTAACAGAGATAGCAAAAAAATATAAAGATTCGGACATTGATATGCTGGCTGATAAAGTAATTAAAGGCGGCAGCGGTAACTGGGGAACCGTGCCAATGACCGCGCACCCTGATTTGGCTGTTGCCGATGCAAAGGAAATGGTGAAATATATTTTATCAGTAAAAGAATAAAACCAACCAACCTAACCAATTTAAACTAAAACAATTATGACCGCAACAACACGTGTTAAGTTATCTACCATGATGTTCCTGGAGTTTTTCATCTGGGGTGCATGGTTTGTAACGATGGGGACGTACCTGCAAACATCATTAAAGGCAACCGGTGTAGAAAATGGTAACGCATACGCATCACAATCATGGGGTGCTATTATTGCTCCCTTTATTATTGGATTGATAGCCGACAGGTTTTTTTCAGCCCAAAAGGTTTTGGGTATCCTTCATTTAATTGGCGGTGGTTTGCTGTTGTATATAACCACTTTAACTAATTTTAGCGCCTTTTTCCCTGTAATATTAGTTTATATGGTATTATATATGCCAACATTAGCTTTAGTTAATTCTGTAGCATTCAGGCAGATGACAAACCCAAGTAAAGAATTTGCACCAATACGCGTGTTAGGTACTATTGGGTGGATAGTAGCAGGTATTGTTATCAGTTACCTAAACTGGGATAAGCAAGGAAACGAAGCGGCATTGGTAAACACTTTTAAATTAGCAGGGTTTGCTTCGCTTGCATTAGGTTTATTCAGCTTTACACTGCCAGCAACCCCGCCTGCTAAATCCGGCCAAAAAGTGTCATTCAGGGAGATTATTGGCCTTGATGCTATCGGGTTGCTTAAAAATAGATCGTATTTGATTTTCTTTTTAGCTTCAGTTGCTATATGTATTCCATTAGCTTTCTATTACGGCTTTGCAAACCCATTCTTTGCAGAAGTAGGGATGAAGGCCACCACCGTTACGCAGTCACTTGGTCAGGTGTCCGAAACCTTATTTATGATACTGATCCCATTGTTTTTTGTACGCCTTGGTGTTAAAAAGATGTTGGCAATTGGTATGGTAGCCTGGGCTATACGTTACGTTTTATTTGCGTATGGTGATGCAGGAAGCAATTACTGGATGTTAATTGGCGGTATTGTATTACACGGTATCTGCTACGATTTCTTCTTTGTAACCGGGCAGATCTATACAGATAATCTTGCAGGCGAGAAGTTTAAAAGCGCTGCGCAAGGTTTCATTACATTGGCTACTTATGGTGTGGGTATGCTTATTGGTTCAATTATGGCCGGGAAAATTGTTGATACTTACAAAGTATCGGCCACTACGCACAATTGGCAAACAATATGGTTGATACCCGCAGCTATCGCAGCTGTAGTATTGATAGTTTTCCTTTTAGCTTTCAAAGATACTAATCAAATTCAAACCAAGCCAGGGTTAGATATTGAAGAACCGGGTGCAGGCAGGGTAGAAGTATAACCATGGCAGGTACAAACAGAAGATCGGCAATAAAGAGTTTGCTTGCAGGTTCTGCGGCAATAGGCGCGGCTGGCATGCTGTCGTCTTTTAAGTCGCAGGAAACAGATGGCATGGACGAGAAATTAAAAGGAAACATTAACCATGCGGTTTGCCGCTGGTGCTATGGCGATATTTCGGTAGAACAGCTTTGTGTAGCAGCCAAAGACATTGGCATAAAAGGTATTGACCTGGTAGGTCCCGAAGACTGGCCTACGCTAAAAAAGCACGGCCTGTTCTCATCCATGTGTAACGGCGCTGAAATTAATTTGACGGATGGCTTTGGCGATACACAGTATCATGCACAACTACACAAGCAGTACACCGCGATGATCCCGAAAGTAGCAGCAGCAGGATATAAAAACCTGATTTGCTTTAGCGGGAGCCGCCGAGGCAAAACCGATGAAGAAGGCTGGAAAAACTGCGTGGAAGGTTTAAAGCCCATGGTAAAACTGGCCGAGCAACATAACGTTGTTTTGGTAATGGAACTGCTTAACAGCAAAATAGACCATAAAGATTACCAGTGCGACCATACCGCCTGGGGTGCCGAACTTTGCAAAAGGCTGGGATCAGAAAACTTTAAATTGCTTTACGATATCTACCACATGCAAATAGACGAAGGCGACGTGATCCGTAACATCCGCGAACATCACCAGTATATAGCCCATTATCATACAGGTGGGGTACCCGGCCGTAATGAGATTGACGAAACGCAGGAGCTTTATTATCCTGCCATCATGCGCGCTGTTTTAGAGGTGGGCCATAAAGGCTTTGTAGCGCAGGAGTTTATCCCGAAACAAAAAGACAAGATAGCATCCTTACGCAAGGCGGTACATATTTGCGATGTTTAAACCATTAGGCCAGCTTACGGTCTATACACAACATTTACATCAACCAATATAAAATACAATGACAAGCAGAAGAACATTTTTAGCACAGGCGGGCATAGCGTCGGCAGGTATGGTGCTTGCACCATCTTTACTATCGGCAAAAAGCCTTAATGGCATAGGTATACAATTATACAGCTTACGCGATCAACTGCCTAAAGATCCTAAAGGCGTAATTGCCAAAATTGCTAAAGCAGGTTACAAAGAGGTAGAAACCTTTGGCTATTCGGCCGAAACCGGTTTTTGGGGACTAAGCGCGAAAGAGTTTAGCGCCGTATTAAAAGCTAATGGCTTAAAAACACCAAGCGGGCACTACGGCATGGACGAGTTTTTTGGCTCGGGCAAAATGGATATGTTCAATGCCTACATCAAAGCTGCCCATGCAACCGGCCAAACTTACATCGTTATCCCATCTTTAAACCACGACTTTATTAAAACCGCTGCCGATTTTAATTCGATAGCCGACAAGATGAACAAAGCTGCAGCCGTTTGTAAAAAAGAAGGTTTAAAATTAGGCTACCATAACCACAATTTTGAGTGGGAAAAAGTAGAGGGTACTACCTTTTACGATACCATCCTTGCTAAAACCGATCCATCTTTAGTAGCCATGGAAATGGACATTTACTGGGTAGTTCGCGCAGGTCATGATCCTATAGAGATCTTTAAAAAACACCCGGGCCGTTTTGCCATGGTGCATATTAAAGATATGGATAAGAAAAATCACGAACTGAATACCGAAATAGGCACCGGCACTATCGACTTTAAAACCATATTAGGCAAAGCAAAGCTTGCAGGTATTAAGCACTACCTTGTTGAGCAGGAAAACTTCACCAATATCGACCCATATAAAAGCATAGCGCAGAGCAGCGCCTACCTTAAAAATAAATTGTACATATAAGCCAATTACAAATTATAAATAAATGAAATACAGGATAATATTAACCGCATTGCTTACAGGAGGAGCCTTTATGGCAAATGCACAAACCAAACCCGAGGAGACCGAAAAATGGGAACCCGTACCTAATGTGGTAACGGCAGGTAAAACAGCAAGCGAAGCACCATCAGATGCAGTTGTGTTGTTTGACGGTAAAACAGGCCTTAGCCAATGGAAAGACGTTGCAAGCGGCGGCGATGCCAAATGGAACGTGAATGGCGATGTTTTAACTGTTAACAAATCAGCAGGTAATATCGAAACAAAAAAATCATTTGGCAGCTACCAGTTACACATCGAGTGGAAAGTGCCTGCAAACATTACAGGTACAGGCCAGGGCCGCGGTAACAGCGGCGTGTTCCTGGCATCGATAGGTAAAGGTGACGACGGGTACGAGCTGCAGGTATTAGATTCGTACAACAATAAAACTTATGTAAACGGTATGGCCGGTAGCATCTACAAGCAATTTATACCATTAGCCAACCCAACCAAGCCACCGGGTGTTTGGAACACTTATGATGTGATCTGGACCGCCCCAACTTTCGACGGCGATAAAGTGAAAACCCCGGCACGCGTAACCGTTTTATTTAACGGTGTATTGGTACAGAATAACACCGAGCTTATGGGCCCTACGCAATACATAGGTACCCCGGCTTACAGGAAAGCACATGGCCCTGCACCTATTAAATTACAGGCACATGGCGATAAGAGCGAGCCTCTAAGCTTCCGTAATATCTGGGTTAGGGAGTTGTAATACATTTAAAACTTTTAATAAAAAAGCTTGCCGTTCTGGTAAGCTTTTTTTGTTTTATGAAAGTTTCGGTATTGTTTCTTTTTTGTATATTTTGAACTAATTATAATTGGCCTGCGTATAAGCAATTGTAAACCAACTACGCCTGTTCAAATTTAAACTATTAGCAACCCGGGGTATTTAAATGTATAAGCATTTTATATTATCTATTTTGATGCTTTATGCTTTGAGTGGCTTTAGCCAAAACCAAAGTTTAAAATTTGAGCACATTGGTACCGCCGAAGGTTTGTCGCAAATTAACGTTGCTACCATTATACAGGATAGCCGCGGCTTTATGTGGATAGGTACACGCGATGGCCTTAACAAGTACGACGGTTACAGCTTTGTATCCTACCGGCACGATTCGCAGGACCCTCAGTCGCTAAGCAGCAGCATGGTGGCCGATATGGCCGAGGATAAGGAAGGTAACATTTGGGTGGCCACTATTATTGGCCTTAATAAGATTGAGCGTAAAACCGGCCGTGTTGTGCAATACAAGCACGATGATAAAAACACCAACAGTATCTCTAATAACATCCTGAACAAACTGGCGGTAGACGAAAAGGGCAATCTCTGGATCTCGGGCCAGGGCGGGCTCGATTACATGGATACCCATAATAATACGGTAAAGCACTACAAGCGTAATGGCAACGATCCGGGCAGCATCAGCGATAATAACGTGAGTTTTGTTTATATGGATGCCGCCACAAACATCTGGGCGGGCACCTTTACCGGCGGCCTTCAACTTTTAGATAAAAAGACCGGTACATTCAAAAAATTTCAGTACGAGCTGCAAAACCCCAAAAGCATATCCAGCAACAACATCAGCTGTATTTTCGAAGATCAAAAGCATCGCCTGTGGGTTGGCACGCAGGATGCAGGGCTTAACCTGTTCGATCCTAAAAGCAATTCCTTTATCCGTTATCAGTATAACGAAACCGCGAAAAACTCGATCAGCAGTAATAACATATATTGTTTAAATGCCGATGATAACGGAAATATATGGATAGGCAGCGATAATGGCGGCCTTTGCATCCTAAACCCCGAAACCGGGAGCATCCTGCAATACAAGCACGACGATATTGATAAGAATAGTATAAACGGCAACACGCTTTACAGTATTTGTAAAGACAGGCTGGGCAATATGTGGCTGGGGGCATACAGTGGCGGTATAAACATATTTAAACGCAGCAGTGGTAGTTTTTCGCATTACAGGCATAGCTCACTGGCCAATAGTCTTTCTAACGATTTTGTACTGGCGCTTTATGAAGATAAAGACAAAAACTTATGGGTAGGTACCGATGGCGGAGGCTTAAATAAATTCAATTATAAAGAAGGCAATATTACCCATTATACCCAAAATAAAAACGGTGAAAATAGCATTACAGGTAATTATGTGTTAACCGTTACCCAAGATTATGAAGGCGATTTCTGGATAGGCACATGGGCTGATGGATTGAGTATTTTTAACCCAAAGACCAATGTTTTTACAAATATTAAAAATAACCCCAATAACCCCAATAGCTTAAGCGGTAATAATATCTACGCCCTAATACAATCAAAAGACCATACCGCATGGATAGGTACATACAACACCGGTTTATGCCATTATGATAAAAAGACAGGCAAATTTACCAATTACAAGAACGACCCGGATGATTATCATAGCCTGAGTAGCGACAGGGTGTATTCTTTATTGGAAGACAGGAACAATAACCTATGGATAGGCACTTTCGACGGTGGCTTAAACCTGCTGGACAGGAAAACCAACAAATTCACCAGGTTTGTTTTTAACAGCAAAAAAAACAGTATCAGCAACGATAACATCCCCGATATTTTTGAAGATAGCAAGGGTAACCTGTGGTTGAGCACTTTTTCGGGGCTTAACCTTTTCGACCCGGTCAAAAAGCATTTTACCGTGTTCACTAAAAAGGATGGCCTGCCCAGCGATATTATATACGCGGTGCGCGAAGACGACGGGGGCAAACTGTGGATAAGCACAAACAACGGCCTTTCATCATTTGACCCGGTTAAACGTACATTTAAAAACTATACCATTGAAGATGGCCTGCAGGAGAATGAGTTTAAATCACACTCATCGTTTAAAGGCAGCAACGATAAGTTGTACTTTGGCGGCGTAAATGGCTTTAATGCTTTTACGCCCAAACAAATATTAAAGCCCCTGGGCTTTTCACCGTTGGTTATTACCGCGTTCAGGTTGTTCAACAGGAACATTACTCCTGCAAAAGACGAAAGCGACCCGTCGCCTCTTAAGCAGGATATAGCCGATACCAGGTCGATAACATTAAATTATAAGCAATCGGTTATATCGCTGGAATTTGCCGCACTCGATTTTACCTCTACCGATAAAAAGAAATACGCTTACATCCTGGAAGGTTTTGATAAAGAATGGAACTATGTAGGTGCACGCAACACGGCCACCTACACCAATTTACCCGCAGGTACATACGTTTTTAAGTTGAAATACCAAAACTCGGCAGGGGTGTGGTCGCCGGTAACTTCGGGGCTAACTATTGTTACCACGCCGCCATTTTGGTTAACGTGGTGGTTTAAAACGCTTACACTGGCGTTTACGGCAGTGCTTATCTATGTAATATTTATCACCCGTGTGCGATCTATAAAAGCGCAGAAGGCAATACTGGAAAAACAAGTTGAAGACCGAACCGTGCGCCTTGCCCAAATGACTAATGACGAACGTGTTTTACGTGAGGACGCCGAAAAAGCACGCGAAGACGCAGAGAAAGCCAATAAAGCAAAAAGCATATTCCTGGCTACCATGAGCCACGAGATTCGCACCCCGATGAACGGGGTGATGGGTATGGCTACCTTATTGGCTAACACAAAACTTAACAGCGAACAGCAGGAATACACCGAAACCATAAGGACCTGTGGTGACACTCTGCTGAATGTGATAAACGATATCCTGGATTTTTCTAAAATAGAATCGGGTAATATGGAACTGGACGAGCAGGATTTTGACCTGCGCGATTGTATTGAGGCTGTGCTTGATGTATTTGCCGAAAAGGCCGCCCGCTCAAACCTGGATCTGGTTTACCAGGTGGAGCATAATGTGCCATCGCAAATTATTGCCGACGCTTACCGTTTAAGGCAGATCCTGATCAACCTGGTTGGTAATGCCATTAAGTTTACGGCCAAGGGCGAGGTATTTATCTGCGTAAAATTAAAGGGCAACAACGATAAACAGTTCGACCTGTTGTTCGAGATCCGCGATACGGGTATAGGTATCCCTCCAAATAAAATAAACAGGTTGTTCAAAGCGTTCTCGCAGGTCGATTCAAGTACAACCCGTAAGTATGGCGGTACGGGCTTGGGTTTGGTTATCAGCGAAAAACTGGTAAACCTGATGGGGGGTGATATTGCTGTGAAAAGTAAAGTAGGCAAGGGCACAACATTCTCGTTTAATATACTGGCTAAACCGGGTGTAAAGGCACAGCGTAATTATGTGCATCTTAATACCGCCGAGGTGCAAAACAAACGCATACTGGTAGTGGACGATAACCGGACCAACCGCGATATATTGGAAGAACAGTTAAAACAGTGGAATTTTATCCCGGTGATGGCCGAATCGGGTATGGATGCTTTAGAAGAATTGGAGAAGGGCAAAATCATTGACCTGGTGATATCAGATATGAACATGCCCGGGCTGGATGGGGTAGACCTGGCCGGTAAAATACGCGAACAAAGCCAGGTGCCAATTATACTGCTCACCTCCATGGGGAACGAGCAAAGCCGAAAAAACGCGCACCTGTTTAACGTAGCCTTAACCAAGCCTACCAAGCACCAGGCATTGTACAAGCATATCATAGAGCAATTGAAGCTTAACAGTGATGAAAAAACAGAAGTGCAGCCGGTAAAAGCCGCCTTTTCTGAAGATTTTGCCAAACACCATCCTTTAACCATATTAATAGCCGAGGATAACGCCATCAACCAAAAACTGGCCAAATATATCCTCAACAAAATGGGGTATAAGCCCGATATTGTTGAGAACGGGCACGAAGCTATTAACGCTATGGTAAACAAAAAATACAGCCTGGTGCTGATGGATGTGCAAATGCCCGAGATGGACGGCTTAGAAGCCACCCGCTTTATCCGCCAGAACATGGAACATCAGCCCGCTATAATAGCTATGACGGCCAATGCCATGATAGAGGATAAGGAGGAATGCCTTGCCGCGGGAATGAACGGCTACCTGAGCAAACCGCTTAAACTGCAGGAACTGATGGATACCCTTGCCGAATGGGAATCGAACAAAACTACCTGATAGTGAAATAAATGTATTTTTATGGCAGCGTAATTGCTGGTAACCCTATACCTGATATTTGGACACATTAATGATAAGGCCGGTAAGGAGAGTGCAGATATGCATTTGGGTATTCGGGACTTAAAAGATAATTATGGCTCTTGAAAAGCGCGATTTTGATGCTGTTGTAGTTGGTTCCGGCCCAAACGGGCTGGCTGCTGCCATATTGATGCAACAGAATGGCTTATCAGTTTTACTGCTCGAAGCTAAAAGCGAAATAGGCGGCGGCCTGCGGTCGGCCGAACTAACCTTGCCGGGTTTTAAGCACGATATCTGCTCAGCTATTCATCCCCTTGCCGCTGCATCGCCATTTTTTAAAACCTTGCCGTTGGATAAGCACGGCTTAAGCTACATATACCCCGAAATAGATGCAGCCCACCCTTTAGAACACGCCAATTCAGCCTTTCTTTGCCGCAGCATTGATGAAACTGCCCAGCATCTTGGCGCGGATGAAAGGGCATATAAACACTTAATGCAGTCGGTAACAAAAAACTGGCCGCTGATAGATGCAGATGTTTTAGGCCCTCTTCATTATCCAAAGCATCCTTTGGCGCTGGCAAGCTTTGGCCTTGATGCCATAAAACCGGCCACTTTGTTAGCCATAAAATTTAAAACCAAGCAGGCAAAAGCACTATTGGCAGGTATGGCGGCACATAGTATGCAGCCCATAACCAATATGGCAACATCGGCCATAGCACTGGTGCTGATGGCAGCCGGGCACCTGCAGGGTTGGCCTATACCAAAAGGCGGGTCGAACAGTATAGCAAATGCATTGGCGTCGTATTTTACATCGATAGGCGGGAAGATAGAAACCAATACCTACGTCAAATCTTTAGAGCAACTGCCATCGGCGCATGCCGTTTTGTTTGACATCACTCCAAAACAATTGCTGCAGATAGCCGGGCATAAATTCTCGGCACTATACAAATGGCAGTTGGAGCGTTACCGGTATGGCATGGGTGTTTATAAGATAGATTGGGCACTGAACCAACCCATCCCCTTTATTGCGGAAGCTTGCAGAAAAGCGGGTACCGTGCATATTGGTAATACCCTGAACGAGATCCGTGATGCCGAACAGCAAACCTGGAACGGCAAACACCCCGATAAACCCTTTGTATTGCTGGCGCAGCAAAGCCTTTTTGATGATACCCGCGCCCCAATAGGCAAGCATACCGCCTGGGCCTATTGCCATGTGCCAAACGGATCAACCAAAAACATGACGGACGCCATTGAAAAGCAGGTTGAAAGATACGCGCCGGGCTTCAGGGATGTTATACTGGCCAAACACACCATGGATACCGCGCAGATGGAGGAATACAACTCTAACTATATTGGCGGTGATATAAATGGCGGCGTAATAGACCTTGGGCAGCTGTTTACCCGCCCTGCCTTGCGTTATTCGCCATATAAAACTTCGGAAAAAGGCATATACATTTGCTCGGCCTCTACGCCGCCGGGTGGTGGTGTGCATGGCATGTGCGGATATTATGCTGCTAAAAAGGCATTAAAAGATATATTTGCTATTGCTGTAGATGGCCTTAAGCAATCGCAGACAACCTGATAAACAATGAACCTGAAAAACCTTACCTGCGCAACCATATTATTACTGATGATAAGCCTGCCAGGTATCGCGCAGCAAAAAAATAAATTCACCACGCAACCGGCCGTGCTGGCTATTATTAAAAAGAATTTGGCAGATGCTGATGCTCAATACAAAGTGCTGGCAACCAAATTAAAACCCGGAGAGTTCCCTAAAACCTATCACCCGGAAACAGATAAACAGGAAAATAGCAATTCGGGATGGTGGTGCAGCGGTTTTTACCCCGGTACGTTACTGGATCTTTACCAGGAAACCCACGACAAAGCCTTGTTAACCGAAGCCGACCGCATACTGGCCGTATTGGCCAAAGAGCAATATAACACCCACACGCACGACCTTGGTTTTATGATGTACTGCAGCTTTGGTACGGCAAACAGGCTAAACCCATCGGCAGAGTATAAACAGATCCTGCTGAACAGCGCCAAATCATTATCTACGCGCTTTAACCCAAAGATTGGTGCGATCAAATCATGGGATGCCAAGCCATCAGATTTTGTGGTGATCATTGATAACATGATGAACCTGGAATTGCTTTTCTGGGCAACCAAAGTAAGCGGCGATTCCAGCTATTACAAGATCGCGGTAACACACGCCAATACCACCATCAAAAATCATTACCGGGCCGACCATAGCTCGTACCACGTCATCAATTACAATCCCGAAACAGGCGCTGTGCAGGAAAAGAAAACCGCCCAGGGCTTTGCCAATGAATCGGCTTGGGCAAGGGGACAGGTTTGGGGCTTGTATGGCTTTACTGTTATGTACCGCGAAACCAAGGATAAAAAATATCTTGACCAAGCCAATAACATAGCCGAATTTGTATTGAATAACCCCAACCTGCCTGCCGATAAAATTCCTTACTGGGATTTTAACGCGGCGAACATCCCCAACGCCCTGCGCGATGCATCTGCCGCATCTATCATGGCTTCGGCGTTATTAGAGCTTTGTAAATACACCAATAAGGCCGATGGCGCACGGTATTTTAACACGGCGCAGTCTATTATCAAAACCTTGTCATCACCTCAATACAAAGCCGAAGCAGGCACAAACGGTGGGTTTATTTTAAAACACAGTGTTGGCCATTTCCCTGCGGGGACAGAAATAGACGTACCGCTTACCTATGCCGATTACTATTTTGTGGAGGCCATGAAAAGGTATAAGGCATTTGCTATAAAATAATTATCTTCATTCAATATCATCAACAAACAAAATGGGCAAAGGGCGTTTAGAAGCATTTAGCGACGGGGTATTAGCTATCATCATCACCATAATGGTGTTGGAGCTTAAAGTGCCGCACGATGCCGGTTGGGGGGCGCTGGAACACCTTGCACCGGTGTTTTTGAGTTATGTGCTCAGCTTTGTTTACGTGGGTATTTACTGGAACAATCATCACCATATGATGCATGCGGCAAAATCTGTTAACGGCGCTATTTTATGGGCCAACCTGTTCCTATTGTTTTGGCTATCGCTGGTGCCGTTTGTTACCGCCTGGATGGGCGAGAACCACTTTAGCCAGGTGCCGGTTGTTTGCTATGGCTTGGTGCTAATCATGAGTTCGATCTCATACGGCATATTGATGCATTGCCTTGTTAAGCATCATGGCGAAAACTCGGTACTGGCCCGAGCCATTGGTACCGATACCAAGGGGAAGATCTCTACCGGTATTTATGCAGCCGCTATAGTCGTTTCGTTCATCCACTCGTGGATAGCTTTTGGCATGTACTTTATAGTAGCGCTGATCTGGTTGATCCCCGACAGGCGTATCGAGCGCAAGTTAGCCGACGAAAATAACCAGCATCACGCTAACTGAGTTCTTTCATCAGTTTATCAAAAGCGTCCTTTAGTTCGGCCAATTCTGTTTCTACTTTGCTCAGGCGCTCTTCCAGTTCGGATGTTGATGTGCGGCGCGATGGCTCGTCCTGCGAATCGTCTTCAACGATAGTCCCGCCTAACAGGTGGCGGTAGCGCACTTCTTTTTGGCCGGGGCGTTTGGGTAACTGCAATACATAGGGCATATCGCCGCTCGCCAGTTTCTCCAACATGGCCTGCACCTCGTCCAGGTCCTCAAACTCATACAACCTGCCCGAATTGGTGTTGATCTCGCCCGGCGTTTGCGGCCCGCGCAATATCAGCAGGCATATCACCGCAACTTCTGATGGTACCACAGGGAACACGATGCCAAAGTTATGCTTGTACTTAATGGCCCTACTGCTGCCACCTGTCGCGGTAGAAATTAACCCTTTCCGTTTTAAGGTATCCAGCGCCAGCATTACGGTGTTCTCGTCATAATCAACTACAGGCCTGCGTGCTGTTTTCTGATTACATGCGGCGGTAAGCCCGTTAAGCGTCATGGGGTAATAGTCGGGCGTGGTTTTGCTTTTTTCCATCAGCGAGCCCAGTACCCTTAATTCGGTATCAGATAAAACAGGTAAAGTTTGCGGAGTATCCATGCACAAATATATAATTTGCTTTTTATGAGTGTTCCATTCCGGCTTGTTATATTCGCTCAAATATGACGGTTAGTATTTTAGGTTGCGGATGGTATGGTTTGGCGCTGGCAAAAAAGCTTGTTACCAATGGCTTTGCGGTTAACGGTTCCACCACATCTGCAGATAAACTGGCAGTGCTTGCCGCGGAAGGGCTAAATCCCTTCCTTATCGATTTGTCAGATAAAAATGCCAATTACGATCCTGCATTTTTTATCTGTGATGTTTTAATCATAGCTATCCCGCCTAAAAGTCGCTCGGGAGAGGGGGTTGAGTATGTTCATAAACTACAGCATGTTATCGATGCTATCCACCGGGTCAGTGTTAAAAAGGTTATCCTCATAAGTTCCACAGGCGTGTACTCGGAACAGAATATGGAAATGAATGAATTAAGCGACCCGAATCCTAACACACAGTCAGGATTGATACTTTTTGAGGCGGAAGAATTATTCAGGCGACAAACCGCTTTTAAAACCACCATCATTCGTTTTGGCGGCCTGGTTGGCCCGGGCCGCGACCCCGGCAGGTTCTTTGCCGGAAAGAAAGACATACCAAACGGACTGGCGCCGGTTAATATGATCCATCAGGACGATTGTATAGGGCTCACGTTTGCGGTATTAAAAAAAGACGCCTTCGGCCATAAATTAAATGCCTGTGCACCGCATCACCCGCCAAAATTTGCATTTTACACACAGGCCGCCGCAAAAGCAGGGTTAGAGCAGCCCGCATTTTTACCGGAACTGAGGGAATGGAAGATCATCAGCAGCGTGTACACCGGCAAGGTATTGGGGTACGATTACAAGATCAGCAACTGGTTCGACTGGTTAGCGTAAAATACTAAACTATATTCAGCGGGTTGTTCCTAAAGTATTCGATCTTGGCCATAAACATGGTTGCCATTTTGTCCGCGCGCCATTTTGCTTCATCAGCTTTTTCGCCGGCGAAAAGTTGGTCTACTGTTTTGTTGAATAATTCCAGCCAGTGCGCAAAATGTTCGGGACCAACCGGCAAATGGGCGTGAGGGGGAAAAGGCCGCCCGTTGTAGGTGTACTCTTCCAATAAAACCGTTTGCCAAAAGCGGTACATTTTTTCGAGATGGATGGGCCACCTGTCCTGTATCCGCTCATTAAATATCGGCCCAAGTAACTCATCAGACTGTACCCGCTGGTAAAAAGCATCAACAAGCAATTTTATATCCTCAACGGTCAATATTTGCGGGCGGGAATCCATGTCGTAAAGATAACATGTTTGTTTGTTTTATCGGGTATGCGGAAGGTATCACCCTATCCCGGTAAATCAATAAAAACAAAAAGCCTCCTTCTGCTTAACAAAAGGAGGCTATGCAAATGCTATGGATTTATTAAAGTTTCTTTATCTCTACGTTTCTGAACCATACGTCAGCGCCGTGGTCCTGTAAAGCTATATGGCCTTTTTTGTAGGTGCCAAAGCCGGGCCACTCTTTAAACTTACTGCCTGCTACCAGCTTTTTCCAATTATCATCCCACATAGTTGTCGATAATACTTTTTCATCGTTCACCAGTATGTCCAGCTGCCCTTTGTTGGCAATTACTTCGGTTTTGTTCCATTCGCCGGCTGGTTTAACCACTTCTTTTGAAATAGAGATCAGGTCGTACAGGTCGCCTGCGCGGTGTTTTATCAGTTTGCCATCTTCGTTCTCCTTGTTATCAGCAATCTGGGTTTCGGGGCCGGTTTGCCATGGGTACTGGTATTTGGCGGTATCCTCGTGCACATAAAACATAATGCCGCTGTTGCCCGCTCGCGATATCTTCCATTCTACCTTTAGGTGAAAGTTTTCGTACTCATCGTTTGTTACAATATCGCCGCCTTCGGCGCTTTGCCAGTCGGCTTTTTTAGACGCATCCAGGTGCAGTAAGCCATCTTTTAATTTCCATGCTTTACCCACCGTGGTTTTACCATAGTTATGCCAGTTGCTAAGCGTCGAATCCTGTAATAAAGGGGTAATATCAGTAGTGGTGCTATCGTTTGGTACCGTGGTGGTATCAGTTGCGTTATTGTTTTTAACAGATGAATTGCAGGCGGTAACAGTAATAATACCGGCAAGCAACAGAAAGCTTATTTTGTTCATTGGTTTAATTAGTAATAGTTTATAAATTTCCTTTTTTTATCTCGTTAGCGGCAAAAGTAGCTGCCCTGGCAGTAAGCGCCATATACAATATAGACGGGCTTTGGTTACCGGTACTGGTCATGCAGGCACCATCGGTAACAAACACATTTTTACAGGCGTGTAGTTGGCTATTTCCGTTTAGCATCGATGTTTTTGGATCTTTTCCCATTCGCACACCGCCCATTTCGTGAATATCCAGCCCGGGCGATTGCTTGTTATTGTACTTGCTGATGTTTTTAACGCCGGCTTTTTCCAGCATCTCTGCCGTTTGGGTCAAAAAGTCCTCTATCATCAATTCATCATTGGGGTGATACTCAACCGAGGTAACCAGTAGCGGGATGCCCCATTGGTCTTTTTCGGTATCGCTAAGGCGTACGTGGTTAGTTTCAATCGGTACGGTTTCGCCTTGCAGATAAGCAAATACATGCCAGCCGCCGGGTTCGCACAGGTCGTCTTTGTATTGCGGGCCTACCTGGCCGTTTTCGGTATCGTTAGGGTGCTGGTCGCGGTAGGCGTTCATGAAGGTTGTATAACCGCCAAAGAAGTTGGTATCGCGCTTGTGCAGGTTACGGAAATTTACCAGGATCAGATCGGTAGGGTTGCGGCCAAAATAATATTTATCCAGGAACCCATCCAGCGTACCCGATACCGATGCACGGTAGTTATGAAATGCTACGTATTTACCCAACACCCCGCTGTCGTTACCCAAACCGTTAGGGAAGCGCTTTGATTTAGAGTTGAGCAATATCAGGTTGGTGTTTAAGGCCGATGCGTTCAGGAAGATCACTTTGGCAAAGTAATCGATGGTTTCTTTGGTGTTGGCATCAATGATGCGCACGCCGGTTGCCTTGCCAAGCTTTTCATCATAAATAACTGAATGTACAACAGAATGCGGGCGAATGGTCAGGTTTCCCGTTTTCTCGGCCCAGGGCAGGGTGGAAGAGTTGGAGCTGAAGTACCCTCCGAACGGGCAACCGCGCATACACATGTTACGCGCCTGGCATTTGCCGCGGCCCTGGTCAAGGTGTACCTGTTGCGGGTCGGTTAGGTGCGCCCAGCGGGCATGTACCAGGTGCCGGTCGGTATAATTCTCTTTTAACGATTGCTTGATATGCTGCAAAGGCACGTTCATTTCAAAAGGCGTTTGAAACTCGCCATCGGGCATAGCTTCTAAACCATCCTTGTTACCGCAGATGCCGATAAATTTTTCGACATGTGAATACCATGGCGCCACATCCTTATAGCCGATGGGCCAGCCAATGCCATAACCAAAACGCTCGGGCGCGGTAAATTCAAACTCGCTCCAGCGCTGTGTGGCGCGCCCCCAGGTAAGCGATTTACCGCCAACCTGGTACCCGCGGATCCAATCGAAAGGTTTTTCCTGCACGTAGGGGTGGTCGGCATCCTTAACAAAAAAATGGTCGCAATCATCACCATAACCGGCTGCCTTGGTTATCAGTGGGTTTTCTTTATACTGTTTAAGGCTCACCCGCCCACGGTACGGAAATTCCCAGGGCGGGGTGGTGGCTGTTGGGTAATCTTTAAGGTGTTTTACATCGCGGCCGCGTTCTAAAACAAGGGTTTTCATACCCTGCTCGCAAAGCTCTTTGGCAGCCCATCCGCCGCTAATACCCGAACCAATAACAATAGCATCAAAAGTGTTCGCGGCAGCACGGCCCGAATTGGTATTTGAAGGATTTACTGACATGAAGTTTAGAATAATTGGTATTATAAAGATGCGATATTTTATTGGGAAATGTAAGTACTACACTATCCAAAATCGATTTACTCATAGTTTTCCTCCCATTCATGAGAGGGAAACTATGATGTTTGTTATGACCGAACCTTACTTGCTAAAATATTCGCTTAACGCATCTAAACCCGGGCTGTCGCCGCTATTCATATAAATGTTTGAGGTCGCGTTGGCCATCATCAGCGCTGCTTCGGCATCTAAACCTAATAAAACAGCTATACAGTAACCCGCATTAAAGTTATCACCTGCGCCTGTAGAGATCTTTGGGTTTGCAATAAAATCAGGCTCGTTAATGTGCGTGCCATTGCCATCCCAAGCTATGGAAATTTTGGAATTGTGGATGATAAGTGTGCTGATATTTAGAACCGTAAAAAGTTTGTTACCGATGGCTTGCAGATCGGCAGGGGGGGCATCACCGATAAGTGTTTTGTAAAGGATATTTGCCTCGTTACGGTTGAGGCTAAGCGTCACCTTACCATAGGCGCCAAATTGTTCGATCAATTTAATGGCGGATGTTATGGCTTCGGCGCTTCGCTTAGAGCAGTCCGAAAGGTCAAAGAAAAATTGCTGGGATTGTTTTATTGTTGAATTGTTAAGAACATCACATAGCAAGCCCTGCCACATGCTGTTGCTGTGGTCAAGTTCGCTCCAGTTTACCAGGCAGATCAGGTCGGCGGTGCCGAATACCGCCTTAAGGTTTTCTATGCCGATGGTTTGTTTGATGGTTGCCCAGTCGGCGTGGTTCAGGTCGGTCATTTGGGCCAGCATGATCTTGCCATCTGTAAATTCCATCGCCGTAGTAAAACCGGGATTGGTAAAGCTGTACAGGTTGCAGTTGGCATGCATGCCCGTAAAGGCCGGGGCAAAGTGCGGCACACCAAATGCGCCCACGCAATTTACACCGATGCCCATACCTGCCAGCGCATTTGCCATAATAGGCATATTGCCGCCCAGTTTTTGCACCAGTTCCTCGCTCTCTAAACTAAAGCCCGAGCCGCTTTTGCCGCTGATATAGCTGCCAAACTCGCTGATGGTGCGGAAGAAGACAATGCCCGCATCGTCGGTTTTGTAGTTGACAACCTTTACAATAGAGTCTACAAAACCATCGAAACCGGCTGCTGCTTTTTTACCTGCTAATAACGACGGCGCGTTTTGCAGGCATTGCTGTATTTGCTTTGCCTTTTCTGTCATATCACGACGAGTGTTCCAATTCGGAGGCGGCATCTTTATCAAGCAATACAATGGCGTTTGAAAGCTTTTGCAGGATGGATGCAGGTACATCTGTACTAACTGTTCCCTGCAAGCTTTCGTGGATGATGCCCGCTTTTTTTGCACCCGATGCTATCAGTACCGCCTTGGCCGCTTCTGATAAATGCCTTAAGCCAAGCGTGATGCCTCCAGTTAGTTTAGTTTCCTGGTTAAAATATTTTTGCCCAACTTGTATGGTAACGGGGTCGAGGTCTGCAAGGTGAGCATACAGATCAACCGGTGTCCCCGGCTCATTAAGGCCTAAGTGGCCGTTCATGCCTATGCCTACCATCATGATATCCAGCCCACCCTTGCTGCTGATAAACTTATTAATGCGTTCGCATTCCGCTTCAAGATCGGCGGCTTTGGCATTAAACAGGGTAATATTGGTAAGCTTATTGTTTAGCTTATCAAAAAAGTTGGTTTTAAGGTAATATTTACAGCTGCCCTGGTCGTTCTCGTCCATGCCAACCCACTCATCCAGGCCGATAAAAAAACTTTGGCTCAGGTCTATTTTACCTTCGTTGGCCCATTGCACAAGGTAATTTAACGTCCCCGTTGGCGAATCGCCCGAAGGGAAACATAAAACCGATGCAGGTTTTTCAGCTAATTGTTGGGCAACCAGTTCGGCGGCCGCTTTTGACATATCGTCGTAGGTATCGTATATAGCTATTTTCATAATTAATCTTGTTTAGCGTTAAGCCACAGATCGATGGGGCGGTCAACTTTTGGATGAAATGGCAGACTGATCTTTTTGCCCTGCCCGGCAGATGCATAAGCTGCATACAGCATTTCCAACACAGCACGGCCATCTTCGCCGGTTACCAGTGGGGTTTTATCCTCGCGCACACATTCAATAAAGTGCTTCAACTCGTGCGGATATCCCTGGTTAAATACTTCCTCAAAAATAGTGAAGCTCCAACCTGCGGAGGTATCGGCCTTCTCCATGGCGTAACCATACCCTTCGCGACTGTAAGTTAAAGCCGAGCTACCCATAAACAGATCGGCATAAATCACACCGCCCTTCCCGTAGATCTCGCAGCGGTCGTCCATGCCGCCGTGTTTGGCCCAGCTATCCTCGGCAACACAGGTAACGCCATTCTCAAACTCTACTATCACAATTGCGTTGTCCTCGCCTTTGGTGCGCCCGCCGTGCAGAACGGTGCTCATGGTAGCATAAACATCTTTAACTTTAGCATTGCCGAGCATCCAGCGGAACCAGCCCATGGCGTGGCAGCCCATATCCATTAGCACACCGCCACCGGCAAGGTTAATGTCGTAAAACCAATCGGTATGCGGGCCGGAGTGTTTTTCGGCCTGTTTAAGCATATATACCTCGCCAACGGCACCTTCTTTTACCACCTGCCTTGCACGCTCATACTTTGGCGCGAAGCAAAGCTCTTCGGCATACATCAGCTTTACGTTGTTGGCTTTGCAGGTGGCTATCATTTCGTCGGCTTCTTCTAAAGTAACGGCCAGCGGCTTTTCGATGATGATGTGCTTGCCTGCTTTAGCAGCTTTAATGGTGTTGATGGCATGCAGGTAATTAGGCACGCAAATGTCAATTACCTCGCAATCAGTTTCGGCGAGGAGTTGATCTACATCGTCGAAATAAGCGGGAATATGGTGCTTTTCGGCAAAAGCCCTGGCTTTACCGATATTGCGGGCGTAAACGGCCAAAATTTCGGCCTCGGGTATAAAGCGCTGGTACGATTCTACGTGGATATCTGATATAAATCCGGCGCCAAGAATGGCAACTTTAGTTTTGGTCATGGGTGTTAGTTGGTTAGCTGAAATGTTTTCTCCAGTTTGATATTATTTGATGCCGCACCTATCATCAGCTTAAATTCACCTGGCTGGGTGATCAGTTGCAGATTATCGTTATAAAACTGCAATTTTTCTTTATTAATAGTGAATGTAATCCGTTTTGTTTCGCCGGGGGCAAGCATCACCTTTTTAAAATCCTTCAATTCTTTAACAGGGCGGAGGGGTTGTGCCACCATATCGCGGATGTAAAGCTGCGCGGTCTCTTCGCCTGCTATTTTACCGGTATTTTGAAGATCGAAAGATACGGTAAGCGACTCCGTTTTTTTAATATTGGTTTTGCTGATGCTGATATTGCTGTAGCTAAAAGTTGTATAGCTTAAACCATAACCAAAAGCGTATTGCGGCGTATTTGGCAGATCGATGTATGACGAACGATAAAACGTATCGTTATCGCCCTGCGCAGGCCTGCCGGTGTTTAGGCTGTTGTAATAAATCGGGATCTGCCCCTCGCTGCGCGGAAAAGTGATAGGCAGCTTGCCGGCAGGGTTATAATTGCCAAACAGCACATCGGCCACCGAGTTGCCCATCTGGCTGCCCAGCCACCAGGTATAAACTATTGCAGGGGCGTGGTCGGCGGTCCAGTTGAACACCATGGGCCTACCTGCCATTAGCAGCACTACAACAGGTTTACCTGTGGTTACAACCGCTTTTATCAACTCTTCCTGCACGCCGGGAATGTGGATGTTGGCCTTGCTTCGTGCTTCACCGGTCATGAAAATATCCTCGCCAACGGCCATCACCACTACGTCGGCTTTATTGGCGGCATCAACAGCATCTTTAAAATCGGTAGCTACGCTGTCTTTTATCTTACAACCCTCGGCATAATAAATTTTGGCACCGGGGGCTTGTTTTTGGATGCCATCGTATATGGTTACCACGTTGTCGTTCGGATCAACATCGGTTGACCAGGCACCTTTCAGGTACCATTTCTCTTTACTCAGCGGACCTATCAGCGCGATGCTTTTTATGGATTTAGAGAGCGGCAGGATATTTTTTTCGTTCTTTAACAGTACGATGCTTTTGCGGCCCATATCCCTTGCGGCCTCAATATTTTCGGGCCTGTTCATGGCGGCCTTTTCGCGGGCGGGGTTTATAAATTTGTAGGGATCGTCAAATAACCCCATCTCGAATTTTTTGGTGAGGATGCGCCTTACCGCCTCGTTTACCACAGCAATATTTATCCGGCCGTCCTTAACTACCTTAGCCAGATTGCCAATGTAGGCGCGGCTTTCCATATCCATATCGTTGCCGGCTTTTATAGCTACTTCGGCAGCTTCATAATTATCTTTTACAAAGCCATGCGGTATCATTTCGCCAACGGAGTTCCAGTCGCTCACCACAAAACCTTTAAAACCCCATTTGCCTTTCAGGATGTCGCGCTGCAGATAGCTGCTGCCGGTTGCGGGGGTACCGTTCAGGTCGTTAAAGGAGTTCATGAAGGTAGCTGCGCCGGCATCTAAAGCGGCTTTAAAAGGAGGGAGATAAGTTTCCCAAAGGGTGCGCCTGCTCATGTCCACACTGTTATAATCCCTGCCGCCAATGGCAGCGCCGTAAGCTGCGAAGTGTTTTACGCAGGCCATCACCGCATCAATATTACCCAAACCTTTGCCCTGGAAACCTTTTACACGGGCCTTGGCTATCATCGAACCGAGGTAAGTATCTTCTCCCGCGCCTTCCATTACCCGGCCCCAGCGCGGGTCGCGGGCAATATCAACCATGGGCGCAAATGTCCAGTGGATGCCTGCGGCTGCGGCTTCGGTGGCGGCTATCCGCGCCGAACGCTCCATCGCCGCCATGTCCCAACTTGCGGCCTCGGCCAGCGGGATAGGGAAGGTGATACTGTACCCGTGGATCACATCCTGCCCAAAAAGCAGCGGGATCTTCAACCTTGATTGCATCGCTGCTTCCTGGAAAGCGCGGGTATGGTTTGTGCCCATAATATTCAGCACCGAGCCTACCTTGCCCTTTTTTACGTCATCCAGTTTATTGCCTACATCTTTGGTGACCGGCCCCGTAGCTTCCCAGTCGCCGTTTAGCTGGTTTAGTTGGCCAACCTTTTCGTCCAGGGTCATTTTGCTAATAAGCGCATCCACCTTGGCCGAAATTGTTTTTTGCTGCGCGAAGGATGCTTCTGCACACAAAAGCGCCGCGGCTGTAAACGCAATTTTCAAATATTTCATGGCTTACAGGTATTTCATTTTTTTAAGATATGCCACCCAAACTACATATGCTTCGGGTTTCAGGTGCAGGCCTTCGTAGGTGTATTTGGCATCCAGCCGGTTTTGCGCATCAGTAAACAGGGGCTGCAGGTTGATATAAGTATAGCCCATTTTACCCGCCTGCGACTGCAGCATGGCATTTACCCGAGGGATATGCTCGCCCTTATCGTAATGCTGCGGGAAGTTTTTAATGGTAGTATTTAGCGGTAAAATGCTTTGTACGTATATTTTGGTAGCGGGACTTTTTGCCTTTACCTGCCCTATGATCTTAAAATAATTATACGCGATAACCGAATCGGGGATATCTTTACCAATATCATTTATCCCAAGCAATATGAACAGTTTTTTGGGCTGACGGGCAATGATATCGTCCAGTCGTTTTAATACGCCGTAGGTAATATCACCGCCAATACCACGATTAACCACCGTGGTATCGTTAAGCAGCTTTGCCCAGTTGCCCATTTCAGTAATGCTGTTACCTAAAAATATAATGCCGCTTTGCGTTACCGGTTGCTTTTTAAATTGTTCTAACCGCTGGGTGGTATGGTCGGGGATGAAAGGGATGGTATCAAACAGGTTTTGGTTTGACGGCCGGGTTTGTGCCTGCGCAAAAACAGGCAGCAGCAATAACAGCAGGAGGTATTTCATAATTTGTTTATTGGCGGTTTAAAAATACAATAATTCCTGAACCGGGATTAAACAGATTGGTGGGATTATGTGATTTTTTTAAGAGTATAATATAAGCTGTGTCCTTGCGAGGTACAAAGCACTCTCTTTGCTATGCAGAGCCGTCGATTAGTTCTCTGTTAGGCGCGACAGAGAGATGTCCATTCGGCCTGTGGATGTTCATTTTCTTTGTCTTAGCCACAAAGAAAACGAACCAAAAGAAAAGGCCAAGTCAAAGCGACGCTTCCGCCCGCCCTGCCGGTTTTTAACGCTTTCTCCCGCATGCGCGAGTTCGAAAGCTAAACCGCCATTCCCGCCATACACCCGGCCCGCCTGCTTTGACGTTTGGGCCAGCGCTCATTAGAAAATAGCATCCTATAAATAATGATTCAGAAAAGAAATCCTACCAATCCCACAAATCCGCTTAATCCGGGTTCAAACACAATTATCCGTCCTGTTGTTAATAAGCTAATGGAACCCATCACCATCATAGTAGAAACCCCAAAGGGCAGCGGCCATAAGTACGATTACGAACCAAAGTTAAAGGCCTTTAAACTGAATAAGGTGTTACCGGCGGGAATGGTGTTCCCGTTCGATTTTGGGTTTATACCGGATACGAAAGGTGGCGATGGCGACCCGCTGGATGTGGTGGTAATATCAGAGATCGCTACCTTTTCGGGATGTTGTATTGATTGCCGGATCATTGGCGCTATAAAGGTGAACCAAACCGAACGCGACGGCAGCACCATGCGTAACGACCGCTTTTTAGCCGTGCCAACCGTATCGCAGCTATTTAGTGAGGTAAACACCATGCTGCAGCTGCCCGAGGCCATCATCAACCAGTTGGAGAGTTTCTTTAAAAACTACAATGAACAGGCCGGAAAAAAGTTCGAAGTGATAGAAAGGGTAGAGGCCGAAGAAGCTTACAGGATGATAAAGGACTAAATTTTCCCAGGTGTCCCACTAAATATGACACACTAAACATCAATACATAAACTATTGATAATTAATAACTTACAAAAGTAATAGTTGCACTTTTATTTGAAGTGTTTCTTTATATAAAATACAGAATATTCTGTAAATAAAGATATTATTGATTTTCGACAGGGTGTCCCACCCGTTTCTGAATGGGACACCTTGGTTTTAGATTTTAGAATTACGTCCCGATAGCTATCTGTATCGGATTTATCAGCTTCTTAAATTTTATCTGTGGGTTTACAACAGTAACAAAAAGCTAAACTTTCATAACGAGATGCATTTACCAGCCAGTTGGCCACAAGCGAGGAGGCTTGCGGTAGCAATGCTAACTTAAATTCGAAATTGAACATTCGAAATCCGAGATCTTTCTACTCTACCACCTCGTAAGTATCAACCGGTTTAACCTTATTCTTGAGGGCGAACTGGCCGTTTGGCTTACACTGGAACGATTCTTTGGCCTTGTGGTAAACATCTTCGGTAATGATGATCTGGCCGGCGGTGGCTATGCCCTGCAAACGCTGCGCAAGGTTAACCGAGTCGCCAATAACGGTATAATCAAGGCGTTTTAAGGATGCCGAACCGATGTTGCCCGATACCATTTCGCCGCTGTTGATCCCTACCGAAATGCTTGGTTTGAATATTTTACCGTTGCCCGCGTCTATCTCGGGCTCGTTAGATAAATGGGCTTTAACCGACAACGCGGCATCTATCGCCCTATCCAAATGGAACTCGCCGCGGAAAACCGCCATGATAGCATCGCCCATAAACTTATCAACGTGGCCGCCCTGGGCAATAATTTCCTTTACAATTTTATCAAACAGGCCGTTAAGCAATGTTACCACGGTGTTTGCCGGCACATGCTCGGTAATGGCTGTAAAGCCGCAAACATCAACAAACATTACGGTAGCTTCCAGCAGCTCGTTTTTCATCAGGCTGCCTTCAAACTCCTTATGATTCATAAAATTGAGCACGTTCTCGTCCACATACATCTTCAGGATGTTGTTCTCTTTGAT
>NZ_SEWG01000008.1 GCF_004168255.1 Mucilaginibacter terrigena | reverse complement strand
CCTACATTTCTGTAAGGCTTTGTGGGAGTTACTGGGTTCGAACCAGTGACCCTCCCGATGTAAAATCGGGATGCACTGAACCAGCTATTTTGAACTGGCAATAAGCTGTTGTATCATTTTTTTACTTTTCCAGGATTTTATCTGACGCTCGCGCATGCCTGCATCTTCTTTTGTAGGTAATGTTTCTGACCATTTAATTACCCAATCGGGAGCCCTGCCGGTGAAGCCTTTGTGGTTAGTATTATGTTTTTTTACACGTTCATCCAAGTTGGATGTAGAACCAACATAGTATTTGTCAAGCGACATAGAATATAGTATGTAAGTGAAAAACATATGCTTAAACAAAAAGCCCTACATTTCTGTAAGGCTTTGTGGGAGTTACTGGGTTCGAACCAGTGACCCTCCCGATGTAAAATCGGGATGCACTGAACCAGCTATTTTGAACTGGCAATAAGCTGTTGTATCATTTTTTTACTTTTCCAGGATTTTATCTGACGCTCGCGCATGCCTGCATCTTCTTTTGT
Organism: Mucilaginibacter terrigena; assembly: GCF_004168255.1. GTDB lineage: Bacteria > Bacteroidota > Bacteroidia > Sphingobacteriales > Sphingobacteriaceae > Mucilaginibacter > Mucilaginibacter terrigena. The sequence goes on along the minus strand of NZ_SEWG01000008.1, from coordinate 157,217 downwards.
AGGTAATGTTTCTGACCATTTAATTACCCAATCGGGAGCCCTGCCGGTGAAGCCTTTGTGGTTAGTATTATGTTTTTTTACACGTTCATCCAAGTTGGATGTAGAACCAACATAGTATTTGTCAAGCGACATAGAATATAGTATGTAAGTGAAAAACATATGCTTAAACAAAAAGCCCTACATTTCTGTAAGGCTTTGTGGGAGTTACTGGGTTCGAACCAGTGACCCTCCCGATGTAAAATCGGGATGCACTGAACCAGCTATTTTGAACTGGCAATAAGCTGTTGTATCATTTTTTTACTTTTCCAGGATTTTATCTGACGCTCGCGCATGCCTGCATCTTCTTTTGTAGGTAATGTTTCTGACCATTTAATTACCCAATCGGGAGCCCTGCCGGTGAAGCCTTTGTGGTTAGTATTATGTTTTTTTACACGTTCATCCAAGTTGGATGTAGAACCAACATAGTATTTGTCAAGCGACATAGAATATAGTATGTAAGTGAAAAACATATGCTTAAACAAAAAGCCCTACATTTCTGTAAGGCTTTGTGGGAGTTACTGGGTTCGAACCAGTGACCCTCTGCTTGTAAGGCAGATGCTCTGAACCAGCTGAGCTAAACTCCCTTTTTGATTTCAACTCTTTGGCCAGTGACTCTTCCGATTTAAATCGGAATGCTCTGAACCAGCTGAGCTAAACTCCCGTTCGTTTTGGGACTGCAAATATAGAATTTGCAGCCAATACCTCAAAAAATAATTTAAATTATTTGTAAATGGTAGATATACAGCTTGTTGTATTTATCACATGGCTATATTTTGGCTTCCGCGCGGGTCTTCGGGCAAAATTTCCATATCGGGGTACTCAATATAATCAGCATACCATTGTATCGCGCTTACTACATCAAGCGCGTCATCAGCGGTAATGTTAATGGTTTCAAAAGCGTAAAGCTTCCCAAACGCGTATCCGTATAGTTGAATTTCGCTGTCGCTGGGGTTAAACTTATCTTCACTAAGGCAAAAAACCCTGATCTTTAAACCGGTGTCTCTCGAGTGTATCACATCCCTGCAAGGGTTGTTAGGGTCGGTAGCCAATAAATACACATTGTAATCCATACTAACTGTAACATTGTTAGTTATAATAAGTTTCTAATAAATTATCATAAGGTTATAAACAAATTATACGCCCGGTTAACATACGGGTAAATTTTTTTCTACACAGTGAGAACCAATTTCTACATTATAAAAACGGGTATTATTTATAAAGTGCAGGTTTTAAGCCAAAACAGGCATTTTATAAACAGGCACTGCATTTGTATATAGTTAAGCAACCCTTCTCAAAGGGAGTTTTTCATAGGTAGATGTAGGGCCGAAATACTGCGAGAGTTTTTCGGCCTTTTTTGTGCTTTTAAACCTTTTCTTACTCCAATTTGCTATAAACGATACGATTTTAAATCCGGGTTAAAACTTTGTGCGTAAGTGACTGTAATAATCTTACAAAACATTTACAAATTAATCAACTTATGAAAACAGACTTTAACCCAACTACCGGCGGGGCAAATATGGCCAGAAGGTCGTTTTTGCGTTATGCCGGCGCCAGTGCAGCAGCAGTAGCTGTTATGAGCGCAGCATCCTGCACAAAAAATGACCCTATCATTCCTGGTCATAAACCAGACACAGGTGGTAGCACCGATGGCAAAGGCATTACCGATATTGGTTCGGGCGATATAGGTATACTTAACTATGCTTACGCGCTTGAGCAACTGGAAGCCGCATTTTACGTACAGGTAGTTGCTAACCCATATAGTGGTATATCGGCTACTGAAACCGCTTATCTTACAGATATACGCGGCCACGAGGTGATACACCGTAAATTTTTTAAAACCGCTTTGGGTGATAAGGCCATAATGGACCTTACCCCTGATTTTAGCAAAATAGATTTTAGCGACCGCACAAGCGTACTAAAGGCTGCAAAGTTATTTGAAGACACTGGTGTAAAGGCCTATAACGGCGCAGGTTATTTAATAGAAAGCGACGAGTATTTAACACTTGCAGGCAAAATAGTTTCGGTTGAGGCCAGGCATGCCGCCCTTATATCAAACTTATTGGATAACGGCACTTTTGTAGCGTCAGACAACGTTGATGCCAACGGTTTAAACGAATCGGCTACTATTGCCCAGGTCCTCGCCGCTGCAAATGGTTTCTTAAAAACCAAAGTTACTGCACCAAGTTTTCAATATAACTTTAAATAATACCGCCATGAATTTATTCAACATATTAGACGAAATAGAAACAGTAGATCCGGAAATAAATGAGCGCCTGAGCCCTCGCCGCGATGCTATTAAAAATATAACCAGCTTTGGCTCTAAAGTAGCCGTTGCAGCCCTGCCTTTTGCTTTAGGTACAATGTTTAAAAAAGCTTACGGGCAAGCTGCTTCACCTGCGGTTATCGAAGTATTGAATTTTGCACTTACCTTAGAGTTTTTGGAGGCAGAGTTTTACAATACTGGAAAATCTTCGGGAGTGATACCTGCCAGTGACAAGCCGTATTTAAATGTAGTTGCACGTGACGAAAACGCCCACGTAAAATTTTTACAGGATACCATCGCCGCTTTAGGCGGTACAGCCGTGTCAAAACCAAATATCGACCTATCGGGTGGTAATGGTAGCGGTAATGGCCCCTTCAAGAACGCGTTTAACGATTACGCTTTGTTTTTAACTGCCGCTCAGGTTTTTGAAGACACCGGTGTACGTGCTTACAAAGGCCAGGCGCCAGCCCTTAAGGGTAACCAGGTGGTGTTAACGGCAGCTTTATCAATACACGCTGTTGAAGCCCGCCACGCCTCGGCTATACGTAAATTGCGTTTTGATAAAGGGATGACCGATAATAAACCCTGGATAGAAAGCACGCTTGATAACGGTAACGATACCAAGGTATCTTTAGCCAATGGCAATTATGCCGGCGAAGAGAATATTACCCAGGGTGGCGTAAACTTATCAGGTTTGGCTTCTACACGTATCCTAACCGCATCGTTTGATGAACCGCTTTCAAAACAAGCAGTACTTGACCTTTTAGTAGGTTCATTTATAGTTGCATAATCAGTATAAAAAACTACTGATCTTATAAAAGAGTTACCTGCGCAAGCCGGTAGCTTTTTTTTTGCAGGTATTTTCCTGGCGGGTGCCGGTAAATAAAAGAGCACATGTTAAAAACATGTGCTCTTTGTAAATAGGGTTATTTATTAGCTACGCGGGCGATGACCAGCGGCCGGGCTCTGTTGCTGGCGTTGCTGTTCCTGTTGTTGCCTTTGCTGTTCGCGTGCCTGCTGCTGTTGCTGGCGTTGCTGCTCCTGCTGTTGTCTTTGCTGTTCGCGTGCTTGCTGCTGTTGCTCCTGCTGCTGGCGATGCTGTTCGCGTGCTTGCTGCGCTTGCTGGCGTTGCTGCTCCTGCTGCTCGCGGGCCTGCTGGCGTTCCTGCAGTTGCTGGGTTTGCTGTTGCTTTTGTTGCTTTTGTTGCTCGCGTGCTTGTTGTGCTTGCTGGCGCTGCTGCTCCTGCTGCTCGCGGGCCTGCTGGCGTTCCTGCAGTTGCTGGGTTTGCTGTTGCTTTTGTTGCTCGCGTGCTTGTTGTGCTTGCTGGCGCTGCTGCTCCTGCTGCTCGCGTACTTGCTGGCGTTCCTGTAACTGCTGTTTCTTTTGTTCTAATACTTGCTGGCGCGCCTGTTCCTTTTGTTGCGTTTCGGCAGTATTATCGGTAACTGCCGGGCGGGTTGCGCGCTGTTGCCTATGGGCCTCCTGTTGTTGTGCGCGTTGCTCAGTGGCTTGTTTTTGCTGTTCGGTTTGCTGCTCACGCGCTTTCTGCTGCTGTTCGCGCATTTGCTGGCGTTGGGCAACACTTTGCTGCTTATCTATATCGCGCTGGTGTTGTACATCGCCGGTAACTGCCGGCCTGTTTGTACGGTCGGGTTTGTTATCATTATTGCGGGTTGCAGCATCGGGCCTTGCAGGGCGTGTTGCCGGGTTAGCGTTGGCGCGGCCATCAACATTGGTGTTTACCCTTACCAACTTCGAATCGGGCTTGCTATCCCTTGCTGCCTGCGCCAGTTTAGCTGCATTTGCCGCATTGTAAATTGTGCCTTTGCTGCGGTTGCTGCCGGCTATACGGTGCGCCGGGTTTTGCTGTTTGTAAGCGGCACCATCAACCACCCTTGCAGGGCGGGCATCAGTGTTTTGCCTAACAGCGGGCCTGTATATATTAATAGTGTTCTTGTTCACTGTAATACGCGATGGCCTGTTTACATTAGTTATGTTGTAAACGTGCACCGGGCGATGGCTGTAACGCTGTATATCCTCGCGGCGCGGGCCTGCGTTGTAGTTATGGTTATTGCGGGTGTACCTGTTACGCATCCAATGCGTGTTCCTGATAATATAATTTACCCTGGTATGCGGTACATAGTAATTGTACACATTGGTGTAGTTAATGTAAGCGTATGGCGCAAATATCCAGTAGTTATCAGGCACGCTGTAATTGTCGGCATATGATGCATCAAAACTTACGCCCGGCTCCATTGGCGCCCAGCCATAATAGCCGCCGCCATCTCTCCAGGTAACCCATGCCGGTGCCCATTCGTTCCCGGGGATCCACTCCCATCCGTAATAATCGTCAAAATGCCACCTGCCGTAATGGAAGGTTGCCCATCCCCACGGATAATCTGATACCCAGGTGTTGCCATATTCGGTTAATGCCCAGTGGCCGCGGGTTGCGTAAGGCCTAAAATCTTCTTCAACATCGGGCACCCAAACAGTACCATACTGCGGGTCTTCTACCCAGGTGCCGTAAGGCTGCAATTCGTCGTAAAACTCCTGGTCGGATATATATTGGCCCTCTTGCTGGGCTATGGTTTTGTGCGGGGCGGCTAACATCAGCATAAATGCTAATAAGCCTATTCCCCATATTTTATTTAAAATTTTCATGTTGTACGGTATTAAAACTGGTATATAGCATTTGACTTGCTTTAATCAGAAACGTTTAAACCTGTAATTGTTTTAAAGCCAATGTCATAAAACAATTACACAGCTACGGATATTTTATCAACCTGGCGGAGGATTATCTCCGCTGTTTTAGATAATTTTGGCTTTTAATATCGAAACTATGAGTACAGTAAATATCCCCCGGCTTGATCTTAACACGTATATAAATGGTACGCCCCAGGAACGTAAGGCTTTTTCAGACAGTATTGGCAAAGCTTTTAACGAAACCGGCTTTGTAACCATTACCAACCATGGCCTTAGTAAGGCGCTTATTGATGAACTTTACACCCAGGTAAAAGCGCTTTTTGCCTTGCCCGAAGAAGTTAAAGATAAGTATGAGATCCCCGGCCTTGCAGGGCAGCGCGGTTACACCGGCAAAAACAAAGAAACCGCAAAAGGATTTAAAGTGCCCGACCTGAAAGAGTTTTGGCAAATAGGCCAAACCGTAACCGATGGCGACCCCATAAAAGAAACCTACCCGGATAACATTGTAGTTGCCGAGCAGCCTGGATTTAACAGCACCACATTAGAGGTTTATAAGAAATTGGAAGCAGCAGGAACGCATTTGCTGCGTGCCATAGCGGTTTACTTAGGCCTTGATGAAAATTACTTTGACGATAAAGTGCACAACGGTAACTCGATACTGCGCACCCTGCATTACTTCCCGATTGAAAACCCCGATGCATTGCCTGACGATGCGGTACGCGCCGGTGCACACGAGGATATTAACCTGATAACCCTTTTGATAGGCGCAAGCGCCGATGGGCTTGAACTGCTTACCCGCGATAATACTTGGTTCCCGGTTACCGCTTTTGGCGAAGATTTGGTGGTTAACGTGGGCGATATGCTGCAGCGTTTAACCAACAACAAGCTAAAATCAACCACGCACCGGGTGGTAAACCCGCCGCGCGAGCAAATGAAGAATTCGCGTTTTTCGGTGCCATTCTTCCTGCACCCTAAAATAAGTATGGACCTTACCAGCTTGCCATCAACTATTGATGCACAGCACCCCAAGCTCTACACCGATATTACCGCCGGTGAGTACCTGGACGAGCGTTTAAGGGAAATTGGTTTGAAGAAATAATAGGATACAAGAAAGCCCCGCAATTGCGGGGCTTTCTTGTAAGGAAAATTTTGAAAGCTCAATTCCCTCCCTTGGGAGGGGTGCTGTTGGTTTGCGCGATGGGAGGGAGGGGTTTGTACGCCTTGTTATTAAACATGGCGAATAACCCCTACCCCCTCCTTCCCCAGGGAAGGAATCGCATGTCCCTTTACTCATATTATTCCAACACCACTTTCTCGTGCTGGTAGGGGATCTGGATATTATCAAATCCTTTTTCTTTTATTTTTTCAGCAAAGTGCTGCTGTACCTCGTATTCGCCGTGTACCAGGAAAACTTTCTTAACCATTTCAGGGTCCTGGCAGGATAGAAAGTGCAACAGGTCCTCGTAATCGCCGTGGGCGCTCATACTTTTGATAGATCGCACATCGGCATTCACCTGGTATTGCTCGCCAAAAATGTAAACCTCTTTTTCGCCGCGGGCAAGCCTGCCACCCAGCGAATTTGGCTCGGCATAACCCACCATTAGTATAGTGTTTTTTTGATTGCTGATGTTGTTTTTGATGTGATGCTTCACCCGCCCTGCCTCGGCCATGCCCGATGAGGAGATGATAACACACGGCCTCACATCATCGTTAAGTGCTATAGATTCCTCGGTTGATTGTACAAACCTAAGCCCCTTAAAACCAAATGGGTCGGCATCAACCTTCATTACTTCTTTTACATCCCTGTTATATTCTTCGGGGTGGTCTTTTAAAACCTGGGTAGCTTTTTCAGATAGCGGGCTATCCACATAATAGGGTACATCGGGTAATACGCCTTTAAGCTCTAATGCATTTAAGGCGTACAGTAACTCCTGGGTACGGCCCACGCTAAACGCCGGGATAATCACCTTGCCTTTTTTTACCTCGCAGGTTTGTTTAATAACATCTAATAAGGCTTCCTCAATGGGGCCAATATCTTTGTGGAGGCTGTCGCCATAGGTCGATTCCAGTAAAATATAATCGGCCTGCGGGAAGGTTTGCGGGCTTTTAAGTATCAGGTCGCCGTACCGGCCAACATCCCCGCTAAAAGTAATATAAGTTTTTTTGCCGTTTTCGGTAGCTGCTATATGTACTGCCGCGCTGCCCAGCACATGCCCGGCATCGGTAAATTTAAATTTAAGGTTTGGGTTGATATGGTATTCCTGGTGGTAATTAACAATTTTAAACAGGCCTAACGCGGCAATAGCATCTTCTTCGGTATATAGGGCTTCTAACAGGGGCTGGCCTTTGCGGGCGCGGTGCTTGTTGCTATATTCAATATCCTGCATCTGGATCTTGGCCGAGTCCATCAACAGTATGCGCGCCAGGTCCATAGTGGCAGCGGTGCAAAATATCTGCCCTTCAAAGCCCTCTTTAACCAAACGGGGTATCAGGCCGCAATGATCTATATGCGCATGCGACAATATAAGGTAATCAACCTTTTTGGGGTTAAAGCCAAAGTGTTCGTTCATGTCCTCGGTTTGTTCGCCAAGGCCCTGGAACATGCCGCAATCTAAGAGGATGCCTGTGCCATCCTGTAGCCGTAGTAAGTGCTTGCTGCCGGTTACGTTACGGGCGGCTCCGTGAAAGGTAATATCCATTTATAATAGGTTGTAATAAAATTAAGCCCCCTCTAAATCTCTCCCAGTAGGAGCGACTTTTTAAACCCCTCCCTTCCGGGGAGGGGTTGGGCAAAATAAGTTGTGATTGATAACCAAATAGACAAATAAAAGTTTAATTAAAAAATAAACTAAACATTTAGTTGTAAATTAAATTTATATGATATACCTTAGCATTAACATACCAATAATCATCTTAAATAAATGGAAATAAAAGATTTAACCCGCGCCGAAGAGCAAATTATGCAAGTGCTGTGGCAGCTGGAAAAAGGCTTCGTAAAAGATGTTTTAGATGTTTTGCCCGAGCCGAAACCCGCTTATAACACCGTATCAACCATCATCAGGATACTGGAAACCAAAGGATTTGTTGACCATAATGCCTTTGGTAAAAGCCACGAGTATTACCCGGTTGTAAGCAAAGAGGAGTACAAGAACTTTGCCGCTGATAAATTACTTACCGGCTACTTTGATAACTCGGTGAACAGGATCTTATCCTTTTTTGTGAACAAGGAAAAAATTAACCTGAAAGAGGCTGATGAGATCATGAAACTGATTGAGAAACTTAAAGACAAATAATTATGAACTGGTGGCATTATTTATTGCTGGTAAATATTTACCTGACGCTGTTTTTCGGCTTCTATAGTTTACTGCTGCGCCGCGAAACGTTTTTTCAGCTTAACCGCGTGTACCTGGTGGGCACTGCTATCCTTTCGTTTTTTATCCCGTTGATACAAAGCGAATGGGTTAAAGGCCTGTTTATTACCCAAAAGGTACAATACGGCATTTACGGCGGCAATGCCATCACCATTACCGATCTGGCCCCCATAAAAGATAACCCCATAACCATAGGCCAGGTATTGATAGCGCTGTATACGGTAGGGGTTATCATATTAGCTGTAAAGCTTATTATTCAACTGATTTTATTGAGACGAATAATTAAAGACCCTTCACCATCAGTATCCTATTCTTTTTTTAACAAGATAAGGGTAAGCGATGGTATAGATGGCAAGGAAGTAATAGAAAGCCACGAGCTGGTGCATGCCCGCCAGTTCCACTCAGCAGATGTGCTGATCATAGAAGCGGTGATGATCATCAATTGGTTTAACCCCGTGGTTTACCTTTACCGGTTTGCTATTAAACACGTGCACGAGTACATCGCCGACAGGCATACGCTTAAAGCAGGCACCAACAAGGCAGCGTACGCATTGTTATTGCTGAGCCAAACGTTTGACACGCCGGCACACCAGTTAGTTAACCCATTTTATAATCACAGTTTACTAAAAAAACGGATCATGATGTTACAAAAGGATAGATCGCAGCGCATAAAACTGATCAAATACGGCTTATCTGCACCATTATTTATACTAATGTTGGTGTTATCGTCGGCAACTATAAGCAATAGCAACGCGGTAAGTACTATCCACGAAAAAGCCGAAAAGGTATTCCGGGCACCGGCAAAGGAAGTATTGATTGATACTACCTACAAAACAACCATCGTTACATACGACCCGAAAAAGGATAAATTACCTTTATTGGATACCATCCCGGAAGAAAACAAGACGCAGGTTTTTACCGCGGTGGAGCAATCGCCGAGGTTCCCGGGGGGGCAGGCTGCATTTGCCAAATATTTAGGCAAAAATATTAAATACCCTGCCGAAGCGAAAAAAAATAAAGTGGAAGGCCGCTCGGTTTTAACTTTTGTGGTAGAAACGGATGGATCGCTTACGGATATTAAAGTGTTAAGAGCATTAGGCAGCGGCACGGATGAAGAAGCGGTACGGGTGCTTAAGGCATCGCCAAAATGGGTGCCGGGCATACAAAACGGCAGAAAGGTGCGTGTTCAGTATTCGGTACCGGTAACTTTTTCACTGGGAAATAAAATTGCAGCGACCGGCGAACCAACAGGCGCCGATGCTAACCCTGTATTTGTAGCTGTAGAGCATACGCCCGTGTTTCCGGGTGGGGATGCTGCCTTTGGCAAATGGCTTGCCCAAAATGTAAAGTACCCAAAAGATGCACGCGAAAAGAATATCCAGGGCCGGGTTATAGTAACATTTGTTGTTGAAAAAGACGGATCGTTAACGGATTTGAAAGTTATAAGAGGTGTTAGCCCTGATATTGACGCGGAAGCATTAAGGGTAATGAGTACAAGCCCTAACTGGAAACCGGGAATGCAAAACGGCCGCGAGGTAAGGGTTGCGTACAGCCTGCCGATAAATTTTGCCTTAGCCCCTGATGATGATAAAGCAACAAAAACAGGATACGAACCTGTAAAGCCATTCAGTTTAAATGATACTATAAAACAATATGTGCCAATAAAGGGGAATAGCCCTAATTCGATACAAAACGCATTGTACGTGGTCGACGGTAAAATTGTAAAGTCAATTGACGGGATAAAACCCAGTACTATTGAGCGGGTTGACGTATTGAGTGATAAAAATGCTATTGCCTTATATGGTAAAGAGGGAGCAAATGGTGTAGTAAGAATTACCCTTAAGAAACCTGCATACCGTGTACGCTAACTAAACCCTGATATTTAATACCCGGCCGGCTTGTTTACAGGCCGGCTTTTTTATGATTTAAAATTCCGGGCCTTCAAGTTTTGCTTCCTGCTGCTCGCGCAGGTTGCGCATAATTTTGGTAAAGCCCCGGTGATGCCCATCCTCGTCATACAAAGGGAATACCAGGCCGCTTCCCCAAAAACGGGTGCCATCTTTGCGCATATGGTAACGCTCGTCTATCGCGCGGCCTTCTTTTAGTGCAGTGTTAAGTTCATATCCGGGCGCGCCTTTGGCAACGTCTTCGGGCGTAAAAAATATGTCGGCACATCTGCCCACGGCCTCCACTTCGGTATAACCTAAAACGCGTTGCGCTCCGCTGTTCCAGCTGTTAATGTCGCCATTTTTATCGGTGGTGATCACAGCGTAGTCTTCCAGGCTATCCAACACCTGCCTGAAAAAGTCCTCGCTCATGCGGAAGTAACTGTCCTCAAAAATGTCTTCGCCTGTAATCTGGGGGTTCAGGGTAGCGTAATCAACTTCAATAACCACATCATCAACTCCACAAGCCATTTGCATGGGCTCGCGGGTTATCTTATAAAAGGTGTTAAAGCCATTGGGCAGGTTATGCAGTTTGGGTTTTTCCCTAACAGGTTTGAGTACCAGGTTTGATGCCTCGGCAGCAGTACTTGCCAGCACGTAGGTGTATCCTTTTTCTATAAGGTCGCCAAGTAGTTGAGGTGTAAAGGGAATATTCATTTGCTTATATAGCGGTTGGTTTGCGTATCAGGCCAAATAAAAATACAATAGCAGCAAGTATTAACACTATATGTATAAGACTGCCAATTGTAGTAAGGAAAAAGGCAACTGCCCAGCCTATAACAAGTATTATGGCAATAATGTACAGTAATGAATTCATGGTTGATGATTTTAATATTTTTAGGGATAGTGTAATAATATTAAATGCCCTTAAAATGTTTTAAGATTATAAAATTGGCATGTAAACAGGTTATCACCGGTAAGCTATTTATTAGCCCGCGACAAAAAAAGCCCCCTATCCGTTTTCCGGATAGGGCGCCTATAGTAAGCATGGGTTGTACTTACAGCTTCAACCATTTTTTACGCACAGCTAATTGCTGCGGCGTAGCGTTTGGTAGTTCGGTAATGATGTATTTAACGTTGTCGTTACGTTTTAGGGTAACCGGTATTTTAAATGCCTGTGCATCGCGGCTAACGGTTACTACAATTTTATCGCCCACCTTTTTGCCTTTAATAACAGCCGCAAGGTCGGTAACCGGGGTATCGTCAATATGGGTTATCTGGTCGCCCACGTTCAGGCCATCAACCCAGCCTGCACCGTCGCGTACTACCGTAGTAATAATATTGCGCTGATTGGTGAATACGCCCAGGGTAGGTTCGTTAGCAGGTGCAAGTTCATCTGTTAGCTTATAACCCGCATAACCCAGGTACCTGTTGTAATTAATTGGCGCTAAACCGTTAATGTACCTGGCGTAAAACTCGTTCAGGTTTTTACCGGCAAATTTTTCAAAGCCGGCTTTAAATTCGGCATCGGTATAACCACGTTTTTTAGTTTTGTAATAGGTATTGTACATATACCTCATTACATCGTTAAGGCTGTATTTTCCGTTGCTGCCGTTGATGATCTCCAGGTCTAAAAGCATACCTACAACAGCGCCTTTATCGTAATAAGATATGCCTGTGTTAAATGAGTTTTCGTTAGGGCGGTAGCTTTTTATCCAGGCATCAAAGCTCGATTCGGACAGCGGCTGTACCTTGGCGCCCGGCTGGTTCTCAACAGTATTGATATCGCCTGCCATATCACCAAGGAAGCCTTCGGGGGTCGACAGGCCCGCATAGCGTAAAGCAATGTTTTGGTAATAGGCTGTAAAGCCCTCTGCTATCCACAAGTTAGTAGTATAGTTTTCATTATCATAATCAAACGGACCTAATGCAATTGGGCGTAAACGTTTTACATTCCACAAGTGGAAATGCTCGTGGGCTACAAGGCCTAAAAAGCCGTGGTAGCCACGGTCGTTGTTGTACTGATCGCGCGATGCACCTAATACAGTAGAGCTTAAGTGCTCTAAACCGCCGCCGTTACGTTGTTTGTTATGCACTATAAAAGTGTAATGCTTGTTTGGGTTTTCGCCAAATACAACGGTTTCGGCTTCTATTACTTTAGCCATATCTACTTTCAGGCGTTCTTTATCGTAATTGCCGCCGCCATACATGGCTACCTCATAATGTACGCCCGCGGCATCAAACGTAAATATATCCTGTGTACCAATTTCTAAAGGCGAATCGTACAAAATATCGTAATTGGGCGCGGTGCGGGTAAATACATCGCCTTTAACCGTTTCTAAACTGGTGGATACCTTGGTCCAGTCCTTATAAGGTTTTATGGTGATGGTTGAGGGCTGGCTCAGCATCCCTTTGGGAAATAAAAATATCCCGGTGGTTGACAGGAATGCATGCGATACATCAATAAAGCTGGTACGTACCGATAGCTCGAACGCGTAAACTTTATATTTTACCGTTACCGATTTAAGGCCCGCGGTGGCAATGCGCCATGTATTCTTATTTATTTTGGGTGCCGATACCGGTTTGCCGTTGGCGCTAACGCTAAACCCTTCAATGTTTTTGGCAAACTCCCTTACCAGGTACGATCCCGGCGCCCAAACAGGCATTTTAACCTCAAGAGAAGGCTGGGCTAAGCCGGTAATATTCATCTCTACATCTACATAATGTGCCTGCGCTTCCGGAAAGCTAACCGTGTACGAAATTTTAGCTATGCCAGCCGCTTTGCCGGGTGTAGTGCTCATAAAAAAGAATATTAAATAAACCAGTGCCGATAGTTGCAATTTTTTCATGTGGCAAGTTATAAAATTTATGTTTTTAAATAAACTACCTAAAAACAGTAGTGTTGTAAAATGGTTGATACATGCAATCAATTTGATTGATAAGCCGTTAATATTGCAAAATCATAGTATAAAGTACTTTTAATTAGTAATTGTACATAGCAACTATGTTTAAACATTTATATTTATATGCGCTGTAACTATAAGTACAATAAATTTATGAAGGATAAATCATACTGCACCAACAAGCTAATATGAAAACAAAATACGTTATATATACTTTGCTCGCACTGCTTGTTGCGTTTTTAGTTTATAATAAATTTTTCAGTAAAAGGGCTAAACAAAACAGCGTGGCCACTGCCGGGAAGGGTAAAAAAAAGAACGGCCCGGTATCGGTTAATATTATGGTGGTGAAAGATACCGCTGTAAGTAACCAGATAGATATAACCGGTACCATTGATGCTAACGAAAAAGTGAACCTGATAAGCCAGACCGCAGGCAATATTACCGGGATATATTTTACCGAGGGCACCCGTGTACAAAAAGGGCAGTTACTGGTAAAGGTTTACAACCAGGACCTGCAGGCATCGCTTCAGCAGAACGAAGCGCAGATGGTGCTTGCCAGGGATATTAACAACCGCAACAAAATATTATTGCAGAAAGAAGCCGTAAGCAAGGAGGAATACGAAACCTCGCTTTCGTCATTAAACTCCATGAAGGCACAAGCCGACGTGATAAGGGCGCAAATTGCCCGTACCGAGATCCGTGCGCCGTTTTCGGGTGTTATTGGGTTAAGGAATGTTAGTCCGGGTGGTTACCTGTCGCCGGCTACTTCAATTGCCACACTGGTAAACATCGACCCGGCAAAGCTTACCTTTTCGGTCCCCGAACGCTACCTGCCCATTATAGGTAAAGGCAGTAAGGTTACTTTTACGGTAGAAAGCTCGCGCGAGAAATTTAATGCTGTCGTTTATGCCATCGAGCCTGCTTTAGATGCTAATTCGCGCACCATTACCGTGCGTGCCAAAGCACCAAACCCTAAAAACATCCTTACCGCGGGTTCATTTGCCAAGATCAACTTAACGCTCGACCAAATCCCTAAAACCATTATGGTGCCCACCGAGTGCGTTATACCCGACCTGAAAAGCAGCAAGATCTATCTTTATAAAAACGGTATAGCCGTTGCCCAAAATGTAAAAACCGACCTGCGTACCGATACAAAAATTCAAATTATTGATGGGTTAAAGGCGGGCGATAGTATTGTGGTTTCCGGCCTGATACAAATACGCCCTAAATCTCCATTGCAGATCCTTAAAGTTATTAAGTAACCAATATGAGTTTATCCTCGGTAAGTATAAAAAGGCCCGTATTGGCAACAGTTATGTCTGTTGTAATAGTTGTATTTGGTGTTATCGGGTATAAGTTTTTAGGCGTGCGCGATTTTCCGTCGGTAGATCCGCCAATTATTTCGGTGTCAACCAGTTATTCGGGTGCAAACTCCGATGTTATCGAGTCGCAGATAACCGAGCCCCTGGAAAAAGCTATAAACGGTGTACCGGGTATCCGTAATATATCGTCAACAAGCTCGGTGGGGTCAAGTAATATCACGGTTGAATTTGAGCTGGATGCCGATCTGGAAACCGCCGCTAACGATGTGCGCGACAAAGTTGGGCAGGCACAGCGCCAGTTACCGCAGGATATCAATGCACCATCGGTGGTAAACAAGGCCGATGCCAGCGCCGATAATATTATTACACTTACCGTAAGCAGCACCACCCGCAACATAACCCAGGTAAATGATTTTGCCGAGAACGTTTTGCAGGAAGGCTTGCAAACCATACCCGGCGTAAGCGCCATAAACATACAGGGGCAGCGCCAATACGCTATGCGCCTTTGGATAGATCCTAATAAACTATCGGCGCTGGGGCTTACAGCTACCGATATCGGCGCCGCTTTGGCACGCGAGAATGTGGAACTGCCCGCAGGTAAAATTGAAGGGAACAATACCGAAATTACCATACGCGCGCTTGGCAAGCTAACCAGCGAAAAAGATTTTAATAACCTCATCATCCGGGCAGATAGTAACCGTGTTATAAGGCTTGATGATATTGGCTACGCCGTATTAGGGTCGGCCAATGAGGAAACCTCTTTTAAAGAATCGGGCGTGCCGATGGTTGGTTTGGCTGTGGTGCCGCAGCCGGGGGCCAACTACGTGCAAATAGCCAAAGATTTTTACAAACGCCTGGACCAGATAAAAAAAGACCTGCCGCCGGATATTACGGTAAAGGTTGCGCTGGATAATACCAGGTTTATCAACAACTCCATTACCGAGGTAAAAGAAACGCTGCTGATATCGTTCATCCTCGTGGTAATTATCATTTACCTGTTCTTCAGGGACTGGCTCATTGCTTTCCGCCCGCTGATAGATATCCCGGTATCGCTTATCGGGGCGTTCTTTATTATGTATGTGTTTGGGTTCTCTATCAATATATTAACATTGCTGGGCATAGTGCTGGCCACAGGTTTGGTAGTTGATGATGGTATTGTGGTTACAGAGAACATCTACAAAAAGGTAGAAGCAGGTATGGCTATCCGCAAGGCCGCGTTTGAAGGTTCGGCCGAGATCCTTTTCGCGGTAGTATCAACATCGGTAACCCTGGCCGCGGTTTTTTTACCTATTATATTTTTACAGGGTTTTACAGGCAGGCTGTTTCGCGAGTTTGCGGTAGTTGTGGCGGGGGCGGTATTGATATCGGCATTCGTGTCCCTATCGTTAACGCCTATGCTTAACGTAAAGCTGATCCGTAAAAGCCAGAAAAAATCGAAGTTTTATGTAATGACCGAACCCTTTTTTGTGAACATGACCAACGGCTACACCGAAACGCTGGTTAATTTCATGAAAAAAAAATGGGTATCGTTTGTGATACTTGGCGGCTCGTTATTACTTACCGCGGTATTGTTTAAAATAACACCATCAGAACTGGCCCCGCTTGATGACCGCAGCTTGCTTCGCTACTCGGTTACCGGATCGGAAGGTGCAACGTACGAGTACATGACCCGCTACATGGATAAAGTTGCCGACCTGATAACCGACTCTATCCCCGAAGCTAATGTTAACCTTGAGATAGTTTCGCCATCATTTGGTGGCGGCGGCTCGGCCAACTCGGGTTTTGGCCGTATTGGGCTTACCCCGCCCGATGAGCGCGGGCGAAGCCAGCAGGAAATAGCCGACTGGCTAAATAAAAAATTAACCCGCATGCCCGATGCCCGCGCTATTGTAGTGCAGGAACAAACCATAAGCGGCGGCGGCAGCGGCGCGCGTACATCGTTGCCGGTGCAATTTGTCATCCAGAACCAGGATTTTGAAAAGATCCGAAAAGTGCTGCCCGAGTTTTTTGCCGAGGTATCAAAAAGCCCGGTTTTTCAGGGTACGGATGTGAACTTGAAATTTACCAAGCCCGAATTAAGGGTTACTACCGACCGCGACCGTGCCCGCGACCTTGGTGTTTCTGTTGATGACATAGCACAAACCTTACAACTTTATTATAGCGGCGGCAGGTTAGATTATTTCCTCATAAATGGTAAACAATACCAGGTAATTGCACAGGTTGACAGGGCCAACCGCGATCAGCCTTTAGATCTTAAATCGGTTTACGTGCGCAGCAGTAAGGGCAACCTGGTACAGCTTGATAACGTGGTGAAGGTGGCAGAAAGCGCCAGCCCGCCTTCTATTTATCACTTTAATAGGTTTAAATCGGCAACGGTACAGGCAGGCCTTGCCCCCGGCCAAACTGTAGGGGACGGTATTGCCGAAATGAACCGCATCTCGAAAAAATTGCTCGACGAAACATTCAGCACCGCGCTTACCGGCCCATCCCGGGATTTTGCCGAGGGTTCGTCAAACATCGCGTTCGCGTTCTTATTCGCGCTGCTGCTGATATACCTGGTGCTTGCCGCGCAGTTCGAAAGCTTTGTCGATCCGTTTATTGTGATGCTCACCGTACCGCTGGCTATATCGGGCGCTTTCATATCCCTTTGGCTCTTCGATCAAACTTTTAACATATTTAGCCAGATAGGTATCATCACCCTGGTGGGGCTGGTAACCAAAAATGGTATTTTGATAGTGGAGTTTGCCAACCAGCGTATGGAGGCCGGCCTGAATAAGTACGAGGCTGTTGTCGAGGCGGCAACATCGCGTTTACGCCCCATTTTAATGACCAGTTTGGCGGTAGTGCTTGGCTCTATGCCTATTGCGCTTGCCCTGGGCGCGGGCGCTAAAAGCCGTGTATCGTTAGGTATTGTGATTATAGGGGGGATGCTTTTCTCGCTGGTGTTAACACTTTATGTTATACCAACCATGTACATGGTATTCGCTTCAAAAACACGCCGCGACCCTGATCATGAACCGGCCGAAGACGAGGCTAATGAAGAGCTTAAATCTAAATTGATAATAGAAAAACATTAAGCAATATGAATATTAAAAAAATAATTTGCTTGATTTTTTGCATCACCGCCCTTACGGCCATGGTAAAGGCACAGGAAGCCCCTTTGCTTACCTTAAAGGATGCCGTGGAGATAGCGCTTAAAAACAATTATAACATACGGATATCGCAAAACAACGCAGCCATAGCAAGCAATAACGTTACATTGGGTAACGCGGGTTTTTTGCCTTTGGTTACCGGCGATGCTGCTTTAAATAAAAGCAGCCAGAAAATAAAGCAAACCCGAAGCGATGGAACCGTTAACAATTTAACCGCCAATAACAACAATAACAACTACGGCGTAAACCTTAACTGGACAATTTTTGACGGTTTTAACATGTTTGCCAATTACGACATGCTGAAAGAGCAGGACAAACTGGGCGCCATCCGCCTGCAGGACACTATTCAAAGTACGGTTGCCAACGTTATTACCACCTATTATAACCTCATTAGCCAAACCGAGCAGATAAAGGCTTTGCGCGGGGCCATCGAGATCTCGCGAACGCAGTTGCGATACTCAAACGATAAATTTACCGTTGGCCGCGTATCAAAACTTGATGTGTACAACGCACAAGTGAATTTGAATACCGATACATCCAACCTGATAACCCAGCTGCAACAGTATCGTACCACAAAAATTCAGATGAACCAACTGCTGGTGCGCGATCTGCAGACAGATTTTATAGTTGGCGATACCATTGTAGTGAACAACACCCTGATATTAGGCGATATCATAGCCAAAGCCCAGGCGCAAAACCCCGATATATTAGCATCCCAAATAAACAAACGCCTGGCCGAGATCAACCTAAGGCAGGTAAAATCAACCCGGTACCCGGTAATTGGGGTAACATCGGGCTATACCTTTAGCAACAGTAAAACCCCCGCGGGCTTTACGCTTAGCCAAAACGCGCATGGTATAGCTTACGGATTAACAGCATCTATCAATATATTCGACGGCCTTAACCAATGGCGGCGCGAGCGCAACGCCAAGCTGCAAATTGCCAATGCCGATATAAGCCAAAAGCAGGTGATGCTTGATGTGGAAGCGCAGATAAGTAACTTTTACGTAGCATACCTTTCGGGCCTCGATCTGATAAGAATTGGCCAGTCGAGCGTGGAGTTGGCTAAGAAAAACCTCGAAATTTCTTTGGAGAAATATAAAATAGGCAACATCACCCAGTTAGAGATCCGCGAAGCGCAAAGAAATTACCTGGATGCGCAGTCAAAGTTCTTTTCGGCGCAATACCAGTCTAAAATGGCCGAAGTAACCCTGCAGCAGATCACCAACAGTATAAATATTCAATAATCTGTATTTAATTGTATTAAAAGATTATTTTTGAACTACAATGCCTGTTCACTTTAAAACTTGCCTGCTGATAGATGACAATTATATTGACAACTTTGTTACGCGCAAAATTTTAGAGAGCGGCAACTTTGCAGATAACATAATTGTAATACAATCGCCCCACGAGGCCATAGAGGCTTTGCGCAGCGGGAGCGTAAAACCAGACGCGATCTTCCTGGATATCCGCATGCCTATGATGTCGGGATTTGAGTTTTTACAAGAATACGAGGCGCTGGAACTGGATAATAAGGAAGTGGTGAAGATATTTATGCTTTCGTCATCGCTGGACCCAACCGATATGAACAATTCAAAAAGCAACAGGTATGTTGCAAGCTTTGTTCATAAGCCGCTAACCCAACAGGCGCTTGAAGAACTTAGTACATGATATTAGTAGCAGATAGCGGATCTTCAAAAACCGACTGGCTTTTATCCATCCCAGGTGAGCCAAATAAGGCGTTTAAATCTGCCGGCCTTAACCCATATTTTTTAACCGAAAAAGAGATCGGGAAAATATTGCAGGACCAGGTGCCCGACATGATTGCCCTTGCCGCCGATATTACCGAGATCTATTTTTTTGGCGCCGGCTGCTCAAGCCCGGACAGGCACGAGATCGTTTCTAATGCCATCAGCGGCTTATTCCCTGATGCCTATGTAAGTGTTGATAGCGATCTTTTGGCTTCGGCATACGCCACCTGCGGGCATGAGAAAGGCATCTGCTGCGTATTGGGCACCGGTTCAAACATCTCTTTTTTTGATGGCGAGGACATCCACGACGGGCAGCACGGCCTGGGCTATGTACTGGGCGATGAAGGGTCGGGCACATGGTTTGGCAAAGCCCTGGTAACCGACTACCTGTATGGCAATATGCCCGATGATATTGCCGCGAAATTTAAAAAAACGTATCACCTGCATAAAGAGGATGTTATTAAAAACGTGTATCAAAAAGCCCGGGCAAACTCTTACCTGGCCTCCTTCTCCAAATTTTTAAGCGAGATAAGGGAAACGCCCTACGCGCAGGCGATGCTTCATAAAGGATTGCTCGAATTTGTTGATACCAACATTAAATCGTACCCGCAATACAACAAATTTAAATGCCATTTTGTAGGCTCGATAGCCTATGTTTTTGCCGATGAGTTAAAAGCCATTTGCGAGCAAAACGATGTACACGTCGGCAAGATCATCCGCCAGCCTATAGTTGATCTGCTGGAGTTTATCATCAAAAGGGGATAATACTTCCGTCGTGAACCACCCGTTCATTAGTCGCCTTTGCACCCGCCGGGCCAAACCAAAAAGGCCCAACTTTGCTTTAACTAAAAGGAGGTAATTATGAGAAAGCTAATTTTGTCAGTAAGTGTTTCGCTGGATGGTTATGTTGAAGGCCCTAACGGCGATATGAGCTGGATGCAGGTTGATAACAGTAACGAATGGGACGATTTGTTTGAAAGCCTTTACCAGGTAGACCTTTACATATTAGGTGCCGGGATGTGGCCAGAGTACAGAAACCATTGGAAGAAGCAGCTTGCTGACCCGAATGCCCCTGCCAACGAGGTGAAATACGCGAAACTGGCCGATAAAACGCAGCATATCGTATTCTCGAAATCCCTGAAAAATTCCGGATGGGACAATACTATCATCAACAATGGAGATGCAATTGAGGAGGTTAAAAAGTTAAAGGAACAGCCCGGCAAAGATATCATGACATTTGGCGGAGCGGCATTCGCCACCTCGTTGTTAGATGCGGGCCTGGTTGATGAATATCGCCTGGTAATACACCCGGCAATTGTCGCCGGCGGCAAATCATCCTTTCATCGTGTAAAAAACAGTCATAAACTTAAGTTGGTAAGCGTAAAGCAGATAGGCGAGTTGGTAGCATTGACTTATAAGCAATTAAATACCAACGCCTAAAATCAGGGATTACAATTCACTCCCAAGGGCGGGGGATAGCCCATCATTGAACAGTCAGCTTTTTCATCAAACGTTCCGATGGAACGAAACGAAATTCACTTAATGTTGCTACCAACCAATCGTTCCTACGGAACGTTAGCGCCCTTTTTCATCCCGTAGGGATGTATGGTTGGTAGAAAACAAGTAATAAAGCGGTACATTCCATGGGAATGTTTGGTGCAAATTAAATCTATGTCTACTCATGGGCTATTATCTCAAGAGGGTTATGGATGATATGTATTAACATAATAACAATGCATAATGGTGGCGCTACTTTGTCACCTGTTTGTTATGTTTATAGCTGATTATGAGCTTTTTGCATTTTATTAGCTGGTTGTGTGTATCGTGAACGTGAACATTTTACCACTTATTAATGGCTAAATCCCTTTTTTATCCCGATCAAAAATATTCCCAATACCGCTAAAATGCTGGCAGCCTTAGGGATGTAATCACCATATTCAACGTAGAAGGTAATGTCCGAGTTTAGGTTGATATCTTGTTTTAGCGCGGTACGTACCCACCATTTGCTCTGCTGAACGATATCGCCCCTTTGGTTAATAAATGCCGAGATCCCCGTATTGGCCGAGCGGCAAACCCAGCGGCGGGTTTCAATAGCGCGCAGTTTGGCATAATCCAGGTGCTGGTCTTTACCCGAGGTATTTTCCCACCAGCCATCGTTGGTAATAATGGCTATGAACTGTGCACCCTGTTTAACCGATTTGGCAACCCACTCGCCCCATATAGATTCGAAGCAGATAACCGGTGCCGCGCCAATCCCGCTTTGCGAGTAAAACACCGTTGGTTCGGTTTGCATGCCGTATGCACCGGTTGCGCCACCCAGGTGCTCAAAAGCCGGTTTCAGGAATGATAAAGCACTTCCAAAAGGCAATAGCTCGGCACCCGGTACCAACCGCGATTTATGGTAAAATTGTACTTTTGCCGAGTTTTCGATATTAATGGCCGTACTAAACCGGTCGTAATATATTCCCGGCTGGTTGGGTAACTTACTGGCCGTTTTTGTGGCCTGTTTGGTGTAAAATTTATGGGTTTCGCCACCGGTTAAAACATTGGCGTTTTTAAATTTATTTAAAAATTTCTTCACCTGCAGGTAGCTGTTGTCGGTGTAGATATGGTCCTCGTCCATATCCTCCGAAATGGCGGTTTCCGGCCATATAAAATATTCAGTATTACGTTGCCCGATGGAATCTGACAGTTGAGTAAGCGTAGCTATCTGGTCATATACCGGGATAGTGCCTTCTTTTTCGTATGGGTCGATATTGGGTTGCGCCACCACAATGTTTGATGGATTTACCTGTTCTTTGTAGCTGTAATATTTATACAGTGAAAAGCCTAACGGAAGGATCAATACCAAAGTAAACGATACGATCAGTTTTTTACGCACCTGCACAGCCTGTGCCTCGCGCAAGCCAACATAAAGCAAAAACAGCAGAATATTAATGGCCCAAACCCAAATGGTGCCGCCATAAACCCCTGTGTACTCGTACCACTGCACCCATTTGTGCGATGTGGCAAAGCCGTTGCCTAAGGTCATCCAGGGGAAATTTAAGTCCCAGCTTTGGTGCAGGTATTCGTAGCCTATCCAAAAGCAAACCAGGGCTACTAACGAAAGCTTGCGCCCGGCAATAAGCCTTACCCGGTAATATAGCCAGCAGGCCGTAGCCATTAACAATGGCCCAAGCGAATAGGGTATAAGCGATAAAGGGGCAGCTACAACAGGGCCAACAATTTTAAGAGAGTTATAAACCCAATAAACGCACAGCGTGTTCCAGATAAAGAATCCAAGGAACGTGGTATTAAAGATCTTTTTCCCCTTCCCGGTAGCTTCCGACCGGATGATGTTTTCCATAGCCAGCAGCATAGGCGCCATCCCCACAAATAAAAACACGGTAGTAAACTGCGTAGGCGGCCAGGCTACCCAAAGCAGCAAACCCGAGAATATGGAGAGTAGTAGGTTTTTTTTCATTTGTTATTTATATAATCACGCATATTCCCACATGTCATTGCGAGGAGCGTAGCGACGCGGCAACCTTAGAGGACAAGCGGATATGCTAAGATTGCCACGCTATCGCTCGCAATGACATATTTATTTATTACCTATTCCTCCTCCTCATCCCCATACTTCTTTTTCCTTTTATCACCTTCGGCAGGCGCGGCACCGGCAACGCACATTACAAACTCGCCTTTTAACGGGTGGGTTTCAAAGTATGCTTTTACTTCGGTTACCGTGCCCCTTACGGTTTCCTCGAACATTTTTGTCAGCTCTCGCGATACGGAAAGCTGGCGGTCGGCGCCAAAAAAGGTGGCCATTTCGTCCAGCGTTTTCAATAAACGGTGTGGCGACTCGTAAAGTATAATGGTGCGCTCTTCAGTAGCCAAAAATTTATAACGGGTTTGGCGGCCTTTTTTTAGCGGCAAAAAACCTTCAAAACAAAACTTATCCGTAGGGAAACCCGAATTAACCAGCGCGGGCACAAAGGCTGTTGCGCCGGGCAGGCACTCTACGACTATGTTAAATTTCAGCGCCTCGCGCACCAGGAAAAAGCCGGGGTCGGATATGGCGGGGGTGCCGGCATCACTTATCAGCGCGATGTTTTGCCCCATCAGCAGGAACTTAATGATCTCGTTGCTGGATTGGTGTTCGTTATGCTGATGATGCGCGAACACTTTATTTTGGATCTCGAAATGCTTCAGCATCGGCGCCGAAGTGCGCGTATCTTCGGCCAGTATCAGGTCGGCCTCTTTTAAAATACGGATAGCCCTGAAGGTCATATCCTCCAGGTTGCCTATGGGTGTGGGTACTAAATAGAGTTTGCCGGTGGTGCTCATAAATTCGCGGTCGATAGTCCATAGACGATGGACCATAGCTGCCAACAGAAAATCTATCGACTATGGACTATGGACTATGGACTTATTTATATCTTTGCCTTTTAAAATAAAATCAATGCTGCAAGTTAGTTATATCCGCGATAACAGGGAACAGGTTTTAGAACGTTTGGCTGTAAAAAATTTCAAACAGCCCGAATTGGTTGATGAAGTGATCAGTTTGGATAACGAGCGTTTGATATCGCAACGGGCCAGCGAAGAAGCAAAAGCCGCTGCCAACCTTTCTGCCAAACAAATTGGCGAGTTTATGCGCGCCGGTAAAAAAGCGGAAGCAGAAGAACTAAAAACCCAAACCGGTAATTCTAAAGATTATATCAAAAAGCTTGATGATGAGTTGGCCGTTATCGAGGAAAACCTTTATCAAAAGCTGATATTATTACCCAACCTGCCGCATGCATCGGTACCTAAAGGCATAACGCCGGAGGAAAATGAAGTGGTATTGGAGAATGGTACTATCCCTGAATTGCCTGCCAACGCTTTACCACACTGGGAGCTTGCTGCTAAATACAACTTGATAGATTTTGAACTGGGTGTTAAAATAACCGGTGCCGGTTTTCCTGTATATAAAAACAAAGGTGCCAAACTACAGCGCGCACTTATTAATTTTTTTATTGATGAAGCCGAGAAAGCAGGTTATAGCGAAGTAAGCGTACCCCTGATGGTGAACGAGGCATCGGGTTTTGGTACCAGCCAGTTGCCGGATAAAGAAGGCCAGATGTATTATGTTGGGATAGATAACCTGTACCTGATACCAACCGCCGAGGTGCCCATTACCAATATGTACCGCGATGTGATCTTAAAGGGTGAAGAACTGCCGGTTAAAAACTGCGGGCACACACCTTGTTTCCGCCGCGAAGCCGGTTCTTACGGCGCACATGTACGCGGCCTTAACCGCCTGCACCAGTTTGATAAGGTTGAAATTGTACAGGTGGTGCATCCTGATAGATCATACGAAGTACTGGAAGATATGAGCGCCCATGTACAGGGCTTGCTGCAAAAACTGGGTTTACCTTATCGTGTATTGCGCCTTTGCGGCGGCGATATGGGGTTTGGCAGCGCATTAACCTATGATATGGAAACCTGGAGCGCCGCGCAGCAACGCTGGCTGGAAGTATCTTCAGTATCAAACTTCGAGACCTTTCAAAGCAACCGTCTTAAACTGCGTTTCCGCAATGCGGAGGGTAAAACACAATTGGCCCACACCCTTAATGGCAGCGCACTGGCCCTGCCACGGATTGTAGCCACATTGTTGGAGAATAACCAAACGGATAAGGGGATTAAAGTGCCCGAGGCGCTTGTACCTTATACTAAATTTGAGTGGATAAATTAAGGATTCGATACAACTGTCATCCTGAGGAACGAAGGATCTAATGTACGCCATGCTTATGTGCGACAGGACGGCGAATAGATGCTTCACTACGTTCAGCATGACAAAATCTTGAACAAGAAAAGCCACGGCATGCCGTGGCTTTTCTTGTATATTGGTTACGTGTATTACATCCCCTTCTGTATCGCCTCATAAACCGCGTCTTGGATCCTGGGGCGGATATTGAGGCTGCCAAGTTTGTTGCCCACATTTGGGTGCACACGGTTGGATAGGAACACATAAACCAGGTTGTATTTAGGATCAACCCATACGCATGTGCCCGTAAAGCCGGTATGGCCGTATGCCATATCCGATGCTGATTTGGATGGGTAATGCCTGTCGGCAATTGGGTCCCAGCGGTCAAAACCTAAACCGCGCCTGCTAACCGGCGATTGTTTGGATGTCCACAGGTCAACCGTTTCGGGTTTTACATATTGTATGCCGCCATAGGTACCGCGGTTAAGCATCATCTGGTAAAGTATGGCTATATCGTTTGCCCCTGCAAATAAACCGGCATGGCCGGCCACACCGCCCATCAGGGCAGCGGTAGGGTCGTGCACGTAGCCGTCTATCAGCGTTTTGCGATCTTTTCTGTCGTCTTCGGTTGGCGGTATGCGGTTGGCCGGGAAACGGTAAAGTGGTAAAAAACCTGCGGTTTGCATCCCCAGCGGGTTGTAAAATTTATCCTGCACATATTTGTTTAGCGGGATAGCGGTAATAGCTTCCTCTATCTGCTGCATAAATATCATGCCCACATCACTGTATACATATTGCCCGCGGGTTTTCACCACCGAGCGCAGGGCTGCGGGCAGCATTACTTCATCAAAGTAATTTTTGCGGACATAATAGTTTTCGTTCACTTTGGTTGGAAATGCCGCGGATGAATCTGTGCTATGGTCGGTTGGTCTTATGGCCTCAAAAGTAGAAATGTCGGGTATCAACCCTGCCTGGTGCTCTAACAACTCGCGAACGCTAAGGGTTTTTTTGTTGGTGTTGCGCGTAATAGGCATATAAGTACCCAGGGTCGAATCGAGGTGTAATTTCCCTGCATCATAAAGCTGCATAGCCTCCATCGTTGTGGCCGAGATCTTGGTCATGGATGCCACATCAAAAATATCGGTTATCCTGTCGGGGATGGCATTATCATAGGTATGGTACCCATACGCTTTGTTGAATATCACTTTACCATCTTTAGCAACTAATACTACGCAGCCTGGTGTAGCACGGCTGCTGATGGCCTCGCGGGCAATATCATCAATGGCTTTGGTAAGGTTATCGGCATTGATGCCTGCATCTTCGGGCACGGTATATTGCAGGCGTGTTTTGCTTGTTAAAAATCCGGAGTTAGCCGCATATTTGGCCGAGTAGGATTTTGTTAACCGCTGCGTTATAGCTACACCGCCAAAAATAGCCTGCGCGCTAAAGTAAGCTGCCACCGGCGATACCCGTGCCGACCAGATAACGGGCGAGGTAATACTGTTTAATTTTGTTAATGAATTACCGTTTCCAATAAGCGAAACGATAACGTTCTTCATTTTTTGATTATCGTTTATAAACCCAATGATCTGTAGGTTATTAACCTCAGCATCGGTTAACTGCACAATAAGGGTGTTATAAAATTTGGTATCCTGCGATAAATTATCAAGCGTTTTTACGCTTAGGTAATCCAAACCGTTAAACAGGTCTACTTTGGCATACTTGTTCAGCAGGCTGTCAAAACCTGCCGCGTAGATCCCCGAAAAACGAATGCTGGCTATTTTATTATTATCCAGGTTTTGAAGGGGGATAAGGTGCTTTTCGTTATTAAGCAATACTGTTGCCTGCTCGGCTGATAGCTGCTCTTTTACATAAGCTTTACCCGTTAATGGTGGGTTTTGCGCGCAGGCGCTGTTAAAAAGTACAAACCCCGACAATAAAAGGAGGCAAATATTCCGCCTATTTTTTCTCATAAACCTTAACACCATTTATATACGTTTTTAAAACTTTAACTTTTGGCAGCGCGCTACCTTTTATCTTCATGATATCCTGATCGAGTATTACAAAATCGGCATATTTGCCAACTTCGATACTCCCTTTTTCATGCTCTTCGAAATTTGCTTTAGCTGCCCATATGGTCATACCTTTCAGGGCTTCTTTGCGGTCAATCGCGTTATCCATTTGAAAGCCATCTTCGGGGAAACCTTTCAGGTCCTTACGCTCGGTTGCTGCATAGAACGTGTACAGCGGGTTTATGTTTTCTACCGGGAAATCGGTACCCAGCGGCATCCATCCGTTTTGTTTTAAAAGCGCTTTGTACGCATAACCGGTTTTTAAACGTTCGGCCCCGAGGCGTTTAACGGCCCAAACCATATCAGATGTGGCATGTGTTGGCTGCACCGATGGGATAATATTGTTATCGCCAAAAAGCTTAACATCCTCGGGCGCTACTATTTGCGCATGTTCTATCCTCCAGCGTTTATCGTTTTTACCTTTCAGGTTTTCGGCATAAATTTTTAGCATCACCCGGTTGGCGCTATCGCCAATAGCATGCGTAGCCATCTGGAAACCATGCGCTGCTATTTTTTTAGCCACTTCTTCAAAATGCGCTTTCGGGCTTAATAAAAAACCGTTCCAGTTTTTTTGGTCGGTATAGGGGTGCAGCAGGCAAGCGCCCCTTGAACCCAGTGCGCCATCGGCATAAACCTTAAACGCGCGCACATTAAGGCCGGGTGTTTTATATGCGCCACGCTTAAACAGGTACTCGTAATTTTCGGGCTGGTCGGCCAGCATTACATACAGGCGCATTTTTAACGCGCCTTTATGCTGCAGCGCAGCTATTGTGCTTACCATGGTATAAGGCAAGCCGCAATCGTCAACAGTGGTTAAGCCAACTGCAAAGCAATTTTGCTGTGCATCCAATAACGCGGCTTGTGTAACTTGCTCGGTAGGTGGGGGTATTTTACGGGTAACTATACCTACAGCATTATCTACCAGTATACCGGTAAGTTTGCCGTTAATGGTTTCTATTTTGCCGCCTGTAATGGTTTGGCCTGGTTTTATACCAGCAATGTTTAGCGCGGCCTGGTTTGCTATTGCGGCGTGCCCGTCGATACGGCTAAGCAGCACCGGCCTTACAGGAAATAGCGAATCGAGCTTGGCTTTGTTGGGGAAGGTTTTATTATTCCAGATATTTTGGTCCCAGCCGCCGCCAATTATCCAGCCGTTGGTACGGTGCCTTGCGTAATTGCTGACAGAATCTACAACCGCATCCCAGCTTTTGGTGCCAACTAACTTTACATCCTGCAGCCCCAACCCATATTCGTAAAAGTGCGCGTGCGCGTCAATAAAACCCGGGTAAACCGCTTTGCCGCCGGCATCAATCACTTCGCGGGCAAAATATTTTTTTTCGAGGGTGTCGATATCGCCAACGGCTAAAATTTTGCCGCTGTAAACCACAAAGGCATTGGCGGTAGTAAAGGTACTGTCGACAGTATATACGAGGGCGTTTTTTACAAGCAGGTCGGCATTGTATTCTTTTTGTTTGCATGCCGCTACGAGCAAAAGCAGCACGGGCCAGAGTTTCTTCATATTAATAAACAGGTAGATGTAAATATTATTAACGTAAATAGTATATACAAGTATGTAACGGTAAAGTTATGCAATCAAATATTTAATTTAGCACCTGAAAAGGGTGTATAATAAAAGCCTCACCCCAACCCCTCTCCAAAGGAGAGGGGCTTTACCTTTTTGAACCCTCTCTCCCGATAGCTATCGGGATGGAGAGGGCAGGGAGAGGCTAAACAGAGAAGGGAAATATTTTTAATGCCAGATATAATTCAGCTTTTACCGGATGCCGTTGCCAACCAGATTGCCGCCGGCGAAGTAGTGCAGCGACCAGCATCCGCGGTAAAAGAATTGATAGAGAACGCGATAGATGCCGGTGCCGATAAAATTCAGCTGATACTAAGGGATGCCGGCAAATCACTGATACAGGTTATTGATAACGGTTGCGGCATGAGCCTTACTGATGCGCGCATGTGTTTTGAACGCCACGCCACGTCAAAGATCCGTAAGGCCGAAGACCTTTTTGCTATCCGTACCATGGGTTTCAGGGGCGAGGCCATGGCTTCCATTGCGGCTATTGCCCAGGTGGAACTAAAAACCCGCCGCCACGAGGACGAACTGGGTACCTGCATCCAGATAGAAGGATCGGAAGTGATAAGCCAGGAGGCCTGTTCGGCTAATTTTGGCACATCCATCTCTATCAAAAACCTTTTTTACAACACACCTGCCCGCCGTAACTTTTTAAAAAGTAACCCGGTGGAGATGCGCCACATCATCGACGAGTTTCAACGCGTGGCATTGGCTAACCCGCAGGTGTTTTTAACCATGCACCACGATGGGCAGGAGGTTTATCACCTGCCATCGTCTATCATGAAACAGCGCATTGTGCACCTGTTTGGTAACAATTATAACCAGCGCCTGGTACCTGTTGAAGAGGAAACCACCATCATCAACCTGCGTGGTTTTGTAGGCAAGCCCGAGTTTGCACGAAAGACCCGGGGTGAACAGTTCTTTTTTGTGAACAACCGTTTTATAAAGGATGCATACCTGAACCATGCAGTGCTAACAGCTTTCCAGGAATTATTGCCTGATGAGACCTTCCCGTTGTATGTGCTTTTTATAGATATCGACCCGGCCAAGATCGATATCAACGTACACCCTACAAAAACCGAGATCAAATACCAGGATGAGAAATCTATTTATGCTATTATCCGCTCGGCGGTAAAACGTTCGCTCGGAAAATATAATATTACGCCTACGCTTGATTTTGACCAGGAGAACAGCATAGGCCACCTCATCACTCAAAAACCTTTTGAGGAGATAGTACAGCCTACCATTGTCTTCAACCCCGATTTTAACCCCTTTGCGCCCGAGAAAAAAGCAAGCGAACGGGAAATCCCTTTTTTGCGCGATACCAATAACCACCATACGGCTATCCCGCGTAACTGGGATACCCTGTACGAGATCAGCAAAAAAGAAGACACCCTGCAGCACCAGATGCACGAGGAGAAGAGGATCCCGGTGAACGAGCAGGAGATCACCAAAAGCAGCGAGAAACAGTTCTTCCAGGTGCATAACAGGTTTATCCTGTCGCAGATAAAATCGGGCTTTATGCTCATCAACCAGCAGGCCGCTCACGAGCGGATCTTGTACGAACGTTTTTTGCAGCAATTGCAAACGCATAGCGGGGTTAGTCAGCAAAGTTTATTTCCGCAGTCGGTTACACTAAACAGCAGCGATTTTGAGTTATTGAAGGAACTGTTACCTGATATCCGTGCGCTTGGTTTTGATATCCGCGAGTTTGGGCGCAATACCGTTGTGGTAGAGGGCGTACCGGCTGATATACGCGATGCCAGCGAACACCAGATGCTGGAACAGTTGCTGGAAGGTTTTAAAAACAACCTGGCTGTATTAAAGTTAGATAAGCGCGACAACCTTGCCCGCTCGCTGGCGCGCAATGCCGCGTTAAAAGCAGGGGTAAAGCTATCTATGGAAGAAATGAACCAGCTGGTAGACCAGCTTTTTGCCTGCCAGATGCCAAACCTGGCCCTAAATGGCAAGCCTGTAATTAGTACCTTTACGCTTAACGAATTAGCAGAACGATTTGAAAAATAAATAAGGCTTAAACCAAAATTACATATATAAACAATGCAATCACCTTTTGCCAATATGCCACCGGTTGTAAAAAACCTGCTGATCATTAACATCATATTTTTTATTGCTACATACGCGCTGGCGCAGTTTGTTAATTTACAGGCCCTATTGTCTGCTTATTATTTTAATTCCCCATTTTTTAAGCCGTGGCAAATTATTACTTACATGTTTATGCATGGCGGTTTTGGGCATATCTTTTTTAATATGTTTGCGCTGGTATCATTCGGGCCAATGCTTGAATATACATTGGGGTCAAAAAAATTCTTTAATTACTATTTCCTCACAGGCATAGGCGGTTATGTGCTTTATACATTTATACAAGCCATAGAGGTACATGCTATTACAGGTGGGTTTACAATTGCCAATCCGCAGTTAGTGCAATCTTATGAGATATATGGCCAACGTGCAGAGGATTTAAAAAATATTTATGGCGGGGCATTACTGGGCGCTTCCGGGGCTGTATTTGGTATACTGGTAGGCTTCGCTATGCTGTTCCCTAATTTGGAGATGATGATCATGTTTATCCCTGTACCTATTAAAGCAAAATATGTGGTTATAGGGTATGTGGCTATAGAGTTGTTTACCGGTGTGGGCCGTTTTGCGGGGGATAATGTCGCGCACTTTGCCCACTTAGGCGGGGCGTTATTTGGCTTCCTGTTAATTAAGCTTTGGGGGATAAAAAAGCCCAACAATTTCTATTAGCAGCGGTTAATCATTTATAAAATTGATGTATGAATACCCTTTGGAAAGATATACAGTTTAAGCTATTAAGATCGGGCAACAAAGTTAGCCTGCTTATTGGTATAAACGTAATTGTTTTTTTGGGTATAAATATCCTTGCTGTAGTTGAACAATTGTTCAGAGGGTTTGGTAACAGCCTGGTATTAACATTCACCAACGAATATTTACTTTTACCTGCCTCCCTGCCCAAACTACTCTACCGTTTCTGGACACCGTTTACCTATATGTTTATGCATGCGGGTGTGCTGCACATTTTATTTAACATGCTTTGGTTGTATTGGATGGGGCAGATATTTGAAGAATACCTGGGCAATAAACGCACAATAGGTTTATATCTGTTAGGCGGGCTTTCGGGTGGGCTGTTATTTGTGGCGTGTTATAATCTTTTACCGGCTTTTACCAGTATAAACGCGGCGGCCGGCGGCCCATTGGTTGGCGCATCGGCAAGTGTAATGGCTATTATTATTGCCACAGCTACACTGCTGCCAAATTATACCATATCATTAATACTAATTGGCCCGGTAAAATTGAAATGGATAGCGCTGTTTTACGTGATAATTGACTTTTTAGGCATTGCAGGCGCTAATGCCGGCGGCGAAATTGCACACCTGGGCGGGGCTTTATTTGGCTTTATCTACATCAAACAGCTGCAGCGCGGTAATGATTGGATAGGCAGCATCAATAAACTGGCTGCGGCTAAGCCCAAAATGAAAGTTGTAAGCCACAACGGTAACCAACGCAAAACATCATCTACACCCAAGCAGGAAGAGATAGATCGCATACTTGATAAAATTTCGGTAAACGGGTACGATAGCCTTACCAAACACGAAAAAGAAACCCTTTTTAGAGCAAGCAACAACAATGAAGGCTAAAAAAAGCAAATTACCCCTTATTGATAAGGTTTTTTTGTGGATAAATTATTTGCTGTGCATTGCCCTGCTGCTTGGTTACCTCGCCCCTTACGCAGACCCGCGCAAGTTTTGGCCTATAGCGTTTTTTGGGTTGGCCTACCCACCCATGCTTGTGGCAAACTTGCTTATGATGCTTTACTGGCTTATTCGCAAAAGCTGGTACATTGGCCTGTCGCTGATTGCTATATTAATAGGGTGGAATGTTTTAACCGGTAATATAGGGATACGCCTGCCGGCGGGTGCAAGCCAGACAACGCCTCAAAAACAATTGCGTTTAATGACCTATAACGTGCATAACTTTAAGCGCTATGGCGAAAAAAACGATATATCTACCAAGCACGAGATACTTGACCTGGTAGGCCAGGAGCAGCCGGATATTATTGGCATACAGGAATTTTTTACCCGTAAAAAAGGCCAGTATGATATGATAGATTCGGTAAAAAGGATAATGCGTGCCAGTCATTATTATTTTGAACCCACCATGACCAGCGCCAGCGAATCCATTGGCATGGCTATATTTTCTAAATACCCTATAAAATCGTACGGGCTGGTGCAGCTGGCGTTTAAGGGCAGCGGTAACCAGTGTGTATATGTTGATGTTGAAAAAGACGGCGGTATATTCCGTATGTATAGCGTCCACCTGCAGTCTATCAGTTTCGATCCGCAGGATTATAAGTACCTGGGTAACCTGTCGTCGAAAGGCAAAACAGATATCAGCGCAACCAAGCGCGTTGGCTGGAAATTAAAAACAGCTTTTCAGAAACGTGCCGAGCAGGTGTTTATCATTAAGGATCACGCCAAAAAATGCCCCTACCCTTATATAATATCCGGCGATTTTAACGATACGCCATCATCATTCGCAGTAAACCAAATGGCAAAAGGATTAAAAAACGCTTTCCGCTTAAAAGGGGCGGGGCTTGGGCGTACCTACAATGGCGCTTTCCCAAATTACCAGATAGATTACGTAATGGCCAGCCCGCAGTTTGATGTATGGGAATACAAGATCATCGAGAAAAAATTGTCAGACCATTATCCTTTAAGCACCGTACTGGTATTAAAATAACATCTTCCAAATTAAACTCCACGCCTAAAATTGTAAGTTTGCGCACATGGAACAAAAATTGTTTGTTTACAACACTTTAACACGTAAAAAAGAAGAATTTATACCGCTAAACCCGGGCCATGTGGGCATGTATGTTTGCGGCCCCACTGTATATAGCGATGTACATATAGGCAACTGCCGTACTTTTATTTCTTTCGATCTTATTTTCAGGTACCTTTTGCACCTGGGCTATAAAGTGCGCTATGTGCGCAACATAACCGATGCAGGCCACCTGGAAGGCGATAGTGACGAAGGGGAAGACAAAGTATCCAAAAAAGCAAAAATAGCCCAGTTAGAGCCAATGGAAATTGTACAGAAGTACACGGTTGATTTCCACAGTGTGATGCAGGTATTTAATGCCCTGCCACCCAGTATCGAGCCTACTGCTACCGGCCACATTATAGAGCAGATAGAGTTAGTTAAAGATATCCTGGCAAAGGGATATGCTTACGAGGTTGACGGCTCGGTTTACTTTGATGTAGAAAAATACAACCAAACGCAGGATTACGGCATTTTGAACGGCCGGAAGCTGGAAGACATGCTGAACAACACCCGCAGCCTTG
This sequence comes from Mucilaginibacter terrigena, assembly GCF_004168255.1. Lineage (GTDB taxonomy): Bacteria > Bacteroidota > Bacteroidia > Sphingobacteriales > Sphingobacteriaceae > Mucilaginibacter > Mucilaginibacter terrigena. The sequence goes on along the minus strand of NZ_SEWG01000008.1, from coordinate 123,064 downwards.
GTGGCCAGAACGAGAAACACGGCAAACTTGATTTTGCGCTTTGGATAAAAGCCAAGCCCGAACATTTAATGAAGTGGCCGTCGCCCTGGGGTATGGGTTTCCCGGGCTGGCACCTGGAGTGCTCGGCCATGAGCAATAAGTACCTGGGCCACCAGTTTGATATCCATGGCGGCGGTATCGACCTGATGCCCACCCACCATACCAACGAGATAGCGCAGAACGTGGCCTGCTGCGGTAAAAACCCGGCATCGTACTGGCTGCATACCAATATGCTTACTACCAACGGGCAAAAAATGTCAAAATCGTTAGGGAACAGCTTTTTACCGCACGAATTATTTTTGGGCGCGCATCCCTTATTGAAGAAAGGCTACAGCCCTATGACAGTGAGGTTCTTTTTTATGCAGGCCAGTTACCGTAGTACGGTTGATTTTAGTAACGAGGCTATTGAAGCGGCAGAGATCTTTTATAAAAAGCTGGCAGAGACGGCTAAAAAGCTGGCAGTGCTTCAACAGAATGCCGTTACCGGCGTTGATGAAGAAACGGATAAGGCCATAAATGAGTTCTGCGATGATTGCTATCACAGCATGAACGACAATTTTAATTCGCCAAAAACGTTAGAGGCGTTAAATAACCTATCCAAGTGGATCAATTCGTACTCGGCTAATACACGTAACTCGGGCGAGATAACGGCGGCGACATTTGAGCGGATGAAAAAAACCTACAACGATTTCTTTTTTGATGTTTTAGGTTTAAAGCAGGACGATAATGAAAATGCCGATACCGATGACCTGATGAACCTGGTTATAAAGCTGCGTAACGAAGCCAAAGCGAATAAGGACTACGCAACATCTGATAAGATACGCGAAGGCCTTAAGAATATTGGGTTCCAGTTAAACGATAATAAACAAGGTACCACCGATTGGATACGGATATAAATAATGCAAAGCGTAAAAACAATTTTGCCCCGGCGGGCTTTATGTTTCAGTTAAAATAATATTAAATTGCCCAACCAAAACAATACTATCGTCACCATGAAGAGATCATTATTAGCTGCTATAATATTATCGGGGCTTAGCCTTTCGGCCATGTCGCAAACAAAGGTTGAAGTTTCCTCGGTTGTAACTGCCGAAGAAAATTTTAATAAATTAGTAGAACGTAAAGGGATTAAGGAGGGCTTTTTAGCTGTTACCGATGCAGAGGGGATTGTTTTTAGGCCTAACGCGGTTAAAATTACCGAGTTTTATAACAGTATTGATAAGCAGCCGGGTAAGCTAAGCTGGCAGCCTAAAATTGCACGTATATCTGCCAATGGCGACCTGGGTTTTACCGCAGGCCCCTATGTATACCAAAATGGCAAATCAGATGATGATAAGGTTTATGGCGATTATGTTTCTGTATGGCGGTTAGATGCCGATGGTAAATTTAAATTGCTGATAGACCTGGGCATACAGCATCCCGAGCCTGAGCAGGAATTAGTGACCGATTTTAAAGAACCGGACCTGGGCAAGCAAAAGGCGCCAAGTAAAGATCCGTTTGCGGGTAAAAATATATTAACTGCAACAGATAAAACTTTCAATCACTCGCTTTCATTATCGTCGCTGGCTGCATATAAAGAGTTTTTAAGCCCCGAAGCACGTTACTATTTCCCTGGTTTTGAACCCATTACCGGTACCGATAAGATCCTGAAGTTTTTAGATAACGAAGGCATCAGCATATCCGGCGAAACCGTAAACGTGGGCCGATCTACCAGTAACGATCTGGCATATACCTATGGCACTGCCCGCATAAAAAAGGGGAATATCGTTAATAACTATAACTATGTGCGCATATGGGAAATAGATGCCAACCACAGGTGGAATGTGCTGCTGGAGATCTTCTCGACTGTAGAAAACTAAAGGAATTTTAGATTTAAGAATTACGATTTTAGATTTCCCTAACCTTTTCTGATTTTAGGATTTCAACCTAAAACAACTGCTCGATAATATCATTGGCGGTTAATCCTTCGGCTTCGGCGTGGTAACTGCGTACTATGCGGTGGCTTAGTATAGGTTTGGCCACGGCCTGCACATCCTCAATATCCGGCGAATACTTACCGTTTAACACAGCATGGCATTTAGCCCCCAGGATAAGAAATTGCGATGCGCGCGGGCCAGCGCCCCAGTTTAGCAAACGCTTTACCTGCGGGCTTGCAAACTCGCTGTTTGGGCGGGTTTTTGAAACCAGCTTAACAGCGTATTCCAGTACATTATCGCTAACGGGGATATTACGTACCAATTGCTGAAAGTAAATGATCTGGTCGGCATTTAATTGTTTGCTAACACTGGCCTGTAATGTGCTTGTGGTATTTTTAACCACCTGCAGTTCTTCTGCAAACGAAGGGTAGTTTAACGCAACATTAAACATAAAGCGGTCCAGTTGTGCTTCTGGTAACGGATAGGTGCCTTCCTGTTCAATAGGGTTTTGTGTAGCCAGTACAAAAAACGGCTTGGAAAGCGTGTGTGTAACACCCGCGGCCGTTACACATTTTTCCTGCATGGCTTCTAATAAAGCCGCCTGTGTTTTTGGTGGTGTGCGGTTTATTTCATCGGCCAGTATGATGTTTGAGAACACCGGGCCGCGTATAAATTTAAAGTTACGGTCTTCGCCCAATATCTCCGAACCAATAATGTCAGAAGGCATCAGGTCGGGGGTGAACTGGATGCGCTTAAAGTCGAGGTCTAACACCTGTGCTACCGTTTGCACAAGTAACGTTTTGGCAAGCCCTGGCACACCAACAAGCAGGCAATGCCCGTTGCTGAAAATGGATATCAGTACAAACTTAATTACTTCATCCTGGCCAACTATAACTTTACCAATTTCTGCCCTAATTTGCTCATAAGCTTTCTTCAGGGCATCAGCAGCCTCAACATCCGAGCGGTATTGCATATATTATTCCGTTTTGGCTTGGGCGGTGGTTTCAGCAGATACCCAGCCTTTTAAAGGCGGGCAATCCTGGTACTCGGGATCAATTTTAATAAATGTTTCTTTACGGCGTTTATCAAACCATTGCGTTATGGTACGGGTAAGTTTCTGGTTAGTAGCATCCTCTTTCAGTTTGGCAAAATCCTGTTCAAGGTTGGCTTTATGCGCGTTAGTAACCGATTTCAGGTACAATATTTTGTAGCTTTTTTTGCCTGTTTGCGGGTCGGTAAATAATGCCGGCTTCGATATCGAACCTACTTTCATGGTATCGGTAAGCAAGGCAACCTGCGGGTCAAGCTTATCAGTTGGGATGTAGGTAGAACGTGTTTGAACATTCTCAGCATTTAACATCATGCCACCGTTAAACTTAGTTTCTTTATCATCCGAATAAAATGCCGCAGCGCTCGAAAAATCAAAGCTTTTGGCTGTTGTTAGCAGGGTATAAACACTATCGGCAGTAACTTTTGAGCGGTCTAAACTTGCCTGCGTAATGGCTGGTATTACCAGTATATGGCGTGCATGTACCTGCTCGCCGCGGCGTTCTATCACTTGTAAAAAGTGAAACCCGTTTTCGGTTTCAAATACAGGGGATATTTCGCCGGTTTTTAATTTAAACGCCTGCGCGGTAAACTCCTTTACCATTGCCGTACGGTCAAAAAAGCCAAGGTCGCCACCCTCCGGAGCAGAACCCGGATCTTGCGAGTATAGCCTTGCCAATGTGCCAAAATCTTCACCTTTTTTAATCCTTGCTCTTAATTCTTCGGCTTTTTGCTTGTAAAATTCTTTCTCTTCTTTGATCAGTTTAGGCGAAAAAACGATCTCGCCAACTTCAACCTCTTTGTTATAAGTAGGCAGGCTGTCTTTAGCCATTGTTTCAAAGTAATTTTTTACATCCTGCGGCGTGGTGTTCACTTTTTCGGTGATCTTTGCCCGCATACGCTGCGCCACCAGCGATTCTTTAATGTCCGGGCGCATCTCGTCTTTATATTGAATTATCGAACGGCCTAAAAATTGCTCTAACCTGTCCTGGCTACCCGCGCGTTGTATAAAAGACCGCATACGGCGGTCAACTTCACTGTCAACTTCCTCGTCTTTTACCTGTACGCTATCAATAACTGCTTGCTGGGCAAGTAATTTTTGTGTTAGCTGGGTTTGAAGGATAAGGCACTTAACACTTGGGTTGGGGCGCTGGCCGCTTACCAGGTATTGTGCATATTGCAGCTCGATATCTGATTGAAGGACGATGCTGCCGCCTACAACAGCCGCAATTTTATCAAGTGTACGTACCTGGGCCTGGGCAAATGACAGAAATATAAAAAAGGTTAAAATGGACAGTCCGATTTTTCTCATGTAATTGTTAACTAATATCACGGATAGTTTATCCGTTAAAAATGCAAATTTCGGTAAAATTTATTAATAATAATGTATAATTAAGCCGTAGTACGAATATGCTTATAATGCTTCAACAGGAATAGGTATTTTTGGTTAAAATATGTTAAATATGAAAGTTGATAACCCGCAGGCCTTCCGTTACATTATGCACGACGAAATTTACCTGCTTGCAGCAGATAAAGCACTGCTGATACCCCCTGCGGTTGAAAATGCACCAGACCCGGCAGAACAACCCGCCGCAGAAACCACATTAGCGGTAGCCGAAGCTGCGGAACCTGCTACTCCTGTTATAACAGAACAGCCCGTAGCGCAGCCGGCACCCATTGAGGCTACCTCAACTACACACCAGCCAACTGTACAAACGGCTGATACCGAATTTAATTATCTGGGTAAAAACAATAAAAACTTCCTGGTGCTGGTTAATTACCCCAATGAAGAACATATCGCGGCAGCACACCTCCCTGCTTTAGAGAGTATCCTTAAACGTAAGGAATTATCGCTTGATGACGTAGCCATTTTAAACGTTAACAAATACGCCCCGGTAAAACTTGCCGCGCTTGCAGCTTATTTTAAACCCACCAGGCTGGTAATTATGGGGAGCGATTCGATGCCGGACGGCATTGGTAACCTGCCGCTTAATAAACCTTTACAGGGAAAGAAAACACATGTGCTGTACAGCTTTAGCTTTGACGAGATGATGAGCAGCAATGATAATAAGAAAACCTTTTGGGAACACATGAAAACCCTGTAATATGCAGCAATTAGTTTTTGCCACAAATAATGCCCATAAGTTAGAAGAGGTACAGGCCAAAGCAGGCGATAAAATAAAACTGCTTAACCTTAATGATATTGGCTGCCATGATGACATTGCCGAAACCGGCTTAACTTTTAACGAAAACGCGTCCCTCAAAAGCCATTACATCTATCAAAAATATAAGCTTAATTGTTTTGGTGACGACAGCGGGCTGGAAGTAGAAGCCCTTAACAACGAACCCGGAATTTTTTCCGCGCGATATGCGGGTACCCATGGCAACCACGAGGGGAATATTGATAAAGTGCTGGAAAAGCTAAAAGGCATAGACAATCGTAAGGCCCGTTTCCGCACGGTAATTTCCTTAATATGGAATGGTGAGGAATATTTTTTTGATGGGATAATAAACGGAACTATCCGTACAGAACGTTGCGGTACCGCCGGCTTTGGCTACGACCCAATATTTGAACCGGATGGATACGATATTACCTTTGCAGAAATGAGCATGGACGAAAAGAACCGCATCAGCCATCGCGGCCGCGCGGTTGACCTGCTTATCCAGTTTTTAAAAATCCAGGCTTAAGGCCTCGTTGCCGTAGTATCCTTCTTCGCTTTAATAAAACCGGGTGTTTTGCGTTTAACGGTATCTGCAGCTGCTTTAGTAACAGGTACCGGGCTGCCTTTAGTGGTGCTATCCTGGCCGGGTTTAACCGCGGGCGCTTTAATAACGGGTGCCTGCCCGGTATTAACACTATCCGTTTTTGCTTTTACCACCGGGGCTTTTAGTGCAGGTGTTTTAGCTTCACCTGCTTTGCTCCCGCTTGTTTTGGTGCTATCGGTTGCCGGTAATTTGTTTTGTAACGAATCTGTTTTTGCCTTATCTCCCGGTTTGGCGGATTTTAATTTATTGGCGTCGGCGATTTTTTTATCGGCAGCCGCCTGTGCACGCGCCCTTTTTTTGTTGTATGATGGGATGATGGATTCTTTAGAAACAGGCCTTTCTTTAGGCTTCCATATAAAACCTTTCAATATCCGCTCATCCTCGGTAAACTTGGCTAAGGGGCCGTACCTGTGCTCGGGCTTACTGATAAAGAAAATATTTGATGCGCTGCCATTCTTAAAATAAATGCGCATTTTACTGCTTAATGATCGTTGCATGCCATCCACTTTCTTCAAGCTATCGCGGCTAAAATAAATGCTCTCGGCGTTGCCCACTATATACATGCGGTCCAGTTTATCGCTTTTAAAAAAACCTTTCATTTTTTTACCCGCTATCTGGTTAAAATTTGTGGAATCGCCCTTTTCAATATTTACAATAAACGATGAGGGGAACAAATTAAGGTTATCCAGCTTTTTATTCTTCATCTGCATGGTTATGGTATCGCCAGAAAGTTGCGAACCCTGTGTCCATATCAAAGGGTTTACAAAACAGCGTAGGGTGGAGTCGCTGTAACTATAAAACATGGAGTCGGCCTTAGCCTGTAGGTCTGATTTAAAAAGCTTGGCGCTGTGGTAGGCTTTAATGATCCTTACCCTTGCCGTATCGCTTAAGGTAACCGGCGGGGTAAAAAATATAGGGTCGTCTACCTCTTCCGCATCAGGGTTTTTTGATGCCGGTTGGTTGTTATTTAATGTGCCGAAAGCGCCGGCATCATCTTTCAGTTTATTTTTGCCTTGTGCGCTTGCTGCAGGTACGGGCTTTGGTTTCCCAAAAAAGTTGCGGTACAGGTGTAGCGTGTCGTTTATCCACTTTGGCGCATTTAAGGTCAAAAACTTGTCGGCTTTTTTTTGCTCGGCCGCGCTTAACTTTTTAGCTTTTGTAGTAGTATCGCGTATACTCAGCAGGCGTTGCTGCTCCTGCATTATCTTCAGGTCCTTGTATGTCAATATCTGTGTTTCCAGCGTATCGGCAGAAATGTAGATCGAATCGCGTTTTACTTTTTTCCCGGGCGGTTTTATTTTCGCAACAGTATCTCCCATCGGGAAAGCAGATAGCCCCGCGCCTTTAGCCGGCGTTTTTCCCTTAACTGATCTGGCATCGGCTGTAAGGTTTTCCGCACGTGTTTTGGCAACGCTATCGGTTATCACTTGCAGCGGTACTGTGCCCGGTTTAACAGGTATACCGCCGGGCCGGGGCTTAACCGCAAGGGCATCCGCTTTTTTCACCACGTTAGCCGCTGCGGTCTTATTGGCGTTTAAAGCGCCTTGGCCCACTTTAGTTAAGCTATCGATATCCTTTGCTGCCGGTAATTGAAGGCTTTTAACAGGTGCAGTACCTGCGGGAGGTTTAACCGCAAGTGCATTGGCCATTTTTACAGTTGCTGAAGCTTTAACTGCCGTGGGGTCGGCTTGTTTAACGCCGGGCTGTATATGCACGGTATCTGTTTTGGTGGTATCTTTTTCTTCGGTAACAATAATTACGTAAGGGTCTTGCGTTACTACGGTGCGTTCGCCTTTTTTATAGTAAGTAGCAAGGTCGCCTTTAAGGGTTATGTTTTGTTCGCGGTCATGAAAGGTAACCCGTTTTACAGCGCGGCCATAACCGTTTATTTTGTCATAAAACAAGCTATCGCCGGTCAGCGTTTTAGTACCCTGTTTATACAGGTTTTTTTTGCCGAAGAAAGCCTGCTCGGTTACGGTGTTGTACAAGCCGTTTTCGGTGTAAAGCGTGTCTTTCTTATCCTTGGTATCGTAAATGTTTGTGGGGCCGTAAAAATACGCTATCCGGCTGCCGCTGTTGTAGCGCAGGGTATCGGTTTTTATAAGGGCGTCGGGTGTTATCAAAACCACATTGTAGCGGAAATAAGAATCCCTCGAAAAAGCAAAATAATAACCGTTTTTGCTGGTAAGGGTATTGTCTTTATTGATCAGTTTGCCACCGCCAGTGTAAGTGCCTATGCGGGTAGCTGTGTTATAAGTAAGATAGTTAGTGGTTAAAACAGCATCCTTATCAATCATCTTTACATTATCTGTAAGGATAGCTACTTTGGTATTGCCGTTATAATTAAGCTTATCCGAATAAATGTTCAGCGTATCGCCCTGGGTGATATTTACATTGCTAAAGGCGTCAAAAGCGTTATCCTCGGCGTAGAAGTAGGCGCTGTCTGACCGCATAATAGAATAATCCTGCTGAAAAACACCCTTATAAACTTTAATAACATTCCTGCCGTTCAATTTGATAAGCTCGCTGCTTTTTGACTCGATAAGGTGTACAATAGATTTTTTCTGTGCCGATACGGCCAGTGTTATCAGTATAAAAAATGTACTAAGAATGTATTTTATCACAATGGCAAAATTAGTTTTTTGCGGGGGTTATTAAATTAATAATTTTGGCGTATGCTTCCTGTAAAACGCTTTGTTGATTTTGTTGAACAAAATAGCTTATTTACACCTGCCGGCAAAATACTGGCGGCTGTAAGCGGTGGCATGGATTCAGTTTTAATGGCCCACTTATTAAAGGCCGCGGGTTTTAACTTTGGCATAGCACACTGCAATTTTATGCTGCGTGGCCCCGAAGCTGATGCCGACCAGGAATTTACCCGCCAGCTTGCCACGCAATTGGGCGTTAGCTTCCATACCATTAACTTTGATACCCAGCAATACGCTGCCGATAATAAAATATCTATCCAGATGGCCGCCCGCGATATGCGGTACCAATGGTTTAACGATATCAGCTTATCAGCAGGTTATGACGCCATTTCGCTTGCACACCATCAGAACGATACTATCGAAACAATATTGTTAAACCTTACGCGCGGTACAGGTATAGCCGGGTTGCATGGTATTTTACCCAAAAACGGCAAGCTGGCGCGCCCCCTGCTTTTTTTAACCCGCGACGAAATACAGACAATTATTGCTGCCGAAGGTTTAAACTATGTGGAAGATGCGTCAAACGCTTCGGTAAAATATGCAAGAAACAAAATACGCCACCAGGTTATCCCTTTATTAAAAGAACTGAACCCCGGCCTGGAAGCTACTTTTGAAAACAACCTGCGCATTTTCAGGGATTTGGAGATGCTGCTAAACCAACAGGTGAATGCCCTGAAAAAACGGTTGCTTATACACCAGGGTAATGAGGTGCATATTGCTATAAACGAGATAAAAAAGCTATCGCCAAAACGGCTGCTGCTTTTTAAACTGCTGCAAGGTTACGGCTTTACCGAAACAGTGGTTGACGACCTGTTAACCACCTTGGGCAAGCATGCAGGCAGGATATTTGAAAGCACCGCGTTTACTTTAGTGGTAGATAGGGGCCGGCTTATCATATCGCCCAAAAAAGATAAAGCCGATACTGAGTTTGCCATAATTAAGGATGATGTAAGCGTTATTTATAACAGTTACAAGCTAACCTTGCTGCACGATCATAGCCCGCTGATCATCAGGGATAACCCGTTTGCGGTATCGGTGGATGCGGAATTGCTGATATACCCGTTAAAATTACGTGCCTGGCAACAAGGAGATACTTTTTATCCGCTGGGAATGAAGACCCGGCAAAAGCTTAGCGACTTTTTTATTCATGAAAAAATACCGCTGCATAAAAAGAGCGCCATACCAATACTGGTAAACGGTAATGGCGATATAATTTGGATAGGTGGTTACCGCCTTAGCGAAAGGTATAAAGTAAGTAATAACACTAAAAAAGTTACTATATTCGAACTGTATAAATTATGAGCGATAAATCGGTTTTTATTGAAAAGCAATACCTGGGCCGCGAGTGGATACCTATTACCATTCGCCTGGTTTTGGCTATGTTTTGTTTTGCTGCATATTTTTTTACCGACGAGCGCGAACGCAACGGCGACCTTTTAGCCATCGTAGGCTTCGTTATCATCATCATATCCATTATAATGGGTTTCCTGCTGCACTTTAGCACCCGGGTAATTAACAAAAGTATTTTGCTCGACGGCCTGTGGAGCACCCGCCGGGTAAAGATCGACCTGAACAGTATTGTGAAGGTAGAGAAGGGATCGTACAGCAGGTATTTGTTTAACAACCCGGTATATAATTTGCATACCAAAGGCACCATTCGCTTTTACGCGGCCGGCAACGACGCCATTCACCTAACCGACAGGGATGGCCTTGTTTACATCATCGGATCGCAGCACGCCAACGAGTTTTTGCGGGCCATAAAAGGCGAAATGAAACAGGCGTAAGCCTTAAAATGATATTAACAAAAAAGGGAGCGGATATTATCTTGCTCCCTTTTTGTTAGTGTGAATTTTTTCAATGCGTTTTGTAACTGGCCAGGTCGGTATAGATCTGGCGGAACGAGCTGCGCACGCCAAAGGTTACCATTGCGGTTTTGCTGTTAAAGTCGCTGTTTTTTTCGGTTCGGTAAATGCCGCCAAGTTCCAGCCTAAGGTTGTATTTAGGGTTTAGTATATAACCAACTTTGCCTTGCAGGTAAACCATATTTGTTTTTAAGCCCTGGCCAATAACGTTACCGTATTTGGCTAATGGCGTGGTGTAATTCTGAAAAATATCCTTGCCGTAGTTTATACCATTCATATCCAAACCATAGCGGCCGTAATCAACCTCGCCCATCAGGTCAAACCGTTTGTACGAATAGTTTAGCAGCGCAACCACCTCGCGGAAGTTGGCCCCCCAGGGATGCGCCAGCGGCTCGCTGTTGGCCGAGTAGTTTAATATACTGGCCCTTTCCGAATAGGTGTATGGCCTTACCGTGTTGGTTTCTAACAGGTAATTAAGGTTGGTAACCCCAAACAAATTGGCACCTTTTATACCTACCTGGTACCCAAATTTATTGTTTGAATAACCGGGGTTCGAGAAAAATTCTTTAGCTGTAAATTCATCGAGCGAAAACTGGCCGTAAGCGGTTAGCCCATCGGTTAGTTTGTATTTAGTTGTAAAGCCTATCAGCGCGTTATCAGGCGAGCCGTTAGCGGCTTCTACCGGCCTTAAAAATATTACCGGGTTTATGTAGCTGAAATCAAAACCGTGGGTGTGCCCCTGGTCGTCTACGTTGCTCCATATGATGGAATCAAAAAAGCCAAACGACAGGCGGTTGTTTACGTTCCAGTCGAGGTAATGGAATATACCCCATTTGTTACGGTCCATATTCCGGTCGCTGGTGCCGGCAGGGTCATTAAAGTAGGCCCACATGGCCATATATTTTACATTGCCAAGGTTGGCTGTTAATTTAAAAAATGGGTATGGGGATGCGTAATCAGACAGCAGCATCGAACGGTAGCCATCGCCTATGAAGGTTTTATCGCGCCCCGCGCTAATGTTTAAATATTTAACAGGTGTGTACGATGCTGTAGCTGTAATATACTCCCACGAGTAATCGTTGGCGTTGCTGTTAAATGTTTTGGCATATGCCTGCCCCGGCACAATGCCCACCTGCCTGATGTAGGTAGATAGGTAATCGGGCACCCGGGCCTGGTTTAAATAACCCGATACATTATAGTAAAACTTTTTGCCAACTGTACCGCCAAATTGCAGGCCAAGCGAACTTAAATAAGTATTACGTTTGTTTGAAAGATCGCGGCCAACGTTAAAATCCGGCAGCAGATCGGCGTAAAAGGTAGAGTTTGCGCCTTTTACATCAACTAAATGCCCGTTAAACAGCTTGCGGTATAATATGCTGGTGTTTGCACCATCGCTGCCATAATTCATGATCGAATCGTAGCGGTGCATCAGCAGCGAGTCATCTACAAAAAATGGTTTTATTGCGGTATGCAGGCGGGTTTTGGTTGAATATGCATCGGCATTAAACTTCTGGTAAAAATCGTACGAGTACGGCTGATATACCGATTGCGAACGGGCAACACCCGCGGTGATCAGTAAAAGCGTTATGCTGATAAATATTCTCTTCATAATAATGCTAATTGTAAACTAATTTAGCCCCCTCTAAATCTCCCCCGGCAGGGGAGACTTTTTTAAAGCCCTCCCTGCCGGGAGGGGTGGGACTTTATTGTATTAAGCTATTCAAAATAGTTTAATGTTTTAAAGCCCCCTTTTTTCATATGCTCGTCCTTCTTTGCCAGGTGCAGGTCAGAGTGTACCATATCGGTAACCAGGGCTTGCAAGTCATAACCGGGTTCCCAGCCTAATTGTTTTTTAGCTTTCGACGGATCACCTATCAAAAGGTCCACCTCGGTAGGCCTGAAATACTTTGGATCAACCTTTACAATGGTTTGCCCAAACTTTAAGGCATCGGCGTTTAAGCCTAACTCTTCAATTTTTTGCTGGTCGATATCGATGATAACACCTCTCTCGTTCTCATCCTTGCCGCTAAACTCTATATCGATACCCAACTCGCCGAAAGCCATTTTAATAAACTCGCGCACAGTAGTGGTAACACCTGTTGCTATTACATAGTCTTCCGGCTTGTCCTGCTGCAACATCAGCCACATGGCAACAATGTAGTCCTTTGCATGGCCCCAGTCGCGCTGTGCCGATAAATTGCCTATATACAGGCAATCCTGCAGGCCTAAGCCAATTTTGGCAACCGCGCGGGTAATTTTGCGGGTAACAAACGTTTCGCCGCGTATAGGGCTCTCGTGGTTGAACAGTATGCCGTTGCAGGCATACATTTGATATGCTTCGCGATAGTTTACAATGATCCAGTAGCCATAAAGTTTGGCCACGGCATATGGCGACCGCGGGTAAAAAGGCGTTGTTTCGCTTTGCGGAACGTGCTGCACCAAACCGTAAAGCTCTGAAGTGGACGCCTGGTATAAACGTGTTTTATGGGTAAGGCCTAATAACCTGATGGCCTCTAATATGCGCAATACACCAAGGCCATCGGCGTTGGCGGTATACTCGGGCGAATCGAAACTTACCTTAACGTGGCTTTGCGCGCCAAGGTTATAGATCTCGTCGGGCTGTATCTCCTGGATAAGCCGGGTTAAGTTCATGGCATCGGTAAGGTCGCCGTAGTGCAGCTGTAATTTAACACCGCTTTCGTGCGGGTCGTGGTAAAGGTGGTCTATGCGGTCGGTATTGAATGATGACGACCTGCGTTTGATACCATGCACCTCGTATCCTTTTTTTAGCAAAAACTCAGCTAAATATGCACCGTCCTGCCCGGTTATACCCGTTATTAAAGCCTTTTTCATTAACAAATATTATAAACTGCAATATTATTTAAATTAATTGTAAAAGCTTGTATATGATGATGGACAAATGCTATAAGGCTAATAGCGGAACCTATATTCTTAGTTATTGCTGTCGCGAGTTTAGCGTAGCGTAACTCGTGATATTGCCTGATGTAAGCATTCTGCTTACATCAGCTGAAAGCTAACTTTGTGCTACACCACGGGCTGAAAGCCCGCGGCAGCTTCTTAATTCGGTATTGGATATTTGGAATTCGTTGTTCGGTATGGTGAAAAAAGATTAGATCCCCGCTACCGTATCTTCCAGCTCGCGGTACCAGTCTTCGCCGTATTTGCGAATAAGAGGGCCTTTTAAAAACTCGTGCACTTTTACCTGCAGTTCATCGCCAAAAGAGCAGGCAGGGCTGCAAATGCTCCAGCGGTCGTAATTTAAAACGTCAAATTCGGGGTAGGCGGTGATACGGATAGGGTACAGGTGGCACGAGATCGGTTTTTGCCAGTCAACAGCACCCTCCTCATATGCTTTTTCGATAGCGCATTTGGTAATACCGTTTTCCCATATTACATACGCACATTCTTTATTCACCTCAACACAGGGGGTGGTGTAATCGCCTTCAAAATCTACTACATAGGTGCCAACCTCTTCAATGGTGGCAATGCCCTTGGCGGTCATGTAGGGTTTTACTTTTGGATAGATATCGTCAAGGATCTGTAGTTCATCATGATTGAGCGGCGCGCCCGAGTCGCCCTCCAGGCAGCATGCGCCTTTGCACTTGTTTAAATTACAAACAAAATTATTTTTGATAACATCCTCGTGCAGTAACACGCTTCCTACTTCGATCATTTGTTTTATTTTTTTACCGGGTTTAGCGGGTATTTAAGTCCGCTGGCCTGCGTAAGGTCCATTACCAGGCTGCCAACAACAAGTTCTACATGCGCCTTAACGGGGATGCGGTTCTTATCATCAGTTATCCACAAATATAGCTTACTATTTTTTCTGAAGATGCGCCCGGGGATAATAGTTGGGTTAAACTTTAAACAGTTAAAAGTGCCCAACCCGCACTTCACCTGTTCGCGCCCGATGAAAGTAATAGTCATGGTATGGATACCGTCTTCCAAAAAATAGCGCATGTTTAGTTTATCGCCGGTCTTTAATTTAGAAACATCAATATTGCGGGCAAAGTAATAAGCCGATAAAAAATCAAATACATTGCCTTTAAAAGGAAATTTTCCTTTATCGGCGGTTATTACACCGTTATCATGGTCAAAGGTAACCTTATCGCTATGCTTGTAGCTGCCTTCCTGCCGTTGTTCCGAATAGTAGTACGGCATCAGCGTGTGCGGATCAATAAACGTTTCGTACTTATTACGCACCTTAAAAAGCAGGTTAAACGTGCCGGCAGTTTTGGCATCTGCAAAAATATGCAGCGCGGGGTGGTTGTTAAACTTTACGGGGCTGTTCTCTACTTTAATAACGGCCTCGGCCGCGGTAAATATCCCGTATTTTAATTTGTATGTTATCTGTTCGCCCGCCTGGAAGGCAACCTCGTTTGTTTTGGTAACTTCCTGGCTAAACGCGGCCGAAAAGCAGGCAAGCATTATCAGGATTAAATAGTATTTCTTCATTTGATTGATATAGACGCAATTACCGCGGCACGGTTTAATCCTTGCGTTTATAAATAGGTACGGTAGAGCAGGGCTCGCCAAACATCAGGCTTTTTGCAACAGGTGTTAGCCTTTGTGTTAGCTCTACATAAGCCGATACAGGTACGGGGACATCGCCACAGCCTTTGATAACAACGCGCTGGTCGCGGTATTGCTCAACATCAAGCGCGGCAACTTCTTTTACAAACAGCACGGTTTCTAATACATCGGCATCACCAAAAACAACCTGCCGGGCGTAAGGTGCCAAACGGTTTGCCAGCAGCATATATGCCCAGGCAGGTACAATGGCATCGGCAGTGCAGGTAACCGCTACATTTTTACCCTGGTATTGGGCCCAGTCGTGCGTTTTTACAAACTCGCGGAAATCTTTCTCGCGCAGCATCAGGCCATGGAACAGGTTATCTTTAATATCATAAACCACGCGCTCGCCGGGTGCATAAAACTGGGCAGGGTCTAAAGTGACCAGGCCGCTTTGCGCAACTTTATTGATGATGTTTTCCTGTATTTCCATGATGCGTTAAATAAAAAAATCCGGCAATTAGCCGCCTCTAAATCTCCCCCGATAGGGGAGACTTTTTTACGACTTCCTTTTGGGAAGTTAAAGTGAGCGGAAATAACCCCCGCTTAAATAAAAAAATCCGGCACTAACTATAACGTTGGTGCCGGATGCAAAATTACTTTAAATTTTTGTTACAAGAACTTAGCCCTGTTATCTTTTACATTCGCCTTATCTTTCAGGGCATCAAGCACCTGGCCTTGCGAGCGTTGTGCAAGCGCCTGGCCTATCTGTTGTTTCTCCCTAACGTTGTTTGTAAGCTGCGCAGGGTTAGTAAAGCTATCTAATGTAAATACGTAAACACCTTGCTGGCCCGCTACAGGTTTTGACAGTTTATTTGGCTGCGAACCAAATACGGTACCTATAACCTTATACTCGGCTGTTGCACCTGGTATTACCGGGTTAGCAAATACAATGTTTTGTAACGGAACAACCGTGCTGCCTGCTTTTTGAGCAACCTGGTCAATACCCGAAGCGCCGTTTAAGGCAGCCTGTAATTTATCGGTAAGCTGTTTACCCTTAACCTGGATGCGAACCATCGGCTCAATTTGTTTTTTTACAACATCTAACGGTAAAACACCTTTAGGTTTTATAGCCGATACACGTGCAACCACGTACTGGTCGCCAACAGAGAACACCTGGTCAGAGAAAGTGCCTTTTTCTGATTTAAACGCCCATTTTACAACTTCGCGGGCGTTATCTAAGCCTAATGCGCTTGCAGCGGTAGCATTAACATCTTCAGCATTTTTAATGGTTAAGCCCGCTTTTTTAGCTTGCGCGTCAAAGTTTTCAGGCGTTAATGAGCTTAAAAAAGCTTGTGCTTTGGCGTAAACCGCGGCGGTTGTTTTGGTGCTTGGCAATAATGGTTTATCAACCACCGCTACTTTAACCACTTTTGATGAGCCTTTCTGATCTAAGATCTGAACGATATGAACGCCAAATTGGGTAGTTACAACTTTTATGTCGCCAACTTTAGCGTCAAAAGTTGCGGCTTCAAATACAGGGTCCATTGTGTTACGGCCATAAGTGCCAAGGTCGCCGCCTTTTTCGTTAGCTACTTTATCAACAGAAAAGTTTTTAGCAAGCTCGGCAAACGGCCTGCCGGCTGCAATAAGTTTTTTAAGCGAATCGGCTTTGGCAACTGCCCTGTCAACACCACCTTCGGTAGTAGGGTTTAACAAAATGTGCCTTGCTTTTACAGAGTCGGGGCCAATCTTCGCATCAACAAGCTTAGCTACTTTAAAGCTGCCGTTTGATAAATAAGGGCCGTAAATAAAACCTTTATCAGCGCTAAACATTACAGAATCTAACCTTGGCTCCAGCTGGCCTTTTTTCATGTATGCAAGCTGTGCTTTTGTTTCAGAGTTGATCTGTACAAAAAGCGAATCGTTGTTGGTAGCTTTAAAGTCGGTTACCAATTTATCAACCTGTGCTTTTACAGCAGCGGTATCAGCAGTAGACGGGGCCGCGTTAAAGCTTACGTATTCAAAGCTGCGCAGTTCCTGCGGGTTTTTAAATTCCGATTTGTGCTCGTTATAATAGGTGCTGTAATCAGCATCAGTTAATTTAACGTTAGCATCAGGTATTGATGCATAATTAAGTACTGTATATTTAAAATTCGCTAATTTATTTTTAGCAATATAATCGTCCTGCGCATCAAGCGAGTTTACATACAGGCCGTTGGTTACCAATGCCATGTATTTTTGCTGTTTTTTTGCTTCTTCTAACTGAATAACAAAATCGGCCCAGGCTTTTAACTGCGTAGGGTCAACCTTAGGCGATTGCAGGTAATTTAAAAACTGATCGCGTTTGGTTTTATCGTACTGGCCATCGGCGCCAACAAACTGGCGCTGTATCTGCGGATCGGGGTTGTTCCCGCTTATCATCGCCTGCCTTTCGTCGGGCCCAACAATAAGGCCTAATTTATTTATCTCTTTATTTAACAATAGTTCTGTT
The DNA here is from genome assembly GCF_004168255.1 of Mucilaginibacter terrigena. Lineage (GTDB taxonomy): Bacteria > Bacteroidota > Bacteroidia > Sphingobacteriales > Sphingobacteriaceae > Mucilaginibacter > Mucilaginibacter terrigena. Next base: position 105,702 of record NZ_SEWG01000008.1, on the reverse strand, counting down.
AAAAACTGGTTCCAGGTGGTTTCCTGGATGTAGTTTGTAATTTGAGGTGTAAGGCTTTGACCAGACTGTTGTTTAAACTGCTGCGTGCTTTGCTCTAACCTTTCGCTAAATTTAACATAAGGGATATTTTCGCCATTTACCTGGCCAATGTTGTTAACATCGCCCCTGAAAAAAGCACCACCTGATTGTACCACCTCGCCTACAATAAACGCAAAAAGCGCCAATCCAATAACCCCTGCGAGAATCTTTCCCATTCGCTCCCGCAAAAAACTCATTATACCCATACAACTATATATATTTTATATTTCTCAAAAAGAGGCGCAAGATACAATTTTTACTAAAATTCTATAACACAAAAATTTGCGTAAAATTCAGGGGCTTGTTATTGCTGCATGCTGCCATCGACATGAATGATGGCGGTAGAATTTTGAAACTTGGGATTTTGTAGTTTATCATCGGTTACAAAACTGGTACCTCTCATTTCATCGCCATTAGGTTTTGTCATTACCACTTTTTTGTTTGAATAAGCCTGTTTTTTATTCTTATCCCATAGCAACTCTTCCGACCGGTAAACAGTGCCGTCGTTTCTTGTTGCCACTACATTCTTTTTAAATATTATCAGGTCTTTCTGGCTGTAATAATAACCGGTATCGGCAATTATATTGGCATCTTCTTTTATTTGGGGATTGTAAAAAACAACCTTAACACCTTTAGGCATTAGTTGGTAGGGGTTTTCTTTGGTATCGTATTGTATAAGCAGCGGGGCAGTAAGCTGGGCCTTTACCAAAGCCGAATCGCTTAGGATTATATTAGCCCCGGTAGTTATCTGTATAGGTTTGGTAGCATCAGCGGCAGCTATTGCTTTTACCTTGTTTATATCGTTTTCGCAGGCGCTCAAAAACAGGCCTGTAAAAACAACCGGTAAATAAATGCACAGTTTTTTTAACCTGTTTTGCATTATGCCGTGTTAATCAAACTTGTATTTCTGGAACCACTTATCGTTAATGCTAAATGATAAGTGTACGTTAATATAATTTTCTTTAACCAGGCTGTTTACCAGTGTGCCGCGTTTGCCAATTTCGGCACCAATGTTTATTTTATAAAAACTGGAGTTATTAGACCTTAAAGGTAAACCCAAGCCAAACGTAGCAGCATAGCGCTTAATATCGGTATTGTTTACGTTTAGATAGGTTTGATCGTAAATAAAACCTAAACGATAATCAACCGCGGCAAAATAACTTGATAAAGAATTGATGTTGGGGGTAAACTGGCCGCCTAAATTAAATGTTTTGCTATCGCGAAGCCCTTTATTAACCCCGGCTACAGTAAGTTTCGACCAATTGCTCATGGTGTAATCGGCGCCAATTAAAAATTTACCATCACTTTGGAAAGATACCCCGAAACGATTTACCATTGGCAGCTGTATTTTGGCTGATGGCTGTTGATTGTTGATGATACTATCGGTAGCAACACCTTCATCGCCGTTAGCATCCCTGTAATAGCTGCTTACAATATAGCTGTTAACTGTATTAAGTTTTGTATTTGCAGATGCCGAGTAACCAAATGTAAGATGCCTTTTTTCGGAAAGATCTATAGCGTACTGGATGCCGTAATCGTAATTTAAACCGCTTATGCTATTGCCTTCTTCAATGCGCGAGTTTAAAAAACCGGGCAATGCAGGCACCTCTGTTGATTGTGTTTCTTTAAGGCTGCCAAATATGTAAGATATATTGGCACCAATTGATAAATGCTTACCTATGCCAAAGCCATAGCCTAAATAAAATTTAGACAAGCCACCATCGCCGCTGTAGATATAATTAGCAATGGTATCGGGTGCAAGCTGGCTTATCTGCCTGTAATTATAGCCTACTTCGCTGTATGGCATTAAGCCAAAGCTAATAGCCGAGCGTTTTGAAAGCGGTATGCCAAATGCAATATGGCTAAGCCTGAAGTTGGAGTTGGTTTGAGATTTTTGCCCCGTTTTTTCGAGGGTGTTAAATTTGCCGTATAAGCCTATATCCATTACGGTTAAGCCAATTGCAGCGTACGAAGCAGGGTTAACCGGGTTTATGGTAGAAAAGTTATTGATACGGTTGGTTGCTACCCCAATACCGCCCATTGCAACATTTTGAGGAAGCAGCATGGGGCTGATCTCGCCAATGCCATATCGCGAATAAGGCGAACTGGTGGTAGAAGTTGATTGTGCCTTTACGCCAATTGCCGTTGCAGTAAATAAGAACAGTATTATTACGAACCTTATATATTTAATCATTATGCTTTTGTATAGCTGCGTTTAATCCTTTAAGAACCAGGTAAGGCTCAATTTTAATATAGGGGGCAAAGATGCTATTTTTCAATAGAGTATCAAAAAAAATACTATCGCCCCCGCTTAGTATAATGTTGTACCCTTTTGCTGTATTTGTATAATTATTAATAAAACCTTCCAGCTCGTATTTTATCCCGTTTTGCACACCCGATAGTATCGCGGATGCAGTATCGTCACCATACGCCGCTGTAAAATTTTTATCGGCTTCAATTAACGGAAGCGCCGCGGTGTAGTGGTTAACGGCTTTATAACGCATATTTAACCCCGGTGATATACTGCCACCAAAATAATTTGCGCCGGCATCAATAAAGTCATAAGTGATGCAGGTGCCCCCGCTTATAACCAAATTGTTTACACCCGGGTATAAATAATTGGCCCCTATTACCGCTGCCAGCCTGTCGGCGCCAAGTGTTTGGGGTGTTTTGTAATGATTATTTATGCCTGCAGTTATGCCGCTGTTAAAATATACCACCGCAAACTTGTTTTCCAGCAGGGCTTGCCAGGGTTGTTTTTCTGTTTTTACAGATGATATGATTACCCGGTCAATTTTATGATCATTTAAAAAGCCATCGATATCTGCCCGGGTTGGCTGCTGGTATTGCTCCACTTTAATCAGGCCATCGTTATTAAAAACGGCTACCTTGGTAAAAGTGTTGCCAATATCAATAACCAGGTTTAGCATTTAAGCTTTAGCCAGTGACAATATCGATTCGAAAATAGCAAGGCCATCCTCGTTACCTACCAGGCTTTCAGACGCACGCTCGGGGTGGGGCATAAAGCCAAACACGTTGCGGGTAATGTTAGTTACGCCGGCAATATTTTCTATAGAGCCGTTAGGGTTGCTTTCGGTGGTGATATTACCGGCCTCGTCGCAATAGCGAAACAGCACCTGGTCGTTATCATTTATAGCCTTCAGCACATCTGCATCGGCAAAATAATTACCCTCGCCATGGGCCAAAGGTATTTTTAATGCGCGTTGCGGGTCGATAAGCTGCGTAACCAGCGAGTTAGCGGTTTGCGTCTTCATGTGGATGTTGCGGCAAATAAACTTGCGGTTTTTATTGTGCAGCAACGCGCCCGGTAAAAGGCCTGCCTCTGTCAATATCTGGAAACCGTTGCAAATGCCTAACACTTTGCCGCCTTTTGCCGCAAACTGTATAACCTCCTGCATAATAGGCGAGAAACGGGCAATTGCGCCCGAGCGCAGGTAATCGCCGAAAGAGAAGCCGCCCGGCAACACAATAAACTCAGCGCCCTGCAAATCATGGTCTTTATGCCATAACCGCACTACCTGCTGGCCCATTACATTTTCAAGAACGTGGATGATATCCTCATCACAATTGGAGCCTGGGAAAATTACTACACCAAATTTCATGGTACAAAACTAATATAACCTATGAAATTTGAACGAATGTAAAAGTTAAAAAGTGTTAAACTGAAAATATATGATGCTGATAAGCAGCAATAAGTACAAGCTTTCGTACAGCCACCTGATGTTGGCGTTGATGAAATAGTACGAGAAAAACACGGCTGCAGGCACAGCACACAACAAAAAGTGGTTGAGGTTAAATTCGGATTTTACGTAGAACGACAGGCCGCCAATTAAAAATATAAAAAAAAGCAGCTGGAATGATTTGCGGACCTGCACATAGCTTTTATAGTAGTTTTGCTGCAGTTTAAAAAAATACAGCACTATAATAAGCACTACAGGCACCAGCACCAGGTAGTTATAATAATTAATGTTTATACTGTTTGGGAACCTGGTGCCCAGCGGCGCCCATATATGATAAAAATTACCCAGCTTATTATTAAGGTAATAAAACACGGCGAAGAAAAAGAAGACAGTAAAATAGCCTAATATACCCGATACCCACTCGCGCCAGTTAAATGGTTTAAAAATGATCAGCGCTATCCAGATAGCTAAAAACAGGTAAACGTAGGGCAGGTATATGATAGAGCCAATGGCAACGATCATCCCCAGGTCGAACGCGGTTGATTTTGCATCGTCACCTTTATAAAAACTAAATAGCTTAAACAGCATCCATATCACCAAAAAATTGCAGATGAGCGGCGCGCTGAGCATCATAAAAGGGCTAAACAACGACGTTAAGGTTACATACATTAACGATGGCAAAAACGTAGGCTTGCCCAATAAATTAAAATGGTTTACCAGGTAGTTAAGCAGCAACGCCTGCGCCAGAATAAGTACCCCGGCTAAAAAAACGTTTGCCATAGGCGAAAACGCGTACTCGTAAGATACAGGCACTAGCAGGCGGGCAAATGGCTCAACAAATGTAAATTCGAGTTTATCAGGTACCTGCGCCACATAGCCAATGCGCAGTATAAACATTAAAATGGCCAGCCATAAAACGTTAAGCGGGTTAAATACCTTAAAAATACTGATCATACGGGGTTGGCTATTGCCCGCAAAATTAGCACAAAAAAGCGGTTAGGGCATAATTGATTATTGCAAGTGTGCAGGCCTTTAACCTTAGGTGTAATTTTGGCAGACGCGTAAAGTGCCTTATTAATCATACTATTAAATATCTATTTATAATATAAAATAAATAACTAATTTGTAGGGCGTTACAGGAATAAGTTTAAAAATAACCAATAGTGGGTATATAATTGGCGTTACCTATGGGTTAAATTAGCATGGTTACAGATGGCAGCTTCTGCCCGCCGGATAGCAAAAATTATCGCGTTAGCCAATACCTGACCACATTATAACCGAAACACGATTACATGAAAAAGATATTATTTATTGCCGCTTTGCTAAGTATTGCGTTTAATAATCAACTGAGGGCCCAGGTTAAAGCGCCCGTTAAAAAGAAGGTAGCAATAGCACCCGCTTCAAGATCAATAGATTTTTTTAATATGAATGGCGACGATGCCGTACAAGTTTTAAACGATGAGTTTAAAAAACTTAAAATTGTTTTGACCGGGTTAGATGAGAGGCCTATATATGATTTTAACTTCGGCAGTAATGATAAGATAGATGAAATAGGAACTGAACACAGGCTGTATTTTAGTAAAGGATTAAGCGCGCGCGTAACGGAGTTTTCGGCTGATAAAAGGATCTCTAAACTTTTATTTTTTATAAGCGATGAAAAACAGTATACCGAAATAAAAAAGTTGCTGGGATTTGCCGCCTGGAAAATATTAAACGAAGGCAATAATGATACTACTTACAGAAATGGGAATATTTTTGCCAATATAGTTTCGGCAGAGGGGGTTGAAGATAAAAAACCTGTAATGTATTATTCTATAACAGCGGAAGTTGCTAAACAAGGCGATACCTATTCGCCCGAATCTTCGCAAGCTTTTGATGTAAGCAATTTAGCCCTGAACCATAAAAGCGATGATGTTATTAATCAGGCAATAAATTTTGTTAAAAAGCTGGGGTATACATTTTTTTATAAGTCGATGGAATCGCACTTTGTGGATAGGAAAACCGGTAAAAGGTACGGCTCGGAAAGCACGGCTTATTTTAGCAAGTCTCTTTCCATTCAATTCTCGGTGAATAAGTTATGGTCAGTAAACGAAATTGTTTTTAGGTCTACCGACCTGATCGCGTTTAGTAAATTAAAAAAAGCGTTTAATTTATCGGCCTGGACATATAACGGCACACTTGGCAACGGTAGCATAAATTCGTACACTAATAAAAATATAGATTGTGAGGTGGATGGCAGCGCCCCCAAAATTATATTTACAATACACCCGGAATTGAACGATATTGATACCAGGCTTAAGCTTGCTCCGACGCCCACGCTGGCCGATTTGATCAAACTTCATAATTCCGGCACCGAAAAAGAGGTCGCAAAAAATATTACTAAAACTTATTTAAACAAAATAAGCTACAATGAAAGTTTGAAAAGGTACACTTTTGATACAACTGCCAGCGATTTCTATTTTTACTTTCTGTCACCAACAAATACCTTGGTACAAGTTTATCTAAAGATCCCTTTAACAACAGACTTTACTGCCCCCTTTTTTGTTAACAGTAGCGATAAAGCGTATTTAAAATCGTTGGCTGATGAATTCGATGCCTCTGAGTATACGCAATACTATTCTAAAGTATTGTTAGAGAATCAGTTTAGAATACACGATAATAATGTTGAAGCCACACGAAAAAGAGTTGAAGCAGAAAGAATGGAACAAGCCAGGCTTAGCGAATTGGAAATAGAAAGGCAAAACGCCGAAAAGGAAAGGCTAAAGGCAGAAAAGGCTGCAAGGCTAAACGAGTCGTTAAATAAAATTAACGACGCGCTCCGACAGATGATTAAAAAGCCATAGGCTGCTAAAGTTAGGCAGAGTATATAAACCTCCACCTCGCAGCCTACTGTTAAAAGGGATTCGTTAGCTATCGGATTGCACGGGCCAACGCTTATATGATTTTATCTTGTCTCTTGATTCTTATCTCTGGTATCTTTTATTGCCTGGCGTATGTCTTCACCATGTTATCTACGATCTGCGCGGTTTCATCGGGGAAATCAACCGGAATGCGGCGGTCGTCTGCCAGCCAGTTGTTAATGCGCCCAACAAAATCGTGATTAATGGTGTGCACCACCTCGACCCCCAGCTTAGATGCCGATAGGGCGTTGCATTGCTGCTCGTACTGCCCGCGCATGGGTATCATTAATACCTTTTTACCCAGGAACAATGCTTCGGCCGGGCCTTCGAAACCACCGCCGGTAAGCAGGCCGGCGCAACTGGCCAGGCTGTTGTTAAAGGCCTCGTTGTTTATTGGGAACACGTTAACGGTGCCCTCGCGGTAGGCTGTTTTGGTACGTTTGCTAAAGATATGCCATTCGGCATTAGTCTCCTTTAAGTGCTTTATAAGGGTTTTGTCGTTGTAGGCAGGCAGGTAAACCGTGTAATGGCCCAGGTTGCTGGTTACCATATTGCGGATATCGCTGCGGATAACCGGGGTATGGATAAAATCATCGTACCGCTCAAAGTGGAAGCCTATATGGTGCGTGGTGGGCGAATAATATTTAAACAGCCATTCGGCGTAGTTCCATTTAGATGGGCGGGGAGTGTTTTTTGATACGAAAGAGCATTGGTGACTCAATGAAACCGACGGTACCTTTTGCAGGCGGCATGCCCAGGCGCTAACAGGCTCAAAATCGTTAATGATCAGGTCGTACTGGTTTAGGGGGATGTTGTGCATATCCTTCCAAAGCTGGCGCAGGTTCATGATCTTGAAAGTGGCCCAGTTATCAACCCCGCCGTTTTTGCCAAACACAAAGCTAAAACCATGGAAACGATACTTTAATGGCTGACTGAGGCTTACCTCGGCTTCGGTGCCGCTCACCAGCAGGTCCACCTCGCCATATTGCTGCAACAGGGGCACAATTTCGCGGGCACGACTAATATGGCCATTCCCTGTACCCTGTATACCGAACAATATTTTCATAGATAGATAATTGCGGGCAATTTAGTAAAGAAATATGTATACAAGATCATTAAATGATGAATAGCAGGTAAACTTATGTTTGGACTAAGTTAATGGTGCGGTGATAACACCGACCATAGGCTAATTAATATCACTTTAATACATTATTACTTCGCTTCCTGCTTAAATCGTTCCAGCAAGGTGCGTACATCCAGTTTGGCGTCCAGGTCTTCGGCATCGGTTAGGTCGTCTTCGTCGTTGTCCTGCCTAAAATCATCCGGCAGGTATTTAAAAACTTTCCACTCGTTGTTGTGGTATTCAAGCGAGGTAAGGCTTTCTACCCAGTCGCCGCTGTTGAGGTACAGCACAGAGCCTGTTTGTTCGGTAGATTGAATGGTGCGGATCTCGGCGTGGTGGATGTGTCCGCAAATAACGTAGCTGTAGGCCTTCTCTACCGCAAGGTCGGCGGCGGTTTGCTCAAACTGGTTAATGAATTTCACCGCGTCCTTAAACTTAGCCTTTATCTTTTGCGAGAAGCTCATCTTAGGCCTGCCCATGGCAGTAAGCAGCCAGTTGGTAAGGCTGTTGATGAGTATCAGCGTATCGTACCCAACAGCGCCCATTTTGGCCAGCCATTTAGAGTGCTGCATGGTAACATCAAACACATCGCCATGGAAGATCCATGCTTTTTTGCCGTCGATATTAAGTACTATCTTATCTAACAGTTGAAAGGTGCCCAGGTTAAAATCGGTAAACTTGCGCAGCATCTCGTCGTGGTTGCCGGTAAGGTAGTACACGGGCACACCTTCGGTAACAAATTTAAGGATGCGGCGCACCACCTTCATGTGCGTTTCGGGCCAGTACGATTTGCTGAATTGCCAAATATCGATGATATCCCCGTTGAGGATAAGCATTTTGGGCTTGATACTTTTAAGATATTTAAGGAGTTCTTTGGCGTGGCACCCGTATGTGCCTAAATGTACATCAGAGATGATGACTATATCTACTTCGCGTTTTGCCATTAAAGTTTATAGGCTAACCAAATAGCCGTTAATATATAAATGCCGGCAGCTGCAAACGGGGGCTATTCCTCCTCGTCGTCTTCGCTAACCTTAAGTTCGTAAGGGCTCAGATAAAATGCACCAAGCAGTACCAGTAGTCCTATTACAAACAAGTAAGTAAATTCAAAATTCATCTTTCCTTATTTTTACAAATGTCCGATAATCAAATTATTATAGTGTTAAGACTGTGTTAAATGTAAAAGGTTACTTAACAAACAAAAATAATTTGAAACCGGGTTTATGCAGGCCATTACAACCTGCTTAATAATACAAGTTACCATTATTATATGAAAAGGGCGTGAAATTTTGCCGGCGCACGAAAAGAATAGCCTATCACCTATCTAAACCCGCCTAACATAATATTTGAATAAATTGGTGTCAGCGTTTTGACAGTAGTTTAACGCGTGAACATTTGATTATGAGCTACTTGTAAATAAGTGCCTGCATTTGCAAACGTGAACGTGAACATCAGGCATCTTTTGCTCACCCCGTTCCGATAGCTATCGGGATGCGCACCCTCTCTGCTACGCAAAAGGATTAAAAATGGATGAATATTTTAAATCCCTCTTTACGCTTGCGTAGCGATGGCCGGGTGAGTAAACTTACCCCTTTGCAAAACTGTTTTTGATCCGCTCCAGCTGTTTTAAATGGTGCTGCAAATGCACGCGAATAAACCTGAACCATTGTGCGGCATTAAGCATGCCCAAACGCGGGTGCTGCCAACGGGCATTTTTTGGCGCGTCGTTTATAAGAGCGGTAACGCCGTCTATCCGTTTACGGGTTTTTATTAACAGGTTCCTGGCTTCTTCCCTATCAATTTTATTGGGCGCTATTTTGGCGGCTACTTCTTCGGGCACTTTTATTTTACCCGGCGGGAACAGGCCGGTTATTAAAAGATAATGCCCCCAAAAGTTGGGGCCGTTTTTAGTGGGCGGGCAATTATTGTGCGTACAGCGCTCTAAAGCTATGCTTGATCCCAGGCTGGATTTTAAGATATGATCGTAAACCTCGGAGTAGCTCCAGCCACCCATTGGGGGTGTTTCCATAAAACGTTCGTCAGTAAAACCATCCAGCAATTGGCGGTAGGTATCTAATGCGGCATCAATGGCACGGCGCTCTTTGGTTAGGTTCATGAATTAAAATTAGTCCTTTAAATCAATACCCGCTTGTTTGAGTATGGAGTGTAATGTTCCTTTCTTAAGGTCTTTTGCATGCATCGGAACTATTGTTCTTTTCCCATTGCTGCGATTTACAAAAATATGATGACTTCCATTAACACGGTTCAATTCAAAGCCATTAGCCAGCAAAATGGTAACAATTTGTTTAGGAGTGTAAGACTTCATTTATTATGAAGCAAGTGTAAGCGAATATTCAAGGCTGTTATTATCATCTGGTACGGGTTCGCCATCAGCCTCAAGGCTTTCTACATATAAGTTTATTGCCTCTTTCGCCATTTCAATTGCTTCATCAATAGTTTCACCTTGGGTAAAGCAACCGGGTAATGCGGGAACAGAAACACTAAATCCCCCTTCTTCTTCAGGAGTGAGTAATATACGGTATGTACGTTGTTTCATATTCAAATTTACAATAATAAAAACTTACAACAATACCATCAACTCTTTTAAATTACCGATTTGCAACGGTACATCATCCGGTTTTTCCAAATTGAAAGGGTTAAAATAGATGGCATCCATACCTACGCCCATTGCCCCGCGGATATCGGCTTCGATGCTATCGCCGATCATCAGGCTTTCTTCAACGGTTGCGCCGGCCAATTCAATGGCATGTTTAAATATCAGCGGATCGGGTTTGTTAACGCCGACAACCTCGGATATGATAATGTTTTTAAAGTATGGCGCCAGGTTGGTGCCCGCTACCTTTACCTCGGTAGATTCTTTAAAGCCATTCGAGATCAAATGCAGCGTGTATTTGCTTTGCAGATAGGCCAGCGTTTCGTGCGCGTGGGGGAACAGGTTGGTTTTGGTTGGCCCCAGGTTTACATAAGCGTCCTCAAAATCAGCGGGCATCAGTTCGGGCTGTACGCCAAGTTCGATGAACGTCGATCTGAAACGTTCCTCGCGCAACTCATCCTTGCTGATCTCTCCTAAATGATATTGAGCCCAAAGGCGGTGGTTATGGCGGGTGTAGGTTTCAATGAACAAGTCGGCCGAGTGCAGACCAATATCTTTTAACTTATAAGTGCCGTAAAGCTCGTGCAGGGTTTCTTCGGCATTTTTGTCAAAATCCCAGATGGTGTGGTCAAGATCAAAGAAGATGTGGCGGTATATTTTAGAATTACGATTTACGATTTCAGATTGAGGCATGCTCTGTTTAATTGTATCTTGATGTATGAATAGTGAGCAAAACTTCTGTAGTAGAGCCCATCATTTGATTTTGTCGGCGGCGTTCTTATTTGACGGATTTAATTCTAAAGACTTTTTATAAGCCGCAATAGATTCCGGCTTTTTGCCGGCTGCCATTAGTGCTTCCCCATAACTATCAAACGCGTTCCACGAATTTGGGAACAACTGGGTGTTTAAGCGAAAAGCCGCTAAACTTTCAGGTATCTTGTTTAATTTAAGAAACTCATAACCCGCTTCGTTAAGATCGGATTCTTCCTGCTGATAGCGACGTTTAATATTTTTAATATCGTTTTCCCAGATAGATTTAGATACATGGATTGCTTTGCTCGTGTCGTCATTTTTAATTATTTCGCGGCAATAAAATGAGGCTATAGGGGGTGTGGGGCATTTATAAGGTTTATTATGGAATATGTTAGATATTTCCAACGCCAAATCATAAGACGGACAAATCCCGTTATTAGAAAGAACAATTATAGTTAAACCCGATTTTTCATGCCAAATTATATTGTTTGCGCCACCCCATCCGCCGGTATGGTACGCTACCGCTTCGTTATTGTAATTTTTAGTTTGCCAGCCTAAACCATAATCAGGTATATCGCTTTTTTTGAAAGATATCCCTATTGAAATAATAACTATGCCTATAGCAACTATTGAAAATGTACCTATCCACCACCACTTTTTACGCCGCGCAAACCAAGTTAATCCAAGTCCTAATAATAACACTATTAGCCCTTTGGTAATAATTGGCGGGCCCATATTTAAGTTTATTGAAACGGTGGCGGTGTTCACCATTTTTGTTGAAACCAATCTCCCCGAAAAATAACCATTAATAAACTTCAATAGATCTTCGGTTGTTGAATATAGCCCGCCATCACCATAAACGCCATTCAAAATCCCCAGATTGTTGGATTTGGCGGTGTCTTTATAAAAGGAGTATTTGTACCCTATAGCATGATTAGGTATACTATCCTGAAAATAAACAAAAGAGTGTTGCATATTGTAAGGGCTGAATATATGCTCATGCAAATAATCCGTATAAGATTGCCCTGAAACTTTTTCGATAATTGAAGCAAGTATTACATAATTTGTATTCATGTATTCCTGATACTTTCCGGTTTCGAAGTGCTTGCCCGGATACTTTCTTAATAAAAAAGCAATAACCTCTTTATTAGAACTTATCTTATGTAAGCTGTCGGGGATTTTGTTTTCATCCCAATATGGGATATAAAGATCGGCAATATAATCTGCTATGCCAGATGTGTGAGCAAGAAGGTCTTTGACGGTTATATTTTCAGCCGGGAAATTTGGGTAAAACTTTTTAAGGTTATCATTAAAATTTAATTTCCCTTTTTCAATCAGCTGAGTTATTGCAACTGCGGTAAATGTTTTACTAACAGAAGCTAAGTAAAAGGGTGTATTGTCAGTTATAAAATCTTTAGTACCAATGTTTGCAAGCCCGTTACTTTTTTTGAAAATTATCTTTCCGTTTTGAGCTACCAGGATTGATCCGCGAAAAACTTTGTAGCGGATTAGCTGTGACATAAGGCTATCTACTTTAGCGATATTACTTTGCCCAAAAATTGCCTGACTTAAAAGCATAGCAATAATAACGAGATATATTTTCATTTTTTTAATCGTAAATATCTTTCAATAAGGCTTAATTAAATAAGTAAATTCATAAATAAAACCCTTTTACACCTTCTCCCCAAAAGCCAGGTCGCCCGCATCACCCAAGCCCGGAACGATGTAAGCCTTACTGGTCATTTCATCGTCAACGGCGCAGGCCCATAGCTGCACTTTTGGCAGGTTGGCGCGTACATGGGCAATACCCTCGGTGCTGGCAATTACGGCGGCAATATGCAGGGCTTTTAGGTTGTATTGCGCCAATATTTCTTTACAAACCATCACTATGCTATGCCCAGTGGCCAGCATGGTATCGCACATGATCAGGGTTCTACCTTCCAGGCCCGGGTTTGAGATATGATCTACCTGTATGGTGAACGCGCCGCTCTTTTTAACTTTACGGCAGGCTGTTACAAAAGCGCTGTCGGCCCGGTCAAAAAAATTGATAAATCCCTGGTGAAAGGGCAGGCCGGCGCGCAATATGGTTGCTACAACTGGTTGTTCGGTAGCTAAGTTAACACTTGCGCTGCCAAGGGGAGTTTGCACATCGGTAGTCTCATAAATAAGGGTTTTGCTTATCTCGTAAGCCAGTATCTCGCCCAGCCGCTCCTGGTTCTTGCGGAAACGGTATTTATCCTGTTGTACGTTTACATCGCGCAGTTCGGCTAAAAACTGGTTGGCAATGCTGTTTGTTTTATTAAGGATGAACGTATGAATTGGCATGGTTAAATATACAGATTTACAGCTTTTGGAAATGTAAACTTTATTACAAATATATTTTAAAGCCCCTTCCTTTGGAGATGGGTTGGAGAGAGGCTTTCTCTTAAATACTGCGAAATAGACGGAATTAAACAATCATTCTGCAAATAAATTGGTTGTATAAAAACATGCTGACATAAGGTTGTCATCAACCGGTGAGATATTTGAATAAGGTTAATAGATGCCGCAACTAAAAAGCTTAGCAATCTTGACAGCCTAATCACAAATCTCTGCTCACTAATCACTATTTTTGAATAATGGATTTTAAAATAACTTCTCAGTACGTACCCACCGGCGACCAGCCCGAAGCCATCCGCCAACTGGTTGAAGGTGTAAACAACGGCGACCCTTTCCAGACCCTGTTGGGGGTAACCGGGTCGGGCAAAACCTTTAGCATAGCCAACGTAATTGAGCAAACCCAAAAGCCCACGCTGATACTGAGCCACAACAAAACCCTGGCGGCACAGCTATACGGCGAGTTTAAACAGTTTTTCCCCGATAACGCGGTGAACTACTTTGTATCCTACTACGATTACTACCAGCCCGAGGCGTTCATCCCCTCGTCAAACACCTATATAGAAAAAGACTTACAGATAAACGAGGAGATAGAAAAATTGCGTTTACGGACCACTTCGGCGCTCATGAGCGGCCGCAGGGATGTAATTGTGGTGTCGTCCATATCCTGCATTTATGGTATGGGTAACCCCGAGGATTTTGCCAATTCGGTATTCAAATTCGCGGTAGGCACACGCATCAGCAGGAATGCTTTTTTACACAGATTGGTGGAGATCTTATACGCCCGAACCACTGCCGATTTTAAACGAGGAACGTTTAGGGTGAAAGGTGATACCGTGGATATCTTCCCGGCGTATATGGATTATGCCTACCGCATCAGCTTTTTTGGGGATGATATTGAAGAACTAAGCACCTTCGATATCACCACCGGCAAAACCATCGAGAAAATGACACATATGGTGGTTTACCCCGCCAACCTGTACGTTGCCCCCCGCGAGCGTTTTCAGCAATCGGTTTGGGCTATACAGGAAGAACTGGAAACCCGCAAGAAGCAATTTATTGATGACGGCCGCTTCATTGAGGCAAAACGTTTGGAAGAAAGGGTTAATTACGACCTGGAGATGATCCGCGAGCTGGGTTATTGCAGCGGCATCGAAAACTACTCCCGCTTCTTTGACGGTCGCGCACCGGGGATGCGGCCCTTCTGTTTACTGGATTATTTCCCCGATGATTACCTGATGGTGATTGACGAGAGCCATGTTACCGTTCCACAGATCAGGGCCATGTATGGTGGCGACAGGTCGAGAAAGATCTCGCTGGTTGATTACGGCTTCCGTTTGCCTGCGGCGATGGATAACCGCCCGCTAAACTTCCAGGAGTTTGAGCGCCTTGCCCCGCAAACCATTTATGTAAGCGCAACCCCAGCTGATTTTGAACTGGAAAAATCGGGCGGAGTGGTGGTAGAGCAGGTAATACGCCCGACAGGATTACTTGACCCTATAATTGACGTGCGCCCGGTTATAAACCAGGTGGATGACCTGCTTGACGAGGTGGATAAAACCATAAAAATGGGAGACCGTGTTTTGGTTACCACACTTACCAAACGCATGGCCGAAGAACTGGCTAAATACATGGACAGGCTGGGCATTAAATGCCGTTATATCCACTCGGAGGTGAAAACTTTGCAACGTGTAGAAATATTGCGTGGCCTGCGCCTTGGTGAGTTTGACGTGTTAATTGGTATTAACCTGCTGCGTGAGGGACTGGACTTACCCGAAGTGTCCTTAGTAGCCATATTGGATGCTGATAAAGAAGGATTTCTTCGGTCGGAGCGGTCACTGATTCAAACCATTGGCCGCGCCGCCCGTAACGACAGGGGCCGGGTGATTATGTATGCCGATAAAATAACCGACTCGATGCAGATTACGATGGACGAAACAAACCGCCGCCGCGAACTGCAAATAAAATACAATACCGAGCATGGCATTACGCCGCGTACCGTTGGCAAAACCAAAGAAGAAATTATGGAGCAAACCTCCGTGGTAGACTTTAAGGGAGGTGTGCAGCAGGCCTATGTAGAAACCGATACCATGACCCTTGCCGCCGACCCGATTGTGCAGTACATGACCAAGCCGGATCTGAAAAAATCCATCGAAAATACCCGCAAGGATATGGTCGCGGCAGCAAAAAATATGGACTTCCTGCTTGCCGCCAAACTACGCGACGAAATGTTTGCCCTGGAAAAAATGATGGAGGAGAAGTTTTCGTAACTTAACCTCCCTGTTATTTCGAACCTGGGTGGGATGGATTGTGCAAAGGATGGTGAGAAATCTTATACACTTGCAAACTATCAAGCATACATGTTGTATAAGATTTCTCCTTGCCCTTATAAAAGCAATGCCCGTTCTAAATGACATTTAGGAATATAAACTATAGAAACAAATTATACGTTATATCCTTATATTTGTAAGCTAAATAAAAACCAGATGGGTCTAATACGTTTTCTGATCATAGCTATATGCTCGTTATATATCATACGCAGCCTGGTGCGTATATTTTTACCTATGCTGTTTAGCAGTGTAATTAATAAGGCGCAGGAGCAAGCCCGCCAGCAACAGCAAAACTATAACCAACAACAGCAGCCCAAACCTGATGGCCGCATCCGGGTTGATTATAAACCCGATGCAAAAAGTTCTGTACCTGATTCTGAGGGAGAATTTGTAGATTACGAAGAAATTAAATAAACCAATGTTACCCGAAGGGCTTTACAAACGCAGGCGCGGCCATAACAACACACCGCCAACGGTGCTGTTAATACTTACCAATTGTATTGTTCTGGCCATTTTAACACAGCTTTATACCGGCTGCACCACCATTAATAGTTTTTTTTGGGTTGTAATTGCCGGCCTTGCATTATACAACGTGTACAACATCCGCCGCAACCGCGAGGAGTTTAACAAGCTTAATGTTATAGTTTACGTGGTTAGCATTTTGCTGATGATATTCCTGTTCTATTATTTTAGCACCCAACCCGGTAAGTGCTAACTAAATATCTTATAAAAACTTATCGTTTCTAATCTCATTCAATTTTCTATTTTTGAAGATTATAATTATTATCCCTAAAAGAGTTTAAATGAACAACTGGATCAAGCGGAATAGTGGGCATCTTATAGTAGCTGCAATATTTTTCGTACTAACCTTTGCCTATTTCTTTAACCCTATTATGCAGGGCAAGATCCTGTACCAGGGCGACGTTTTGCAGGCCCAGGCCATGCAAAAAGAGATAATGGATGTTAAGGCCGCTACCGGCAAAGCCCCGTTATGGACAAACCAGATGTTTGGCGGGATGCCAAGCTACCAGATATGGGCTAAATATGGGTCAAACATTACCACGCATATAATTGATGTTTTAAAAACAGCTTTCCCTAACCCGGTTGATACCATTTTGCTGTATCTTTTTGGCGCGTACCTGTTGTTTTGTACCTTAAAATTAAACCATTGGCTGGCAGCGGCAGGCGCGGTAGCTTTCGCGTTTTCATCGTATAACTTTATTTATATTGATGCCGGGCACGCCAACCAGGCCTACGCCATAGCATTCTTCGCGCCTATAGTGGCAGGTATCATCATGACGCTTAGGGGCCAATACATTACCGGCGGGGCGTTAACTGCGTTCTTCCTGGCTATGGAGATACGATCGAACCACGTGCAGATGACCTTTTACCTGCTATTGGCTATCATCATATTGGTATGTATCGAACTTTACCACGCCATAAAGGCAAAGCAAACAAAGCCGTTTTTTAAATCGATAGCTTATTTATCTGCCGCTACTATACTGGCGGTTATTGTAAACGCGGGCTCGTTATGGACAACCTACGAATACAGCCATTACACCATACGTGGTAAACCAAACTTAAAAAGCGAAACCGGAAACGCCGGCACCGGCCTCGATAAAGAATATGCCTACAACTGGAGCCAAAGCGTAACCGAAGTATTCACATTTTTTATCCCTAATGCTTACGGTGGCGCAAGTGGTGCCCCTGCCAGCGGGGATTCTAAAGTGGTAAAATTATTAACAGAAAAACAGGTAGATCCTGCACAGGCAAAGCAATTTGCCGGTCAGTATATGTATTGGGGTAATAAGCCGGGCACATCAGGCCCGTGGTATTTTGGTGCCATCGTGTTCTTCCTGTTCGTATTAGGTTTACTAATCGTAAAAAACCGTATCAAATGGTGGCTGCTATCGGCAGTACTGTTAAGCGTATTCCTGTCGTTTGGTAAAAATCTGCCATTCCTGTCCGATCTGTTCTTTAATTATTTCCCGCTGTATAATAAATTCCGCGCGGTGGAGTCTACCCTGGTTATCGCCTCGTTGTGTTTCCCAATACTGGGCTTCCTGGCGTTGAACGAGGTATTTGTTAACCGCGATAAACCATACGTTTTCAAAAATGTTAAACTGGCGTTTTATATCACCGGCGGTTTAACCCTGCTGATGATCGTTTTGCCGGGCTTATTCCTGAGCTTTAAATCATCCGAGCACCAAACCCTGATATCAGGCCTTACGCAGGCTTTCCAGGGCGACTCTGGTATGGCAAACCAGGTTGCTAACGGGCTGGTGCAGGACCGAGAGACATTAGAACGAAGCGATGCCATACGTACGCTTATATTTATAGCGCTTGCTTTTGGCTTGCTTTACATCGTAATAAAGCAAAAAATAAGTACAACCTTTGCCGCCCTTGCGTTTATGGGTATGATATTGGTTGATATGTGGAGCATTGATAAACGTTACCTGAAGGATGGGAACTTTATTGATAAAGAAGAAATTGACCGCACCTATGTACCGCGCGAGGTAGACGAGTTCATTATCCGCGATAAGGACCCTGATTTCAGGGTGATGGATTTAAGCCTGGGCGCGCCATTCCAGGATTCGCGTTCGTCTTATTTCTATAAAACCGTAGGCGGTTTCCATTCGGCACGTTTAAGGCGTTTTGATGAATTGATCCAAAACCAGTTTACCAAAAGCATTAACCAGGATGTGTTGGATATGCTGAATACCAAGTACATTATCACCGCCGACCCTAAAACAGGCAGCGCAAGCATGCATGCAAATTCAACCGCCTGCGGCCACGCCTGGTTTGTAAAAAGCGTTAAATATGTAAAAGATGCCGACCAGGAAATGATGGCTATCAGCAGCTTCAATCCCAAAGACGAAGCCATGATAGACCAGAAATATAAAAGTGTTGTTGAAGCAAAACCTTTAGGCCCTGATGCCAACAGCACTATTACCTTAACCACCTATACGCCCGATCATCTTACTTATCAAACAGGTTCCACGGCTAATCAGGTGGCCATATTCTCTGAGATATATTATGATAAAGGCTGGAAAATGCTGATAGACGGCGTGGAGCAACCATATTACCGTGCCGATTATTTATTACGTGCGGCAACTATCCCGGCAGGTAACCACAAGGTTGAATTTATATTCCACCCAACATCATACTACGCCGGCGAAAATATCTCGTTAGCGGGGTCGATAGTATTGATACTGGCTTTGGGCGGCGCGGTATATGCCGAACGCAAAAAGAAAAAACCGGAAGCTAAAAAGGCTTAAAGATAATATCTCGATATTAAAAGAGCGATGGGTGGTTAACTCATCGCTCTTTTTTGTTTGGAACCCGTTAAAAACCATGTCATTGCGAGCGGTAGCGTGGCAATCTCGTCGAATGTTAAGCGTTAATGCACTGGCTACGAGATTGCCACGTCGCTATCGCCCCTCGCAATGACATAGAAGTAAAATTAATCGTTCGTCCTTCTATTCCTCAACCAATACCAACCCAGGTTAAAAGCGATAACCGCGTGGTTAAACAGCGTTGGCACAAGGCCGTAATGCCGTTTCATAATATCAAAGCGCTCCAGTAAGCTTTGTTTGTGTTTAGCTTTGGACATACCACCCACCAAATATTTAGCTACATAACCGTCTACCTTAACTATCTTTTTTGCCTTTTTAGCTGCGCGGATGATCCAGTCGATATCGGCGCTTAGCTGGTATTTGGGGTCGTAAGGTTCAACAAGCGACCGCTTGATATAGATAGCCTGGTGGCTCACGCTCATGCCGTATTTAAAGCTGCGCCAGGTAAATTTTGCAGGTGCTTTGTGGCGGCGGCGGCCAAGGCTTTCGCGCTCATCGTTCACCATTTCGGTTTCGCCGTAGTAAATGTCGGCATCCGGCGCGGTAGCGAAAACTTTGGCAACGGTATCATTAGCGTAAAACTCATCGCCCGAGTTCATGAATATCACATAATCGCCGGTTGCCAGGGCAAGGCCTTTGTTCATGGCATCGTAAATACCCTTATCCTTTTCGCTGATGAGTTTGGCTATGCGGTTCTCGTATCGTTTAATAATTTCCAGCGTACCATCGTTTGATGCGCCATCAACTACAATATATTCTATTGCGCCGTAGGTTTGGTTAAGCACCGAAAGCAGGGTGCGCTCGATATCCCGCGAATTGTTATAAACGATGGTGATTACCGATAGCACTGGTTTCATATATCTATCTTTATAAGTATTAGGATAAGTAATCTATTCTTTTGGGTGCAATGGTTTATTTATGCCCGGATGTTCTTTATTATATTTCACTTCAACGGTATCACCAACTGCGAGCGTTGTATCATGTGAATTACCTCTATATTCTTTGCTATTAACAGTGAAGGAATATGAATAGGAGAACCTGGGTTTTACAGGCTGGTTTTCCATATAATTCTTTTCATCAACAATTATTGCTTTTGTAATTTGAGGCTCGTCCCCAAGAAAATTATCTGTAAATGAATTTAAAGCCACTTTATATATAAAATATCCCAAAAATGCTACCCAGATAATATTCTTTATTTTTTTCATTAAGAATGGGCAGTTAGGATAGATTGATACAACTTAATATATTGCCCGGCAACCTTCTCGTTATTGAACATATGTGTAACCTTATCCCTTGCGGCAGCGGCATAGGCATTATGGTTGCCGGAGTTTAATATATCGTTGATGCCCGCGGCCAGGTCAATAGGCGATTTAAACTCGGCCAGGTAACCGTTTACCTGGTGGTCTATCAGGTCGGGGATACCGCCGGTGTTAAAGGCTGCCACAGGTGTGCCGCAACTCATGGCTTCCATGATCATGTTGGGCAGGTTGTCTTCTACCGATGGCGATACAAAAACATCGGCCATGCTGTATATTTCGGCCAGGTCTGCCGGCGAAGTAATGGTATTTAACTGGTGCACCGGGTAAGGCAATGCAGAGGTGTCAAAATGTTTGTTCTTGCCAAATATCACTATTTCTACAGGAGTATCTGGTGCAGGTTCGTTTTTCAGGAAATGTAAGGCATCTACCAGAAAGCTGATGCCCTTGCGCCTGTCGTTGATGTTGGCAGCCCCAAACAGTATGATTTTTGCCGATGGATCGATGCCCCATTTTGCTCTTGCAGCGGCTTTATCTCCGGGCGAAAAAAGTTCGGTATCGATGGGGTTAGGAATAGCCTGAATGCTGTGATTTTGTAATAGGGTACTTTGTTTGGCTACACCCGCCAGCCAATTGCTGCAAGTTACTACAGACAGGTTTTTGGCAATACTAAGCATATCCTTTTTGTGCAGCCATCCGTCGTGCGATAGGTCGTCATCTTCCGGCTCGCGTAAGAAGTAGCAGTTGCCGCACTGATTTTTAAAATGGTTGCATGGGCCCGAATAATGGCAGCCGCCGGTAAAGGCCCACATATCGTGCAGTGTCCACACTACGGGTTTGTTAAGTGCAAGGAGTTTTTTAAGATCACCTACGGAAAGGAAGCCCGAGTTTGTCCAGTGCAGGTGAATAATATCTGCTTGCTGTATCACCTTCGACCTGCTGATATCCGTTCCCGCGTTAGCTGTTGAAAAGGCAAACCGCACCGATCTGTCACGCTCATGAAACCACATGAACGGCAGCCGTTCCCTAAGGAAGTTTACTTTTGAACGCAATTTGCCAAACAGGTTACGCTCCACACTATAAACCGCGCTGTCCGCGCGTTTTTTATGCTGAACAACCAGGGTTACATCTACCGCCTGCAATTGCAGGGCCTTTAAAAGGCGCATGCAGGCCTCGGCAGCGCCGCCGCCCGAGTCGGATGTGTTTATGAGTGCAACCTTCATTCAGCAGATATCATTTATCGGGGCAAGTATAATGATACTAAAATTAAAAATTTTACTTTTGAATACTTCATTCGCATCAATAATGGAGTTTAACAGCAAACCACGAAGCAAGGATGAACTTTTTCGCTTATTTATTCCAGGATTGGAGCGCCAACCGGGGCAATATAAAAGGGCGATTTGTGTTGTTTTTGTTCCGTTCGGTACAGATTGTAAACCGCCACATCCTTTTAAAGATACTTTTTTGCTGGCACCTGGTGCTTTACCGCCTGTTTGTAGAGTGGCATCTGGGTATCGAGCTGCCCCGCAAACTTACCGCCGGCAAAGGCCTTATTGTTTATCACGGCCAGGCGCTGGTGGTAAACCAGGGCGTTGTTATTGGCAATAACTGCGTTTTGCGTAACAGCGTTACCATAGGCCATAAAAAACTTGCCGACGGCACCTTTACTAATTGCCCGCGTTTGGGTAATAATGTTGATGTAGGCGCAAACGTTTGTATTATTGGCGATGTAACCGTGGGTAATAACGTGATTATTGGGGCGGGCGCGGTAGTAATAAAAAATATACCCGATAACAGCGTTGCCGTGGGCAATCCGGCGCGCATATTGGAGCAAAAAACCGAAGCCCATATTTAATATTTAATGGAGAATAATTTAACCGACCGCCCGTTCTGGAAATCATTTTGGGAATCGCGCAAGGGGCTTATATTTAAACTGAAGCCCAATTATGTTTTTGGCGATATACTGGCTAAGCTAATTGCCGAAAAAGGCATAAAAAATTCTATTGAACTCGGCGGCTTCCCCGGCTATTACTCCATCTACCTAAAAAAATATCGGCATTTAAAAACCACCCTGCTGGATTATTTTATCCATCCCGAGCTGGTAAACAAACTGCTGGCCGCTAACGACCTGCAGCCCGGCGATATCAGTATCATCGAAGCCGACCTGTTCACCTACCAGCCTGCCGAAAAGTATGACATGGTGCTTTCCTTTGGTTTGATAGAGCATTTTAACGATACCAAATTCATAATTAACGAACACCTTAAATTTTTAAAGCCGGGCGGCACGCTGTTTATCACCCTGCCCAATTTTAAAAGTGTTAACGGCTGGGTGCAAAAGAATTTTGACAAGGACAACTACGATAAACACAACATCAACAGCATGGACCTTAACCTGCTGCGCGATAGCTGCAAAGCCCTGGGCTTAAAAGATATCGAAACCTATTACCACGGCAAGTTTACCGTATGGCTGGAAAACAAATCGGAACAAAAGGCGCTTTCAAAAGCCATTGTTAAAGCTATATGGGTGGCCGGTAAAGTATTCACCAAACTTGTACCAATAGATAGTAAGGCACTGTCGCCTTATATAGTGGTGAAGGCTACCTTATAAAACAAAAAATCCCCGCATTTTCATACGGGGATCTCGATATCTGATAGATCAAATTATACAATATAATTCCAGCCGTGGGTGTCTTCGGCGCGGCCGTATTTGATGGCATCAAGCGTGGATAATACCTTTTGCGAAAAGGCCCTTGTAGCAGGGTCGCTAAGCGGATATTCTTCACCATCAACACTGATAGAGCCAACAGGGGCGATTGTTGCGGCAGTACCGGCGCCAAAGGCATCGGTCAGTTTGCCATTTTTGGCACCTTCAATCAGCTCGGCGACAGAAACCTTGCGCTCCTCAACCGGGATACCCCAATCTTTAGCCAGGGCGATCACCGTATCGCGGGTTACGCCATCAAGTATGGTATCTTTTGCTTCGGCGGTAATTAGCTTACCATCTAACAGGAACATGGCGTTAGCGGCGCCCATTTCTTCAACATATTTATGCTCTTTTGCGTCTGTCCATATCAGCTGGTCAAAACCCTCTTGGGCAGCTTTGCGGGCAGGCAGCATGGCCGAGCCATAGTTACCCGCAGCTTTGGCAAAACCCATACCGCCTTCGGCAGCGCGGGTAAAATGCGTTTCAATTTTAACCCTAAGGGCTTTTGAAAAATACGGGCCGGTTGGGCCAATGATAACTATAAACTTATAGGTAGCCGATGGCGTTACGCCCAAAAATGGATCGGTAGCGAACATGAACGGGCGGATATATAGCGCATGGTTGGCCTTGCCGGGGATCCACTCGCGGTCAATATCAACCAGCGCGGCTATGCTTTGTACAAAAACTTCTTCGGGCAGGGTAGGCATGCACAGGCGCTCTGCCGACTTATTAAAGCGGATAGCGTTCTTGTCCGGGCGGAAGATAGAAACCGTTCCGTCGGCATGTTTGTAGGCTTTAATACCTTCAAAAAACGACTGGCCATAATGCAGCGCAGAAATAGCCGGGCTCATCAGGATAGGGCCGTATGGCAGTATCTCAAAATTCTTCCACTCGCCATCGGCGTAATCGGCCACAAACATGTGGTCAGAAAAAACCTTACCGAAGGGCAGGTTGCTAAAATCCGTTTCAGCTAAACGGGAATGTTGTGTTTTGGTGATCTTTATGTCCAGTGTATCGGTCATGGCAGTATGCATTTAGTGCGAAAATGGCAAGTTAGAAATTTTCGGGCGATTTTTTAACTTTTGCGCCATTTTCAACGCTATATTACAGCAAATTAACAAATAGGCTACAACTCGCTAATTGTTTTCTCAACCCAGGCTTTGCCCCAGTTCTCCAACTGTTCGGCATTCCATAACGATGGATAAAATATGCGGCGCTGAAAACGCGGAGGCAGGTATTTTTGCCAGTTGGTGCCGCCGGTTGCCTTGATATCCTCAGGGTCGCGGTTTAGGTAACGCACGGCCGATTTATAGTGGCACAGGGGCCAGTTAACGTTTACATTAACATCCAGCTGCCTTAATTCGTCTTCTAAAGCGGTTGTGCTTTCGCCTTTGTATTTTAGTTGCTGCAGCAGGGCGTTAAAGTTGGTATCCACAACATTTTTAGCCAGTTCGATAAATGTTTTAGCGTATTTTTTTTCGAACTGTTTAAGTGTAAGCGTTTTTTTACCGGTAGATAATTCGGTAGCGCCGTACTTCCAGTAGATCTGTTCAAATTGCTCCTCAACAGGTGCCGAAGCTAACGCCTGGCGGTGATCGGGGGCTACAAGGTTGATAAAATCGGTAGCGTAGATCTCTATCAGGCGGTACTGCCCGCTTTGGAAACCGCTGGCCGGCAATAAACTCATCCTGAATTGCAAAAACTGCTCCTTATCCATACCATCCACCATGATCTCGAACGAGTGCGTGAGCGCCTCAAAGTAGCGGTTAATGCGTTTTAAACGTGCGGTAAAAAATGCTGCGGTAAGGTTTTCGGCACCCGATAGCTGCTTGCACTCGTGCAGTACCAACTTAAAGTGCAGCTCGGTTATCTGGTGGTACATGATAAAGATCTCTTCATCAGGGAAGGGCGTTTTTGGGCTTTGCAGGCTCAAAAGCGTATCCAGGTGAATGTAATCCCAATAGGTTAAAAAGTCGGCATGCAGCAGGCCATCCAGGTACGAGGTCATGTCCTGGCCCATGGCATTATATTTTTCCTGCAGCAGGGTAAGTCGTTGTTCTATTTCGGGCGAGATACTCATAGGACAAAGATAGAAAGTTTAGGGATTAGATCGAGATGCCGCCAACTCGTCTATTTTTTTAAGCCTTTCCTTTATAATGGCAACCGCACCGCTAAAATACCAGGGCGAGGAATCCCTGTCAAACTCAAAACTGAAGTGCATCCACAAAAATTTATAGCCCATAACATATCCACCACCATCATCGCAATCGGGACAACCAAAGCGGCCTGTGATGTTTGACAGCAGCAAAAATGGCGCGTTAAATTTAAGGCCGTCGAAGTCACCCTTTATTACCTTATGTGTATTCTTGCCGTTATCATTATTAAAATTATCAATAATTAATTTGTTAGAGGTGATGGTATAATTCACTTTACATACCCCGTTACATTCACCGGCAAAATAGCCGATATATTCGGTACTGAAGCTAAATCTAATAAGCGAAAAAGCAAATATGAAGCTGCTGATCAAAAAGACCTTAGTGGTTTTGGAAAATTTATTCCATTTAAAATTCAGGTTTACTGTTTCTTGTTTGATCCCCATAAGCATTAATAAATATTTGGCTGATAAGTAACCCAAGTTCAATCAAAAAACTATATTTGTGTTATACAAACAAGGCAATGGTGTTCTGCCTACTTGAACCGCTGCAAAGCTGATGACGCCTACCCAAATAAGTTGTTTATTTATTTGCACGTAGGTTATGTTTAAAAATATCGTTTCCAATCTCGTTTCGCTTTTAAAATATCTTGTCCGCTGGATGCTTGTCACCACTCCCGTAGCTGTGGCTATTGGCAGTATGGTGGCCTTTTTTCTGTGGCTGCTAAGTTGGGCAATCCATTTCCGCTTTGCGCATACCTGGCTTTTGTACCTGCTGCCTGCCGCAGGTGCGGTTATCCACCTGCTTTATAAATGGTACGGTGCGAGTGCCGAACGCGGCAACAATCTCATTATCGACGAGATCCATCAGCCCGGTGCCGGTGTGCCCAAACGTATGGCACCACTTATATTAATTACTACGGTTATAACGCATCTGTTCGGCGGCTCTGCGGGGCGCGAGGGCACAGCGGTGCAAATCGGCGGTAGCCTTGCCAATTGGTTTGGCAGCTTATTTAAACTGGATGGGGGTGATAAAAAGGTGATCCTTACAGCAGGCGTTGCAGCAGGTTTTGGGGCAGTATTTGGTACACCGTTAACTGGGACGATCTTCGCGCTGGAAGTAATAGCCATCGGGCGCATCCCGTACAGATCTTTCTTTGCCTGCCTTGTAGCGGGTTATGTGGGCGATATTACGGTATCGTTATGGGGTATTCATCATACGCTTTACCACATCGATATTGTAAATACCGGCCAAACATTTTATGGCATCCATTTGCCACTTGGTTTGTGGCTTTTAGGCAAAGTAGTGGTAGCCTCTGCTGTATTTGGCGGGGTAAGTTATGCTTTTGCCAGGGCCGTGCACATGGTAAAAAATTTCTCGCTTAAGTGGATCAAAATCACTTGGGTAATACCCATTATCGGGGGATTGGTTATCATCACTCTTACTTATATTTTAGGCAAGCCCGATTACTTAAGCCTTGGGGTTGATGCCGAATACCCCGGCGCGGTAACCATCGTATCGGCCTTTCAGCACGCCGGGGCAGATGCTTTTAGCTGGCTTTGGAAGTTGATCTACACGGCCATTACTTTAGGTACAGGTTTCAAAGGGGGAGAGGTTACGCCGCTGTTTTATATTGGGTCCACGTTAGGCAATAGCCTTGCTGAGTTAATGAACGCGCCGGTTGGTTTGTTCGCAGCCCTTGGTTTCATAGCTGTGTTTGCTGGGGCAACCAACACACCAATTGCCTGTACCTTAATGGGGATTGAACTTTTCGGTGGCGAGTATGCCATCTTCTTCGCCATAGCATGTTTCACGGCGTACTTTTTCAGCGGGGATGGCGGCATTTATTTGGCCCAAAAAACGGCTTTATCTAAAACAGAACTGGCGAAAACCAAGTATCTGAAACGCATGTTCGGCAAATACAGGCTGTAGTCATTTGCATTTTTTGCTAAAACATATTTACCGCCGTTTGTTTAGTAATGGTAAACCAGAACCCTCATAGCCATGAAGATCAGCAAGATACTTATCGGGATAGACGACAGCAAATTTGCCGAATACGCCGCATCATACGGCTTTGATATAGCCCATACCTTTAATGCCCATGTTGGCCTGGTGCACATTGTTGAGCCGGCTATAACGCCCGAGAGCAACGCCGATAATCTTATGGGTTTACCGATAGAAACCGCCAATTACAACGAAATGAATTTGTTGGACATCCAGAAAGACCAAGCCGAAAGCGTTATAGAGCGCACGGTAAAAAAATATGCTAAAGGATTGCAGGTTACCCATTTTAACGAATATGGATCTACAGCGGACGGCATTTTAAGCTGCAGCAAAGAGTTTAAGGCCGACCTTATCGTTATAGGCACACATGGCCGCACGGGTATAGACAGGCTGCTGATGGGCAGTGTTGCCGAAACGGTGGTACGTAACTCGCATGTGCCGGTGCTGGTGGTACCATTGGTTGAGGAATAGCTTATAGTTGATGGTTAATAGCAGTTACCATGATCCATGAACCATAGCCCATGAACTAACTCCCTAATAAAGCAGCCTGAACTTTATCGTCTGTTCAATGGCTTTCAGTTCGTTTAGTACGTGGGTATCGTAACCGGTATTAACATCGGTAATTACATAGCCAATTTGCGGGTTGGTCACCAAAAACTCGCCAACAATATTGATGTTGTGGTTGGCAAAAACCTCGTTTATCTGCGCCAGTATGCCGGGCACGTTCTTGTGGATATGTATCAGCCGGTGTGCATTATTAATGCGTGGTGGCTGCAAATCGGGGAAGTTGCAGCTCATGTGCGTTTTACCCTCGTTCATAAAAGCTATCACCCTGCGGGGGATAAAATCCGTATTGCGGGGATTGGCTTTTGGGTCATCAAAAATAATAATGCCTTTATCACAGGCAGCCTCGGCCAGTTTACGGTTTACACGGCCGAAACAACCAATTACCTTTAAGCGGCCGGCGTTGGTAAGCTGTTCGGGCCTGGGCAGGTTTGCTTCATCACAAAACAGTACGCCGGCTTCGTCAAGATATTTTTCTTCTATGCTATCGCGATGGCGCAAGTTATAGCCCTCGCGTTTCATTTGGGCTAAAGCTTCCTCATCTATATTACCCACCACCAGGCATTTTATACGGTTTTTTGGGTAGGATATGGCCCTTGGCAGTTTATTGATGTATAAAAACTCGTCGAAACTGGGGGTTATATGGTCGGCTTTTTCGGCGACGGATTTACGCTCGATATTTTCGGTAAAGGCAAAGAATTTTTTGATCATGCCCGATTCCTTCAGCTGAAAATCCGAGTAGCCGTCGCCAATACCAAAGATCTCGCCGGGCAGGTTTAATTCTTTTAACAACTTAACCTTGCCGCCCTCCTGCGATAGGGGGTTCCCGCGGTCGTACCCAATAATATTGCCTTCCTCATCAAACACAAAGGTGTTGGCGTAAATGTTTTCTTTTTTTATATGATACTCGGTAACCACGGGCGTAATAAACTCCTTAAACCCGCCCGATACAATGAGCACCTTATCCTGGTGGTTCTTAAAAAATATGGTATTGCGCGAAAACGAAGTGGAAACTTTCTTTTTTAAATGGGTTATCAGCATTTTCAGGTGGTCGCGGTTGGCGCAAAGCAGCTTAACCCTTTGTTCCAGGCTTTCGGTGAACGAGAGGCGCCCCTCCATCGAGGCGTTGGTAAGGTCTTCTATCTTTTTATAGATAGCTTCCCTGTCGGGATGATTTTTTAATGAGATACGCGCTAATTCGTCTAAAGCTTCTACCTGTGTAAAGGTGCTGTCGAAATCTATAATGAAATACTGATCCATTTGGGGTACGAGATGCTGAATTGCAAATGTGCAAAATTTTTGCGGATGTGCAGGTGGGTATGTGTAATAAGCACACGTTCGGAACCGGGATTAAACAGATCAATACGATCAACAGGATTTATCCGGTGCGGGTACTCCCAGGTGGCATTTGTACAAAACGATCTGACATTTATTAAGAAATCCTGCTAATCGTAAAAATCGCAGGAATCCCGGTTCATACAAACAAAAAAGAGGGGCCGCACCCCCCGTGCAGCACCCTCTTTAAAACTAAATAAAGAAGCTTTATTTTGTTGTGTTCGCAGCCATTGCCAGCTTATTAGTAGCAATAAGGTTGTTTATCATTTTTGAGTTGAAAGAAATTTCTTGTTTTAAAGCGCCGATGCTGCTTTTGATATACATTAAAGATTTTAAACCTTTAATGCCTTTCATTAAACCTGCGCTTTTAATTTCGCCCGGAAGGGTGATCAGGTCTTTTGAAGATTTAAGCAAGCTTGAACCCATTGCCAGGCATAGTTTTGAAAAACCTACCAGCTGATCTGGCGATAGCGGTTTAACTTCGGTGGTTGGTAAGCCATCAATTGTTTGGCCGGTTACACTGGCATACATTTGAGGGATAAGCTGCCTGTTCTCTTTTAACTGGGTTAACATGGTAGATACCATATTGGCTAAAGCATCAACACCTGCAATACCGGCTTCTTTAGGTACTTTTAAATTATCTGCTTTTGCCAAAACTTTCTGAAAATCTTCTGATTTTAACATAGCAACAAGTTCTGCACGCTGTGCTTTTAACTCGTCAACAGTTAATGTTTTGGTGTCTTTAATTTCTGCGGGGTTTTCTGCCACAGTTTCGTCCTGTGCTTTTGCAGCAAAGCATAGTGTTAATGCAAATACCGCGCTTAGTAATAACTTTTTCATAATATTTTTAGTGTTTAGTTTATGAATGTAAAGTTCACACAATCAGCATTTTGGGACAATCCCTGCATATTGGTATATTTTTATGCGTAGTAATACGTATGTGATAATTAAAGTTGAAACATATAATATATGCCCTGATACTTGATAAATTAAGGCGTTTATGGCCTGCTGATAGCCCGCAGGCGCGTTTTTTTAAAATATATGCTGCAGGCAAGTGGTAATTAAAAACATAAATAATATTTTTATGCCTTATGCAGCAACCTGTTTTAACCAGAAAAATAAAGCCCTTTCAGCTTGTTGCACTTGTTTTTTTTACGGTTTCCGGCGGCCCCTACGGGCTGGAGCCGCTGTTGAATTATGCCGGTGAACATGCAGCGTTCCTGATACTGCTGGTTACCCCCTTGCTTTGGGACGTGCCCGCCATATTTACCGTGTTAGAGCTAAACAGCATGATGCCCGTAACCGGCGGTTATTATAAATGGGTTAAGCATGCGCTGGGTCCCCGCTGGGGTTTTTATGAAGGGTGGTGGACATGGATCTACACTTTTGTCGACCTGGCTATTTACCCCGTGCTGTTTGTAACCTACGCCTCGTATTTTTTCCCGGGGATAGAAGCCTATCGCATACAGGTTTGCCTGGTTATTGTATGGCTATCGGCAATACTGAATATTTTAGGCATAGTGCCGGTGGGCCGCACGGCCTTGTTTTTGGGCGCGGCAGTATTATCGCCGCTTATTATATTAATAGTATTGGTTATTTATCAGCATGGGGATAATATCAGTATCCCATCTCAAACACTTAACGGCTTGCCGTTCTCTTCCTTCGGGATAGCCCTATATACCGTAATGTGGAACTGCCTGGGCTGGGATAACGTTACCACCTATGCCGAGGAGGTTGAAACGCCCGTACGCTCGTACCTTATATCAAGTTTTGCTGCCTTTGCATTGGTAATGGTAGTTTATTTCTTCGCCATTATGGCTGCGCAGCAATCAGGCATCAGCCATAGTAGCTTCCTGGAAGATGGTTTCCCGGCGCTTGGCGAAATAGTAAGCGGCCGTTGGTTGGGGGCCATACTGGCTATTGGGGGCATGGCCAGTTCGTTAGGTATTTATGCGGCAGTATTGTTATCTGTATCGCGCGTACCTAAAGCCATGGCCGGCGACGGGCTGTTGCCGCAAAGGCTTAATGTATTGCATTCGCGTTTTCAAACACCTTATGTATCTATCATTATTTGTTCGATAGTAGTTAGTTTTATGATACTGTGGCCCTTTGCCGAACTGCTTATTATCGATGTAACCGTTTACGGCGCGGGCTTATCGTTAGAGTATATATCGTTAATAAAACTGCGAATCACATCACCCAATGTAAAAAGGCCATTTAAGATCCCGTTAAATGTGGCGGCATTATGTATGGTATTGATATTGCCGTTCGGTGTATATTTTATAGCGTTGGCCGGGGCGTTTGCATCCACACCAAAATCAATACAGGCCGCCATATTCGCTATCTGCATCCTGCTTACTGCCGAAGTTGCCTGGCGGCTGGTTACCTGGCGTAAGCCGCACCTTAAGCGCAGTTAATATTCTCATTTTAAAACCGTTCGCTTTTTTAAGGGTTATAGTAACCTGTACTAAAACTATTTTATTATGAGATCGATATGGAAAGGCTCGCTTGGCTTTGGGTTGGTAAGCATACCTGTTAAATTGTATTCGGCTGTACAAACCAGTTCTATCGACCTGGATATGCTGGATTCGCGCGACCACGAACGCATCCGCTACCAGCGGGTGAACGAGAAAACCCACAAGGAAGTGCCTTATGATAAAATTGTGAAAGGTTATAAGCTTAACGATGATTACGTAATTGTAGAAGCGGCCGATTTTGAAGCGGCCGCGCCCGAAAAAAGCAAAGTGGTGGAAATTGAAAGCTTTGTTGATATAACCGATGTAAACCCTATGTTTTACGAAACATCGTACTATACCGAACCCGATACCAAAAATAATAAGGCTTATGCGCTGCTGCTGCAGGCCCTCAAAAAATCGGGTAAGGCGGGCTTAGCCCGTTTTGTACTGCGCAGTACCGAAAGCTTGTGCATTGTGCACCCGGTTGATAACGTACTGGTGATAACCCGTATCCGCTTTGGGCAGGAGATCCGCGATACCGACGAACTGAATATAGCGGATGATGTAAACATCAGCAAAAAGGAACTTGATGTAGGCCTTGCCCTGATCAAGCAGTATGCCGAAGCTTTTGATGTATCTAAATTTAAAGACGAGTATAACGATGAGTTATTGAAAATCATCAAGGCAAAATCAAAAGGCAAACGGGCTACTATTAAAAAGCTTAAACCACATAAAACCAAAAGCAACGACCTTTATGAACAACTGATGGAAAGCCTGAAAACTAAAAAAGGCGCATAGTATTTATAATTAAATAATTATCATATAAGTAAAACTTAAAACCTGTAGGTGTGTTATATCATACACAAGTTAAAATAAAACATCTACTCACATGGCAACTACTAAAACAAAAAAAGCTCCCGAAACTACAGACAATGTAGAAGAATCGGCACTTAACGAATTGTTTCTTGACGAATTAAAGGACATTTACTGGGCCGAAAAACACCTGGCAAAAGCCTTACCTAAAATGGCAAAAGCTGCAACTTCTGATGAATTGCGTACGGCTATTGAAAATCACCTGGCAGAAACTGAGAACCAGATAACCCGCCTGGAGAGCGCTTTTGCATCTATCGATGAAAAAGCCGTTGCCGTAAAATGCGAAGCGATGGCTGGTTTATTGAAAGAAGGGGAAGAGATCATTTCTGAAACTGAAAAAGGTACTTTAACCCGCGATGCAGGTATTATATCGGCAGCGCAAAAAATAGAGCACTACGAAATTGCATCGTACGGTACGTTAAAAACACTGGCCCGCACATTAGGCTATGCCGAAGCGGCCGAACTGTTGGATGCTACCCTGCAGGAAGAAAAAAACTGCGATGGACTGCTTACCCAAATTGCCGAAGGTGGTATAAATGAAACTGCCAAAAGCGAAAAAGAATAATACTACAACTAACTAAATTGAAGAGGGCCGCCCGTAAGGGCGGCCTTTTTTATTGTTTAAAAAAAATTAATGGCAGGTGTAACACATACACTAAAATGTCCGTCATGGGTTATATAGGTTCAAAATTGGTATAGGTACCATATCGGTTTTGGGTCTATTAATTAATCAAAATATATAACAAACGGCTATTGCCGGTAATTTTAAAACAGAAAATGAAAAAACATATCTTCACCTTAATAGCAATTTTATCAATTTTTACCGCCTGTAAAAAGGATAACGATAATAACAATAACCCTGGCGGCAACGCAGGCGAATATCAGCCTTTAACCGCAGGTTCCGCATGGACTTACGAAACTGAATATTATGGCCTCGAAAACTCGGTAGACAAAGAAACATCGGTTAACACGGTTACCGGCATTACCAAAACCTTCGATGGAAAAAAGTACTACGAACTAAAAGTAGTATCTGAGGGCGACGAACAAAAAGAGTACATTGGGATTAACAACCATGTTTATACCACCCGCTCGGTAGATGGCGAAGATGTGGTAGAAATACCATACTTTGATGATACCAAAGCAAAAGGCGAATCATTTATAACTGTACTGAGCACAGGCGACGTTGATAGCCGTATTAAAACTACCATTGCCGATAAGGGTATCAGTAAAGTTGTAGCGGGCAAAACCTATAATAACGTTGTGCATAGCGTGAGCGAGGTTCAATTTAAAAACGGCGCTAACTACACCACCACTGCCACTACCGATTTTTACATCGCAAAAGGAGTGGGCATTATTGCCATCTATTCAAAAACACCTACAAAGGATCTCTTAAAGTCGGAGTTGAAAAGCTACGTTATAAAGTAATACCTGCCGGGCTTACTTAAGCCCACCTAACCTATCATCACATCCCGCGAAAGCGGATAGTATAAAGCCCGTTCTGCAGTTGCGGGTCGGGCTTTGTTTATTTATCTTTATCCTCATAAATCATTTAATAAGTATCATTTGAAAAAATATTTACTAATACTGCTTCCGGCTATTATACTGTTAGTGAGTTCTTGCAGAAAAGACCCGCCGGATTTTACAGGGTACGAGGCTAACGGCACTTCAGAAAACAACGCATTTGCTAATAGCTACATGCCAACTTCTAAAGGTACCAGCTGGACGTATGTAACCGACCCCGGCACCGGTACTAAAGCTACTTCAGAAATCCATTTAACAGGCGTAATAACCCCGATAAACGGGCTTAATTATTTTGAAGCCAAAAGCAGCACCGCCGGCAGAGAAGCCGAGGTGGGTTACTATTATGTTGACGACCATAATTACAAAATACTGGGCGCAACATTACAAAGCGGCACCGTTGTAGAGTTTAATTACCTGGACAGTAACTTGCCGGTAAACGGCGAATGGACCGCTAAAATGAGCCCGAGCGGATTTATTAATAGTATACCTGCCCGCACAAAGGGAAGGATCATAGAGAAAGACATTACCAAAGTTGTGCTGGGCAAAACTTATAAAAATGTTATCCATACCCAACTTATTGTTCAATATGATATGGGAAGCGGATTTGAAGATTTTGGTACTTATGATTATTATCTGGCCAAAGGCATTGGTTTACTGGAAACAGATACAAACTTATTGGGTATTGTAGCTACGTCGAAACTGTTAAACTATACCATTAAGTAGCATGGTGTTCCTTATAAAGGACTATTTGTATACTGGAAAATCGTTATGCTTAATTTAATTATGCTGATACGCGGTTGGGGCAACTAAATTTGAAATTTTTATAATTAAAAGTTAACCGTGGCATGGTGGTTGCATAGGTAGTACCAAACAAATTATAATTACTACTACTATGGAAACTACCACAGAAAAATCAGTTGAAGTTTTAAACGACCTAATTGAAATTAACAACGACCGCATAGATGGCTTTGACCGCGCTGCTAAAGACCTTGGTGAAGGCGATGCCGACCTGAAAGCCGTATTTGAGCAATTTGCAAGCGATAGCCGCCGCAACGTACAGGAACTTAGCGCAGCCGTAGGCCAGGCAGGTGGCGAGGTTGAAACAGGTAATACTGCAACCGGTACCATTCACCGCGCATGGCTTGATGTTAAAGCTACCTTTACCGGCCACGACCGTAAAAGTATTTTAGAGGAATGCGAACGCGGCGAGGATGCCATTAAAAAAGCGTACCGCGATGCATTATCTGAAGATAACGGTTTATCGCCACAATTTGCTACAGTTATTGCCCAGCAGCAACAGCTTATAAATGAAGGCCACGACAGGATCAAAGCCCTTAGAGATAGCCAGGCATAAGCCTCAAAATAAATCCTTTTTAAAAGCCGCTTAGTATGTTCTGAGCGGCTTTTTCGTAATAATGACATTAGTAAACATCAATTTTAAATCCCAAATGGGGTTTTAATCGTATATTTGTAATCATTATAAATAATATACATCCACGTTAAATTTAATTTTTGTGATCATATTAATTTTCT
The DNA here is from genome assembly GCF_004168255.1 of Mucilaginibacter terrigena. Lineage (GTDB taxonomy): Bacteria > Bacteroidota > Bacteroidia > Sphingobacteriales > Sphingobacteriaceae > Mucilaginibacter > Mucilaginibacter terrigena. Next base: position 70,072 of record NZ_SEWG01000008.1, on the reverse strand, counting down.
TTTTAGGGCACTGGTTTTTATCACTGTTCTTCCAAACTTTTTTTCTGCATAGGTACGCTTCTCATAAAATGTTTACTACCCATAAATTTTTTGAGCGCATCTTTCATATCATGACTTATCTGTTCCAGGGATCATCATATTTAAACCCGCGTGCTTATGCCATAATGCACCGCGAGCACCATGCTTACAGCGATACCGAGAAGGACCCGCATTCGCCGCATTTTTTTAAGGATGTTTTCCAGATGATGTATTACACGGCCATAAGCTACCGTAAGCACGAGAAAAGATTGAAGGAGCCCGAGGAACGCTTTAAAGGTAACTACCCCGAGTGGAAGTTTTTAGATTACGTGGGTTCATCTATCGTATCGCGCATTATATTCGGCTTGTTTTACATTGCCTTTTACGTGGTATTTGCCACACAATGGTGGATGTATTTATTGATCCCTATCCATTTTATAATGGGCCCTTTACACGGCGCTATTGTAAATTGGTGCGGCCATAAATACGGTTACTCAAACTTTGATAACAACGATAAATCGAAAAACACAACCCCGTTTGATTTCCTGATGCTTGGCGAATTGTTCCAGAACAACCATCACAAACGCCCAAACAGCGCCAACTTTGGCGCCAAATGGTTCGAGATAGACCCGGTTTATCCTATCATGAAACTGATGCACTGGGCGCGGATCATCCGGCTGAGGAAAGCATATTTGTAATAAGTTGAAAGGTTAAAGCATAAAGCGAAAAGCAGTATCAATTGATGTTTCTTTTCGCTTTTTTATTGAAATAGCTTTTTGCTTTGGTCTTTCTTCTTTTGGCTCTTTTGTCCTTCCCCTTTTTGCCTCACCCCCAATTCTTCTTTGAAGGAGATGGGCTTTTTTTTTAAAAGTCTCCCCTAACGGGGGAGATTTAGAGGGGGCTTTGCTATCTTTACCCCCTGTAATTAATCTATCAATGAAAGTATCAGTATTAGCGCAAAATTTACACGGCTCCGAGATCATAAAAATAGCCGGCGAAATAAACGAATTAAAAAAGCAGGGACAAAACATTGCTAACCTAACCATTGGCGATTTTGATGCTGATATTTATCCTATCCCGACAGAACTGAAAGACGGCATTATTGATGCCTATAACCATAATCAAACCAATTACCCGCCTGCCGATGGGATGCTGAGCCTGCGCGAAAGTGTATCGGCGTTTCTTAAAAACAGGATGGGTTTGGAGTACGCTGCTAACCAGATCTTAATATCGGGTGGTTCACGCCCATTGATATATTCTACCTACCTGGCCCTGGTTGACCCGGGTGATAAAGTGGTTTTTCCGACACCATCGTGGAACAATAACCATTATTGCGACTTGACAGGTGCCGAAGCGATTTTGGTAGAAACCCGTGCCGGAAACAACTTTATGCCTACAGCGGATGAAATTGCCCCGCATTTAAAGGGCGCTACCATGCTGGCATTATGCTCGCCGTTAAACCCTACAGGTACCATGTTTGGCAAAAAGGACCTGGAAGAAATTTGTGACCTGGTGATCGCTGAAAATAAAAGCCGTGGTGGGGATGAGAAACCATTGTATTTACTATACGATCAAATCTACTCGCAATTAACCTTTGGCGAATACAAACATTACGACCCGGTAACCCTGCGCCCCGAGTTGAAGGATTACACCGTATTTATTGACGGCGGATCGAAATGTTTTGCGGCCACGGGCGTACGCGTGGGCTGGGGCTTTGGCCCGGCCGAAATAATCACTAATATGAAAGCCATAGTTGGCCACATGGGCGCATGGTCGCCAAAGGCGGAGCAGGTTGCTATGGCCGAATATCTTAAAAACGAGACCTACGTTAATACTTACCTTGATAAACTGAAGGGTAACATTCAGGCCAGTTTAAGTACACTTCACGAAGGTTTCCAGGCCTTAAAAGCGGAAGGCTTAAGTGTAGATTCTATCGAGCCGATGGGTGCTATTTACTTAACCGTAAGGGTTGATTATACCGGCAAAACCACACCGGATGGGCAGGTACTAAACAACTCGGCGGATGTGAATTTCTACCTGATCAAGGAAGCGGGCGTTGCCTTTGTGCCGTTCTCGGCATTTGGCACCGGCGAAGAAGTAACCTGGTTCAGGGCATCGGTAGGGGCAAGCACATTAAGCGATATCCAGCAAATGATACCACGCATCCGCCAGGCGCTTGCGAAATTGAAATAAAAATTTAATCCAGTTTTCTTAAAGTCTCCCCTAACGGGGGAGATTTAGAGGGGGCTTAAAACGTATAATATTATGGCCTACGGAACCCTCTTTTTAATACCTGTACCCCTTGCAGATGAGGCCGCGGCCCAATCGTTTACTCCTTATTTGGTTGATACCATTAACCATGTAAACGAATACATTGTTGAGAACGAAAAAACCGCCCGCCGTTTTTTAAAGCTGGCCGGACTTAAAACCCCGCAAAGCGAGCTGGTGATCCACGACTATGGTAAACACAACCGCGACGCCGGCCTAAAGGAGTTTTTTAGAGGATTGGTTGTGGGTAAGGACGTTGGCCTGATGAGCGAAGCCGGCTGCCCGGGCATTGCCGACCCAGGCGCGGATATCGTAGCCGAGGCGCACCGCAAGGGTATAAAGGTTGTGCCGCTGGTTGGCCCAAGCTCTATTTTGCTGGCGCTGATGGCATCGGGATTTAGCGGACAAAGCTTCACCTTCCACGGTTATTTGCCTATTGATAAATTAGAGCGCAGCAAGCGCATTAAGGAACTGGAAACCCTGGCTATAAATAATAAGCAAACACAACTATTCATCGAAACGCCGTTCCGTAACGATAGTATGCTGCAGGAAGTATTGAGAACCTGCAAGCCCACAACAAGGCTTTGCATTGCCTGCGATATCACCGCGCCTACGGAATTTATTAAAACCATGCCCATAGCCGAATGGTTAAAGCAAGTGCCCGACCTGCGTAAGCGCCCGGCTATATATTTACTATTTCATGCCTAAAATGAGATGATAGCCCTTCCGCGGCATACCAGTGTACTGATAGTTGGCGCCGGGCCATCCGGTTTGATGATGGCCGCGCAATTACTGCGCAACGGTGTGCAGCCTGTTATTATTGATATTAAGCAAGGTCCCACCAATCAATCTAAGGCATTAGCGGTACAGGCGCGTTCACTGGAAATTTACAGGCAGTTAGGGGTCATAGATAAAGTTCTCAACGGGGGCAAACAGGCCGGCGGCTTATCTTTTAATATGGGCGGCGAGCAGTTGGTTTCGCTCTCGTTAAAGGAAATGGGCGATACCCAAACGCTGTTCCCCTTTATTCACCTGTACCAGCAAAGCAAAAACGAACGCACCCTGCTGGAATACTTAACTACCGCCTGTTGCCCGGTTTACTGGGAAACTACCCTTGTGGGTCTGAAGCAAGATACAGGCGCTGTTACTGCTACCCTGCAAAACGGCGAAAGTACTTATGAGCTTACCTGCGATTACGTTATAGGTGCCGATGGCGCGCACAGTGTGGTGCGTAAGCAACTGGCTATCCCGTTTACCGGCGATACCTATCAGCATAAATTTTACCTGGCGGATGTTAAGCTGACCAGTGCCATGAATGGCGAGGTAGTAAACCTGTTTGTGGCTAAGAAAGGTTTCGCGGGGTTTTTCCCGATGCCTGAAGAACGGTCGTTTAGGATAGTAGCCAGTTTGCCGGATGGATTGGAAGAAAGGGAAGACCTGCAAATGAACGATGTGCTGCCACAACTGCAAAATATTACCGGAGTTGGAATAGAGATCGATCAGGTTAACTGGTTCACCACCTATAAACTGCACCACCGCATGGCCGAAAAGTTTAGCGATGGCAGGTGTTATTTAATTGGCGATGCCGCGCATATCCATTCACCGGTTGGCGGGCAGGGCATGAACACTGGTCTGCAGGATGCTTATAACCTGGGCTGGAAACTGGCTGCTGTAATTAACAGACAAATAAAAGACAGCATCCTGAGCAGCTACGCTATTGAACGCATGCCTGTGGCCAAGGATTTACTTAGCACTACGGACCGTATGTTTAATGTGATCACCTCCCGAAGCTGGTTTAGCGGGTTGTTAAAACGGTACATTATACCAAATGTGTTAAAACTGGTATGGAAAAATGAAACATCGCGCCGGTATTTTTTTAAACAGGTATCGCAAACAGGCATCAGCTATCGCGATAGCAAAATAAACCTGCACCTGGGGCAGGATACCAAAATAAAAGCCGGCGACCGCCTGCCGTACCTGGAGATCTTCGACGAAAAGAAAAAGACCAGGACCGATATCCATGCCTGGTGCAGTAAACCGGGTTTCACGCTAATCACCCTGGGCGAGATAAAGGAAAGCTATTTGTTTACCCTTGCCAAATGGATAACGCAGCACTACCAGGGCCGGATAAACTTTTTTCACCTGCCGCCCTCAAATACCAACTGGCATATTTTTGAAGCCTTTGAGTTAAAGCCCGGCATGCGTAAAGCCCTTATTATCCGCCCGGATATGCATATTTGCTATATGAATGATATAGTAGATATTGAAATGATGAACAACTATTTACGTAATGTGGCAGGGTTCAATTAGTAAGATTTGAATTGGCCAGATTTAACAATTTTAAATTTGTCAAACCTATATTAGCCGTGTATAGTTTCGCCCTTGCCGTAATTCTGGATCACCTGCGCTTCGTAAGCCAAAAACTCCTTCCAGCGGGCATCTACGTCAATCTCTACCGCGTGTTTCTTGGCAAGCCTTAAAAACATGGCGTAGTGGGTTGCCTCGCTCACCATCAGTTCGTGATAAAATATAGAAAGCGCCTCGTCGTTAATATTTTCTGATAGCACCTTAAAGCGTTCGCAGCTGCGGGCCTCTATCATGGCCGAAAATAGCAGCCTGTCTATGAGTTGCGCCTCGCGGCCACCGCCTACAATGATAAATTTGCGTAGTTCGTTCACATAATTATCCTTGCGTTCTTTACCCAAAGTAAAGCCACGCTGCAGCAAAATTTCGTGCACGCGCTTAAAGTGATCCATCTCCTCCTGGGCAAGTGCTATCATTTCCTGCACCACATCGCTCAGGTTTGGGTTTTGAACGATGAGGGTGATAGCATTTGTGGCCGCTTTTTGCTCGCAATACGCATGGTCGGTTAACAGCTCTTCAATATTGCTTTCTACAACGTTCTTAACCCATAGCGGGTCGGTAGGTAACTGAAGTTTAAGGATGGTTTTCTCGCTCACAAGGCAAAGATAGAGTGTTAAGCTGAAAGGCGAAAGCAGAAAGACTAATCCTCTGACGTAAAAGCCGGGTTGTTGCTTAGGCTGCGGGAGTGGTGATGGATAGAAAGAATGATGATGTGCTTATCAGGAACTATGTCGTAAATGATTCGATAATTTTTAAAAATAAGTTCGCGAGTTAATTCATCATCAAATTCTTCAAATTTTCGACCCAATTGGGAATTTAACTTTAGCTTTTTTACAGCGGTGCGAATATCTTTTACTTCCTTTTGGGCATAAAATAAGGAGTCTCGCCGGATAAAATTATAAATAGCCCTCATGTCGCGCCTTGCGATATGAGAATAAATAATGGTTAGTCCCACTTCTCAATCTCAGCGTCTAATTCTTCTTCGGTTAAAAATTCCCCGTTTTCAATCTGTTTACGCGCAATCTCGATTTTTTGAAGGATGATTATTTTTTCTACCAGATCATCTACCGAAAATGTATCAGGCATGTGATCGACAAGTTCTTTTACTTTATCCTTTGTTAGCATAGCAACTCCTTTTTATAAATATACAAACTTAAATCCTGTACAGACTTTTACTCTCTATAAATTTTAAAACAGCGTCCGGTACAAAATATTGCACATTCTTTTTCTCGGCCAGCGATTTACGGATAAAAGTCGCCGATAACTCCATCAGAGGCGTCATAGTAATGGTAACGGATGGGTGCGATGCAAATTCGGCGTTTTCATAGCCGGGGCGCGGGTAAACATAAACCTGGTAATCGCGCAATATCAGCTTATAGTTTTTCCATTTATGAATGGTTGCCAGGTTATCAGATCCCATAATAAGCGCAAACTCGTGTTCGGGATATTTCTCTTTTAAATGGGTAAGGGTATCAATAGTGTATGACGGTTGTGGTAATTTTAGTTCCACATCGCTTACGGTAATATTGGTGGCATTATCGGTAGCCAGTTTGGCCATTTCCAGCCTGTCGTAAGTGTTGATCAGGTCGCCGTACTTTTTTAAGGGGTTTTGGGGCGATACCACCAACCAAACTTTATCCAGCGTGGTATGGTTGGCCATGTAGTTGGCAATAATTAAATGCCCGATATGTATAGGATTAAATGAACCGAATAGTAAGCCTATCTTCATTCTTGCTGATGGTTAATAGTTCATGGATCATAGTAGAAGAATAATATGAACGTGTGGCGGTAGAAGTAAGAGCGCTTAGAGCGATAACCGCCAGCTATTATCCAATAAAATTGGTAACCAATTCCTCCGCTTCCTTGCAAGCCGTTTCAAGATCGTAATTTTTAAGGATAATATCAAACTGGGGCGCGTAATTAAGTTCTTTTTCAGCTTTTAAAAAGCGTTCCTTCAGCTTTTCGGGGCTATCGGTACCGCGGCCGGTAAGGCGTTCTTTTAAAACTTCCAGCGATGGCGGCTGTACAAATATTGCCAGCGCCTGCTCGCCGTACTTGCGTTTAAGGTGCATACCGCCTTCTACATCAATATCAAAAATAACGGTTTTGCCTTTTGCCCAAATGCGCTCTATCTCGGTACGAAGTGTACCGTAAAAGGTACCGGTGTAAACCTCTTCAAACTCTACAAACTGCTTTTTTGCTATACGGTGGGTAAACTCGGGCAGGCTTATGAAGTAATAGTCCTTACCGTCCTGTTCTTCGCCGCGCGCCGGCCTGGTAGTAGCCGAAATAGAAAACTCCAGATTCGGTATCTGCCCAAGCAGGTGATGTACTATGGTGGTTTTACCTGCACCCGACGGGGCCGAAAATATGATGAGTTTACCTTCTTTCATTATTGTTGGAAAGTTGTAATGTTGGAACGTTTAAATGTTGTAGGCCGTGGAGTTAACATTCCAACTTTTCAACATTCAAACCTTTAAACTTTATAACACATTAAGTAATTGTTCTTTAATTTTTTCAAGTTCTTCTTTCATGCCTACAACAAGCTTTTGCATGTTAGCGTCGTTTGCTTTAGAACCCAATGTATTTATTTCGCGCCCAATTTCCTGCGAAATAAAGCCCAGCTTTTTACCGTTAGCATCGGCATTTTTCAATGTTTCGATGAAGTATTCGCAATGCGCTTTAAGGCGGATCTTTTCTTCCGTAATGTCAAGTTTATCTATAAAATAGATCAGTTCCTGCTCAAAGCGGTTTTTGTCCATACTCTCGGCGCCCACGGCTTCGCTTAAAAACTGGTTCAGTCGCTCGCGGATGATAGGTACCCGTTTTGGTTCTTCAACCTCAACCAGTTCCAGGTTTTTCAGGATAATGCCGATACGCATTTTAATATCCTGCTCCAATACATTCCCCTCATCACTACGGAACTGCTGAAAGGCAGCCATAGCTTGCTGAAAAGTTTTTTCAACCAGTTTCCATTCATCATCAGATACGGTATCTTCTTCGTACTTAACAACTTCGGGCAAGCCTAAGGCTAACTGCAGCAGGTTGCCACCGGGTTCGTTAAGCTCGTCGCTTACGCTTTTAAGCTGGTTATAATAATGTTTAAGCAGTTCACGGTCAATACCGGCGGCTTTTACATTGGAGGTTGCCTGCTCTACATTGATAGAAAGGTTTACTTTACCACGGTCTATCTGCTTGCTGCAATCGTTACGTAACTGAAATTCTTTTTCAGAAAATATTTTGGGCAGGCGCAGGGATAATTCAAGAAATTTACTGTTCAGGGATTTGATCTCAACGGTATATTTTGTTTTGCCGGAGTCATAACTGGCAATTCCATACCCTGTCATGGATTTTATCATGCGCAAAGATAGTTTTTTAGTCCGAAAGTCGGAAAAGTCCGAAAGCCAGAAAGTTATACGTTGCAATCCTCCGGGCTTCCGGACGTTCGGACTTCCCGACTCGCCAACTTTAACACTTTTTCACATTTCAAACCATATACATTTTATAAGTTTGCTGCGTTAAATAATATGCCCTTGAAGTTTGTAATAGCCTGTATAATAAATCTGTTCTGCTTTACCTTCCTTGTTTCTGCACAGCAAACAGTTATAAAAGGGGCTATATATAAACGGATCTCGTCGGTTAAGTTAACGGAAGTATTGGTTACCAATATGCGCACCAAAGGCGTTACCGAGTGCGATGGGCTTGGTAATTTCAGCATCAGCGCCAACGTTGGCGATACGCTGCTGTTCACCAAAAGGGATTACACCCCGCAAAAGCAGGAAGCTACTAACTACGGCATGATTGTTTATATGCAGCCCGAGGTGCGGCTTAACGAGGTGCGTGTTATTGGCCAGACAAAAAAGCAGGAACTAACCGAAATTATGGGCGATTACCGTAAACAGGGCACTTTTTACAACGGTAACCCACCTGCGCTGTCTATGCTGGTATCACCTTTAACCGGGATATATGAATTATTTGGCAAAACCCCGGGCCGGGCCAAGCGGTTTGCCGCGTTTAGTAAACGCGAATTAGAAGCATCAGCGGTAGACAGGCGATACAATAAACCCCTTGTAATGCGTGTAACAGGCGTAACAGACAGTGTTACGGTGCAAAAATTTATGGAGTATTACCGGCCATCATACGAAGACCTTAAAACCTGGAACGATTACGACCTGATCCAAAAGGTAAAAACCCAGTATGAGTATTTTAAGAAAAACGGGGACAAAGATGGGTTGCAAAAGTTGTATTAGTCCAGTCACTGGAAGATAGAGCAGAATAAATATTCTAAATGACAAAGCCCTTTTAAGCAAAGGGCTTTAAGCATTTCAAAAACTACTCCGTAGCCAACGGAGGCTGGGGACATTATATCCCCAACGCGGCGCAAGCTTTTTCGGCAGCTAATTTCTCCGCGTTTTTCTTACTAAATTCTTTGCCCGATCCCATGATCTCGCCGTCTACGCTGGCTTGTACGGTAAATAATTTGGCGCTTTCGCCTTCCTGGTTTTCAATTACATCAAAGCTAATGTCTTTACTGTGGCGCTGGCACCATTCAATTAGCTTGCTCTTAAAATTGGTTTCGGTTTGCTCAAGTGTGTGGATATCAATGTGCGATTTAATAATGTGGTTCACTAAAAAATTGCGGGTAAAATCATATCCCTTATCCAGGTAAACCGCACCTATCAGGGCTTCAAAAGCATCGCCAAGCAGCGAGCCCTGCCTGCCGGTGTTCATTATTTTGGTATCAAACTCTATCAGTTTGTCAAAACCAAGCTTGCGGCCAAGCTGGTTAAGGTTATTACGGCTTACAATTTTTGAGCGCAGCTCGGTTAAAAAGCCTTCGTCTTCGTAAGGGTAGAGTTTAAAAAGCACTTCGGCAACTACGCTGCCTAATACGGCATCGCCTAAAAATTCAAGCCGCTCGTTGCTGTTTTTTACCCCTTTTTTTATGTTTTGGGCAACCGATTTATGGCGAAATGCCAACCGGTATAACGACAAATTGCCCGGTACAAAACCGAGCAAATTTTTTAAAACCTTAACGTGTTTTCTATTTGGCGAAAGGTATAGCTTATAAAAGCGGCTAATAGGCATCCAACGAAATTATTGCTGGTACTTTTTAAATATTACCGAGGCATTATGGCCGCCAAAACCAAAACCGTTGCTTTGTGCTACATTAACAACACGCTTTTGCGCTTTATTAAATGTAAAGTTTATTTTAGGGTCAAAAGCAGGGTCGTCGGTAAAGTGGTTGATGGTTGGCGGGATAATATCATTCTGGATTGCCAGGATAGAGGCAATAGCTTCAACAGCGCCGGCAGCACCAAGTAAATGGCCTGTCATTGATTTTGTAGAGCTGATGTTGATATCATAGATCCTATCGCCAAAGGCATCGGTTATAGCTTTTACTTCCTGCGGGTCGCCAATTGGGGTTGATGTACCATGCACGTTAACGTAATCGATATCGGCGGGGGTTAAGCCCGCATCTTCTAAAGCCGCTTTCATCACCAGCGATGCTCCTAACCCTTCGGGGTGTGGGGCCGTCATGTGGTAAGCATCAGCACTCATGCCACCGCCAACCATTTCAGCATAAATTTTAGCGCCGCGTTTTAGCGCGTGGCCTAATTCTTCTAAAATGATAGTTCCCGCGCCTTCACCGGCAACAAAGCCATCCCTGTCCAGATCAAAAGGACGTGAGGCAGTTGCAGGGTCATCGTTACGGGTTGATAAGGCATGCATTGCATTAAAACCACCAATACCGGCTTCGTTTATAATAGCTTCGGACCCACCAGTGATAAACATGTTTGCTTTACCCAGGCGCAGGTAGTTAAAAGCATCGATAAGCGAGTTGTTTGATGATGCACATGCGGATACCGTGGTAAAGTTTGGCCCGCGTAAACCATATTTAATAGAGATATGGCCCGGTGCAATGTCGGCTATCATTTTTGGGATAAAGAACGGGTTAAATTTGGGTGTGCCATCGCCTTTGGCAAAGTTCACAACCTCGTCTAAAAATGTCTTTAAACCGCCAATACCCGATCCCCAGATAACGCCAATGCGGCTGGTATCCAGTTTCTCGAAATCTAATCCGGCATCCTTAACAGCTTCCTCTGTCGAAAACAAAGCATATTGAACAAACGGATCGAGTTTACGGGCCTCTTTACGGCCCAAAAAACCTTCCGCGTCAAAACCCTTTACTTCGCAGGCAAATTTAGTTTTGAATTTTTCAACGTCAAAACTCTTAATAAAGGCAGCGCCGCTTACCCCATTAATAAGGCTGTTCCAATATTCAGAAACAGTATTACCAATCGGAGTAAGCGCTCCAAGCCCGGTTACTACAACTCTTTTAAACTCCATTTAACAGTTTTAGGGAGCTACTTAAGCTTTAACGTTTTTTTCTAAGTAGGCAACAGCCTGGCCAACAGTACCAATGGTTTCTGCCTGATCGTCAGGGATTGCAACGTTAAATTCTTTTTCAAACTCCATGATCAATTCCACGGTGTCTAAAGAGTCGGCACCAAGATCGTTGGTGAAGCTTGCTTCTGGTGTAACTTCACTTTCGTCAACACCCAGTTTTTCCACGATAATTGCTTTTACTCTTGAAGCGATATCAGACATAGTCTTTATAGTTTAATGATTAATAAATTCAGTGCAAAGAAAAATAAATTATGTTAAATATCAAATCTAAAAACTTTGACAATATTGAGTGAACAATTAATTGTGGCAAAAGGTTTGGATTTACGTTTTTAACTGGCGTAAAAGTAATGATTTTGAGCAGAAGTATTAAAGTTTAATATCTATTTTGAATTTATAGTAATAAAGTTACACTAAGTTGTGGTATGTGCTTAATAATTAGTTAAATACAACCCATCGGCATCGTTTTATTTTTACCATGCATTACTGTTTTATTTTGTTTTGCATGGTGCATTGGGCTTATAAATATTTCATTAGCCAATACCAACCCATGCTTTTTTGAGTTAAGGCAACAAAAATTTAGGGTTACTGCCCGCGTTTTGTATTTTTACCGTTCTAAACATAAATGGTTTTGAACAGGAAAGTTTTAAAGTTTGAGATCGATCTGGATTTTGTATTGATAGCGGTTACCACATCTTTAAAAGATTACCGGATATGCTACCATATAAACAAATGTTTAAATTTTAATTTTACCCGCATCGATGATCTTTCGCTGGATACCCAGGTAAATGGCGCGCCGCTGCTGTTTTCGTTATACCATTACAGTTGGGAAAGCACCGAGACCGACTTTTATTTTATTGGAAACAAGGGATCTGACGGCTATTTGGTACCCGAAATGCGGGAGGCCGATTATTTTATCATGATAAAAAATTATATCGATGATGACGACCTGGAAAACATGATATCGGCCCTAAATAAGATCCCCGAAATTGTTGCAGCGGTAAAGATTGACCCGAAAAAAATAAAATCACGCGAAAATCTATTATTTTAGCGGAAATTTAGATGTGTAAATTATACACAATACTGTAATATAGCCTGAATTTAACCTGAAAATATGAAATTTTACTATAATCGTACTAAGATTGTTGCTACAATGGGGCCTGCCTCATCCAAAAAAGAAGTGTTGCTGTCGATGATAAGGGCCGGACTAAACGTGTGCCGATTGAATTTTTCGCACGGTAAGCCCGAAGACCACAAGAAATTTGTTGACCTTATCCGCGAGATAAACTCCGAATATAAAACCAACGTAGGTATACTGGCTGATTTGCAGGGCCCTAAGATCCGTATAGGTCTGGTAAAAGATGGCGGCATACACCTTATTAACGGCACCCGCATAAACATTACTACCCACGAGTGTATTGGCGATGACAGCCAGATCTACATCACGTACGAAACCTTTCCGCAGGATGTACAGGCAAACGAAATAATTTTATTGGACGATGGTAAACTGCAGCTTAAAGTTATTGAGACCAATCGCAGGGATACCGTTATTTGCGAGGTGGTACATGGTGGTATATTAACATCGCGTAAAGGTGTTAACCTTCCAAATACAAAAGTATCTATACCAAGCTTAACACCCGAAGATCTGGAAAACCTGCAATACGCCCTTAAATGGGATGTAGATTGGATAGGCCTTTCGTTTGTGCGCACCGGGCAGGATATTATTGACCTTAAACGCATTATACGCGAAAGTGGTAAAGAAGCCCGTGTAATTGCCAAAGTGGAAAAACCCGAGGCGATTGAAAATATAGACGAGATCATTGCTGCTACCGATGCCGTTATGATTGCCCGTGGCGACCTTGGCGTTGAGTGCCCGCTTGAAGAAGTGCCGTTGCTGCAAAAAATGATAGCCCGTAAATGCCGCGATGCATCAAAACCGGTTATTGTAGCTACGCAGATGCTGGAATCGATGATAACTACCCCGCGCCCAACCCGTGCCGAGGTGAATGACGTTGCCAACTCGGTATTGGATGGCGCCGATGCGGTAATGCTTAGCGGTGAAACATCGGTAGGCGAGTTCCCGGTGATCGTTATCGAAACCATGGCCAAGATCGTTCGTAATGTGGAAGACCTGGGTTACCCGTTCAATGCATCAAAAGCAGAGAATACCGATCCAACATCGGCAAATTACCTTAGCGATGCACTTTGCGGTTCGGCTGTTTATTTAGCCGAACATACCAATGCTATGGGTATCGTAAGTATGACGGTTAGCGGTTATACCGCTTTTGAAATATCGAGCTACAGGCCCAAAGCAGGTACTTACATATTTACATCAAACAAGCAACTGCTTAACGCGCTTAGCCTTGTTTGGGGCGTACGTGCGTTCTACTACGATAAATCGGACAGCACAGATGAAACCATAGCCGATGTAAACAACATTCTTAAAGCAGAGCAATTGCTTAACGCAGGCGATGTTGTTATCAATACTGCAGCTGTGCCAATTGTTAAAAAGGGAAAAACCAATATGCTTAAGGTAAGTGTTATTGAGTAACAGTGATTAGAAATTAGTTAACCGGAGATTAGTTGCCGGTTGCTTTAAATAGAAAAGAGGGTTATGCTGATGCGTAACCCTCTTTTGTTTGATATGTTTTTAATTCGTCATTGCTTTGTACCAATCACGCGCAGGTTTAATTATCAATTAGCAACTAATCTCTACTTCGAAGCTTTCTCTACATAACTCTTAGGATCAAGCGCTGTTGGCGACCAGTTCTGGAAAAACTCCATTACTTTAGCTTTGTTGTAGCCCTTGCCTTCTTCCAGGTAACTTGAGTTTTGGGTATGCAGCCGGCTACCTTTATCATCCAGTACCACAAACACCGGGAAACCAAAGCGCTGCGGATAGCCCAGTTCGGCAAGTAATTTTTCGTTTAAATTCTCTTTACTGTAGTTTGTGTGCAGTACCACATAGTTATCGTTCAGGTACTTGTTCAGTTCAGCATCTGTAGTAACAAGGCCATTAAACTTAAGGCACCAACTGCACCAGTTACCGCCAATTTGCAGCAATATGTTTTTATGCTGCGCTTGTGCGGTTTTTACAGCCGCGGCTATATCAGCTTTTGCATCGGCAGCGGGGTTATATAGTGTGGGGGCTTGTTTTTTAGCAGTATCAGGCGGCATTACGGCAACAACCATGGGCTTTGGCAAATTTGGTTTAGGTTTAGCCTGCTGTGCACTTACAGTAGTATATACTGCCAGTATTATGGCTATAAATAATATTTTTTTCATCGGGCGTTATTTTAAAAAGTTAAATGTATAAATAGTAGCTATACCTTTTTGTAACAATAACGTAATAATTATTATAATAGCATAAAGCCTGGATCATACATTGCCTGCATATATTACCGATTTTTTATCGGGTTTAGTGGAATAGTATGGCACATTATTAATTTGGTTACCACTTTTGGTGTTTTTATTTTTATCTCTGATCAATCTTCGTCTTCTGCGTTTTAAGCGGTAACGTTCTGTCCAGTGGTCAAATGTTCCCATAGCAGCCAAAATGCCCCCAATTACAAAGCTAACCATCATAAATATGACGAATAAATGGAGCAAGTTTGCAAGTATATGTTTCATAAATAAATTAAATAGTTCGGTTACTGTAAGGCAATAGCCGTGCCTTAGTTGATGTTTTTTCGACTAAACATTTAAAAAAAGCATGTTTTTGTAGATAATAAGGCTGTTTTTGACGTAACAGGATAAAAAATGTTTGTTTTTTAAAAATGCCTTTTTATGTACCCTAATAAGGACAAAGCGGGCCTTGCATTATCTGCAGGGTGGCAATTTGCCCGGTTTGCGTTTTGATTGTAATATGCCGCCTTATAAATTTTTTGCCGGTAATTATATGCCGGGTAAACGCCCAAGCCGTTAATTATTGTTAATTATGTGTTATAAACTTTTACCTTTAGGGCAGGTTTGTTAATTTCGCAACTTATCAATGGGATAACTGTCTCATCCCGATAATTATCGGGGCTCATATCTAAAAAACGCATGGAAGAATTTGAAGCAAGCGCATCGGCAAAAAAAACCAAAACGATATATATATCTACCGTTTTTGGCATTGCCATGGTTTTATTGATGATAGGGCTGTTGGGTTTAATATTGGTACATGCCAATAACCTGTCGCGCTACGTAAAAGAAAACATTGTGCTGAATATATTTATGGATGATTCGGCCCATGAAACAGATGTGCTGCAGTTGCAAAAACAGCTGGATGCCAATGTAATGGTGAAACAGACCCAGTACGTAAGCAAGGAACTTGCCGCGCGTAACCTGCAGAAGGATTTGGGCGAAGATTTTGTAAAGTTTTTGGGGTACAACCCGCTATCGCAATCGCTTGATATTTACCTGAAGGCAGATTACGCCAACAACGCCGGTATCGAAAAATTTAAAGCCGAGCTGCTGAAAAATAAGCTGGTTAAAGAAGTTAAGTACCAGCAATCATTGGTTGACCAGATGAACCAGAACCTTACCTCTATCAGCCTTATTATATTAGCCTTCGCGGGTATATTTGTAATATTATCCGTAGCGCTTATAAACAACACCATCAGGCTGGCCATTTATTCGCAGCGTTTCCTGATCAAATCAATGCAACTGGTGGGGGCAACAAAAGGGTTTATTCGTAAACCATTTTTACTATACGGCATTTGGCATGGTTTATTAGGCGCGTTAATAGCCATAGTAATACTGGTAGGTACACTGTACCTTGCCAATCAGCAAATCCCTGACCTGGTTATCCTGCAAAATTATACCGAGTTTGGCGTAGTATTTTTGGGTGTGATAGCATTGGGGATATTTATATCAGCCTTTAGCACATTCCTGGCGGTTAACAAGTTTTTACGTTTAAAGATATACGATCTATATAGGTAGTCATTGAGGCATTGGGGCATTGAGTCATTAACGCCCTGGTAGCAATCACTATCCCGATAGCAATCGGTACACTAATTCAATAAATCAGTAATTAAAGATATGGCACTGCAACAATCAAAAACAACAGCAAGCAAAACACAGGCCCAGGCAAATAATGTCACTCCGGGTCAATTTATATTTGGTAAAGACAATTACCTGTGGCTTATCATCAGTATAGCGGTGGTAGCCTTTGGTTTTGTACTTATGAGCGGCACCACCGATATTTACAGTACCACCAAAATTGTAATAGCGCCTATAGTAGTACTGGCAGGTTTCGGCCTGGGTTTTTACGCCATCTTAAAAAAGCCGGCCGCTAAATAATGAACATTATCCATGTAATTGTCCTTGCTGTTATAGAGGGCATCACAGAGTTTTTGCCCGTGTCTTCAACCGGGCATATGATCATCGCATCGTCTGTAATGGGCATCCAGAGCGATGATTTTGTAAAGCTGTTTACCATAGCTATCCAGTTAGGGGCTATCCTGTCGGTAGTGGTGCTTTACTTTAAGCGGTTTTTTCAATCCATCAACTTTTATTACAAGTTGCTGGTGGCCTTTTTGCCGGCTGCTGTTTTTGGCTACCTGTTAAGCGACAGGATAGACAAGTTATTGGAAAGCGCTTTAACCGTTGGTATTACGTTATTTATTGGCGGTATCATACTGCTTTTTGTAGATAAGTGGTTTAACAAACCGGATGTTAAGGATGAAGAAGAAATAAGTTATTTAACCGCTTTGAAGATCGGGTTCTTCCAGTGCTTATCCATGATACCGGGCACATCGCGTTCGGCTGCTACCATTGTTGGAGGGATGAGCCAAAAGCTAAGCCGCAAAGCCGCGGCCGAATTCTCGTTCTTTTTAGCGGTGCCTACCATGTTTGCCGCTACCGCTAAAAAACTGCTCGATTTTTATAAAAACGGCCACGTATTTACCGGCGAAGAAATAAAGCTGCTGGCCATTGGTAATGTTATCGCGTTTGTGGTAGCCCTGCTTGCCATTAAAACATTCATTACCTTTTTAGAGCGACGCGGGTTTCAGCTTTTTGGCTGGTACCGCATTTTGGTGGGCGGGGTAATTATTATCCTTTACCTGAGCGGCCATAATTTGCAGGTGATATAAAACATTCGGTATTGAGTACATCCTTCCAATCCATACAAGACTTTGCCGACGGGCAGCTCCTCCTTATCAATAAACCTTTAGAGTGGACAAGCTTTGATGTGGTAGGCAAGTTGCGTAATGCCTTTAAGCCCTTAAAGCTAAAGGTAGGCCATGCCGGAACGCTCGACCCTTTGGCTACCGGCCTGCTTATCATCTGCACCGGTAAAATGACCAAGCAGATAGATACCTTTCAGGCCGAAGAAAAAGAATACACCGGTACCATGGTACTTGGCGCAACCACCCCCACTTACGACCTGGAGAGCGAACCCGAAGCTAAATTTGATACCAACCACCTTACCGACGAACAGATAAAGGCTGCCTGCGCGCAGTTCACCGGCGACATTCAGCAATACCCGCCCGCGCATTCGGCCATAAAAATTGATGGCGAGCGCCTGTACGAAAAAGCACGCCGTGGCGAGGACGTAGAGCTGCGCTTGCGTAACGTAACCATATCCGAATTTGAAATAACCCGGATAGCATTGCCCGAAGTTGATTTTAGGGTGGTGTGCAGTAAAGGTACCTATATCCGCTCGCTGGTAAACGATTTTGGAAAGGCGCTTAATAACGGCGCGTACATGTCGGCCCTGAGGCGCACCCGCAGCGGGAATTACAGGATAGAGGATGCCCACGAGATACTGGAACTGGTATCGGCTATTCGCGATTTAAAAACTGCCGAAGCTTCCGGATAATGCCCTATTGTAATATCTTCGCTCAATAAGCAAAAAACTTTCTCCTTTTACCTTTCTCCTTTTACCTTTGCCCAGTTAATGAAGATCTATAATAATATTGACGAGTTTACACCGGTTAAAAATGCTGTGGTTACCATTGGCACTTTTGATGGTGTGCATATAGGGCACCGCAAAATAATATCGCGCATAAAAGAACTGGCTGCGGTTACCGGCGGCGAAACCGTTATCCTTACTTTCTTCCCGCATCCGCGGATGATCCTACATCCCGAAGACGAAAGCATCAAACTCATCAATACTATTAATGAGAAAGCCCGGCTGCTTGAAAAATTAGGCGTAGACCATTTGATCATCACCCCGTTTTCCCGCGATTTTTCTAACCAAACCGCCGAGGGCTACATCCGCGATGTGCTGGTGAATAAAATTGGCACCAAAACCATTGTAATAGGGTACGATCACCGCTTTGGTAAAGACCGCCAGGGCGGCCTGCAGGACCTTTTAACCTTGGCGCCGCAATATAATTTCGAGGTAGTTGAAATACCCGAGCAGGATATAAACGACGTAGCCATTAGCTCTACCCGTATCCGAACGGCCCTGCTGGCAAACGACATCCATATAGCAAACGAATGTTTGGGCTACCCGTTTTTCATCACCGGCAAAGTTATCCGCGGCGATCAGTTGGGCCGTCAGTTGGGCTACCCAACCGCCAACCTGCTTATCGAGGAAAGCTATAAGCTTATCCCTGCCGACGGCATTTTTGCTGTAAAGGTGCAGGTAGCAGGTAAGGAATATACCGGCATGGCCTACATTGGCCACCGCCCAACCGTAAACGGCATGAGCCGCAACATCGAGGTGAACATTTTTGATTTTGATGCCGAGATCTACAATCAGCATATCCGCATGGAGTTTCTGCACTTTGTAAGAGGCGATGTTAAGTTTGAATCGCTCGACGAACTGGTTGTGCAGTTGGGTAAGGACAAGGAAGACGTATTGGCCCTGCTCATCATAGACGGGCCGCAGTTTGATACGTAAGGCATGAACGTTCCCTCCCCACGGGAGGGCAGGGAGGGGTTAACGAATTTTGTACCCCATCCATTCAAGTAAATTATTATTTTTCTTCTGATGTAATTAACATAAATTAGTGCCTGTATCTATTAACCAATGGCTAAATTAAATATCGACAGGCAGGAAAGTGAGTTTTTGAACGATACCATCGCGCATTGGGAAAAACACAGCATAGTAGATGCCACCCAGGCCGACAGGCTGCGTAACTCGTACGAAGTAAAGGGCTTCGACTGGATGCGACTGGCTAAATACAGCATTTGGGTAGCCCTGTTTTGCGGGGCCATAGCCATCGGTTCGCTTATAGTGGATGATGCCGTTATCAACTGGATAAAGCAGCTTTACGATACCCCCGATATTGTTATCAGTATCCTATCAGGCGTAGCCGCCGCAGCACTGTATTACTTAGGCCGCAGGCGCGAGAAGCAATTTCCTGAGAAAATTTTCAGTAACGAGGCAACTATATTTTTAGGCGTTTTTTGTACCGCCAGTTGTATAGCCTATCTGGGTAAAACCTTTGATAATGGCTCGGGTCATTACTCCATTTTGTTCCTGGTATCGGTGCTTGTATATGGCGTTTTGGCTAACCGCATGCAATCAAGACTGATCTGGCTTTTCGCGCTGGTGTCGCTGGGCAGTTGGTTTGGTACCGAAACAGGCTACCAAACCAACTGGGCTTTTTATTTTTTGGGCATGAACTACCCGCTGCGTTTTGTGCTGTTCGGCTTGATACTGGTAGCCGCCTGCCAACTGCTGAAGGGCAAAAAATGGTTCGCTTACTTTTATGAACTTACTTACGTGGTGGGTATGCTGTACCTGTTTATGTCGCTTTGGCTGCTCAGCATATTTGGCAACTACGGCAGCCTGGATGTATGGTGGCAGATCAAGCAGGTCAGTTTGTTTTACTGGGGCATCATATCCGCTGCAGTGGCCGGTTTATTTCTGCTGTATGGGTTAAAATATAAAGATGTAATAGCCCGCGAGTTTGGTATCACCTTCCTTATCATATTTTTGTACACCAAATACTTCGAATATTTTTGGGAAAACACCAATAAAACTTTGTTTTTTGCCATACTGGCCTTGTCGTTTTGGCTAATAGGCCGCAAGGCAGAAAAGATCTGGAACATCAATGTCAAAGGCTCGGCAGAGCTGGAACATGAATAATTCGGGGTGTTTCTTAATGATGCTTAAAAAACACCAGGTAAACCTGTTTAACCACATGGTACGCCGCGAAAGCGAAAAACAGTATGGCTATCCCGGTATCTATTACCCGCGTGCTTAGCTCAAATCGTTTTTGTACATACCCCGCAAATTTAGCGTAAAGGAATAGCGCCAGGAACGCGCCCGCTGCCGAACCCAGGCTAAAAATAACCAGTGCTACCCTGCCATCCAGGATCCACCCGTGGGTGATAAGGTAGGTGCCGGTAACCATCCAGAACGGTATTTGCACCGGGTTTAAAAATCCCAGCAGTATGCCATATTTGATGCTGGCGTGTTCGCTGTAGTTGGTTTTTGGCGGGCTGTTACGGTTGCGCCAAGTGATGTAACCCAAAGTGATGAAAAGCACAACCATTACCCAATCGATAATGGTATCCAGCCTTACCTGTTCTGACAGCCATTTGGCGCCCTGCATCACCACATAAGTGAAGAAAAACTCGACACACGAAAAAGCGATGATAAATTGCAGCGCCTGTTTAAACCCCCTGTTCAAGGTAATCTGCACCAGCGTAAGGTTGATATTGCCGGGTGGTATGTAACCAATAAAATTGGCAATTATCCCGATGAAAAAGGTGAGGATGATCATCCGCGAAGGTAATATTTAAAGGGTGAAAATATGGATTGTTCCGAGGCTACTCCGATGGAGTCTGTAATCATTTTAAACTTTTCTATAAACAGGATGCTCCTACCGGAGCCGGGAAGGTTAATTTATCAGTGTAGCTCCATAGGAGCAACCTGTTTATAGCACGCATTAAAGGAATAATCAACCCCATCGGAGTTTCCTGATGCTTGATAATTTATAATAAGACGAAGTTTTTATCACTGGCGAAAATCAATAAATGCGCATATTTGCACTCAATATGTCTGCTCAAAAAATAGTTTCTTTATTACCCGCCGCCACCGAAATAGTTTGCGCATTAGGTTTAGAAGCCAGCCTGGTTGGCCGCTCGCATGAGTGCGACTACCCCGAGAGCATCAAACACCTGCCCATATGTTCTGAAGCAAACTTCTCCAATGGCTTAAGCAGTGCGGATATCGACGTGAAGGTAAAAGAGATCCTGGCCGATGCATTGTCGGTTTATACCGTGAAGCGCGAAGTAATTAAAGAGCTTTCGCCCGATGTAGTAATTACCCAGGCACAATGCGAGGTTTGCGCGGTATCGCTCACCGAAGTAGAGCAGGCGCTGGAAAATTATTTAGATAAGCAGGCGCAGATCATTTCGCTGCAACCCAACAGCCTGAATGATATATTTAACGATATCAAAGCCGTAGCCAAAGCCCTTAATGTAGAAGATACAAGCGAACGCTTACTGGAAGACCTGAACGAACGTGTAGACATCATCCGCCATAAGCTGAAATTTATGGAAAACAAGCCCACCGTTGCCTGTGTGGAATGGCTGGAACCTATGATGATATCGGGAAACTGGATCCCGGAGTTGGTGAGTATCGCCGGCGGCACACCCATATTGGCGCAGGCAGGCAAACACTCGCCATATGTAAGTTGGGATAATATCCGCGAAAACGACCCTGAAATTATCCTGCTGATGCCCTGCGGTTTTTCCATAGAGCGCACCATGCGCGAGATCAATATCCTGCTGGAGCAACCCGGCTTTGCCGATCTTAAAGCCGTGAAAAGCAACCGCATTTACATCGCCGATGGCAATCAGTATTTTAACCGCCCCGGCCCAAGGGTAGTAGACTCCGTAGAGATACTGGCAGAAATTATACACCCTAAGCAATTTGCCTTTGGATATGAAGGTACAGGCTGGATAAAATTCGCACTTTAAAAAATATTTTAAAAAGTATTTACACATCTTAAATTGTATATATTTACGGTGCTTGTTGATTGTTGTATAATTCAGGAAGTTTGTCATGGTGAGCCTGTCGAACCATTTGCCAACTTTGCAGAGCGTTTAGTCTTCGACAGGCTCAGACTGACAAAAATTAATAACCAAACCCTAAATATAAACCTGATGCGTCGTTTTCTTACCCTGATGTTTTTTGTTGCAGTGAATTTAAAAGCTGTAGCAGTAATGGCCGGTGTGCCCAATTTTGATATCAAAAGCCTGCGCCTTAGCTGGGAGGTTATCGATAATAATTACCAGAATAAACAGGAAGCGCTTACAGGCCTAACCATTACCAACACCGGGAAAGAAACTTTACCCGCGGGCGGCTGGAAGATCTATTTTAACTCCTCGCGTAATTTTATCGCGGATGCGGTTAGCGGCAACGCCAAAGTATTACAGGTAAATGGCGACTTATACAGCATAACCCCCAACGATAAATTTAAGGAAATCAAACCCGGCGAAAGCATCAGGATAGATTACCTGTGCGAGGCCCCGGTAGTAAATTTTACCGATGCCATTGAAGGCCCTTATTTTGTTTGGGATGCCGAACCTGCCAAAGGTTATTTGCCCGGCGATTTTACCGTAAAACCTTTTAATCCCAATTACCAGGGGTTAATTACTCCCGAGATATTGTACAACCAAAATAAGATCATACAGGATATCCCCGCATCGCAACTGCAAAAAATTATACCTACGCCGGTAAGCTATAGCGAAAATGCCGGCACTTTTGTAATTACCAACGCTGTTAGCCTAATAAGCGACCCGCTGTTTGCCAAAGAGAAAGCTTACTTTATAACAGGTATAGAAAAGCTATTGGGCAGCAAATTAAAAGGCACCTCAAAGGATAAAAAGATCATCTTTAAAAAGGATGCCAGCCTGGGCGCAGAGGCATACACACTTAACGTGACACCGAACGACATGACCATTACGGCATCAACGCCTGCCGGTTTGTTTTATGGCATCCAATCGTTTAAAACTTCGATATCCGCTTCGCCGTGGATGAAAGCGCAGGCCAGTATCCCCGTGCCTTGTGTAAGCGTTAAGGACGAACCCCGTTTCCCGTATCGCGCTGTAATGCTTGATGTAGCACGTAATTTTCAAAGCAAGCAGCAGGTGCTTAAGCTCATCAACCTGATGGCGGTTTACAAAATGAATACCCTGCATATGCACCTTACGGATGATGAAGGCTGGCGCATCGAGATCCCCTCGCTGCCGGAATTAACCGCTGTTGGTTCAAAACGCGGGCATACGTTGGATAGTAAAGCATTCCTGCCGGCATCACATGGTTCGGGCCCCGATTTTGACAATAAAGCGGGCACAGGTTTTTATACCAAAGCCGATTATATCGAGATCCTGAAATACGCCACCGAGCGCCACGTAACCGTATTGCCCGAAATTGAAACCCCAGGCCATGCCCGCGCATCTATCAAGGCGATGGATGTACGGTATAACCATTTGCTTGCCGCCGGCGATAAGGCTGGTGCCGAGCGCAATTTACTGCGCGATCTGAATGATAAGTCAGACTACCGCTCGGTGCAATACTGGAACGATAACGTGATAGACGTGGCCCTGCCATCAACCTATAACTATATCGAAACCGTTGTGGGCGACCTGGTAAACATGTACAAAGAAGCCGGCGCGCCATTGCCAGCCATCCATTTTGGCGGCGACGAAGTGCCCGCGCATGTTTGGGAGCAATCACCCGCGTACCTGGCCTTAAAGGCAAGCAACCCCGCCATACAAAACACCGGCGACCTGTGGTATTACTTTTACGGCCGGGTGAACGATATTTTAAAGAAACGCGGCATCACCTTATCAGGCTGGGAAGAAATGGCCCTGCGTAAAACCGCTGTGGACGGGCAGGCTACCTATGTGCCAAATCCGCAATTTTTAGGCGAAAAAATGCAGGTGGATGTTTGGAACAACGTACTGGGCGACGGGCAGGAAGACCTGGCATATAAGCTGGCAAACGGTGGTTATAAAACCGTGCTTACCTGCGTAACCAATCTGTATTTTGACATGGCCAACTACAAATCGTGGGACGAGCCGGGGTATTACTGGGGCGCGTTTTTGGGGATAGATAAGTTCTTCTCCTTCATTCCGTACGATTACTTTAAGAATGCGGATGTGGATAAGAACGGTCGCCCGATAAACCGTAACCTGTTCTTGGGCAAACAACGCCTTACCGATTATGGCAAAACAAATATTATTGGCCTGCAGGGCGCGCTTTGGGCCGAAACGGTAAAAAGCCCCGAGCGTATGGATTACATGATCTTCCCTAAGCTGATAGGCCTTGCCGAACGCGCCTGGGCTAAGGACCCCGCCTGGGCTACCGAACGCGATACCCTTAAAGCCCGTGAACTGTACAATGCCGACTGGAGTAAATTCCTCAATATTTTAGGCAAGCGAGAACTGCCTCGCCTGGCTTATTACAACGGCGGCTACAGTTTCAGGATCCCGAAACCGGGTGTTATTGTTGAAGACGGCAAATACAAAAGCAATATCCAGTTCCCGGGGATGACCATCCGCTACACCACCAATGGCAAAGAGCCTAACGAGAACAGCCCGGTTTACGAGAACCCCATCCCGGCAAACGGAATCGTAAAATTCCGCGCGTTTGATGCCAAAGGCAGGGGCGGTAATGTAGCCGAAGTGCAGAATAAAGAAGCACCGGCGATGTAGGGCTTAGTTCATAGATCATAGTTGATGGTTCATAGAAGGACATCATACGAAAGGCTGCCTAAAGGGCAGCTTTTCGTATGATAAAAGTATGTCATTGCGAGAAGCGTAGCGACGAAGCAATCTCGTAGCCAATGCATGAGCGAAAGCATCCGACGAGATTGCCGCGCTATCGCTCGCAATGACAACTTATTTTTACAAACTCACACCCACCCCAAAAAAGTAATTCCTCAAAGGGGCGGGGTTATAATACCTATTACCCACGGCGTTCAGATCATTACCCAGGCTGTATTTTTGATTGAGCAGGTTATCCGCCCCTGCATAAAGTTCGATGCGGGTTTTGCGGCTGATGTTGTGCTGCCATGATGCTTTGGCCTGCAGCAGGTGGTATTTGCCTGCATAAACGGTATTGGCATCGTTAAGCGGGATGCTGGAGGTGTAGTTATGCTGCACAAACAGCGCTAAGTTTTGCGGGAACAGGGTTTGTAATGATGTTACCACCACTTCGCGCGGAACACCCGTTAAACGGTTGTCCGAATAATTTGCCCCCGCTACATTATAATCCCTGAATTTAAAGCGGCTTACCGTTAGCGAGGTATTGAATTGTAACCCCCGGATAAAGCTAATGTTATTCCGTTTGATAAGCCAGTCGGTAAGGGCCAGCTCAAAACCGGGCTGATTGGTGCCGCCCGAGTTGATGTAATACTCTGTCTCGTCCGGGTTTAGCCTGCGTACGATAGACTTATCCAACTTATAATAAAATACTGATGCATCCAGCAGCAGGCTTTCGTCGTGGTTGCGCAGGCGGAAGCCTGTTTCATAATTCCAGCCTAATTGGGCCTGCAGGCCGGTGTTGATGATATTGTCGGTCGGCCTCACCTCGGCAGTGGTAGGGGTAGAGTACCCGCGACTAACCGATGCCCGCCAAATAAAATCATTGGTGACCTGGTAGGATAACGCCAGCCTCGGCATCACCACGGCATCAAAGCTTCGGTTTGTAAAATTAGCTTCGTTCAATGGCTCCAGGTTACGGAACTTGTAGCCGTAGTAGTTCAAACTCGCCGCAGCTTCTACATGCAGGCGTTTAAAAATGTCCGCGGCATAACGTGCGAAGAAGAAGTGCTGCCCGGTATTTATCTTGTCTATCTTTTGTACATCGCCTTTTTCGCCGGCGTTGTTATCATAATTACTTATTTGCGAATTGGTTTGCTGCCATTCCATGCCCAGGTTCAGTTTCCAGTCGAAGTTTTCCTTCGGGATAGCGGCCAGCTCAAAATAGGTGCGCATGCCGTAAGTGTTCTCGCTGCGCTGCTCGTAATTGGTGATAAAAGGGTTGGCAAAATCAACATGGTTGCCAAACACGGCCAATACGTTGCGGATGCGGTCGGACAGTTGGGCATCGTTCACCAGCCCGCCTAAAAGCAATTTGGTATTGATGCGGATCTTTTGCTGGATAGCTCCCGGCAAGGTAGCCGTTGACAATCGTGCGCTGCGCGGGTCGGCCTGCATTTGCGCCAGGTTTAAACCGCCGGGCGTTTGATAATCCAGGTCGGAGTATAACACGATGGCGCGTAACTCGCTTTGCTTTCCGTATTGGTAAGCATCGCCGGCCTGTAAATAGGTGCGGTGCATTCGGCTGTTTTGGCGGTAGCCGTCGTACGTTTGGTAGGATTGGTTTAAGTTGAACCGGTTTTTGGAACTTGTATTTTGCAGCGAAATTTTCTGGTGGAACAAACCATACGAGCCGCCATTGATCCCGGCAGATAAAAAATTACTATACGTACGGTTAACCGGGCTAAGCAAAACCACACCGCCCGAATTAGCGCCGAACAGGCTTCCATCCGGCCCTTTCAGCACTTCGATGTGCCTGATATTACTGATATCGACCGCGTTCAGGTAGGTATTGCCGCCTGCATCTGTAAGCGGGATCTCATCAAAATAAACCTTCACATCCCTTACCCCAAACGGCGACCGTAACAAGCTGCCACGGATGGACAAGCGGTAACTGCCCGGCGAGCGCTCTTCCGCGCGTACACCTGGTAGGGTATTCAATGCGGAAACAAAAGAATTATCGGGTTGTAACTTTAGCTGGGCCGCGCCCAAAACGCTAACGGATGCAGGTACGCTCAGCACCGGCTGTTCCGAAAGGTATGCTTTAACCGTAACCGGTCTTAACTGACGCAAGGTATCGGGTTTGGCAGCAGGTTTGGTTTGCGCCGCGGCAGACCCGCAAAATATTAGGAAAATAAATACGCTTAAGTAATGTTTTATCATATGCTTGGGCACGAAGCTAACAAAAATAGCCCTTTACACTGTGTCGGGCTATCCTTGTCTAAAATATTACGTAAGGTTATTTCGCGCTTACCCGCCATATGCGGTTACTGGTATCGTCGGCAACAAGCAGCGAGCCGTCTTTAGCCACGGCAACGCCAACCGGCCGGCCGTAAACTTCCCTTTTCTCCAGGTTGGCTACAAAGCCGGTTAAAAAGTCTTCCATCTGTGGCGCGGGTTTATTATTGATAAAGGGCACAAACCCAACTTTATATCCTGACAACTCCGACCTGTTCCATGACCCATGCTGACCAATAAAAGCGCCGTTATTATATTTTGCCGGAAACTTTTTACCTGTATAAAACACCAGCCCTAACGATGCGGTGTGCGGGCCTAATGACAGATCGGGCGTGATGGTTTTTTTGACCATATCGGGGCGCTTTACTTCCAGTCGCGGGTCTTCGTGCTGGCCAAAATAAGCCCAGGGCCAGCCATAGAAGCCACCTTGCTTTACACTGGTAAGGTAATCGGGCACCAGGTCGTCGCCAAGCTTATCGCGCTCATTCACTACCGCGTATAATACCCCTGTACCGGGCTGAAAATCTATCCCCGCAGGGTTGCGCAGGCCGCTGGCATAAACGCGTTCGCCGCTGCCATCGGGGTTAATTTCCAGTACATCGGCACGGCGTTTTTCAACTTCCATGCCATGCTCGGCTATATTTGTACCCGAGCCTACCGAAACATATATTTTAGTACCCGCGGCATTCGCGCGCAGGTTGCGTGTCCAGTGGTTATTATATCCCCCGGCAGGCAGCGATAATATCATTTTGCCCGGCGTTGTAATTTTGGTTTGTCCTGCTTTATAATCGTATTTCCAAAGGCCGTCGGTATTGGCTACATAGAACGAGTTACCCAGTATCAGCATCCCGTAGGGTTGGTTCAAATTGCTTAAAAAAGTTTCGCGCAAGTCTGGGATGCCATCGCCATTGGTATCGCGCAGCAAAGTTACGCGGTTGGCGCTTTTACCCAGGTTTTGCGATGCCGCCGCACCTATAATTTTAGCGCCAATCTTTTTAATACCCTTCATCTCGGTGTTGGCTTCCGATACAAAAATATCCCCGTTTGGGGCCACATAAATATTGCGGGGATTGCGCAGGGTATCGGCAAATAAGTTTACTGTAAAACCTGCAGGGGCAACGGGCGTTTTACCGGCAGGCCAGCCTATCACCTTGCTGTAATTACTTACAGATTTGGTTTCGTAAGGCGCGGGCAGTTTAACATCCTGCTTTACCGGCGTGTTAATATCGGCGGCTTTGGATGCATCTATTTTTTTTGTTTGCAGCTTGCCGCCAACAAGGTAATGCCGGCTATATAAAGTATATGAATTTTCATGCGTGTGATTTGCTGTTGAAATAACCTTTGGCCGGGGCTTTTGTTTGTGGTTTATCTATGTAAAAGCCTTATTACAAAGATTTAAAGCTATTATCTGCCAAAAAAATATATTTTTGAGATAAGTCTGTACACCAGCGCTATCAATGCTAACCAATAAACTAAAACTTCTTTTACCGGCATTCATGTTATTGCTTTGTGCAAAAGCGATGGCCCAAAACAGCCTGGGCGACCCGGTACTATACGAAGATTTTGGTTTTGGCACAAATTATACCCCTGTTGGCCCCCCGCTTAACCCTGATTATAGCACTATGAGTGCCGGCGGTGATGGCGGCAGGTGCCCCAATCCGGGGGCATATTTGATATTGAATAGTTCGGCCAATTGCTACGGCGATAGCTTTAAAACCATCAATTTCGACCACAGCGGTACCAACCCTTTTGGCTATTTAATGATGGTAAACGGCGATAGCAAGCCTGTAATATATTACACGCGAACCATAGATGGGGGCGAATTTTGCGGCGGAGCAAAATACCAGTTTGCCGCATACCTAAGCAATATTAATATAGGTATGCCGCGGCCCGATGGTTATATTGATGCTAATGTAAGGTTTACCGTTAAATCATCCTCTGGTGCAATTTTAGGGACTCACGAAACAGGCCCGCTTAATCCAAATGATAGTTTTAAACAATATTATGTAGATTTCACTGCACCAAGCGATGGCTCGAAAGTTATATTTGAGATAAGTAATAATGCCTTAACCGGTACCGTTGGTAACGATTTTGCCATGGACGATATTAGCGTTAAAGCCTACGGCCCGGTAATAGATATTGGTATTGGTGCTGTGGCCGGCCCTGCGGCAATAACACAAACCCAGTGTTTAGATGCCGGCCCGCAAACCTATGTTTTAAAGTCGTTTGTACATAATATTGCTACGCCGCAGTACCAGTGGCAATCCAACATCAACAACGCAGGTTGGACAAACATCGCGGGCGCAAAAAGTAAAGATCTTAACCTGCTAACAGAATTTAAAACCCCCGCCGTTGGCAAGTACCAGTATCGTGTAGGGATTTTAAGCGCGCCAGGGGCATCATTAAACTGCCAGACGTTCTCGCTGCCCATAACCATCAATGTGGTTAAAAACCCGGATTTTGAATTACCCGAAATAACCTCTGTTTGCGAGGGCGAAGTATTATCCATACATGCCGACGGCGGTACTGATTTCCATTGGACCTATCCGGACGGGCGCACATCCGAAGACCATTTTTTGAACGTTACTACCAGCGCTGCTAAAACCGACGAAGGCATATATACCGTTATCATAACCAAGGATGGCTGCCCGCATACCACGCAAACACGGGTTGTGGTAGGCGAACCATTGACTGTAACCATAGACGATGCCTCACCCGTAATTTGCGAGGGGACTTCGGTACAGTTAGGGGTACACGGCGGCCTTACCTATAAATGGACCCCGTCTACAGGGTTGGATCATGATGATATACCCAACCCCATAGCCAGCCCTACCGATAACATATCGTATAACGTTGTAATAAGTAACGAAGGCTGTACCAAAGAAAGAACAATTGTTGTAAAGGTTTTAAAACTACCCGTAGCAAACGCGGGGCCCGACAGGACGATGAAAGAGGGCGAGCCCATAAAGCTGCAGGGTTCGGCAATTGGAACTAACGCGACCCATTACTGGACGCCGACAGAGTATATGGACGACCCTACATCGTTAACGCCGAAAATTAACCCGCCGGATAATATGACCTATACGCTGCATGTCGAGTCGCCCGATAATTGCGGCATAGTGAGCGATGAGGTGAATGTGAGGGTGTTTAAAAAACTTGTTATACCATCATCATTTAGCCCCAATGCAGACGGGTTTAACGATACCTGGCGTATTGGTAAACTAATAACCTACCCCGAAAGCGTACTATCAATTTACACGCGCGAGGGGCACGAGGTTTTCAGGACACAGGGCGATGCCAGGCAATGGAATGGTGTTTACCAGGGCAAGGCTTTGCCCCCCGGCGTATATTATTACGTAATCGACCTTAAAAACAACCTGCCTAAACAGGCCGGATGGGTTATGCTGTTGCGCTAAATATGCGCCTGCTGCAATAGGTTTGTTTAACCTAATTGTACTAAACACGCTTATACTTAGCAAAAAAATATATTTTTGAGGCCCACTGTGTATAACAGCCTGTATGCAATTTAAATTTAGTTTAGTAACCGTTCTTTTTCTGTTGTGCTGCTATAAGCTTTCGGCCCAGGGAACTGCAGGCAGTTTAGGTGACCCGGTTGTACAGGAAGATTTTGGCAGTGGCGATAACCCGCATTATCCGAATACCAGTTACCCGCGAGTAGGTGGCTCGTGCCCCAACGATGGCTATTACGCGCTTGCTAAAACCGAGAGCGGCTGCCACCCGGATACCTGGCACTCTGTATTAAAAGACCATACCGGTAACGATGGTTATATGATGATAGTTAATGCTTCAGCATCCCCCGGCGAGTTTTACAATCAGCAAACCCCTCCCTTATTATGCGGTGGTACCACTTACGAGTTTTCGGCGTACGTTAAAAACCTGGTTGTACCTGCATATGCAGGCAGCCACGAAAAACCAAATCTTACCTTTAGAATAGAAAGGCTGAATGGCGCCCTGATCGACAGCTACGATACCGGCCCCATTTATGAAACGGCAGGTGCGGATGACTGGCAAAAAGTGGCTAAGATATTCATACTCCCGGCAGATGTAGACGCCGTTGTTGTCAAGATCATCAATAATGCACCGGGTGGTACCGGCAACGACCTGATATTGGATGATATAGCCTTTAGGGCTTTTGGGCCGGTTGTGCAGGCGGGCATTGCAGATGATGCAGGCCAGATAACCACCACAGCGGGTAACCTGTGTGTAGGCACCTCAAAAACATATACCATTAAATCGCAGTTAGATAACAACCCTGATTATAAATATCAATGGCAGCAAAATTTAAATGACGGCACAGGCTGGGCAGATTTACCGGGCGAAGAAAGCACCACGCTTGTCCTGCCGTTCCCGGCAAGTAAACCGGTTGGCATTTACCAGTATAGGTTAGGGGTTGCAGCCGGCGCAAATATCACCTCTGTAGCTTGCCGGGTTAACTCAAATACCACAACTATTAACGTTAACGCATATCCCGTGCCGGCGGCTATACCCCCTAAAGCCTTTTGCGAGGGCGAAACGCTTATCTTAACCGCGGCAGGCGGGGCCAGCTACAGGTGGACGGGGCCAAACCTGCCCGAAACTTCACAAAACCCGCTGGTAATACCAAATGTTAGCGCTGCCAACGCGGGCAGGTACCACGTAGAGGTAATATCTGCAGGGGGTTGTTCAACACCGCAGGATGTGGATGTTACCATCAACATAAAACCTGTTGTTGCTATTGACCCCGTACCGCCTGTTTGTAAAGGCAGCGCTACACAGCTAACGGCAACCATAACCAATGGGGGCGCATCTGCTTTTACATACAATTGGTTACCTGCGGCAGGGTTATCAGATGCGCATGCGGCCAACCCCCTGGCAGGCCCCGCTGTTTCTACCACCTATACATTAACTGTAACCAACATGGCTACCGGGTGCCAGGGAAGCGCGCAGGTGCAGGTAGATGTGCTTGATGTACCGGTTGCTGATGCAGGTACCGATAAAAAAATATTTGAGGGGCAGTCGGTAAAACTTGGGGGCAACGCAAGCGCGGATAACGTACTGTCGTACTCGTGGTCGCCACCCCTTTATCTTGACGACCCAAACACCGCAAACCCTGTTGCCAACCCACCGTTTGATGTGCACTACCTGCTTACGGTAACCTCGGCCAACAATTGCGGTATTTTTACCGACGAGGTATTTGTGCGGGTATTCCAGAAGATAACTATCCCAAGCACCTTTACGCCCAATAACGATGGAACGAACGACCTGTGGAATATCGAGGCGTTAGAAACCTACCCGCAGGCCGTTATCAGTATTTTTACGAGGGGTGGCAAGCAGGTGTTCCAAAGCAAAGGTTACAGCACCCCATGGAACGGAAAGCTGAACGGCAAACCCCTGCCTGCAGGTACGTATTATTACACTATAGATCTTAAGAACGATACGCCGTTACGTTCGGGCTGGGTGCTGCTTGTACGGTAACGTTTATTTAAATAAATATGCTACTCCCGCCTGTAATGTACTGTAAGATATTACGAAATATGGGTCGACATTAATATTGTTAGGAGGCGTATACATCGCAAAAACATCTATTTTTTTGTTGATAGTAAAGCCTGTTTTAATAATAATAGGGTTGAACGATGCTTTGTAAAAGTTAAAAGTTGGGCCGGCGAATTGTCTGAACTCCGAGCCATCTTTGTTTCTGAAGGCCTTATTTAAATACGTGTTGATCGATATCTGGCCACCAATGGCCGCATAAAATTTCAGATCGGGCTTGTTATAAAAATTATATACCACCTGTGGCGTTATACTAAATGATAGTTGGGTGAAATGGAAAACAACATCATTGTAAGGCGATACCTGGTTCTTGTAATTAGATTCGTATTTGTTTGCACCAATTCCAAATTCAACCCTAAAGGCTACG
Source organism: Mucilaginibacter terrigena (assembly GCF_004168255.1). Taxonomy (GTDB): domain Bacteria; phylum Bacteroidota; class Bacteroidia; order Sphingobacteriales; family Sphingobacteriaceae; genus Mucilaginibacter; species Mucilaginibacter terrigena. Next base: position 37,140 of record NZ_SEWG01000008.1, on the reverse strand, counting down.
TTTTGAGCATTTGGGTTGGCGTAAACATTTAAGCCTGCAACAAAAGCCGGCATAATTGAATTATAAGGTTTTCCGCCTGCCTTTTTGTATTCGCCGCCCGTAGTAAATGACGATATATTAGCGCCGGCACCTACATAAAAGTAATTGGCATCTATAACGTTATCCTCTTTTGCCGATAGCCTCTCATTAATTTTACTTACCACGCCCAAAATATCCTGGTAGCTATATTCGCTTCTCTGGATAGTCATGTTCAGTTTATCATTTAACAGGTTTAAGTTGCTCGCAACTATGCTCAATTGTTTTTTATAGGTGCTTTCGGCAATTGTATTGCTTTGCTGGCCATTGGCATAATGTAAGCGATAAATAAGCTCTGTTGGCAATTGATGCCCGGCCCCTATGAAATACCTTGTTTTAATAATGTCCTGGTAACTATAAAGCGTTATGTTTTTACCCTTTTGCAATACCTTTAAAAACACCACATCAATTTTGAACGATGTATCACGGCTACTGGAAAGGTTATCGCTGGTATTATCTATCGAAATTGGGCCTGTATAACTTTTATAAGCAGCAAGCCCGATTACTTCAAAAGCGGCTATATCTGCGGGTTTTATTTTTTTCGCCCCCTCATCGGCAAGTGTACTTTTAAACTCAATATATTCGGGGTTGGCTTCCCATCCCCTGTAATTGATAACGCCGCGGGTAGTATCGCCGGTGGTGCTTATTAAAAGGGCGGGCTTGTAGTTGCTTTGGGCAGATACAGATAAGGATAACAGGAATGCTATTCCTAATAAAAAAATTGATCTCATGATGATATAATTGGATAAGGAGGTTACATTTTACTGATAACAAGGCCGGCTATAACCACAAAAAGCGCGGACGCCAAAACCAGCTTAGCATAGTTTTTTTTCTTTTTTACGAGTGCCGGTTTATCAATGTCGTTTATGGCTGATACTACTTTAACAATGCTGTGTTCGCGGTATTCTAAATGGTCTAAGGTTTTTTGCAGCTTGTCGGTAAGTTTGCCATACTTTAAAGCCAGCGAGCCAAGCTGCTGTATAAATACGTTATCGGTTTTATTGCGCACATCATTTGCTGCCGATGTATTTGACCACACATATACCCTGTAGAGCAATTCATGTGGTGCGGCATCATTTTTTTCGCTCACAAAAAAGCGTGTTTTAATATTGTCTGAATAAGAAAAAAGCGAAAGGTTTTTACCCGATTGTAAAACCTCTAAAAATACCGTATCAAGTTTGGTGGTGGTATCCTTAGGTGCCAGGTGGTTTTCGTCGGTAGTGCCCAGGCTTATATGGCATATAAAGCGTTTGTATGTTAAGGCGCTATCAATAGTAAACTGGCCGATATCGGCAACAGTAAATTTTTTAGCTTCATCAATGCCTTTGGCTTTAAATGATACAAAGCGCGGGTTGCTATCCCATTCGTGCTCGCTGATAAATCCTTTAAGGGTGTCGCCTTTTAAGGTAATAACGTAACCGGGTTTAAAATTGCCCTGCGAAAAGCATACGGCAGGGAACAGGAGGGCTGCTGACAGCAGTAAATAGTAAAATTTCATTTGTGATAATTGGCGGCATGAATATAGATAAACCCGGCGAGAAATGCCGCGCAATTTATGCGATAGTTAAAAATTAATAAACTTATCCATCTGTTCGTTGGTAAAGCGCAGGGTGTCTTCGGCAATAAGGTTGCCCTGTGCATCCATCTCGTTGCGGATAGATGCGATGTGGATCTTTAACGGCATAACGTGCAGGTTGATGTAATGGCACACGCCGGTAAAATGATCGATACCGCGGATGTTGCCATACTTACCTGATGACAGGCCCACCAGTGCTGCTTTCTTATCATAAAAACTCTCGGGGAAGCTGCAGGCATCAACAAAAACTTTTAACACGCCGGGGTAGCTGCCATTGTACTCGGGTATAATAAACAGGAATTTATCGGTAGCGGTTACCAGGTTCTGTATTTTTGTAAAGGCTTCGCTGCGCTTGCCATACAGGTCGGTTTCCATCAGGTTTGGCGGTAGCTGCGTTAACGATAGCAAATTGGTTTCCAGGCCTTTTGCAGCCAGCTGTTTTTGATAATAAGCGGCAAGTTTTATGGTTGAGCTATTGGGGCGGTTGGTAGATGCTATAATGGTGACCATTTTATTTAGTGAATTAGTGAATTGGCGAATTAGTGATCGGCTTTAATGGTAGATAAAGGTTAATTGCCTAACGGTAAGCAAAAAAATTCACTAAATCACTAAATCAATAATTCACTAATTACCACCCACAATGTTTGTAAGTCGGCAAAACTGTTAATTTCTCAATTGTTTAAATCCGTATCTTTAGCGGCGGATAAAAAAACAATACAAACATAGAAATTTCTATTCCTGTTTTTCGTTGTAATAAACCGCAGATATAATTTTTTTTGAGATACAGAATGAGTAAAATTATTGCTTTAGCCAATCAAAAAGGTGGCGTTGGAAAAACCACATCATCAATAAACCTTGCCGCGAGCTTAGCCGTGCTGGAATACAGGACCTTACTGGTTGATGCAGACCCGCAGGCTAACTCAACATCGGGTATAGGGTTTGATCCGCGCAATATCAAAAACAGCATTTATGAGTGTATCATTAATGATATTAACCCGCACGATGCCATACAGAAGACCGAAACGCCAAACCTTGACCTGCTGCCCGCACATATAGACCTGGTTGGTGCCGAGATAGAAATGATAAACCTGCCTAACCGCGAGTTTAAAATGAAAGCGGTGTTAGAAAGCATCCGCGATGAGTACGATTTTATCATCATAGATTGCTCGCCTTCGCTGGGCTTAATTACAATAAACGCCCTTACCGCTGCCGATTCGGTTATTATCCCGGTACAGTGCGAGTACTTTGCGCTCGAAGGGTTAGGTAAGCTGTTAAATACCATAAAAATTGTACAATCGCGCCTGAATACGCAACTGCAGATAGAAGGTATTTTACTGACCATGTACGATGTGCGCCTGCGCCTGTCAAACCAGGTGGTTGACGAGGTGCGCACCCACTTTGAAGATATGGTTTTTGATACCATTATACAGCGTAACACCCGCCTAAGCGAGGCGCCAAGTTTTGGTATATCGGTAATTATGCACGATGCAAACTGTAAAGGTGCTGTAAACTATTTAAACCTTGCCCGCGAGATCATTCGCAAGAACGGGCTGGTTAGCAACGAGGAACTGGCAACCACAGTAACCGCTTAACAACATGAGTACAGAAAAAAGAAACGCTTTGGGAAAAGGGTTAAGCGCCCTGCTAAACGATTCCCCGAGCGTAAACGCTAATAAACATACCTACGCTAACCCAAACAGCCAGTTAGCCGAACTGGATAGCCTGGGATCGGTTAACGAGATAAAGATAAACGAGATAGAGGTTAACCCGTTTCAGCCCCGTACGGAGTTTGATGAGCAGGCCCTTGCCGACCTGTCGGCATCTATAAAGCTGCAGGGTTTAATACAGCCTATTACCGTTAGGCGTGTTAGTCCGCATGCTTACCAGCTGATATCCGGCGAGCGCAGGCTGCGGGCATCAAAAATGGCGGGCCTAACTCAGATCCCCGCTTACGTACGTACCGCCAACGACCAGCAAATGCTGGAAATGGCGCTTATAGAGAACATACAGCGCGAAAACCTGAATGCCATTGAGGTTGCCCTGAGCTTTCAGCGGATGATAGACGAATGCAGCCTTAAGCAGGAAGAGCTTGGCGATCGCGTAAGCAAAAACCGGTCTACCGTTACCAATTACCTCAGGCTGTTAAAATTACCGCCAACCATACAGGCATCCTTAAGGGATGGTGGTATAACTATGGGGCACGCAAAAGCCTTATTAGCGGTTGAGGACCCTGCCGCCCAGCTTTACATCCATCAGCAGATCATCAAAAACGAACTATCGGTACGCAAGGTAGAGGAGATGGTTAGGGAGATACAAAAAGCGCCTGTAAAAAAGGAAGGGAAACAGCCCGAAACACTATCGTACCAGCTTCAAAAGGTAGAGGATGACCTTGCTTCGAAGTTTAGCACCAGGGTAAAGCTTAAAGTTAGCAGCCAGGGCAATGGATCAATAGAAATTCCGTTCTTATCCGAAGACGATCTGGGCCGTATACTCGAAATGCTGGATTGGTAAACTATGCTGAAGCAACTTTTAACTACTGTAATATTTTTAAGTTTTGCCTTTTATGCTATGGGCCAAACTCCCGATACGGTGGCTGCCAAAGCCAAAACTGATACAGTTGCTAAAAAACTAGATACGGCTAAACGCACCTCGTTTGCGCCTAAAGTAAAAAAGGAAAAAATATACCACCCCGATAGTACCCATATACCAAGCCTAGCTGTAAAGCGATCGCTTTTTGTGCCCGGATGGGGGCAGGTGTATAACCACAGGCTATGGAAAGTGCCGCTTATTTATGTAGGCCTTGGCCTTTTGGGTAACGCGGTTATTGTTAATTTAAAAGAGTATAAGGTATTTTTAGCCCTGGCAAAAATTACCCGCACCGGGGGCATCCCCCAACCAAACGAGCCCACATACGCCTCCTATATAAAATATAAAAAAGAATACGACCTTTATGTAGTGAACTACGGCGCATCAAACCCCGATCTGGAAAACGCGGCCAGCGGCTACCAGCGTAACTTTCAGATAAGTATACTAAGCATACTGGCTGTGTGGGGCGTGCAGGCTATTGATGCTTATATCGATGCAAAGTTCATCAGTTCGTACACGGTTGACGATAATTTATCAATGAAAGTAACCCCTACTTTAATATCACAGCCTGTGTACGCGGCAAATTTTAACAGTGCATTTATTCCGGGTATAAAATTTACCTTTACGCTTTAAATACAAAAGCATACAGCTAATTAGATCGCCGATGAAAATTGCATTGTTAGGTTACGGAAAAATGGGTAAGATAATTGAAAAGATAGCCCACGACCGTAAACACGAAATTGTATTAAAGATTGATTACAACAACCTTGATGAGCTTACCACCCAAAACCTGCAAAAGGCCGATGTAGCTATTGAGTTTAGTACCCCTTCAACCGTTTTAGGTAATATCGAAAGCTGCTTTAAGGCAGGTGTGCCCATTGTGGTTGGCACAACCGGCTGGCACCACGAAATAGAACAGATAAAAGAGCAGTGCGAATACCATAAAGCAGCGTTTATATACGCTACTAATTTTAGCGTGGGTGTTAATGTGTTTTTTCATGTAAATAAAATACTGGCCAAACTGATGAACAACTATCCGTATTACGATGTGCAGGTAGAGGAGATCCATCACACGCAAAAACTCGATTCGCCGAGCGGAACGGCCATCACTATTGCCGAAGGCATATTGGATAACCTGGATGCCAAAAAGGATTGGAAGAATGTGGTAATAAGCGATGATAAGGCAGATGATGACACCATTGCTGCTGATGAATTGCTTATCGAATCGTTACGCATCGAGAATGTGCCGGGCACGCACACCGTTATTTACGATTCTGAAATAGACACCATTGAGTTTAAGCACACCGCCCATAACCGTAACGGGTTTGCATTGGGCGCCGTGCTGGCCGCCGAGTGGATAGCAGATAAAAAAGGTTTTTACTCTGTTGAAGATATGTTTGATTTTAATAGCTAATTTGCTAACCAATATTTAAGTAATGAACTGGAAATTCTGGAATAAAAATAAAACGAAGGATAAGAACAAAAGGAAAAAAAGCGCCGGGCGCGAGTGGCTTGATGCTATTCTTTTCGCTGTAATTGCCGCAACGCTTATCCGCACGCTTTTTATAGAAGCGTATACCATACCAACCCCATCAATGGAGCGGTCGCTTTTGGTGGGCGATTTTTTATTTGTTAGCAAGGTAAATTACGGCGCGCGTACCCCAATTACGCCTATTGCCTTCCCTTTTGCGCACCATACCATGCCGCTGATAGGTACAAAGGCTTATTGGGATGGTGTTAAGCTGCCATACTACCGCTTACCGGGCTTAAGCGATGTAAAAAAAGGCGATGTAGTGGTGTTTAACTATCCAATGGAAGCCGATTCGCCGTTTTACAGGCCGGTTGATAAACGCGAGAATTACATTAAGCGATGCCAGGGTGCGCCGGGCGATACTTTAAGGCTAATAAACGCCCAGGTGTACGTAAACAGCAAAGCCGCCCCAAACCCGCCGGGCGCGCAAACCGATTATACCATAACCACCGATGGGATGGATATAAACCCACAGGTACTGGCAGACTTGAAGGTATCTAACTATGAAAACGTACCATCGCCAACCATGACCAGGGATGCCGCTGCCAAACTTAAAACATACTCTAATATAAAATCCATTACACCTAACTATAAACCGGCCGGCATAGCCGATCCGTTTAACCCGGTGTTCCCGGCGGCATATCCAAAATATAAGCTGGACCCTAAGAACAAGGATTTTGACTGGAACGTAGACAACTACGGCCCTATCATCATCCCCAAAAAAGGCTGGACGGTAAAGCTGGATAGCTTAACCATGCCTGTTTATGGCCGTGCTATTGAGGTTTACGAAGGCAATAAGCTTAAAATTGAGAACGGTAAGGTTTATATCAACGATAAAGAAGCCACCAGCTATACCTTTAAAATGAATTATTACTGGATGATGGGTGATAACCGCCACGATAGCGCCGACTCGCGCTACTGGGGCTTTGTACCCGAAGACCATATAGTAGGCAAGGCCCTGTTTGTATGGATGAGCTGGGACGATAACGCATCGTTCTTCAGCAAGATCCGCTGGAGCAGGTTATTTATGGGGATCCATTAATATTCCGATAAGATATTTAAAAGCCCCGCTCTTACAAGCGGGGCTTTTTTGATATACTCAACGCGCTGTCATTTCGAGCGAGCAGAAGGGCAGGCCTGTGTGAAGCGGGCGACGAGAACTCTTATACAAGCGATAAGTTGACAGCATGGCGTATAAGATTTCTCGTCGCTCCCCGCTCTTCCCCTCTCCGCTCGCTCGAAATGACATTCAGGAATAATATACACCTATTCCCCAATATATTTTAACCCCACAATAGCCCTTGCATCATCAATCATTTTTATCATTTGGCGCGACATTTCATGCGTAATAATCGGGCTTTCTGTTTTACCGGCTTTCATTAACTCTACAAAGTGCGCAATCTCGTAGTTCAACCCGCCTGCGGTAAAAGGCTCATCTATTTCAACTACGCGTCCATCCAAATAGTTAATGGTAGCTTTTGCCGGGTTCCACCAGTTTTTGTGGATGGTGATATGGCCTATGGTGCCGCAGATGAGCGCATCGCCTTTGCCATGCAGATCGAACCCGCCGTAGAGCTGCGCGTAGCCGCCCCGGTGCCGGGTTTGGAAAATGCTGAACATATCTATCTCCATCCCGCTGAAGCGGCCCATGGCCTGTACTTCTTCGGTTTCGCCAAGCCAGTCTATCGCTAAAAAAGCTTCGTAAATACCAATTTGCATCAGCGCGCCGCCTGCCAGCGCATGACTAAAATTTGGATGGTCCCTGCTAATATCCGCCACCGACGAGCCCGCCCTTACATAACCCACCGGGCCAATGGGGTCTTGCTTCAGATACTCCTTTAATTTTTGATAAAGGGGATAAAACGGCGGCTTCATTCCTTCCATAAATAAACAGTTGCTTGCTTTGGCAACTGTTAAAACTTCCTCTAATTGCGGCAGGTTTAATGTCGCGGGTTTTTCGCATAAAACATGCTTGCCGGCATTAAGGGCTTTAATGGTGTAGTCGGCATGGGTATCAGGCAGGGTGGCAATGTAAACCGCGTCGATATCGCCTGCTAAGAGCTCGTCCGCGCTGCTGCTGGCCTCGCCGCCGTATTGCGCGACAAAAGCATCGACCGTTTCGGCCCTGCGCGAATACGAGGCCGCAAGCACGTTATCCGGCAAGGCGTTTAAACCCTGCATAAACCGGTGTGCGATGCGCCCGCAGCCGATGATACCCCATTTGGTCATAGTTTGAAGTCTTAAGTTCTAAGTCGTTAGTCCGAAGTCAAAAATGCGATTTAGTTTCAATAAAAAGCCTTAAGCTGAGGTTTTCAACTTAAGGCTTATGGCTAAAGACTTTCGACTTCAGGCTTATTATTGATACTGTATGTAAATAGGATAAGGGCTATATCTTGATAAAACCTCTGATGGGGTTAACATATGGTGAGGCGCTTTCTTGATATCGTTCTTGTAAAACAATTTAAAGCCTGTGAATTGAACCGGCTCCTGGTTAATAAAGTAACGGTAAGTGCCGGTTTTAAGATCTGGTTCGCCCCAGCCATCCATATCCATTACTACCTGCACCTCGGGGCGCAGCTTAATGTTTTTGTAGTTGGTCACCATTTTTTTAGTAAAGCGGTGAACCACTAAAATTTTTGGCGGCAGGCCGTTCTTCTTAACAATGTTGGCCAGGTAACCGGTAACATAGTTAATATCGGCAGCATCGTAAGTGCCTATTTTTTTGCCCGGCTTGCTTCCGTCTTTCATCGAAAATTCAGGGTCCATGCCAAAATGTACCTGCGGCATTTTAAGGTATTTTTCAAACAAAGGCAGTTCGGCCTGTATGTTGCTTAACGCTACCTGCACATCAAGGAAAACTATGGCGTGCGCTTTTTTGGCCAATGCCAGTACGCTGTCAATTTGTTTAAACGGCATACGGTAACGGTATTTACCATCCTTACCACCATCGCCCTGCGCAACTACGGCAATGTAGTGTAAGGCGGGCTGTACCGGCGTTTTAGGGTCGGCTTTTTCCCATGCCTTTACTTCGCCTTTTAATTTGGCCAGCATTTCGTTTGGCGGCAACTCGCCCAGTATCCCCATTTTTTTAGAGTACAGGTTACCGTAAAAAGATACCACACGTTTAAAAGGTAAAATAGCGCCTCCTAAGGGGTAAGGCTGGTTTTTAACGGGCCAGCGGCCGCTGGTATCGGTATGGGCGTTAAACTTTAGCAGTTCGTCGTATTTGGCTTTATCAATAGGCGGGTAAGTTGATTTTACAATGCCTAAGGTATCGGCTTCCTCGCCTTTAGCTTTCGCGGTGGTATCGCCGGCTTTTTTGTCGGCCGTTTTGCTGCCGCTGCTTTGGCTGCATGCCGAAAACAGTGCTAATGAACATACCGCGAACAGGGCGGAAAAAACTACGCTTTTCAATTTCATAGATCGATGGGGTATTTGAGTGTGTGCCGGTGTACCGGCTTTAATATGTGGTTAAATATAATGCTTGTTAATATAAATTACTGCACCTGGTTAGCTTTTATTTTTATAAAATTTTCCAAATACGCCCAAAGGCAATTTTGGGCCTGCAGTGGCTTGCAGGTACAGCTCGCCAATCTCCAGGTTTTGCACTTTTGGGTACGCGCTTTTGATCAGGTTTTCGATAATTACGGATGAAAAGCCCAACGAATAGGTGTTTAATATCAGGAAGTGTTCTTCCGGATCAAGCAGCTGCATCACATCGCTCATCATCTCGTTAATGTTATCTTCCAGCTTCCATTTTTCGCCGTTGGGGCCGTTGCCGTAGGCTGGTGGGTCCAGTATGATGCCGTTATAGGTTTTGCCGCGCTTCACTTCGCGTTTTACAAACTTCAAGGCATCTTCAACCATCCAGCGGATATCTTTTAAGCCCGATAACTCCTGGTTCTCGTTTGCCCAGGTAACCACCTGCTTTATCGAATCCACGTGGGTAGTATCGGCACCTGCCGCGCGGGCAATAAGCGATGCGCCGCCGGTGTAGGCAAACAGGTTAAGTACCTTTGGTGCCGGCGTTTTAAATTTTTTGATATTATCCGAAATATAATCCCAGTTTACAGCCTGCTCGGGGAAAATGCCCAGGTGCTTAAACGACGTTAACCCTAAACGGAATTTGATGGCTACATCGTTGTTTTTGTATTCAACGTGCCAGCGGTCGGCGGTCTTTTGGTCTTTCTTTACCCAGTCGCCGGCGGTTGCACTGCGGCCTTTAAATTTAATATGGTGCAGGCGCTGCCACTCGGCGGGGCTTAAGGCTTTGCTCCACACCGCCTGCGGCTCGGGGCGTATCAGTATGGTATTGCCAAACCTTTCCAGTTTTTCAAAGTCGCCGCAATCAATCAGCTCGTAATCTTTCCAGTGGGTTGGGTTAAGGAGTTGAATCATTTCTTTTTGGGTGTCAAGTATCAAGTAGCAAGTCAAGTAGTTTTCCTTGTTAGATGCAAAGGTAAAAAAAACGGCAAAGTTAGGTCTTGATACTTGATACTAAATACTTGCTACTACCAGCTACCTAAAGTTTCTCCTTCGCCGCCTGCATAAATTTGCTGGCAAATACAAAGTCGTTAAGTTCTTTATTATCGGTATGGGCAATTTCTTTGTTCGACCCTTCCCACCATTTCTGGCCCTGGTGCAGAAAGATGATATGGTCGCCTATACCCATTACCGAGTTCATATCGTGGGTAACCACTACGGTGGTCATATCATATTCAGTAGTAAGCTCCTGTATCAGGTCGTCTATCAGGATGGAAGTTTTTGGGTCGAGGCCGGAGTTGGGCTCATCCACAAACAAAAATTTGGGCTGCATGGATAATGCGCGGGCAATTCCCACACGTTTTTTCATCCCGCCCGATAGTTCGGCCGGGTAAAGCTTGTTCTTATCTTTCAGGTTTACACGCTCCAGGCAAAAGTTTGCACGTTCTTGTTTTTCGGATTTAGATTGGTTAGTGAACAGGTTTAGCGGGAACATGATATTCTCCTCTACCGTCATGCTATCAAACAAAGCCGAGTTTTGGAACAGCATACCAATCTGCGTGCGGATGGGCACGCGTTCGGTAAAATCCATATCGGTAAAGTTTTGGTCTTCAAAAAACACCTGGCCTTTGGTAGGTTCGTGCAGGCCAACTATGCATTTAAGCAAGGTGGTTTTGCCCGAGCCTGAGCCACCTATGATCAAATTGTTTTTGCCGGTTTGGAAGGTAGCAGTAATGCCTTTAAGCACATCGTTATCCCCAAAAGTTTTATAAATATCTTTAATCTCGATCATAGCATTAAACTGGTGATCATAAGGTCAGCAAATAAGATCCACACACAACTGTAAACCACGCCGGCGGTTGCCGACTGGCCTACTTCCAACGCGCCGCCTTTGGTATAAAAACCCTGGTACGAGCAAATAGAAGCGATAATAAAACCAAACACAAAGGCTTTAACCAAAGCCACCCTAACGGTAAGGCCGTCAAAACCATCGTTTACGCCCATCAGGTAATCGGCCGGGGTAATAGTACCGGTAATAAGGCAAGCTATATAACCGCCGGTAATACCCAGGCATATCGAAATAATAACCAACAGCGGTATCATGGTAATGGATGCCAGTATTTTTGGCGATATAAGGTACCCCGGCGCGTTAACACCCATTATCTCCAGCGCATCGATCTGTTCGGTTACGCGCATGGTGCCAATGTTTGATGCAAAATTTGAGCCTACACGCCCGGCCAGTACCAGCGATGATATGGTGGGGCTAAACTCCAGGATGTTGGAATCGCGCGAGATACTGCCTGCAATACTACGGGGCACCAGCGGGCTTGATAACTGGAAAGCCACCTGTATGGTGGTTGCGGCGCCGATAAATAAGGATATGATGCTGATAATGCCTAACGAGCCAATGCCCACAGAAACCATCTCGCGCATTACCTCGCCCCAGTAAACACTGAACTTTTCGGGCTTTTTAAAACTTAAACGCAATAAGAGTATATATTTTCCTAAGCTTTGAAACATTTGTAATGGTGAAAATCCGGTTAAAAATACATTTTTTAATATTAAGCTATATTGGCGGCTCCAATTCATTCAAATAAAATTGGATATTTATATATGAAAAACGCCCTTATCACCGCAGCAACCAAAGGCATTGGCCGTGCCGTTGCTATCGCTTTTGCTAAACAAGGAATAAACCTGGCAATTTGTTCTCGTAACGAGCAAGATTTATCAGATTTTAAACAAGAGCTTAAGGATATTAACCCCCAAATTACGGTGGCAACCATGGTTACCGACTGCAGTAAGCGCGACGAACTGAAAAATTTTGCCGCATTCACCGAGAAAAAGCTGGGTTTCGTCGACATTATTGTGAATAATGTGGGTATGTACAAGCATGTTTCTATACTTAACGATAGTGAAGATTCTTTCCAAAAACAGATAGATACCAACCTGATGCCGGCCTACGAACTGTACCGTTTCTTCGGTGAAAGTATGGTTTCCGTCGGTAAAGGGCATATATTCAATATATGCTCTGTAGCAGCTATAAACCCCATAGCCGAGGCAGGTGTGTATAGTGTAACTAAATATGCACTTTTAGGTCTTAATAAGGTAATGAGGCTCGAAATGCAGGGACATGGTGTTAAGGTAACAGCAGTGATCCCGGGGTCGACATTAACAGACTCGTGGAAGGATATGGAGGTTGATAAAACCAAAATGGTACTGCCGGAGGATGTAGCATCAGCGATAGTAAACATATTAAATATGAGCGCCGGTGCCAATGTTGACGAACTGATCATAAAACCTGCACCGGGCCAGATATAAAGCCTCTCCCCAAACCCCTCTCCGAGGGAGAGGGGCTTTTAAAATAAAAGTCTCTCCGCTAACCAGCGGAGGAGATTTAGAGGGGGCTTAAAAAACACTTAAACTAAAAGATAATGGAAAAGAAACTTTACAGAGACGAACTTCACAAATCAGTGGGTGGGGTTTGCGCAGGCTTAGCCGAGTATTTTAATGTTGATGTATCGGTAGTGCGGGTAATATTTGTATTATCCGTGTTTTTAAAAGGCATTGGTATATTGCCATACATTGTATTATGGATAGTATTGCCAAAAAGGCCGTTCAATTACAACGACCCTACTTTTAAACCGGGTGTTACACCTGGCTTTAATCCATCGTACGGGCATAGCTTTGGCAATGTGCATGTAGATTACACCGTACCGCCGCCACCAATACCGGGCCAGCCTTTTACACCGTATCCCCCCGCTAAAAAAACCTCTAACGTAGGTGTTGTTTTTGGTGTGATACTGATAGCCTTAGGCGCCATATTTTTGCTGGATCAGTTTGATTTTATCCCCGATTGGGATTTTGAAAAACTATGGCCTGTAATATTATTAGCTATAGGCGCAACCCTGATATTTGGCGGTAAAAAGAAACCATGGGAGAGAGAAGGCTGGCACGAAGAAAAGAAAGAGGCCGATTTTAGCGCCGATACCAAAGCCAGAACAACAGAAGAAACATCAAACGATAACACTCCAACTGTATAATCATGAAAAGCGAAAAAATAATCCCGGGCGTTGTCCTGGTTCTGTTAGGAACCGTGTTCCTGTTAGATAATTATAATGTAATTGATTTTCATTGGGCCAACTTTTGGCGCTTTTGGCCAATATTTTTAATAATGGGCGGTATAAACCTGGTTTTTGCCAACAACAAAAGCGCCTGGGCCACCATACTAAAAATATCGGTAGTGGTAGGTGGTTTTGCCTTGTTGATTTTTGTGCACACGCCAAGCCGTTATTTCTTCCCGCATTATAACTTCCATTATAATGATAACGACTACGATGACGATGATGATAATGACAGCGATAGTACCGGGATTGTAAAAGTAGAAGGCAGCAGCATCTACACCCAGCCATTTACACCCGGCGTTACCGCGGCAAAGCTTAATATTAGCGGAGGCGGTACACTGTACACCTTAAAGGATACCACCGATCAGCTTTTTTCGGCAGTTACCAAAGAACGCTATAACAGGTATATATACACCCATACTATGGATGGTACCGTACCGGTGCTTGAGCTGCGGATGAAAGACAAAAAAGGCCATATCGACTGGAACAGCGATAACGGAAACTCGGCCGATATTAAGCTTAATACCAGGCCCGAGTGGGATATTAACGTAAAAGCCGGCGCAACCGAACTTGATTTTGATATGTCGAAGTTTAAGATCCGCAATTTTGTAATAAACGGCGGCGCGGCATCGTTCCATGTAAAACTTGGCCAGCCGCTGGCAACTACCAATGTAGAAGTTTCGACAGGGGTATCTGAAGTAGAAATTAAAGTGCCGGCAAACGCGGCCTGCCAGATCACCACAAACTCGGGCCTGTCATCAAGCGATTTTGACGGGTTTGATAAAAAAGGCGATAACGTTTACGAAACACAGGGCTTCGCCGCCGCCACAAATAAGATCCTGATTCACCTTAAGGGGGGCGTGTCCGACTTTAAAGTAGTTAAATATTAATAGTTTTATTGCCGGATGGTACCGCTAATGTTTTAAATTTGAAAACTATGCAACCATCCGGCAATAATAATTTACAGCCTGCCAATACAGACCAGTATATATTGGTTATAAACGGTAAACCCGATGGCCCCTTTAGCATAGCCCAGTTAAAGGAGCGCAAAATTAAACCCGGCGATTTTATAAAAACCCCCGCCATGGACGACTACAAGGAAGCCCATGAAATAGCTGCGTTAAGGCAGCTTTTTGGTTTTAACAGGCAGCCGCTGCCCATGCAATACTTTGGCAGCTTTGACCAGCGCGCAATTGCCGCCGTTATCGACTGGCTTATTGTATCTGCAGCGTTTATTATGGCCGCTTTTGTAGTAATGCTCGTCCTGCTGCTCGTGCTATCCGGCGATGATAACAAGATACTGCGGATAGGCATTACCGTAGGTATCGTAGCGCTTACCCCAATCGGCAAGATCATCTATAACGTTAAAATGGAAGCCGGCCCCAGCCGCGGTACCTTTGGCAAGCAGCTAATGAAGATCCGCGTATGCGATATTTACGGCGAGCAGATAACCACCTCGCAGGCGTTTCTGCGTAACCTGTTCAAATACCTTTCAACCGCTACATTTTTTGTAGGCTACATCATGTGCTTCTTCACCCAAAAGCAGCAATGCCTGCACGACACGCTGGCCGACACCCTGGTTATTAAAGACCGGCTGGATAGTTAAGTTGTAGAGGTTGAAAAGGTTGTAGTAGTTGTAAAGCTTGCAATAGTTGTAAAGCTTGCAATAGTTGTAGAAGTTAAAAAGGTTGTAGTAGTTGCAGACATTTAAGCATTATAACCTTTATAACACTTCCAGCACTTATAACCTTTCCAACTTTTCACAACCCTTCCAACAACTACAACCTTTACAACCCTTATAACCTAAGAACGTTAAAAAATGTTAAACTCTACGAATTATTCGTAGAATGACTAATGAGGTAGTTATATTTGTGATGTATTATTAATCAACCTTTTAAAATATATCACAGTTTTTATGAAAAAGTTATTTACCCTGTTTTTATGTATGTGCGCCGCGGCATTGGTGGCCCGGGCGCAAAAACCCGATACCGCTAAAGCCGTAGTGCATTACAAATTTTCGCACCTGCGGGATACCACCAAACCAAACGAGCCCTACACCGAAAACATGGTGTTGTTTTTGGGCCGAAACGCAAGCGCCTACAAAAGCTACGACCGTAAACTACAGGATGCCATGATGCGCAAGCAGGTTGCCGAGCAAATAAAAGCAAACGGCGGCGCGGGTGGCAATATCACTATTAAACGTGGCGGCCCAGGCATTACCAATAACGAGTATTACATGTATCCGGCGCAGAAAAAGCTGGTACGTAAAGAGCGGCTGATAAACAATTACCTGATAGAGGAGCCCCTGCCTGTTATCCAATGGAAAATAAGCAGCGATACCGCCAGTTTCTCGGGTTTAAAATGCCAGAAGGCTACAGGCCATTTTGCCGGCCGCGATTACACCGCCTGGTTTTGCCCCGATCTGCCTTTTCACAGCGGCCCATGGAAACTGAACGGCCTGCCCGGTTTAATTGTGGAAGCATACGACACCAATAAACAGGTAGTGTTTAAATTCGACGGGATGGACGACGCCAGTAAACTGGAAAAACCGGCAGCCGGCAGCGGCGATGGTACAACCATACAATCGGGTGGAGTAATGGTGAAAATGATTGGCATGGAAGATGCCAACGACGACCCCGGCATTATCGCCCTGCCATCAAACGGTATAAAAACCAACGAAAAGGAATTTACCAACCTGAAAGAAGCCATGAAAAAAGACCCTGCCGCCTTTATGCAATCGGCAATGGCAGCATCAGGGGCAAACATCAGGATGGCACCCGGGATGAATACCAATATGAAATTCCAGGTAGCTACCGGCCCGGTTATCAATAACCCCTTAGAGTTACCCGAGAAAAAATGAGCCCACTGAAAAAACTGGTTGCGGCATTCATTTTTTGTATGCTGTGCTCGGCCGTGGGCTTTGCCCAAAGCCTGAAGGGCACGGTTACGGATAGCCTGGGCAAGGCGATTTCTTTTGCCAGCGTTAACCTTAAAGGCAGTGGCAACTTTATCATCGCCTACACCAGCAGCGACGAAAAAGGCAACTATACCCTGCAAATACCCGCCGATGCCGCCAAAAGCGGATTGGTTTTAGAGGTAAGCTGCGTGGGCTTTACCAGGCAGGCCAAACCGGTTACGGCGGCCACTGCGTATAATTTTAAGCTTGCGCACTCGGTTAGCCAGCTGCAGGCCGTTACCGTAAAGGATAACCATCCGCGGCTGCGGGTACATGGCGATACTACTGATTATAAGGTATCAGATTTTAGCAGTCCGCAGGATAGGGTTATCGGCGATGTGATCAAAAAACTACCCGGTATTGATGTGGCGAAGGATGGTAAGATCAGCTACAACGGCAAGGCTATCTCTAACCTGTACATTGGCGGCGACAACCTGCTGGACGATAAGTACAACATCGCCACCAACACTATCCCCAACGGGGTGGTTGATAAGGTGCAGGTAATGGAGAATCATCAGCCCATAAAAATGCTGAAGGACAAGGTAGTAAGCGAGGATGTGGCCTTAAATCTCACCATGAAAAAGGACGCCAAAATGCAACTGGTAGGGCAGGAAACCATTGGCGCGGGGCTGCCCGATAAATACTATGCCGACCTTAATGCCATGATGTTTAAGGACAAGTACAAAGCTATCAATTATCTTAAAGCCAACAATACAGGTAACGATGTAGCGTACGACCTGGTGTCGCACAACATGGCGTCGTACCTCTCACGGCTGGATAATGATAAGCCAAGTACCGTACTGTCCTTAGGTACCGCCGGCGACCCCGACCTGCCGCGCAACCGCTACCTGTTTAACCAGGCGGGCATTTTAAATTTAAATAACCTGGTGAACCTTAAAAACGATGTACAGCTAAAGGCCAACATATCGTACCTGCGAGATAACCAGAAGCAGAACTACACCAAGTTTAGCGAGTATTACCTGCCCGATGATACCATCCGCTATGCGGAAGTACAAAACAACAGGCGCCGCCCGGATATTTTGCATACGCAGCTTTCGGTGAACGTGAACCGGGATAAATATTACCTTACCAATAATTTTATTGCCGATTACAGCCGCAATACAGGCTACTCGGCGCTGACCACCAACGGCACACCCGTAAACCAGGTTTTTAAAGATAACTTAATGGACCTGTCCAACGAGTTTAACCTGATGAAAACCAGCAAAAGCAATAAGATATTTGAGTTTTACAGTTACCTTAACCGCAGCACCGAGCCCGAAAACCGCGTGATAGCCCCCGGCCTGAACCCCGATATTTTTAATAACGGCGTTGCTTACAAGCAGCTAACACAAACGGTGGATATCCCCACCTGGTTTACCAATAACTATATTGGGTATAAGGTGCCAGGCAATTTCATCACGCAAAGCTACAAGGCGGGGTTCAGCCTGCAATCGCAAAATTTGCAATCGGACCTAAATATTACCCAGTCAAATAATTCGGTGAACCTTGTGTCAGACAGCGCGGTGAACAACCTTAACTGGCAGCGCCGCAAGGTATATGCCGAAGCAGGCTACGATATCCCCGGCGATAAATTAAAAATTGCCATTTCGCTGCCGCTAAACCTGCAGCAGATAAGCTACCGGGATAATTATTACAAGCTGGATAAGGACCTTACCCGTTTGTATTTTAATCCGCGGGTATCCGTAAAATACCAAACGGCGGTCGAAAATTTTATCTCGCTGGGGTATAACTTCCGTAACGATATTGGCAACATACAGGATGTTTATAACGGCTATATCCTTAAAAATTACCGCTCGCTGTACACCAATAATGCCGACCTGACCGAACGTAAAACGCAGAATGCATCGCTGGGCTTCAATTACCGTAAAGCCATTACCCTGTTCTTCTTTAGCGTGAACGCGTCGTACACCCACGTCAACGCTAATAATATTGCGTCGAGCATTGTAACGGATAACATCCAGCAGCGCATTGTGCTGCCGTACAATAACAATGTAGACTCGTGGATGGGCAGCGGCAGTATCAGCAAGTACGCTTTTGGCTTGCGCACCACCTTTAGCGCCGGCGTAGCCGTACAAACCACTAAACTTAACCAGATCCAGAACAACATTATACTGCCATACAACACCATTTCGACATTGTTTAATATTGGTGCCGATACCAAAGTGAGCGACAAGGTAAACTTTAGCTACAAGGCAAATTACGACCAAACCACAAGCCGGTCATCGGCAGTGGCAGGGTCAAGCAAATTTCAGCGGTTAATGCAGCAGGGTTCGGTAAATTATAACCCGTTAAACAACCTGTTCTTTAGCGTTGCTGCCGACCACTATTACACCCACCAGCAGCAAGCCAACGACCTGAAATATATTTTTGCCGATGCATCCATGAAGTATAAATTCAACAAGCTAAAGCTTGACCTGGAATTAAGCGCCCAAAACCTGTTCAACACCAAAACCTACAGCGCGCTGTACCTTTCGGCCAATACATTTACCAACAGCTCGTACACCATACCCGGCAGGTTTATGCTGGCTAAGGTGATGTTTAATTTGTAAAGGGGAAGATGTAGTAGTATGCAACCCCCATGCTCCCTTGTTGGTGTCTTCACCAACAACCCGCTTTGCATCCAAACTATCCTAAAGTGTTGGTGAGGACATCTACATAAGAAGTAAAATAAAAATAGCGATGGGTATAAACCCATCGCTATCAATAACATTTGTCATGCTGAACGCAGTGAAGCATCTAATCGCCGATATATATAGCTACCATGCACAGTTTGCTAATAGATCCTTCGCGATGCTCAGGATGACAAACTGATTAAAAATAGCATGCAAACTGCAAACTAAAAACTGCCTAATGAAACTACACCGCGTCAGATAGCGAGCTGAACGTAAAGTCCCTTATCCGCATTGGCGGTATCAGGGCGCTTTGGCTGCTTTCGCCGCTTACGGTGCGCTCTGTTTTGCCAAGGGCATCCAGGTTGTTCAACATTATAACAGGGCTTTCGTTAAAGCGCATGTTCTTTATCGGGAACTTTATCTGTCCGTTCTCTATATAAAAAGTACCATCGCGGGTAAGGCCGGTGTAAAGTAAGGTTTGCGGGTCAACCGGGCGTATGTACCACAGGCGCGTAACCAGTATGCCTTTTTCAGTGCCTTTTATCAGGTCCTCCAGGCTTTGCGTACCGCCTTCCATAATAATATTGGCTGCTCCGGGCACAGGTTTTACACCTTTCTTTTGCGCCCAATAGCGCGAGTATGAAAGGTTTTTCACAACACCTTTTTCTATCAGGCTCATTTTTCCTAAAGGCATGCCTTCGCCATCATAAGTGGTTGCGGGCAGGTCAGGGTTGGTAGGGTCCGAGTATATGTTTACGCGTTCATCAACCATTTTTTCGCCCAGGCGGGTTTTGCCACCCGGCAGGCTCAAAAAGCTGCGGCCTTCGTCGGCGCTGCGGGCATCAAGGCTTCCGTATAACTGCTCAAGCAAAACAATACCTGCTGCCGGCTCCAATATAACGGTGTACTTGCCCGGCTCAATAGCCTTAGCGCCGAGCGACCCGGCAGCTTTTTTAGCAGCAATTGCCGAGAAAGCCTTGATATCTACCTTGCTGATATCATTATAATCTTTGGTAACATAGCCGGATCCCTGTGCATCGGCGGTGCGCATAGTTGCCGAAAAGTTTACGTTGGTGCCCTTGTTAAAAACAAACAGCCCTTTCGAGTTCATCATGGCGCTGCTGGCTGCGCTGTCCTGTAAAAAGCCGGCGGCGGTAAGCTTGTTCTGCTTGGCTATATTAAGGCTATCCTCAACCATTTTACTGCGCTGTGCAGGGGTAATGGCAGCTGTGGCATCAACATAAGTTTCGCCGGAGGCGGGGTAGGTTTGCGGGCCAAGCATAGGCATGTACTCCGGGTTCTCCGGTGCAAACTGCGCCAGTTCTTCCGAGCGTTTTACGGCTTTTTGTATCGACTCGTCGCTGTAATCGTTCAAAGTAATAACGCCCAGCTTTTTGCCAAAGGCCGATGATATGGCCATGCTGCTGCTGCTTATAAAGCCGCTGGTTGATACGTTGTTACGGGCAAAGCGTACGTTTGCCGAATCGGAACTGTAAATGCTAACCTGGCATTCATCAGCTTTTGAATAGCTAAGCACCTTTTTTAAGAGTGTGCGGCATTCGTTTTCAGTTAATATTGCCATGTTATTATATTTTTCTTGCTGTGTTAATTACGTTAACCCCGTTAAAACGGGCTGTTGATGAACCATGAGATACCGCGCTGGCCTGCATTGGCTGGCCTTTGCCGTCAAAGAACGAGCCGCCTAAACGGTAATCGTCCTTATCGCAAACTGCTGTGCAGGCGTTCCAAAACTCCTGGGTGTTGGCCTGGTAAGCTACATCGTTTAGCATACCCACTATTTTACCGTTCTTTATCTCGTAATAAAGCTGCCCGCTAAACTGGAAGTTGTAACGTTGCTGGTCGATAGAGAACGAGCTGTCGCCGATGATGTAGATACCCTTTTCAACATTTTTGATCATATCTGCCGGCGAAAGTTTTTCCTTGCCCGGCTGCAACGATATGTTTGGCATACGCTGAAATTGTACATCGCGCCAGCTTTGCGAATAGCAGCAGCCCTGTGATTCCTTCAACCCGATGATATGCGCCTGATCGCGGATGGCCTGGTAATTTACCAGGATGCCGTCTTTAATAATATCCCATTGTTTGGTGCCTACGCCTTCATCATCGTAACCAACAGCACCAAGCGAGCCCGGCTGCAGTTTATCGGCCACGATGTTTACGTTTTTACTGCCAAAGTTAAATTTGCCTGTTTTCCATTTATCCAAAGTCAGGAAGCTGGTACCGGCAAAGTTAGCCTCGTAACCCAGCACACGGTCAAGTTCCGAAGGGTGGCCAACAGATTCGTGAATAGTTAACCAAAGGTGACTTGGGTCAAGCACCAAGTCGTATTTACCCGGCTCTACGGTTTTGGCTTTTAGCTTTTCGGCAGCCTGCAAAGCAGCAGCGCCGGCATCCTCCAACATATCGTAGCGGTCGCGGTACAGGGTGGTCTGGCATTTTATTTTATCGCTTTCGCGTGGCATCATGTATTCGTATCCCATTCCTCGCGGCGCGCTTAACGAGCTGCGGGTTTCAAATTTGCCGGTTTTATCGTCAATTTTGGTAACCCCAAATACCGGCCAGATGCGGTGAATGTCCTGGTCGATGTATGAACCATCGGTTGAGGCAAAATACTTTTGTTCGTTCACCATAAACAGTACCGAGTTAACATAGTTGGCGCCGTTTTTAAAGGCGGCATCATTAACAGATAGCAGCAGGTCGGTTTTTTCCTTCATCGGCACCTCAAAAGCGTTACGCTCTATAGGTGTTTTCCAGGTAACCTCGCCGTAACCCTTTTGCGGGGCCAGCTGCACCTGCTCGGTTTGCAGGCGCGAGTTCTCTTTGGCTATGGCCACGGCGGTTTCGGCCGCGCGGGCAATGCTATCGTTATCCAGTCTGTCGGTAGCGGCAAAGCCCCAGCAGCCGTTGGCAATAACGCGGATGCCCATGCCGTAGCTTTCCGTGCTTACAAGGTTCTCAATATTTTTATCGCGTGTAACCACATACTCGTTAAGGTAGCGGCCAAGGCGCACATCGGTATAAGTAGCGCCCTTAGCGCGGGCGGCGTTCAAGGCCACGTCGCTCATGCGTTTTTTAATGGCAACATCAACATCGCGCATGCGGGTACCGGGCACAATGGGCGAACCCACCGCGGTAAACTGGCTAAGCATGGAAGCACTTATGCCCATGCCGGTTAGGTAAAGGAAATCTTTTCTTTTCAATGGGTCAGTATTATTTTGCCTAAATATAGATTTAGATATGCAGATGTGCAAATGTGCGGATATGCAAATTTCAGATGGGCAGATGATTTAATTCCCCTCTTGAGAGGGGTAAAGGGTGTGTTAGTGGAGTAGACAAAAGACTCAATGACAGCGCAGCGAATGACTAAACGACTATTGTGAAAAGCAAATGCAGGGGTGCTTGGGTTGCGGTAGTCCCGGTATCCGCTATACAAGGTATACGCTGCTATCGGGTTTAGTGATGTGCGGATGTGCGGGGGAGGAGGCACACGCCGCACGCCAGCAAAAGCATAGCCACGTACTGCGCACGCCGTAGCAGGGTAGCGGGAAGAGAAATATTATGTTAATGCAATTGAGCTAAACCAGCCGATGAAAAATAAAAGTCTTTGCCCTCCGTACTTCTTCCTTTGGGAACAATAACTATTAAGTTGTAAATAAAGGTCCCAATAAAAATAGTATATGCATATATATCTTCCTTGCCAACCGCAATGGCATTGGAAAAGCATGCCTGAAAACCATTGAATTTATGCTCTATTGGGTTGTTAAATTCCACACCCCATGTTTGTTCTAAAATCTTTTTTACTTTAAGAGATATATTTCCGGATCTTAAATTAGCCATAACTGCTGCCGAATCTGAACCGGGCTGTAGCACATTCATTACATCAAATATATAAGCTACGCTATCTTTATCCCTTGCTGCTAAGGTATTCTCCCCTAATTTAACCGGGAGTGATGGGAATTTTACAGATATACTTTCTATTGTGCGTGTAACCCATTCATCCTGCGCCTTTAAAATGGTTGCATGCGATATAAATAGAATAATTATAAGCAGTTTTACTTTCATATTATTAGCCGATCTAAAATGATAATACACCTTATCTCGTATCCGTCCAGGCATTATAATCCCATTCCTTGCCGGATATCAACTATTTGAAATACGGATGCATTGCGTTTATCAGCCATTTTTTATCAGTTTTAGATAAATCAAATCTTATCCATAAAGTATCAGATATTTTACCCAACACTACAGCGTGGTCGTCTTTTATTGAGTTCGAAATAACTTTAAATTCATTAACATTTTGTGTAATTTCAGTTTCTTCTTGAATACCTAATATCGGGTCATATTCAAAACCTTGTATCGGCCCATCATTTTGCGGGTGAAGATTAAGCTTCTCATCTGCAGCTAAATATGCCTTTTTTAATGTATCAATGTATTTTTCAGATACAAAACCGCTTTTTTTAATTTGGTTCAAATAAAAGTTTACTCGTTTAAAATCTACTTTGTAATTATCTGTATCAGACGCAGTATCCGCTTGAAAGATATTTATTCTGTCAAGTTTAGATTTATGTGATATGTACCAATATAAATAACTCGTTGAAATTTCGGCAGGTGACAGTAGGCTATCTCTTCTGTTTTCAACATGTTGCTTGGTAGAAGGTTGCCCCATGCACGTACTTATAAAACACCACATTATACCTCCCAAAAGCAGATAAGTATTATATAATATAGCTTTCATTTAATTATAATATTTTTTTACTTTTTCTTACCATCGTCATTTGATATGCTGCAGCAGCGCCATAATTGGTATCTGACGTGCCTTTAAATTCTCCGGTAGTAGGATTGTAATATAATTTATTTGCCACACTTGTTGCCCGGTTTACCTGATTAGTTGCTCCACTGTCATAAAAGCGGAAATAATTACCATTCGAATCAGTTCCAGAACCAACAATTACCACCCAATGATTGGTTGATTTATCTGAATTTGGACCTCCCGGGACATTGCTTACTCCAACAATTACAGGAATTTTATTTGATAAAGCATATTGTAAATAAGCAACGGCATCTTTTGTTGCCTGTAAGTTTATCGATTGATTTTCCTGATAAACTTGGATTGTTTGGCCTGGAGCTTTTATTTTTGAAATTGTTAACGGCTTGTGAACAATACTGAAATTGATTTTCATCAGGTAGTGATTAAGGTAGGTAGTTTGATTAGGTTGATAAATTATTCTAAGTTGAACAATTTCTTTTAAATTATTACACGTAGAACTACGTGATTTTAAAATCACGTAGTTTACGCATTTTGAAATATCTGTTTATTATTTTGCTAAATTTTCTTTTTTGCGACAAAAAGAACGGCATGGCTCTCTTGAGTGTCAAAAAAATAAACACGCCACGAAAAAATGAACATCCACAGGCCTTACAACTTAAAACTGCCCTTCCTAACGAAGAACTAATTTCCTGCTTTTCTATTGGGGATTGCCACGCTATCGCTCGCAAAGACGTGAGGGAGCGCGCTCGCCGGTATATCATTTTTTTCAATGTTCATGGTGTCGCAATCGTGTCAGTACTTATTTAGTGAACTGGTTGATTATTAGCGCGTTCATGAAATGCGCTGCATATGCGCAAACGTGAACGTGAACATTTTGCGGAGCTTCACCCAACCCTCTTAGAAGGAGAGGTCTTTAAAAATTTTGTTAAAAGTCTTCCCTAACGGGGAAGATTTAGAGCGGCTTTTACCTATTTCGTATCAGCACATAAGTTCTGGCCCATTTGTCGTGCCAGGCTTGCTTGTGGTCGTCCCAAAGCACAGCCAGGTACCCAACCATAAATACCGTAGCCGAAATAAATTTACCCAGGTTACGCAGCAGCGCCCTGATAAAGCTAAGCTTGCGGCCTTCTGAATCAACCACCACCAGCCTGAACATTTTTTTGCCAATGCTGCCCTGCAGCGGCGAAAACTCGCAAAGGGCGTGGTAAGCCGCGATGATCAAAAAGCTGGTAAAATTATATTTTAACATCAATATTAGGTCGTCGACAGTTGCATGGCCTTCGATAGCCCTGTTGTAAACCGTTGTAAAAGTTGCGGGTTTAAAAAACGACACCGGGTAACTCATGATAAAGGTATCGGCAATGTACGCCAGTAAGCGCCAGCCAAAGCCTGCCAGGTTATCCTCGGTAGGGAAATAGATGCCCCTTGCTTCAAAATATTCAAAAAATTCGGGCAGGTCTGATGCCCGCTGCCAGTCGTTGGCCAGTGGCGATAGCACCATGGTATCCACATCAAGGTACATATCAAGCACTTCTTCAAGCGTGTATGGGCCCTCTTCCTTGTCTTTATTAAATATATAGTAGTTATTTTCTGTCATGGTAATTAGTGCCGAAAGATACGGATTTAGTATCAGCGGCGTATAATATAGGTTTTTGCCATCTGGTCGTGCCAGCCCTGCCTGCGGTCGTCCCAAAGAATATTTAAAAAGCCCAGGCCCAAAATAATGATGGATAGTAGCTTGCCTGAGTTTCGCCCCAATGCCCTTAAAAAGGTTATTCGTGTACCATTGGAATTGACAACACAAAGCTTGCAAACAATTTTGCCTATGCTGCCGCGAAGTTTGGTAGCTTCAAAAACGGCATGGTAAACAATCATTAATGTAATGCTGAATAAATTTAAGGCGTTTTGGCTTTGGTCAGTTTCGATATAACCATTTGTTAATAAACCTGTGGCTGCGTAATATACCGTAACAAAAATTATCGTTATTACTACAATAACAATATAATCGATAACATAAGCAAGCAGTCGCCACCAAAACGAAGCGAGGTTGGCTTTGGTTGGAAAATAGATGCCCTTTTCGTACAAATACTGGGCAAACTCGGGCAGGTCCAGCATCTCCTGCCAGCCACTTGCCAGGGGCGATAGTACTATGGTGTGCACATCAAGGTTCATGTCCATAACCTCGTACTGGGTATGCGGGCCAACTTCCTGGCCGTTTATAAGCAGGTAATAACTATTGATCATTAGAGGAAAGGTAATAATAATTAGTTAAAACCTGTTTACGAGTTCATAGCATAAACAATAATATTCACGCCAAATTTGGTGTTGTCCTCCGCCAGGAAACGCTTGTTGCGGAAATCGTAATCCCACTCGCAGCCGTAATCCTTACTGCTGTACAATACGCCTATGCGGCCGTTTATTTCAATGGCTTTAAGGTAATCGTGCACCAGGTCGTCGCCCCAACCGTTCAGCTCAAAGGCGGTGGTAGGCGGGCCTTTTTCAAACTTAAAAAACGAGCTGTAAAGCTTGTGGTTATTGGGGATCTTCTTCAGCGCGGTTGGCCCAAACAAAGCCGACATCTGCGCCTCAAACGATTTGGCGAACAGCCCGTCGATATCGTGGTTGCAATCGTCAACAAAAACAAAGCCGCCGTTTTGCACGTACTTTTTAAAATTGGCTTTCTCTTTGGCGTCAAACTGCACCAGTTTATGGCCGCTTAAGTAACAAAAAGGGTAGCTAAAAATATCGTCGCTGCTTAGAGGGATGATCTTTTCGGCGGTATCAATGGGGATGGTGGTGTACTCCAATAGAGAATTGAGCAGGTTTGATGGCATGCGCTGGTCGGTGTCCCAATCGCCGCTGTGGTAGCTTAACCTTGTAAAAGTAAATTTTTGCCCGTATGCCATCTGCCGCTAAAAGTCTAAAATTAAAACAAAAATATTGCCTGCCTCTATTAATAAACTTAACAGGGTGTAAAGTTTTAGATACTTTAGGGTGATTTTGATAAAAAAGCATGGTATTTAGTTAAAAGCATAATATCTTGTAGCCTCTCCACGGCCCTCTCCGGAGGAGAGGGAGTGAAAAGTATTGTAACTTTAGTTCCCTCTCCTCCGGAGAGGGTTAGGGAGAGGTTAAATACAAACACATTGGAACTGACCGAGAAAAATATAAAAGCCCTGCTCGAAAAATTACCGGCGCTGAAAGCCGAGATCCAAAAGGTAATTGTGGGGCAGGATGCCATACTGGACGAACTGCTGGTTGCCTTTTTAGCCGGCGGCCATTGCCTGCTTGAGGGGGTACCGGGACTGGCTAAAACACTGATCGTTAAAACTATGTCGCAGGCGCTGCACCTGGCGTTCAGGCGCATCCAGTTTACGCCCGATCTGATGCCTACGGATATCATCGGCACCGAGATATTGGAAGAAGACCACGCCACCGGCAAGCGCTTTTTTAAGTTTAACAAAGGCCCTTTGTTCGCCAATATTATTTTGGCCGATGAGATAAACAGGACGCCGCCCAAAACGCAGTCGGCATTGCTGGAGGCCATGCAGGAATTTGAGGTGACCTATGGAGGGCAAACCTATCCACTGGATAAACCTTTCTTCATCCTCGCTACCCAAAATCCGATAGAGCAGGCGGGGACTTACCCGTTGCCCGAAGCGCAGTTAGACAGGTTTTTACTGCTGATAAAAATTGGCTACCCCACCCCCGACGAAGAATTTGCAATACTAAACCGTACCACAGGCACCAAAAAGGCCGATGTAAAAGCGGTAATAACCGCCGCCGAAATTATGCAGGCCCAGGAACTGGTGAGGCAGGTAACCATTAATGAAGACCTTACCCGCTATGTAAGCGAACTTATTCGCGCCACCCGACCGGATACAACCACTACCGCTTACGTAAAGGAATGGGTGCGTTGGGGCGCCGGCCCGCGGGCAGGGCAGGCTTTGATATTGACTGCCAAGGCGCGCGCATTGCTAAAAGGCCGATATTCGGTTTTGATGGAAGATATTCACGCTATGGCACCCGCTGTTTTAAGGCACCGTATACTGATGAACTTTAAAGCAGAAGCGGAGGGGATCACATCAGATAAAGTAACCGCCGAACTGATTAAAGTAATAGAACGCAAAGGCTCATTGTAGCCCCACCCAAACCCTCCCCGAAAGGGGGGGCTTAAGAAAATAATTCACCATTAAAATATAAAGTCTCTCCGCTAACCAGCGGAGGAGATTTAGAGGGGGCTAAAACCATGCTCGATCCTAAAGTATTAATGACCATTAAGGATTTGCCGTTACTGGCGAAGACGGTTATTGACGGCTTTATGATTGGGTTTAATAAAAGTACCGTAAAGGGACCCGGACTGGAATTTAGCCAGTACCGCAGCTACCAGCCCGGCGACGACCTGCGCTGGCTGGATTGGCGGATGTTTGCCCGCAGCGACAGGTACTACATCCGCGAATCGGAGATAGAGACGAGTATCTCGGTAAGGTTTTTAGTAGATGCCAGCGCATCCATGAACCACGACGATAACGGGGTAAAAAAAATAGATTACGCCAGGTTTTTGGCGGCATCACTGGCCTACCTGGCCAATTTACAGGGCGACTCGGTAGCGCTGAATGTGTTTAAGGATGGCGAACTCTTTTCTACGCCTTCCAAACCCGATCCGCAGCACTTGCAGCGGCTGTTCTATCACCTGCAGCAGGTTGACCCTGCAGGTAAGTTTACCAAGCCGGTGCATTATAAAGAGCTTTTTGCCGGCACCGGCCGCAAGGAACTGCTGGTTTTTATAACCGATATGTACCAGGCCGATGGCGAGATCAATACACTCCTCAATTCCCTATCCGCATTAAAGCACGAAATTATCGTGTTCCACCTGATGGGGCAGAATGAGTTGGATTTTGAGTTTAAGGGTTTTTCTACTTTAGAAGACCTGGAAACCGGCGAAACCATACAGGTGAATACGCAACGCGCAAAAGATGGCTATAAGGAAAAACTACAGGAACATTTGTCGGCTATTAAAAGCAATTTAACAGGGAAGCGTATCGCCTATAAAATGGTAAGCACCGCGCAGCCTTTAGATGAAGCTTTAAGGGAATTTTTGGTTCAGCGAAAAAAGGGGGTAAGGTAGCCATATGCAATTTTTAAACCCCATATGGTTTTTCGCGCTGGCGGCATTAAGCATCCCGTTTATCATTCACCTGTGGAATATCCGCCCGGGCAAAACGCTTAAGGTTGGCAGCATCTCGCTCATTACCGAAGCATCAAAAAGCACCCGCCGCAGCTTTAAACTACTGGATATTTTACTGCTGATACTGCGCTGCCTGTTGCTGGCATTGCTGGCTATGGTATTGGCATCGCCTTTTTGGCAGAAACCAGCTTCTTCAAAAAAAGAAAAGGGCTGGTTGCTCATCCCGAAGGAAACCCTTAAAGCAACCTACCCAAAATTTAAACCGGCTATCGATTCCTTAACCAGGGCAGGTTACAGCTTTCATTATTTTAACGCGCAGTTTGCCGGGGGCGATCTGAATACAATAATGGCTGACACTACCCTTAAGCACACCATCGCCAAAGCCAATTACTGGAGTTTGATCAAAGCTTTAGACCGGCAGCTTTCGTCCGCCACGCCGGTTTACTTATTTACACCAAATGGCATCAATTACTTTAAAGGCAGTCGTCCACAGGTCGACCTGAACCTGCATTGGCAAACCTACACCGCTGCCGATTCGGTAAGTAAATGGATAGCCTCGGCAGCGCTAACCAATAGCGGCAGCATTAAAGTTACTTTAGGTAATAGCAGCCCTGCTGGAATTTTTTATATCGAACAATCATTACAAAACGGCGGCAGTTCGGACATTGCGGTCAACGTGCAAAGCGGGCGGCCCTTTGTAAGTTTAAAAGACAAAAAGGATCAGCCTGTTGCTGTTGATACCGCCACCTTGCGTATTGCCATTTACACCGATAAATTCCAGGTTGACGCAGGGTATTTAAAAGCAGCGTTATTGGCAGCTGTCAACTTTAGCGGGCGCAAAGCGATAGTAAAGCAATACAACAATCCCGGTCAAATACCGGGCGGGCAAAGCTGGGTGTTTTGGTTATCCGAACAAGTGTTAAGCGGCTCTGCTAAGAACAGCGAAAATATTTTCAGGTACGAAACAGGTAAGACAACCGATGTGGATTCGTGGATAGAGCCGGGGCATATCGCGTTAGCAAAACATATCGATATCAAGAACGAAATTGAACCCATTTGGGAGGACGGTTTTGGTAAACCTGTGCTGGGCTTGGATGGGCATACTTATTATTTTTACAGTCGCTTTAACCCGCTTTGGAATGACCTGGTTTGGAGCGATGATTTCCCGAAACTGATACTAAAACTTATTAGTGGTAACACGGTTAGCCAACCCCCGCGGCACGACAAACGTATATTAAGTAATGCCCAGATACAGCCGGATATTAAAAAGGAGAGCAAGGTGACCGCGTCGGTAAAAACCGCAGGGGAAAGGGATCTGTCACGCTATTTTTGGCTTTTAATGGTGGCAATCTTTATCGCCGAACGCATGCTAAGTCATAAAACTAAACAAACAAGCAATGGCTGAGCAGGGTGGGTTATATAAAATACAAAGCCTGCGCCGTCGCTGGATAGTTTACCACGTGCTGGAGGATGTGCTGCTGTCCGTTTACGCGGGTTTGTATGTTGGCGCGCTGATCTATTATTTATTGTCGCCGACCTTGCTGTGGGGTATTATCACGTTCCCGTTAGTGTTGGCTATAATGCTGGCCATGAATCGCCCGTGGCAAATGAGCGGCGAAAAAATAGCCGCCTTTTTGAACAGCGAATACCCGGAGTTGCAGGAAAGTAGCCAGCTATTATTAATCCCTGCCGAAGACTTGAATCCCTTGCAGATTATCGCGTCTTCAAAAACGGCGGATGTTTTGGCCGATCTGAAAGTTTCGCATAAGCCCTTTGCCAAGCGTTTGGTAGTAGCATTTATATCGCTGATAGTCGCTACTGGTTTAATATGGGCGCTTGGGAGGATCTTCCATATCGAAAGAATTTTTTACGGGCCAAACCGGCCGGTTGCTGTTTGCGCGCCCGCCACAATGCCCGAGAAGGTATTACCGCAAATAAGCGGTGTAGCAGTTACCATCACCCCGCCTGCATATACCGGCCGGCCTGAACGTACGCAAGATAAGTTTAACTTATCGGCAGAAGAGGGTGCTGCCGTTACCTGGCATATCAAAACCAATATTGCCATAAAAAAAGTACTGCTGATATTTAACGATAAGGAGCAGCTACAATTAAAAAACAACAATAAGCATACCGAATGGTATGTTTCTAAAAATATCACTAACCCCGGTTTTTACCAGGTGAGCATCGATGGTAAATTGTCCGATCTGTATTATGTGCAGGTGGTCAAGGATACCGCGCCCGTGATCCGTATAAAATCGCCAAAGCAATATACGTATATAGATGCCGGGGAAGCGCCAAAAGTAACCATTGGCGCTGTTTTGAACGATGATTACGGCATTGCCAATGCTACGATTATGGCAACAGTAGCCAAGGGCCGCGGCGAGGGGGTTAAATTTAAAGAGTACAAACTGAGTTTTCCGCAGGGGTTCGACACGCGTAAACCGCTGTATGATGTGCAGAAACTCATCAACCTGCCAACCCTGAATATGGAACCGGGGGATGAACTTTATTTTTACGTACAGGCGCAGGATACCCGTAAGCAGCTAAGCCGTACTGATGTGTACACCGTAAGCATACAGGATACCGCCGAACTGCTAAGCATGAACGGGATGCTTGCCGGTGTAAATGTAAAGCCGGAATTTTTCAGGAGCGAGCGGCAAATCATTATTGATGCGGAGCAGTTGTTGAAAGATAAGGACAGTATTAGCGTGGAGAAATTTAACGCGCGTAGCAACGATTTGGGTATCGACCAGAAACTATTGCGCCTGCGTTACGGTAAGTTTTTAGGCGAAGAAGGCGAGGATGCCATTGGCGCGCCCGGCAACGAGCCCGCCGACCCGGCCGATTTTAGCAATGCCAAAAAGATCCTGAAGGAATATACCGACGACCACGACAACGCCGAAGATGCGGGATTTTTTGAGCCGGCAGTAAAAGCCCAGCTAAAAGCCACCCTTACCGAAATGTGGAAGGCCGAGCTGCAGCTGCGCCTTTACAAACCACAGGCAGCCTTGCCATTTGCCTACAAAGCCCTGCGGTTACTGAAAGATCTGCAACAAAAATCGCGTTCGTACGTGGCTAAAACCGCTTATCAGCCCACGCCGCTAAAAATGGAAAAACGCCTGAGCGGCGAATTGGATAAGATCATTCAACCGGTGAACAGGCAGGATATTAAACCCCCTGCCGACCAGTTAGATGCGTTGAAAAAGGCGGTAAATGTACTGGAAGCTTTAAAAATTAACCCGGCGCTTAGCGCTGCCGATAGCAGAACGCTTCAGTTGGCTAATCAGCAGCTAAGCTTGCGGGCCGCTGCGCAGCCGGGCGCTTACCTCCCTGCGTTGAATGCCATGCGGCGGATACTATCTGCGCCAAAGGTAAATACGAGGGATATAAATGTGGTGGAAAGCGCTTTGCAAAAAACGCTGACTACGCTTAAAAAGATGCCATCTTCCGGAGAGGGACCCGCGGACATGGGCCTGTCAAAACAGTATTATAAAAACTTAAAACAAGCTAACCGTTAATGCAGGGCAACTTTACATATCTGGTTATCGCGGTTTGCATTTTGCTGGCTTTGGGCTTTGCATGGCAGGAGTACAGGCGCGTTAACAAGCGTAATTTGCTGTTACGGGTGCTGGCGGTTTTGTTAGCTGCGGCATCATTGGCCTGTATCGCGTTACCCATCAAATACACCGGCAGCGTAACCAAGACGGGTGAACATAACGCCATTTTATTGACCGATGGTTTTAATACCGATAGTGTTAACGCCGATTCAAATATTTTAACAACCGATGCAGCCATCAAAAAGGCGTACCCCAAAGCCAGGCTGATAAACGGTTTAGATGAACTAAGCCAAACTGATAAACTGCATATTTACGGCTACGGGTTAAACGATGATGAACTGGCCCAACTGGATAGCCTGCCAATTATGTTTCACCCGGCAAACCCTGCCGCGGGGGTAAGCCATATCAACTGGAACGGCCGAATAAAAGCAGGGGAAGCATTGCATGTGCAGGGCATCTACAATAATACATCGGCACAAAAAGTAAAATTGGTATTACGGGGATTGAACACCGGTTTAGACTCCGTAACGCTGCCGCCAAATACCCGGACAAACTTCGACTTAAAAACCACCCCAAAAACAACGGGGAAGGTGGTATTTACACTGCATGCAGATACAAGCCTGCAGGGCAGTATTCCGCTTGAGATTACGCCCGTTAAACCGCTAAAGGTTTTAATGCTTTCGGCTTCGCCGGATTTTGAAAGTAAGTTTTTAAAGAACTGGCTTACCGAGAACGGATATGCTGTTGCCCTGCGCGCGGCCATTAGCAAAGGGAAATTTAATAGTGAGTACATCAATATCGTGCAGCTAAGCCTGGATAAGTTATCGTCGCAAACGTTCGAAAAATTTGATGTCCTTATCGGCGACCTGTCGGTATTGAACGCGCTAAGCCCGGCAGAAACCGGCGCGTTAAAACAGGAAGTTGCAGATAAAGGCCTGGGCCTTATCGTTAGGGCGGACAGCACCGGGAAAGCATCCTGGCTGCAAAAACAATTCCCGGTAGATAAACCATCCGGCAGGGAGCCTGCACCCGCGGCGCTTATCATTAACAGCAAAAACAGCGTGAGCAAGCTTAACTATGGTTTAGCACATATTATTTATCAAAACGGCACCCAGCCGCTGGTAAAAACCGCGCAGGGGCGGGTGCTGGTAAACAGCGCGATATCCGGTTCGGGCAAGATCGTTTTTACGGCTTTGGGCAACACCTTCAGTTGGACGCTTAGCGGTAACAAGCAGGATTATTCGGCATTTTGGTCGGTATTGGTTACCAGGGCGGCGCGTAAGGATGGGGAGGTGCAGAACAGTATCGGGTTTTTATCCCTACCTTATGTAAATGAACCCGCACAACTAAATATCGCGTCAGCAAAAACATCATCCCTACTTATTAATAGGCAAACCACGGCATCGGCACAAAACCCGAATGTGCCTTTTGAGTACAGCGCGGCCTATTGGCCGGCAACAGTGGGCTGGCAAAATGTGGAGCAGAACGGGATGCAAAACAGCTGGTACGCTTATGCAAAAAATGACTGGGCAGCCGTGCAGGCAACCGGTAGAATATCGGCCACGAAAAAATATGCGGATGTGCACAAAATAACGGATATTGTAACAAAACAGATACAGCAAAAAGTTCGGATTGATGTGCCGAAAATATATTTTTATATCCTGCTGCTGGCAGCGTGTACTTTTCTTTGGGTAGAAACTAAGTTTTCGTAAAAATATATTTTATGCCCTCGCCCGGTTCCAGCCGGGTGAGTACTATATACGGCCCCTTGGCCGAAGTATAAAGGTTGGCGGCCGGCGGCCTTATAATATTGGTCACTCGCGACGGCGCGAGCGACAACGATGAATTAAATTTAAAAGTGTTGCCTTAGGGCATAAATAGTAAAAGGAGGACAAACTTTGAGAAGAAGAGATTTTATTTACTTAACGGG
The DNA here is from genome assembly GCF_004168255.1 of Mucilaginibacter terrigena. Classification (GTDB taxonomy): domain Bacteria; phylum Bacteroidota; class Bacteroidia; order Sphingobacteriales; family Sphingobacteriaceae; genus Mucilaginibacter; species Mucilaginibacter terrigena. The sequence continues at coordinate 2,715 of NZ_SEWG01000008.1, read as the reverse complement.
CTTTGGCGCCGGGGCTATGATGCTGCCGTCGTTAGATGGCTTCGGTAAAAACATTGATGCGCAGCAGGCACTTGAGGGTGTTGATGTGCGCATTAAAAAAGAACTGGCCGATGCCGGGCTTACCGCCGCGAAAAGCGCCGGCGCCAGCTATGCCGATGTGCGCATTGGCCGCTACCTTAACCAGTTTGTTATCACCCGCGAAAACCGTGTGCTTAATGTAGCCAATACCGAATCGTATGGCGTTGGCATCCGTGTTATAGCCAATGGCTGCTGGGGCTTTGCCGCTACCAACGAGGTAACCAAAGAAGGCATTGCCAAAACCGCCAAACGCGCTGTTGCCGTTGCTAAAGCCAATGCCAAATTGGGCAGTGCGCCGGTGCAACTGGCCCCGCAAAAAGGTTACGGCGAGGTAAGCTGGAAAACACCTATCGAAAAGAACGCCTTTGAGGTGCCGATAAAAGAAAAGGTTGACCTGCTGCTTGGGGCCAACGCATCGGCCATGGCAGGTGGTGCCAACTTTGTAAACTCCACCATCTTCGCGGTGAACGAACAAAAATATTTTGCCTCTACCGATGGCTCATATATCGACCAGGATATCCACCGTCTGTACCCGGCATTTACCGTAACCAAGATAGACAGCGCTAAAAACGCTTTCGAAACCCGCCGTTCGCTTAGTTCGCCGGTGGGGATGGGTTATGAGTATTTAGTGCCTTTGGATTCCGAAAAAGTTACCGGTGTAACCCCACGATACAAAAAGCGTTACGATATGCTGGAAGATATGAAATTTGCCACCACACAGGCGGCAGAGAAGATCTCAGCAAAATCTGTAGACCCCGGCAAATACGACCTGGTGCTTGATCCAAGTCACCTTTGGTTAACCATCCACGAATCTGTAGGGCACCCAACCGAGCTTGACCGCGTGCTGGGTTATGAAGCCAACTTTGCCGGTACCAGCTTTCTTACGCTGGATAAATGGAAAAGCGGCAAGTTTAATTTCGGCAGCAAGGAAGTTAATATAGTGGGCGATAAAACCCAGGTAGGCTCGCTTGGCGCTGTTGGTTACGATGACGAAGGCGTAGGCTGTAAAAAGTGGGATATCATCAAAGAAGGCACGCTGGTAAACTACCAGGCCATCCGCGACCAGGCGCATATCATCGGCCTGAAAGAATCGCAGGGGTGCTGCTATGCCCAAAGCTGGCAGGATGTACAGTTCCAGCGCATGCCAAATGTATCGTTACAGCCGGGCAAAGCCCAGTTGAGTGTTGATGATATGATCAAGAACGTTGAGAAAGGCATTTACATCATCGGCGACGGTTCGTTCTCTATCGATCAGCAGCGCTATAACTTCCAGTTTGGCGGGCAGCTTTTTTATGAAATAAAAGAAGGTAAAATTGCCGGGATGCTAAATAACGTGGCTTACCAGGCCAACACCCAGGAGTTTTGGAACTCGTGTGCGCAGGTTTGCGATGAACGCGATTACCGTTTAGGCGGCTCGTTCAACGATGGCAAGGGGCAGCCCAGCCAAAGCAGCGCGGTATCGCACGGTTCGTCAACAACAAGGTTTAACGGTGTTAATGTAATCAACACAAAAAGAAAGATCGGATAACATATGCCTATATATACTAAAGAACAAGCACAGGCTTTATTAAAGAAGGTGCTTAGCTATTCAAAAGCCGACGAATGCGAAGTAAACCTTGGCGGCAGCGAGGGCGGTAACGTACGCTATGCCTTAAACGCGGTTTCAACCGCCGGCGATATCAGCACGGTGGGCCTGGGCGTAACCTCTGTTTATGGCAAAAAAGCAGGCTCGGCCACTATCGACCAGTTTGACGATGCATCGTTAGAGCGCGTTGTACGCCGGTCGGAAGAGCTGGCGCAGCTGGCCCCCGAAAACCCGGAATATATGCCTATGCTGGGCCAAAGCGAATTTAAGGACGCCATCACCTATAACGCTAACACCGCCGCCATGACACCCGAAAGCCGCGCCGAAATGGTTGGCCAAAGCTTAAATGTCACTAAAGAGGCGAAGCTGTTTGCAGCCGGTTTCCTGGAAAACTCAACCGGGTTTAACGCGGTGATGAACTCTAAAGGCCTGTTTGCCTACAACAAAAGCAGCGACGTTACCTTCTCGGTTACCACCCGTAACGAGGGGGGCACCATATCCGGTTATGCGGCGCGTGGTTTTACCGACGTATCAAAGCTTGATACCGCTTCGGCAACGCGTGTGGCCAGTATGAAAGCCAACGCATCTACCGGTGCAAGGGCTATAGAGCCGGGTAAATACACCGTGATACTGGAGCCTGTTGCAGCAACCTACATGCTGGAAAATATGTTCCGTTTTGATGCGCGCAGTGCAGAAGAAGGCCGCAGTTTTTTGAGTAAAAAAGGTGGCGGCACCCGTTTGGGCGAGCAACTGATGGACCCCAAGGTGACTATCTATTCAGACCCTTTCAACCCCGACCTGCCCGGTTCAACCTGGGGCGGTGATGGGCAGCCACGCGAAAAAACCGTTTGGATAGATAAGGGTGTGGTTAAAAATCTTTCATACTCGCGCTACTGGGCGCAAAAGAAAGGTGTAGCGCCATTGCCCGGCCCAAGCAATATCATTATGGAAGGTGGCACGCAAAGTTTAGAGGACCTGATAAAAGGCACTGAAAAGGGCATCCTGGTTTCCAGGCTATGGTACATCCGCATGGTTGATCCGCAAACGCTGCT
>NZ_SEWG01000007.1 GCF_004168255.1 Mucilaginibacter terrigena | reverse complement strand
TGTGTTATCTGGACATTACTGCCTGGTTGTATTATACTTTTTACAATTTGATTTGTTATTATACCATTTTTATAAACGCAACCACTCATAAATTTTCCTTGAGGAGTAGAATAATAAAGAATACCGCTAAAATTGGTATCACGCTTAACATATGAGTTTCTTGCGAGCTTTGATACGTCGCCGTTTACATAATCAGCGTCGCCAACAATGGTCATTATATAAGCTATAATTCTTACCAGTTCTTAATATTAACACCGTACTGCGACTATTGTATTGAGATAGTTCACTGGAGCCAATCTTTAATGCAATTTTTGATGCTGAGTCTAATGGCATTTCAATCACGTCATAGTCAAAACGAATATAGTTTTTAGACTTGTTCCAGTTAGGGCTAAAATATTGGCTCAAATCAAACTCATCTCCAACTGATTGGGTAGACTGTCCTGACTTTTTTTCCTGTTTAGGAAAGTTGTTTTCGTACCATGATTTTGCCGCACTAATTTTAGGATCAGTAAGTGTTAACGGCGATATTTCGCCGATCTTGGAAAGATCTTTACGGCATCCATAGATAACAGCGACTGATGCCATCAAAATTAAGCAAGCTTAAAAACGGAATTCTTACTTTAGGATAAAGTTTTTTCATGTGAAAGGTAGAAGGTTTTCCCTACAAACGTATAATATCTTTCTTTTGTAAAAAAGCATTAAATTACGCGTTTTGACAACCATAGCTTGTCAAAAATGCATAAATAAAACGATAACCATGTTTTAGAAGCGCCCTCTAAAAAGACCTGCAACCACACTCACGACAACACACGTTTTACAATGTAAGGTTCCTGATCATTAATATTCAATTAGTTTACCGCAGTGTTAATTATTTAAGCATTTCACCAATGAACTCTTGTAAGACCACAGCGTGATTATGTTCCTCATCATGAGCGGCGTATAGCAGGGTAACCGTTTTGTGCTTCTTTACAAGGTCAACCAGGGCTTTAACGGCATCGTTTCGTTTCAGCTCGATATGGTATTTTAAGCGAAATTCATCCCAATGAGGTATTTCATGATTAAACCATTTACGCAATCCGGCAGATGGCGCAACCTCTTTCATCCACTCATCCAGGCGGGCAGTTTCTTTTTTAATGCCGCGTGGCCACAGGCGGTCAACCAGTATCCGCACGCCGTCAGCCTCATCAAAAGGTTCGTAGATCCGTTTAGTTTTTATTGTTGCCATACATTAGCTATCGGCTTTAGTTACAGAGGGGGTTGATTTACAGTAAATTGTGGTATAAATTTACATAAAATGAGGGTGTCCCATTCAGAAACGAGTGGGACACCCCCTGAAAAAAACATATTTATCTGTTATAGAGGTAATTGTTGAATTTATTTGTAAATTTTCTACACCAAAATCATCGCTTTGTAAAAGTGTAACTAACTGATCTTTAGTAAATTGTGCAGTGTCCCGTTTTTCTAATATAATAAACGGGACAGAATGGTAAACATGACAGTTATTCGCAACTAATATTTAACCTGCGCGCTAACTACCGGCAACAGTTGGCTTACCCAAAGGCTGTACATCCTTTCGGATGGGTGCAGGCCGTCTTTTGCGGTAAGGCCGGTGTCGTATGCTGCCCTGCGGGATGCCGGGGTGATATCTACATAAGTAACGCCCATTTTTTCGGTTTCCTGTTTGTTTATGGCGTTAAACTGATCGATCTCGATAGCTACCTGGGCCGGGTCGAAGCCATTTGCACGGGCATAAGGCGTAACGCCCCAGTCGGGAATGGATAATACAAATACATGCTGCCTGTTGCCGCCGGCATAGTTAATAGCAGTGTTCAATAGTTCAATAAATTCGGTACGGTAATCTTCCTTGCTGTAGCCGCGGTACTGGTTGTTTACGCCAATAAGCAGGGTTACCATGTTGTACTGGTGGTTTTTAAGGTCGCGGGAAGCGATGGCCTTTTTAAGATCGCCGGTGGTCCAGCCGGTAATGGCGATGATATCCGGTTTTTCAACAAGGTGGTTGGTGGCATTTAAATTATGCGCCAGTTGGTACGGGAACGATTGCTCTAAAGGCACAGCTTCGCCAATGGTGTACGAATCGCCCAGGGCCAGGTAAGTTAATGAATCGGGGATAGGCATATTGTTATAGGTGATCTTGATCTGGCGTTGCTTTTCCTCTGCTTTTGTACATGCTGCCAATGTGCCAATTAAAAAAATTATCGTTAATATTCTCATTTACATTATCTCCATACCAAAAAGTACGGAAATATGATGCTTTAGGATTTCTTTCACTTCGTTTATATCAACCGGCCTGCCCAACTCGGCCTGCATGGAAGTTACCGCCTTGTCATCAATGCCGCAGGGCACAATGTTTTTAAAATAATCAAGGTCGGGATTTACGTTAAAAGCCAGCCCGTGCATGGTAACCCAGCGACTGCAGCGTACCCCCATCGCGCAAATTTTACGGGCAAGGTTGTTATCGGCATCAAACCAAACGCCGGTATAGCCGGGGTAGCGCCCGGCCTGCAAGCCATAATGGGCAAGGGTTAATATTACGGCCTCTTCCAGTGTGCGCAGGTACAGGTGGATATCGGTAAAAAAGTTATCAAGGTCTAAAATAGGGTAGCTTACCAGCTGACCGGGTCCATGATAGGTAATATCGCCGCCGCGGTTAATGGGGTAGTAGGATGCGTTTTTATCTTTAAGTCCCTGCTCGTCCAGCAGCAGATGTTCGGGCTTTCCGCTTTTGCCGAGGGTGTAAACGTGCGGGTGTTCGCAAAAAACAAGGTAGTTGGGTGTAGCGGTATCGTCATATCCGGGGTCGCCTTCGGGAAGCACCAGCGTACGGTTGCGGATCTCGGTCTTTAGTTTAACAGTATCGCCAAACAGCTTTTCCTGCCGCTGCCAGGCCACCTGGTAATCCGTAAGCCCCCAATCCTGAAATATTACCTTTTTGTTCTTCATTTATTATTTAGTCTGAACCCGAATTTATTGAATTAAGGAATTTATAGAATCCTTGTGCATCTGCACATCTGATCCCGATAGCTATCGGGACGCACATCTGCACATCTCCCATTATCCCTTCACGTATCCTATCATGTAATCCTGGTATTGCAGGTAGCCAACTTCGTAATCGATATTCACGTGGCCCTTATGCAATCTGGCCTGCAGCACATCATGGTGCTGAAAGGTAAAAGGTTGCAAAGATATGTTATCAGCAAAAGATATTTCCTTTTGGCCGTAGCACTTATAAACCGCTTCTTTGGCGCACCAGCAAACGTATAACTGCTGTATTTTGTGCTTATCTTCAATAAAAGCCAGCTCGTTTGGTAACATAAACTTATGGGCAATACGCTCTACTTTTTCTTTCACTTGTTCAATATCAATACCTACGTGCCGGGTCTTGCTGATCATCACCGCGGCATAATCAAACGAGTGGCTTAGCGATATATGATAGGGCAGGCTTACCAGGTAAGGCTTGCCGTGGCTGTCAACTTTGGCATCAATGTATTCTTCGGTACCCAGCATTTTACGTAGCAGTACGCGCGTACCCAGCCAGTGCAGGTAGCGTTTGCTTTTGCTCAATTTTTTGGTGTAGGCTTTCTCGGTATCATCCAGCTTTAGCTGTTTGTATAGCTCGTCGGCTGTTTCCTCTATCTTCCAAAGCGCAAATTCGGTATCATCATCAATCTGTTGTCGGTACGCTATTGCCATCAGTGGTAAAATTGCAAAAAAGCTTGTCAATTTATATCAGTTTATTATAATAATTAACACTGTTGATTTCTGATTGTAACTATTGGGGGTAAACGTACGTCATACTATCAACTAAACAGTTTTATCACAAGTAACATAAAATGAAGAGAATATACATAGCAGCAGCGGTTTTATTAGCCGTAGCCATTACCGAAGGCTGCATGAAACAGCGGGTGGCCAATACCACCGCGCAAAAAAGTATGCAGGTGTTAAAGCACGTTTAAAATTTGAGGTAGGATAGGTGTGGGTGATACCACAAAAACAAGGTGGTTTTAATTGGGCCGCATGTGCTATTGCACATGCGGCTTTTTGTTTTTATGGGTAGACGGAATGCATAATTAATTATAATTTTAGGGCAGCAAAATTCTTATGATCTTATCTGACAAACGCATCCTCGAAGAAATTGAAAAAGGGACAATTGTAATAGAGCCTTTTAAGCCCGAGTGCCTGGGCACAAACTCGTACGATGTGCACTTAGGCAAGCACCTGGCCACTTACAAGGATAGGGTTTTAGATGCCAAATTGCATAACGAGATCATCGGGTTCGAGATCCCGAAGGATGGCTTTATACTACAGCCAAACACGCTTTACTTAGGAGTTACCTTAGAGTATACCGAAACGCATAAGCATGTGCCTTTTTTGGAAGGTAAATCGAGCACTGGGCGTTTGGGGATTGACATACATGCTACAGCCGGCAAAGGCGATGTAGGTTTCTGCAACACCTGGACGCTGGAGATCTCCTGCGCGCAGCCGGTTAAAATTTACGCGGGCATGCCCATTGGCCAGCTGATCTATTTTGTTGTTGAGGGTGACATAGCAACCCTATACAATACCAAAAGCAACGCCAAATATAATAACCCAACTACCCGCCCTGTTGAAAGTATGATGTGGAAGAATAAGTTTTAATGCTATAAGTAATCACAATTACTGCGTAGCATTGTTTATATTGTGATTTACCTGTGAGTTATGGCATACAAACGTTTCCTTACCGGGCTGTTCTTAGCCATCAGTTTTATCGGTATCTATAGTTTTAGTACCGATGACGATATTGTTGCGAAAGTACAGCGCCAGCTGAATAAATGGACGACCAGCCACCCCATTGAAAAAATACACCTGCAATTTGATAAACCTTACTATGCCGCGGGCGACGATATTTGGTTTAAAGCTTATGTAATTACCGGCCCCCAGCACCGCCTGCAACCCGATAGCGGCATCCTGAACGTAGAACTGGTAGATGAGCAGGACTCCATCAAACAAAACATAAAACTACAGTTAAAGAACGGGCTTGCATACGGCGATTTTGCCCTGCCCGATACCCTGCACGAGGGTAACTACCGTATACGTGCCTATACCCAATACATGCTTAATGCCGGCAGCGAATACATATTTGATAAGGCCATCAGCATAACCAACATCATCACCAATAAAGTTTTCACCAAAACCACGTTTAAGTACGCTTCTCAAAACGGGCGCAATACAGTTACTGCCAATATTAATTATACCGATGCAAACGGCGCTGCATACGCCGGTAACGCAGTAAGCTATTCGGTGTTGCTTAACAATTCGGTTGTGGCTAAAGGGAAAAGTGTGACCGATGCTAATGGTAATTTACATATCGAGTTGCCGGGAGATAACCCGGCATTGTTAAAAACGGGAAGAATAGTGACCGGTATAAGTGGCACCGGGCAGGGAACGGTTTACAAAAATATCCCCGTAAGGGTAATGGCTGGCAGGGCAGATGTGCAGTTTTTCCCCGAAGGCGGTATGCTTGTAAACGGCATCGGAACCAGGGTTGCTTTTAAAGCCATAGGTGCCGATGGTTTGGGTTTTGATGTAAAAGGCAATGTAACCGATAGTAAAGGGAAACAGGTAGCCGAATTTACCACAGCGCACCTGGGTATGGGGGTGTTTGATTTTACGCCGCAGGCAGGTAATAGCTACAAGGCAAACATTGTTTACCCCGATGGCTCAAACGGCACCGTAAACTTACCAGTTGCTATAAGCAATGGCTTTGCGTTGAGTATAGTACCCGCAGGCCCTCAACATTTAAAGGTGGTTGTTAGTACCACAAAAGAAAATACCGCGCAGTTTAGCCTGGTTGCGCAAAGCGGCGGCAAGGTTTATTACGCGGCAACAAGTAAACCGGCCAATACAGTATTTTCGGCTATTGTGCCCAAAAATAAATTCCCTTCGGGGATAGCGCAGTTCACCTTGTTCTCGGCATCGGGCACGCCCTTAAATGAGCGCCTGGTGTTTATTGATATTCCCGAGGACAGGCTTAAGTTATTTGCAACTACAGATAAACAAACGTACTCGCCCAGGGAGAATGTGAAATTAAATATCCAGATAAAAGATAATGAGGATAAACCCGCGGTGGGCAGTTTTTCGGTAGCTGTAACTGATGAGAGTAAAGTACCGGTTGATGAAAACAGCGAGAACAATATTTTAGCCAACCTGCTGCTTACATCAGACATTAAAGGGTACATAGAGCAGCCCGCCTATTACTTTAAGAATATAAACGATAAAGCCCGCGCCGATCTTGATATACTGATGTTAACGCAGGGCTATCACCGTTACGAGTGGAAGGATGTATTGAGCGATAACCAGCCGGCCATCCGTTATCCGCGGCAAAGCAACTTTACCATATCAGGCAGGGTAACTACCCCATCGGGCAGCCCTGTTGCCGGGGGTAAGGTAGAGCTGATAAACTTTGACGATGGCCTGCTAAAATTAGATACCCTTACAGATCAAAACGGGCGCTTTGCCTTTAATGATATTTTATTTGCCGATAGTATTAAGTTCCTGATCCAGGCACGCACCGCCAAAAATAAGCGCGATGTGGTAATAACGATGGATAGCATACCCGCGCCACTAACAAGTAATTACAAAGCCCTTGCCGATTTTAAATCAGACGCGGGCATTATTACCTACGCGCAAAGCAGCCGTGCGCTTTATTACGAACAAATGAAATACGGGTTAGGTAATCATGTGATCAACCTGCGCGAAGTGCTTATCCGCGAGAAAGCCAACGCGCTTAAGCATTCGTCAAACCTAAACGGCCCGGGCAGGGCCGACCAGGTATTTTTAGCTAAAGATTTTTTTAGTATGGGCTGCCCGCAACTGGCCGATTGCCTGCAGGGGCGTTTGCTTGGGGTGGTTTTTCGTAATGGCATACCTTACACCGCCAGGGGCGGGGGGCGTATGCTGGTAGTGATCGACGGGGCTTATGCAAGCCCAAACTTTATCAATACCCTTAATGTTAACGATGTACAATCGATAGAGGTGCTGCGCAATATTGGCAACTACGCTATATATGGCAGCCAGGGCAGCAACGGCGTAATAGTTATAACTACCAAACGGGGCGATGAGCCAACATACTACCCAAAAACATTTGGAAACGGCATAAAGCCTTATGCTCCTAAAGGGATCTTCCGCGCACGCACATTTTATTCGCCAAAGTATGATGTGAAGAACAGGCAAACCCTCGCCGACCTGCGCACCACCATTTTTTGGAAACCCAACATCGTTACCGGCGGCGGCAAGGCATCATTAGATTATTTTAATGCAAGCAAAGGCAATTATCGCGTGGTAATTGAGGGGATAGACAGCGAAGGCAATATTGGCAGGCAGGTAATTAGGTATAAGGTGGAATAGTATAATTTGCCTCGGCATCATTTTAGCGCATTTATTGCTGATTTTGAGTAAATTTGCCGGTACATATGCCAACCGAAGTACAGGAACAAACACTCACCTTTGAAGAATTAATGGCCGGGCTTAAAGAGATGCACCGCCTTATTCTATGGAACGACGACCACAATACCTTTGAGCACGTTATCCACTGCATGATGAAGTACCTGGACTACACTGAGGGGCAGGCCGAAAAAATTGCCTGGAAAGTTCATAACGAAGGCAAATGCGCGGTACTGGAAGGCTCTTTTACCGAGATGGAAGTTTACCGCAAGATCCTGCAGCAGGAAGGCCTTACAGTAAGTGTGGAATAGTTTTTAACTGCCTAAAAGGTGTTGGTGACTATATCAGCAATTACGGCAATTTTGGCTGAATTAATTTACTTAATCTGATCTTTTTGCTTTTGTTAGCGTATACTTCTCTAATTTGGAAACAATCTCTTTGTCAAACCTTGCTTCTATTTCTTCTTGCTGCTTTTCATTAAAATCTTTTTGTAATAACCAGCTAGTACTGCTGTCTCTTTGAACAGCTCTGACTGCTAAGATGACAGATTTAGCTGCGGCGGGGTCTTCCGGATCTTTAATAAAGGAGATATAATACATTTCCTCCGGTGCATCTTTAAAATAAAAAATCCTGCTGTCTAAGAAGTCATAGCCTCTTCGTGACCAATCATTAAACTGTTCCCATTTTTCAGGTATTAAATATTCCGGATGATCTTTATAAATCTGTTTGAGTGCAAATTCCATGTTTTTTTTTTGAAGTACGAAAAGTCCTTGAGTCAAATCCGCCCAAAGTTCCGTCGCAACTAATTAACACGTAACATAGAATACTCAATAATAGGTTAAGTTTTTTCATAATATACTTTTACCATTTTTGATGATATTGCCAACAGCCGCTTGTATTCTCATGTGATTGCCGCGGATCGCCGACACCCACCCTCCGCGTGAGCCTCGCAATGACATGATGGTTATATAACCGGGTCTACATCCCCAACTGGTTCATCACATACTCAAAAATAAACGTCCAGTTATCTATGGCTTGCTGGGTGCTTTGGCCGCTGCCGTGGCCGCTGTCAAAATCCATATGCAAGATGATAGGGCTGGTTTGGCCGGGGTTGTTCTGCAATGCTGCCACAAATTTTTTGGCGTTCATAGGGTCAACACGAGTATCGTTGGCGCCAGCGGTTACCAGCATAGGTGGTACGTTTACACCTGCCCTTATGTTCTGGTAAGGCGAGTAGCGAAGCAGCCACCTAAACTGTTCCGGGTCTTCGGCTGCGCCGTATTCGGGGATCCAGTAACGGGCTATCAAAAATTTGTGGTAGCGGAGCATATCCAGCAGCGGCACTTCGCATACAATGGCTTTAAACAGGTCGGGCCGCTGGGTTGCCGCCGCGCCCATCAGCAGGCCGCCGTTGCTGCCGCCCAGGGCTACTATCTTGCTTTCGGTAGTATATTTTTCTTTGATGAGCCATTCCGCGCATGCGTAAAAATCATCAAAGCTGTTTTGCTTTTTGGCCAGCATCCCGTCCAGGTGCCATTTCTCGCCAAATTCATCGCCGCCGCGGATGCCCGGCTGCACCACTATACCGCCTGCTTGGATGAACGGTGCGTAAAAGCCATAATACCCCGGCTTAATGCCCGACTGGAAACCACCATACGCGGTTAGCAGCACCGGGTTTTTGCCGTTCATTTTCATGTCCTTGCGGTGCACTACAAATACGGGCACGCGGCTGCCATCCTTACTGGTATAAAATTTTATCTCGCCGGTTATCTGGCTCATATCAACAGGCAATATGCGCTGGTAAAACAGCTTCCACTTGTAATCCTTTGGCGAGCAAACGTATGTTTTTGGGGTAGAGGTAAACGTTACCAGCGATATGTACAGCTTATCCTCCTCGCGGTCGTAGCTCATGCCTCCAATGCTGCCTTGCTCGGGCAGTGGTACGGGGCGCATTTTTTTACCGTTTAGGGTGTAAATGGTAAGGCGGCTTTGGATATCCTTTTTATCCTGGATGATGATACTGTTTTTGGTAACGGCGTAGTTTTCCATTACCGTGCTGCTTTCGGGGATCAGCACCTTCCAGTTCTTGTAGTCGGGGTGCAGTTTGTCTGCTACCATCAGTTTGCTGTTGGGTGCATTATCGTTGGTTTTGATATACAGGCGGTTGCCTATGGCTTCGGGGTATGCCTGGAATTTTTTGCTGTTATAGATGAGCTTGCCTTCTTTAAGGCTGCCGGTTGGGCGCATGCGCACACTGTTGGAGTAAAAGTCGCCCTCGCCGCTAAAGGTTACATCGCTGTAACGGTTATCGTATATAAAGTAGCTATCCTGCGCATCTTTGGTGGTGCCTACAAAGGTGGCCTTATCAATCGGGTCGCCAACTTTAAGGTAATAGGTTTTAAGGGGGCGCTGCTTATCAACATCTTCCTGGCTGCGCAGGGTAACGTAAGCGTGTTTCTGGTCCTGCGCCCAGTCGAACCCGCTGGTATTGGTAATAGGCTCGTGGATTTGCTTGCCCGTGCGGGTATCAATAAAGTAAACCGTGTTTACCTCGGCACCGCTGCGCTGCGCGCTGATGGCAGCGCGCTCACCATCGTAAGTGTAACTGGTGCCACTGGTGGAGATCTTGCCTTCGGCATCCAGTTGAACCGGATCCCAAATCAGGATTTTTTTTCCATCGATAATGGTGTAGATCTTGTATTGTTTATCGCCTTTCTTTTTAACGGTCTGGAAAACTCGTTTACCCACGGTATTCAGTGGGCCTTCGTAATCCATGTTCAGGTAGGCAGCTATCTTCTCCTTTAGGTCGGGGTGTACTTTTTGCGTTTTGCTTAGGTATTCAACACCGTAATCGTGCTGTTTTTTTGTCCAGGCTATCACATCCTCGTTCTTTTTATCTTCCAGCCAGCGGTAGTTATCTGTTAGCTGTACGTCGTGCAGGGTATCAATAACAGGTATGGCTTTTGTTTTGGGCGGATCGAAGTTTTGCTGAGCGTTTGCAGCCATAGCGGCAGTAGTAATTAGGGTGATAAGAAGGCCTTTTTTCATTATGATATGGATAAGGATAATGAGCTAATATAGCGAATAGCGCGTAATTGAACTGCAATTTATATTCGTAAAAAAATTCAAATACACTGAGCTTTGATGGAGAGTGGAGTCGCTTATGTTTGCCATTAAATCGGTGATACTTCGGCGATGTTTCGGCGATATAAATAGGTTATAAATCAGTTGTTTTGAATTCTGATACAATGAATTATGCTTATATATAACTAATAATCAAAATATATGTGATTTATTTTGTGGGTGCGGTGGGATGTGTAAAGTTTTAAATGAAATAAAAATGTCTAATTTATATATAGTACAAGACTCCAAAATGTGTTGTCGTTTTTATCAGATTGTTGTGTTGTATGTTTGGTTATATCAATAAAAAAGGAAATATAAACACTTACGAGGGTGGCAAAAAAAAGAAAATTCAAAAAAGCTGAATTGTCGTTTACCAAACAACGGCAAAAGCTATTACTAAATAAACTCTCGATTTATGTATTTTTCATAACATATAGAAGTCTATTTGTATTGATTGTCGCCATAGTTATAGGACTAATACACTCCTTTTTATCAGTTACAATAATCATAAGTTTCTTTTTGGGCATGACCAGACAAATAGGAAAATATTTATTCTTTTTGAAACAATGATTGGTAGTCCACCATGTCAACTTTTATATTATACCACTATTCTATCCTTAATAACATACATAAAAGGCCTCTTTGTTTATAGTAGGAGTGGTTAATACTAAGGAAATTTCACTGTTTTAAAAAGTGTAAATGCCTAATGCGCCAAAGCTTCTTCGGGTACTATTGCGGCCTTGCTGCTCTCCATTCTCCTTTTAACCAATTTATCTACCCTCGACATCAGCAGGATACTAAGTATAGATATGCCAACCACCACATAACCCACAGTATCGTAATGCTGTAGCGGGCTGCCCTTGCTTTGCTGGGTAACTATCAAGCCCCCAACAGCGGCGGCCACACCACCCGCTATTTGCTGTAACGATGCGTTGATGCTCATGAAAGCGCCACGGTCAGCCTGTTCAGGGATGGCGCTGGTAAGTGCCGATGATGGTATCATGCGGCTCATCACGCCCATCATCATTAAAATGTTAAAAACCATAACCAGCAGCAAAGGGGTTACGCCCAGGTTGGTGTACACCACGCACATGATCATAGTCCATACGGATGCCGCGATAAAAATTTTAAACTTATCTATCTTATCGCTCAGCTTGCCAACAACAGGCATTATCACAAGTGTACTTATCCCCGATACCATGAACAGCTCGGGCAGCTGCGCGTTGGTTAGCCCCAGGTTGTTAACCGCGAAGGCTGTACCAAAGGGCATCATCATAAACCCACCGATAGACAACAGGGCGGTAGATGCAAAGCCAACACGGTAATCGGCCTTGGCAACCGTATGTAAAAAGTGCTTGTAAACCGATTTGTCTTTTTGCACTTTAAGGTGGTCTGCCACTGGTTTTAACCTTACGGCTATCAGTATAGCTATAACAATGCTTAACGAGGCTACCATCCAGAACGGCGCCTCCCAGCCCCAGGCATTGGCAAGGTACAGGCCAATGGGTATGCCCAAAACCTGGCTGCCGCCAAAGCCCATTTGCACAAAGCCCATTACGCGGCCTCGCTGCTGCAAGGCAAACAGATCGGTAATGATGGCCATAGAGATGGAGCCGATAACCCCGCCAAACAGGCCGGTGATAATGCGTGCTGCTACCAGTACGGCGTAGGTATGCGCCAGGCCGCAAAATATGGTACCGGCAATAAAGCCCATGTAAAAAAATAACAATAGCTTTTTACGGTCGAACTTATCAGCGAAACCCGCGGTTAATAAGCCCGAGATACCCGCGCTAAACGCATAGGCAGATACAGCGAAACCGAAAGCCTGTGGTTTTAGGTTAAGCGATTTCATGAGCATATCGCCAAGCGGCGACATCACCATAAAATCCAATATCACGGTAAACTGGGTAATGGCCAATATAAATATTACAAATTTTTGGTAGCCGGTAAATGCTACAGGTTCTTGATCTTTCATTGTGTCAGGTTAGTTCACAGCAGTAATAGCCGTGGTTGTTTAGTAATTCAATTATTTGCGGATGGCTTAATGTGTACGATACTATTCTTAACACACAATCGGTATCTTCCATATCTACGCTCCAGCATTTGATATCGGCATTGGTATCCAGCAGGGTGTGCAGCAACTGTTTGTCGCCCTCGCAGTTAATGTTGGTTTTAAATAACAGGATGTGGTCAAAGTTTTCTATCGTATTCATAAGCTTACTTTTTAAGGCCTTTTACAACCAGGTCAAAAGTTTTCCAAAGTATTTCGTCGGTCATTTTAAATGGCTTGCCGCTTAAGCTTTGCCCCTCGCTCTCAAAACGGATAAGGTTATACAAAGGCGCAAATGCTACCGACCAGTACGTTTCAAACGGCATTTTGTCAATTTCGCCGCGGGCTATTACATTATCCATAAACTTGCCCATCACCACCTTAAAATCGGTAAGGAAGGACGACAGGAAGCTTTGCTGGTACGATGAACTACGCAGCTGCTCAAAAAACAGCGTGATGATGGGGTTAGCTTTTATATAACCATAGCGGTTTTCCCATTGCTTGCGCAAACCCTGTTCAAAAGGCATGGCCGGGTCAAAATCTTTGATCATGGCATCGCCCATTATCTTGCCTTCGTCAATAGCTATTTTCAGGATCAGATCATCGCGATCTTTGTAATAGATGTAAAGCGTGGCCACAGAAATGCTGCAAGCCTTAGCCAGTTTGTTCATGCTAAAGCCTTCCAGGCCATCCCTCACTATCAACTCGATGGCTTTTTGCTTTACCAGCTGTACTTTATCGGTGTTTCTAATACGCATGTTAAATGTATTTCGCTACAAATATAAATGAATATTCATTCATTTATAAATTTATTGTGATATTTTGTAGTGATGCAAATGTTAACAATGTTGTGACCGTTTATTTATAAGACGAATAACTGCCCGTAACTTTTTATATTAGCTAAAACAATATGCATTTAGCCATGAGAAATTTATTGTTGCTGTTTATAACAGGGTGCTTTATAGCTAACCTATGTAACGCCCAGCCCGCGAAAACCGAAATTACCCGCTGGCAGGACGATAAAAAGGGCGCGGTATCCATCACCTGGGACGATGGATCTATTAACCAGTTTAAGGTGGCTTTACCAATGCTGAACAGGTATAAATTTCCGGCTACTTTTTTTATTATCACCGGGCAGATCCCCGGCTCGCAGTACCAGGGTAAGTTTATTGGCCGGCCTGTAAAAGAGATCATTAAAGAAACGGCTACTATCCCTACTAACAAGGATAACCTGTTTGAACGGGCTTCGGCAGCATCCTATTTGGGATTGGTTGGGCCTATGGATTATTACTACAATGCAGGCTCGGCGGTGGATGCCGGTAAAACGGATAAGGCGATAAAGCTGATAGATGAGTTGTACAGTAAAGTGCGTAACGGCCAGTTTAAACCGGGCGTACAACATAACCCGGAGTATATGGATGCGCACGGTACTACCTGGGGCCAGATCCGGACGTTTGCCGCGCAGGGACACGAGTTTGCCAGCCACATGATAACCCACCCACGCCTGGCCATATTGGATGAGGTTAATATGAAGTACGAAATGGAGAAAAGCCGGCTGGATATCCTGGCTCACCTGGGTGCTAAATACACATTTTCGGGCGAGGGGCCGTTTGGAACCGAAAACGAACGGGTGATGCAGTACGCTTACAAGGTTTATCCGGCGTTACGTAACCGCATGCCCGAGCCATGGCTAAAAGAGATAACACGCAGTAACAGCAGCAACCCCGGTAATACCGATAAAGAGTATATACAGTTTCAGCGGGGCGCTACTACTAAAACGCCCCTGCCCATGATGAAGGCCTGGGTTGATACCACGGTTAATAAGAATAACACCTGGCTGGTGCTAACCATTCATGGTGTAGAGGGGATTGGCTGGGAAGCATTACCGCGACAGGAACTTGACGATTACTTTAGCTATATAAAAGCCCGCGAGCAAAACCTATGGGTAGCAACCTTTGGTAACGTTACCCGCTACATGCGCGAAAGGCAGGCGGCAAAAGTGCAAACTAAACAAGGCAAAGGGTTAATTACCGTTAACCTTTCGCACACGCTTGATAAGGGGATGTATAATTTACCACTAACATTAAAAACCAACGTGCCTGTAACCTGGAAAACTGTAAAGGCAACGCAGGGCAAAAAGTCGCAGGTGGTTAAGGTAATAAGTGCCGATGGCGGGGCCTATGTGCTATACCATGCTTACCCTAACAGCGCACCGGTTATATTAACGGGCATATAAGTGCAAATTTTATTCGTCAGGGCCAGCATTTTCTGCCTCCGCGGTTTCGTAAACAGAGCCGTATACGTATGATTTTTTATTGCAGATATTGCAGGAGTATCGTTTTAGAGGGAGCCAGAATAATGTAGCTTTAACCAGCGCGGGCCTTCGTGCCCGGTTGGTTAGTTTACCTTTTCCGCAGTGCGGGCAGGTTTTTTTTTGTCTTGTTTCCATTCAGGGGTATTGTAAACTTTAACAATCAATTAGTTTATTAATACTATGCGGCTAACATAGCAAGCGCCTTTATCATATCCGATTTGTTTACCGGCTTTGGCAAAAAAGCATTTGGCCTGGTTTTATTGGCCATATTTATCATATCCCTACATGTTATCGATGACTGAAATATGAACGGGATATGTAAATGATGATTAATATAATGTGCCAGGTCGATACCGTTTTGGTTGCCTTTTAGCATTATATCGGTTATCACCAGGTCAACATTCATAACCCTAAGGTCCTTTACAGCCTCATCGTAGCATTCGGCTATTCCGCAAATGTTGTGGCCTATATTCAGAAGCATTTTCTTTAAAGCGTAAGCTATTAAAGGGTTATCCTCTACGATATAAATGTACAACTTTTGCATAAAGATTAACTTTTTAGTTAGATATTAATTATAAATGTTTACACCTTAGTAATTTAATCTATAGTTGCTTTTTCAAATATCAGTTAAAACACATGCTTTCAATAATTTTTAGGGTGGACAAAATCAAGACAAATGCACCTTTAATGCATTTAAAGCATGTTTACTGCGTTTTCCAGTTCCTCATCTTCTAAAATGTTCATTTTTTTACGCAGGCGTTGTTTAGCTTTTTTTACACCATCAACAGTGATACCAAGCATTCCTGCCATTTCCCGGTTATTAAGTTTTAGTTTAATAAGCGCAAGTAACCGTATATCCGTTCCGGATAAGTTGCCGTATTTGTGGCGCAGGTTATAAAAGAAAGTGCTATGTACCCGCGTAAACAGTTTTTTAAACTGCGCCCAGTTATCATCGGTCATGATATGGGCCTGCATCATTTTATCAAGTGTACCGGCAACATCAGCAGAGCTATATTTTATCTGTACGTTCTCAAGCTCGGCTTTGATCTCATCTATCAATATGTTTTTTTGCATCAGGTTTTCGGTATACCCGCGTAATGCCTGTGTTGCACTTTTCAACTCATCGTCCACCCGCCGCTTTTCCAACTCCATTAATTCTCTGTCCTTTTTTGCCTTTAACCTTTGGCGGTTGTGTATCAGGAAGGTTATTATTACCAATAGTAATAACACTACAATTATGGTATTTTGTTTATAGGCGCTTATCTGCGCGCTTTTTTTAAGATTATTAAATTCTTCGCGGCTTTTTTCTGTTACCCATTGCAAACGTACGCGCTCAATGGCTGCAATATTATCCCTTTTGGCAACACTATCCCGCAGGTTTTCTGATCTGTCGCGATATAGGTCTGCTTCCTTATCCTTACCAAGCCGCTCGTTTAGTATGGCTGCAAGTTCGTAGTACTGCACCCTTTGCGTTAAAACATCCTCGCCGGTATTAAGCAGCAACTTGTCTGCTGTATCTAACTGCAAGCCTGCCTGCTTAAATTTCCCCTGATCAATATTTATACGAATAAGGCGTAACAATGCAATGGCCGAGTTAAGCCGTTCATCGTATTTTAGCGATTGCCGGTAATCAGCCTCTATAAGCGGCAGCGCTTTGCCATAATTATGCTGCAAAAAATAAACCGATCCTATATTGCCCGTGGCAATAGCTATCCATACGCTGTCTTTTGTAACATTGGCCATCTTCAGGGCCTTGTTAAAATAGCTCAAGGCAGTACCATACTGGCCATTGTTACGATAGGTAAGCCCAATAGTATTTGTAATATTGATACGGCCCCGCGCTGATGCACCCTGGTATTTTAACGCAAGCCGTAAATTTTCGCGGGCGTTATCAAAATCGCCCAGGGAATAATAAAAATTGGCCGTTTCTGAAAAAAGGATGCTGATATTGGGCACATTGTTAAACCCAACCTCGTTTAAATTTTTTTCGGATAACAGGAAATATCTGCACGCTGCCGCATTTTTTTTATAAACAAAATAATAAATGGCCTTACGGTGCTGGTAAATACCTGTTTGCAGCTGCATGTTGTTTTTTTGTGCAAATGCTATTGCCTCGTCATAGTATCCGGTACTTAAGTTATTATACCCGCGGTTTACCGAATAATAATCGGCGCGCATATCATATACAGCACAAATAAGCGGCAGGTCGTTTAAGTTAAGCGCCAGTTGTTTTAATTCATCGATGCACCGCATGGCATCGGCCTCGCTCATTTTACGGCAGTTATTACGGTATATTGCCCTTGCGGCCTCCACACGGTGGTTATCTGCAGTATCGGCCAGGGTTGTAAAAAGATTGGGCTGGTATAAGGGCCGGGGTTGTAACGCGTAGGTAAACAAAGGGGCAGTAACCAATAACCATAATAATAAAACGGTTATTGATTTACCTAACAGGATATTTAAATATTTAGAACCCAATGCTTAATTAATTTAAATTAATCAGAAGAATAACTCAACTGTTAAATTTACTAAAGGTGAATACTTTTTTGCAATTAATAGCGCTGAATTATAGCTTAAAAGAAAGTGGTTTTACACCCCGGCGAGGTGCTACTTAATAGCTTCGGGTTCCTGGATCTGTTTTAAGGATAATGGGATGAACTTTTTAGTTTTAAGCCAGGTAATAGATACGATAGCCAGGGTCATGCTACCGCCAAATATTACAGCGGGAATGGTGCCTAAAAGTTTGGCCGCCACACCCGATTCAAAATCGCCTATTTCGTTTGACGAGCCGATGAACATGGAATTAACTGCCGATACCCGGCCGCGCATATGGTCGGGTGTAAGTAACTGCATTAAGGTACCCCTGATAATAACGCTAACGCTATCGAACGCGCCCTGCAAAAATAAAAACAGCAGCGACAGGTAAAATATGTGCGAAAGGCCAAAACCTATTATAGAAATGCCAAAGCCCAGCACCGCTACCAGCAAATTGCGCCAGGGCTTGTTCATGGGCGAAAAACGGATCATGGCAAGCATAGTTAGCGCGGCACCTAATGACGATGCCATACGCATTATCCCCAACCCTTCGGCACCTACCTTTAAAATATCAAGGGCAAATACAGGCAATAAAGCTACCACACCACCAAAAAACACCGAGAAAAGATCAAGGCTCATGGCATAGAACATTATTTTGTTTGTGAATACAAAGTTGAGGCCTTCTTTAAGGCTTATCCATATATTCTCTTTGGGGATAAATACAGGAGGATATGCGCGCAGCCTGAAAACCAGGTATAACGATATCAGCATTAATATAAGCACCAAACCAAAAGTAGCAGTTATACCGCTTAGGCCCGGCATAATATGGCCGGCAAAGCCATAAATAAAACCGCCTGTTAAGGGCCCAAGTATAGATGCTACCTGCCAGCTGGAACTGCTCCAGGTACTGGCATTGGGGTAAATTTCTTTAGGGACACTTTGGGCATAAATGGTAAATGTTGCCGGCCCGTAAAATGCCCTGGCAACCCCATTGCAAAAAATCATGCTGTACAGCACAATTAGCAACCCGTGTATATGCATGTAGCCAACCACGCTGTTCATGGTGGCTATAAACATAATAAACGATGATAAAAACACGCCGGAGAATATCAGCAGCAGCATTTTTCGCTTTTCGTACTTATCGGCAATATAACCACCATACAACGCTATGCCCACCGCCGGGATGGCCTCGCTCAAACCTATAAAAGCCAGCGCTATTTTACTGTGTGTAAGCTCATAAATATAAAAACCCAGCACAACTGTTTGCATTTGATATGCAAACGTAAAGCAAAAACGCATGCCTACATACGAGCGGAAGTCCTTGTATTTAAGGGCTGCGAATGAATCTGTACGGGGGGCGATGTTTTCCTCGTCTGGCACTTATGGGGATGTATTAGTTGGAGGCCGCAATTTACAATAGTAGCAGCCCTGCTCAAAATGCAATTGACACAGAACTGTTAAAAATTTAACCCATGCTGATCTATCAGGTAAACCAAAGCCGTTATAGCAGCGGCGCCTAATTCCAGCTCGCGTTTGTTCACGTTCTCAAAAACATCATTGGTTGAGTGATGAATATCAAAATAACGCTGCGAATCGGGCCGGAAACCTATCAGCACTATTGATGGGATGGTTTCTTTTAGCGGGCCAATATCGGTACCGCCGCCGCCTGCTACCAGCCGGTCGGCCTCATAAGGCTCCAGCAGGCCTTTCCATTTTTTGTTTATATCTTTTAAAAAATCTGCAGATACACCCTGGAAACTAAAACCGCGCGGGGTAAAGCCGCCTTCATCTGTTTCAATTGCAGCAATGTGCTCTTCCTTATTCGCGGCAGCCAATTCGGCGTACTTAATACCACCTTTATGGCCGTTCTCTTCGTTCATGAAAAATACTGCCCTTACTGAGTTTTTTGGGCGATAACCTGTCGCTTTAAAGATCCTTAATACCTCGGCAGATTGCATTACGCCCGTACCATCGTCATGTGCGCCCTCGGCCAGATCCCACGAATCGAGGTGGCCGCCAACGGTAATGAATTTATTAGGATTCTCGCTCCCGGTTATTTCGCCAATAACATTGTATGATTTTGCATCGGGCAGGGTTTGGCAGTTTTGCTTAAAATAAAATTTAATAAGCGGCAATTTGCGCAGCCTAAGCATATTGCTAAGCTTATTGGCGGCAAGGGTTGATATGGCCGCTGCGGGGATCTTCTTTACACCATCAACATAAACGGTGCCGCCGGTATGCGGGTAATCGTCAAGCGCCGATGATATTGACCGTACTATTGCGCCAACTGCACCATATTTAGCCGCTGCAGCCGGGCCCGCGAAGCGCTGGATACCTGCCGCGCCGTAACCAGCTCCCGTTTCGATAAAACGCTGATCGAAAGGGCCGTTAAAGAAAACTATTTTACCTTTAATAACGCTTTCGCCCAGGGCATCTAATTCTTTTATACTCCGTACCTCAACAATATTAGCGGTTATGCCTGCGGCGGGTGTAGCTACCGACATGCCCAGCGCCACTAAAGGCACAGCTATTCTTTTTTTACCATCAATAATGTAGGCTTGTTCTTTTGCGCCGCGTAACCAATGCGGCACCATTACCTCCTGCAGGTAAACTTTATCAAAGCCGTAGCTTTCCATTAGCTTTTTACTCCAATCGACCGATTTTGCCGCACCTGCCGAGCCGCTTAAACGCTGTCCGATTTTTTTACACAGGTAGCGCAGGTTTTCGTAACACTGGCCGTTAACCAAAGCTTCGTCGTAAAATTTACGGATCTGAACGGAATCTTGCGCTTGCGAGCAAAGTGTAATGGATAGTAATGCGATAGAAAGTAACAGGATTTTTTTCATGATAAGCAGCGTTTAAGCAAATGTAATATTTGCCGCGCATTTTTATCAACTCATCAGGATATTTTATCCCAGCTTAGGCCGGCGTTTTTTGCCTGGAACGCGAGGTTAAGGATCTGGTTTTCGGGGGCGGCCAACTGGGGGTCTTTCTCAAATATCTCGATAACCAGGTTGCGGGCTTGCTGTAGTATCTCCTGGTCGGTGGTAAGGTCGGCAACTTTCAGGTCGAGCACGCCGCTTTGTTGCGTGCCCTCGATATTACCGGGGCCGCGCAGCTGCATATCTATCTCGGCTATCTCGAAACCGTTATTAGTTTTTACCATGGTGTTTAGCCTGATGCGGCCATCGTGGCTAAGCTTCTCGTTACTCATCAGTATGCAAAAAGATTGCTCGGCGCCACGGCCAACACGCCCACGCAGCTGATGCAATTGCGAAAGGCCAAACCGCTCGGCATTCTCTACGATCATAACAGATGCATTTGGGATATTAACCCCAACCTCTATCACGGTTGTTGCAACCATTATTTGTGTTTCGCCTTTAACAAAGCGCTGCATCTCAAATTCCTTTTCGGCGGGCTTTAGTTTGCCATGTACAATGCTGATACGGTATTTGGGTAAGGGGAACTCGCGCGACATAATTTCGGTGCCATCCATCAGGTTCTTCAGGTCCAGCTTTTCGCTTTCTTTTATCAGGGGGTACACCACGTATATCTGCCTGCCTTTGGCAATCTCATCTTTCATAAAGCCAAACATGCGCAGGCGCTGGGCTTCGTAAAAATGCACGGTTTGGATAGGCTTGCGCCCGGCAGGCAATTCGTCTATTACAGAAATATCCAGGTCGCCATACATGGTCATGGCCAGGGTGCGGGGAATTGGTGTGGCCGTCATCACCAGTATATGCGGAGGGATGATATTTTTTCGCCAAAGCTTTGCGCGCTGCTCTACGCCAAAGCGGTGCTGCTCGTCTATCACCACCAGGCCAAGATTTTTGTATTGCACCTTATCTTCAATAAGCGCGTGGGTACCTATTAATATATTCAGCGTGCCGTCTTCTAACTTTTGGTGGATAACTTTGCGCGCCTTGTTAGGCACCGACCCGGTTAATAGCGCTACCTCTATAAAGCCCTCGCCAACCAAACTTTTTATGGTTTGGTAATGCTGGTTGGCCAAAATTTCGGTAGGGGCCATGATACAGGTTTGGAAACCATTATCAATAGCTATCAGCATACTCATTAAAGCAACTACTGTTTTACCGCTGCCCACATCACCCTGCAGCAGGCGGTTCATTTGTACACCACGCTGGGTATCCAGCCTTATCTCTTTTAAAACCCGCTTTTGCGAATTGGTTAAAGCAAACGGCAGTTTGTGGTGATAAAACTCATTAAAGTAATCGCCTACCGATTCAAAGATATTGCCTTTGAACTTTTGGGTGCGCAGCAGTTTGTTACGCAGCAGTTTTAGCTGCAAAAAAAACAGCTCTTCAAATTTTAAACGGTAACGGGCTTCGTTTAGCTGGTTGGCATCGTTAGGGAAATGGATGTTGCGGTAACTTTCCTGCCTGCCCGCAAGTTTATAACGGTTGCGGATATAATCCGGTAAATTTTCGTGGATATCTTTTGCGGTTTGTTCCAACAGGCCGGCAATCAGTTTTTGCAGGCCTTTGCTATCTAAGGTAAACTGCTTTAATTTTTCGGTTGAGTTGTAAGCAGGCTGCAGGGTTAAGTTTCCTTTTTGCTGCGCGCCGGGGATGTATAGTTCCATTTCGGGGTGCGCCATCTGGGCTTTATTATTGAAAAAGCCGGGCTTGCCAAACAATACGTAAACCTTGCCGGGTACCAGCATCTTCTCCACCCATTTTATCCCCTGGAACCATACCAGTTCAATAGTGCCGGTATCATCGTGTGCCTGGGCAATCAAACGTTTGGTGCGCTTTTCGCCAATAATTTCTTTTTGGGTTAAACGGGCCAGCACCTGCACATAGGGCATATCGGGCTGTATCTCCCGTACTTTATAAAACCGGGTACGGTCAATATATTTATAAGGGAAATGCTTTAAAAGGTCTTCAAAATTGTATATCTGCAATTCCTTTTTAAGCACATCCGCACGGGACAGGCCTACACCTTTTAAATATTCAATGGGTGTTTGAAACTGCTGATTATTCAATTTTTATACCTGATCAGGGTTTTAAGGCAATTACAGAGATCTCTACATTAACACCTTTTGGAAGCGCCGAAACCTGCACCGTTTCGCGCGCGGGGAAATCGGCGGTAAAATAAGAGCCATAAACATCGTTCACCTGCGAAAAGGTTTGCATATCGGTTAAAAAGATGTTTGTTTTAATAATGCTGTCAAAACCTATCCCAGCCTCATCCAATATGGCTTTAAGGTTTTCCATCACCATTTTTGCTTCATCGGCTATCCCGGTGGTAACGATCTCGCCGGTTTTTGGGTTAATGGGTACCTGGCCCGAAACAAATAATAAACCGTTGGCTGCAACAGCCTGGCTGTAAGGGCCTATTGGCGCGGGGGCGTTGCTGGTATTGATGATGGTTTTCATGGTGGCGTTGTGTTTAGATATTACTTTTTTAGGATGAACCACTGCACAAGCTTCCAGATTATGCCGGCCAAAAACATGCTTATGGCAATGGCATTAATTATATGCATTACTTTAAGATTAAAGCTGGTAGGCCTGTTGGGGTCTTTTTTTCTAAAAAAGTACATAACACAAATTTAGTAAAAAAAAGAAAGCCCTCCGAGTTATTCGGAGGGCTTCTTAATAATATTTATTTGGATATTATCTTTGTTTGAAAGCAACGCGACGGTTAGCAACGCGTCCTTCTTCAGTTGAATTATCAGCTATCGGGTTAGTTTCACCGTAAGCTTTGATCTTCAATTTTGATGCAGAAACACCTGAGTTAACTAAGTAAGTTTTTACAGAGTTTGCACGGTCACGTGATAAAGACAAGTTGTGAGCAGCAGTACCTTCAGATGAAGCGTAACCATCGATCTCAACAGTTTTACCAGATGAACGTAAGTCAGCTGAAGTAGCATCTAACACTGGGTAAGATGAAGTCCTTAACACCGAGCTGTCAAATTCAAACTGGATGTTTGAGTAAGCAGTACCAGTCATAGTATCAGCAGCAGCAGCGGCAGCCGGGAATACGATAACGCAACCAGAACCGTCAACTACGCTACCGGCAGGAGTGTTAGGGCATTTGTCGAATTGATCAGATACACCATCACCATCAGAATCTTTCTTAAGATCAGTAACTGCGTTTTCAACGTTAGTTACACGGCCTTTAAGAGCTTCAACTTCCTGGCGTAAAGCTGCATCATATAATTCGTCATACATCATAGCTACAGGGTTAACCCACTCTAAGCTTGGTTTTGATTTTGAACCCAAAGTGAATTCTAAACCACCGTATCCGTATGAGTAGTGATCTTTAGAGTTTGACGGAGATTTAACACCATCAAAGTTATCACCATCAATAAAGTTCTCGGTGTAACCGAAGTTTAAGGCAACCGCGTCGCTTAAACGGAATTTAACACCAGCACCAATTGGCACTACATATTCTCTAACGTAGCTACCGGTACCTGCGTTACCGCCTGCAGCGCCGTTTTTGTAATCAAAAGGTACGCCTTGTGCAGTTACACCAGTTGGGTTGTACATAGCTAAACCAGCACCAGCGGTTAAGAAGAAGTTAACAGAGTTTTTACGACGGATAAAGTCGATAGTTGCAACGTTAACAACACCACTTAAAGTAGCTTGCCAGAATTTAGTTGAATAGTTGCCATTGTTACCAAGGCTGCTGTTATTACCGGAAACTTTACCACCGCGTACATCTAACTGTAAGCCAAAGTTGTGGCCCAGTTGATCCCTTATAGACAGGCCGTAACCTAATTCAATTACTTTGTTCCTGAAGTCGTTGCTGCCACCGGTTGCAAGAACCTGTGATGTTGCGCCAACATTTAAACCTATACTCCAGGTTTTGTACTGACCTCTCCCGCCAAATACCTTGGCAGTGGTTGCTGTAGAAGACATCATAGTGTCTGTGGTGGTAGTGGTAGTAGTTGCGGCAGAGTCTGTCTGTGCGCTAACCATCCCAGCAACCAGCAAAGAAGCACATGATAATGCTACTGATTTCTTTAATGTAGAATAATTCATAGTTTTAAGATTAAACGATTTAATTGTGATTTTTTTCAAAATTAGTAATTATGTTTGAAACAAATACCAAATCTTGTTCCAAAATTCATAATATCTACTACAAACAACATAAATAATTTGTTTTTGTATAATTTAATATTTTATAATTTATGAAATATCTACCTGTTAGCGAACAGTTATTTACAATTAATAGAAAAAATTTCGTTTCGAGAATAAAATCCAACTCAATTGCTATATTTCACTCAAATGATGAATTTCCGAGAAATGGTGATCAATCGTTCATTTTTAAGCAAAATCCCGATTTTTACTACCTCACAGGTATAGATCAGGAGCAAAGTATCCTGCTATTGTACCCCGATTGTCCTAATCAGCAATACAAAGAAGTACTTTTTTTAAGACAAACCAACGAACATATAGCTGTTTGGGAAGGACACAAGTATACCAAAGAAGAGGCACGCGCGGCATCGGGCATTCAGCAAATTTACTGGCTGCACGAATACGACGGCATTTTACACAGCATAATAAATTATGCCGATAATATATATATCAATACCAACGAAAACGACCGTTACGTGCATACTGTGCCCTATCGCGACCTGAGGTTACTGGAAACCCTTCGCCAAAAGTATCCGCTGCACCATTACGAACGGTCGGCACCGGTACTGCGCGACCTGCGTGTGGTAAAATCAGAAATTGAGATAGCGCTTACCCAAAAAGCATGTGATATTACCAGGGATGC
The DNA here is from genome assembly GCF_004168255.1 of Mucilaginibacter terrigena. Lineage (GTDB taxonomy): Bacteria > Bacteroidota > Bacteroidia > Sphingobacteriales > Sphingobacteriaceae > Mucilaginibacter > Mucilaginibacter terrigena. Next base: position 169,324 of record NZ_SEWG01000007.1, on the reverse strand, counting down.
ATTTACGCGCGTACTAAAATTTGTACAGCCCGGCGTAACCGAGTATGAGATTGAAGCCGAAATAACGCACGAATTTTTGCGCCAGCGCGCAACCGGCCATGCCTATAGCCCTATAATAGCGTCAGGAAAAAATGCTATTGTTTTGCATTATATTGATAACAACCAGGTTTGTAAGGATGGCGACGTAATACTGTTTGACTGGGCTGCCGAATACGCCAACTACAATGCCGATATGAGCCGCTCTATCCCGGTGAACGGGCGCTTTACCAAACGCCAGCGCGATGTATACGATGCCGTACTGCGTGTACTGCGCGCCGCTACTAAAATGATAGTGGCCGGCACCGTATGGAACGATTACCACGACGAGGTAGGAAATATAATGACCGGTGAACTGATTGACCTGGGATTATTAAAAAAACACGAGGTTGATAAGCAGGACCCCAAAGCCCCGTTATATAAAAAGTATTTTATGCACGGCACATCGCACCATTTGGGTTTGGATGTGCACGATTACGCAAGCCGCTACAAACCGTTTGAAGTTGGTAACATCTTAACCTGCGAGCCGGGCATTTATATCCCCGAAGAAGGATTGGGCATCCGTTTAGAAAACAATATCCTGATCACTAAAGATGGCAACCGCGATTTGATGGCCCATATCCCTATTGAGGCAGAGGAGATTGAAGAATTGATGAATTAGAAGCGAAGCCCCCCCCCGCCCTGAAGGAGGAGTAGAATTTTATATTAGTTAAAAAGGCGAAACGTCCGATACGTTTCGCCTTTTGCTTTTCAAAAGCTCCCCCTTCAGGGGGCGGGGGGGGCTGCGTATGTTTCTGCGAATTGATATATATTAAATGTATCCTCCTTTAAGGCCTTGGCAATATCCTGCTGTAGTTTTTGCTTATCAATCCCTGCCATTTTATTTTGCTGGATGATGTTGTAAACTTTTTGGGTGAGCAGCAGTTCGCGGCGGGTGTTGTTTGTTTTGGGGTTGGACAATATAAAGCTTGTTACAGCATCTATCCCCTCGTTTTTGGAAGCGACGGTTTTAAATATGGGCAGCTTGCCATCTTTACTTTGCTGTAATATTTTTTTAAGGTTGTTGATAAATAGTTCCGCGCCGTCCCTGTCGGCCTTGTTAATAATAAAGGCGTCGGCAATTTCCATCAGGCCCGATTTAATGTTCTGGATCTCGTCGCCTGCCTCGGGTACCAACATTACAAAAGTAATATCGGCAAGGCCTGCAATCTCTACTTCCGACTGCCCCACGCCAACCGTTTCTACAATGATATTGTCAAAGCCCGATGCCTTAAGCACATCTGTCATTTCAATAGTTTTTGCAGATAGCCCGCCCAGCGACCCCCGCGTCGCCAGCGACCTGATAAAAACATCCGGATGGTTAAAGTGCGATGCCATGCGGATCCTGTCGCCCAGCAACGCCCCGAAATTAAATGGCGAGGTTGGGTCTATAGCCAGCACAGCTACTTTTTTACCTCCCTGTACCAGGTTATTAATGATGGCATTTACCAGCGTGCTTTTGCCCGCGCCCGGCGGGCCTGTTATACCTATAACAGGTGTTTGTGTATTAAAGGTAAGGCCTTTTAAAAGTTGAGCAGCGCCGGCAAGGTTATTTTCAACAACGGTTAGCGCACGCGCAACCGATCTGAAATCGGTGCAATGGGGTTTAATATGTTGCGTGGTAACGGCCATTTTCTGCGGCTATAAAGAAACAAAAATACGTGATAATTAATCATGGCATAATAATATTAAATGAGCAGGCTTAGATAATTATATTTGCAGCAATATTTAGTTGTACCAATATGAAAGTTTCGGGCTTCACGTTTATCCGTAATGCATTCAAAAACGACTACCCCATTGTAGAGGCTATAACATCTATACTGCCAATATGCGATGAGTTTATTGTGGCGCTTGGCGATAGCGAAGATGAAACCGAAAAGCTGATAAACGATATCGGTTCGCCAAAAATAAGGATGATCCGCACCGTTTGGGATACCGATATACGCGATGGGGGCAAGGTTTTTGCCGACGAAACAGATAAAGCGTTTAATGCCATCTCGGATGATAGCGACTGGGCTTTTTACATACAGGGCGATGAAGTGGTACACGAAAAATACCTGCCGGTAATAAAAAAGGAGATGGAAGACAACCTTGCCGATAACAAGGTAGAGGGGCTGCTTTTTAAATACCTGCATTTTTATGGGTCATATGATTTTTACGGGCACTCGCGCAGGTGGTACCGCCGCGAGATCAGGATCTTAAGGAACAATAAAAACATTCGCTCGTACCGCGACGCGCAGGGGTTTAGGTGGGCAGATAACCATAAAATAGGGGTAAAACTGATAGATGCCTATATTTATCATTATGGATGGGTGAAACCACCCGCAGGCTTAAAAAACAAAGTGCGCAACTTTAACCGGTTTTATCATGATGATGCATGGTTGGAACAAAACCTGCCCGAAACTTTTGAGTTTGATTATAAAAATGCCGACCGTTTATTGCCTTTTACAGGCGAACACCCGGCGGTAATGAAAAAGCGCATAGCCGCCACCAACTGGAAAATAGAGGTAGATGCCGAAGAACTGCGAAAAAAAATGAACTTTAGAAGAAAGCTGCTGCAAAAAATTGAAGACCTTACCGGCTGGCGGGTTAGCGAATACAGGAATTATAAAATTGTAAAATAGTATAAGCACTTACATGGCAGAACGTAATTTCACTATAGCCCTTTTAATATCAACTTACAACTGGCCCGGTGCGCTCGAACTGGTATTTTTAAGCGTATTGCAGCAAACGCAAATGCCAGATGAGATCTTAATAGCTGATGACGGATCGGGGGAGGATACCCGGCAACTGATAGACAGCTACCGCGAAAAATTTGACATCCCGGTTAAGCACGCCTGGCACGAGGATAATGGTTTCCGTAAAAGCGAGGTGTTGAATATGGCTGTTAAAATGGCCGAGACCGATTACATTATAGAGATTGACGGTGATATTGTTTTAGACCGGCGCTTTATTGCCGACCATATTAAGCAGGCCCAAAAGGGCTTTTTTGTGCAGGGTAGCCGTGCTATGATCAGCGAAGTAAAAACTAACGAACTGATAAAGAATAAAGATGTTGATCTTAACCCTTTATCAGGAGGACTATACACACGGTTTAATTCGTACCGTATACCACCGCTTGCAAAGTTTTATGATACCAAGCCGCTCGATCCATTTAATGTAAAAGGGTGTAACCTGGCATTTTGGCGCGAGGATTATATTAAGGTAAATGGCTATTACAATAATTTTGAAGGGTGGGGCTGGGAGGATTATGAGTTTGCTGCCCGCCTTATCAACTCAGGAGTGTATAAAAAACGTGTGAAAATGGTGGCTATTATGTACCACCTGTTCCACAAGCAAAACTCGCGGTCCAGTTATCGCTCAAACGAGGTAATATACCGCCGCACCGTTGATGAAAAACTTACGTATTGCGATAGCGGCTATGCCGAAGTGTAAGCAAATCGGTATATAATATATAAGCTAATGGCATAAAGCAGCAGCTTTATTATTTTAAAGCGATTAAGGCGAAAGTGCTGCTGCCTGGTACCCCCCTCATAATTAAAACGCTCGCCAATCCCCTGCAAACGCCCGCGCGATAGATTACCAAGCAATATGCCGCTTTCATAAACATTGCGCAGCAGCATTACATATGCCGCTAACAGCGGCGATATTTTTTTGTGCTGCGGTGCACCCGTACAATGTTCACTATATATTCAATTATAATAGTGGTAATAAAGAAAAAGAAAACTGCCAGGTGCAGGCGCTGATGCATTGTACATACCAGTGTAATAACGGTAATTAATAACGTTTCGGGTGTGTTCAAAAAGTCGTACCAGCGGTAAGCTGGGTTGCGTTGCGCCAGGTAGCTGTTGCCTTTGCCATAACGGTAAAAGCGTAAAAAGTCGGTTTTGCCATTGCCCCACCATGGGTGTATAACCGCTGCGGCCGGCAGGCTATTATAATTCCGGAAATTATTTTTTTCTCTCACCCTTAAAAAAAACTCCACCTCTTCGCCGCCACCTGTTTTGGGATAAGCATCAGCAAAACGTACATTGCCAACAGCTTCGCGGTTCACCATAATGTTGGCGGTAGCGCCCCAGGCAAAGTCAGGTTTTTGCTGTGCTACGGTAAATATCCCCATCGAGCCATTGGCGCTTACCGCTTTGGCAAACAGAGTTGGTTCGGGTGGCATGTTTACCACGCCAATAAAACCTGTTTCATCGGGGCGCGCGGTTATGGCATTGTAGTAAACGGATAGGAGATCAGCAGGCACATCAATATCATCGTCCAGGAACAAGATCCAGTCGCCCTGGCCGGCTTCAATGCCCCGGTTCCGCGTTTCTGATGCCCCTTTATTAGTTTCGTTTATTAACAGAAAAACGGTTATGTTATCTATCAGGTTTAAAATAGCAGCATCAGGTTTTATCGATGGGTTATCTGCAACGAGATAAAATTTAATGGTATTAACAGGTCTGTACAGGTTAAGTATCGGCAGCAAGGTGGCCGGGTTTAATCTGAATGACGGTATAATAACATCTATGCTTACAGCCATGGTTGGTGTTTGGGCAAAAATACTTTAATTTTACAAACACTACTAATGGAGAATAACAAACAGAACCGGGTTACGGCACCACTTATCAGCATTATTATACCTGTGTTTAATTCGGCAGATGTGCTAAAAGATTGCCTGCTTTCTGTTATCGATCAGCAGGAAAAAAACCTGGAACTTATTGTTATTGACGGCGGCAGTACCGATGGCACACCCGCTATTTTAAAAGAGTTTGAAAAGTACATATCCTGCCTGGTAAGCGAGCCGGATAACGGCATTTACGACGCCATGAACAAGGGCACAAAAAAAGCCACCGGCAAATGGCTATACTTTATGGGCGCCGACGATAGGCTGCTGCCCGGCTTTAGCCAAATGGCCACCTTGCTTAAAGATGAAGATACTCTTTATTATGGCGATGTGGAATCTGACGGTGACATGCTGGAGGGCGCGTTTTCGGCATACCGACTGGCGAAGTACTGCCTTAACCATCAAACATTATTTTACCCGGCAAAGGTTTTTAGAACGTACAGCTACAGCAGCAGGTATAAGGTTTATGCAGATTATGCGCTTAACATTCAATGCTGGGGCGATAGCTCTATCAAAAAACAATATTACTCCATAAAAGTAGTTTGGTATAATTTAACAGGCTTTTCGGCTACAACCAGCGATGACCTGTTTAAGCGGGAAAAGCCACAACTGATAAAGCAAAGCATGGGCTGGTTAATGTACCTGCGCTTTTTATATAAGCGCCGCAAAGAACAAAGCAAGCCGGGAAGCAACTTTTATTAACCGTAAATGAAGATACTGTTTGATCATCAAAAGTTTTCGTTGCAGCGCTATGGGGGTATCTCCAGGTACTTTGCCGGTTTAAACGCGGGCTTAAATACCAGGCCGGGCATCAGCAGTAAAATATGCGGCCTATATTCCGAAAACGAGTATATAAAAGACCTGCACCTGCCATTTAACAATGCCGCTGGCAAATTTTTATTCCATGGGCACCGCAACCGCATAATACGATGGAACCGCCGTTTTTGCGAATGGAATTTGCGGCAGAACAACTTTGATATCTTTCATCCCACTTATTACGACCCATACTTTTTAAAGTATATTAAAAGGCCGTTTGTTGTTACCGTTCACGATATGATCCACGAATCCCTGCCGCAGTTATTCGGCGATGCAGCGGAGGTAATTGCCCAAAAGAAGCAGCTTATAGCAAGCGCGGATGCCATTATAGCCATATCGCAACATACCAAGCAGGATCTTATTAAATACTATCCGCATGCTGAACATAAAATAACGGTGGTGCATCATGGCTACATCCCTAACACGGCTTCAGCTGATGCCGGCTTAACCCTACCGGATAAGTATATCCTATTTGTAGGCGAGCGCTGGCATTATAAAAACTTTATATTTTTTGTTAAGGCGATAAGTAAGCTATTAAACCACGACAAAGAACTGCACCTGGTTTGCGCAGGCGGCGGGGCTTTTACAAATGCCGAAAAGGAGCTCTTTGCCGATTTAAATATCAGCAGCCAATGCCACCAGGTAAGCGCAACCGATAGCGAACTGAAACAAATGTACTGCCAGGCCCGGCTGTTTGCCTTCCCCTCGTTACAGGAGGGGTTCGGTTTCCCGCTTTTGGAAGCGTTTGCCAATAACTGCCCGGTGGTTTGCAGTAATACAACCTGCTTCCCGGAAGTGGCCGGCGATGCCGCCCTGTACTTCGACCCTGCGGATGAAGCATCCATATCTGCCGCTATAGAAAAGGTGCTATATGATGATGCTGCCCGCCAAAACCTTATCAGCAAAGGGCAGCAAAACCTGCAGACTTATACCTTTGATAAGTGTATTGATAATGCCATACAGGTTTACAGTACGTTATTAAAAAGCCTTTAGGTTTACATGGGCAATTTTATATAATTTTGTATCTTAATTTTTTAAATGAAAACTTACCTCCGGCTTTTATCGTTTGCAAGGCCTATTGAGAAATTCGCGATACCTTATATCATAACAACCATATTCTCTATCATATTCAGCACGCTTAACCTCGCTTTGCTGGCCCCGCTGCTGCAAACGCTTTTTAATAAAGACGGCGCTTATGTGGAACTTGGCAAAAAACCGGCCTTGCTCGACCTGATGGCCACTTTTAAATATTATGTGCAATACGCTACAAATACTTACGGTACCTGGGGCGCGCTCCAATTTGTGTGCGGTACCATTGTAGTATCGGCGTTGCTGGGCAACCTTTTTCGTTACCTGTCGCAGCGTACTATGGAAAACCTGCGTGTGCATACCCTTTTAAACCTGCGACGTACTTTATTTGATAACGTGATGAGCCTGCATATGGGTTTTTTTAGTAACGAGCGTAAAGGCGACATCATATCAAAGGTAGCATCAGATGTGCAGGTGGTACAGTTCTCGGTTACAGGGACCTTGCAGGTAGTGTTTAAAGAACCTTTAACATTGATAGCTTTTTTGGTACTGCTGTTCCTCATCTCGCCCAGCCTTACTTTGTATTCATTCCTGGTTATCCCGGTTTCGGCGTTTGTGATATCGCGTATTGTAAAACGGTTAAAGCAGCAGGCGATAGCCTCGCAGCAAACGTATGGCAACATGATCAGCTACCTCGACGAAGCACTATCGGGCATCAAGATTATCAAAGCATTTAACGCCACCGAGTTTATTAAAAAACGGTTCGACAGGGAAAATCAGAATTACTCGCGCATCACCAAATCAATGGCCCGCAGGCAGCAGCTTGCATCGCCCGTATCAGAGTTTTTTGGGGTGACTATGGTTGCCTGTATTGTTTTATACGGAGGGCACCTGGTGTTAAATAAAACCTCGGCATTGTCGCCGCCGGAGTTCGTTACTTTCATCGCGCTGTTCTCGCAGGTTATGCGCCCGGCCAAAGCCATTTCCGATTCGTTCAGCAGCATCCACTCGGGCATTGCCGCGGGCGAAAGGGTATTGAGCCTGATAGATGAAAAACCATTGGTGACCGACGCGCCGAACGCCATTGATATTGCTGGCTTTGATGATGCTATCCGTTTTGAAGATGTGTCATTTGCTTACCAGGAGAAACCGGTACTGTCGCATGTTAAGCTGGAAATCCCTAAAGGGAAGACCGTGGCATTGGTTGGGCCTTCGGGTGGTGGTAAATCAACCATGATGGACCTTATCCCCCGTTTTATGGATCCGCTGCAAGGACGCATTACAGTTGATGGGCACGATATTAAAGGCATAACTGCCAGGTCGTTAAGGAGCCTGATGGGTGTGGTAAACCAGGAGTCTGTTTTGTTTAACGATTCTATTTACAACAACATCTGTTTTGGTAAACCCGATGCCAAACCTGCCGATGTGGAGGCCGCGGCACGTATTGCCAATGCCCATAATTTTATCCTGGAAACAGAAAATGGCTATGATACCAACGTAGGCGACCGCGGGGCAAAACTATCCGGCGGACAAAGGCAGCGCATATGTATAGCACGCGCGGTGTTAAATAACCCGCCCATTATGCTGCTTGACGAGGCCACATCAGCACTGGATACCGAATCGGAAAAACTGGTGCAGGATGCACTAAACAACCTGATGAAAAACCGTACATCCTTAATTATAGCCCACCGTTTAAGTACAATCCAAAATGCGGATATCATTGTGGTGCTGGAGAGCGGAAGGGTAATTGAACAGGGCTCGCACCCGGAACTGATCAGCCATAACGGGTTATACCGCAAGCTTATCGATATGCAAACCTTCCAGGCGGATTGACCGGGCGTATCTAACTTTTAGCGTTAAGCTTATCCCGGATGTATTGCCAGTCGCGCAGAAGCAGTCCGTCGGGCATGCCCATCTTTCTTTCAGCTTTTTGTATCAGCCGCCGTGCTTTGCGCAGCAGGTAGCCCTCTTTTGGCAGTACAAGCGGGTTGATGTTAAATTTTGTTTTGGTAAATAAATGTACAAAGCTACCATCGGTGTAAAAGTGGTAACCCAGTTGGTCGGCTATGGCTTTTAAGGATGCTTCGTTATAAAAGGCGATGTGCTGCCCCGTTTCGGTCGCGAAATATGGCCAGTCGTCCACGCTGTTTATGGTGGCGGGCTGTAACTCAGTGCTGAAAATCAGATTGTCCGAAAACTCAAGCATTTGTTTTATCTGTGGCACCGGGTCGGGCAAATGCTCAAATACTTCGAAAGCCGTTACCGCTTCAAAATGGGTATTGGCGGGCAGGTCCTTCAGATCAAAATACTCCGCAAACAGGTTTTGGCAGTATTGGTCGGTATGGTAAAAATTAAAACCCTTATCGCGCATCAATCGTGTAAACAAGCCGTAACCACCGGCGTAGTCTAAAAAAATGCCTTTATAATTAAAGTTGGGTAGTAATATCCTGCTGATCTTATCGGTTAAATAAATATTACGATAAGGCAGGCCCACATCCAGCTTGGTTATGGCCGATGAGTAAGCCTCTTCCAGCCAGTATGGCTCTTCGGTTTGTATAAAACCGGTTTGGTTGCAGCGGTAATACTTTATATCATACTTGTTAAGTATCCGCGCTGTAAATAAATAGGTAGTGTCGCCGCCGGTTATCTTGCTTTGCATTTTTAAATATGCACTTTTTTGCACTTTTAAATAAACATCTTTGCAAATTGAAACAGCGGAACGCGTTAACAGTATGGCAATACCTATCATATTTTTTCATAACGGTAACTCTAAGTATTTAAAATACAGCCTTAAACAGGCCAAATATTTTAACCCGGATTCTATTGTTTATTTGCTGGGCGATAAACGGAATAACCGGTATGCTTTTGTTACCCATGTTTTGGCAAGCAAATACCAAAGCGCTGTAACCGCTTTTTCTGATGTATATGTACACCGCACCACCAATGGCGAGGTGTATGAGCTAAACTGCTTTTTGCGCTGGTTTTATATCGAGGCCTTTTGCCGCGAAAACAATATCGAAAGCTTTATATACCTCGATTCGGATGTATTGCTGTTTCAAAACGTAACCGAAATGGTATCCCTTTTTAAAGGTTGTTCTATCGCAAATACCTGCCCTGATATGGGTATGCCCGCCTTTACTTACTTTAAAAACCTTAATGCAATAAGCAGCTTTTGCAGGTACCTGATGCATGCCTATACTGACGAGGAAGCTACAAAAGAACTGGAGCACATCTACGAGCCTTTTGTTAATGATCCCGAACTGATGGGCGGTATATGCGATATGAGCCTTTTTCACCTTTACTTCCGCGATCATCCGAATGAGACCCTGAAGGTGGATCTTATCAATAACGAACTGGCCGTTGATGTATCCATCAACAACTCCGACGGCTATGAAATGGAGAACGGCCGGAAAAAGATCTATTGGCAAAATAACCTTCCTTATTGCAAGCAATTGCAAACGGGCCGGCTCATCAGGTTTGCAACCCTGCATTACCAGGGCGACGCCAAGTATTTAATGACCGAGCATTATAAAGGTGGGGGATATCTTTTCTGCCGCTTTTGGGAGTCAAGAAAACAGCGGTCGGCAAAAAAATAAAGCCGGATAACAATCCAGCATCAACTTAAAACCACAATATTTGCATATGAATAACCCGGCTACCGCTTCTTACCAAACATCATCGGCAGTTTTATTCATTATTTTTAACCGGCCCGATACTACTGAAAGGGTTTTTGCCCAAATAAGGCAAACCCGCCCCACCCGGTTGTACATTGCTGCCGATGGCCCGCGGGCCAATAAACCGGGAGAACAGCCGTTATGCGAACAGGCGCGAAATATTACAACACAAATTGATTGGCCATGCGAAGTGAAAACACTTTTCAGGGAAAGCAACATGGGTTGCAAAGAGGCGGTATCATCGGCCATTACCTGGTTTTTTGAGCAGGAGGAAGAAGGCATTATCCTGGAAGACGACTGCCTGCCGGCGAGCGATTTTTTTAGGTTTTGTGATACCATGCTGGAAAAATACCGGCACGATGAACGCATCAGGCACATTTGCGGGTGCAATCTGCAGCATGGCAAAAAATGGGGAGAAGACAGTTATTACTTCTCCAACCTGTCGCATGTATGGGGCTGGGCGGGCTGGCGAAGGGTTTGGAAAGATTATGATAAAGAACTAAGCAACTATCAACTGAGCGATGCCGGGCCGCAGCTTGCTAATATTTTTGAGGATAAATTTATTGTTGAGACCTGGGTAAGTATTTTTAAGCAGTTAAAGGCCGGGCTTATTGATACCTGGGATTACCAGTTAGGTTTTTTAAACTTCTTCAACAACGGCCTTGCGGTTATACCCAATGTAAACCTTATTACCAACATAGGCTTTGGCGAAAGCTCTACCCACACCCATGACATCAATAATAAAAATGCAAACCTGCCCGTGCAGGAACTCGGCGAGATCACGCATCCTTTATATGTTTTGCCTCAAAAGCAAGCCGATGTTTACACTTTAAATGATGATTTTAATATCGCTGCCCGCTGGAAAAAATACAATAAGCCAAAGTATAAAGCTAAACGCTGGTTTAAGCAGATTTTTAAATAGCAAAAACGCCACCCGTTAATCAACAGGTGGCGTTTTTAATTAATAGCAAATTCTTTTACTGGAACTTAAAGCCTAAGCCCAGTTGAAATACCTGGTTGCGGTAATCGGGTATCGCGCCGCTGTTCGATCGGTTTTTATCAAGGTCGATAGTGTACCTTCCGCGCAGCTCAACATTGCGGTTAAGATCGATACCTACGCCAATAACACCCGATAAATAGCTTTTGTCGCCGCGATCATTATAATCGCTTTCATACACCGTATTAAAACCATTATCGTAAATGTTTTTAGTTGATGTAAGAAAACTTAATTGCGGACCTACTACAAAGTTGAAACCCGGCACCAGCCTGAATTTGGCCAGCAAAGGGATATCGACATAATTGGTACGCTGCTTAAACTCGCCATCGGCTGTTTGTGCACGGTAACCTTTTTGCGAAAACAAAATTTCGGGCGCAAAGGATAAGGGGTAGGCAACAGGGATATCAAACGTAAGCCCTAAGTGCAAGCCCGCGATGGTGCTGGTGCTAAAGTCAGAGTTATAGGCATCAACAGTGTTTGAAAAGTTTACACCACCTGCTATCCCAACCTTAGGCCGGTAAAAATCATCGCCCCGCCTTTGGTACCTTTCCTGCACCGGGGGAGGGCGCCTTACTACCCTGCGCGGCGGGTAACGGCGGTCGTAACGCTGTGCACTTACTGTACCTGCCACGGTAAGCAGGCATATGGCCATAAACAGAATTTTTTTCATCGGTTTGTTTTATTTTATGGCAACCGATATTACAAGTTTCCCCATAATATTGTATGCCGGTTAATTTTATATCTTAATAGAGTGGAAATTTGCAGCAAGGTTTATTCGCGATTTTTTAATATTATCTTTTGTGGGTAAAACAATTAGCTAAAATTTAGATTTAAGCTACATTTGGATATAATGAAACAAAAAATCTACCGCTCCTTTTTCCTGCTTTTTATTGTTAGCTTTTTTGTACAAAGCAGTTTCGCGCAAAAAACAAGCTTTATTAAATCGTTAAGCGAACAAAACAACTGGGTTGATTCTGTTTATAAAAAGATGAGCCGGAAGGAACGTATAGGGCAGTTGTTTTACGTAAGGGCACATACCAATAAGGGCAAGGCCTATGAAGATTCTGTTGCCAAGGTGATACAGGACGAGCATATAGGCGGCCTGGTGTTTTTTCAGGGAGGGCCGGTAAGGCATGCCAACCTTATTAATGTTTATCAAAAGCTATCAAAAGTGCCCTTACTTATTGCCATGGATGGCGAGTGGGGCTTGGGCATGCGGTTAGATTCGTCGACATCATACCCCTACCAAATGACTTTAGGCGCCGTACAGGATAACACCCTTATTTACAAAATGGGGCAAATGGTAGCTTACGACTTTAAGCGGCTGGGCATGCACATTAATTTTGCGCCCGATATGGATGTAAATAACAATCCCAATAACCCGGTTATCAACTACCGGTCGTTTGGGGATAATAAGTACAATGTGGCCCGCAAAGGCATTGCCTATTTTACCGGGATGCAGGATGCCGGCCTAATTGTTTTTGCCAAGCACTTCCCCGGCCACGGCGATACCAATGTTGATTCGCACTTTGCTTTGCCGCTGCTGCCCTTCACCCGTGCGCGTTTAGATTCTTTGGAGGAGTATCCTTTCCGCGAGGCAATTGCCGCAGGCATAAGCGGTGTGATGATAGCCCATATGAACATCCCAGCCTTGGACACCACCAAAAACCTGCCATCAACATTATCAAGGCCTATAGTAACCGGCGAACTTAAGGATTCGCTTGGCTTTAAAGGCATAGTGGCTTCCGATGCGATGGAAATGCAGGGCGTGGTAAAAGATTTTCCGAACGGCGAGGCCGATGTAAGGGCGTTCCTGGCCGGGAACGATCTGATAGAACTATCCGTTAATTCGGTAAACGGCGCTAAGCTGATCAATAAAGCCATCCGTAAGAAAAAAATAACCAAAGAGGAATTTGAGGCGAAGGTGAAAAAGCTGCTTGCCGCTAAATACTGGGCCGGTTTAAGCAACTATAAGCCTGCTAACTCTGTGAACATCATAAAGGATATTAACCGCCCGGCCGCGGCCGAATTGTTCCAGCAGCTAAGCGATGCCGCGATAACCGTGCTGAAAGGAGATAGCCGCACCCTGCGGCAGGACCCGTTCAAAAAAACCGCTATAATCAGTATCGGGGTTGACAGGCCAACGGTTTTTCAACTGGAGCTATCTAAATGGTATGCCAACAGCATGATATTTTTAGTAGGTAAAAACACATCGCTTACGGATATGAACCGCATGCTGCAAACCTTAAAAGGTTTCGACCAGGTTTTTGTGAGCATCCATGATACCCGTACCCGCCCCGCAAGTAAGCTTGATTACAGCAGCGATGTTAAATACCTGATAGCCGCCCTGGCCGCAAGGCCAAATGTAGTAACCAGCGTATTTGCTAACCCCTACACCATAGCAGGCTTGCCCGGTATTGAAAAAAGCGCGGGCCTTATAGAAGGCTATCAAAAGGATGATGCCATGCAGCGCTCGGCAGTAAAAGTAATAACAGGTTTGATGAAGCCCAGGGGCAAGCTGCCGGTTAGCGTTAACACGTTTTTCCCTACGGGTACGGGAATGAGTTTTTAATTATTGTTGCAGTGCTGTCTTAAACGTGGCGTCATTGGTGTTTAAAACGCGGTAATAAGCGTTATTGCCCCATTTAAAACGGGCTGCATTGGCCTTTATCAATGTTTTAATAACCTCTTTTGACAACTGTAGGTCGGCATAATTTATCTCCTTTACCGTTTTTGAGGTGTAGGCTATAAAATTATTCAGGCCTTCGTCGCTGATATTGTATTGGTCGATAAAGTTATCGGCGGTAGCATATTTGTTCATCATAGGCTGCAACCGGTCAATTACATACGCGGTAAAAAGCTGGTTATCGGCAAGGTCCTCTATCAATTGTGTGTTTTGGGTGGTATCGGCAGGTACAAAAATGTCGGGCATGATGCCGCCCCGGCTAAAAACTTTACGGCCTTTAGTGGTATGATAAGCTGCTCCGCCCACAAATGCGCTATCACTTAAATTACTCCCTGCATTTAATAATTCGCCTTTACGTACGCGGTTGGCTAACTCGTTACGATAGCTGGCTACCCCATTCTTATATGATTTTTGTATCGAACGCCCCGAGGGGGTATAATACCTTGCCACGGTTAAATTGATAGCCGTGCCATCCCCAAACGGAAACTGCTGTTGTACCAAGCCCTTGCCAAACGACCGGCGGCCTACAATAGTGGCCCTGTCCAGGTCCTGCAGCGCGCCTGCAAGTATCTCACTCGCCGATGCCGAATATTCATCTATAATTACGGTAAGGTTACCCTTCTCGTAATTTCCCGAGTCTGTCGCAAAATAATCGGTTCGTGGTTCGTGGCTGCCCTGGGTGTACACTATCAGTTTGCCTTTTGGTAAAAACTCATCGGCCAGGGCTGTTGCCGTATTTAAATAGCCGCCACCATTTCCGCGAAGGTCAAGCACCAGCTTTTGCATACCATCAGCTTTCAATTTTTTTAGGGCCTCCTTAAAATCATTATCTGTGGTTGATGCAAACTTGCTTATTTTGATATATCCCGCACCGCTAACAGTGTAAGCGGCATCCAGGCTGCTTAGTATAACCCTGCCGCGTTTTATGGCAAAATCTTTAATGGGCCTGCCGCTTCTTGATATGCCCAGTACAATGCGGGTATCCTTTTCGCCCCTGAAGGTTTTGCTGATGCGTGTTACATTTAGTTTGGTGCCCGAAAATGGTTTCCCATCCACATTAATAACCCTGTCGCCGGTAACTACGCCTGCCTTTGCAGCGGGGCCATCGGCATTAACCTGGGTTATTATAAGCGTATCGCGCAGTAGTTGGTACTCTAAGCCGATGCCGTTAAAACCCCCTTCCAGCCGTTCGTTAATAGTACGGGCCTGTTGTGCCGGCAGGTAAACCGAGTGCGGGTCCAAATTTTGCAGCATATCATTTACCGTAACGCCCTCAACGCTATCGGTATTAACCGAATCGACGTATTTACTGTTCACCAGATATAAAACACGCGATATCTTATCAGGGCCGGAGAAGTTAAGGCCAAGCCTGCGCCCGCCCATATCGCCATCGGTGATAAATATGCCGATAGCTATGCCTATCAAAATTAATATTAATGTCCTGAAAATTATTCCCGCAGTTCTTTTCATCTATATGTTAGCCACGCAAATCTAATAATTAGCATCTATTGCTTATAATTTATATCACCGTCGTTGCTTTGATGTTTTTTATTCAATTTTGTTAAAATATTAGCCTCTCCTAAATCCTCTCCGAAGGAGAGGACTTTAAAATATATTTAGCACCCTCTCCTTCGGAGAGGGCCGGGGAGAGGCTAAATTTATATTTAAAATGGAAAGAAGCACCGAAACAGACTCTAAATACAACGGCCTGGAAAGCATGCCGTTGATAGAGCTCCTTCAAAATATCAATAACGAAGATAAAACCGTGCCATTAGCGGTGGAGAAAGCCCTGCCGCAGATAGAAGCGCTGGCAAAGATCACTACCGAACGTATGCGAAAAGGCGGCCGCTTATTTTACATAGGCGCGGGCACCAGCGGCAGGTTGGGCGTGGTTGATGCTTCGGAATGCCCTCCAACTTTTGGTGTTCCGTTCGATTGGGTGGTGGGTATCATCGCGGGCGGCGATACCGCCATACGCAAAGCTGTTGAATTTGCCGAAGATAATACCACACAGGCATGGAAAGACCTGCAAGAGTTTGATATCAACGAAAAGGATGTAGTGGTGGGCATAGCTGCATCGGGCACTACGCCCTATGTGATAGGCGGGTTAAAAACCGCTAATGAACATGGCATTGCCACGGGGTGCATTGTTTGTAACGCAGGCAGCCCGGTAGCCGCAACAGCGCAATACCCGGTAGAAGTAGTTACCGGCCCCGAGTTTGTTACAGGCAGTACCCGCATGAAAGCCGGTACCGCGCAAAAGCTGGTTTTAAATATGCTGAGCACAAGTGTAATGATACAACTGGGCAGGGTAAAGGGTAATAAAATGGTGGATATGCAGTTATCAAATGATAAGCTGATACAGCGCGGTACCAACATGGTAATGGCCGAAACCGGCCTCCCCGAAAGTGAAGCAGCCGCCCTATTGAAAGAGTATGGCAGCGTTAGAAAAGCAGTTGAAAGTTTAAAGAAATAAAAAAGAATTTTAAGCCTCCCCTGTTGGGGGAGGTTTGGAGGGGGCTTAATGCACGAAATAGAACCATATTACCGCTGGCGGGATGATTATGTAGCATCAGAGGATGAATTTTCGCCCTTTTATGCTACCCAGTATAACGAGTTTGAATTTGATAAGCAGATCTATAATTATTTGCTGCACCCACAGTGGGATTCTTTTGGCTCCAACACCCTGTACCTGAAAGTGCTGTATGTAGATTACGACCGAGGGTACAGCATCATCGAATTTATTGGCGAGTGGAACGATGCAATTAATAACGATATTATGCTGATGAAGCGCGAACTGTTAGACCTGATGGTTGACCAGGGCATCACCCAATTTATCCTTATTGGCGAGAATGTGCTTAACTTCCATTTTTCGGACGATAGCTACTACGAGGAGTGGTTCCAAGAAGTAGAGGATGGCTGGATAGCCGGTGTAAATTTCCAGGAGCATGTTATCCGCGAGTTTAAGAACGCCAATATCGATTACTACATCAACTTTGGCGGCCAGCTCGATGATTTGAACTGGCGCTCGCTAAAACCCTTGCAGGTATTTAAAAAAGTAGAAGAACAATTGCAGAAACGGTTAAACTAATTCATCCTATTGTAAGCTTTACAACCCTTACAACTTTTATAACCATTACAACGTTTTTACTATATTCGTACAAATAATTTCTAAAAAATAAATGGAAACTAAAACTACTGATTACGTTTATGAGAGCGTAAGCCATATTGAAAATGCTGAGGCATCCCGCAGGTTTATTGCGAATGTATTTGTTTGGATGTTTGCAGCGTTGGCTCTATCAGCCGCATGTGCATACTATTTTGCGTATAATAAAGACCTTTCATCTCTTATTCGTAATCCGGAAACAGGAGCCAATAATATCTGGGGAACGGTAGTTATGATTTCCCCGCTAATTATCGTATTCCTTTTCAGACCAGGACTAAATAGATTAAGTCTGATAGGCGTTGGCTTAATGTTTATGGTATTTTCAGCACTAATGGGTATCAGTCTAAGCTCTATATTTTACAATTACCCGCCGGAATTGATAGCAAGCGCGTTTGCAACATCGTCAATTGTATTCGGTGTTATGGCAGTTGGTGGTTACACCACGCAACAGGATCTTACCAAATTTGGTTCTATCCTGATCATGTTGCTGGTAGGGGGTTTAGTTGCTACATTCTTAAACCTGTTAGTTTTCCGCAGCAGCAGTTTCGACCTGCTGATAAGTTATTTATTTGTTGCGGTATTTGTAGGCCTAACCGCTTATGATGTGCAAAAGCTAAAACGCATTGGCGCAGGTATTGAATATGGCGATGCTGCCGGTAAAAAAACTGCCATTATGGGTGCGTTAACCCTTTATCTTGATTTTATTAACCTGTTTTTATTACTGCTGCGCATATTTGGCGGCAACAGGAGATAATCCAATATCCTAAGAAACTGAAAGCCGCTTGTTATCTACAGGCGGCTTTTTTTATTTGCTTAGATTTCGGCTAAAGCCGAGATTGTCATTTTTGTTATTCGTCCCATAAATGGACGGCAATGAACTCGACTTAAAATTGAATCATTGCCGTCGGTTTTAACCGACGGATAGCCAGGCAGGTCATTTTGGCTTCAGCCAAACTTGGTGTAATTTATACGCTTGCACTTTACAACATTATTATTCATATTTGTAACGCTTATGGAGAAAGACGGAGGGATTAGACCCTGCGATGTCTTAGCAACCTGTTACTTAACAAGGTGCTACATTCTACTCCGGTTAAAAGAATAACCGGGGACAGATAAGTGAAAGTCAATTTAACACCCGACTTTTCGAAATAAGTTTTTTTAGTATCATGTAATTAGTATCAAGTATCAAGACTTTTTTCTTGTGCCGGATATTATGCTCACGTATCGGGGTTTCGGTACTTGATACTTGATACTTGATACTCGCTACTTGATACCGAACAATGGATATTAGAAAAGAACTACAAAAGCGCATATTGGTTATTGACGGGGCTATGGGTACCATGATCCAACGGTATGAGCTCACCGAGGAGGATTTCCGTGGGGAGCGTTTCCGTGACCATGCATCTGATCTTAAAGGCAATAACGACCTGCTGAACATTACCCGACCGGATGTGATCAAAGCTATCCATGCCGAGTACCTGGATGCAGGGGCGGATATCATCGAGACCAATACCTTCAGCACGCAACGCATATCCCTGGCCGATTATCACCTCGAAGAACTTGATTACGAACTAAGCTATGAAGGTGCCCGTATTGCCCGCGAAGTAGCCGACGAATATACCAAACGCAACTCATCAAAACCCCGGTTTGTAGCTGGCGCTGTTGGTCCTACAAACCGTACCGCCTCATTATCGCCCGATGTAAACGACCCCGGTTATCGCGCCGTTACCTTTGATGACCTGGCCGATGCCTATTACGAGCAGGTACGAGGGTTGGTTGATGGAGGCTCGGACCTGCTATTGGTCGAAACCATATTTGATACCCTGAACGCTAAAGCGGCATTGTTTGCTATTCAACGCTACAAGGAGGAATGCAAGGCTGATGGTAAAGATTATCCTGCGTTCCGCGATACAGGCGGCATTATGATTTCGGGCACCATTACCGATGCATCTGGCCGTACACTATCGGGGCAAACGGTTGAAGCTTTCTGGAACTCTATCAGTCACGCCAACCTGCTATCCGTAGGTTTAAACTGTGCTTTGGGCGCAAAGGAAATGAGGCCGCACTTAGAGGAGCTTTCTGACAAGGCGGGTGTATTTATCTCCGCCTATCCAAACGCCGGTTTACCGAATGAATTTGGCGCTTACGACGAAACCCCGCACGAAACAGCCCACCAGGTTGATGATTTTATAAAAGCCGGGCTGGTAAATATTGTTGGTGGTTGTTGCGGCACTACCCCCGAACATATCAAATGCATTGCCGATAAGGCCGCAAAATATCCCCCAAGGCAACTGCCAGAAATTGAGCCTTATTTACGCTTAAGCGGACTGGAAGCCGTAACCCTTACCCCCGAAACAAACTTTGTAAACATAGGCGAGCGTACCAACATTACCGGGTCGCCAAAATTCTCTAAACTCATCCTTGCCGAAGATTACGAGGCTGCCCTTACCGTTGCCTTGCAGCAGGTAGAAGGTGGCGCGCAGGTTATCGACATTAACATGGATGAGGGTATGATCGACTCGGAAGCGGTGATGGTGAAATTCCTGAACCTGGTTGCCAGCGAGCCGGATATTGCCAAGCTGCCCATCATGATAGACTCGTCTAAATGGACGGTTATTGAAGCAGGTTTGAAATGTTTGCAGGGGAAAGGCATCGTAAACTCTATCTCGCTGAAAGAGGGTGAAGAAAAATTTAAAGAATACGCCCGTAAGATATTAAGCTACGGTGCTGCCGCCGTAGTAATGGCATTTGACGAAACCGGCCAGGCCGATTCACTGGAACGCCGTAAAGAGATCTGTGGCCGCTGTTATAGAATATTGGTTGATGAAGTGGGTTTTCCGCCGCAGGATATCATCTTCGATCCGAATATTTTGACCGTAGCCACGGGGTTGGAAGAACACAACAACTACGCGGTAGACTTTATTGAGGCTACCCGCTGGATAAAACAAAACCTGCCCTACGCTAAAGTAAGCGGCGGGGTAAGTAATATATCGTTCTCGTTCCGTGGTAATAACGTGGTGCGCGAGGCCATGCACTCGGCTTTCCTGTACCATGCTATTAAAGCCGGGCTGGACATGGGCATTGTAAACGCCGGGATGCTGGAGGTTTACCAGGAGATCCCCAAAAACCTGCTGGAACTGGTTGAAGATGTTTTGCTGAACCGTCGAGACGACGCCACCGAGCGCCTGGTTGAGTTTGCCGATACCATCAAAAGTAAAGGGAAAGAGATAGTACGGGACGAGGCATGGCGTAATGGGCCGGTGGAAGAACGTTTATCACACGCATTGGTTAAAGGTATTATTGAATACCTGGATGATGATGTGGAAGAAGCCCGCCAAAAATTTGCCAAACCTTTAGAAGTAATTGAAGGCCCGCTGATGGACGGCATGAACGTAGTAGGCGACCTGTTTGGCGCCGGTAAAATGTTTTTGCCGCAGGTGGTAAAATCGGCCCGTGTAATGAAAAAGGCGGTGGCTTATCTGTTGCCATTTATCGAACTGGAAAAACAGCGTGTAATTGATGCGGGTGAAGACAGCAGCGGAAGCCGCGCCAATGCAGGCAAGGTTTTAATGGCCACCGTAAAAGGTGATGTGCACGACATTGGTAAAAACATAGTTGGCGTGGTACTGGCGTGTAACAACTTCGAGGTGATAGACCTTGGAGTGATGGTGCCCGCCCAAAAAATAATTGAAGAAGCTAAAAAGCACGAAGTTGATATTATAGGCCTAAGCGGTTTAATTACTCCCTCGCTTGACGAAATGGTGCATTTTGCCAAAGAGATGGAACGCGAAGGTTTTACCATTCCGCTAATTATTGGCGGGGCAACAACCTCGCGCATCCACGCGGCGGTAAAAGTTGCGCCTCATTATTCTGGAGGTGCCATACATGTTTTGGATGCATCGCGTAGCGTAACCGTTTGCAGCAGCCTGATGAACCGCGATACCCGCGACGGTTACATACAAGGCATAAAAGACGAATACACCAAAGCCCGCGAGGCACATGCTAACAAAAAAAGCGATAAGCGTTTTGTAAGTATTGAGCAGGCCCGCGAACAAAAATTCCAGATAAATTTAGATACTGTTGCGCCTGCGCCAACATTTACGGGCACAAAGGTTTTTGAAGCATTCCCGCTGGAAGAACTGGTGCCGTATATCGACTGGACACCATTTTTCCATACCTGGGAACTGCGCGGCAGCTATCCAAAGATCTTCGCCGATAAATTTGTGGGCGACGAAGCTAAAAAGCTTTTTGACGATGCGCAGGCATTAATGAAAAAGATAGTAGACGAAAAGTTATTGCGTGCTAATGGCGTTATCGGTTTTTGGCCGGCCAACAGCGTAGGCGACGATATCGAATTATATACCGATGATACCCGCCAGCATTTGCTTGCGCGGATCCACACGCTTCGCCAGCAGAACGAAAAGGTTAAAGGTGAGCCGTATTATGCGCTGTCGGACTTCATCGCACCAAAAGATAGCGGCGTGGCCGATTACTTTGGCGGCTTTGCCGTAACATCGGGTATCGGCTGCGACGAACTGGTGGCAGGTTTTGAGGCAGACCATGATGATTACAACAGCATTATGGCCAAGGCAATTGCCGACCGCTTTGCCGAGGCCTTCGCCGAAAAAATGCACGAGCTGGTACGCAAGGAATACTGGGGCTACTCAAAAGATGAGCACCTGGATACCGACGATCTGATCAAAGAGGAGTATCAGGGCATTCGCCCGGCGCCCGGTTACCCGGCCTGCCCGGATCACACCGAGAAACCAACGTTATTCGATTTGCTTAAAGCCGAAGACAATGCCCATATGCACCTTACCGAAAGCATGGCCATGACACCGGCAGCATCGGTTAGCGGGTTTTATTTCGCACACCCGCAGGCAAGGTATTTTGGATTAAATAAAATAAGTAAAGACCAGGTAGAGGATTACGCAGTACGTAAAAACTTATCGATTGATACGATTGAAAGATGGCTGGGGCCGAATTTGAATTATTAAAAAAGTATCAAGTAATTAGTATCAAGTATCAAGACCGCAGCATGCACAATTTTAAAGAATTAAAAGTATGGAGAGCAGGGATAGAAGTAAGCAAATCTATCTTTTCTATAACCAGAAATTTCCCGGGTGATGAGCGTTACGGATTGATATCTCAAATGACACGGGCTGCAGTTTCCATTCCTTCAAACATTGCAGAAGGTTGCGGACGCAAATCAAATAAAGAATTACACCAATTCTTGAATATTTCCTTGGGTTCAGCTTTGAACTCGAAACGCAATGTATAATAGCAAAAGAGTTCGGTTATATTGATGCTAAACAACTTGAAGACATTACTCAATTACTTACAGATATACAGAAGATGATACATGGCTTGCAAAAAAGCCTGAATAAATAATCAGGTCTTGATACTTGATACTAACTACTTGATACTATTATGAAGATAACCGAACATATAGCAAACGCCAACGGCAAAACGCTTTTTTCCTTCGAATTGATACCGCCTTTAAAAGGCCAGAGCATCCAGGGGATCTATGATGCGATAGACCCGCTAATGGAGTTTAAGCCGCCGTTTATTGATGTAACATCGTTGCGCGAGGATTATATTTATAAGGAGCATGAAACCGGCTTGCTGGAGAAACTTGCTTACCGCAAACGGCCGGGCACTATCGCCATTTGCGCGGCTATCATGAATAAATACAAGGTAGATACCGTTCCGCATTTGCTTTGTGGTGGTTTTACCAAGGACGAAACCGAGAACGGCCTGATAGACCTGCAATTTCTTGGTATCGATAACGTATTGGTGTTACGTGGTGACGCCCGCCGAGGTGATGCTTCATTCGTACCTACGCCCAACGGCCATTGCTATGCTACCGATCTGCTGCAGCAGGTAGTGAACATGAACAACGGCGTTTACCTGCACGAGCATTACGAAGGTATCCTAAAAACGGATTTCTGTATTGGCGTTGCCGGGTATCCTGAAAAACACTTCGAAGCCCCTAATCTAAAAACCGACTTTAAATACCTTAAACAAAAGGTTGATATGGGCGCGGGCTTCATCGTAACCCAGATGTTTTTTGATAACCAGAAGTATTTCGATTTTGTGAATAACTGCCGTGCCGAGGGGATTAACGTGCCGATAATACCGGGCCTGAAACCGATCACAACATCAAAGCAACTGGTTAATCTTTCTAAGACATTCCATATCGATATCCCCGAAACATTAAGCGATGCCATCCATGATTGCAAAGACGAAAAGAATGTAAAGGATATCGGTATCGAGTGGATGATAGAGCAGTGTAAAGAGCTGGTAAAATTCGGCGCACCGGTACTGCATTTTTACACCATGGGTAATCCGGGTCCAACAAAGAGGATCGCAGAGGCGATATTTTAGTCTTTAAAAATTGTCATGCTGAGCGATAGCGAAGCATCTAACCGCCGCCTTGTTTAATTAACATGGCAGCGGCTTTGTTTTACAGTATTTTTTCCAGGTGCACCAGCTTACCGTCAAAGTTCATCCCTTCTATCACAATTTTAAACCGGCGGCTGATATCATTATTGTAAAATTTGATCAGGTGCTCTTGTTTTTCTTTATCCAATATAATATTAGGTTCCCAGTATAAGGTGGTACGCAGGTCTGGTTTGCCTGTAACGGTTACAGCCGTTGCATAATCGGGACTAAAAAAATCCGTTACAGGTGTATACCCGGCTAAGGGCAGCGTTTTATTGTTTTTATCGTTATAAACAAAGCCTTTGCCACGTTTGGTGTAAACCGATATCACACCGCCAAACGCGCCAAATGCACCACCCATCGATGGATCGTATATTTTAATGTAGTCAATGTCCATCATAGGAGTATTGCGTATATCACCAGCGCTGGAGGCAAAATTGTTCAGGAAGAAAGCAACACCATCATTACGCCAAAGTACGGATGGTTCATTACCCAGCGGGTTACTAATTGTCATTCCGGGTACTTTGCCCTGCAGGTATTGGAATAATGAAACATAGTTTGTAGCCTTCGGGTCGTCGCCAACCAAAATATTGGTCGAAATGCCATCTTTAAATACGCCGGAGGTATAAACTTTATCCACCTTTTCATTCTTAGTTACAGCCTTGCCGCTTATGCTTACTTCTTTAAGCTGCCGGGTATTTTTAAGCTGCAGCATATACTCCTGCACACGCTGCGATAACTGTACGGGTTGGGTGCCTGCAGCAAGCGCCGTATCCGGTGCGGGTTTTATAAAAGGGTAGATGTACTTTTTCACCAGGCCATTATCAACCGATAACTTTACTTTATCCGACGCAAGATTTTTGTCCTGAAACTTAAAATACAGTTTAGCATCGCCGTAATAAATAAGGCCATCCCTGAAAAAGCCGGCATTCTCGCTTACCTGCAAAGGTAACATCACTGTGCTTTTGTCCGGCGTTTCAACAAATATGGTTGCGTAAGTGCCGGTTTTAAATCCATTTGCCTTAATACCGCTTACTTTACCGCTGATGCTTAAAAAACGGTGATCCGGTATGGTGTCGGTAAGTTTTTGAGTGGTATCGGTTCCCCAGTTGTATTTTCTCCATCCGTGGGTAAGCATCACAAGGTCTAACTCCTGGGCCGCCTTAGGAGTAGTATCGGTAAAGTAATAATATGGGTTAACTATTTTGCCCCGCAGATCGCCGGTTAACAGCAAATGTGTGATGATGTTATCCCTGTTTGCCAATGGGGTATCAACATCGGCATCGGTAACAGATACGGAATAATTAGACCGGATACTATCTTTAACTGATAATGTAATCTGGTTTAGCCTGCGGTTTTGCTTGTTAATACTTGTAAATACAGTATCTGCTTTAAAGCTATAATCGTGGTTGTTTACAAAAGTTATCCGCTCGGCTACAGGGGCCGAATTTTTATCGAAAACAGTGATATTTAAAATACCTGACGGAATATCCTTAACCGGTATAACGCCATTAGCCATTTCGGCACCCGACAGGTCTATTTTCACCATGTACGCTATATTGCCGCTGCAATGCGCCACAAGTGTTAACTGTTTATCAGCACCTGCCGCGTTTCCGGTGCGGAAGATCAAATATTTCTTTCCCTCTGCAACATCGGCAATGTGCAGGGATATACCGCCTGGCTTTGCAGGCGGTAATGGGGTAGTATGTTCCGTTCCGTCTGCCGTCTTCCAAATGGCAGTGTACGCCTGGTTGGGTTGCGGGATCATCACGAAAGTGCCCATCCCATCGTGCACGGTAGAAAACTCTGCAACAACGTTGCCATTATTCCTGATAACCCCGCCGGCCGTAACGGGCATCCCGTTTGCATCTGTAACCTTAAAAGCCATTAAGCAGGGCAATCCGTTTATCCAATCGCCGCCCTCTGGCAAAAAATGTATAACCGGGGCCGGGGCATTAACCGGCGGCAGTTTAATCAGGTTTACTACCGATAGTTGTTTCATATAAACAAAGCTGCTATCACTTTTTAGCATAGCCTCGGTATAGGCCCGGCAATAAATGGCGTGTATGGCTGTATCGGTTGGCAATACCATATTGCCCGACGCGGTAGATTCAAATATGGGTGCGGTTAAGCGGTTTAATAATTTGCCATTCTCGTCAAGCAGCTCCATATAAAAGTTTTTACCGGCACGAGACCGCTGCGAACCTGTAAAAAGATAAGCTTTAAACCAAACGGTATCGCCGCTCACATAACTGCTTTTATCGTAATGAATGTAGATCTTTTCGTGCGGATAATGCTGCAATTGATAATTTACAAGCCGGCCAATATTTTGACCAATACAAATATGCCCGCAAAGCAATAGCGCGGAAGCAAAAATCAGCCGTGTAAAAAAGCGGTTCATACAGGTTTAGAAATAAAGCATTAAAATAGCAATTTGAATTGTTATTAGTAACCCAGTATCAGGCTAAAAATATAAAAGCCGGACTGAACAGCCCGGCTTTTATAATATAAAACAGAATTAATTATATCCCTTCGCCTTTTAGTTTTGATGCCGCTACCAATGCACGGTATGCATTTACAATACCACCTGTTTTAGATAGGGTTGTAAAATCAACCTTTTCGGTCTGGCTGCCGGGTTTTAAAACCAGGGTACCATTTAGCGGTGTTGCCGATTCCATTAATACCTGTTTAAGCTGCTTAGCGCTCAGGTTTGGATAATACTCTAAAACCAGCGCGGCTATACCTGTGGTAATTGGCGAGGCAAAGCTGGTACCATCGGCAGTGTTAAATTCGGCATCCATATTTACAGATGTTACCTTAACGCCGGGTGCAAATACATCCACATTTTTTTTACCGTAGTTGCTGAAATCGCCGGCAAGGTTAACGCCCAGCCTGTCGCCCGATGCACCAACGTTGATCACATTATCCGCATCAACCCCAGAACCATCCTCAAACATATCATTAGGGAACTCCGGTTTGGCATCCACGTCCTCATTGTCGTTACCGGATGCCTGCACCAGCAGCACATTTTTTGAAGCAGCGTATTTAAAGGCTTCGTCAACCCAGGCCTTATGCGGCGATAATTTTTTACCAAAGCTCATGTTAATGATCTTCGCGCCGTTATCAACCGCGTAATGTATGGCGTTTGCCACGTCTTTATCGTACTCGTCGCCATTGGGCACGGCTTTAAGGGCCATTATCCTTACATTGTCGGCAACGCCGTCAATGCCATATTTGTTACCGCGCACAGCGCCTATAAGGCCTGCTACGCCTGTGCCATGCTCTGCATCCGGAAATTTTAGCAGATTGCTGCCATAGGGTTTGCCATCGTTTACATCCGGGTCATCGCCTACAATACGTTTACGGGCGTCAAGGTCGGGGTTAAGGTCGTTATTTAATTTTGCAAGGTATTCACTTAGCTCACTAATGATCTCCGCATTGTTTTTATTGTCGCCCTCCTGCTCAAAAACCGAAAGCCAAACCGCCTTACTTCTGCTTACTGTATCGGTGGCTGTAGCTATTTTTAACAGATCGGCTTTTTTAAAGGATGCACCCGATTTTAAGTTAAGCGCTTTTTTTAAATAACCGCTGGTAGCCATTAAAGCGTTCATTACCGGCTGCAGCTGCCCTGTTTCGGTTTTAGCTTTATTTACCGTAGCATCGTGTGTAAGCTTCACTTTTTCCCAGTAGGCAAACTCCTTTTCGCTGCCTGACGGTGCCGATGCACGGTCGATGTACTTAGCTTTTAGCCTGTTATATTCCCGTATCTCTTCGGTGGTTTCGGTAAAATCGCATTTGCCGCCGGGCCCGCCCAAAAAGTTCCAGCCGTGTATATCATCAATATAACCATTCTTATCATCGTCGATACCGTTACCGGGGATCTCTTTAGTGTTTACCCATAGCACGGGTTTAAGATCGGCCTGTGCGGTATCAATGCCGCTATCGATAGTGGCAACCACAACCGTTTTGCTTTTTTTCCCTTTTACAAATAAGTAAGCCTGGTTTAAACTAATGCCAAAGTAGCCGTCTGTTTTAAGGTCTAACAGGTGCCAGTTTTTTGGCGGCTCGGCCGATGGTTTGGGGGCTACCTGTGCTGTTGTGTTAAAGTTTACCAGTAGGGTGCCGCTTAACAAAACGCCCGTAATTATTTTGCAAATTTTATACATATTTTAATAATCGTTTTTATAATTTATTCATTAAAGCCCCCTCTAAATCTCCCCCGGTAGGGGAGACTTTAATCTGATTTTTTTAAAAGCCCTCCCTTTCGGGGAGGGTTTGGGTGGGGCTTATTGCTTACAAGTCGAATTTAATACCCTGCGCTAAAGGCAACGTTTTAGAATAGTTTATAGTATTGGTTTGGCGCCTCATATATACTTTCCATGCGTCGCTTCCGCTCTCACGGCCGCCGCCGGTTTCTTTTTCGCCCCCAAAGGCGCCGCCTATTTCGGCACCCGAAGTACCGATGTTAACGTTGGCAATGCCGCAATCAGAACCCGCGTATGAAAGGAAAGTTTCTGCTTCGCGCAGGTTATTGGTCATAATAGCCGATGACAGGCCCTGCGGCACACCGTTCTGCAGTTCGATAGCTTCATCAAGGTCCGAGTATTTTATTAAATAAAGGATAGGGGCAAAAGTTTCGTGCTGTACTATTTTAAAGTGATTCTCTACCTCTGCAATACAGGGCTTCACATAACAGCCCGATGAATAGGCCCCGCCTTCCAGCTTACCGCCTTCAACAACAAACCTGCCACCTTCGGCCTTGCATTTCTCGATAGAATCGAGATACAAAGCTACCGCGTCCTGGTCAATAAGCGGGCCCATGTGGTTGTTCTCATCCAGCGGGTCGCCAATTTTTATCTGGCCATAGGCGCTAACCAATTTTTGTTTAAACGCCTCGTAAACACTCTCATGGATGATCAGTCTGCGGGTGCTGGTACAACGCTGCCCTGCTGTGCCCACCGCGCCAAATACCGCGCCTATGAGCGACATATCCAGGTCGGCATTTTCGGTGATGATAATGGCATTGTTGCCGCCAAGCTCTAACAGGCTTTTGCCAAGCCTTGCGCCAACCGCGGCGCTAACCGCCTTGCCCATACGGGTAGACCCTGTTGCCGATACCAGCGGCACACGCGTATCGTTGCTCATCAGTTCGCCAATCTGGCGGTCGCCAATTACCAGGCAGCTTACGCCTTCTTCAATATTATTACGTTTAAAAACTTCCTGCGCTATATGCTGGCAGGCAATGGCCGTTAAAGGTGTTTTTTCGGATGGTTTCCAGATGCAAACATCGCCGCAAACCCAGGCCAGCGCAGCGTTCCAGCTCCATACCGCAACCGGGAAGTTAAATGCCGATATTATGCCAATTATCCCCAGCGGGTGGTACTGCTCGTACATTCGGTGCTCGGGGCGTTCGCTGTGCATGGTGAGGCCATATAGCTGGCGGCTAAGTCCAACGGCAAAATCGCATATGTCTATCATCTCCTGCACCTCGCCGTAACCTTCCTGCAGGCTTTTGCCCATTTCGTAGGATACCAGCGTACCCAGCTGTTTTTTATTTTCGCGCAGCAATTCGCCTATCTGGCGCACTATTTCGCCGCGTTTTGGGGCCGGCACTTGTCGCCAGGTTTTAAAGGCTTTTTTAGCCGTTTCAATAACCGCATTATACTCATCCGCGGTAGCATATTTTACCGATGCTATTTTTTTACCATCGGTTGGCGATACAATATCTTTTGTAACAGCATTGGCGCTGCTACCCCATTGATTGCCAGTACTAAACGCATCGTTAATGTCGTTTATATGTAAATGATCAAGAATATCTTTTATTGCTAAGCTCATAATTGGTACTTTTGTCAAAGGTAAAAATCTTTAGGGCAATTATCTTCAACTCATCGCCTGCCGGCTAAAATGCTTTACATTTATTATCAGCCATTTGTATTAACGCTTGTTTAATAATGTTTGTATGTTGAAAACTTAATTGCATTGAGGATGCTTATTATTGTAATTTGAACTCATGTTTAAGCCTTGCGGATAAACATCCGCCGGGTAAATATGGTGTTCTGCAAATAAACTTGAATGGAAGAAGAATTTGAATTTGGTTTTACCGAAGATCCAAAGTTTTCGGTAGAACGGTACGAAGAGATGATCCGCAATCATGATCAGTACTTTTTTGACGCGCAGGCGTTCGAGAACATTATAGACTACTACATAGAAAAGAACGACCCGGCAAAAGCCCTGCAGGTATCAGAGTATGCCCGTAACCAGCACCCGTTTGCCGCTGTGTTCCTGATAAAACAAGCCCAGTTATTGGTTGTCACCAATCGTGCGAGCGAGGCATTCGCCGCCCTTGATAAGGCCGCCATGCTGGAAGCCAGCGATGCCGATATTTACATCATTCGTGGTAACCTGTACGAGAGTATGGAACGCAACGCCGAGGCCTTAGAGAATTACGAAAAGGCGCTTGACCTGGCCGAAGAAACAGACGAGATACTACTGCACATTGCCTACGTTTACCAAAACATGGGCGATTACGATACCGCCATTACCTACCTTAAGCTTTGCTTAAAACAAAATATGGAAAACCAGGACGCCCTGTACGAACTGGCCTTTTGCTACGATGTTTTGGATAACCAGGAGGAGAGCGTTCAGTTTTACCAGCAGTATATTGATAACGAGCCTTACAGCTACGCCGCCTGGTATAACCTGGGTAACGCCTATACCAAACTTAGCCTGTTCGAAAAAGCTATCGATGCTTACGATTACGCCATCCTGATCAAAGACAGCTTTGCATCGGCCTACTTTAACAAAGGTAACGCCCTGGTTAACCTTGAGAAGTATGCCGAAGCGATTGAGGTATATCGCCAGACGTTTGAATACGAGCAGCCTAATGCCGATACTTATTGTGCCATAGGCGAGTGTTACGAAAAGCTGGAGCAGATGGACGAGGCGCGGTCGTTCTATAAAAAATCGGTTAAGATGGACCCTAAGCTGGCCGATGCCTGGTTTGGTATTGGGGTAACCTTAGATTTTGAAGAGCGCTATTTTGAAGCCTTGCACTTTTACAAAAAAGCCCTTGACCTTGATATTGCCAACGCCGATTATTGGTTTGCCATTGCCGATGCCGAGTACAAGCTGGGCCACATGACCGAAGCCGAGAACGCATACGAAAAGGTGGTAGAACTTAACCCGCTTGATGTGGATGCCTGGCTGGATTATTCATCCATATTATATGAGCAAAAAAGGCTTAAAGATGCCATCGAGGTGATATCGCAGGCCATTAAAAATAACCCGGATGCTGCCGAGCTGTACTATCGTATGGTAGCTTACCTGTTTGCAAAAGGCGAATACAACGAAGCCCTGAACTACCTGGAAATGGCCCTGGCATCCGACCCGGAGAAACATTATATCCTGTTTGATTACCTGCCGCAGTTGCAGGAGAACAAGGTGATCATCGATATTATAAACCGGTATACAAAGTAGCCCCCGATAGATGAAATGGTAAAAGGTTGCAGGCTAACCGGCTATAGCAATCCCTGGCGCTCAAACTATTTTTATGGGTAATTGCGCCTGCGCTAATTAGTTTATAATGGGGTGTTGATAATTATTATTAAAAACCCTTCCAGTTGCTATAAATTCTGTTTACGTTTGAATTTTTTGCTGATGTAGCTTTCATTAATTTTTTACCTAAGAATTTAATGTTACGCGTAGACAGCAGTAAGCCTTGCCAAATTATTTATGCCATTGCCCGGCACGATTACCTGTCGTACGTTATAGAGCCGCACATTGTGCAGCTAAACCCCAACGGTGAGTTTTCTTTTACCCATCAGCGCTTATTCAGTAACACGGCCGAAGAGTTTGCACATTGTATTGACGATACCGACCGCAAGCTTATTAAAGTTTTAGAAGATATCGAACAGGGGAACATTATCAAAAAATTCTACAAGAAACCTATCCGGCCGTTCGAGTTTTTTGCCAAGGTGTTTAACGACCAGCTTTTTGATACCATCCGGCCAAAAATTGAAAAAAAACTGGTAGAGGCCCTGGCTTTAATAGGCAGCGGTAAAAAGCAGATCTACCTGATGAGCAAGGAGGGCTATCCGGCCGGGCGCAAGCTGCATATTGCTGATGAGCCGGCTTCGGTGCTATTCCACTTCCGCCGCAGCGAAGAAGAAATCAGATATTTCCCTACTATCAAATACCAGGGCATGCGCATCGAGTTTATGTTTAAAGATGCCGAGGTGATCTGCAACCACCCCGCCTGGATGCTGCTTGACGATACCCTTTACTATTTTGATAAGGAGATAGAAGGAAAAAAGCTGCAGCCCTTTTTGAACAAACGATTTATATCCATCCCAAAATCATCGGAACAATCGTACTTCGAAAAATTTGTTGCCCCGCTGATAGAGAAGCATAACGTTTACGCCGAGGGCTTTACCATCAACACCGAAAAGTATGACGCAACAGCTTTTGTAAAACCAATATATGTTGAAGGCGGCACCTCGCAGCTGCAATTATATTTTAAATACGCGGGTTATATTTTCCCTTACGGGGATGGCAGGCATGTATCGGTGCGGATGGAACGCACCGGCAACGACTATCTCTTTCATCGTATTAAGCGCTCGGTTGCATGGGAAAAAGGGAAACTGCAGCAGTTGGAAGCGATGGGGTTAAAAACCGTATCGTCGCTGTTCCAGAACCTGGAGGTTGCCGCGCACGATGAGGGTGGCGACCGTTCCTTCCCCGTTTTTGAATGGCTTAACCAGCACCACGACGAACTGATAGAAAAAGGCTTTGAATTGGAACAGCCCGACGGACAAAAGCGCTATGTATTTGGCAATACTAAAATAGACCTGGAGATAAGCGAAAATAACGACTGGTTTGATATTAACGCCGTAGTTTACTTTGGGCCATACCGGATCCCTTTTATCCAGTTAAAAAACCATATCCTTAACCATAAAAAAGAATTTGTGCTGCCATCCGGCGAGATAGCGGTTATCCCCGAAAGCTGGTTTTCGCAATATGGTAACCTGTTGCATTTTGCCGAGGGCGGCGACCACCTGAAACTGCGCAGGCACCACATTGGTTTAGTGAACGACCTGTCGGGCGGCGAAATGGCCGAGGTGGCCATGAACCGTAAACTGCAAAAGCTTACCGATTTTGAAGAAACCGAAGATGTGCCCATGCCGCTTAATTTTGTAGGCCACCTGCGCCCTTACCAAAAGGCGGGTTACAACTGGTTTCACTTTTTAAAGGAGTACCACTTTGGCGGCTGCCTGGCCGATGATATGGGCCTGGGTAAAACCATACAAACCCTTGCCTTGCTGCAAAAGCACAAGGAAGATACCGAAGAGGCCGGTAGCAAGGCTACCTCGCTGGTAATTATGCCCACCTCGCTGATATATAACTGGCTAAACGAGGCCAAAAAGTTCGCCCCGCAGTTGAGGCTAATGGTGCATACGGGGGCGTTCCGCTACAAATCGGCAGAAGTGTTTGCCAATTACGATGTGGTGATAACTACCTATGGCATCAGCCGGATAGATATTGAAATGTTTAAGGCCTACTTTTTTGATTATGTGATATTGGACGAAAGCCAGA
This sequence comes from Mucilaginibacter terrigena, assembly GCF_004168255.1. GTDB lineage: Bacteria > Bacteroidota > Bacteroidia > Sphingobacteriales > Sphingobacteriaceae > Mucilaginibacter > Mucilaginibacter terrigena. The sequence continues at coordinate 136,231 of NZ_SEWG01000007.1, read as the reverse complement.
ACATCAAAAACCCGTCGTCAAAATCGTTCCAATCGGTAAGGCAGCTAAAATCCAGGTTTAAATTGATCCTGAGCGGTACACCGGTAGAAAACTCGGTTAATGATCTGTGGACCCAAATGTCGTTCATCAACCCCGGCTTATTGGGCGCGCAGCAGTTTTTCCAGAACGAGTTTGTAACGCCGATAGAAAAGAAAAAGGATGAAGAGAAAGCCCGCAAGCTACAGGCTATCATCAAACCATTTGTACTGCGCCGTACCAAGGAGCAGGTAGCAACCGAGTTGCCGCCCAAAACCGAGAACCTTTTTTATTGCAAGATGAGCGAAGAGCAGGCCGAGGTGTACGACAAGGTAAAATCGGAATACCGAAACGAGTTGCTGCGCAGTATTGAGGACGGCACCTACGCCAAAACCCAAATCCAGGTGTTACAGGGACTGATAAAACTGCGGCAAATAGCCAACCACCCGGCCATGATAGATGCGGAATACGAAGGCGACAGCGGCAAGTTCGAGAATGTTACCCACACGCTTACCAATGTTTTGGATGGCGGGCATAAGGTGCTTATTTTTTCGCAGTTTGTAAAACAGCTTAGCATATACCGCAACCATTTTGATAAAGAGGATATCCCTTACGTTTACCTGGATGGCAGTACCCAAAACCGGGGCGATGTGGTTAAGCAGTTCCAGGAGGATGCCAGGACAAGGGTGTTCCTCATTTCGATAAAAGCGGGGGGTGTTGGCCTTAACCTTACCGAAGCCGACTACGTTTTTATACTTGACCCATGGTGGAACCCGGCGGTAGAGCAGCAGGCCATAGACCGTACGCATCGCATCGGCCAAACCAAAAACGTTTTCATTTATAAATTCATCACCAAAGATACGGTTGAAGAAAAGATCCTGGCACTGCAGCAGCGCAAACTAAGCGTTGCCCGCGCCCTTATCACCACCGAAGACAGTTTCATTAAGTCGCTTACGGCAGAGGATATTAAGGAGATATTGGGGTAACCATACATGCAAACCTGGGGCCAATACGCGCCCAAAATGTTCACGTTCACGTTTGCGCATGCAGCATGCTTTTTTGTAAATGCCTCATAATCAGGTATCAAAAGGTTTAAATGGTGACACAATACTGCCACCATTTCATGTTTAAATAATCATATGATTCCCTCCCAAGGGTATAGCCCATGAATAGACAGGATTAAATTAAAGTCGTTGGACTGAGCGATTCCTTCCCTACGGGAGGCTGTAGGGAGGGGTTTATGCGATATACTTAGCTTATAAACCCCTCCCTGCCACAACACAGGCCATCGCACCCCTTTCCCAAGGAGGGAATTTAAGCTGCCCGATAACTCCTTTGATATATGATGGGCTCTATTGCAGTCGCCCGGCTCCGGCCGAGCGATCAATATTACACGGCGTCCCGCCGCAGTCTTAAAATTATCAACCAGGCGGCCAGAGGCCTACAAATAGTCATCACCCGGCCGGAGCCGGGCGATTGCTTTGAAAACCATGTGCAACAAAAAAGGCTGATGAAACATCAGCCTTGGGTATCTAAATTATTTCTTCGCTATTCTATACAATTTCCCACTATCGGTCAGGCCGTATAAAGCGCCGTCTTTACCGGTTACAAGGGCTCGCCAGCGTTCGTTTTTATCGCGCAGCAAACGCTCTTCGCCTACCACTTTATTGTTCCTGATTATCAGCCTGGCAATATGCGCGCCGCTTAAGCCGCCAACAAAAAGGTTATTCTTCCACTCGGCTATATTGCCTGTATAAAAAGTGATACCACCCGGCGATATGGTTGGGTCCCAATAATAAATGGGTTGGGTAACACCTTCTTTTTGCTGTATACCGTCGCCTACCTTTTCGCCGCTGTATTCTATGCCATAGGTAACCACCGGCCAGCCATAATTATTGCCGGGTTTAATAATGTTGATCTCGTCGCCCCCGCGCGGGCCAAACTCGGCTTCCCAGAGTTCGCCTGTTGCCGGGTTCCAGGCCAAACCATCCGGGTTGCGGATGCCGTATGCATAAACCTCGGGCAGCGCATTGGCTTTCCCGGCAAAAGGGCCTCCCGCCACGGCTTTGCCTGTTTTGGTGATATGAATTATCTTGCCAATGCCCGCGCTCAGGTCCTGCGCCTTCATGCGGATATCGTTGCCGCTGCGTTCGCCGGTACTTACAAAAAGGTTACCCTGTTTATCAAATACAATGCGGCAACCATATTGTAAAGTGCCTTTATAAGCAGGCCTGGCCCGGTATATTACAGTTACGTTCTCCAGTTTGCTTTCATCTGCCGATAACCTGCCTTTGGCTATTGCCAGTAAGGATCCGCCCTCCGCTTGTTCGGCATATCCCCAATAGATCATTCGGTTTGCAGCAAATGCAGGGTCGATGATAACATCAAGCAAACCACCCTGGCCGCGAAATAAGATGGCAGGTAAACCGGCTATCTGTTTGTCAAATTCGCCGGTTGCCTTTAAAATGCGCATGGTGCCGGCTTTTTCGGTCACCAGGAAACGGCCGTCAGGCAGTACATGAATGCCCCAGGGATTTTTTAACTGGCTGTTGATAATGCTTACCACAACCGGTGTTTTGGTTTTTACACCGCCTATGCGGGTTTGGCCTTTAAAAGCCGGTTTATAAGTGCTGTTGGGGGTTTGTGTTTCTACAGGGGGCAGCGTGGTATCGCGCTGTACGGGTGTTGCCGCGTTACAAGCCGTAATTGCAGCACAAAAACTTAAGGCCAGCAAAAAGGCATTCTTTTGTAAGATCATCGTTATCAGTTTTAGTTTAGAAATATCGCTATTCGGTATGGATTTGCCGCGATCAATTGAATATTGTAACAGATAAAATACTTTTTAGATCTAAGCCACATGCAATACATAACGCTTATTGCATCTAAAAATTCCCATGTTAAACAAAACCATCTGAATATTGTAATTTGCATAACTTACCAATACTGCTATCACATTTTACAAGCATGGATAAAATATCTATCGCATACAGCCTTATTGCTTCCCGGCTTTTAACTTGCTTTTTGTAACATTGTACAAATTTTAAGATTGACAGCCTCCGCCAAAAAAATATTCTCGCACCTTATTAAAGCAACCATACTTGTTTTAGCTTTTTTATTTATATACAACAAGTTTTCGGGCAAAAATGAGAGCCTTAAACAATTTGAATCATTAACAGCGGTTATAAGCACCGGCCGGGTTATTTATACCTTATCGGCTGTGGTGTTGCTGATGGTTTTAAATTGGTTTTTAGAAAGCCTGAAATGGCAGTACCTGGCAAAAAAATTAACCGCTATATCGGTATGGGTGGCTGTAGAAGCCGTTTTTTGCGGGCTAACCTGGGCTATCTTTACCCCAAATAGAATAGGCGAGTATGGCGGCCGTGTAATGTTCCTGCCAAACCGTAAACGCATACACGGGGTTTTTGCCATGGCGGTGGGTGCATTTGCGCAAAACGTGATAACTAACCTGGTGGGTATCCTTGCTTCGTTATGGTTCATTTATCATTTCTTACCTGTAAACATGTGGTTGTATTTAGGTATAGTGGCATTATCCCTTGTTTTTTTAGGGCTGTTCCTGCTTTTTTATTTCAATATAAGCTGGCTGGTTACCTGGCTTAACCGCATCAAATTCCTCAGGAAATACAACCGCTTTTTCGATATAATGGGCAGGTATAATACCAACGAGCTTTGGGTAGTTTTTGGATACAGCCTGGCACGCTTTTTTGTATTCTCGCTGCAATATTATTTAGTGATACACCTGCTGCTGCCCGGCATCCCGTTTTACAGCATGATGATGACTGTATTTGTTTTCCTGTTCATTCAATCGGCCATGCCATCGTTAGACCTGCTTGACATCGGCGTACGCAGCTTTACCGCCATGCATTTATTTTTATATGTAACCAACCAGCAAATAGCTATTATTGCAGCGGTATCATCCATATGGCTGATAAACCTTATTATCCCTGCCATTATAGGTTCGGTATTTGTTTTTAAACTGAAATTTTTTGACCGCACTGCATAGTATCATCTCCTTATTGCTAACAGGCCTGTACCTGCTGGTTGTTGCCTACTTAATAAAGGGCTGGGCGGCATTAAAGCGCCCCGCAACTGGCAACGCGCCTTTAAACACAAAAGTAACCGTACTTATAGCCGCCCGTAACGAGGCAGCGCGCATCCGTTATACCATTGATGATATTATTGGGCAGGATTACCCTAAACACCTAACCGAAATTATTATTGTAGACGACCACTCTACCGATGATACCGCCGCCATTATACGCAGCTATGCCACGCATGGCGTAAAGCTTTTACAGCTAAACGAAGATAAGCCGCTAAACTCCTATAAGAAAAAGGCCATTGCCGAAGCTATTGCATTATCAACCGGGGAGTTAATGGTTTGTACCGATGCCGATTGCCGTATGGGCAGCCAGTGGCTTTCGTCGATTGTGGGGTATTACGAAACACAGCAAGCGGTAATGATATCATCGCCGGTAACCTATTTTGAAGAGGTATCGTTATTTGAGCGCCTGCAAACGCTGGAGTTTTCGTACCTGATAGGTATCGGCGCGGCATTTATAGGCAACGGCCGGGCATCAACCTGTAACGGGGCCAATTTTGCTTACCGCAAGGATGTTTTTTATGAAGTGGGCGGGTTTAAAGGGATAGACGACCTGGCATCGGGCGATGACGAACTGCTGCTGCAAAAGGTAGCGGAGGTTTATCCTGAAAAAATCGGGTTTTTTAAAAGCCGCGAAGCGATAGTATTTACTCATGCCAAGCATACCCTGCAGGAGTTTTTGCAGCAGCGCAGGCGCTGGGCATCAAAATCAACCCGGTATAAAGATAAAAAAGTGGTGGCGCTGGCGGTTTGCATCTGGCTGTTTAACCTTTCGCTGCTGGTAAATGCCGGGCTGGGCTTCTATAATATCTTTTATTTAAAGCTTTTTTTAGTTCAGTTCCTGTTAAAATATGTGATTGAAGTTGGTTTTTTGTTACCCATAACCGCGTTTTTTAAGCGATCGAACCTGGTTGGCCTGCTTGTAATTCTTATCCCTATACATATTGTTTATTTTGTGTACGTTGGCCTTATTGGCAACACCCGTAAATATGCCTGGAAAGGCCGCATTGTAAGGTAAATGTGCCCTATTTTTATATCTGCTCAAAAAAAAGGAACTGTGCTACACTAAAAAAAGAATATTTAGCTATTTTAGGCTACCTAAAACTCAATGCAAAATAACAACGATAGTTCTGGCGAAGACGAATTGATAAGGCTGCTGCTTAAAAGGCAGTCGGAGTTAAACTCGTTATTGGAAGTTACCAGGGCTATTAACAAAAACACCCCAACCCCAACATTGATACAAATGCTGGAGGTTATCCTTAAAAATTACTTACAGGTTGGCAAGTTTCGCTTTTTGATAGAGAAGGACGGCGCGTATAGCTGCATCTCCAAATATGGCGGGGATATAGAAACCGCTGTTACACTAAACCAAACCTGGGCGCATTTAAACAAAATAAGATCGCCGGCCGAGCTAACGGGCCATGCCGATAATGTGCTGTGCCGATATAATTATTTTATCCCCATATACCACAAAAATAAAGCCCTGGCATTCGCGCTTATTGGCGATTTCAACACCTCGGGCGATATGCTTAACAACGACCTGAACTTTATCCAGACCCTGATCAACGTAATTGTGGTGGCGTTAGAGAATAAGAAGCTTTTCCGCGAGCGTTTGCAGGCCGAGCGCTTTCAGCGCGAAATGGAGCTGGCTGTTGAAGTGCAGAACATGCTTATCCCCCTAAGGGAACATAAAGAAGAAGGGGTAGAGGTTGGCGCCAAATACCTGCCGCACCAGGATATAGGCGGCGATTATTTCGACTTTTTTCGCCTCAACGAAAATGAATTTTTATGGTGTATTGCCGATGTATCGGGCAAGGGAATATCGGCGGCTTTGCTGATGGCAAATTTCCAGGCCAGCCTGCACGGTTTGGCAGCGATTGAAGAGGACCTTACCTCGGTTGTGGAGCGGCTGAATAAAATTGTAATAAATAATACCAAAGGCGAGCGCTTTATTACGCTGTTTTTGGCCAAGTATAACGAGAAGACCCGGAAGCTTAATTACATAAATGCCGGCCACAACCCAACCATACTATACTCCGAAGGGGAGGCGGTACCGCTTAAGCTGGGCACAACCATGATAGGCGCATTTGACGAATTACCTTTTTTAAACGAGGGCGAAATAGATATTGAGCCGGGCAGCCTGATATTTAATTATACCGATGGCCTGATGGATTACGACTCGCAAAATTTGAAGAATTGGGACGAGGATAAACTGCTGGAATTTGTGGCGCTGAATGGTGAGCTAAACCCGGATGAGTTTAACGAAGCCCTGATGGGCCATATAAACCACGTTGTAAAAGGTAAACCCATTGATGATATCACCTTGCTAACGTTAAGGATCTCGTAAAAAAAGACACCTTTTTAGGAGTTTGGAGGGTTCAATATCACCAGTAATTCGTTCAGTTCGTCAACCTTTTCTGCCGAGCCCAAGTGCTCATAGGCGCTGATGAGGTTGCGCAGTACACGCTTAATAATTTCGGCGTTTGAGCAAGGCTCGTAAAACTGCTTATCAAACTGCAGGTTCAGCTGCTTTAAAAACATATCCACATCGCGCCGCCCAAAAATGAAGCCTTTGTTAAAAGCGTTTATGTAAAACAGGATGCCGCCCTCAAACTCGGTCTCGGGGTTTTCATCTAAATAGGCCAGTATAAAATGCTGCGGCAGGTTAACCCCGTAAACCGGGATATCCAGCTTTTGGGCTATGATGGAATAAATAATGGCCAGCGAGATCTGGTTGCCTTTTTTGGTTTCCAGCACCTGGCTTATGTAGCTGTTTTGCGGGTCGCGGTGGTTGGTGGTATTGCCGCTGAACCCATGGATGCTGTAAAATACGTGGTTCATCAGCTTAACCTGTTCAACCGGGCTGGCCTCGTTCATCATCTGTATCCAGATGTCGCGTTTAATAGATTCTATCTGGTTAATAACCTTTTGCTCATCCAGGTCGGGGTATTGGTAGCGGTTAATGATCAGGATGCCTTGCAGCAGGTCGAAGCCACCGCTCTGATGCCAAAGCTTCAGGTCGTTTTTTACGATGCCAAACTGGATCTCGTGCACCAGGTTTGCAATGCGTTCCTGCTGTACGGGGTCAAAGGCTTGTTCAAAAGCATCTTCGAGGTATTGGATGGCCTCGGGGCCGTACGAGAGCAGCTTTTGATGAACGTGCCCGTATATTTCGGTATCGGGGTCGTCCAGTAAACGAATGAGTGAATTAACTTCTGTAGGATTAATCATTTCTCTAATGCTAAAATACTAAACGTTTTAATATTTTTACAGCTATGTTCAATTTAACGTTCGCAAAGGATTTTCTGTTGCACAGGCTTAAGTCAAAAAACCGTCATGGTTTGCACTCGCCGTTTGTGTACCGTTTGGTAGATGAGGTTATCTATGATAAAAAGCCCTATCCGATATATGATAGTATTGAACAGCAGCGCGACCAGCTATTGATAGATGACCGCCACATCACCATTACCGACCTGGGCGCAGGCTCGCATGTAAACAACAATAAACAGAAAAAAATAAGCGCCATTACGCTGAATGCCTTAAAACCGCCTAAGCTGGCCAAATTGCTTTATCGGCTTGCGGCATTCACCAGGCCCAAAAACATTGTAGAATTAGGTGCCTGCCTGGGCATAACCACCCTGTACCTGCATGCCGCCGCACCCGATGCCAAAATTTTTACCCTGGAAGGCTGCCCCCAAACCGCGGGTGTTGCTAAAGATGTATTTGACAGGGCAGGGGTTAAGGATATTAATGTTATTACCGGCAACTTTGACGATACCCTGCCCAATGTAATTGCCGGGCTGGATAAGCTTGACTTTGTATATATCGACGGCAACCACCAGCGCGATGCCACCCTTAAGTATTTTGAATGGTGCCTGCCCAAAGTGCACGAAAACACCATGCTGATATTTGATGATATTTACTGGAGCGAGGGCATGAAACAAGCCTGGGCGCAAATAAAAGCCCATCCCGATGTAACCGCCACGGTTGACCTTTACTGGATAGGCCTGGTTTTCTTTAAGCCAGGGCAGGCGAAGGAAGACTTTAAGATACGAGTGTAAGGGAGTTCATGGTTGATGGTTCATAGATCATAGTGGGAACATAAAACGATTGGTTTATAAATCATAGCAGCAGCTACCATGAACCATGATCTATGAACTATATGCTGCTAAACTAAAACGCTTCCCCTAATCCCACATATACACCGCTTTGCCTGCTTTCGCCGGGGCGTTTTTCACCAACGCCATAGTCTACGCGGATGCTGAGGCCTTTTTGCACGTCGAAGAAGTAACGCAGTCCGCCGCCATAATTTGGCTTTAGCTGGCTGGCGCTAAACTCTTTGTTAAATACTTCGCCGGTGCCTATAAAGCCTACAATACCAAAACGTTCGCTCATACGGTAGCGTAGTTCGGTTTGTCCGGCTATCAGGTTGCGGTCGCGGAAACGGCCGTTGTAATAGCCGCGCATCATCTCGTCGCTGCCCAGGGCGGGCAACAGGTAAAACGGCGATTGGCTGCCCGTCATGTTCTGGCTTTGGATATCAAACCCCAAAACAAACTTTTTGCTTAGCGCAAAAAACTGGGTAAACTCTACATTCAGGAAACCGCCACTGTAACCGCTGTTGCCCCCTACACCATTCATGATATTAAAATAACTGGTTAAGGTGCTGCCTTTGGTAGTATAGGTATTATTGTTACGGCTATCGAATATAAAAGTTGGGCCTACATACAGGATAGTACCCCCATGTTTACCCTCAATGCCTGGGTCGGTAGCGAAGATGCCGGTGCTTTCCTGGTCGTTAAAGCGGTAATCATAGCCGCCGCCAACAAGGCCTATGTAAATGTTGCTGCTTATCTTTTTTTCGCCGGTAAAAGTTACCCGTACACGTTTTTGGCCCAGGCGGTCGGCATCGGCCTTGCGGGTATTGTTACCTATTCCATAAAAATCAAACGGGAAATTAATATAGCCAGCCTGCCCGGTAAAATGATAATTGTTATGTGGTGCCCAGTAGCTGGTGCTCAGGTTTAAACGGCTCTGGCCTTTGGTGGTGAGGGTGGCGTAAGCAAATATGTTTGATACACGGGTATCGTTGCCAGCCGTATCGGTATAAAAAGAATAAAGTGCCGAGCCACCCGCCTCCAGTCCTGTTTCGGGGGCCGAACTTATTACCGGCAGCACCACAAAGCTGGCTTTTTTGGTGGTATCTTTTTCAAAATACATTTTGCGGATGAATTTTGGCAATAGCTTTACCTGCCCAAAAACCGGCTGGATAAGCACGGAAAGTAGTATGATAGTGATAAATTTTTTCATGTAATAAGCTTCTTGAGCTTAAAGACTAAAGCTGAAAGCTTTCCAGGATATTTTTGCTTTTGGCTTTCTGCTTTTGGCTTTCCGCTTTGTAACAAAGGTAAATTTAAAGCGCTTGTTTTACCGAATTTGTAATTTAAAATTCTGATGTGCGCAAAATACTTAGTTTTGCAGAATAATAAAGAGCAAACAATATGAGCACAGCAAGAGGCCCTATATCTCAGTTCATCGAGAAAAATTACCTGCATTTTAATGCAGCGGCATTAATGGACGCAGCCAAAGGTTACGAAACGCATTTAACCGAAGGCGGCAAAATGATGGTGACCATTGCAGGTGCCATGAGTACCGCCGAATTAGGCATCTCGCTTGCCGAAATGATCCGCGAGGGTAAAATTGATATTATATCGTGTACAGGCGCCAACCTGGAGGAAGATATCATGAACCTGGTAGCGCACTCGCATTACAAACGCGTACCTAACTATCGTGATCTTAGTCCGCAGGACGAGTGGGACCTGTTAGAGAACCATTACAACCGCGTAACGGATACCTGTATCCCCGAAGAAGAAGCCTTCCGCAGGTTGCAGAAGCATATTTACAAGATCTGGAAAGATGCTGATACCGCAGGTGAGCGTTACTTCCCGCATGAATTCATGTACAAAATACTGCTGAGCGGCGAACTGGAGCAATATTACGAAATAGACCCAAAAAACTCGTGGATGCTGGCAGCTGCCGAACGCAACCTGCCAATTGTTGTACCGGGCTGGGAAGACTCTACCATGGGTAACATCTTTGCATCGTACGTTATAAAGGGCGAGGTAAAGGCCACCACCATGAAAAGCGGTATCGAATACATGGCATGGCTGGCCGACTGGTATCCTAAAAATTCGGGAGGTAAAGGCGTGGGATTTTTCCAGATAGGCGGTGGTATAGCCGGCGATTTCCCGATATGCGTAGTACCTATGCTTTACCAGGATATGGAAATGCAGGATATCCCTTTCTGGAGCTACTTTTGCCAGGTGAGCGATTCTACTACGTCATACGGTTCGTACTCGGGCGCGGTGCCAAACGAAAAAATTACCTGGGGCAAACTGGATATCAACACCCCTAAGTTTATTGTTGAGAGCGATGCAACTATAGTTGTGCCGTTGATATTTGCCTGGATACTAAAGCAATAATTAACTTATAGAGACCAAAATGCCCCTTTTGAATAAATTTCGAAATGGGCTTTTTTATGCGATACAATAACCGTGTTTATACTACTGTTGCCTTTTTAAATCCATCAGGGAACATCACGGTTACCAGTACTGCTATCAGCAGCACATTAAATTCGATGCCGTTACGGCCGCCGCCTACAACATACCATCCTTCCTTCAAATGAACCATAACTATCCCGGCAATTAATATGATGATGGTTAAAATGGCCGCAGGCTTTACGTACCGGTTAAACAAAAAACAAAATGCACATACAATATGCGATAGTTTTATTGCCCATGCCAGGGGCAGGCCAATAGGGGCAAAGCCAGCTTCGTTAAGGTATAATTTTCCAAAGTTGTTAATGCCGTTATCAAACATCCCGGGGATGCTATGCATTAAAAGGATTACGGCAACTACCAGGCGCAGTAAAAAGGTGTTGTTTGTGATATTCATAAAAGCCGGGGGTTTTAATAATGGTCAATAGCTAAGTTATGGTACAAATGTTAATATCCGCGGTGGTAATTTTGTAACAGGTGGCTAAATTATAGGGGCCTGTTATCAGCCGTTTAAAAAGTTTATTGTACTTTTAAGCTAACTCCTAATTTCGGCGTTTGATATTTGCCCGGATGCTAAAACAATAACCCGCATTTAAAAGTATTACAAATAATATCTTTTGTGCTTAAGTATCAATAATATACAAAAAATGCCTTCAGGGGTATTTAAAGGGCTTTTATCAATAATTTAGAACGATTATAAATTAGATATTGCTGTCATTATATTGTCAGCGATACTGTAATAAGTTATACTTTTGTGCCTGAAAAAGTGGCAAAAACATACAGCTCTACGTCCGTTTAACACTTTAATATAAAATTATTTAGCATAAATACCTTTTATGAGAAATATCTCATTGATTTTTAAACAGTTTTCAAGGTCGGTTTTACTGGTTGCCGGTTTGGTTGTTTATGGGCTAACAGCCCAGGCGCAGGCAGATGCAGCAAAAGGTGAAGCTATATTTAAGGCCAAGTGTACCGCGTGCCATAAAATAGAGACGCGTTTAACCGGCCCGGCCTTAGGCCCGCAGTTAACATCTGAAACAGATGATGCATACCTAACCAAATGGATACAAAACAGCCAGGCGTTAGTTGCTGCTAAAAACCCGAAAGCGGTTAAGATCTTCAACGAATTTAACCAGGTTACCATGACCTCGTTTGAAGAGCTTAGCGATGCCGATGTAGGTAACGTAATAACTTACGTACGTACCGAGTGGAAAAAAATGCAGGACGATACCAGTAAAAAACCTCCAGTCCCTACCGAACCAAGCGGCCCAAGCAGCCTGGTTGTATGGAGCCTTATAGGTGTTATCCTTATCGCTTTCATTGTTATCCTGGTATTAAACAAGGTTATTGCAACACTTGAGCGTTTACTGTTAAACAAACAAGGCTTACTGCCGGAAGAAGAAGAAACTACCGATGAGGAAGCAAAAGCTAACCGTTTAGCTACCGTAAAAAAGCTGCTTAAGAATAAAAAACTTGTGTTTTTTATAGTGCTTTGCGGTACCATTGCAATGGGCAGCTTTAGCTGGGTAACCATGTGGAACACCAACGTTCACCAGGGTTACCAGCCGGTACAACCCATTAAATACTCGCACGAACTGCACGCAGGTGTAATGAAGTTAGAGTGCCAGTACTGCCACACCGGCGCGTTCAAATCTAAAAACGCTTCGATACCATCGCTGAACGTTTGTATGAACTGCCACAAATCGGTTAAAACAGAATCTCCTGAGATCCATAAAATTTACGATGCTTTAGGTTACGACCCTAACACCGCTAAATACGATAGCACTAAAGCTAAGCCAATGCAGTGGGTGCGCGTGCACAACCTGCCCGATCTGGCTTACTTTAACCACTCGCAACACGTTAAGGTGGGTAACATTAAATGCCAAACCTGCCACGGCCAGGTTCAGGAAATGAAGGAAGTATACCAATACTCGCCGCTTACCATGAAATGGTGTATACAGTGCCACAAACGTACCGAGGTTAACGGAAAAGGTAACGCTTACTACGATAGCATACTTGCTGCCCACGATAAAATTAAAAAGGGCGAGAAGGTTACCGCGGCTGTTTTAGGCGGTATTGAATGCGGCAAGTGCCATTATTAATAATTCAAAAGAACACAACATTACAGTTTATATAACTTAAATGGATAGCAATAAAAAATACTGGAAAGGTTTAGAAGAACTGAACAAAACACCAGAATTTGTTGAGAAAAATAAACACGAATTTGCTGAACCTATTCCTATCGAAGAGGTTTTAAGCGGAGGTGGCTTATCGGCTAAAACCCCTCGCCGCGACTTTTTAAAGGCGCTTGGCTTTGGTGTAGGTGCTGTTACTTTAGCGGCTTGCCAAAAAGTACCCGTACATAAATCGATCCCATACCTGATAAAGCCCGAAGAGGTAACGCCGGGTGTTGCCAACTACTACTCATCAACTTATGATGGCAGCGCGATACTGGTTAAAACCCGCGAAGGCCGCCCTATTAAGGTTGAAGGTAACCCTAACGATCTTTTATCAAAAGGTGGCTTAAGCGCGCAGGCGCAGGCATCGGTACTTGAACTTTACGATACCAGCCGCATTAAAGACCCGCAGCAAAACGGTAACGACAGCAGCTGGGGAAGCGTTGATGCCTTTGTGAAAAGCGAACTTGCTGCTATTGCCGCAAGCGGTAAAACAATAAGCATTGTTACATCAACCATCCACAGCCCGTCTACCCAGGCGGTTATTGCCGATTTTATATTAAAATACCCTACTGCAAAACACGTAAGCTATGATGCGGTATCGTATACCGGTATTATAAAAGCTAACCAAAACAGCTTTGGTAAAGCGGTATTGCCACATTACAATTTTGATAAAGCAGATATCATTGTAAGCTTTGGCGCCGATTTCCTGGGTACCTGGATATCGGGCGAGGAATTTACCCGCCAGTACGTATCAAACAGGAACAACAAATCGCTTGAGGCTAAAAAGATGTCGCGCCACATCCAGTTTGAAACCGGCATGAGCATGACCGGTACAAACGCAGATGTACGTGTAGCCATTAAGCCATCAGAAGAAGGCCCGGCACTGGTTAACCTTTACAATGCCTTATCGGGCACAACGTTACCGGGTTCAAAAAAATTAACAACTGCCAACGCAGATAAAGCCATACTTTTAGTAGCAACCGAACTTAAAGCAGCAAAAGGCAAAGCCCTTGTGGTTTGCGGTTCAAACGATGTTGCGGCACAGGTATTGGTAAATGCCATTAACTCCTTGTTAGGAAGCTACGGTACTACTATCAACCTTGATAACCCATCGCGCCAGTATGCCGGTAACGATGGCGAGATCGTTGACTTTATAACCCAGGCTAAAAATGGAACGGTAGGCGCGGCGATATTCCTTGATGCCAACCCTGCTTATGATTACCACTCGGCTGATGCTGTTAAGGACGCGTTGAAGAATGTTCGTTTGAAAGTGTCATTATCTGACCATGCCGACGAAACCACTACGCTTTGTAATGTGGTAGCGCCAAACCATCACTATTTAGAGTCGTGGGGCGATGATAGCTCTGTTGAGGGTTATTACACTATTATGCAGCCAACCATTAACCCGGTTAACAATACCCGCCAGGCCGAGCAAAGCCTGCTGGTATGGAGCGATAACGCGGTTAAAGATTATTACACATACGTTAGAAATAACTGGAACACCAATTTGTTGGCCAAAGGCGGCTTATCGGGCCAGGCCGGTTGGGAAACCCTGCTGCAAACCGGGTTTGTTTTAGCAGCCCCTGTTGCCGCCGGTACATACACCTTTAACCAGGACCTTAACGCGGTAGCCCAAACCATACAAAGCCAAAGCGCTAAATTAGTTGCCGGCGATAATAAATTTGAGCTGCAGGTTTACCAGTCTGTTGGTATGCGCGATGGTAAAAAGGCCAACAACCCCTGGTTGCAGGAACTGCCGGATCCGGTATCGAAAGTTACCTGGGACAATTACGCCGCCATGTCTCCGTCAGATATCAAAAGGTTAAGCCTTGATGAATTTGAAGTGGTAGAAATAGAGGCGAACGGTTACAAAATATCATTACCGGTTTTATCGCAGCCAGGGCAAGCCCCGGGTACCGTATCGGTAGCTGTTGGTTACGGCCGTACAGCAGCCGGTTTGGTTGGTAACAACGTTGGTAAAAACGCATATCCTTTTTATACCTTCAGTAACGGAACATTCCAGACTGCCGCTATAGCAAACCTTAACGGCACCGGTGATATATTCCCGCTTTCGCAAACACAAACGCACCACTCTATCGAGGGCCGTAACATCATCCGCGAAGCTACCTTTACCGAATACAAAAAAGATGCATCGGTAAACAGCGGAAGCCATGGCGAGCACAAAGAATACGATCTGTGGGAAGGATCTAAGGATGACGAAATACACGCGCGCCCTGTTTACGACTGGGTTATGGCTATCGATTTAAATGCATGTACAGGTTGCGGCGCTTGCGTTGTAGCATGTAGCGCAGAAAATAACATCCCTGTTGTTGGTAAAGACGAAGTTGGCCGCCGCCGCGAAATGCACTGGATACGTATTGACAGGTATTACAGCTATAACGATGATGGTAACGGCAACGCGGTAACCAAAGAAAGAGAGATAGCTAAGCTTGATGATCTTAATAACGTTACTGTGGTTCACCAGCCAATGCTTTGCCAGCACTGCGACCACGCGCCTTGCGAAACTGTTTGCCCGGTATTAGCTACCGTACACTCCAGCGAAGGATTGAACCAAATGGCATATAACCGTTGCGTTGGTACACGTTACTGCGCAAACAACTGCCCATACAAAGTGCGCCGCTTTAACTGGTTTAACTACTGGAACGATTCGCGCTTTGATAACTACCTTAACAACGAGCACACACAATTAGTGCTTAACCCCGATGTTACTACCCGTTTCCGTGGGGTTATGGAAAAATGCTCGATGTGCGTACAGCGTATCCAGGCAGGTAAATTACAGGCTAAGATAGAAAAACGCCCGCTTAAGGATGGCGAGGTTAAAGTTGCCTGCCAGCAAACCTGCTCGGCAAACGCTATAGTATTTGGTAACCGTAACGATAAAACATCTGAAGTTTACAAGGCTTTACAAAGCGAGCGTACCTACTACGTGCTGGAAGAGCTAAACGTAAAACCGGGTATTGGTTACCAGGTAAAAGTTAGGAATACATCATCTGAATTACAGGCTTAATTATACAAGAGATATATAACATATGGCATCTCACAACGAATCGATAATCAGGGAACCGTTAATGACGGGCAAGGATATAACCTATGCCCAAATTACTAACGATATATTGTTGCCTGTTGAAAATAAACCCAATAAAGCCTGGTGGATAGGCTTTACAGTGGCCTCGTTAGGCTCGCTGTTATGGGTAGTAGCTATCAGCTATACCTTTTGGTTTGGCTTAGGCGCATGGGGCTTAAATAAAACAATTGGCTGGGCCTGGGATATTACAGGTTTCGTATGGTGGGTGGGTATTGGTCACGCCGGTACGCTTATCTCTGCTGTATTACTATTGTTCCGCCAAAACTGGCGTAACTCCATCAACCGCTCGGCCGAAGCGATGACCATCTTCGCGGTAATTTGCGCGGCTACGTACATTGTTGCGCACATGGGCCGCCCGTGGTTAGCTTACTTTACTTTACCACTGCCAAACCAGTACGGCTCGTTATGGGTAAACTGGAACTCGGCACTTATGATGGACGTATTCGCGATATCAACATATTTCTCGGTATCATTATTATTCTGGTACACAGGTTTACTACCCGATATTGCAGCCATCCGCGACCGCGCAACAGGCTTACGCCGCCGTATCTATTCGATCATGTCTTTCGGCTGGACAGGCTCTTTAAAAACCTGGCAGCGTTTCGAGACCGTATCACTTATACTTGCAGGTATAGCAACGCCACTGGTACTATCGGTACACACCATTGTATCATTTGACTTTGCCACCTCGCTGGTACCGGGATGGCACACCACCATTTTCCCTCCGTACTTTGTTGCAGGGGCTATCTTCTCTGGTTTCGCGATGGTGCAAACACTGTTGCTGGTTACCCGTAAAGTATTGGGTTTAGAAAATTACATCACCATGTTCCACATCGAATCGATGAACAAGATCATCTTGTTAACAGGTTCAATTGTAGGTGTGGCGTACCTTACCGAGTTCTTCATCGCCTGGTACTCTGGCAGCGAATACGAGCAATATACTTTCCTTAACAGGTTTATAGGGCCATACTGGTGGGCCGGTTGTATGATGTACGGCTGTAACGTTATCATGACCCAGGTAATGTGGTTTAAAAAGGTACGTACCAATATAGCGCTTTCGTGGGGCTTCTCTATCATCGTGAACATTGGGATGTGGTTCGAGCGTTTCGTGATCATCGTAACCTCGCTGCATCGCGATTATATTCCGTCGAGCTGGGCAATGTTTTATCCAACCTGGGTAGATGTGAGCGTATTCATCGGTTCTATCGGTATATTCTTTACCATGTTCCTGTTATTTATCAGGGTGTTGCCATCGGTTGCAATTGCCGAGGTGAAATTACTGCTAAAATCATCGAGCGAGCAGGCCAAGAAAAAACTTATTGACGAAGGCCACCTTGAACCGGCCGAAGTTCAATATTACAAAGAGTCGTTAACTAAGTATGATAGCGTAGACATGGCTGATTACGAAAAAGTATAAAAATGAGCAACACTAAATTTATATTAGGCCTTTTTGATGATCCTGACGATATGATGCAGGGTATCGATAATCTGCAGAAAAATAGTATCCCTATTTACGATGTTTACACACCGATGCCTATACACGGTATCGAAGCCAAAATGGGTGTTAAAGATTCGAGATTAGGTTACGCGGCATTCTGCTTTGGTTGCCTTGGCGGTACCGTAATATTCAGCATGATCTATTACATGCTGGTACACGATTGGCCAATGAACGTAGGTGGTAAGCCAAGCTTTGCCATACCAAACTTTGTACCTTTTACCTTTGAGTGGACCATTTTATTTACCGCTTTTGGTATGACGATAACCTTTTTTGCCGCAACGCATTTATTCCCGGGCCGCGCCCCGCGTGTAATGGACCTGCGCGCAACCGACGACCGTTTTGTTATAGCGGTTAGCGCTAAAGGGAACGTTCCGCATGAGGATATAACCAATTTATTAAAACAAGCAGGAGCAGTAGAAGTAAAGCATAACGAAAGGAAATATGTTAGCTATGAATAAATTTAGAATATTGGGCACAACGGTTTTCGTTATCGCTGCATCGATAGTAATTACATCGTGTAAGGATAAGCGCAGTACCGGTTGGGAATACGCTCCCAATATGTACGAGCATACCGCGTTTGACCCTGACCAGGCCAATCCAAACTTTAAGGACGGTAAAACAGCACAGTTGCCGCCGGCCGGTACTACACCTATCGGGTTTAAACGTTTTGATTACCCGAACACTAAAGATGGTTACGAAAAAGCAGGCCTTGAAGTAACCAGCCTTATTGCACAAACCCCTGCACATTTAGCAGAAGGTAAGGCGTTATTTACAACTTTTTGCTCGCCATGCCATGGCATAACCGGGCAGGGCGATGGTTTGGTAGTTCAGCACGGTTACCCGCCGCCGCCGTCATACTCAAAAGGGCAGTCGTCTCGCGGTGGCGCAATGAAAGATCTTACAGACGGGAAAATCTATCATACTATAACTTACGGTGTTAATGCGATGGGTTCTTACGCGTCGCAAGTTGCACCCGAAGAACGCTGGAAGATAGTTATGTATGTACACCATTTACAAAATTTATAAGAATTAATTTTAATGAAAACTCATAATAGTTTTGAAGAAAGATTTGAATTCACCGGCAAACTGAAAACATTTAGCCTGGTTGCAATTGTAATTGGTGTTTTAGCTATAGCTTTTGGTTTTGTATTTGAAGGCGGCGAGCACATCCAGCGTACATACAGCAACTTATTGCTAATGTCGTACTACTTTGTTTGTATCTGCATTGGTGGTGTATTCTTTAGCGCGTACCAGTACGTATCGCAATCTGGCTGGTCGGCTGCTTTATTAAGGGTGCCGCAGGCGCTGGCTAAAGTATTGCCATTTGCAAGCCTTATTTTACTTATAGTAGTTACTGCAGGGTTGTTCCAAACCCACGAAATTGTTGGTGAAGACGGTAAAAAAGAACTTGTACCATATTTATATGCACACTGGGCCGCACACGGCCTTACCATAATGGGCAGCGAAAATTATGATGCTATAATAGCGGGTAAATCTGCTTTCCTAAGCATCCCGTCGTTTTATGCGTTACTGATCGTTTTATTAGGGTCGTACAGCTTTTTAGGCTGGTCGATAGCTAAAAACTCTAACGATGAAGATACTACCGGTAACATGGTAAATTATAAAAAGAACTTTAAGCTATCGGTTATATTTTTAGTACTGTTTGGCTTTACGTTCCCATTATTTGCCTTTGGGGTTATCATGTCGTTAGAAGCGCATTGGTTCTCTACCATGTTTGGTTGGTACAACCTTGCCGCGGCACACGTAATGGGCGTTGCCATGATAGCGCTTATTATTATATATGTGCGCAAAAAAGGCTATATGGGCTGGTTAGCGGTAGATCACCTGCACGATCTGGGTAAGATCATTTTCGGTTTTTCTATCTTCTGGACATACGTATGGTTTGGGCAGTTCTTCCTTACCTGGTACGCAAACATTCCCGAAGAGTCGGCTTACTTTTATATCAGGTGGGAGCCCGAATTTAAGTGGTGGTTTTGGGTAAATATTACGCTAAACTTCCTGGCCCCGTTGCTGATGTTAATGTCGCGTGATGCAAAGCGTTTAGAAGTACGCATGAAATGGACCTGTATTGTACTGATAGTGGGCCACTGGCTTGATTATTACCTGATGATAATGCCGGGTACTGTTGGCCCTAAAGGCGCAGGTTTTGGTGTTGAAGAAATAGGCGTGTTTGTAGGATTTGCAGGAACCTTTACTTATTTAGTGTTTACCCAGTTAAGCAAGTTTACTTCGCTGATACCTAAAAAACACCCGTTCCTAGAAGAGAGCCTGCATCATCACATATAATAATTGTTAAATTTGCAACCGGATACAGCAATTCAAATAACCAATAAAATGGGATTCAAAAATTTAATTAGTTCTAAAAAAATACTTTCGCTTTTAGCTGTGTTTATGCTTTTGGGCACAAGCATGCTTTTTGCCCAGGGTACAGAATCAGCCGGGGCTACCGCATCGCCTGCTGCCGATGCAGTTAAGGATAACGGTTTGGCTACTGCCGGTTACTATATCCTTCTTTTCCTTATCGTATGCTTTGTTATTGGAATTGTTGGTAAAATACTAAGGGTATTTGACCTAACCCAGCAAATACAAGGTAAAGAGCCTATAAACTGGAACAATGTAATGGGCATTTGCTGCCTTATATTCCTTATTGCAGGCGGATACGCCGCGTACTGGGAATTTAAAGTTCACGGCGCCATGATACTGCCCGATGCTGCATCAGAGCATGGTGTTAAGATAGACGAAATGTTTTGGACAACCACTGTGCTAACCATGATAGTGTTTGTAATTACGCAGATCCTGCTGTTCACCTTCCTGTTCAGGTACCGTTATAATGCAAAACGCCGCGGCCATTTCTTACCGCACAACAATACTATTGAAAAAGTATGGACAATTGCCCCGGCTATTGTTTTAACCATACTGGTTATATTCGGTTTCTTTACCTGGCAAAAAATCACCGATAACGTTGATGCCAAAGGCGAGCCGGCTTCTATCAATATCGATATTACAGGCCACCAGTTTGCCTGGGAACTGCGTTACCCCGGTAAAGATGCCCGTTTAGGTGCCACCAACTATAAACTGGTAACCGGTATAAATAAATTAGGTATCAACTTTAAGGATAAATACAGTTACGACGATTTACAGGCCGATACCATGGTTATACCGGTGCGTAAATCAATCAGGTTAAACATACACGCTCAGGATGTTATCCATAGCGTTTATATGCCACATTTCCGTGTACAATTGAACGCGGTACCGGGCTTGCCTACCTTTTTTAAATTTAAGCCAACCATTACTACCGCAGAAATGCGCATAAAATTGAATAAACCAAATTTCGAGTACGAGATTTTATGTAACAAAATTTGTGGCGGCCAGCACTACAACATGAAAAAAATTGTACGTGTGGTTACAGAGGCCGAATACCAGGGATGGATAGCGCAGCAAAAGCCATATCTTACAGATAAGGTTAAAAAATCTTTGAATTTTGCTGCAGAGAAAAAAGAAGTACAACCAAACAGGTTAGCGTTAAACAATTAATACAAAAAGATTAGCGAGTATGTCAACATTATCAGTTCAAGATCACGGAGTAGTTCATCACGAAGACGATCACGGACAACATCATCATAAAGCAACGTTCCTGAACACATACGTTTTTAGTCAGGATCACAAGATGATTGCCAAGCAATTCCTTATAACAGGTATTACAATGGCTTTTATCGCCATGATATTATCAGTTCTGTTCAGGATCCAGTTAGCTTACCCTGAAAAATCGTTCCCATTAATGGAAACATTATTAGGCCGTTTTGCACCGGGCGGGCGTTTAGATTCTAACTTTTACCTGGCGCTGGTTACCATACATGGTACCATAATGGTGTTTTTTGTACTAACCGCAGGTTTGAGCGGTACTTTTGCCAACCTTTTGATACCATTGCAACTGGGTGTACGCGATATGGCTTCGCCTTTCATGAACATGCTTTCGTACTGGTTCTTCTTTTTGGCCAGTGTTATTATGCTTTCATCGTTCCTGGTACAAAAAGGCCCTGCAAGCGGTGGCTGGACAATATACCCGCCTTTATCAGCACTGCCTAAAGCCATGCCGGGATCTGGTATGGGTATGACGCTTTGGTTAATAAGTATGGTACTGTTTATTGCATCGCAGTTAATGGCAGGTATAAACTATGTAAGTACTATATTAAACATGCGTACCAAAGGTATGGACCTTTGGAAAATGCCACTATCGGTATGGGCGCTGTTCCTTACCGCTATATTGGGTGTGTTATCATTCCCGGTACTTGTTGCCGGTGTGGTGCTATTGATATTTGACCGCAGCTTTGGTACAAGCTTTTACCTTTCAGATATCGTGCTGAACGGTACGCAGGTACAGCCTTACGAAGGCGGTAGCCCTATACTGTTCCAGCATTTGTTCTGGTTCCTGGGCCACCCCGAGGTGTACATTGTAATTATGCCTGCGATGGGTATCTCGTCCGAAGTTATGTCGGTAAACTCGCGTAAGCCAATTTTTGGTTACCACGCCATGGTTTACTCGCTTATAGGTATTACCGTACTATCGTTTATTGTATGGGGCCACCACATGTTTGTAACGGGCATGAATCCGTTCCTGGGCGGTGTGTTCATGATCACCACGCTCATCATCGCGGTACCATCGGCAGTAAAAACATTTAACTGGCTGGCTACCTTGTGGCGTGGTAACATCCGTTTTACATCAGCTATGCTGTTTGCTATCGGGATGGTATCGTTCTTTATCTCCGGTGGTTTAACCGGTATATTCCTGGGTAACGCCGCGCTGGATATCAACCTGCACGATACTTACTTTGTGGTTGCCCACTTCCACCTGGTAATGGGTTCGGCTGCTATATTTGGTATGCTTGCGGGTGTTTATCACTGGTTCCCTAAAATGTTTGGCCGCATGATGGACGAGCGTTTGGGTTACCTGCACTTTTGGTTAACGTTTATTGGCGCTTACCTGGTGTTCTTCCCAATGCACTTTATGGGCTTAGATGGTGTACCACGCCGTTACTATGCATTCACCGAGTTTGAATCGATGAAACAGTGGTTATCTGTAAATACATTTATTACATGGGCGGCAATTATGTCGGCTGTAGCGCAGGTAGCATTCCTGTTTAACTTTATACACTCTATATTCTGGGGCAAAAAAGCGCCGCAAAACCCATGGCACTCAAATACCCTGGAGTGGACCACACCTGTTGAGCATTTACATGGTAACTGGCCGGGCGAGATCCCAACCGTTTACCGTTGGCCATATGATTACAGCAAGCCTGGCGCCGAAGAGGATTTTATACCACAAACGGTTCCGCTTTCACAAACCATGAGCTCAAACCTTCCGCATGATTTTGAGGATAACCCTACAGGTTTAGAGGAACATACTAAATGGGCAAATACTCAAAAGAGTAACGAAGAAGTAAAGTAATACCTTAATTTGAAAATTAAGCAATTTGAAAGTTTGAAAATTAAGCAGTTTGAAAATAAGTTTTCAAATCTTCAAATCATCAAATTTTCAAATTGTTTAGTTTAGAAGATGAGCATAAAAGCACCCGGCAATACATTTCTAAAAGTTAACCTCATAACTATCATTGTGCTTTTTGTGCTGATACTGGCCGGTGGGGTTGTGCGCAGTACCGGTTCGGGTATGGGCTGCCCCGATTGGCCTAAGTGTTTTGGCCGTTATGTGCCGCCAACCAGCATATCCGAGCTGCCCGCTAATTACAAAAAGGTTTATGCAGATAAACGCCTGGCTAAAAATCAAAAGTTTGCAAAAATGCTTGATGTTTTTGGATACAGCCAACTGGCAACGCGCATCCGTAACGACAAATCGATACTGGTGCCCGAAGAATTTAACAGTGCCCGCACCTGGACAGAGTATGTGAACAGGCTAATAGGCGCTCTTTCGGGCGTGTTATTATTTCTTTGCGCTGTGTTTTCTTTTCAATATTGGAAAAGCAGCAAGCTGATAGCGTCATTAAGCATATTTAACCTTGTACTGGTTGGTTTCCAGGGATGGCTGGGGTCAATAGTGGTATCAACAAATTTAGTTGCCTGGATAGTTACCGTGCACATGCTTATAGCGCTGGCTATATTGGCCATTAGTATTGCAACCTATCATATGGCCAGGGTACAGGGCAGGTACAAAGTACAGCGTAAGCCATTAGTGGCCATTGTTACTATTGTGGTTTTAGCCTTAAGCATATTACAGATAACATTTGGTACCGAGGTGCGCGAGAAGATTGACGCCGTTGCAAGCCATTTAGAGGGCAGCTACCGCGAAAGCTGGGTAACCCGTGCCGGCGATATATTTGCACAGCACAGGGATGTAGCTGTAATAGTATTACTTGCAAACCTGGTATTATATGTACTGATACGTAAAGGGTTTAACAGGCACTCTATACAGCAGCAGTTAATGAGCTTTAACTTTTTAATGATAATGCTGCAAATAGTAACCGGCATATTTTTATCGTACTGGGCGTTGCCGCCGTTTGCACAGGCATCACATATAATATTGGCAAGCTTATTATTTGGAGCCCAGTTTTATCTATTGTTGAATTTATTTAGTTCGGTAAACGTGCAGGGGGCAGGCAAATGAAAGATTTTATAAAGCTGGTAAAATTACGCTTAACGCTGCTGGTGGTTTTTTCGGCCTCTATATCATTTGTTATAGGTAGTAAAGTTAACGGGCCTATTGATTGGAGCAGCCATGAGTTTTGGAGCAACTGGCTGATGCTGATAGTTGGAGGTTTCCTGGTAACATCGGCGGCAAACGGCTTTAACGAGATCATTGAAAAGGACCTTGACCGCCTGATGACCCGTACATCAGACCGCCCGCTGCCATCTGGCCGCATGACTAACGGACAGGCGCTTGTGCTTAGCTTATTAATGGCCATAGTGGGCACCTATTTATTAGGCAAGCTTAACCCCACTACAGGGTTCTTATCTATATTCTCGGTTATATTGTATGCCTTTGCTTATACACCCTTAAAACGTAAATCGCCCATAGCGGTTTTTGTAGGGGCTATACCGGGCGCATTGCCACCGCTTATTGGTTATGTGGCGGCCCACCCCAAAATTGACGAGATAGCGCTTATATTATTCGCTATACAGTTTGTATGGCAGTTTCCGCATTTTTGGGCCATTGCCTGGGTTTTGGATGATGACTATAAACTGGCGGGTTTTAGGCTGCTGCCATCGGGCAAGCGCGATAGCACAAGTGCTATTATCACCTTTGTAACAACATTGGCATTATTGCCTGTAAGCTTGTTGCCCTATTTAAACCATAACGCCGGTATTGTTTTGGCAATAGTATCGCTATTAATGAGTTTAATATTTATATACCAGGCATTTAACTTAATGCGCACGCGCGAAATAAGCAGCGCCCGTAAGTTAATGTTTGGATCGTTTTATTACCTGCCGGTTGTGCAGCTAATGTTTTTATTTGATTTTATTGGAAAATGATGTCTCAGTTACAGCAAGAAGATAGATTGAACCTGGCACCCAAAAAATTCAACATGTGGATCTTCATATTCACATCGTTTATGTTTTTTGCGGCGTTAACCAGTGGTTTTATAGTTTACATAGGCGGTACCAAAGCCCACACCATGGGTATGAAACTGCCTGATATTTTTCTTTACAGTACTGCTGTAATGGTATTAAGCAGTGTTACGTTGTTTATGGCCTCGCGGGCTGCAAAGGCCCTGCAGTACGGCAGGCAACGGTTATACCTGTTATTAACCATACTTTTAGGCGTTGCTTTTTTCGCGATACAGGTATACGCCTGGCTTATACTTTTACCCGGTATGGGCGTTTATTTTTCCAATCCAAATGCAACACAATCTTTCGTATATGTATTTATATGGATGCATTTACTACACATTTTAGCCGGCTTGCTGTTATTGGGTAATACGCTTTGGCGTTGTTACCGCAGTATAGAGCAGGTTAGAAATTTATACAGTATGCAGATGTCTTCTATTTTTTGGCATTTTGTCGATATTATATGGATTTATCTGTATGTTTTTTTACTTTTGAACCAACAATAAAAACTCATGAGTGCACAATTATCACCTATTGATGAAGTAAAAACCACGCCGTGGTCTGGAGGTAAATCTCCGTTTAATGTTGAGTACGGTAAAATGATGATGTGGTTTTTCCTCCTTTCGGATGCGTTTACCTTTTCGTCATTGCTAATTGCCTATGGCTCATTGCGTTTTAGCTCAAGCAGCTGGCCTGCGCCCGATCTGGTTTTCCAATCGGTACCCGGCTTGTATGACAGCGGCAAACCCCTTGTATTTGTGGGTTTAATGACGTTTATCCTCATCCTTAGCTCGGTTACAATGGTATTAGCGGTAGAGGCGGGCCATCGTATGGCAAAAAAAGAAGTGTTTTGGTGGATGATAGCAACTATTATTGGGGGCTTTACCTTTTTAGGCTGCCAGGCATTAGAGTGGACACACCTGCACCACGAAGGTTTTTGGTGGGGTAGTATCCCTAATATGGAAGAGTTGAAGCACTTATTTAAGGGAGGGGCCGAAGCAACTTATGGTACATACGCCCAGCAATTCGCAAATTTATTTTTCACCATAACGGGCTTCCACGGTTTTCACGTATTTAGCGGTGTTATTATCAATATCATTATCACCATAAACGTGTTGGCAGGTACATACCAAAAACGCGGCAGCTATTTAATGATCGAAAAAGTTGGCCTTTACTGGCACTTTGTAGACCTTGTTTGGGTGTTTGTATTTACTTTCTTTTACTTAGTTTAAAAAATTTAACTGATAAACATATGTCATCAGAATCAGCAGAAGTTCATCACGATGAGCACGGCCACGGCGAAGGAATGACCCGTAAAAAAATCATAAATGTATTCCTGATATTATTGGGTATAACGGTTGTGGAGTTTATTATTGCACTTTGGTTAGTGCCATCAAACTACATCCCGTTGCATTATGCAAATCCTATTTACATAGTTTTAACTCTATTTAAAGCTTTTTACATTGTTGCATATTTCATGCACTTAAAATTCGAGCGAATTGGGTTAGCCTTGTGTATTATAGTGCCTATATTATTTATTATAGGCTTGATATTAGTGCTTACAAACGAAAGCCATTACTGGATAGACCTTAGGGCATAATGCGTAAAGGATACGTCCTGAAAAAAATAGTGATCCTGGTAATGATATTAGCGTTACCGGGATTTTTATATTATTTGCTAACCGCCAAGGGTAAAAACAGGTACAAGCCGCTATCGTTTTATGGGCCAAAAGTGGTTGCCAAAACGGGGCATAAGTTTCACGGCAAATACATCCCCGATACCATTTACCATAAGCTGGGCGATTTTAACCTGGTGGACCAGAACGGCAGGCAGGTGTCCTTCAAAAACTTTGATAAAAAGTTATTTGTAGCCAGCTTTTTTTATACCAACTGCCCGCAAATTTGCACCACGGTAAATAAAAACATCAGCGAACTGGTATACGCCTACCGCAAAAACCCGATGGTTTACTTTACATCTATAACGGTTGACCCGGCACGGGATACGCCGCCGGTTTTAAAAAAGTATAGCTCGCAATTTGAGGCGACCAATAAATGGCTTTTTTTATCTGGCGATACTGCTACAACTTACAACCTGGCCCGCAACGGCTTTTTGGTGAATGCCGTGCAAAAAAGCCAGGACGATTTTATTTACAGCGACAAATTGATACTGATAGATGCCGAAAAACGCATAAGGGGCTATTATAATGGCACCAATGCCGCAGAAATCACTAAGCTTAACGACGAGATAAAGGTGCTGATAGCCGAAGAATTACGCAAGGTTGATAAAGCGTTGTATTAGATACAAGAACAAAGATTGCTGGCGAAAGACAGGAGCTTGTTTAATCCAGTTAGTGCTTGATCTTTTGTCATTAATCCATACTCAACAAAATGACCGATAAATTCATATTTAGATTTGTTACCGGTGTAACCATATTTGTTATCACCGTAGTTATTGTACTTAACCGCCACCTGATACCCGGCCCCGCTACGCCGCCGGCATTTACGCCATATCTGCCTTTACTCAATGCTTTTATTAACGGTACATGCAGTATACTACTGCTAACATCATTATACTTTATTAAACAAGGGAAGATCACCATTCATAAACGATTGAACATAACAACCTTTTGCCTGTCATCGTTGTTCCTGGTATCATACATCTTATTTCATTACTTAATGCGTAGCGATACTATTTACGGCGATGCAAATGGCGACGGCATTCTTTCTGACAGCGAGCGTGCAGCTGCAGGTAGCTTAAGGACGATCTATCTCTCCGTTTTGGTGCCCCACATTATACTTGCGGCAGGCGTTTTACCATTAATATTGTTAAGTTTTTACCGTGGCCTGCAAATGCAGGTGCAAAAACATAAGAAATTGGTAAGATGGGCGTTTCCTATATGGTTATTCGTTACAGTATCGGGTGTTGTTGTATATTTGATGATCAGGCCGTACTATCATTTTTAAAGTACTTACATGAAAAAATTAAAGTTTGTATATATCGTTTTGGTTATGGGTTTGCTGGTATGCAGTGTTGTACCTGTAAAAGCGCAATGTGCCATGTGTGCGTCTAATGTGGAAACAAATGCGAAAAGCGGCGCAAAAACAACCAATGGTTTAAATAATGGCATTATGTACCTGCTGGCCGCACCATACCTGGCCGTTGCCGTTGCGGGTTACATTTGGTATAAAAAATATCGACGTAAAGATGTTGAACTGAATATCCGCAGCGAAAAGCTTAATTTAAATTAGTTAAAGGTTCATAGATCATAGTTCATGGTGGAACTTGCTGTGGGCTTAAAATAAAAGAGATTTTTTGGATGATACAATCCCAAACGCTTGATTTTTTAAAAGAGCTTGTTGATAACAATAAAAGGGAGTGGTTCCAGGCTAATAAAGAAAGATACGACAAGGCGCGCGAAAATGTGATTGACCTTGCGGCCAATGTCATCACCAAACTGCATAAAGTTGACCCCAGCGTTAGCGCCGACCTTGATCCCAAAAAATGTGTAATGCGCATTTACCGCGACATACGCTTCAGCAAAAACAAAACACCATATAAAAATAATTTTGGCATAAGCCTGCCAACCCAGGGCTCTAAATTGGGCGGGGTAGAGTATTACCTGCAGATCCAGCCGGGTAAATCATTTATAGCCGGCGGTTACTGGATGCCCGAAGCCGAACACCTGAAAGCCATCCGCCAGGAAATTGACTATAATGCAAACGATCTAAAAAGGATAATTAACGATAAGGGATTTGTAAAACTGTTTGGCGATTTCAGGGCGCAGGACCAGCTGAAAACAACACCAAAAGGCTACGACGCGGATAACGAGAATATCGATCTGCTGAAGTTGAAAAGCTTTATCGTTTCTCACCCCTTAAAGGATAAGGAAGTAATATCTAAAGATGCTGCCGGGCTGATAGTTGATATTTGCAGCAAGCTATACCCCCTGAATATTTTCCTGAAGAATGCTATTGCTTAACCTATTAATCTACATATCATGAAATTTAAACACTTATTGTTAGCCGCTCTCCTGGTTTCCGCGCTGCAATCGTGCGTCATCATGTCGCCTAAAAAGCATAAGGCATTATTAGCCGAGCGCGATTCATTGGCTACCCGTACCGCCACGTTAGAAGAGCAGGTATCACAACTGATAGCCGATACTTCGCGCATCCGCCAGGAACTGGCGACCTTAAAAGGTAATTACAGCGGACTAAATGATAAATATAACGCCCTTGATAAAAACTACAATGCCAGCTCATCAAAGGTAAGCCAGCTATCTACCGACCTGCAAAAACGCGAAGCACGCCTTAAAGAGGTGGAAGAGATTTTGCGCAAACGCGATGAAGCCACAAACGCGCTGAAGGAAAAATTGCAAAAGGCATTGCTTGGTTTCCAGCAAAGCGGGCTTACGGTTGATATCCGTAATGGTAAGGTTTATGTATCGTTAACAGATAAATTGCTGTTCCCGTCGGGTAGTATTGTAATAGACGAGAAGGGTAAACAAGCGCTTAAGCAACTGGCAGCCGTGCTAAACAAAGAGGCCGATATCAATATTGCCGTTGAGGGCCATACCGATAACAAGAAGATAAAAAACCTTGGCCAGATAAAAGATAACTGGGACCTGAGTGTACTGCGCGCTACATCGGTTACCCGTTACTTAACCGAGACCGAGAACATCGACCCTAAAAGGTTAACCGCTACCGGTAAAGGCGAGTTCCAGCCGATCGATACCGCCAACACACCCGAGGCACTATCCAGGAACAGGCGTATTGAAATTGTACTGTCGCCAAAACTGGATGAATTGTATAATTTGATCAGTAAATAAAATAATCCATCTTTTCAGTAAGATAATCCATCATAGCAAATCCCTCACCTTGTGGGGGATTTTTTTTGTCCACATTATTTTACATTAAACGTAATTTTTACATTAAATAATTATAAGCTTTTCTATATTCGTAAAACGGAAACCATTTATAAGCTTACCCATAAGCTATGCCTGCAGAAAAACATACCTACATACAGATACACCCGGCCGATAATGTGCTGGTGGCGTTAACCAACCTTAGCGCTGGTACACCAATAAACTTTGGTGGGCATACCTTTACCCTGCATACCCCGGTTGAAGCCAAGCACAAATTCACCATTGCCGCGCTGGAACCCGAAGCGCCTATTCATATGTATGGGGTATTGGTAGGTAAGGCCTGCGAGCACATCCCGCAGGGCACCGCCCTAACGGTTAATAATATTAAACACGCATCGGACGATTTTAAACTGGGCAGCCGTAAAACAAATTGGGTAGTACCGGCTGCTGCCGATGCTTATCGCGATAAAACATTTATGGGTTTCCACCGCGCGGATGGCTCGGTGGGTACGGCCAATTACTGGCTGGTGATCCCGCTGGTTTTTTGCGAGAATAGGAACATCAACGTGCTAAAGGAAGCCCTATCGGCCAAGCTTGGCTTTGCCAAACCACGCGGTTACGAAAGCGAGGTTGATAACCTGGTAGAAATGTACCGTTCGGGCAAAACGGCGGCCGATATTTTACAGGCCGACCTGCAGCTATCGCCCGAAGCGCAAACCACTAAAAAACTATTCGAAAATATAGACGGGATAAAATTCCTGAACCATGACATGGGCTGCGGCGGCACCCGTACCGATAGCGATTCCTTGTGCGGTTTACTGGCCGGATACATCACCCACCCCAATGTGGCAGGTGCAACGGTACTTAGTTTGGGTTGCCAGCATGCGCAGGCGGGTATTTTACAAACCGAGATCCAAAAACGTGACCCTAACTTCAGCAAGCCACTGGTAATGCTGGAGCAGCAAAAAATTGGTACCGAAAGTAAGCTATTGCACGAAGCCCTTAAACAAACTTTTGCCGGGCTGATGGAAGCTAACCAACAACAGCGCCAACCCGCGCCTTTATCAAAGCTCTGTATTGGGCTGGAGTGCGGTGGCTCGGATGGGTTTTCGGGCATTTCGGCAAACCCTGCGTTGGGTTACCTGTCGGATATCCTGGTAGGCCTCGGTGGCAACGTGATCCTTGCCGAGTTCCCCGAGCTTTGCGGTGTGGAGCAGGAAATGAGCGACCGCTGTGCAGATGAAGCCGAAGCGCTGAAGTTTATGGACCTGATGCGAACCTACAATGCGCGTGCGGAGGCGGATGGCTCAGGCTTTTACGCCAACCCATCGCCGGGCAATATCCGGGACGGGTTGATCACAGATGCCATAAAATCTGCAGGAGCGGCAAAAAAAGGCGGCACCTCGCCGGTTACTGATGTGCTGGATTACCCCGAAAAGGTAACCAAACCCGGGCTTAACTTATTATGCACACCCGGCAGCGATGTGGAAAGCACCACTGCCGAAGTAGCATCGGGCGCTAACGTGGTTTTGTTTACTACAGGTTTGGGCACGCCTACGGGTAACCCTATTGCGCCGGTCATCAAAATAGCTACCAATACAGCAGTGTTCAACAAAATGCCCGATATACTGGACCTGAATTGCGGTACCATTATCGAGGGGGAGGAAACCATCGCGCAATCGGCCACCCGGATGCTGGATTATGTGATAGAGGTAGCCAGCGGCCTTAAGCAGCCCAAAGCGGTAATATTAGGACAAGACGATTTTATCCCCTGGAAAAGAGGGGTGTCATTGTAAGCTAAAAGCAGAAAGTTGAAAGTCCGAAGCTTTTATCTTTCTTCTTTTAGCTTTTAGCTCAATTTTAAATATATGTTTAGTTTAAAAAATAAACACGCAGTAATAACAGGGGGCGGCAGCGGCATAGGTAGGGCCATATCGGTGCTGTTTGCCCAACAAGGCGCTACGGTGCACATCATCGAACTGAATACGGATGCCGCGGCGCAAACCATCGACGAAATAAAAGCCGCCCGGGGCAGTGCCTTTGGCTACACCGCCGATATAAGCAAACAGGAGCAGGTGCTGGATGTTTTTAGGCAGGTTGGCAAGGTTGATGTATTGGTGAACAATGCCGGTATAGCACACGTAGGCAGCCTGGAAGGCA
Source organism: Mucilaginibacter terrigena (assembly GCF_004168255.1). Classification (GTDB taxonomy): domain Bacteria; phylum Bacteroidota; class Bacteroidia; order Sphingobacteriales; family Sphingobacteriaceae; genus Mucilaginibacter; species Mucilaginibacter terrigena. Next base: position 104,159 of record NZ_SEWG01000007.1, on the reverse strand, counting down.
CCACCGAAGCTGACCTTGATCGCATATATAATGTGAATGTTAAAGGCGCTTACAATGCCCTGTATGCAGCTATCCCGGTGATGAAGGCTAATGGCGGCGGGGTGATCCTCAACATGGCATCCATAGCGGCTACGGTGGGCATTACCGATAGGTTCGCCTACTCCATGAGCAAGGGTGCTATTATAGCCATGAGCCTTTCGGTAGCGCGCGATTACCTGGCGGATAATATCCGCTGCAATACCATATCGCCGGCGAGGGTGCATACACCGTTTGTGGATGGTTTTATCTCCAAAAATTATCCCGGCCGCGAGGACGAGATATTTGAAAAATTATCAAAAAGCCAGCCCATTGGCCGCATGGGCAAACCCGAAGAAGTAGCCGCACTGGCCCTATACCTGTGCAGCGACGAAGCGGGCTTCATCACAGGCTGCGATTACCCCATTGATGGCGGTTTTATTAAATTAAATAACTGATAGATGTGCAGATTTTAGATGTGCGGATGTGCAGATTTCAAATGTGCAGATGTAGTCTGAAGCATCAAGCCCAATGAACTAATGAACCAGTGAACCAGTGAACCAATGAACTAACAAATATGAAACTAATACGATACGGCGCGGCCGGCAAGGAAAAGACCGGTGTTATTATTGATGATGTGAAATATGATACATCGGCCTTTGGCGAAGATTATAACGAAGCTTTTTTTGAAGCGGATGGGTTGAAACGTTTGCAGCAGTTTGTCGACGCCAACAAAGGCAAGCTAACTAAGATCGCCGATGGCGAGCGTTTAGGCAGCCCTTTCGCGCGACCTTCAAAAATTGTATGTATTGGCCTTAACTATAAAGACCATGCCGAAGAAACCAACGCGCCTTTGCCAAAAGAGCCTATCCTGTTCTTTAAATCTACCACCGCGCTTGTTGGGCCAAATGACGATATCGTCATCCCTAAAAATTCGGTAAAAACCGATTGGGAAGTAGAGCTTGCCGTGGTGATTGGCAAAAAGGCATCGTATATTGAAGAAAGCGAAGCGATGGATCATGTGGCCGGCTACTGCCTGCATAACGATGTATCTGAAAGGGAGTTTCAGCTGGAACGCAATGGTACCTGGGATAAGGGCAAAGGCTGCGATACCTTTGCGCCCATAGGCCCTTTCTTGGCTACCACGGATGAGGTAGCCGACGTGCACAACCTGCGCCTGTGGTTAACTTTAAACGGTAAAACCGTGCAGGATGGCAGCACATCAAACCTGATATTTAACATTCCTTATCTGATAGCTTACACCAGCCAGTTCATGACCCTGTTGCCGGGCGATGTGATCTCGACAGGTACGCCGGCGGGTGTTGGCCTGGGCATGAAACCGCCGTTGTATTTAAAACCCGGCGACGTGGTTGAGTTAGGTATTGATGGACTGGGCGAAGCAAAACAAGTGCTTAAAGCTTATGCGAAAGATTGATAGTCACCAGCATTTTTGGTTGTTTGATGCGGTAAGGCACGGCTGGATCAACGATGATATGCAGGCTATCCAAAAGGATTTTTTACCTGCCGATCTGCAACCCATTTTACAGCAAAACGGTATTGAGGGCTGCGTAGCGGTACAGGTAGACCAAACAGAGGCCGAGAACGATTTCCTGCTTGAACTTGCCGCGAAAAACAGTTTTATAAAAGGCGTTGTGGGGTGGGTCGACCTTATGGCTGACAACATTGAAGAACGTTTAACGCACTATAGTACAGTAAAGTTGATGAAAGGTTTCCGCCATATTTTACAAGGCGAACCTGATGAAAAATTTATGCTGAACCCAAACTTTATGCACGGTATAGGCCTGCTGCGTCAATATGGTTTTAGCTACGATATCCTGATCATGCCGAACCATTTGCCTTATGCCAGGCAGTTTGTGGCAGCGTTCCCTCAACAGCGCTTGGTGATAGACCATCTGGCCAAACCCTATATCAAAGCTAAACGGATTGACGGCTGGAAAGAAGATATGCAAGCCATGGCCGCGTTCACAAATGTTTCCTGTAAAATATCGGGCATGGTTACCGAGGCGGACTGGGCAAACTGGCAGCCTGCTGATTTTGTGCCTTATCTTGATGTCGTATTCAACGCATTCGGCGCAAACCGCGTAATGTACGGTTCCGACTGGCCCGTATGCAACGTGGCAGGCGGCTATAAGGGCATACTTAGCGTAATTGAAAATTACATTAGCAAATTAAGCCAAAACGAGCAGGAAGCTTTTTGGGCTAAGAATGCTGTGGATTTTTACCGGTTAGATGAGCCGGCTTAAACGGCCATTCTTTATTCATCTTCGCTTTGGTAAAGTACACAATTGTACCTAATATAATGGCACTTAACCCGCCCAATACCATATGGAAGCCCGTTGACACCAGGATGCCTACCCACATGGCAATAGCCAAAAATATAGGTATAGGGAACAGCGGCATTTTATAGGGGAAATTGGTTTCGCTTTTGCGCCTGCGCAGCAGGTATAAGCCTAATGCCTGCGAGATGAACTGGATCAGGATCCGCATGGCCAGTATCGCGCTGATCACATCGCTGAGTTTAAACAGCAGGCTGAATGCAAAGGCTATCCCACCCAAAACCAGCAACGATATATAAGGGAAATTACCTGTGGGATGCAGTTTGGCAAACACTTTAAAAAAGGCACCGTCGGCAGCGGCCGCATATGGGATGCGGCTATAACCCAGCGTGGCCGAAAACACGGAAGAGAACGCCACAAGCAATATTAAACAGGTAACTATTTTTGCTGCTACATGCCCGGATAACTTCTCCATAAATTCACTCACCACAAACTCGCTGTCCTTTGCCTGGTGCCAGGGGATAACGCTAACAACGCTCACATTCATCAGCATATACAACACCGCTATACCTGCTATTGAGATAAACATACTTTTTGGTATGTTTTTAGATGGGTTAATAATCTCGCCACCTAAATGGCAAACGTTATAGTAACCTAAATAGCTGTAAACGCTTTTTACGCTGGCAAAACCGATAGCGGCAACAAAGGCGTAGTTAACGGTAAGTCCGTCGTTAATATGTTTGATGGGCGACAGAAAGTTGCCATGCGCCAGTCCGCCTGCTATTATCCAGATCATGGTAAGCAATACGCCCACCCAAAGCACCATGCTTATTTTGCCTATCGATTCTATTTTGCGGTAAAGCAGTATGATGATACAGATCACCACGCTCCCGCTCATGATCCGTTCCTGGGTACGGGTTAAAGGCAGCAGGTATGAAAAGTATTTTGAAAACCCGATGGCTGCCGAAGCGATCACCAGCGGCGCCTGTATCATGGTTTGCCACACAAACAAAAAGCTCATTAGTTTGCCCGGCCCCTTTTTGCCATAGGTTTCTTTCAGGAAATTGTAGGACCCGCCGGCTCTTGGGAAGGCCGCGCCCAGTTCGCTCCAAACCATGGCATCGATAAAAGACAGCACGGCACCGGCCAGCCAGGCATATAAAAACCACGGCCCGTTCATCATACTGATTACCATAGGCAAAGTAATGAACGGCCCGATACCCACCATATCGGTCATGTTTATCGCGGTCGCTTGCGCCAGCCCAAGACGTCGTACCAGGGAAGTTTCAGCCATGCATTTTTTTGTAAGCGGGGAAATGATCAATTAACAGGTACAAAAATAGTTTTAACCTTTAACGGGCAAAATTTATTAGGTCAGCGGTTTGTAACGAGTTACCGGCACACAAATAAATCTTCAATATACCCGTTTTCGGGTATGTTTTGGCGTGTTAATTAATATTATAATTGACAACACTAAATACTTAATCATGAATAAGATATCTCAGGTAGGGAAATATTTTTCGCTACTCATTTTAATTGCCCTTTTCGCAGGAGCCTGTAAAAAGAACGACCCTGTTAAACCCGGCCCCGACCCGGTTAAAAAGCCAACCGTTGAACAGGTAACCACTAACGTTGAGCAGGCGCTTGCAGGCAAAGATACTTTAAGCCAGTTTGCGCTTGATTTTAAATCGGCCGGCCTTACACAAGCAGAGGTAGAAACCGGGGTAACCGTTTTTGCCCCATCAAACAAAGCTTACACACTAAAAACTACCAGCCGCAAGAAAACAACAGCTGTTGAAGATGTTTATCTGCCCGATTCATCGGTGGTGAGAGATTATATCGTGGTAGGAAAAATTGATATCACCAAAGTAACCAGCGGCACAACACTAACAGCGCTGAGCGGTAAAAAACTGCTACTAACTAAGGTAAACGACCAATGGTATGTAAACGGCGTTTACTTGAACATAACCATATTATCTACCGGCGATAACGCGGTAGTATTTAGCCTGGCCGGTTTGTTTAACACCAGCGAGCTTCCGCATATCATAGGCGTATCAGATGTTAAAACCTTCCCGGGGTGGTTGTTAACCATTTATGGCGGCAACTTAGGTGCCACTGCCGATAAGAACGTTGTTAAGATAGACGATATAACGGCTACTATACATATCGCCGGCCCGGATTCTATCCAGATCACCGTTCCGCAGGGCGTAACGGCAGGGGCTTTAACAGTTACTACGCAGGGCCGTACAGTATCGGCCCCGCAAAACTTAACGGTGCAACAGGCAAATGTATCTACTGTTACAGGTACAGGAGGCGGGCCGGTGCAAGGTATAACCATTGATGGCTCGGATAATATTTACTGGACAGATAATTATTATAATGGGAATATACCGGCATCTCGCCTTGCTAAATATAGCGCAGGCCAGATCTCTTATTACAGGCCCTTATTTCCTAACCCTAATGGCGATGGTACCAATGTCCCTGTTTTAAACCCCAAAACAAGTTTATGGGCCATAGGGGTTGACAGTCAAAATCAACTTTATTTTGCAACAGAATCAAATATTGCCGGCGGGTTTAGCGGAATATTCCGTTCAGCCACCGCGGCCCCAACAACGGCCGAATGGTGGGCCGGCACCGGCACCAATTATACAGCGCCTGTAAAAGCTGATCTTAAAGTGTATACAGCTGCTATGAAATTTGACGCGCAGGACAATTTATACATATTCAATAGCGGCGCTAACCTGCAAAAAATCACACCGGCAGGCAATGTAAGTATTGCAATAAGCAAAACAGAATTTTTATCTGCCGAAGCAAGTATCACAAATGTATCGTCATATGGTATTGCGCTATCAGGATCAACAACCTATGTATCGGATGCCACCAACGGCCGCGTTTGGGTAAAAGATTCTAATGGTTTAAAAGTGCTTGCCGGGAACAGTACCCATGTTGCTAAGGATGGGGTAGGTACGGCAGCCCAGTTTGGTTCCCCATTCGGCATTGTGCTTGATAATAAAGGCAACCTGTATGTTTGTGATAACGACTATGGAACGTCAAAGTTCCTGATACGTATGATAAACCCACGCGGTGTGGTTACCACTATTGCCGGTGGCGCCGGTGCCGGGTCTGACATTGACGGGATAGGTGCAGCAGCCGGATTTAACGGTGTAAATACGATAGCGATAGACAGCAAAGGTGCGTTATATGTTGGCACAGATGCAGGTACTATCAGAAAAATTACTTTTCAATAAATAATAGTTTACAGTTTATAATCAGCCCCTGCAGATACCTGCAGGGGCTTTTTTGTTTGCTAAACTTTTTAAAGTTGAGTATTAAGTATAAATACATTTAAAAAAAATTTAAAAACTGTTGGTAAATGTAACAGCTCTGATACACTTGTTTAGAAAATGTATTATATATAAGTTAATAATAGTGAATAAAGATTGATCTAAAAAGCAACCATTAAACTTATAGATAAACAATTGTGCCGGGGCAAGCGATACTGGTTTTGCCTTTCCTGATCTTATAAATTGAATTATTCACCATTTAAATCATTTATAACCATGAAAAAAATCTATTGCATTGTATTTGCAGCGCTGTTAGCTGCCGCATGTACCAAGGAAAAAACGGCTACAATAGCCCCGCAAGGCGCAAAACCCGCTGAAGCAACCACCTCGGCTGTTCCCGATTCGAAATTACGCACTCAGGCCACCATATCGTGGAGCGGATACACCTGGAATGTAAAAGCACCCGCCGGCACACAAGGCCCCGGCCCAAATTATTGGAGCGGCAACAATGTTTGGGTTGATGCAAACGGTTGGCTGCATTTGAGGATCTCGAAAAACCCATCTAATAACCATTGGGAATGCGCCGAAATATCAAGCACACAAAGCTTTGGCTTTGGTACCTATCAATGGCAAATAGATGGCCCGATTGCCAACCTGGATAAGAATATAGTGCTGGGTTTATTCGATTACTCGGGCATTGACGGCCGCGACGAAATAGACATTGAGTTTGCACGATGGGGTAACAGCGCCTGGCCAAATCTTAATTACACTATTTTTCCTAAAGTGGGCGATGCACCGGCGCCTGCCAGCTACTCGCAGGAGTTTTCTACGCCGGGCGGTACTTATACCACACACCGCTTTAAACGTACAGCCACCAGCGTAGTGTTCAAAAGCTTATATGGCTTTCAAAGCGGCGATACCAATTTGTTCCTAACCAAAACATTTAATAGCCCCGGTACATCCATCAGCGGGAAAAGCATGCCTGTTTTGCTAAACCTATGGTGTTTTAATGGTTTGGCGCCATCAAATGGCCAGGGTGTAGAAATTGTAATACACAGCTTTAAATTTACAGCAAACTAATTTCCCCTTACTTAAATCTTAATAAAGAAGCCGTTTCATAATTACATATGAGACGGCTTTTGTTTTTTAACAGGATTACTTAAGATTTAACCCATGTATTTTCACCGGAAAGCATCTGTGTAAAATGACTGCGTGAGGGAACATCAAGGTAAGGATAGGTCACCTTGCTAAGGTATAAGCCCTGTGGGTAGGCTGGCTTAATAACCTGCGCTTTCATCGGATCGGCCAGGTGCGATTCAAATTCGTCAACGCTTAATTTCCCCGTGCCTATCTCAATAATTTTACCTGCGATGATCCTGACCATCTTTCCTAAAAAGCGGTTTGCCGAAATATGGAACCTTAACCGGTCGCCGGTTGTATCTGTAAAAATTTTGGCTGCACTGATGTTGCAGAGCGTATGCTGGTTCCTGTCGGGCATTTTGCAGAATGCGTGATAATCATTATATTTTAATAACAAAACTGCTGCGCGGTTCATACTGCCGGTATCCCAATCTTTCACCGGATACATCGAACTAAAACCGCTTAAAAAAGGGTCTTTATAGGTATGGATGAAATAATCATACCCCCTTTCATATGCATCAAAACGGGCATGCTGCCGGCCATCCATCGGGATAATATCAAAAACGGCTATATCATCGGGCAGTAAATTGTTAAGCCTGAACGGGAGGTCGAAATCCCATGGGGTAACTATATCTGCATGAAAAAAGAATTGACTGGCGTGTACCTGCGCATCGGTACGCCCGCAACCAACTATCCGGATAGGAACTTTAAAAACCTGGCTTAAACAGTTTTCTAAAACTTGCTGTACGCCTATCCCATCCGGGTGTATTTGCCACCCGCTGTAATTTGTACCATGGTAACCGATATGGAAAAAGTAGCGCAAGGATATTTGATAAATGTAGCTGCGGGTTAATCGGTTATTTCTTCATCTTCAGGCTTCGCCTCATCAGCAGGATCGGGCTTTGGCAGGTTTGCTTTAAGCATTACCCGGCCTTTTTTGGTTAGGGTACATGCAGGCGACCGTTTACTCTCTTCGCCATTGGCAACATCTATAAGGTTATATTTTTGTAAATCCTGCAAGTCGGTCTTGCTGATGTTAATAGCCATGCCTTTTTCTGCAATAATCTTTAGTGCTGCAACCACATCCTCGTGTTTCATGATAGTATATTAAGTATAATGCAAATATGAATATAAACAAGTAAGGTATTGTATACTACCTATCCAAATTTTCATGTCCTAATATTCGTGTTTGGATTTATTTGCAAGCGCTTACAACTGCGTTTAACGTTTGTATTTATTAACAGATCAGTACACAAGGGGGGCAACAAACATAGGCTGTGTTGCGATTTCTGATAGGTTGTCAAATAGCTTGCATTTCGCAATCAGTTTGTTAACTTCGTTTAAGACTATCACAATTTTATAAATCACTGTTTGACAGACGACCCGGCAGTTGGCACGAGTATTAAAGGAAATCTTAAACGCACTATAGGCGTATTTGGATTGGCCTGTGCTGTTATTAATATCACCATAGGTACGGGGATATTTATATTGCCTGCAATAGTGGCCGAACATTTAGGCGCCGCCGCAATTATCTGTTTTTTGATTTGTGGGCTGCTGATTTTTTTAATTGCCCTTTGTTTCGCCGAAGTTGGTACCAAGGTTACAGGCAGCGGCGGAACATATGCTTATATCGAAGCCGCGTTTGGGCCATGGTTAGGTTTTTTAGCCAACAATATATTTTGGCTAAGCTGTTGTTTATCTGATGCTGCAGTTGCAAACGGTTTATCAAAAACACTTGGTTATTTTTATCCGCCTTTAGATACCACTTTCAGGCCTTTGTTCTTCCTGCTGCTAATGGTTGTTTTCGCGTGGATAAATATCCGCGGCTCAAAGGGCGGCGTAAATCTTGTAATTGCAGCAACTCTTGCCAAAATAGTTCCGCTTGTACTGCTTGTTATTTTTGGAGTTAGTCATATTTCGGCAGCAAATCTTAACTGGACAAGTTCATTTACGCTGGGTAATATCGGCTCTGCTACGCTTATCCTGTTCTATGCCTTTCTCGGTATCGAAAACGCGGTTGCCAATAGCGGCGAATTTAAAAATCCGTCCAGGGTAGTACCATTGGGTATTTTATCAGGGCTCTCGTTTGTATTATTGCTATATATCGCCATTCAACTTATTACACAAGGTATGTTGGGCACACAATTACAGCTATATAAAGATGCACCACTTGCAGAAGTGTCTAAACGATTGTTTGCTTATACCGGAATTATACTGATAACCGTGGGTGCTGCTGTTTCTATGCTGGGTAGTTTAAGCGGGGCAATATTGGCCATACCGCGCGTACTGTTTGCCGGCGCAAAAGATGGCATTTTCCCCAAATTTTTAGGAGATATACATAGCAAATACATAACCCCGCATAAAGCAATTATACTATATGCAGCTATAGACTATATTTTTGCAGTTTTCGGTGCATTTAAACAACTGGTGGTTTTATCGACAGCATCTGTGCTTTTAATATACCTTGGCGTTGTGCTTGCCGCAATTAAACTGCGATATAAAAAACCAGTACAGGCCGAAACAACCTTCACCATACCGGGAGGGTTAACAGTCCCAATTTTAGCTACGGTCACTATTATATGGTTGCTTTACAGTTTAACAAATCCCGAAATAATTGGAATGAGCATAGCGCTCGCGGCACTATCGGTAATATATCTGCTAATGAAATTGTACAATAATAAACAGAAACAGTTATTTGCAGATAAGTAACCCGCCTTGATTTAATAGGTAACTTCTAAACGTCAAAATCAGGGAGTTTTATTTATCTTTCGTCACGTCGTTATTTTTACTTGTAAATAAATTACTGATCTTTTAATAACACCGCTTGCCAAAACTCCGGCTACGGTGTTAACTACCGATACCCCGAATTTAGATTTTGGATGCGCCAGCCACGGAACCCCGGGAGGTAGGTTTTGAACGTCTTCAACACATGGCCGCATCCGTTTTTCGTAAGCTGCAAACGCATCTTCGTGCCTGTGTGACGAGAAAGTTCACCTGCCAATAAGTAAGCGCCTACCATAGCCAGCGTAGTGCCCATACCCGTATGCGGAGTTGGGATAAGCCGCGTCGCCAATCATCCCTGTACGCTTCAGCGCTGCTACTACGTCTTCGCGTTGCGTAGGTATTGTATAATAAGCCGGTACAGCTATGCTATAAACAAGTACGGTAATGTATTAACGTTTGTGTAACAATAACAGGGGATTTCTAAATAAATTATAAATCTTGCTAAATCAATTTAGCTTTTTATAACTTTACCGGCATGAAACAAAGTTTACTTGCTTTCTTTTTATTTATTTTTTTAGCGGATAACTTAAACGCACAAACAATTGAACCCTTTAAACCCGGCGATAGGGTGGTGTTCACAGGTAACAGCATCACCGATGGCGGGCATTACCACTCTTACATATGGCTGTATTATTTAACGCATTTCCCAAACAGCCGTATTCAGATCTTTAACGCTGGTATCGGCGGAGATGTGGCCCAACAAATGTACGAGCGGCTTGATAGCGACGTATTCGCTAAAAAGCCAACCGTGATTACACTTACCTTCGGGATGAACGATACAGGTTACCAGCTTTTAAAAGGCGCCAGAGCAGATTCTGCATACCAGGCAAAAATAGCCGCGTCTTTAAAAAGTTTTAAGCTGATAGAAGCAAAGCTAAAGCAGCACCCCGGTGTAAGAAAGATAATGATAGGCTCGTCGCCATATGACGGAACTTCGAAAACTAAGTTTATTAACATCAGTAATAAAAATGCAGCTATGCGGCAGGTGGCGGTCGAACAGCAGCGGGCGGCTAAACGCAACAATTGGGATTATGTAGATTTTGGCGCGCCCATGATGGATATCAATTTACGCGAGCAGCAACGCGATTCGACATTTACGCTGCAGGGCAGCGACCGCATACACCCTACAAATGACGCGCAGATGGTGATGGCCTGGCTGTTTCTGAAAGCCCAGGGGCTGGCCGGGAAAAAGATAGCGGATGTTGCTTTAAATGCCGATAGCAAAAAGATAGAGCTGTCGCAAAATTGTATCATTACCAACCCGTTTATAGCGGCGGATAAAATCAGTTTTACTTACCTGGCAAAGGCGCTGCCATACCCAATGGATACTATTCCGGGCGGTTTCGGGCGGCCGCAAAAAGCGCAGGCAGAGGCCTTGAAAATAATCCCCTTTAACGAGGAATTTAACCAGGAGATCTTGACGGTAAAAGGCCTTAATGCTAAACAACTCTTGTTAAAAATAGATGGGAAAGCAATAGGAACCTATAGCGCCGAAGAATATGCCCGGGGCATTAACCTGGCAACCATAACCACAACACCACAGTACCAGCAGGCAATGGCGGTAATGCACCTCAATGAAGAACGCTGGACCATAGAACGCCGCCTGCGCGAATATTATTGGCTGCACTATTCCGTACTAAAGCCAAAAGGGTTGCTTTTTAATGATAGCGATGCTACCATAGATTCGCTAAAAAAATATGGGAAAAAGGATTTTTTTGTGGCGATGACCCTGCCAACGTATCAAAAGGCCCGTTTTAAGGCCGTCCGCGATGCCTGGCAAAAGGAAATTGACCTGCTGATAAACCAACTCTATATAATCAATAAACCCGTACCACACCGTTTCGAGATCACCGCAGTTAACTAAACCTGATGAATTTTAAATTATACAAAAGCTTCCTTTTTATTTTAATAGTTACTATTACTACGTTGCACAGTAGGTATGCATCGGCGCAAACCGCCTATTATATAGATGGCTATCATGGCGGCATCTGGGGGCACTACCCTGATTGGAATACCCGCTTCATGGCCGATCTGCTAAAGAAAAACCCAAACTGGAAGATCAACATAGAACTGGAGCCCGAAACCTGGGCAAGGGCTATGGCGGTAGACCCTGATGCCTATGCTGATTTCAAAGCCCTTTTTGCGGACCAATCACTTAACGGCCGCATAGAATATGTGAACCCCGAGTACGCGCAAAGCTATAATTACAACATCTCGGGCGAGAGTATTATCCGGCAGTTTAGCTATGGGATGAAGATGGTGCGCAGGCATTTCCCCGGGGCTGTGTTTAGTAGCTATTCATCAGAAGAACCCTGCTTTACCAGCGCGCTGCCCCAGATCCTTAAGTCATTCGGGTTTAAATATGCCTCGCTTAAAAATCCAAACACTTGCTGGGGCGGTTACGCCCGCGGCCACGCCGGCCAACTGGTAAATTGGATTGGGCCCGATGGCACGGCCATCATCGCATCGCCGCGGTACGAGGTAGAAAAGTTTGCCCCAAGGTCTACCTGGCAAACAATCGCCTGGAATAACTCGCCTCAATATATCAACGCCGCCTTTGCGGCTGGTATGGCGCACCCTGTAGGTATGACCCTGCAAGACGCCGGTTGGAAGAATGGGCCTTTTATAGGCAAGGGTGTAAAAAATGGGATAACCAGCGTTTATACTACCTGGCGCAACTATTTCGGCAACATAGCCAAAAACGATGCCCGGCAAAACTGGAAGGTATCGCAGGAAGATATGCTGGTGAGCCTGGTTTGGGGTTCGCAGGTAATGCAGCAGATAGCGCAGCGGGTGCGGGTATCAGAAAATAAACTGATAATAGCCGAAAAGATGGCTGCTATGGCAAAGATCTACTCAGGTACTAAATGGCCGCAGGCGCAGCTTGATTCGGCCTGGCGCACACTACTTTTAGCACAGCATCACGATTGCTGGATAGTGCCTTACAATGGTAAGGATGGCGATACCTGGGCAGATAAGGTGAACAAATGGACGATTAATACGAATGCCATTTGCGATAGTATTATAAACAACGCGCAAGCTGTTATCAATAAAAAAGCTGTCGCCGCTAATTACATTACCGTTTATAATACCACAGGAACTGATCGCGATGAATTTGTATCGGTCGAAACTCCCGCAGGTACAGGTTCAAAGCCGGTTACTGTTTTAGATAGCAAGGGCGTACAAGTGCCTGCACGCTTAAGTGCCGATCAAACAAAATTGTTGTTTAGGGCACGGGTGCCGGCTATGGGTTACTCGGTTTACCAGTTGAAAACCAATCAGTCGTCCGCAATAAAAGGCGCATCGGTTTCTGTTTTGGGTGATGGCAGCTACTTGCTGGAGACAGATCTGTACAAGATTATTATCGACCCGGCGCATGGCGGTGTTATTAAAAGTCTTATCGCTAAAAAGTTGAATAACAAACAGTTCGTCGACCCCAAAAACACACGCAGCTTTAACGAGCTTCGGGGTAACTTTTACAACGATGGCGGCTTTAAATCAACCGCCGATAACCCGGCTAATGTTGAAGTGTTAGAGAACGGTCCGCTGCAAATTAAGCTGGCAATAAAAGGCACCATAAACGGCAGCGATTATACCCAGATGTTAACCGTGGCACAAGGTCAGCCACGGATCGATCTCGGCGTAAATATCAACTGGAAGGGTAACCCCGGCATCGGGCAGCCAACGCCGGCAAATACATATAAGCTGGATAACCCGGTGAAGGCATTTTATAATGACAGGGATAAACTGCTGGCTTATTTCCCGCTGAACCTGCAGGGGGAAAAGGTTTACAAGAACGCCCCCTTTGATGTTACCGAAAGCAAACTAACCAATACATTTTTTACCCGTTGGGATAGCATAAAAAACAACGTGATATTAAACTGGGTTGATGTTACCGATAATAATAACCAATATGGCATGGCGCTTTTTACCGACCATACCACAAATTACGCGCATGGGCGGGATTTTCCTTTGGGGCTGGATATCCAATATTCGGGTATGGGTTTATGGGGCAGGGACCATAAAATAACCGGCCCTACAACTATCAACTATGCTTTAATACCACACGCTGGTAAATGGGATAAGGCAGGCATACAGCAGCAAAGTAATAACTGGAACGAACCTTTAGTAGCCGTAGCTATGTCTGCGCAGCCCGCTATGCCAGGCCGGTCGCTTGTTAAGGTGCCTGAAGGTTATGAGGTTTCTGCCATTAATTTTGAGGGTAACGATATGCTGGTAAGGCTGTTTAATACCGGTGCGGGTGGTGTGAAAAGCAATGTTGTATTTAATTGCAATGCCGATAAAGTTATTTTAGCAGAGTTGGATGGCCGAACCGTGAAAAGATTATCGTCAACTAAATTAAAGGGCGGTGGTATATCAACTACCATCGCAATGCCGAAATTTGGCATCCGTACTATTAGGCTTATTAATGCAAGGGGCATTTAAAACAAAATAGCAGACTTTGAAAAATAATTTAGCTAAAATTTGCTAAATCGTTTTTTCTTATATAATTTGGCCATATTAATACCAATTAAAATCAATGCCCGATTATCCTTATCATACTATAATATGATAAGAGCACGCCAGCAGCAATAATCAATTTGACGCTGTTGTTCGCAAACGTCCGGCTAAAATTATCGTTCGTAAAATGTTTTATCATATAAAAAAACGTCTTGCAGTCACCGTTGCGCTTGGCTTTGCCACAGCGCAAATTTTGAGCGCGCAAAACCTTGCATCGTACGTTAATCCTTTTATTGGTGCAAGTACCAGTACTGCCAATGCAGGCGTTTATCATGGCCTTGGCAAAACCTTCCCGGGGGCAACCACACCTTATGGTATGGTACAGGTAAGCCCCAATACCATTACCGGCGGCGACAATGGCTCGGGCTACAGCTACGAGCAAACCAGCATCGAAGGTTTTGCCTTTACCCAAATGAGCGGCATTGGCTGGTACGGCGATCTGGGTAATTTCCTGGTGATGCCTACCACCGGCAAACTTAAAACCAAAGCCGGCACCATCGCGCAACCCGAAGGCGGTTACCGCTCGCAATACTCCAAACAAAGCGAAAAAGCATCTGCCGGGTATTACAGCGCGTTGCTGACAGATTACAACGTTAAGGCAGAAATGACCGCCGCCGCGCATAGCGGTATGCTGCGCTTTACTTTCCCTCAAAATAAGTTATCACGTATCCAGATAGACCTGGCCCGCAGGGTGGGGGGCACATCTACCTTGCAATATATAAAGGTGGTAGATAGCTACACCATCGAGGGTTGGATGAAATGTACGCCAGATGGCGGCGGCTGGGGCAATGGCGATGGGCATGCCGATTATATGGTTTATTTTTACGCGAAATTTAGTAAGCCGTTAAAAGACTACGGGGTCTGGAGTGCCGATATCCCCGACGGGTGGGCACGCAAACGTGAAGAAGTAGGAAGCGATAAATATCAGGAAAAGGTAGCTGATGCCGCTATCTTAAAAGGAATAAAAGAGAAACAAGGAAAACACCTGGGCTTTTATACCCAGTTTGCCACTAAGGCCAACGAGCAGGTATTAATGAAATCGGGCATTTCTTTTGTCAGTATAGCGGGCGCAAAAAACAACCTGCTTGCCGAAATTAAGGATTGGGATTTTGATGCCGCCCACCGTCGCGCTGTTGCGCTGTGGGATAAGGCTTTGTCTAAAGTGAGCATCAAGGGCGGCACCACCGATCAGAAAAAGGTATTCTATACCGCGCTTTACCACACCATGATAGACCCGCGCATCATCAGCGATGTTGATGGCAAATACCCCGGCGGAGATGGAGAATCACACTATAACACGGCGTTTAAAAAGCGTACTATTTTTAGCGGATGGGATGTATTCCGCAGCCAGATGCCTTTGCAAACCATTATTAACCCATCACTGGTGAACGACCTCGTGAACTCGATGGTGACACTGGCCGATCAAAAACAGAAGAATTATTTTGAACGCTGGGAGCTATTGAACGCTTACAGCGGATGCATGCTGGGCAACCCCATGACATCGGTTTTGGCCGATGCCTACGCCAAAGGCATCCGCAATTATGATGTAAATAAAGCTTACGCACTTTCGGTAGGCTCGGTAGAAAAATTTGGTAATGGCGATAAAGGCTATGCGCCCGGTTCTATAGGCATCGCCCAAACGCTGGAGTACGCCTATAACGAGTGGTGCGTAGCGCAGCTGGCCAAATGGTTAATACACCCGGCTGATGAGCAAAAGTATACCGCCCGCAGCATGTCATACAAAAATATTTTTGATAAGGATAAAGGGTGGTTCCGGCCCAAAGACGAGAGCGGTAATTGGGTTGCCTGGCCGGATTCGGGCAGGATGACACAATGGTACGGCACATTTGAAACCAACCCTTATCAGCAAGGCTGGTTTGTACCGCAGGACGTGGATGGCATGGTACAATTGATGGGGGGTAAAGAAAAAGTAATTGCCGACCTGAACAATCTGTTTGCCAAAACACCCGATAACATGATGTGGAACGATTATTACAATCACGCCAACGAGCCGGTGCACCATGTTCCTTTCCTGTATAATCGCCTTGGCCAGCCCTGGCTTACCCAAAAATGGACGCGCGAGATCTGCCGCAGGGCCTACAAAAATTCGGTTGAAGGCCTGGTAGGTAACGAGGATGTTGGACAAATGTCGGCCTGGTACGTGCTGGCAGCCACGGGATTGCACCCCGTTTGTCCCGGAGATACCCGCCAGGAGATCACCAGCCCGGTGTTTGATAAAGTAACCTTAAAGCTCGATCCAAAATACGCCAAAGGGCAATCTTTTACCATTATTGCTAAAAACAACTCCCCAGCAAATATTTATATCCAAAGCGCAAAACTAAATGGCCGCGCATACAACAATTGTTACCTTGATTATAAAGATATAGCCGCAGGTGGCATACTGGAACTTACCATGGGCGCCCAACCCAATAAAAACTGGGGTACAAACTAAAATTACATGAAGAAACTCTATTCATTACTTATTGGTATCGGTTTAAGTGCTGGGGTTAACGCCCAGAATATAGCGCCCTTTAAAGCAGGCGACAGGATCGCCTTTGTGGGCAATAGCATTACCGATGGCGGCCATTACCATTCGTACATATGGCTGTATTATATGACGCATTTCCCCAATCAGCGTATTACTTGTTACAACGTAGGCATTGGTGGCGACGATATTAACCAGATAGCTTACCGTATTGATGCCGACGCGCTGGCCCGTAAACCCACTGTTTTAACCCTTACCTGGGGTATGAATGATACCGGTTACTTTGAGTGGTACCGCCCCGATGCACAGGATTTTATAGATAAGCGACTGGTAAACAGCTACAAAACCTATGCTGCTTTAGAAGATAAACTAAAAAAACATACCGAGATCCGTAAGATATTGATAGGTGGTTCGCCGTATGATGAGACAACAAAATTCACCAAAAAAATATTTACCCGCATAAGAGCGAAGCGCTTGCAAAAGTGATAGACCATCAGCAAGAATCAGCAAAGAAAAACGGGTGGGGCTTTGTTGATTTTTTTCACCCGATGGATGCCACTAATAAACGTGAACAGTTAACAGATAGTACGTTTAGCTTAACCCCCGGAGACCGCATCCACCCCGATAATAACGGGCACCTGGTAATGGCTTACCTCTTCCTGAAGGCACAAGGGCTGGGCAATAAAGTTGTGGCCGATGTAAATATCAATGCGGCTAATAAAACTGTGGCAAAGGCTGTAAACTGTTCTGTTTTAAATGTGGTATCTACTGCTAAATTGTTATCATTTAACTATCTGGCTAAATCGCTGCCGTATCCGCTTGATACTATTCCGCGCGGATGGGGCAACAGCAAAAAACAATCAGACGCGTTGAAACTGATCCCTTTTACCGACGAGTTTAACAGGGAAATGCTGACTGTAAAAAGCCTTTCAAACGGGCAATATGACCTTTTGATCGATGGTGAGAAGATGGGCAGTTGGTCAGCAGCGGAATTTGCAAAGGGCATTAACCTTGCCGGGATCTCTACTACACCGCAATATCAGCAAGCTATCCAGGTCCGCGAGCTTAACGAAGAGCGGTGGGAAATTGAACGCCGCCTGCGCAATTACATGTGGATGGAATACGACTTTTTAAAGGATAAAGGCATGTTATTTAAAGACAACAATGCCGCTATGGATTCGGTTAAGCTACACGCTGCAAAAAACATTTTTGTGAATGGCAACAAGGACAACTACAGCCGCGCCCGTTACAAAAGTCTGCGCGATGCATGGCAAAAGGAAATGAACGTATTAACCAACCAGATCTACGCCATAAATAAACCTCAAACCCACCGTATAGAGATTATTGCTTCAAAATAATGCTGCCTGATAATATGAACACCAAAAAGATCGTCACGCTATTCCTCGCTTTTGCAACTTCGTTTTGGCTTAAAGCAAACGCGGCCACGGTTGATACGGCGCTTACACACAGCGTCGCTATGAGCAAGGATATAAAAGCGGTAGTTATAAAACCCGCGGATTATTCTGTAACAAAAAAATATCCGGTTATGTACCTGTTGCATGGTTTTAGCGGCAACTATAGCGACTGGATAAAAAAGATACCTGCCATTACTAAACTGGCAGATACCTATCACATGTTGATAGTTTGCCCCGATGGCAACTTTGCAGGCTGGTATTTTGATAGCCCTATGAATAAAGAATGGATGTACGAAACGTATGTGGCTACCGAACTGGTAAATTATATTGATAAACATTATGCTACTATTACTAACCGAAAAGGCAGGGCCATCACAGGCCTGAGCATGGGCGGGCATGGTGCGCTTTTCCTGGCCTTTAAGCACCAGGACATTTTTGGGGCTGCGGGCAGCATGAGCGGGGTATTGGATATACGCCAGTTTCCTGATAGCTATGGCATTGAGCAGGTATTAGGCAAATACAGCGAACACCCGGATATATGGGAACAACATTGTGTTGTTAGCTTAGTTTACCTGCTTAAACCTAACACTTTGGCCCTTACGTTTGATTGTGGTTATGATGATGGCATGTACAGCGGCAACCAGGAATTGCACGAAAAGTTACTGCAGCGAAAGATTCCTCACGATTATACGGTGCGGCCGGGAGCGCACTCATGGGAGTACTGGGGCAACGCTATAAACTATCAGGCGCTGTTTTTTAGCAGGTACTTTAGCAATGCAAAGTAAATGGATGCACCTTTTGTAAATATGGGGCATCTCTGCTATAAAACTTATTAAAATGATAAACCGTTGCAGTTATGAGTATGATTTATCAAAAGAAAAAAAATGTTCAAAAAAAGTTTGCTAAATCGTTTTTACAACTTATATTAGCATTGAAATTATACACCAATAATTATAAACCAATTATTTAAGCCAAAGTGAAGATCGGGATAGTGCGTTTTATTAAAATGCTAAAACGATTTTTTGATGCTTAATATAATACGCCAAGCTTAATGCCTTTTATTATTATAACCCTATAGTATGAAAAAAATTTACTTTCAGTTTACTGCTTATTCATTTTTCATGATGCTGTTTATTTTCGCATCATGTAAAAAGGAAGGTTTCCTGAGCCAGACCACTACATCAAACCTAACAGAGGAAACTGTTTTTAAGGATAGTACCAATACTGTAAGATTTTTGGCCGGCATTTATGAAAATGTTGGGTTTAGTGCTTCGGCAAAGCGGTTTACCTATGGGCCCGATGTTTTTCATCAAACACCTAACGGCGGGTTAGATGCTTCCTCAGATGAGGCCGAAGTGTATAATTCGGGTGGGTCTACCGCGTTAGCCTGGGAAACCGGTACCATTAACGCTGCGGTTGTTACTGATGATGCCTATAAAAAATCGTATACCAATATCAGGTCGGTTAACCAGCTTTTAAAAAACCTGCCTAACGTACCCATTAATAATTTTGTAAAAACACAGATGAAGGCCGAAGCGCGCTTTTTAAGGGCCTGGTATTATGCCATTTTACTTAAACATTATGGCGGTGTGCATTTAGTGGGCGATAGCATCTATAACTACACCGATAAGATCCCTGCTACCCGTAATACATACGAAGAGTGCGTAAACTATATCATATCTGAATGTGATGCGGCGGCACAGGACCTGCCAAACGCGCAAAGCGGGGTAGATTATGGCCGGGCATCAAAAGGCGCTTGCCTGGCACTTAAAGCAAGGGTGCTTTTGTATGCTGCAAGCCCCTTATTTAATGGGCAATCGCTTACCGGCACAAAAAATGATGCGCTTTTAGGTTACCCGGCCTATAACAAAGAAAGGTGGAAGCTGGCGCAGGATGCTGCAGAGGCTGTTATAAGCCTGGGTGCATTTAGTTTAAATGTAGATAATTCTACCCCCGGCATTGGTTTTCAGGTTCTTTTACCAAGCGGTATAATAGCGAGTATATATTTGAACAGATGCGCCCTACAAATAATGTAGATCTGGAAGAATTATTCCAGCCGCCATCGCGCACTGGTAAAAACGGGGCTTTCCCTTTACAGGGACTGGTTGATGCTTTCCCAATGAAAAATGGAAAGGCTATTACCGACCCCACCTCAGGATACAATCCGCAAGACCCCTACACCGATCGCGACCCGCGTTTGGATTTTACCGTCATCCGCGATCAAACTCCCCTGCAAAACAGGCTGGTTTCGGGGTTTTCTCCTATTAATATTTACCAGGGTACTTACAAAGGTGTATCAACCGGGCCCGATGCTGTATACATAGGTACATCTACCGGGTATTACACCAACAAAATGCTTTCGCCTAATGCGGTATCGCAGGATTTTCAGCACCGTACCAACAGGGTGCTGCCTTTGATACGCTATGCCGAAATACTGCTTGATTATGCAGAAGCCGCTAATGAGTACAATGGGCCTTCGGGAGATGTGTATGCGGCGGTAGAAGCTATCAGGCAAAGGGCCGGTTTGTCTCCATATCAGTTGCCCACCGGTTTAAACCAGGAACAAATGCGTTTAGCCATACAAAACGAGCGCCGTATCGAACTTGCGTTTGAAGAACACCGTTTTTGGGATGTGCGCCGCTGGAAAATAGCCGAGCAAACCGATAACATACAAACAAAGGGGATGGAGATCACCCGTAACGGAAACGCGGCTACCTACAAAATTTTTAATGTGCGTAAACGTAATTTCCGTACGGCAATGTACTTGTGGCCTATACCGCAAAGCGAAGTGGCCAAATCGCCCGAACTGATCCAAAACCCCGGTTATTAATATTCACAAAATAATTGAATGAAAAAGAATTATAACATAAAACATGTGCTGCTGCTGCTGATGGTAGTTTTAATGGCGGCATCGTGCAAAACAGAAAAGGTATTGCCGCAACAGGAAGCGTTGAAGGATGTGAGCGGAAGCTGGCAGGTAATATCAGCAACCCGTAACGGTACAGACCTGGCCGCGCTGGTAGATTTTACCCAGTTTAGGATAAGCTTTGACGGCACTGGTTATAAGCTTACCAACAAGCTGCCTTTTATAGTGAACCAGGATGGGGTGTTTACCCTCGACGACCCGCAGTACCCTTATAAAATTACATTTACAGCAACAGGCGGTACGGCAGTGTCAACAGCATTTACATATCCTATAGTAAACGGCAAAAGGCAGCTCAGCCTCACTTTTAGCCCGGGCTGCTCCAATAATTCTTACGTGTACGTACTGCAAAGAGTTAATTAAGCCAATATCAAAAAACAGATTATGAGATCAAATTTACATATAAAAGGTAAAAAATTATGGAGGGCATGTACCTGTCTTATATTGGGTATTATGCTGGCCTGCTGCGGCGAAGAAATTACCGGCGTAGACCAGCCGGCCGCCGCCACTGTAGGTTCAACAGTACCCATTACGGTGCATATCAATATACCCACCGCAGGTAATGGCGGGCCGGATTACCTGATATTTGGTTTTTTGGTGCCAAAGGGTTGGAAAACCGCGCAAAACGCTAAAATTACTTACAACAGCGAGGCATTGGGCGGCGGCGTAATGACGCTTTTAACTGATGCTACCCTGCCAAAAAACGGCGGCGGGCTAACCTGGCCTGCGTACATGAAAAAAACCTTTGGTATTGGTGCTAACCTTATTGATGATATGGAGTGGGTTGCCTACCAGTCAGAAAAATCATACACTCACAACGGTAACACTTTTACCGGCGATATATTGATAAACTTAAAAGTTGGTGCCGATAACAATAACACACTTGTAAAACTGGGCTATGTAATTACCGATAGCGGTAATGGCTTCACCAGCGATAGTAATGGTACTTATTATAGTGTTGTAATGTCAAAAACATGTTTTGAAGTTACAGGCGGCAGCGGCGATCTGGTAGACTTTTGTAACCCGCAGCTTACTATTGTCGACCCTCCTAAATCTTTAGATAACGATTTTGTAACCCTCACTTTTGATGGTAATGTTGCAGATACCCCGCTTAGTGGCAAAAACGAGCTGTACTTGTGTGCAACAGCCTACACCAGCGACGGCAAAACCATAGCCGTATGCGAGCAAACTGATAAAACAAAACTGGTGCAAACATCACCCACAAGTAAGCGGTACCGGTTAACTTTTTGGCCTAAGGCATTTTTTAATACCACCGATGCGCAAACGATTACTAAGATGGAGTACTTCGTAACCGATAAAGCGGGTACAACCAAAGTAGGGTATGGGAACACCCTGGAGCCGTTTGTATATACATTTAAGTGCGGATGATAAGCTTTAATAAACCGGGGGATAAGCAATTAATGCAACCCTGCTAAAACGATATTTTATTTTTTGCCAACAATTTAAACTTTACACAATGGCTAAATGCTACTTAAATAAATATTTTACGGCTTTGGTGATACTGATGCTGGCTGTGGGCACAAGCAGCCACGCCATGCAGCAGGATACCACCGCGAAAATTAATGCCCGCCCCGGCATGGCCGGTGGTGTCGTACTTGATGAATATGCCAAGCCTTTAAAAGGTGTAAAGGTGGCGGTTAAGGGGACATCAGATACTGCCAGTACCGATATGTACGGCCGTTTTGAAATCAACGCCGCTATCAACACAATACTGGTGTTTAAGTATCCAAATTATAATGTGCAACAGGTAAAAGTAAAAGGTAACCAGGAAATAACGGTTAGGCTTATTGATACCTACATTAAAGCGCCATCTAAAATTGATGTGCTATACGGTACTGCCGATGTAAGCAAAAACCTGGGCGCTATATCAACCGTTTATACTAACCAGCTTACTACTACGCCCGCAACACTATATACCTACGCCCTGCCGGGGCAGCTTGCAGGCTTAAATACATTTCAGTACAGTGGTTTTGCAACACCGCAAACTACCGCGCAAACCCACGCCGATTTTATAGGGAATGTTGTAGCGCACAACAACTATTCGCCCAATGATAATACCGAATTTGGATTATCGCTGCGCGGACAGGTGCCAATTACCATTATAGATGGTGTACAGCGCGAAATAGCATCGCTTGATCCGGAGAGTATTGAATCGGTATCGGTGTTAAAGGATGGGCTTTCAAATATTTTATTAGGTGTAAACAGCTCCAGGGGTGTTTTATTAATTACCACCAAGCGTGCGCTGGCAGGTACACCCCGCATTTCGTTTACCGCGCAAACAGGCTTGCAATCGCCGCTTGGGTTGCCATCGCCTTTGCCGGCCTATCAATACGCTTACCTGTATAACGAGGCTTTACAAAATGATGGTAAGCTGCCCATTTACAGCGCCGCGGATTTTAATGCCTACCGCGATCATTCCGACCCATCGCGCCACCCGGATGTTAACTGGTACAATACCTTATTGCGTAAAAATTCGCCCATGGCCAGTTATAAACTAAATGTGAGCGGCGGCTCGGAAATAGCCCGGTATAACGTATCGTTAAATTACCTTAACCAGGATGGGATGTTTAAAACAGCATCATCGGTGCCATACAATACCAATAACAACCTTAACCGGTACATTATCAATTCAAACGTAACGGTTAATGTTACCAAAAAATTCATTGTAGATCTGCAATTGTTTGGGCGTATCCAGTCGGGTACTCAACCTGGCGCGGGATACGGAAATATCCTTAGCGGCATATATTCGACACCAAACAATGCTTATCCCGCCACAAACCTCGATGGCTCTTTTGGTGGTACAACAACATTTACCAACAACCTTTTATCGCAAACACAATTTTCTGGTTACCAGCGCACAAGCAGTAACGATGTATTGGCCAACTTAGATCTAACCTATGATATGAGCAGTATTACACCGGGCCTTTCGGGTAAGGCTAAAGGTAATATGGCGCTGTCATCGCAGGGGTTGCTTAACAGATCGTTACAAAACAACTCGTTTTTATTAAAGCCCGATAGCAGTTATGCCAGTGTCGGCTCGCCCATAGCGCAGATAAATAATTTTACCAGCATATCAAACGCCCGCTATTCGTTCGCGCAGCTATCCGTTAATTACGACAGGCAATTTGGCAAGCATAATGTTACAGGTATGGTGTTATACGATACCCGTTCGGTAAACCTCAACTTCGATTTAACAAGCGTAACCACAAACGAGGCTTTTAAAGCCGGGTATAATTATGATGGAAAATACTTTATAGAAGGCGCGGTAAACCGCAGCGGCTACAACAGGTACCCGCCGGGCAAGCAATTTGGTTTGTTTTACGCGGGCGGTATAGGCTGGCAAATGGGTAAAGAAGATTTTGTTAAAGATAATTTTAGCTGGATCTCATCATGGAAGTGGCGCGCTACTTACGGCCGTACCGGTAACGCCAACGTAGATAACGTAGGCTACTATAACTTTGTTCAAACTTACAGCTCGCCAAACGGGTATCAATACAGCACAGGTGTTGTGCGCGGCGATGTCCAAGGCGTTTACGCCGACCAGTTAGCCAACCCATTCATTAGTTGGGAAAAAGCCGATAAGATTGATGTAGGAGCAGATATAGGCCTGTTTAACAATCATCTTAAATTAACCTTTGATTATTATCACGACAGGTATAAAGATCTGTTACAGGTACGTGGCCGTAACAGCTTATTGTTAGGTGCACCGTACTCTGTCGAAAATATTGGTATAGTACTTAACCAGGGCGAAGAGCTTACGGTAACATACCAAAACAACGTTGGCGATTTTAATTACTTTATATCAGGTAATGCATCGCTGCAATCATCTAAAAGCATTTACAGCGATGAAACGCCGTCGCCATATCCGTGGCTGCGCCGCACGGGCAGGTCAACCGGCGCTGTTTACGGCTATACCGCATTAGGTTTCTTTAAAGACGCAGAAGAGGCGGCAAGCAGCCCGACTATAACAGGTTATACTGCTAAAGCGGGCGATGTAAAGTACAAAGATTTGAACAACGATGGCGTGATCAACCAATTTGATATTTCCTCTCTCGGAAACGAAAAACCGCTACTATACTACGGCACATCGCTGGGCTTTAATTACAAGGGCTTCAGCTTCAGCATGATCATCCAGGGGTTAAAAAACAGGGAGTTTATGTTCAATAACGCCATGAGTAACAGCTTTGCAGGCATCGGCTTTTTGGGCCTTACCTACGCAGGCCAGGGCTATGACGGCCTAACCGGCAGGTGGACGCCCGAAACAGCGGCCACGGCTACGCTTCCGCGCTTATCGCTGGGCAATGCCAATAATACAGCCAACTCTACACTTTACTTACGCTCCGGCGATTACATCAGGCTGAAAAATGCCGAGGTAGGATATAACCTGCCTTACCAGTGGATAAGAACATTAAGATTATCGGGAGTAAGGGTATTTGCAAACGGCGAAAACCTGGTAACCTTTTATGGTTACAAAGGGATAGACCCCGAGGTAAGCAATGGGGCTTACCCCATACAAAGGGTAGTAAACGTTGGTGTTACCGTTAAGCTTTAAACTTTGGCCATTATAAAAATACGAGCATGAAAAATTACAAAATAATTATAGCAGCCATAGCAGTGATACTGGCAATTTCAGGTTGCAAAAAATACGAGCAGATACCTGTAGATAAAGTCCCACTTGATAAAATTTTTGATCCAAGGGACTCGGCCGGAGTTAATGCGCAAAAATATTTGTATGGTGTATATTCTGTATTAAGGAACGGCCACAACCGTGTTGGCGGCGATTACCTCGACGCGGCAAGCGACGATGCCATATCTTCAGCATCCAGCCCATCAAACGTTGTTACCATACTGTCTACAGCGGCATACAACTCGTATACGCTACCCGGCGATGAGAATTTATTTGGCACTTATTACGCAGGCATCCGCCAGGCAAACGAGTTTATAAATAATATAGATGTGGTGCCGGTACTGGCTAAATACAATGGCTATTCCATGAAATATGTATGGAAAAGCGAAGCCCGTTTTTTACGTGCGATGTTTTATTTTGAATTGATAAAACGCTATGGCGGCGTACCGTTAATGGGCAACCGGGTTTACACCATATCTGACGATATAGCCTTACCACGCAACTCTTTTGACGATTGCGTAAAATACATAGTAAGCGAGTGCGATGCCATAAAAGACTCGCTATTGGTATACCCGATAAGCGACCCGGATGCAGATAGCCACCGCCCTACAAAAGGCTCGGCAATGGCTTTAAAGGCGAGGGTATTACTGTATGCTGCAAGCCCGCTGTTTAACGGCGGCAATATAGCAGCAACCAATAATTTAACAGGTTATACCAGCTTTGATGCTTCCAGGTGGGCTGCCGCCGCTACTGCTGCAAAAGCTGTAATGGATCTGAACACCTATTCGCTGCTGCCAAATTTTAAGGATGTGTTTTTAACGCAGAACAACCCCGAGATTTTATTTATGCGCCAGGGTGGCGACAACAATAACGTAGAAACCAACAACGGGCCGGTAGGTTTTACGGCTGCAACAGGTAAAGGCCAAACAAGCCCAACGCAGGAATTAGTTGATGCATTCCCGATGGCAAACGGGCTGCCAATTACTGACCCCGCATCAGGCTACGATAACGAAAAACCCTATGTTAAACGCGACCCAAGGCTTACCTACACCATTATTTATAATGGTGCACAATGGTTAAACAGCGAAATACAAACTTTTGAAGGCGGCCAAAGCAAACCAAACGGTACGCTGCAGCAAACAAAAACAAGCTATTACATGCGCAAGTTTATGGGCAATTTTGAAGATGCCAATGCTTACAGCTCGCATAGTACCGATTGGCTGATCATGCGTTATGCCGACCTTGTTTTGGGTTATGCCGAAGCGCTGAACGAATCTGAAGGGCCAACTACTGATGTATACAACGCTTTAATAAGCATTCGTAAACGCGCAGGTATCGAAGCTGGCGCAGGTAACCAATATGGCTTAAAAGCCGGAATGACAAAGGATGAAATGCGTATTGTGATACATACCGAGCGCCGTGTAGAGCTGGCATTTGAAGAAAGCCGCTTTTGGGACCTCCGCCGGTGGAAACTGGCCGAAACCACCATGAACCAGCCGCGTACAGGTATGGTTATCACAAAAGTAGGATCTGCAATAAGCTACAACCCCACCAACGTATTAACCACCAGGTTTGATGCACCAAAAATGTATTTATACCCAATACCGTACGATGAGGTACAAAAGAACCCTAATATGAAACAAAACCCCGGATGGTAATTACCAGAAGATCAATTAAACTAATTAATTAAGCAGCTATGAGAAAAATAATACTTTTCTTTCAAATAATAATTACGTTACTACCGATGGCTTTGTATGCGCAAAATACAACTGTAAGCGGTAAGGTGCGCGATATAGCGGGGGTTTTGCCGGGGGTATCTGTTGTAGAAAAAGGCATACTTACCAACGGCACGATATCTGACGTGAATGGTAAATTTACACTTACCTTAAAAGGCCAGTCGAACACGATTATATTACGGTTTATAGGATACGTAAACCAGGAAGTGAGAGTAAGCGACAAAGCGCTTGATATTATCATGCAAACAAGTACCAACGGTTTGGACGAGGTATCGGTAGTTGCATATGGTACACGTAAACGTATCACCAACACCGGGGCGGTTAGCTCTATCTCGGCAAGCGATATCCGTACTGTACCAACAGCAAACGTGCAAAACGCGCTTACCGGTAAATTACCGGGGTTCTTTTCGCAACAGGGATCGGGCCAGCCGGGTAAGGATGCATCAGACTTTTACATTCGCGGGGTAAGTTCGTTAAACCCGGCAGGCAACCAGCCGCTGATAATTGTAGATGATATTGA
This sequence comes from Mucilaginibacter terrigena, assembly GCF_004168255.1. Classification (GTDB taxonomy): domain Bacteria; phylum Bacteroidota; class Bacteroidia; order Sphingobacteriales; family Sphingobacteriaceae; genus Mucilaginibacter; species Mucilaginibacter terrigena. The sequence continues at coordinate 76,391 of NZ_SEWG01000007.1, read as the reverse complement.
ATACAGTTATGACCAGTTACAGCAAATAAACGTAAACGAAATTGAAAGCATTTCGATCCTTAAAGATGCATCTACCACCGCTGTTTATGGTATTAAGGGTGCCAATGGCGTACTTGTAGTAACTACCAGGCGTGGTAAAGCCGGTACCCCAAAAGTTAATGTAAGGGTAGAGGCGGGTATGCAGCAGCCAACCAAAACACCACAATTTCTGGATTCGTATAACGCTGCTTTGCTGATAAACGAGGCACAGGTGAATGATGGCCTTCAGCAATCCTTCAGTCAGTCAGATCTCGATCATTTTAAAAATAATGATGACCCATACGGCCATCCTAATGTGAACTGGTACGATAAGATCTTTAAAAAGCAAAGCTACCAGGCAAATGCTAATTTAGATATCTCGGGCGGGTCTAACGCTTTAAAATATTTTATATCAGGCGGTGCGTTAAATCAAAATGGCCTGGTACGTGATTTTGCCGACCCGCAAAGTTTAGTGAACACCAACTACTACTTCCGCAGGTATAACTTTCGGTCTAACCTCGATCTGAAGGTGAATAAAACACTCGACCTGCGTTTAGATGTCACCACGCGTTTTTCTGACCTTAACCAACCGTATAATCAAAACGCGGTTGGCGAAGTGTACAATTTCACCAAAGAAACCCCATTCACAGCACCCTATTTAAACCCCAACGGTTCATATAGCTATGCTTATTCATCGTTTAACCCCGATCACCTGCCTACGCTGAATGCAAGGCTGGCCACGGGTGGTTACCAGCACTCGCGCCGAACTGATTTTAACTTCCTGTTTGGGGCCACCCAAAAACTGGATGCACTAACCAACGGGCTATCGTTAACAGGCCGCATTGCTTACTCAAGCACAGAGCAATACACCAAACAGATATTTAACGAAGGTATCCCGGCGTATCACTACGATGCTGTAACAGGTCAGTATTCGCTTCGCCCTGGTGCAACTTATGTTTATCAAAACTACGGGTTAACGGGTAATACCGATATCAACACCAATAATTACAACTTACAGGTATTTCTTAACTACGACCGCACCTTCAGTGCCGCTCATCATTTTTCGGGCATGGTACTGTTCAATCAAACAGCAAATACCTTGTATGCGGCCAACCTGCTGTCGGCAGACCTGGTTGGAGTGCCGCAAAAATTCAGGGGGGTATCCGGTAAAGTGGGGTACGATTATAAGCAAAAATACCTGATAGACTTTAACGTAGCTTATAACGGTACCGACCGTTTTGCAGCCGACCATCGTTTTGGGGTGTTCCCGGCAGTGAGTGTGGGCTACAACCTGGCAAAAGAAGATTTCTTTTCAAAGGCGTTGCCTATATTCAGCCTGTTTAAATTGAGGGCCAGTTACGGCTTGGTGGGTTCTGATGCTGCCCCCGGTAACCGTTATGTATATAACCAGGTTTATAACAATGGCGGAGGCTACAATTTCGGCCAGTCGCAGCAGGAGTATGTTACCATTTACGAAGGTGCGCTGGGCAACCCTTTTGTGGTTTGGGAACGCGCGCGCAAGTTAGATATCGGATTGGATATGAACTTGTTTAACGATAAGATATCGGTAACGTTTGATTATTTTCACGATGTACGGGATAAACAGCTGATTAAACCCGGCAGTGTACCTTTAATATTGGGTGTCGACCTGCCTGCTGTTAATATTGGTAAAACCCAGAACCAGGGTTTCGACGGGCAGATTAGCTATCATGGCAACATCGGCGACTTCCAGTACAACACCGGCCTGGTTTTCTCGTATGCTAAAAACAAAATATTGTTTAAAGACGAAGCCGCCCCTGCTTATCCATGGCTGGCAGAAACAGGTTATTCTATAGGGCAGCAATATGGTTATCACTTCCTGGGCTATTATACAGCTAACGATATCGCCGCTATTACTACTTATAGGGATGCACACGAAGGTTCAAATGTAGGTAACCCGGTTGCCTTGCCGGATAACGGTATCCCTTTACAACCCGGCGACCTGCGTTACCAGGACCTTAATGGCGATGGTGTGATCAACGTGTTTGATAAACGGGCTATAGGTAATCCAAACCTGCCAAACACTACGCTGGGCCTTTCGTTGCAGGCTGTTTATAAAGGGTTTAGTGTTAGTGTGTTATTTCAGGGATCATTTAACTACAGCTTCGCGGTATTGGGTACCGGTATCGAGCCGTTCCAGAGCCAGTTTCAGCCTATTCACCAGGAAAGATGGACCCCTGCAACAGCTACTACAGCAAACTTTCCAAGGTTAGGTTTCAACCCAACATCGGTTAACAGCCCAACCTCTTACTTCAGCGATTACTGGTTGGTTAACGCATACTACATCCGCTTAAAAACCATTGATATAGGCTATCAGCTGCCCAACAAACTACTGCCTTTCAAGATCAACAACGCCAGGGTCTATATGAGTGCTTATAACTTGTTTACCTGGGATAACTATAATAAATATCAACAGGACCCCGAGATCTCGACCAACACCGCGGGCGATGCCTACATTAACCAGCGTGTGATAAACCTTGGTATCCAGTTGGGATTTTAGCCTGATTTATACAAACAGGGATCAGCATCTAAAAGTGTTTGGTCCCTGTTTTCCAACCCCCGGTGCCCGGCACTGTGCAACCAGAATTTAACGGGTATTTTATACATTAGCAATATGTTTCCAACTATCGGCGATCTGTTTGAATACCTGTTCAATGCCCGGTTTTTGTTCCCCATACAAACCTTCGGGTTTTTTGTGGCCTTATCGTTTTTGTTAGCTTATATCGTATTTAGTTCGGAGTTTAAAAGGTACGAAGCCAATAGCAAGATTCATGCTTTTAAACGCACGGTTGTTTTAGGGACACCTGCTTCTGTGTTAGATATGGGGGTAAATTTCCTGTTGGGTTTTGCCTTCGGTTTTAAAGTTTTAGGAGCGCTTTTTAATTACAATAGCTTTGCTGTTAACCCGCGCGGATTTATTCTTTCGCTCCATGGCAACCTTATTGCGGGCTTAATAGCAGGAACGGGCTTTGCAATATGGGTTTATGTAGATAAAAAACGCCATCAGTTAGCCAAACCAAAAGTGGTTGAACAAACCCGGCACCCTTACCAATTGATGGGGCTCATCGTATTCAGCGTAGGTTTTTTTGGGTTTATTGGCGCTAAATTTTTTGATATAGCCGACCATATAAGCCAGTTTTGGTACAACCCTGTGGGGGTACTGTTTTCGGCAAACGGGTTTGCATATTATGGTGGGTTAATATTTGGCGCTCTTACTTATTTGTACATTGGTTATCGCCACGGGATGAAGCAGGTACACCTGGCAGATATCGGCTCGCCCGGTATGATGCTGGCCTACGGTATTGGCCGTATAGGCTGCCAACTGGCAGGCGATGGCGATTGGGGAATAATTAACAACAATGCCAAACCCCACTGGCTTAGCTGGGTACCCGATTGGATGTGGAGTTTTAAATATCCGCATAACGCAATAAATGCAGGCGTACCTATACCCGGCTGTAATGGCAATTATTGTAACCAGCTTGTAAAAGGCGTTTATCCCACATCTTTTTATGAGTTGGTGCTTTGTATAGGGTTTTTCGGGTTGATGTGGGCCTTCCGTAAAAAAATAAAGATACCGGGGCTAATGTTTTGTATTTACCTTATCCTTAATGGCGGCGAGCGGTTTTTAATAGAACATATCCGCATAAATTTTAATTACAGGTTTTTAGGTATTACATTTACACAAGCAGAATTAATTGGTGGCCTGATGTTGCTTGGTGGTGTTATTGGGATAGCTATCATTACTTATAAACGCTTTAAGCCTGTCCGTAAACCTGCATAAACTATATTTAATTGATTAGATCCTTATGAAAAGGCTTACGCTTGTTTGTCTGTACATTTGCACCGCGTTGTCCCAAAGCATCGCACAAACTAAATCTGTAAACCTAACCGATCTTAAATTTACTGTAGAAGAAGCGCCCGAGTGGTCGGCTTTATTGAAACGCAGTACCGGCTGGTTCGGCGGTGACGGCATATACACTATACCCTTAAACGGGGTAGAAAGCAAGCCATCAGGCCCACATATTAAAACCCTTTTCATATTCAGCGATAGCATGATAGGCGAGATCCGCGACAACACTATGGCGCCCGGTTTTAAAATGATCCATAACGCGGTAGCGGTACTAAACGGCAACAAGCCAATTGCAGCCCAAATAAAATTTTACTGGGATACCGATAAAAAGGGTGAAGCCGAATCCCTTTTTATCCCGGCAACCCCTAAAGCAGATAGCAGCGATTACTATTGGCTGGGCGATGGTTTTGTAAACCAGGCCAATAAGGCCACTTATATATTTGGTTACCGTGTACGAAATGTAGGCAGCGGGCCTTTTGGCTTTAGGGAAGTAGGGAACACGCTTATTAAATTAGCGCCGGGCGACCAGCCGCCATATAAAGATGCCAAACAAATGGATACGCCTCTTTATTTAACCGATGGAAAAAACGAAATAGGCTCTTTTGGGGCCGGCATATACGTAAATACCAAAGGTGCAGGCGCACCAAAGCCCGATGGATATATCTACGTGTACGGCGTTACAGGTATGGCTAAAAACCTGTCGGTAGCGCGCGTTCTTCCGGTCGATTTTGAAGATTTTAAGAAATGGACTTTTTGGGACGGTAACTCATGGATCGGCGATATCAATAAAGCCGCGACAGTTACTACGGGGGTATCTAATGAATTAAGCCTGTCGGCTTTACCGGATGGCCGTTATGCATTGGTTTTTCAACACGGCGGCATGAGCACAACCGTGGGGATGCGCATAGGTGCAAGCCCGATAGGCCCGTTTGGTCCGGTAATAAAGTTATGGGATTGCAAAGCTGACCTTACAGAAAAAACCTTTGTGGTTTACAATGCCAAGGCGCACCCCACGCTATCTAAACCCGGCGAGTTGCTTATCAGCTATAACATTAACTCACTTGAGTTTATAAAAGACCTGAAAGTGCACCCCAACTTATACCGCCCGCGATTTATCCGTGTTAAATTCCAATAATTATAAAGTATAATTTGTTACTTTAAAAATATTATATACATTAGCTAAATCAATTTAGCATTACCTGATAATCATTTTTAAATGAAAAAGTTTTTTATGCTTGCGATAGTTGTAGTTATGTGCAGCTTCCAAACCCAAAAGCCTGTTAAGATCGTTTTCTTTGGCGATTCTATTACCGAATACGGCGTACGGCCCGATGGTTACATCACTTTATTTCAGCAAAAGCTGAAGGATAATAATAAGGCGGGCAATTATGAAGTAGCAGGTGCCGGCATAGGCGGAAACAAGATCTACGACCTATACCTGCGTTACGAAGAAGATGTGCTGGCCAAAAACCCCGATGTAGTAGTTATTTGGGTGGGTGTGAACGATGTATGGCACAAACGCATGTTTGGTACCGGTACCGATTGGGATAAATTTGGCAAATTTTATACAGCGCTTATCAAAAAGTTTCAGGCAAAGGGCATCAAAGTTACCATTTGCACACCGGCAAGCGTTGGCGAAAAAACCGACTACAGTAACGAACTGGATGGCGATCTGAACAAACATTCGCAAATCATCCGCGATCTTGCCGCGCAAAGCAACTGCGGGCTGGTTGATTTCAGAAAATTATTTCACGAGTATGGGTTAAAGAATAATCCGCAGAACAAGGATAGGGATATCCTTACGGTAGATGGGGTGCACTTAAATGCAGCCGGCAACAAGTTAGTTGCCGACGAGTTTTACGCAGCCCTTATTAAATAGCAGATTTGGTTAATTATATATCGGGTTTGATTGGTTAGAAGGAGGCGGTGGCGCCTCCTTTTTTTAAGATCAAAACCTAACAAAAGCATTATTACACCCCCGGAAATTATATGAAAAGGCCTCTACTTTTTTTTGTTGTTGCATTGTTTACGGCAGGTGCCTTAAAAGCCCAGCATGCCAACCTGGTTAAATATGTGAATACGCGCCAGGGCACCAACACTAAATACGAATTTTCGTACGGTAATACCTACCCGGCTACCGCACTGCCTTTTGGTATGAACACCTGGACACCCCAAACCGGCAAAAATGGCGATGGGTGGAAGTACCAGTACTTCGAGAAAAAGATAAGGGGGTTTCAGCAATCGCATCAGTGCAGTTCATGGGTGAACGACTACGCCGTGTTTTCGTTGATGCCGGTAACAGGTAAGTTGGTAGTGAACGAAGATGAGCGGGCATCAACCTTCAGCCATGATAACGAGATAGCCCAGCCAAGCTACTACAGCGTTAAGTTTGATAACGGTATCAAAACAGAAATGAGCCCTACTGAGCGCGGTGCACACCTGCGTTTCAGCTTCCCGAAAGGGAAGGGCTCGTACCTGGTGCTGGATGGCTACACAAAAATGAGCGGGGTTAAAATAGACCCGGCTACACGCACAATAACCGGTTATGTAAATAACTGCCGCTGGGCACCGCAAAACTTTAAAAATTATTTCGTTATCACATTTGATAAACCATTTGCCGACTATGGCACCTGGGAAAATAAAAAGAACAGCCGGAGCGCTAAAAATAAACAGGCCGAAGGCGAGGGCGCCGGGGCTTATATCAGGTTTAAGGATGGTGAAACAGTGCAGGCAAAGGTGGCATCATCATACATCAGCCCTGAGCAAGCCCAAGTAACGCTGCAAGCCGAGCTGGGTAAATACAGGTCATTTAACGATACCCGCAAAGCTGCCGATAAGGTTTGGAATACCCTGCTTGGTCGCATGGCGGTAGAAGGTGGTACCGAAGAAGAGAAAGCCACTTTTTATTCGTGCCTTTATCATGCAAATCTTTTCTCGCACCAGTTTTTTGAATATAATAAAGAAGGTAAACCTTATTACTACAGCCCTTACGACGGGAAACTGCACGATGGTTACATGTACACCGATAACGGATTTTGGGATACCTTCAGGGCGCAGTTCCCGCTGAATACTATTATGCATCCCAAAATGGAGGGGCAACTGGTGCAGGCGCTGCTGGATGCGCAAAAACAATGCGGCTGGCTGCCGGCCTGGTCGTTCCCTGGCGAAACGGGCGGGATGCTGGGTAACCACTCCATTTCCCTGCTGGCAGATGCCTGGATGAAGGGCATCCGTACATTTGACCCGAAACAGGCGCTTGAAGCTTATTATCACGAGGCCACAAACAAAGGCCCATGGGGCAGCGCCAACGGCCGCCCCGGCTGGAAAGAATACTTTGCCGATGGCTATGTGCCTTACTCCAAACAAACAGAAGGAGCCACTGCCTGGACGTTAGAGTTTGCCTACGACGATTTTTGCGCCTATCAACTGGCAAAGGCAACCGGCAATAAATACTACGAGAACGTATTTGCCCGCCAAATGTATAACTATAAAAACCTTTTCGATCCCGGTACAAAGTTTATGCGCGCTAAAGATGCTAAGGGGAACTGGATAGAGCCCTTCGACCCGATGGATTGGGGCGGGCCATATACCGAAGGCAATGCATGGCACTGGACGTGGTCGGTTTTCCATGATACGCAGGGGCTTATAAACTTAATGGGCGGCGATAAAAATTTCACGGCCAAGATGGATTCGGTGTTTACCGAGCCGGGTACGATCAAGGTTGGCGGATACGGTGCTGTGATCCACGAAATGACCGAAATGGCGGCCTTTAAAATGGGCCAGTTTGCACAGGGTAACGAGCCTATCCACCATATGCTGTATATGTACAACTACGCCGGCCAGCCCTGGAAAGCCCAGCAGCACCTGCGCGAAGTAATGGACAAAATGTATAACGCGACAGAGAACGGCTACCCCGGTGACGAGGACGAAGGGCAGATGTCATCGTGGTTTGTATTGAGCGCCGCCGGATTTTACAGCGTATGCCCCGGTACAGATCAATATGTAATTGGCAGCCCGCTGTTCAGCAAAATGACCATTACCCTCGAAAACGGTAATAAATTTATTGTAGAGACTAATAACAACAGCAAGCAGAATGTTTACATCCAGTCGGCTACGCTTAATGGTAAACCTTATACGCACAATTGGATAAGCCATACTGATATCATGAACGGCGGCACCCTGCATCTGGAGATGGGCGACAAGCCTAATTTAACCCGTGGTTTGGCAGCTGAGGATAAACCGTTTTCGCTATCAAAGGCCGATTAGTGTTGATACGCGTACCTTTCGGACCAAAATTTAACAATAAGCTTTTGGTTGATGTAAAGATTTGATTTAATTTACAGAACCAATTAAACTTGAATTAAGCCATCGCCCAATGCACGATAAGCCAAAGTTTACCGAAAGCAGGTACATGTTAGTACTCATATTTGTAACCTCGTTGTTTTTAATGTGGGGCATATCTATGACACTTGGCGATGTGTTAAACCGGCATTTTCAGAACGTTTTGCATGTAAGCAAGGCGCGATCGGCATATGTGCAGTTCTCCATATTTGGCGCATACTTTGTTATGGGCATCCCGGCGGGGTTGTTCATGAAGAGATTTGGGTATAAAAACGGCGTGTTGCTTGGCTTGCTGCTTTACTCGGCGGGCGCATTTTTATTTATCCCGGCTGCTGATGCCCAATCGTTTACTTTTTTCAGGATCGCTTTATTTATCCTTGCCTGCGGTATGGCAACATTAGAAACCGTGGCCCATCCGTTTGTAGCATCCCTGGGCGACCAGCGTACAAGCGACCAGCGCATCAATTTTTCGCAGGCGTTCAATGGTGTTGGGGGTATTATCGGGCCTATCATCGGAAGCTATTTTATTTTTGGCCAGGAGCAGGACCTTGTTTCGGTAAAACACCTTTACATTGTTATCGGAGCGGTTATCGCGGTAATAGCACTGGCGTTTTCTTTTGTGAAAGTTCCGGCATTGGTAGACCCTCATAGCGTTTCGCCCGATTCTTATTCGCCAACCGAGGTGCCTCATGCGGATAAAAAGCTTTTTCAGCACAAGCATTTTGTTTTTGCGGTTGTGGCGCAGCTATTTAATGTGGCCGCACAAGGCGGTACCTGGGCGTTCTTTATCAATTACGGCCACGATATCATGCATTTTAGTGATGGTAAGGCAGGCTACTTTTTTTCGTTAAGTATGGTAATGATGATGATCGGTCGCTTTGCGGGTACCTTCCTGATGCGATATATTGCGCCCAGTAAACTGCTGGCGGCTTTTGCATTGTGCAATATGGTAATGTGCCTTATTGTGGCCCAGGGGTATGGCTGGCCATCTTTTATTGCCTTACTATTTATTAATTTCTTTTTCAGTATCATGTTTCCTACCATATTTAGCCTGGGTTTAAAAAATATGGGTAAGCAAACGCAGCAGGCATCATCATTCATAGTAATGGGGGTTGTTGGCGGCGGTTTATTCCCGTTATTGATGGGGCAAATAGCCAACCACAATGTGGCAACGGCTTACTACCTGCCAATAATTTGTTATGCGGTCATCTTCGTATTTGGGTTAACTTACAAACGACTTAATAAGAGCAGCGTTTAAGCATTATGATCTATCAGTATCCATGGCGCTAAAATTTCAGCCCGAATTATTGTTAAATCGATTTAATGATAATTAGATGCTATTTTTATTAACTATATTTATATTTGATTACTAAAACAGCACGTGAAAAAACTCTCTATTGTTGATATTGCCAACCACCTAAACGTATCAAAAACCACAATTTCATTTATCCTGAACGGCCGCGCGCAAGAGAAAAGGATAGGAAAGGACCTGGTTGAGCGTGTACAGAAGTTTGTGGATGAAGTAGGTTACAAGCCAAACTCGTTGGCTAAAAGCCTGCGTACGGGTAAATCAAACATTATAGGGCTGATGGTAGAGGATATATCCAACCCATTTTTTGCATCCATTGCCCGGCTGATAGAGGACCGTGCCTATAAAAACGGCTACAAAATTATTTACTGTAGTACTGACAACGACACGCAGAAAACCCGCGAACTGATCAGCATGTTCCGCGACAGGCACGTTGACGGTTACATTATTGCCCCGCCCGAGGGCATTGAGGATGATATCAGCTCCCTGATAAAGGACGGTATGCCCGTGGTGCTGTTTGACAGGCACCTGCCAAAAGTAAACACCGATTTTGTTGAAATAGATAATCTTTTCAGTACCTATAATGCTACCATGCACCTGGTACAGCAAGGGTATAAAAACATAGCATATATAACTTTCGCATCAAACCAAACACAAATGCAGGCGCGTTTGCAAGGGTATAAAAACGCGTTAGATGAGAACGGTTTAAAGCCCTTTATTCAGGAAATTGTATTTAGCCAGGACGAAGAACTTATTATGGCGCCGCTAAGCGCTTTCCTCAAAAAACATAAAAACCTTGACGCCGTATTTTTTGGCACCAATCACGTAGGCACCTGTGGCTTAAAGGTAATTAATAGCCTTGGACTAACCGTTCCAAATGATCTTGCGCTGGTGTCTTTTGATGATTACGATGTTTTCAAGCTTTTTTCACCGCCGGTTAGCGCGATAGCACAGCCCATTGAGGCGATAGCAGATAGCGTGATAACGGTATTGCTGAATAAACTCAACACTTCATCCCAGCACATTAGCTCTCAGTCCATCATCCTTAAAACTGACTTCAACATCCGGGGATCATCCAAAAAAGCCGAAAAGGCAGTGGCTAAATAGCTCGCTACTTAGTTATTGTACGCCTTCAATTGCAACTTATATCCCCTGGTAAGTAATTTGGGGTCTATTTCTACCTCAAACGTTTTTGCCTCGCCCTGCATCAGGGAAAAATAACCATCGCTATAAATGGCAGGTAAAAGCTGATTGCCCTTTTTATCTACCAATTGCGCCCTGATACCAAATGCAGCGGTAGTTTTTGATTTATTAACGATCTTATACTGAAGCAATTTATTAACACTGTTTTTAGCATTAGATACTTTAACCTTGCTTTGAACCAGGCTTGTACCAATATGTGGCATTTTATTTAAGGCGGTATAATCAAGATAGGTATTACCTATCCAATAAAAGTTTTCAGACACCAATTGCCCGGCTTTGTTGATAAGCTTGAGTTTCAGGAAATGCACACCCGATAACAGCTGTTTGTTATTATTACTAAACGCGATAAAAGCTTCGGTAGCCGATGTAGGCTCTACGTTTAGCGTTTTTGAAATATTGTACTCGGGTACTGCTTTGCCATCCATATTGTAAACAAATGCTTCGGCGCGCAAGCCCTTTATACCGTAGGGTTTGTTGTTAATTACCTTAACAGAATTTGTGGCAACATTCCATTGAATGTGGAGCGGCTCGCAAGCCGTTTTCGCGCCGAAATAAGCACCGGTAAGGTCGTAGTAGTAATCGTATGTCTGCCATATCATAGATGGGTAAGCCGACTGGCTCATCCATATCAGCATCCCGGTGGCATCCTTCCACATGTGGTCGTTCCACGATTCGTACATGGCTTTCATGGTTTCCACATTCAGCATCTGGGCTTTTTTGCAAAAATCTTCCAACGATATTACCTTGCCATAGCTGTTGTTAACGCTGTTGATGTATGTAACAGGGTTGGCTCCTCCTCCCAGGGCGCCATCTGTACTAAAATAGTGCATCGCCCACATATTGGTTTTACTGTTCACCGCAGCAGGGGTAGGCGCAACCCAATAACCCTTCGGCATAAATTTTTTAAAGCTTTCCACGTTCACAAAAGTAGCGGTGCCCAGTTCGCTGCGCATGCCATACGAGTCTTTCGAGAAAAGATACCCGTTATGCGGATCGGTAAAGTACGTTTTAGGGTCGGCGTTGCTCCAAAGGCCGCTGCCCGATAGCATGTGGCTGCCGCCATGAATGGAGAAATTCGGATTGGTTTCGCCGGCATTTGAACGGGCAAGGTACAGCTTGTCATCACTGTCGTTATCTTTAATGGCCGCCTTAATGGTATTATTTAACGGCCCGTTGGGGTTGCCACCAGGCACGCCCTCGTTAGCGCCGCACCAAATTACTATGGACGGGTGGTGCCTGAATTTTTTAACCTTTTCAATGACATTGCTTTTAAAAATACCCAGGCTGTCAATCTGGCCAAAATTGTTCAGCCAAAAGTCGTCCCAAACCATTATGCCGTACTTGTCGCAGTAGTTATAAAAGGCCTCGTCGGTAACTTCGCCGGTCCAGTTGCGGATGATATTAAAATTCATGTCCTGGTGAAAGCGGATGCGGGTCTCGTAATCCTTGCCTCGTGCTTTAAGCATGTAGTCGCTCATGCCCCAGTTACCGCCTTTTAAAAGTATCGGCACATCGTTAACATACACCCGCAATGGCCCGTTCACCGATGTTGTATCGGCAGTAACCTTTCTTATCCCGAAGGTTTTAGTCGCCTTGTCGGATACGCCGCTGCCATCGGCATCAAACCTAACGCTGCAGGTATAAAGGTTCTGCGTTCCGTCGGCTTTGCCGCCGTAGCCGTTTGGCCACCATAACCTGGGGTTATCAATATGCAGCTGCGGAAACTGCTCGCTGCTATAAGTCACGGTCTCCATGCTGCTGGCTTTCAAAGTTATTTTAGGGCCGGTTACCGTGATGTTGCCGGGGTTGATCATGAATTTCACTATCCCGCTCACCGGTTTGGAGGAGGCATTTTTAAGATCAACACTCACCGTCAGGTCTGCCGCTTTTAAGTTCTGCAAATGGGTGCGTACCGATGGGTCCTGAAGCGCCACGGGGCCGGTAGCCGTTAAGCTAACAGTATCGGTAATTCCGCTGTTTAAGCCGGGTACGGCGGGCATCCAATCCCAGCTCCCGCTGGGTATGTAGGTTGGGCTTTCCCAGTTGGCAAGGGGGTGGTTATGCTCAGGATCGTTACGTGGCGGTACAACCAAAACCAAAATTACGTTTGGCGCTTTTTTATTCAGGTATTTAGTAACATCATAAATGCCCCGTTCTACAATACCCTTTATAGTACCTATATGCTGCCCGTTTATATAGATCTCGCCCCGTTTGTGTATACCGTTAAAATTGAGCCATATGGTTTTGCCGGGTTTAAAAGATGAAGACAAAAACGTTGTACGGTACCAATAGGGTTTATTGTATTTTGATTTATCAACCTTGTAAATATTATCAGCATTATCGGGATCCTTTTCCTTACCAGCCTTAACATATGCATAAAACACAGTGCCCGGCACAACGGCATCTATCCAATTGCTGGTCCTGAATCCTGGGGAGGATAATTGCTTTACAGTATATAAGCTATCATTCTGCGGGAACAGCTTCCAGTTTAATTTTATGGATTGTGCTTTTGTTATGGTTTGCAATACCAGTAAAAGCACTATGCTTAAGGTTAATTTAAAAGTAGAGCGCATGCGGTTTTTATTTCGGCGTGCAATTTATAAAAAATTTGCTAAATCGATTTAACAACTATTTATTATATTGCGACATAATTTATAAAACCTTGATGAAGCCTTTTTTTACGATATTACTTTTAATAGTTGGGTTAGGCATTGCGGATCAAGCTTCTGCTCAAACAACAGCTGCAAAACTTCCCAAAAAACAATGGAACGCGCAATGGGTAACCGCACCCGGTGACAATGGTACAAGCTACGGGGTTTTTTATTTCCGCAAGAATATTGAGCTAAAGGTTAAACCGGCATCTTTTATTGTACACGTATCTGCAGATAACCGCTATAAATTATACGTTAATGGTACCCTGGTATCCTTAGGGCCTGCGCGGGGTGATACCTACTATTGGAACTACGAAACGGTCGACTTGTCGCCGTATCTTACAACAGGCAAAAATACTGTAGCTGCGCTGGTTTGGAACGAAGCCCAGTACAGCCCGGCAGCGCAGATCAGCGTACGTACAGGGTTTATCTTGCAGGGTAATTCATCAATCGAAGAAATATTAAATACCAATAATAGCTGGAAGTGCCTTCGAGATGTTGGGCATCAGCCTATTCCAGGTTATTTTTTTGCAGCCAGCAAAGGCGAAATGGTAAATATGAACCATGCTGTTAAGGGTGATTGGACGACGGTGAGCTATGACGACAGCACCTGGCCCGGTACAACACAGCTCACAGAAGGTAAGCTTAAAGGTTCGGCCTGGGGCATTGAATGGGCGTTGGTGCCCTCTACCTTGCCGGCAAGGGAAATGACCTACCAACGCCTGCTTAAATTACGGGGAGCGGTTAATGTAAGCGTCCCTTCCACGTTCCCTGAGAATAAGGCGCAGGTGACCGTACCCGCGCACACGCTGGCCTCCATATTGCTTGATCAGACCTTTGAAACAAATGCTTACGTTACCCTGAATTTTAGCGGCGGTAAGGATGCGGGGATTTCCATCGGCTACGCCGAATCGCTTTACAAAAAAGGCAGCAAGGGCGTTATTAAAGGCAACCGTAACGATGTAGAGGGGAAAGAATTTGTTGGCCGGATAGACAGCCTGATAGCGGATGGCAGCAAAGGGCAATCGTACACTACATTAAACTTCCGTACTTTCCGTTATATCAGGCTCATCGTACAAACCAAAGATGAACCGCTGGTTATTGATGACCTTTATGGTACTTTCACCGGCTATCCCTTTAAACGCGTCTCGGTATTAAATACCGACAATACCGAGATAAAGCAAATGCTGGATATTGGCTGGCGTACCGCAAGGCTCAACGCCTGGGAAACTTATATGGATTGCCCTTATTACGAGCAGCTGCAATACATTGGCGATACCCGCATACAGGCCATGGTATCGTACTATAATACCAGTGATAACCGGCTGGCGCGAAATGCACTAACACAAATGGACCACTCGCGCTTGCCCGAAGGCATAACCGCCAGTTGCTACCCTTCGAGGGGAACACAGGTTATATCTCCTTTTTCGTTATGGTACATCGGCATGCTGCACGATTACTGGATGTACCGCGGCGATAATAACTTTATTAAAGGCAAGCTGCTTGGCGAACGTGGCGTGCTTGATTTTTTCAGCAAATATCAGCAGGCCGATGGCTCGTTAAAAGACACGCCATACTGGGCCTTTGTTGATTGGGCCGGTAATATGTGGGGCGAAGTAAGCGATAAGGATGGCAGCGCGGCTATTTACGACCTGCAACTGCTTATGGCCTACCAGTGGGCTGCAGAAATGGAAGGCAAGATTGGTTTACAGGATTATGCCAGGATCTATTCTGCCAAGGCGTCGCAGTTAAAGGCTACCATACAGCGTAAATACTGGGACCCTGTAAATAGGTTATATGCCGATACCAAAGGGAGAAGCGGCTACTCGCAGCATGTTAACGCATTGGCCATACTTACAGGAACGGTTAGCGATGCGAATATGCCGGCTGTGGCTAAAAGGATGCTTAGCGATACAAGTTTAACCCAATGTTCGGTTTACTTTAAATATTACCTGCACCAGGCGCTGGTAAAAGCAGGCTTGGGTAACGACTATATGAAGTGGTTAGATATTTACCGCCAGAATATAGCGATGGGGCTTACCACCTGGGCCGAGTATTCTGATGTTAACACCTCCCGGTCCGACTGCCATGCATGGGGTGCAAGCCCTAACATCGAGTTTTTTAGGACCGTATTAGGTATCGATAGCGATGCGCCGGGGTTTGCTAAAGTTAAAGTCGAACCTCACTTAGGTACACTAACAACCATAAGTGGCGAAATGCCTCATCCAAACGGGAAGATTGCCGCTGCTTATACTTTTGATAAAGGCAAGTGGCGAATAAATATCAGCCTGCCGCAAAAAACTACGGGCGTACTGATCTGGAAAGCCAAACGCTATATGTTAAAGGCAGGTACTAATTCGTTTTTGATTTAGGTATAATTCCTAAAATTATACAATAGAAAGCCGCCGATAAGGTGGCTTTCGTATTTGTATTGCCATAGGCGTTAAAGTATAAAAATTAGCAGCATAGCCATATTGATAAGCAAACTGGCAAAAAATGCCGTAAGCGTTACCCTGATACCTGCTCCGCACATATTGGCCACCAGGTTACCAAAAAAGCCAATAACGGTAATACCTAATATAATAACCGGGGCATGGTAGTAATAAATTAAAACTGCAGGCACTGCCAGCACCAGGTTACCATGCACCATCAGGTTTACAAACCACCACAGGGTGTGGTTTCCCTTTTGGCTGTCGGCATATTTAAGGTAACTTTTTACAGGGTTAAAAGCTATCGTTCTTGTTGGTTTAACGGTCCAGTTGGCAGTGGTGTTTGGTTTAATAGTAAGCATGGTATGTAAATTGATTGTTAATAATATATAAATATCTTTTTATCCTTTTATTTGATATAGTTCGACGAGTGTTAATTGAGCAGCACAAATCTAACACATAAAATAATAAAGGACAAATATATCCTTTATTATTTATTTATGCCTGATAAGATGAAATTTTCAGCCATCATTTATACATTATATTTCGTAAGATCTTAATTAAACGCCCGGCCATTTGATGATTTTAGCTGCTTTTCTCTTTTTGTTGCAGCAGCTTTGTTGTCATATTCTTCTGTATATGCAATAATCCAGGGGCGGTATTTTATCGTATGACCTTTTGTTGCCAATTCGTTATGAGAGGTAAAGCGATTGTTTAAGTCGGATGTATACCCGATATAGATTTGGTTAAAAGAAGGAGAATACAAAACGTAGACGGTAAACATACGTTGTAATTAAATTAGGAAGGCCCCATAAGGGGCCTTCTACAAGTAGCGGGGAGCAGGATCGAACTGCCGACCTCAGGGTTATGAATCCTGCGCTCTAACCATCTGAGCTACCCCGCCGTATTTATTTTTTCAGGACTTGCTCCTGATAGTATCTGTTTATCGAACTGCCGTCCGTTGGCTAACGGATATGAATCCTGCGCTCTAACCATCTGAGCTACCCCGCCGTATTTATTTTTTCAGGACTTGCTCCTGATAGTATCTGTTTATCGAACTGCCGCCCGTTTGCTAACGGATATGAATCCTGCGCTCTAACCATCTGAGCTACCCCGCCTTACATTTTACCCTTCTTCATATATATTTCTATGGTTCCCGAAAAAGGTTTGCAAATATAGCAGAAATTCGCTTCCTTTAGAAAAAATGTTCACTTTTGCCCCTTGATTGATTTTTGTAACGATTGAACCCCTATGTCTGAGAAGAAGAAATTTAATATTGAGTACGAGATAAAATCGTCACCAAGAATACTATACACTTTCCTGAACGAAGCCAACGGCCTTACCCAGTGGTTTGCAGATGATGTGAGCGTGCGCGACCAGATATACACGTTTACATGGGATGATGAGAAACAAAACGCCAAACTGGTAACCCTTAAAGAGAACAAACTGGTTAGGTTTAAATGGCTGGATGACGAGCCTCAATGTTATTTTGAAATGGAAATTATTCAGGACGAACTAACAAACGATGTGGCACTTAGCATTACCGACTTTGCTACTGAAGAAACCATCGCCGAACGCAAACTCATCTGGGACAACCAAATTGATTACCTCATAAGCACCCTGGGCGCTTAACATTTTTATTCTGTATTTTTGCGCTGTGAAAACGGCTTGTATGCAACAATTATTTGCACGCATATACGTTTCAATCCCTGTACGCAATTGCCCTGATGAAGAAAATACATTTGTTACTGCTTAAATCATTTATAAGGCCTTTTATAGTAACCTTATTAATAGTGATGTTTGTATTGCTGATGTTATTTTTGTTTAAATACATCGATGATCTTATAGGCAAAGGTTTCCAGTGGTACATTATCCTCGAATTGATGATGTATAATTCGGCAACCAACGTAGCCATGGCATTGCCCCTCTCTGTATTACTTTCATCAATCATGACCTATGGCAGCCTGGGCGAAAATTACGAGCTGGTTGCTATAAAATCGGCAGGTATATCGCTGCGCCGCGCCATGTACCCCATGATGGTAGTTGTTTTGGTGCTTAGCGGCGCTGCGTTTATTTTTTCGGATTATATGCTGCCGGTGGCCAATCTTAAATATTACTCGCTGTTATACGATGCCCGTAAACAAAAATCGGCCGATCTGCTGCCCGAAAACATATTCAGCAACCGTTTCCCCGGATACACCATACGCGTAAAAAGAAAGGATGATGACGGCCAAACCCTGCACGATATCATGATCTACTCAAAAGGTACGCTGGAAACCAACCAGGATGTTTTGTTCGCAAAATCGGGCCTGATGTACCGGTCTAAAGATGATCTGTTCCTGATACTTAAATTAAAAGATGGTATACGTTACATGGAAGGCCCCGGCGACGAAGGTAACGCCATGCCCCGCAAACGACTTACCCGTTTTAGGTTTAAAGAAACCGAACAAAAGTTTAGTTTAGATGGGTTTAAGATGACCCGTACCGACGAGAACGAATTTAGGAGCGCATCAATGATGATGAACCTGCACCAACTTCAGCACTATATCGATTCGGCAAACAGGGAGGTTGACAGCAATGTGAACGGAAATTATGCGCTGGTAGCGGCCAACCTGAAATATACTACAATGCCTCAAAAATCAAAGATAAAGCAGGTGGTACCGGCAGATAGTATTAAGCTGAAAAGCGTAAGTGAGAAATTTAATGCTTTGAATAATTCGGCGAGCGAGGTGCGCCAGGTGATAGATATTTTAAAGAATCGCGCCGACAGGCACAAAGAAACATCAAAAAGTATACGCCGTTATATAATGGAGTATCAAAAGAAATTCACCCTGGGCGCAGCATGTATAGTACTGTTCCTGATCGGTGCGCCTTTGGGGGCAATTATACGTAAAGGCGGGTTAGGCCTGCCGGTGGTTGTATCGGTAATATTTTTCCTGATATATTACATTATAGGCACCATTGGGGAAAAATCGGCTAAAGAGGGCGACCTGTCGCCGTTGGTTGGCGCATGGGTAGCTATTGCTGTTTTATTCCCCATAGGGTTATTTCTTAGTTACAAAGCGGCTACAGATTCGGCCCTTTTTGACGCGGAAATGTACAAACGTTTTTTTAAGCGCTTTAGCTTGCGTAAAACCAAACCTATATAGTTTTACAAAATACCGACCTTATTCATCATATTATCGTATAAATTTGCTGTACTGTCAGTAGTTGTTAATCATAAACTGATCGGTACAAACCAAAGAAGAAATGCTAAATACCATACCGGAAGCGATAGAAGCTATTAAAGCAGGTAAAACCATTATTGTGGTTGATGATGAAGACCGCGAAAATGAAGGCGATTTTTTAACTGCTGCACGTAATGCTACGCCCGAAACCATCAACTTTATGGTGCGGTATGGCCGTGGCCTGGTTTGCGCCCCTATATCCAAACAACGCGCGCACGAACTGGAACTGGAGCCGATGGTTAGCCGTAACACTACATCGCACGAAACTAATTTTACCGTATCGGTAGATCTGCTGGGCAATGGCTGTACTACCGGTATATCTGCAACAGACCGTTCAAAAACTACTTTAGCGTTAATAGACCCTGCAACCAAACCTGCAGACCTGGGGAGGCCCGGTCATATATTTCCATTGATAGCTAAGGATGGTGGTGTTTTGCGCCGCGCAGGGCACACCGAGGCGGCTATCGATCTTTCTGTATTAGCAGGGTTTGAGCCGGCCGGTGTAATTTGCGAGATAATGAAAGAGGATGGCGATATGGCCCGCCTGCCCGAATTATTGGTAATGGCCAAAGAATTTGACCTGAAAATAATTTCGATAAAAGACCTTATCGCTTATCGTTTAAATACCGAATCGCTGGTGCGCAAGGAAGTATCTGTGAAGATGCCAACCCAATGGGGCGATTTTGATATGATAGCTTACACCCAGCTGGATACCGGCGAAAACCATTTAGCCCTTGTAAAAGGCGAATGGCAGCCCGGCGAGCCTGTAATGGTACGTGTGCACAGTTCGTGTGTAACCGGAGATATCTTTGGATCGTGCCGGTGCGATTGCGGGCCGCAACTACATAAAGCTATGGAAGTTATCAGCAAAGAAGGCCAGGGCGTAATTGTTTACATGAACCAGGAAGGCCGCGGCATAGGGCTGGTTAATAAATTAAAAGCTTACCACTTGCAGGAGAACGGGCTGGATACTGTAGAGGCCAATATAAAGCTTGGTTTTGGAATGGACCAGCGCGACTACGGTATTGGCGCGCAAATATTGCGCAGCCTGGGGGTATCTAAAATGCGCCTGTTAACCAATAATCCCAAAAAACGTGCAGGCTTAATTGGCTACGGCCTTGAAGTGGTAGAGAACCTGCCAATAGAAATTGCATCAAACCCACATAACGAAGCGTACCTGCGTACTAAAAGGGATAAGATGGACCATGCCATCATGCGCGAGCATTAATCATCGCCGTCGCCGGTATCCTCGGTAACGTTATTATCGTCAGACGGTTTTGAAGGTGCCGGTGTGGTAATGCTGGTAGCAGGTACAGGTGCAGGGGTTACAGGTGCATTATTGCGACGGCTCCTTTGCCTGAATATGTTACGTAAAAATTCGCCGAACGTATCAAAATCCCGTTGATATACCAAACCTATACCATTTACATATTGTATCCCCAAAGCATCGTTAATACTATTTAACGTGGTGCTGTTTAACGCCCTGTACGAGTATCTTGCCCGCAGGTTACCATCTTTGCGTATCAGGTATTGAATTTCAAAATCTTTTGTCAGTGTCCTGAAATCTGTGTTCAGCAAATTTGTTTTATTATTGAAAAGATCGCTTGTGCCGCTGTTGGAGTATAAGCTGCCGTTTATAATAAGCCTGTCGTTTAAAAATTTAAGGGATGCGCTTGCATCATTAAATGACCGTATGTTAAGGTCGAAGTATTTAATGTTCGATTGCGATATAAAACTATTCAGTTTGTTAAAGGCAAACTCGCTCACGGCCTCGCCGGCTGTGCCCAATACCTGGTTAGTTAAATTACTACCCGTGCCCGATGCAAAACTTCGCCTTACAATGATGCTTAGCGCCTGCTGGCTGCGGTTATTATTATCGGCAAGGTAAGTGTTCAGGTCATCCTTAATGGAGGGGTCTACCGGGAAATTGAAGTTAAAATCGATATTAGGTTGCAGCAGCGATTTGGTTAGTATCAGCTCGGCCTGTACCAATACCTGCTTAGGCTGCGGCGCCTGTAAACCCGCGGCGGTATACAGTGGGGCAATATTGGTGCGCACCTCGTATATGGCTTTTAAGTTTATCTCGGCATTTGATGGGTTGCCTGTCCAGCGGATGGTTCCTCCCTGGTTCACCACAAAGTTTTTGCTGATGAAATCTTTGGCGGTAAACTCAAACTTACCTGATGTAATGCCGAAATCACCAAACATTTCAAAATCGCCCAGGCTGTTAATATTTAGTTTTAGGTTACGTGCTGTACCTGTACCCTCCAGTACGCCATAATCTGTACTTATTCGTACCGTGGTTTTTTCATCAACGGTAAGATCGAAATTTAAGGTAACGCCGTTAAACGCCTTTATCTTATCAATAACTTTGGTAGTGGTATCGTTATGATTAACCCACCTGATAAAATCATAATCGACAGCTGTTGATGAGGTGTTAAGCGGGATATTAAATACTGTGCCTGCTTCAGTAGTAGCTTTAATATCTATTTTCATGTTATCTACCGGGCCGGTGAAACTGAATGTGCCGCTTCCGTACGCTGTACCGTAGTAAATATGGTTGTCCTTAAAGGTGGTGTTGAGCGCCATAAGGTTATTTGCCTGCACAGTTATGTCGAGTGTAGGGTTTGATATTTTATTCAAGTCAACCGTGCCGTTAGCCTCGCCTGTACCGCCACGGATATCCTTCAATATCATCTTATCAATTTTAATAACGCTATTGGTTACGGCCAGTTTTTCGTTTACGGTGTAAGCTGTTTTAAGGTAATTAACAGTTATGCCTGTGTTGTTTAAAGACACATCACCATTAAGCTCCGGTTTAGACGGCGACCCGGATAGTTTAAGGTTTGCAGATACAGTGCCTTTAACATTCGATACCAAGTCTTTAATAAAAGGCTCGAATATAATAGCCTCGGTGTGGTCCATTTTTATATCGAAATTCAGATTGTCGCCGTTTTCCTGGGCCAATGTATAAACACCGGCTATATTCATTGTTTCTAACCCACGGTTGGTTATATTCAGCTTTACATTAGCTTGTTTATGGGCATTATCCAGGTTCGATACTATCTTCACATTGCCTACCAGTGTTTTGTTCATCGCAAGCGAATCGATACTCAAGTTAGCATCTACGCCCGGTTTTTTGATGATAGAGCTTAGTGTTACATCACCATTTAACGACCCCTTTAACAACACGCCCGATGTTTTGGTTAGCTGGTTAATAGTAGCCATGCTAAATTTTTCAAATGTTACCTTCAGCTTGTCTTCGGGGTTATCAGATATAAAACCATTTATCCGTACTTTTTGGCCGCCGTTCGATAGTTCAAAACCCGATACCTGGGTTTTACCATCCAGCAGCCTTATCCTTACCTGGTCTTGTATTTTCCAGCTCTCGCGCTCCAGTATCACATCAGATGGCAGTATCATTAGCTTGGCTGTAGTATCGCGGCCAAATTGTACTAACCCGTAAAGGTCTAACTGGTTGGCCGCATCTTTGTCTGATAACTTAACGTTAAAGTTTAAGCTGTCGTTCTTTAAAAAGTTGGTGATGTTTATATTTTTGATGTACAGGCTATCGGTAAGGTCAACCCTGTTTAACGATACGTTTAGGCCAAGCATATCATCAGATGTACTTTCATCAATAATAAAATCGTGGAAAACTATTTTGCCATATTTTATGGTTTTGATATACCCGTTTAGTGTTGCCGTTTTATCAGTAGAGTTAAATTTTCCTACAAACGTACCTTGTTCAGGCACCTTAAGGTCGGGCATAAAAATAGCCGTAAGCGGATCTATATTTTTAAGCGTTAAATTAAAATCAAAATTTTGTGGCTTGGGTGTGGTTATATCCGTTTTTAACGACGGGATGTATTTTTTGGCTATAGTTTTAAAATACGATGGCAGGGTTGCCAGGTCATAACTGCCTTTAATGCTGCCGTCTGCCAGGTCAGACCGTAATGATATCACCCTTGCATCACCCTTACCGCTGGCGGTTAAGGCTACCGAATCAACCACGTAGTTATTGCGCGGGTTTACCACGCGTACCTTGGTTAGTAAAATGCTGCCATCCAAATTATCCAGGTTATTGCCCGAAAAATTGGTGTTCAAATCGGTGCTGATGGTAATGGTATCCTTTAAAAACTTAAGCTCGCGCAGCCTTGCATTGTTAATGTTGCCGGCGATGTTGTATACAGGCAGCTTAGGGTTAAGGTTAATAAGACCGGCCAGGTCAAACTTTATATTTTTATCATTAATGGCAATTTTGCCCTTCGCTATCTTGTTTTTAAAAGTCCCGCTGGTAGTTAAGTTACTATAATTGTAGCCTTTAAATTGAAAATAAGCTATTCGCGCGTTGCCTTTAATATTAAGGTTTTTTAGTTCATCGCCGCTGCCGCTTACATTACCGGATAGGGTTGTGCGGCCAACTGTACTATTGTCAATTAATGCGCCCAGGTCAAAATTTGTGGTGGTAAGCTTACCGCTGTAACTTGGTATGCCGGCCTTATTTATTTTCAGGTTAATATCGGGGTCGAAACGGCCTAATTTGGTCTTAAATGTGCCAAATGCTACAAAATCGTTCTGCACACCGGTGAACCTGCCGGTAAAGTTTACATTGCCAAATTTGCTAACAATTGCCGGCACTTTTGCATTTAGTTTGCCGGTAAAGTGGCTATACAGATAATCAAGATCTTTTTTGTTGGTCGCTATCTGGTCAAACTTTAGCTGCAGGAAGGTATTATTCCAATCGGGCAAACCGGTTAAGTTAAAATCGCCCTTTATGAAGGTTGCCTGCGCGGCTGTAATGGTAACGCTTTTGGCTTTAAGGTTGTTTACCATGCCCCGCACGCGGCCGTCAATACCCAGTTCGAACGTTGTTTTATCCAACGAACTGGTGAAATAAGCTATATCTTTTGATGACAGGTGCGACGATTTGAAATCAGCGTCCATATTTACCTTGTTCTCAAAATCGTCAAAATCATCAAAGGATGTGAATTTCATCCTGAAGAAATCTTTAACAGTTGAGTTAGCTGTTTGTATATTAAGATTTTGCAGCAGGATCTGGTTGGTATCAATAGTAGCGTTCGAGTTGAGGTTACGCACAAAAAAACCGCTTTTTTCATGCAAGGTTAAACCGCCTATACGTGCCTTAAACAGATGGTTCTTAAGGTCCATATTACGGATGATGGTGCTGAAACGGGTAATATCAACATCATCAAAATTTACACCCTTTACCAGTTCGTTCCTCAGGCTGTTCTTATATTTAAAATGGAAATTGTTTATCGAGATCTTTTCGAAAGTAAGCGACCAGGGCTTGCTTTTAGTTTTGGTGGTATCGCCCGAGTTAAAATAATCCAGCACAAATTGGAGATTGGTAGTGCTGTCTTTTAATTTTTTAAGATAAAAGGATCCGTTATCCAACTGGATGGATGCAAAATCTATCTTCTTTTTTTTAATGCTGTTGAATATCGAGAAGCCGCTAAGCTCGACAGATAGTTTCGGGGTGCTTAATAAGGTATCCTGCTGCTTATCCAGGATGTATAGGCCTTCTAAAACAACCGATGAGAAAGGCTTAATGTAAAGGCTTTTTATATCAACCCTGGTATTAAGCTCTTTTGATAAATAGGCTGTGGCTTTTTTTGCAGCCCATGTTTGTACCGGCTTGTACTGAAAAAGCAATAACAGGATGCTTACCAGTAACAAAATTATCAATACGATGCTTAACGCTATTTTGAGTACTTTTTTAATAACTTTGTATTTAATTAGAAATTCAAAAGTAAAAATTCAAAAACGCACTAAGTGTTTTACTTTTTGAATTTATTTATGACCCATATCGGAAGTTACCAGTTTTTTGACTTTTAACTTTCGACTTTTGACTTAGCAAAGTGCCTGTAATATTAGCAATCGAATCTTCATGCGATGAAACCTCTGCATCTGTTTGTGTAGATGGCCGGATATTAAGCAATGTTATTGCCAACCAAACCATTCACGAAGCTTACGGAGGCGTTGTCCCCGAGCTTGCCTCCAGGGTTCATCAGCAAAATATTGTTCCGGCTGTACAACAAGCACTATTAAACGCAAAAGTAAGCAAAAATGATATTGATGCAGTAGCTTTTACGCGCGGTCCGGGTCTTTTAGGCTCACTTTTAGTAGGTGTTTCGTTCGCCAAGGCATTTGCGCTGGCCAAAAACCTGCCGCTGATAGATATTAACCATATGCAGGCGCATATCCTGGCGCATTTTATTGGCGATCATAAGCCCGCGTTCCCGTTTTTATGCCTCACCGTATCAGGCGGCCACACCCAAATAGTGTTGGTGAAAGACTACTTTGACATGGAGGTGATTGGCCAAACGCTTGACGATGCCGCCGGCGAGGCCATGGATAAAACCAGTAAAATTTTAGGCCTGCCATATCCCGGCGGCCCTTTAATTGATAAAAACGCCCGCAACGGCAACCCCGATACTTATAAGTTCCCCGAACCGCAAATACCGGGGTTTGATTTTAGCTTTAGCGGTGTTAAAACAGCCATACTTTACTTTATAAGGGATAATGTTGCCGCCAACCCTAATTTTATACAGGAAAATTTAAGCGATATTTGCGCATCTGTTGAAAAACGGATCGCTACCATATTGCTAAATAAACTGAAACGTGCCGCAGCCGAGTACAACATAAAAGATATAGCGCTGGCCGGTGGGGTATCAGCTAACACAGGTTTGCGCGAGGGGCTTACCAAAATGGGTGCCGATAACGGCTGGAACGTTTTTATACCGAAATTTGAATACTGTACCGATAATGCTGCCATGATAGCTATTGCAGGGTACTATAAATATTTAAAAGGCGAATTTGCAGGCCAGGAGATAGCTCCGCTGGCAAGGATGCCCATGTAGTTTAGCATATAGAGGTGATGGTTAATAGCAAATGGCCATCTGCAAAACACCATGAACTATTAACCATGAACTATTAACCATGAACTAATTACTATGTCAATTCCTTCACTTATTTTTTGGGCGGTTTTTGTACTGCCGCTTGTGGCTTTTTTAGTTTGGCTAATGCGCCAGGATAAACGTAAAGGCCTTGCCGGGCTTATTGTGCTGGCCGTTATGGTTATTGGCGGTATAGCCTATATGTACTGGAAAACCGGGGGTAAGTAGGCTTTTATAGCCTGGTAGTAAAACCACAAGCCCCCGCATTGCTGCGGGGGCTGTAGAAAACAACACTATTACAAATTCTTCAGCGTATTAAAACGCTCTTTTATATATTCTGACAGATTGCCCACCCGGTGCATTGCAGAAAATAAAGAATATATTCTCTATCCGTTCAATACCGGTTATTGTGCAACCCGTTGGGATGGCGTAGTTTTTATAGGTACTGCCTACATCATTAGACAGGCTGAAGCTTGTACCGCCATAGGCAACGTAATCTCCCCATTGTTTAATAACATTTACCTGCTCGTCGCTAACTTTTGTAAACACATCTCCCTGCCCGCGCGATTGATATAAGCGGTTGCCCGTAAGCTGTGCGCTGCCACTGAATATGGCATATGTATAACCAGGGGATGATAATATATTTTTATAACCCTCACTTAATGGATATACACCTGTAGCCGCGGGGGTTACCAGCCATGTTTCGCCCTGGTTTGTCGACCGGTAAAATTTGGAAGATGTAGGGTCGATAGCGTAGAAATACTTGCCGCCATTGTCGCTGGTGATGTTATCAAGCCTGACAGCCCCGCCCAGGTTGGCAGCTTTTGCCTGGAAATTTGCCCCGCCGTTTAACGAAACATAGTAGTTTGCGCCCGATAACAGGTAAATTTTATCACCCCTGGCAACTATGCCGTTAAAGCTAAGGTTTGGCGCATTAGGGCTGATAGTAAGTTTAGTAAAGGTTGTACCATCTGTTTTTATAACACCCAGGTTTGTGGCAATGTAAAAGTAATTGCCATCGGCTACAAGGTAGTTAACCTTAAGTGTATCCTTTACCAGCGGGATGCTGTTAAATATGTTGGTGAATGTTAAACCCTTATCGCTGCTGTAATATAAATTTCTACCTGTTTTGCCATTTGCAAATAACATGCGGTTGCCCGATGCGGCCGACAAGATGCCTGTTTGCGGGCTCACGGTTTGGTCTACTTGTGTCCACCCGTTGTTTGGCACCTGTGGAACGGTTACCGTAAACGCTGATGCACTGGTTATAGGTGCGCCGTTGTTAATAGCTATTGTTAATGTGCCGGTTGCAGCGCTTTGCGGTACTTTTACTTTTAATTGTGTTGCTGTGGCTGATATTACTTCGGCCCCAACAAGTAAGCCCTGTGGGCCGGCAAATTTTACAATGTTATCGGCCAGTGTGGTGCTAAAATTTGTGCCTTTTATAGCTATGGTGTCGCCAACTTTGCCGGAAGACGGGCTGAAGCTTGCAAAGGTTGCGGCTTGTATATATGTAAATGCAGGGCCTGTGGTTATTTCGCTATTTTTTACTTTGACAGATACAGTGCCTGTTGAACCGCCCGCCGGTACCTTAGCCATCAGTTTTGTGGCTGTTGCAGATATCACCTCGGCGTTAACACCATTAAATTTCACCATGTTATCGGCAATGGTAGTGCTGTAGTTTACACCGGTTATAGAAACGGTATCGCCGGCGCGGCCTTTGGTGGGGGCTATATTTTCGATAGTTGGCTTATCTGCTACGGGGGTAGGATCCTTAACCTCTGATTTTGGCTTGGTAATAACCGATGCAAAAGTAATGGTGAACTCGCCCGATGAGCTAAACTCGTGGTTACTGGCATCTTTGAACATGATATTCCATTTAACAGTAATATAAGTATCCGTAATGGTTATAGTGATAGATCCCGATAGCGCATAATAAGCATTGCCACTGTTAAAATACTGTACATAAGTTTGTGTTGTACCGGCGTTTACCTTAATAGTCTTAGTGCCTGGGTTAAACGATGTGCCCGATTTTTTGGTAAGGGCAATGGCACCGTTTTTCAGGTCATCTATAAAAAAGGTAAGCTTATTGCCGTCGGCATCCAGCGTTGCCGATGTCTCCAGCGATTTTACGCCATCGCCGGATGTTGTATACAAGGTAGATTTTATGCCATTTTCTTTAATGGCGAAAGCCTTACCGTTAATTTTGCCGGTTATAGTTGGGGTTTTTACCGCAGGGTCATCCGGTACGGGCTTAATGGTAGTTTCTTTTTTACACGAGCTAACCGCTAAAATAAGCAGCAGCATTAAGCTCAATGTTTTTGATAATTTTTGCAGATATGCCTTCATGTTGGATAAGAGTTTAATTTTCATAAATGTCTGTCAATTAAAATCTTATGTATATACCGCATATGTGGTATATTTTAATCCGTACCGGCGGGTATCAATAAAAAAGCCCCTCCAAAAATGGAGAGGCCTGTATCTGTTAAGTACTAAAAGTAATGGCTTATTGTTCAACCATGGCTTCACCTGTTACGGTCGCCTTAATTTTGGCTTCCAGTTCTTCGGCCAATTCGGGGTTATCCAGTATCAGTTGTTTAACCGCATCGCGGCCCTGGCCTAAACGGGTTTCGCCATAGCTAAACCACGATCCTGCTTTTTTAATAATGTTGTATTCAACCCCCAGATCGATGATCTCGCCTGCTTTTGAGATCCCTTCGCCAAACATGATATCAAACTCGGCTATACGGAACGGCGGTGCAACCTTGTTCTTTACGATCTTCACCTTAACGCGGTTACCCGATACCTCGTCGGTATCCTTAATTTGCGAGATCCGGCGTACATCCAAACGTACCGAAGCATAGAATTTTAAGGCGTTACCGCCGGTAGTGGTTTCGGGGTTACCAAACATAACGCCAATTTTATCGCGCAGCTGGTTAATGAAAATACAGCAGCATCCGGTTTTGCTGATGGTACCGGTAAGCTTACGCAATGCCTGCGACATTAAACGGGCGTGCAAGCCCATTTTTGAATCGCCCATTTCGCCTTCTATCTCGGCTTTTGGTACCAACGCCGCAACAGAGTCGATAACTAATATATCTATAGCGCCCGAACGGATCAGGTTATCGGCAATTTCTAATGCCTGCTCGCCGTTATCCGGCTGAGAGATCAGCAAATTCTCTACATCAACACCAAGCTTTTTGGCATAAAAGCGATCGAACGCGTGCTCTGCGTCAATAAACGCTGCTATGCCGCCTTTCTTTTGAGATTCGGCTATGGCATGTATGGCTAAGGTAGTTTTACCGGACGACTCGGGGCCGTAGATCTCTATCACCCTACCTTTTGGTAAACCGCCCACACCTAAAGCGATATCAAGCCCTAATGACCCGGTTGATATGGTTTCTGTTGGTTCAATAGCGGTATCACCCATTTTCATGATGGTGCCCTTACCGTATGATTTTTCCAGCTTATCTAACGTAAGCTGTAATGCCTTTAATTTATCTGCGTTGCTCATCTTAAATTATTGTGAAACAAATATAAAATACTTTTTATTAAAATACTAATATTTTTAGTAATTATTTTTATTTGTCATGCTGAACGATAATGAAGCATCTATCGGAGGTTAAATCCTTCGTTCCTCAGGATGACAATTTGGTTTGCTACTGATGTAGTAAACTTACCTAACCCAAATCTATCAATCAAATATCTTTATCAACACCGCGTTTGGCCAGTTCACGGCTAATAGTGTTCAATGTCTTTTTCTTTTTGGCATCTTTTGCCTTGCGGATCCTGGCGGCTTCGGCCCTAAGCAGGGCGGTTTCGGTGTTTTGATGTTCGTAATATTTGCAGAACCAGGTAAGGGGGCAAATCTCGCATTTAGGGCTGCGGGCCACGCAGATGTAACGCCCGTGCAATATCAGCCAGTGGTGGGCAATAGCCAAAGTATTTTGCGGCAGATGTTCTACCAGTTGCCTTTCTACAGCCAGCGGTGTAGTAGCGCGGGTAGTGAGCCCAATACGATTCGATACCCTGAACACATGCGTATCAACCGCAATGGCCGGCGCATCAAAAACTACCGATGCTATTACATTGGCCGTTTTACGGCCAACGCCGGGCAGCCTTTGCAACTCGTTAATATCCGAAGGCACCGCGCCGCCAAAAACTTCCATCAGCATTTTGCCCATGCCTGCCAGGTGTTTGGCCTTATTATTTGGATAGCTAACACTGCGGATATAGGTAAAGATCTCATCCGCGTTGGAAGCCGCAAGGGACACCGCATCAGGGAAACGTTGAAAAAGGGCGGGGGT
The DNA here is from genome assembly GCF_004168255.1 of Mucilaginibacter terrigena. Taxonomy (GTDB): domain Bacteria; phylum Bacteroidota; class Bacteroidia; order Sphingobacteriales; family Sphingobacteriaceae; genus Mucilaginibacter; species Mucilaginibacter terrigena. The sequence goes on along the minus strand of NZ_SEWG01000007.1, from coordinate 46,100 downwards.
AACCTGGTTGATGCGCTTATCAGTACACTGCGCCGAAAGTATCACTGCCACCAGTAACTCGTATGGGCTGCCGTAGTGCAGCTCGGTTTCTGCTGCTGGCTGGTTCTTTGAAAAGTATTCTACAAAATGGCGGTAGCGATCGGCTTTAAGCATGTATTAGTTCATGGTTGATGGTTCATGGATTATGGCAGAACCAAATTTTTACAATAATCCTGAATTATCGGCAATTAGCCAAAACGAGTTACTATGAACCATTAACTATCATCTATGAAACTGTTATAAAATAGAAAGGTTCATAAATCAGGCTGCCGGATATTGCTATCGTTTGCGGCGTGATCTATGAACCAGTGCGTTTTTCGCGTAGTACTACTTAGCGCAGGCTTTTTGAATAATCCAGGATGTGATGAATGGTCTGCAGTTTTGGCTTTTTCTTTAAAAGATCCAAATCAGCGCGGATGGAGTTATAAAACATCACATCATCCGCCTCCAGATTCTCATGTACCTCTGATTGTTTCACCTGAGCTTTGTTAGTGACCGCATTAAAAATTGAAGTAAAGGTTTCACCCATAAGCTGTTGTTTGTTTGATTATAAAATTAACGAGAATTATTTATTAATATTTTATCAAGATGAAAATTAAATGAAATTTTTTTTGAGGGTTAATTTTTGCCATTTATGGGCGGTTCAAATTAACATTTTTAACTATTTCAATTGAAATTCATCATAATTCAATACGGATTTTAAACGGCGGTACGATATGGCTTATTGTTGCGGTTACAACAAAAAAGCCGCCCCTGTATGGGGCAGCTTTTGTAACAATATTATTAGCTTAATAATTACCTATAGAGATAGGCCCAAAACAGGGTTAGGGGACTATCTGCTGTTAATTTTTTAAGCTCATTTCTTTACTTTGCATCATTTTGCGCAGGTTATTAAGCGCGTAACGCATACGCCCAAGGGCGGTGTTGATGCTTACATCGGTAACATCGGCTATTTCTTTAAAGCTCATATCACCAAAGTGGCGCATGATCAACACTTCCTTTTGCTCGGATGGCAGCAGTTGGATCAGCGATTTCAGGTCCTTATGGGTTTGTTCGCGCACCAGGCGGTCTTCGGCGCTTTCATCGTAATGGCCCAGCACTTCAAAAATATCAAAGTCGTCGCCATTGCTTACCATAGGGGCGCGTTTTTCGCGGCGGAAATGGTCGATAACCAGGTTATGGCCAATGCGGGTTACCCATGGTAAAAACTTGCCCTCCTCGTTATACTTCCCTGCTTTTAGCGTATTAATAACCTTAATAAACGTATCCTGGAAAATATCTTCGGCAAGGGCCTCGTCCTTAACAAGTAAATAAATTGAAGTGTAAATTTTTGATTGGTACCGCCTTATCAGCTCAACAAGTCCTGCCTCGTTACCGGCGATATAAAGATGGATTAGATCCTGATCACTTTTCAATTGAAAATCCATAGAAGCTACTAATAAACTAAATTAAATTTTTCGTCGTTATTAAAAGTAGAGTTCTATCTATAGCGTTTCTTTTTAGGGTTTAAGAAAAATGTACCCTCAAATATAATAATCTTAAAAAATAAAAGCAAATATTTTTTAACTGGGTATGTTACGTCGTTACAATAAAGGTATATGTCACTAAAATGCAAACTCTTTTATTAATAACCCATTAACCTTTATAATTACCAAAACTCATTTGGATAAAGCTAAATATTTTAGGATTTTTGCAGCCGGAAAATGTTCATAGATAATAGATCATTGTTCATAGTCCGAAAAGCAAAATACCAAACATGTTTAATCGGTTACGGGTTAGACTTTCATTAGTGGTCAGGGTTTAATCAGCATTGTATTTCTTACTATGATCTATGAACCATGAACCACCAACCAATATTATGATCAAAGAAGCAGAAAAAGATCCGCAGAAACATATTATTATAAAAGGGGCAAGGGTACACAACCTAAAAAATATGGATGTGGCCATCCCCAAAAACAAGCTGGTGGTTATCACCGGCATGTCGGGTTCGGGTAAATCGTCCCTGGCGTTTGATACTTTATATGCCGAAGGGCAGCGCCGCTACGTAGAGAGCCTGTCATCCTACGCGCGCCAGTTTCTGGGCCGCATGAACAAGCCCGATGTAGATTATATTAAAGGGATAGCCCCGGCTATAGCCATCGAGCAGAAAGTTATCACCAGTAACCCGCGCTCGACCGTTGGTACCTCTACCGAGATCTACGATTACCTTAAACTGCTTTTTTCGCGTATCGGTAAAACCATTTCGCCAATATCGGGCGGTGTTGTAAAAAGGGACAGCGTTACCGATGTTATCAATTTTATTACGGCCCTGCCGGATGAAACCCAGGTAACTATATTATGCCCCCTGCATCCGCACAACAACCGCAGCATTAAAGAGGAACTGGCCGTTTTGATGCAAAAGGGTTTTGTAAGGGTGGAGTTTAACGGGCAGGTATCGCGCATCGAATCGTTACTGGAAGATGAAAGCATCGACGGTGCATCAATGCTGGTTGATGCCGAAGCAACCCCTGCTAAAACTAAAAAGACCAAAGCAAAAAAAGGAGAAGAGGAAGAATCATCATTGCCTGCTGTTTCTGTGGTGCGCATCGTTATCGACCGGATCACCAAGAGCGAAGAAGACGAAACTATCAGCCGTTTAGCTGACTCTATACAGACTGCCTTTTTTGAAGGGAAGGGTGATTGTTATGTGCAGTATTTAGCCCCATTAGTCCCCTCTAATCCGATTGCTATCGGATCTCCTCAGCTGGTTAGCGGAGAGACTTTAAGTTCTGAAGCCATCCCCTTCTGGGAGGGTTTGGGTGGGGCTACCGAACGCTTCTTTTGCGACCGTTTCGAACTGGACAATATCCGTTTTGAGGAGCCTACACCAAATTTCTTCAGCTTTAATAACCCATATGGCGCCTGTAAGCGTTGCGAGGGATATGGCAAAATCATCGGCATCGACGAGGATCTGGTTATCCCTGATAAAAGCAAAACCGTTTACGAGGGCGCTATAGCCCCGTGGCGCGGCGAAAAGATGCGCGAATGGAACGATGTGCTGGTAAAAAACTCCCTTAAATTTGATTTTCCTATCCACCGCCAGTATAACCAGTTGACCGAAGAGCAGCAACGCCTGCTTTGGACAGGTAACCAATATTTCCGCGGGCTGGATGCCTTTTTTAAGGAAATGGAGGAGCAGACCTACAAAATTCAATACCGGGTGCTGCTATCGCGCTATCGTGGTAAAACAACCTGCCCCGAATGTAAGGGCAGTCGCCTGCGTAAGGATGCAACCTATGTAAAAATAGATGGCAGATCCATCACCGATGTGGTGCTGATGCCTTTAGATACCGCGCTTGGATTTTTCAGCAACCTTAAACTGAACGAAACCGACCTTAAAATTGGCAAGCGCCTGTTGTTGGAGATAACCAACCGGCTTAGCTTTTTAAATGATGTTGGTTTGGCGTACCTGACGCTTAACCGATTATCAAACACGCTATCGGGCGGCGAGTCGCAGCGGATCAATCTGGCTACCTCTTTGGGGAGTAGTTTAGTAGGTTCGATATACGTATTGGATGAGCCGAGCATTGGCCTGCATCCGCGCGATACGCAACGTTTGATCACTGTGTTAAAATCCCTTCGCGATGTGGGCAATACCGTTTTGGTGGTTGAGCACGAAGAGGAGATTATGAAAGCTGCCGACCATATCATTGATATTGGCCCCGAAGCCGGTACGCATGGCGGTAACCTTATATTCACCGGTACCTACGAACAGATAATTGTAGATAACGACAGCCTTACAGGCAAATACCTGAGCGGTCGCGAAGAAATTGCCATCCCTAAAAGTCGCCGCAAATGGAGCGATTTTATAGAGATAAAAGGCGCCCGTGAAAACAACCTGAAACACGCCAACGCTAAGTTCCCGCTTGGCGTACTTACGGTGGTTACAGGGGTATCAGGTTCGGGTAAAACCAGTTTGGTAAAACGCGTACTGGCACCGGCGCTGCAAAAAACACTGGGTAATTACAGCGGCGACCAAAGCGGCGCCTTTGATAGTATTGAAGGTGATTACGCCAAAATTGAACAGGTGGAGATGGTTGACCAAAACCCTATAGGCCGTTCGTCGCGATCGAACCCGGTTACCTACGTTAAGGCCTGGGACGAGATCCGTAACCTTTATGCTGCCCTGCCTGTTGCCAAAGCAGCCGGGCTAAAACCATCTGCGTTCTCTTTTAATGTTGAGGGTGGCCGCTGCGATGTTTGCCAGGGTGAGGGCGAGGTGAAGATAGAGATGCAGTTTATGGCAGATATCTTCCTGACCTGCGAGGCCTGTAATGGTAAGCGCTTTAAACAGCATATCCTTGACGTTACTTATAACGAAAAGAACGTATCGGAAGTTTTGGAAATGACCATTGATGAGGGGCTGGAGTTCTTCGCCAAAGAACCAAAGATCCTGGCTAAGATAAAGCCATTGGTTGATGTTGGTTTGGGTTATGTGCAGTTAGGGCAATCGTCAAATACCCTTTCGGGTGGCGAGGCGCAACGGATCAAACTGGCATCCTTCCTGGTAAAGGGGAACAACACGCATAAAACGCTTTTTATATTTGACGAGCCTACTACCGGACTGCACTTTGCAGATATCAAGAAACTCCTGAAATCATTCGACGCGTTGCTGGAACATGGGAACACCATTATTGTAATAGAACACAATATGGATGTCATCAAATGCGCCGACTGGGTAATAGACATCGGTCCCGAAGGCGGCGACCGCGGCGGCAAAGTGGTTTTTGAAGGCACTCCCGAAAACCTCATCAAGGTAGAAGATAGCTATACGGGCAAGTTTTTGAAGGAACGATACCCCCCAGCCCCCTGAAGGGGGAGCAGGATTTAAGAAAGGCGATGGAGTTATTCATTGCCTTTCTAATTTCCACTTTACCTCCGTGGTGGAGAGGGTGCAACAAAAAAAGCCTCCCCATTCAGGAAGGCTTTCATTTATAAATCCGAAATCTAAAATCGAAAATCCGAAATTAAGAAATCATTTGCCTGCGTATGATGTTCAACGCGCCACCTGCTTTAAACCACTCAATTTGCTGTGCATTGTAGGTGTGGTTTACCGGGAAGCTTTCGGTGGTGCCGTTTTTATGGTGCAGCACTACCGTTAACTGCTGGCCGGGGGCAAAGTTGGTTAAACCGGTAATATCTATGATATCGTCCTCCTGGATCTTTTCGTAATCGTTGGTATCGGCAAAGGTGATGCCCAGCATACCTTGTTTCTTCAGGTTGGTTTCGTGGATACGGGCAAATGATTTTACCAGTATGGCACGTACACCAAGGTGGCGTGGCTCCATTGCCGCGTGCTCGCGAGATGAACCTTCACCGTAGTTTTCGTCGCCAACCACAATCGAACCTATGCCATGCGCTTTATAATCGCGCTGTGTGGCAGGTACTGGGCCGTATTCGCCGGTCAGTTCGTTTTTAACGCTATCTGCAGTGTTATTAAAGTAGTTGATAGCACCGATAAGCATATTGTTAGATATGTTGTCCAGGTGACCGCGGAACTTCAACCATGGGCCTGCCATCGAAATATGGTCGGTAGTACATTTACCGCGTGCTTTAATAAGCAGGCGTAAACCTGTAATGTCGGTACCTTCCCATGCGGTAAACGGCTCCAGTAATTGCAAGCGTGATGAGCGCGGGTCAACCAATACTTCAACGCCGCTACCGTCTTCGGCAGGTGCCTGGTAACCGGCATCTTCAACAGCATAACCACGTATCGGCATTTCGATACCCTGTGGCTCGTCGAATTTTACCTGCTCGCCGGCTTTGTTTGTCAAGCTGTCGGTAAGCGGGTTAAAGGTAAGGTCGCCGGCAATAACAAACGCGGTAACGATCTCCGGGGAGGCCACAAAAGCGTGTGTATTAGGGTTACCATCCTGGCGTTTGGCAAAGTTACGGTTAAACGATGTGATTATAGAGTTTTTGCGGGTAGGGTCATCGGTATGACGTGCCCACTGGCCGATACAAGGGCCGCAAGCGTTTGCCAATACTACACCGCCCATGTTCTCGAAAGTACCTAAGTAGCCATCGCGTTCCACAGTGTAACGCACCAGTTCCGAACCCGGGGTGATGGTGAACTCTGCTTTAGTAGCTAAGTTTTTATCGATAGCCTGTTTTGCTATTGATGCAGAACGGGTAATATCTTCGTAAGATGAGTTAGTACAAGAACCTATCAAGCCAACCTCTAATTTTTCCGGCCAGTTGTTTTCACGAACCGCCTGCGCGAATTTAGAGATAGGCCAAGCCAGATCCGGAGTGAAAGGGCCGTTAACGTGTGGCTCAAGCTCGCTCAGGTTGATCTCGATAACCTGGTCGAAGTATGCCGCAGGGTTTGCGTAAACCTCGTCGTCGCCGGTTAAGTGCTCGGCAACAGCGTTGGCAAGCGTAGCAACTTCTTCGCGTTTGGTACCGTTCAGGTAAGCGGCAATTTTCTCGTCGTAACCAAAGATAGAAGTGGTCGCGCCGATCTCGGCACCCATGTTACAGATGGTACCTTTACCGGTTGCAGAAAGCGAACGTGCACCTTCACCAAAATATTCAACAATAGCGCCTGTACCACCCTTTACGGTAAGGATACCTGCTACTTTCAAAATAACGTCTTTAGCTGATGTCCAGCCGGATAATTTACCGGTTAATTTAACACCGATCAGTTTAGGGAATTTTAGCTCCCATGGCAAACCTGCCATTACATCGCAGGCATCGGCACCGCCAACACCAATGGCAACCATACCCAAACCACCTGCATTAGGGGTGTGGCTATCGGTACCTATCATCATACCACCGGGGAACGCGTAGTTCTCTAAAACAACCTGGTGGATGATACCTGCACCGGCTTTCCAGAAACCGATACCGTATTTATCAGATACAGAAGAAAGGAAATCGTAAACCTCGCGGTTAATATCTACCGCGGTATTTAGATCGGCAACGGCGCCAACCTTCGCTTGTATCAGGTGATCGCAATGTACGGTTGATGGTACTGCAACCTGCGGGCGGCCCGCCTGCATAAATTGCAGCAAAGCCATTTGCGCGGTAGCATCCTGCATGGCCACGCGGTCTGGTGCAAAATCAACGTAGTCGGTACCGCGTTCAAAAGCTTTTTTAGCATCACCCTCAGAAAGGTGGGCGTATAATATTTTTTCGGTTAAAGTAAGGTGTTTACCGGTCGCTTTGCGGGCAGCATCCACACGGGTGCTGTAGCGATCATAAACCTTTTTGATCATATCTAAATCAAAAGCCATAATGTTTGATTTTTAGTGTAGTAAAAGATGTTGTAACCCGTTTGGGCAACAGCCGCGAATTTACAAAATATAAACTTTATTCACAGTGAGGCCCTTGTACAATTGTTATTTGGATATGTTCTAAATAATAATCCCCACCCCCCTAAAGGGGGAGCTTTTGAAAATCCTGTTCGCCCTTTAGGGGTTAGGGGGCTTTACGTATTTCTATTACCTTATCGCTCCCACCATTACTGGTAATAATATACACCTTTCCATCGGGCGATATGGCCACATCGCGCATGCGGCCATATTTGTTTTTATAGAAAGTGTTTACCTTTTCTACACCTGTACCGGCCGAGTTAAGTTTTATCTGTAACAACTCAGAATCTTTTAGTACGGCCAGTAACAACGAACCTTTCCATTGCGGGATGGCATCTTTATTATAATAATCAATACCGGATGGGGCGATGGTGGGCGACCAGGCCTGGATAGGTTCGGCTACGTCGTTTGCACTGCAAAAAGTTTTTTCATCGTTGGTATTGCAATACCCCTGCACATTGGGCCAGCCAAAATTGCGGCCTTTTTGAATGATGTTGATCTCGTCGTCGGTAGCGTTGCCATGCTCCGAACTATACAGGCGATCGCCGACAAATACCAGGCCTTGTGGGTTGCGGTGGCCATAGCTCCAAACCGGGCTGCCGGCAATAGGGTTATCTGCCGGAATGCTGCCATCCAGGTTAATGCGCTGAATTTTACCGGCGGGGTTATCCTTATCCTGAGCCCGGGATGATGTTGCTGCATCGCCGCTGGTGATGAACAGCTTTTTATCGGGCGAGATAGCCAGCCGCGTACCATTATGATTATTAGCTGCGGGGATATTATCCAGCAAAGTAACCGGGTTGATGAGCGTACCGCCGCTGTAAGTAAACTTCACTATTTTTTTAAGGTAGTTACCTGCTTTATCATAATTATAAGCTACAAAAACCTCGGGGGTGGCAGCAAAATCGGGGTGCAGCACCATGCCCAGCAAGCCGCCTTCGCCTCGCGACACTACTTCGCTGATAGTTTTTATCAGGGTAATATTGCCTGTAACCGGGTCAACGCTGCTCACCTTGCCGCCGCGCTCGGTTATCCAAAGCTTATTATCAGGCCCCCACAATACTTCCCAGGGGAAGGTTAGTTTATCGGTTAATACTTTGTCGGTAAGTTCGCTGGTATCGCCGGGGTTATCCGGGGTGTTTGGCGACGAGCTTTTTTTACAGCCACTGTATAATAAAAGGCCCGCTACCGCTGCTAATGTTATCCATGCTCTCATATCCGTTTTTTTTAGTGGGGTGCTTATTGAATAACAGGGATTTATGCGATTTGTTGTAAGGATGGTTATTCAGTCTTATTAGCGTATTGGTTTACATATCATATATTCACAAAATATAAGTTGTAAGAAGAGATGACCCGTAGGGTCTGCCGCTTTATAGAAATAATAATACATGTAATTTGTGCCGCGTAGCGGCTGCCCACCTATCGGCAGGTTGGCCATTTGCATTATTAAACTTGGCAAATTGGTAAAGGGTAGCTCCTAACGGAGCAAAACTATTCTCTTTCGTCGGCTACAAAGCGGCAGGCCCTACGGGTCATAGATTATACACTTATCGAAAAGACGAGAATATGCGGCAAATGGTTACAGTTAGGCTTACTCAGGAATTCATTGCCGTTGGCTTTAGCCAACGGATGGGCATAAATATTTTCCCGGCTTAGCCAAAATTATTAAAGCAGCCTTTGGCTAAAGCCAATTATGCAGTTTGCTATTCCGTCCCTTAAAAGTGACGGCAATGAATTGACTGGTGATTTATCCACCTCGCTTGTCCATCCTCTTTGCTGCGCAAACAGGTGAAGAGAAAAAAGCCACTCAAAAGCTCCCCCGTTAGCCAACGGGGGTTGGGGGGCTCAATACTTCAAACGTATATCCCTCTTTGCTCCAATGCTCCATCGCCAGCGGCAAGGCGTACTCCAGTTTATGAAATGCTTTTACACTATCATGAAACAACACTATAGAACCGTCCTTTACGTGCTTTAATACATTATTCAAAGCCTCGTGCTGCTTTAGCGCCATATCAAAATCGCCGCTAAGTACATCCCACATTATAATTTGCAGGTCGGGGCGGGCTTGTTTCAGTAATTTAATCTGCTCTTTTTTAATCCGGCCATATGGCGGTCTAAACAGGGGGGTATCCAGGATTTTATCGGCCTGTAAAAAATTTTCTAAGTATATTTGGCTATCGGTATCCCAGCCTTTAAGATGGTTATAGGTGTGGTTCCCAATAGCGTGCCCATCTTTTTTTACCTGCTCAAATATGTCGGGATGTTTGCGTACATTATCGCCAATGCAAAAAAAGGTGGCCTTCGCATGGTGCTTTTTTAAAATATTTAATACAAACGGTGTAACAATGGGTATGGGGCCGTCGTCAAAAGTCAAATAAATGCAACGGGCACCTGGTTTAGTATCCCAAATTAATTGAGGATACAGTTTTTTTAGCCACCAGGGAGTTTTTACCAGGTACATTCGTTTTAATATTAATCAATAAAATAGAGCTTGCAAAGTAATTACCAGTTACTTACAATTGTATACATTTATTATGAAACTAAACTTACACATCACAAAAGTAACTATTGCCTGCTTCATATTACTTTCAACGGTTAACTTAAGTGTAAAAGCGCAGGAGGTTATTACCCTGCAAAAAGCCATTGACAGGGCCCTTGAACGCAATTTAACTATAAAACAAGCGCAGCTTACCGAAGCGTTAAGCACCGAAGATTACAGGCAAGCCAAAAATAATTTATTGCCAAACCTGTTTGTTAACTCGCAGGGCTCATATAATTTTGGCCGTGCTACCGACCAAACCAACCTGGCCATTAATAACGGGAGCTTTTTTTACAATACCAACTCGGCCTCGGCCCAAATAACCGTTTTTCAGGGAGGGCAGCTGCGTAACCAGATCATACAAAACCGCTTATTGCTCGATGCCGATAAATCAAACACAGCTAAAATAAAAAACGACCTGATATTAAATGTTGTTACACAATACCTGTCTATATTAACCAACCAGGACCTTGTAGCCGCAGCACAGCAGCAAATTGGCGTGGCCAAAATAACGCTGGACAGGGCACAAAAGAATTTTGATGTAGGTAACCAAACCCTTGCCGACCTATCGCAGGCAAAAGCGCAGCAATCTACCGCCGAATTAAATTTAACAACCGCGCAAAATCAGTTAGACTTATCTATACTTGTGTTAAAGCAATACATGGAGATGCCGCCGCTAACCCCGATAACTATTGAAAAACCGGACGTTAGCAAACTTACCGTAGCTACCGCTTACGACCCGCAAAATGTATTAAATACCGCGCTTGCCATAAACCCTGATGTAGTGCTTGCACAAACGCGCGAGAAAGCATATTTACAGGCTATAAAAATTGCTAAAGGCGGTTATTACCCAACTTTAAGTTTTTCGGGTTCGGTAGTAACTCAATACAGCAGCACAAGTAAGGCCGTATTAGGTACTGTGCAGGGTTTTCAAACGGTTAATGGTAATATTAACGGCGTACCTTCTACTATTGACCTACCTACAACAACCCCGGTATTTGGCGGTACAACATCTTTTGCAACGCAATTAAGCAATAACCTTAACCAATCGGTAGGTTTTAACCTGCAGATACCTATATTCAACCGTTTCTTTACCCGTACCGCTGTCCGTAAGGCAAAGATCAATTACGAAAACGCCCAGGTATCTACACAGTTATCAAAAAATAATTTAAGCAAAACCATTATACAGGCGGTATGGGATGTGCAGGCTGCCGAAAAAAAATACCAATCTATGCAGCAAACGTATAACGCTAACAAGGAGGCATTTAACGTAATACAAGAACGTTATAATGTTGGCCTGGTAAACTCGCTTGATTATAACACATCGCTTACTAATTTAAATAAATCGCAATTCGACCTGATACAGGCGCAATACGAAGTTGTGTTCAGAAGCAAAGTAATTGACTACTATCTCGGAAATCCTATAACACTTTAAACACCAAAACAATCCTGAAATCATCATGGGAAAAACTACTAAATATATTTTGATAGGCCTTGGCGCACTGATCGTATTACTGATCATTGGCAAAGCAGCCGGCATAATAGGTAAGCCGCAGTTAACGCAGGTAGCCATTGAAAAGGCCGAAAGCCGCGACATTAACGAAACCGTATCTGCCAGCGGTAAAATTAAACCGCACATTGAGGTGAAGATAAGCCCCGAAGTATCGGGCGAGGTGGTTGAGCTGCCTATTAAAGAAGGCGACGTGGTTAAAAAAGGCCAGTTGCTGTGCCGTATCCGCCCCGACATCCTTAAATCGGGTTACGACCGCGCTGTGGCATCGTACAACACCCAAAAGGCAAGCGTAGGTAATTCATCGCAAATGCTTAAACAATCCGAAGCTACTTTTGCCAACCAGGCATCGATATACAAACGCAGCAAGGAACTTTTTGATAAAAAGGTTTTAACCATTGCCGAGTTTGAGCAGGCTAAAGCCAATTACGAAGGTGCTAAAGCTTCTTTAGAGGCGGCCAAACAAAACGTTGTAGGTTCAAGATACGGTTTAGAGCAATCTCAGGCATCTGTAAAAGAAGCGCAGGATAACCTGGCCAAAACAACCATTTACTCGCCGGTTGATGGTGTGGTATCAAAATTATCTATTGAGCAGGGCGAGCGCGTTTTAGGTACCCAGCAATTTGCCGGTACCGAGATCATGACCATATCTGACCTTACCAAAATGGACGTTAATGTGGATGTGAACGAGAACGATATTAACCGTATTGCTATAGGTAACCAATCGCAAATTGAGATAGATGCCTTTTTAGGCAAGAAATTTACAGGTGAGGTTATTGAGATAGGGAGTTCGGCAAACGTGGTAGGCACCAATGCCGACCAGGTTACCAACTTTACCGTTAAGGTTAGGATCACCGCGCAATCGTACATCGATCTGTTGAAAAAGAACGCTGCAAATCATTCGCCGTTTCGCCCGGGGTTAACCGCTACAGTTGATATACAAACCAGCCATGTAAAAGCATTATCGGTACCAATACAATCTGTTACCACCCGCGACGAGAAAAAGCCCGCAGCCACAGGCGGCGATGCACAGAAGGATGATAAGAAAACAACCACAACCGCGCCTTCAAAAGAGTACGTATTTGTTTTGCAGGGCAATAAAGTTAAGCAGGTTGAAGTAACCACCGGCATACAGGATGATACTTATATCCAGATATTATCCGGCCTTAAAGGCGGTGAGGATGTAGTATCGGCGCCATTTGCAGCCATCTCTAAAACATTGAAAGATGGTATGATAGTAGAGAAAGTAGATAAATCGAAACTATTTAATACCGATGCCAAGAAGTAGTTTTTAGCTGAATGGTAAAAGGCAAAAGGTGAAAGGTTTTAGGACTTTTCGCCTTTTGTGTTTTAAAGGGATGTCAAGATAAGCCACCTCCCTGCGATAGCATTTATTTGTTTAAAGGTGGTGGCGCCATTTTGTCAGTACGCTAAAGTTGAGTAGCCTGATTATGAGGTTATTGAGAAATTTCGCGTACTTGCGCAAACGTGAACGTGAACATTTTGGATCGTTAAGATGTGTAAAAGTCATCGGCAAGCTCAGGCTGAAGAGGCCTTTTGCCTTTAACCTTTTAGCTTCAACCTTCTGCCTTTCCCAATAATATTTCATTAATTTGCATCACGGGAAAACCAATTGCCCGTTTGGTTCATTACTGATTTAATGCTTAAGCAAAAAAACAAGATTGCTGTTGTGGGCGGCGGAAGCTGGGCCACCGCTAATATTAAAATGCTTACCGATAACCCTGTCGAAAAAGAGATTTTTTGGTGGATGCGTAACGGGGAAGCAGTATCGCATATTATAAAATTTGGCCACAACCCAAATTACCTTAGCTCGGTTGAAATAAAAGTACCGGCTCAAAACATCTCTACCGATCTTAAATCGCTTATACAATTGGCAGATTATGTGCTGCTGAATGTGCCGGCTGCCTTTTTAAAGGAGGCGCTGCAGGGTATTACCGCTGCCGATTTGAAAGGTAAAAAGATAGTATCGGCAATTAAAGGGATAGTGCCTGATGAGAATAAGATCATCGGCGAGTTTTTGAACGAGTATTACGATGTACCGTTTGATCATTTCCTGGTGATAAGCGGCCCGTGCCATGCCGAAGAAGTGGCCCTGGAGAAACTATCGTACTTAACCATTGCATCGCAGGATGCCGGCCTTGCCGCCGAATTTGCCGGGATGCTAAGCACCCGGTATATTAAAACCATTGTATCTGATGATATATACGGCACCGAGTATGGTGCTGTACTAAAGAACGTTTACGCTATTGCGGGCGGTATTTGCCGTGGTGTGGGTTATGGCGATAACTTCCAGTCGGTTTTGATATCAAACGCCATACGCGAGTTGGAACGTTTTGTAGCCAAGGTACACCCTATTGACAGGGATATCAAAGAGTCGGCCTACCTGGGCGATCTGCTGGTAACCGCTTATTCGCAGTTTAGCCGTAACCGTACCTTTGGTAATATGATAGGCAAGGGCTATACCGTAAAATCGGCCCAACTGGAAATGAATATGATTGCCGAAGGTTATTATGCAGTAAATTGCCTACACCAGGTAAACAAGCAATATAGGGTTGATATGCCCATATGCGATGCTGTTTATGCTATTTTATACAAGAAAAGCATCCCCGCTGTAGAAATGCAGAAACTGGCAGAGAAATTGAGTTAACTACTGCAGTTAACCAAACAAAAATCTTCCAGGAAAATGAAAAAGCTATTTAAAACCACCATGTTTGCCGCGGCATTATTTGCTGCATCAACAAGCTATGCGCAAACACATAAGGATACAACACTTGGCCAAAAGGTAGGCACAACCGCCAAAAAAGGCTGGCATGCCACCAAAAAGGCAGCTAAAACAGTGGGCAACAAAACAGCCGAAGTAGCATCAAAGGGCGCATCGGCCGTAACAGATAAAAAGTATGATGCCAAGGTAGGGCCGCAGGGCCAAACCATTTACATCGATAAAAACTCGTACTATTATTACGTTAATAAAAAAGGGCGCCATATTTATGTGCCAAAAGTGCAACTGGTTGATAAACCCGCCAATTAATAATTTATTAAAAGCACCGATTAACCAACCGGTGCTTTTTTATTACTTTATGCTCAAAATGAAAAAACATGCTTTAATATTGGGGATGCTATGTGGAATGGCATTACTGATAACCGCCTGCGAAAAAAAAGGATCGAACACTAAATTGCTGGGCAGCTGGAAATCAAAAGATGCCAACGTTACCCTTAAAATAACCGATAAAAAGTTTATTATGGATGGCGATGAGCAAAACGCCGAGGATTATTTTACAAAAGGCGATACCATTTTCACCTCATTTGAAGGCAACCAGCCATATACCAAGTTTGTTATTCAAAAGCTGGACGACCAGCAGATGAACCTATTATACCCCGATTCGGTTGTAGTAAAATTTAGCCGCTAAAACAAAAACCTCCCGGATGATAAACAAACGAGAGGTTTTGTAAACAAAACTAAACTAAAACTATGCTTACGGTAACTACTCCGTAAGCTACTATGAAAACTAACTAATTAGAATCTTCTGCGGCGTTCCGGGCGATCTTCGCGGGGTTTGCCAGAGAAATCGCGGAAACCGCCGCCACCGCCGCTGCTCCTGTCCCTGTTAAAACCACCTTCGCGGCGTCCGCCACCACTACTGTTCCTGTCACGGTTAAAGCCGCCGCCGCCTTCGCGCCTTTGGTAACCACCTTCACGTCGTTCGCCACCACCGCTTCTTGGGCTGCTGGTGCCTTCGCCGGATACTTCTATCCTAACTTCGCGGCCTTTAAATTCAACGCCTTTAAAGTTGTTCATTACCTGGTCAACATCGCCGTTGCTTACTTCAAAGAACGAGTAAACACCTTTAACATCAATTTTGCCAACGGTACGGCCGCTTATTTTGGTGTTGTTGCAAATGTAACCCAGCAAATCGCCGCGGTTAAACTCATCAACACTACCTAAGTTGATAAACAAACGTGTATATTCTGATTTGCCACCAGCGTCGCGCATGCCGCGCTCCCCTCTTTCGCCATCCCTGCGGAAATCATCTGCAGGAGCGTTAAGGTCTGGTGCATTACTGTAATAATCTAAAAAGCGGTTAAACTCAAGCGATGCAAAACGTTTGATCACATCTTCTTTAGTTAACTCCGCAAATTCATCCATAATGCGCGGGATGTATTGCTCTATCTGCTCTTCGTTAATGGTTACGTTATGTACTTTATGTACAAGGGCAAATAATTGTTTTTCGCAAACATCAAAACCTGTTGGGATCTCAGCTTTTACAAACTTTTTACCTATGGTGCGTTCTATCTGGCGAATTTTACCAAGCTCTTTGCTGTTGATGATAGCGATAGATACACCTGTTTTACCTGCACGGGCTGTACGGCCGCTACGGTGGGTGTAATTTTCTATCTCATCGGGTAAGCTGTAGTTAATAACGTGTGTAACATCATTAACATCAATACCACGTGCTGCAACATCAGTAGCAATTAACAATTGCAGGCTGCGCTCGCGGTAGCGTTTCATTACCTTGTCGCGTTGTTGCTGCGAAAGGTCGCCGTGTAGCGAGTCGGCGTTGTAGCCGTCTTTCATAAGCGCTTCCGCAATTTCCTGCGTTTCTATTTTGGTACGGCAAAATACGATACCGAAGATCTCGGGGTTATTGTCAACAATACGTTTAAAGGCTGCATATTTATCACGGGCACGTACAACGTAGTACTCGTGGTCGATATTAACATTACCTGTATTTTTCTCGCCCATAGTAAGCTCGAAAGGGTCGGTCATGTATTTCTTAGCGATCCTTCTAACTTCAGAAGGCATAGTGGCCGAAAATAGCCATGTTTTTTTCTCGTCGGGCGTGGTTGATAAAATACTGTCAATGTCTTCCTGGAAGCCCATGTTGAGCATCTCATCAGCCTCATCCAATACTACAAACTTAACCTGCGAAAAATTGATCGCCTTACGGTTAATAATGTCAAGCATACGGCCGGGTGTAGCAACAACGATCTGTACACCACGTTTAATTTGGCGTAATTGATCCTGAATGCTTGCACCACCGTAAACGGCAACAACATTAACGTTGTTCATGTGCTTGGCGTAGTTCTTAATGTCGTTCGTGATCTGTAAACAAAGTTCACGTGTTGGGCATAAAACAAGCGCCTGCGGATGATTTTCTTCGAAATCGAGCAGTTCTAATAGCGGCAGTCCAAAAGCAGCTGTTTTACCGGTCCCTGTTTGGGCTAATCCGACAAAATCGTTGCTGCCTGTTAACAATACCGGAATTGACTGTTCCTGGATTGGTGTAGGATTTTCAAACCCTAACTCAGAGATGGCATTAACAATATCATGACGGATTCCCAGATTAATAAATGGGTTCATGAATTAAAATAACGTATTTGGCTACATCGCCAAATCGGGTGCAAAAGTACAATTAATAATTGGTATTTCAAATACTGTTTTTTGAATTTGTAATTGTGGTAAATTTATCATCGCTATTTGGCGTAACTTGCTTAAAATCAATAAGTTTTTTACACTAATGGTTTTGATGTTAGTGTAAAGGATACATACCCTGTGTTTTAAGCTGTAATGGCAAGGCGTTAAAAAGTATAAATGGTTGTATAAAAATGATTGTTACAGCGATATGATTTGCAGGTCAAAAGAGGGGGGATAAAAAAAGAAAATTGGTATATTTGGGTATGGATATTCAGGCCGAAAAATTAAATCTTATAAAATGGCTTACTGATATTGATGAGCCGGCGGTTATAAGAAGCTTTATTGATTTGAAAAATAAACAACAGGCAGACTGGTGGGACGAGATAGATGAACAGGAAAAAGCTGAAATTGAAATAGGGATAAACCAGGCCGATAACGGTGAAACCTTAACACACGAAGAGGTTATGGCAAAGTATGATAAATGGCGTTCAAAATAATCTGGACCAGGCAGGCCGCAAATGGCTTTGATAAGATCGTAAGATATTTGGCAGCGAACTGGACCGATAGAGAGGTGACGAACTTTATTAATGAAGCTGAGAATTTCTTTGAGGTTTTGAGCAAGCATCCCGAAATACTTCAGCGGTCGGGCAAAAAGAATAATGCATACCGTGGCCCAATAAATCCTCTTACCATAGTTACCTACCGTTTAAAACCCCTGAAGAAACAGATCGAATTGATCAACATCAGGAGTGCACGGCAAAAGCCATCAAAGCATTATCCTGCAATGTAACCCCTACCGCAACCTATCCGCCGATTTTACTAACTTCTCGTCCCTTTGGATGGCCTTTACAGCGAAAATGATCAGGATAATGCTGAGCGATGTTAGGAACAGGCCTATCCCCATGTTTTTATACTCCAGCTTTATAGGGCCAACTACGTTTTTTACGGTTTGCGCCATCCAGAAGCTATAGCCTATTAGCAACAGTATAGCTATGTAACTGTAAGTAATTTGCTGCTTGCGGTTCTTATAAAGGAATATTACTGCCAGCGGTATCAGTGCGGCAATAACAGTGATAATGGTGAGTGGTAAAAATGGCTGTATCTGCTTATCCTGCCCGTTAACAATTTCGTAAACGCCGGTAACGGTTACATTTACCAGTTTGCCATCCACAAAAATGTTATGCGCAAGGGGGAAAACAAATAGCGCGAAAAGCACTAAGGATGCAAACAGCAAGTATATAGATTGGATACGTTGTAGCATAACTATTTATTTGAAAGGTTACAGTAGTTGTATGTTAATGTGCAAATATAACAGATATAAGTAGCTTACAATTTCAACTTTTACAACATTTTTAAGCTTTACAACCAAATAACAAACTTAACTTTGCCGCGTGGCAAACACCCAACGATATTTTATTGAATTAAGTTACGATGGCACCAGCTATCATGGCTGGCAGGCACAGCCAAATGCCATAACCGTACAGGAAGTGCTGGATAAAGCCCTGGCGACCCTGCTGCGCCAGCCTATTGAAACTGTGGGCTGCGGCCGCACGGATACCGGTGTGCAT
This sequence comes from Mucilaginibacter terrigena, assembly GCF_004168255.1. Lineage (GTDB taxonomy): Bacteria > Bacteroidota > Bacteroidia > Sphingobacteriales > Sphingobacteriaceae > Mucilaginibacter > Mucilaginibacter terrigena. Next base: position 27,658 of record NZ_SEWG01000007.1, on the reverse strand, counting down.
GCTAAAGAGTATTTCGCGCATATAGATATACAGTCCATGGACCATAGACCATCGACCATGGACAAACGCAGTTTAAACGCCCTGCTGCCACATTCCATCGCCATCAAAAATATCATCCCCATTCATGCCGATGCCCATGCGCGGTTTGATGCCACCCTGCGTTCTTACGAATACCACATCCATTTTGAAAAGCACCCGTTTTTACACGGTTACTCCTGGCTGCTGCGCGACAAGCCTGATCTGGACCTGATGAACCGGGCGGCAGCAATAGTCATGGAATACACAGATTTTAGCTGTTTTAGCAAAAGTAATACGCAGGTTAAAACCAATAATTGTAAAATTGCAAAAGCCCAATGGGTGGAAACGCAAAATGGCATCGTTTTTCAAATCTCTGCCGATAGGTTTTTGCGCAACATGGTACGCGCTATTGTAGGTACCATGATGATGGTTGGCAAGGGCGAGATAAGCCCCGAAGAAGTGCGCGGGATAATAGAAAGCAAAAACCGCAGTAAGGCAGGCATGAGCGTACCGGCCTGCGGCTTGTATTTAACGGAGGTAAAATATAATTATTTAGCGCCCTAACCCCCTGAAGGGGAACAAGATTTTTATTAGAATAATGAGCAAAGAAAATAAAGATAGTAATTCAAAAACTCCCCCGTTAGCCAACGGGGGCGGAGGGGGCAGCGTTACCGGCAAGGCGCTTGACTGGAAGCTGCTGGGCCGGGTTATGCATTACGTAACGCCATATAACCGCACTTTTATTATTGCTACTTTCCTTACCATTTTTTTGGCCGCTGTTGCCATTGTACAGCCCATACTGATCCAACGTACGCTTGATGTAAACATTTTGGGTAACGATTACGATGGGCTTGTGTTTATGATTGGGCTGATGATAGCCCAACTGGTTATACAAACCATAGCGCAATATTACCAAACCTACTTAACCAACGCGCTTGGGCAATCGGTTATCCGCGATCTGCGGAAGGATGTTTTTAACCACATTACCAGCCTGCGCTTAAAATATTTCGACCGTACACCTATCGGGATGCTCATCACCCGTACCGTATCTGACCTGGAAACTATCGCCGATATATTTTCGGAAGGGCTGATCTCTATCATGGGCGACCTGCTGCTGGTGGTTGCCGTTATTGGCATTATGCTGTACCAGGACTGGAAGCTGGCGCTCATTACGCTGATACCTATGCCATTGCTTTTTGCGTCGACCTATGTGTTTAAAGAGGCCATTAAATCATCTTTCCAGGAAGTGCGTACACAGGTCGCTCAATTAAACACTTTTTTGGCCGAGCACATCAGCGGGATCGGCATCATCCAGTATTTTGCCCGCGAAGAGCAGGAAATGCGAAAGTTTAAAGCGGTGAATATGAAGTACCGTGATGCCAACATTCGCTCAAACTGGTACTATTCTATCTTTTTTCCGGTGGTAGAGATCTTGTTTGCTATTTGCATGGCCCTGCTGGTATGGTATGGCTGTAAACGCATCCTTAACGACCAGCAGATGCACGCATTATCGGCATCGCCAAATGGAATTACGCCGGGGGTTATAACAGGTTTTATTGTGTTGCTGAACATGCTGTTCCGCCCCATACGCCAGTTGGCCGATAAATTTAACACCCTGCAAATGGGTATGGTAGGTGCCGACAGGATCTTTAAAGTACTGGATACCGACGAGGTTGCTATTGACGATGGCAAACTTGCGCCGGAAACCCTACAGGGCGAAATAGAATTTAACAACGTTTGGTTTGCCTATAACGACGAGAACTGGGTACTTAAGGATATCAACTTCCACGTAAAACCCGGCGAAACGCTGGCTTTGGTGGGCGCTACGGGCGCAGGTAAATCATCAACCATCAATATCCTGAACCGTTTTTATGATATTGGAAAGGGTGAGGTAAAGGTTGACGGGCACGATATCCGTGAGTATAAGGTGGATTATCTGCGCTCGAAAATAGCCACGGTGATTCAGGATGTTTTTTTGTTTACCGATACTATTGGCAATAATATCAGCCTTAATAACACGGACATCACCAGGGAAGAGATCATCGCGGCAGCAAAAGATGTGGGCGCGCATGAGTTTATTGAACGCCTGCCGGGAGGCTACGATTATAACGTGATGGAACGCGGGGCAACGCTTTCGGCGGGGCAGGCGCAATTGATCTCGTTTATCCGTGCGCTGGTTTATAACCCGGCCATTTTGGTTTTGGATGAAGCCACCTCATCGGTAGATACCGAAACCGAACTATTGATCCAAAACGCGATTAGCAAACTGATGCAGGGCCGCACAGCCATTGTGATCGCCCACCGCCTGTCTACCATTCAAAACGCCGATAAGATCATCGTGCTGGACCATGGCGAGATAAAAGAAATGGGTACCCATCAGGAACTGCTTAGGATGGACAACGGCTACTACCGCAAACTATACGATCTACAATTTAACTCGGCAGGGATAGCCAAACCCTTATAGTTACTTAGATTCTAAACGGCGTGCACCATCTACAGCACCATTTGGCTGGTCTTCTTTAGGCGGGTTTTTCACCGGGGTAACCGGCTGCTCGCGGTTTTCGTAATATTTAGCCACGTTCTCCTGTTGAGGCTCGTCGGCATGGTATTCCTTATCCTCTTTTTTTACAACACTTTTATGGCCTTCATCATGCGGCCTGTTTGTAGGTGTGTCTGATGGCGAAGGTTTATCGGGGTTGTTTGCAGGTGTTGTCATGTTAGCATAACAGGTAAACCGATAAATTGTTGATTGGATTTACAGCCTTATCAAAACCTTTTCAAATACTTTGCATCTACCAATTCGCCGTAGGGGATCCCGGCTACGGTACCCAAACTAAACCAAGGCGAGCCATTTTGCAGTACCTGTATATTTTGAGCAGGCATAAAGCTTTGCGCCAGCAGGAACTGTTTTTTATGGGCGGCATTTTCGGATACATCCATCACCATAAAACAATGCCCCGGCGAGCCGCCTTTTATAAACACATCCCCGGCCTTTATATCATCAGGGTTGGTAACCGGCTTTAATTCTTTTTGTAATGATAAGGTGCCCGCGTACGAGAACACCAGGTTCATATAGCGTAAAAAGTTGGGATAGCTGTAATCCTTTTTTCCTTTTAGTACCCAGCGCTCATTGGCGTAACGGTAACCGTTGGCATAGTGCACATAATCACATTTAAACCCGCTGGTGAAGTTAAAGGATATGGCTTTGTAGTTTGCCTGCTGATACAGGTATTCGGCGCGCAGGCGCATTACGGCGTCGGCGCATTGCTGCAGGTCTTGTGTGCCAACGCTCATATCAACCACGGCGGCGGTGTAAGGGTCGGTGCGGGCGATGCTGCCGGTATAGGTTTTGGTATGGGTGCCTGCAGGTTTAAGCTTCAGGTTTTGCAGGTATGCCCCAAAACTGCCCGGTGCAACAGCAATATTCGCATATCCTGCTGATGGCTTAAAGCGCGTATGCACATTATCCGCAGGGATAAACGATACCATAGATACCAATAAAATCAAGGCTAAAATATTTTTCATCGTTTTATTGATTTAACCAGTTGCCGGTAGGGGTTAAAAGGTACAGGCAGCCCATTCACTATTTTAAATGCAGAAAAATGTAAATGCGTAGGCGAGCGTTTCTTGTAAGCATTTAATCCGGTACGGCCAACTTGGGCAATCTTGTCGCCGGCTTTTAATTCATCGCCGGGGTTTACAAATATGGCGCGGTTGTGCGCATAATAAGTAAATATGCCCGTTGCCGGGTGGTACACCCAAATAAATTTGCCGCCGCGCAGGGTGCTTGCAGGTTCCCACTGATTACTGCAGGCTACAACAATACCATCGGCCACCACCAGTACATCAACAGGTTTGCTTGTTTTATCGTCAATGCCGTCCTGGTTTTTATCGGTTATGAAAATATCATGGGCAGGGTGGGCGGCGTGCTTGTTGCCATCAAGGTAGTTATAGCCCTTATCGCTGTAGCCATTGCCGTTTGTGCCGCCAATAGCGCTGCTTTTGTAACCGCTAAGCGGGAATATCCAGGTGGGGTTATTTGCAGAAGCGCTTACCTTTATCTGTATCAGCAATGTTTTAAACTGCCTTGCCGCATCGGCCCGTTTAATGGTGCCGTTAAGTACCCGATTATTAAGCTCGTTAATTTTTATGCATATAGATCTTACATCCTGCGCAAAAGCCGAAATTGTAAATAAAGGGATAGCGAATATCAGTAGCAGCTTCTTCATAAATTGGTGACTAAATTTATAAAAAAGCAACGCGGTATGCAATTTTTGGTTGTTATATTACACCATGAAAAAAATACTTGCGCTGTTTGTCCTGCTGCTTATGATCTCTATTAACCTGAAAGCCCAATCGATAACAAAAGATGAAGAATGGGATAAGCTGATCGGGTATCTTTCGGCCGAGCAGTGGGATGGGGCTAACAGCCTGTCGCTGCAATTTTTAAAAAGGATCCCGGATGCAGATAAGGACGGGGACGAAGCGGCCGGTTTAAGGTATATGTACATCCTTTCGGAAGCGGGGCTGATGAACGAGCAAAAAGTGACAAAGAACGAAGCCCAAAAGAAAGTAGCTGCCTTCGCAGGGCGCAGGGTAATATTGGCCGGGCACCCGCTTACTTCAAAAGAAGGGTTCAACAGCATCCAGCTTGTAAATGATAAAACCGATACCCTGATGGTAACTGCTTCGAATATAAAAGCGACGCAGATCTTTAGCTTTGAGTATATCATACCCAAAAAAGCCATGCCGCTGGATGAGTTTAAAAACAATGCAGGCAAGGTGTACGGTGTATCCGGCCGTATAAAATCCATAAAGGTAGAAGGTACGATGTTCCCGAGGTTTAAAATATATATCGATGAGGCGGAGTTAAGCCAGCGATAGGAATAGTATTTACCTAACCTGTTAATATTCAGGTAAATGTTAACAAATAAATAACCGCATAATAACGTTTATAAAATTGTTTATCGCTTATTTTTATAGACCTGTAAAAAGGCCGTACTAAAATAACTCTAATACAATTTTTATGACCTGGAGAAAATTTAGCGGAGAGGTGATCCAAACACCCATATTGGAAGAAGTGGAAGCTGCCATTGAACGGGAAACCAACCTGGGCAATAAATTAAAAGTTTGTATCGGTACAGATTCGCAGGTGAAGGGCTCTGTTACCGATTTTGCTACCGTTATTGTTTTTATCCGCGAACAGCGCGGCGCCTTCATGTTCATTCACCAGGAACGTACCTCGCAAAAAATGAGCATAAAGGAACGGATGCTTTACGAGGTGCAAAAATCTATTGATATTGCCTACAAGCTTTGCGACCTGCTTGACCTGTATGATGTAGGCCTTGAGGTACACGCCGACATCAACACCAACCCTATGTTTAAAAGCAACGCTGCCCTGCACGAAGCAATGGGCTACATCCTGAGCATGGGCTTTGTATTTAAGGCCAAACCCGAGGCCTTCGCCAGCTCGTGCTGTGCCAATAAGATGGTGCAGTAAGGGACAGAGATTAGTAATTAGAGATTAGTTGCCGGTGTTATTTTGTTTTTGGCAGGCTTTTTTTAACTTGCCGGCAAGGTTTTGGAGATTATTTGGCCATGGTTCACCTAATCTCTAAGTCCTGATTAACTAATCTCTAACTACCATGTCCCCATTAATAGAAATTACCGACCCGCGGGTACTTGACCCCGAAACCATATTGATTGATGTACGCGCAGGCGCCAACGCCCGCGAACGTTACCTTGCAGGCCACCTGCCCAATGCCATTTTAGCCACGCTGGATAATGACCTGGCCGAACACCCCGAGGACCCTGCCTTTGGCGGACGGCACCCCTTACCATCATTAAAAGATTTTACCGCTACTTTGGGGCGCTGGGGCATAAGGCCCGATAGCCACATTGTGGTTTACGATGATAAGGCGGCGGCGATGGGCGGCGCACGCCTGTGGTGGATGCTGCGATCGATAGGCCACCCACATGTACAAGTACTAAATGGCGGGTTAAAAGCCGCCACCGACGAGGGAGTAGCGCTAAGCACCGATGATTACCAGCCCGTTGCAGTTACGCCTTACCCCGTGCCGCCGGCCTACCGCAATACCGTGGATATTGAAGAAGTGAAAGCTGCTGCCAAAGCCGACGACCGCGTGGTTATTGATGTGCGCGAGGGTGCGCGGTACTTAGGCCACACCGAACCGCTCGACCTTGTGGCCGGGCATATACCGGGGGCCGTAAACCTGTTTTACAGCAACAGCCTATCTCCCGGGGGCAAATACCTAACGTCGCAGGCGCTGGCTACCCTTTATAACGAAACTATAGGAGATGTTAAGCCCGAAAATGTTATAGTGCATTGCGGATCGGGCGTTACGGCCTGCCACACCCTGCTGGGTATGGAGCATGCGGGTATAACCGGGCCTAAGCTTTATGTGGGTTCGTGGAGTGAATGGAGCCGCAGGGAACTGCCAATAGCTACGGAAGCGAATGGGTTGTAATTGTTGTATTGCTGGATTGCTATATTGTTGAATTGTTCGATTGCTGGACAATACAACCATCAAACAATATAACAATAGCTTTAGCCCAACAATAAAAGAATACAACAATTACCCAAACAGCCTGTTACACCATCGTGAAAACATACGCGTTAAAATTAAAGCAGGATATTCCCATAAGTTTGAAGCAGGCATGGGATTTTTTTTCGTCGCCGCTTAACCTGGAGAAGATAACCCCGCCCGACATGCGGTTTGTGGTAACATCCGATTATAGTGCCCAAACTAAAATGTACGCGGGGATGATCATCACCTACAAGATCTCGCCGCTTTTGGGCATCAAGCTAAACTGGATGACCGAAATAACCCATGTACAGGAAAGTAAATACTTTGTGGACGAGCAGCGCTTTGGCCCATACGCCCTATGGCACCACCAGCACCATTTCAAAGAGATCCCCGGCGGCGTGGAGATGACTGATATATTAAACTATGCTATCCCATTCGGCATCATTGGCCGGTTAACCAATAACGTATTTGTGGCCGGTAAGATCAAAAAAATATTTGAATACCGGGTAAAGGCCATTGAAGAGTTGTTTGGGAAGATGTAGAAATTTGCCTTTGTCATCCTGAGCGATAGCGAAGGATCTATTCGCGAACTGTGCAATCGCCTACATGCATGGCTGTGAATAGATGCTTCACTGCGTTCAGCATGACAATTTGTTATTACTTACAATACTTCTTCGCCTCTTCCACCGCGGCTTTTGATCCTAAAACAACAGCCTGTTTAAAATCTGCACACGCGCCGGTAACATCTTTGGTATTGATACGGGCCAGGCCGCGCAGGTAGTACACCTCTTCGTTTTTAGGTTCCAGCTTTAGGGCGTAGTTAAAGTCGGCGTTCATGCGCTGTGTATTGGGCAAATAGCTTTGTGCCAGGCCACGATAAGCAAAAATGATGTTGTTATCCAGGTTGATAAATAAAACGCTGTTATAGTCGTCTATAGCGCCCTGGTAGTTCTTCATGGCCATGCGCACCTTTGCACGGATCAGGTACGGCTCCTCGTCACCCTCATGGATCTTGATGGCTTTGGCAATATCTGCCAGTGCACCAGGATAATCCTTCAGGTCGAATTTGGCGCTGCCCCGGTTACTGTAAGCTTCAACTGATGCAGTATCCATTTTTATGGCGATGTTATAATCTAAAATAGCGCCATTAGGGTTGCCCATGCTTTGTTTAGCAGCGCCGCGCCCCACATAAAAAGTAGCTACTTTTGGGTTTTTGGTGATCAGGTCATTTAATATAGGCAGGCTTTCGCTGTAGAAACGGGCCTTCATCATCGCCTTTACCATGCGCGAATAGAAGTTATCGTCATCGGTACCAATATCCGCTATCTTCTTATAATCGGCTAAGGCACCCGGCCTGTCGCCAACTTTTAAGCGCACATCGGCACGCCTCAGGCGGGTTTCCACATTGCCGGGCTGTATTTCCAGCGAGTGGGTGTAGTTTTTAAGCGCTGTGGCGTAATCCTTACGGCCATAGGCGATCATCCCCAAAACAACATACGAGTAATCGTTATTGGGGTTCATTTTTATGCCCAGGTTCAGGTCGGCCAGGGCGGTAACGGTGTCTTTCAGTTCCAGTTCGGCACGGGCGCGGGTGATATAGGCATAACTGTTTTTGGCATCCAGCTCGATGGCCTTATCAGCATCCTCTTTACCCTCGTCGAAGTTTTTTTGGTTAACTTTCAGATCTGCCCGGTTCTGGTAAGCATCCGAGTTCTCCTTCAGTTCGATAGATTTGTTAAAGTCGGTCATGGCGCCTTCCAAATCATCTATGTTATGCCTTACAATGCCGTCAAACAGGTATAACTCGTAGTTGTTAGGGTCAAGCTTTATGGCCTGTGCAAAATACTCCAGCGCGGCCTTTTTATCGTTATTATTGCTTAGTGCGTTTGCCAGGTATTTGTAAAGGTTTGGCATTTTGGGGTTTAGCGTAATAACCTTTTTATAATCGGCAATGGCAGCATTATAATTTTTGAGGTTGCCATATGCGTTACCGCGATAAAATACAGCTTCGGCATTTTTAGGATTTAGGGCCAATGCCGCGGTATAATCAGCAATGGCACCCTTAAAATCGCCCACATTGCCTTTGGCGTTGCCCCGGTAATAGATCAGGTCGGAATTTTTTGGGTCGAGCGCAACCGCTTTATCATAATCTTCTATGGCTCCGTCGTTGTCCGTCAGGTTGCTTTTGGCCACGCCACGGTATTCGTATAACGATGGATCTTTAGGGTTTAAGGCGATGGCTTTGGTAAAGTCTTCAACCGCGCCGGCGTGGTCGCCCAGGCTGGCCTTTGCATTGGCACGGTAATGGTACATATCGGCATTGGGCGCAAGGGCAATGGCTTTGGTAATATCGGTTATGGCATCGGCATATTTTTGCTGCGCGTTATTTGCGTTACCGCGATAAAAATAAGCGAAGGGGTTTTTAGGGTCAAGCTCGATAGATCGGTCGTAATCCTGCACGGCCATGGTGTATTCCTTCAGGTCGTTATAAGCATTGGCGCGGTAAAAGTAGGCACGACCGTTTTTGGCATCCAACTGTATGGCTTTGGTAAAATCGGCAATGGCAGCGTTATAATTCTTTTGGCCTGCTTTCGCGTTACCGCTTTGCATCAAAGTTTCGGCTGTTTGAGCAGCGCAGCAAAAGGGTAATAGAAAAAATAGAAGGAATAATCTGGCCATATCTGTTGTGTGCTATCTAAAAGGCTTGTATAAAAATGCTACAGACGCCGTGGTGCCATCGCCGGTGTTACGGCCGTTTATAAAATGCCCTGCCGATAAGAACGTTGAGAACCGCCTGTTAAAGGTGTATCCATACGTTAACGAGGCCTGGTTAAACGCGAAGTTTTTATTGGCCGACTGGATAGGCGAAAATCTGGTAAAGCTACTGGCCGAATAAAACCCGCCTACCGATACCGATACCTGGTGACGGAACTTCCTGTCCAGCGTTAACCCGAAGGAGCCGGTGTACCTGTCCTGTATAGGGCCTTGCGGGCCAAAGTACTGGCGCACGCCATTCTCTAAAGTGAAATAGTAATTTTTGCCCAGCACCTTGCCGCTACCCGCAAAGGCCAGCTTAATTTCCGCACCCTGCTGTTTGTAGCCCAGGCCAAGGTCGTTGTACAGGGGCTGTACAAATGTACCCTGTATGGTAAAATAATAGATGTAATTGATGTTGGCCAAATAGTAACGAACCCCCACTTCCAGGTCGGTAAAGCCCATGGTTACGGTTTTGGCGGTGTTATCTTCGTATGTGTTTTTTACATAAGGCAACAAAGCCACCAAAGTAAAACGCCTGCTTAAGCCATACTCGGCATATAACGAAAACCCTAACGACTCGAACTGCCCGCCCTGCGGGAACAGCGTTTTACGGCGCAGCGAATCCCAGCCCCTGTCGGCATAAAAATAACTGAACGATGGCGATAGCAACAACCTTTTTGGCCGCACCGGGAAACCGCCTGCATGGCTGCTGTTGGGTGCCAGCATTATCAGGCCTATGGCTATCAGTAAATACTTTAAGTAAGTTTTAGGTAAATTCATTTTTCAAGTTAAAATAATGCAAATGCGTCGCGCATCCACCTTCCCTCTAAATCTTTATACACCTGGCTTACTTCGTGCCCAAGGTCCTTAAACACCAGCAGCCTTTTTTTACCGGGGATGATGTTATACGTACCATACTCGTTATACGGCGGTGCGTAGGGGTCTAACAGGCCTATCCCCATAATGGTATTGCAGGTTAGGTTGCTGGCAAAGTTCTTCCCGTCGTAATAGTTTAAGTTATCAAGCACCTTTGTAAAGGTTAAGCCCGGTTGTGTTTTTATGTATTTTTTTATATCGTTTATCGGCCAGGTAACCTCGCCATCTAAATTATTTACATCGCACAGGATAGGGTTTTGTGCCGAGCACAGGTTAACCCTTTTATCGAGGCTTGCCGTGGCAATAGCCAGGTACCCACCCATACTGCCGCCCGATACCAGTATATTATCGTGCTTCAGCTCGGGCCGCGAGTACACAAAATCAACCGCGCGGATGCAATCCATAATTACACCCCTCATTACGTAACGGTCGCGGTCTTCTACATGGTAAAAAATAAACTCGTCCCGGCGGGTATCAATCGGCCCGCGACTATTACCCTGCCCCCTTACGTTAAGGGTTATAATGGCAAGGTCTTCATCCAGCCCGGTTATGGGCAGCAAATTTACCTGGTAACCCGGTAAACCAAGTAATACGGAAAACTTGCGGTTCTTGTTACTGCTTATGGGTACCGTCATCCACCCCCTAATGGTGTAGTTATCCAGCGATTTCATTTCGATGAGGAACACCTTGCGGTTATCGGTGTTCATTTTGGGCATGGCGGTAACTTTAAACTCGGGTTTTACCTTGGCCAGTTCATCCTTTGCTTTTTGCCAGAAAGCATCAAAATCGACAGGTTTGGCGTATTTGGAGCGGATCTCCTCGGGCTTTATGCCGAACACACGGCGGGTGGTATCATCGTACTCGGTGATGTTCACCATAAAATCTACCTTGTAAAAGCCCGATTTAAGGGCGGGCAGGTCAAAGTTGTATTTCTCGGCGCTTTTTTTACCTATGCGGGCTTTTTGCGTTCCCGAACCTATTTTTTTACCATGCTGCGTGATCAGGTACGATACCGTGCCCTCCTGCAAAACATCCGTAGGGTTTTTTACCTCGAATGTATATTTGGCGTTACTATCGAATATGGCGTTTTTGCTGCCGGCGGTAAGTACGGTAGATATGCCGTCCTCATCGTCCTGGGCAAAGGCGGGCATGGAACCCGTAAGCGTGATAAGGCAAAGGAGTATAAAAAATATCTTATTTGATCTGTTCACCATATTAAGCCTTAATTGCTTCTGATTTGTTATCGGGGTTACGTGGTTTGTTCTTGATCAAAAAATCCGACCTGCGAATATAATGATTTAGCGGCTCCTCTATCAGCTTAAACAACAGGATAGATACCCCGTTTAAGATGATAAAGGCATAAAGCACGTTCAAATTATCGTACTGAAAGGGCGAGTTCCAATCCTTGCCCCATTTATCGTAAAGTTCAAAAATATCATCGTTCCATTTGTTAAAAGCGTTGTGCAGGATATCGTACATCCACCCTAAATGTACCAGGTAAAATATATACGAGCTTTTGCCAAGCAGCTCCACAAATTTGTTCGACAGGATCTTTTTAAGGATGGTAGTTTCGGTAAGCAGGCCGTAAAAGAACAGCGCTATTGATATGGCCAGCAGGTAATTGTTGGTAGCAATACCCAGCGGGTGATACAACCCGGCCACATGGCCTTTGGGGATAGGCAGTATGCTCATGATCCACACGCAAACAAATATCAGCGCAAAACCACCGTAGGTAAACCATGTTTTTGCCTGCCCGCCAATTTGCGCCTGCCGTTTTTTTACGATAAGCGCCAGCTGGATGCCCGCGAAAAACTCGAAACAGCGGCCCAGGAAAGTGTACAGCATCATAAAGGTAAAATTGCCAAAAAAGCCATACCAGTTAACCCTGCTGAATATAACCACCAGCAAAGCGCCAACGCCTGTTACTACCGCCCACTGCAGCCAAAACTTATTGTATTTTTTGGCGAAGTAAAATATAAACGGGGCCGAAAAGTAAAAGCATTCCTCAACCGTAAGGCTCCAGCCCTGGGCTATGCCCGTAAACTTCAGATCATCAAAAAAGCCCCGTACAAAGGTGATATGCATAAAAAACAGCCCGATGGGGTTTGCAAAGCCGTTGGTTACCTTTTGGTCGTGTGTGAAATAGTACGATACAAAGGCCCCAAGGGTAAGCAAAAAGTACATGGGATAAATACGCGCCACCCTGTTTTTGAGGTACTGGCGAAACCAGTCGCCGGTGAGTTTAAAGCTGTCGAAATACCTGAAAGCGATTAAAAAGCCCGATAAAACAAAGAAAATGGTTACCCCGATATGGAACTCGTTAAGAAAACGTTGCACAGCACGGGGAAAATTTTCATCAAAGGCGTACGCGTAATGCGATATAAATACCAGATAGGCAGCCAAAGCACGCACCCCGGTTAGCGCCGGAATATAGTTTTGTAAGGGTTTTTGCGCCAAAACTGTAGTTTAAATTTGTGTTTTACGTGTAATTATCGCCTATGGTTATGCAAAGCAAGTACCAGTTGTCTGAATCAGAATTTACAGAATTAATGAATTTGCAGAATAATTGTTTAAAACTGCGTAAAACTTTGGGGAATAGCGTAGGGTCATTGGGTCATTCGCTGCGCTGTCATTGAGTCATTGCTTGGCTTAAAATGATATGCCGGCATCATACCAATGACTCAATGACCCAATGACTCAATGATTACAGCGCGCTCCCCTGCACCACCCCTCTGCTCAGTATCCTTTGGTCAATGTAGTACTGGATCTCACTTTTCTTCAATCCCCAGTTGGGGGCTATAAGCAGGTCGCGGTCGCTGAGGCCGAAGAGGCGCTGGATAATGATATCCGGGCGAACGCGGGGCAGCAGCTCGCACAAAAAGTCGGCGTACTCGTCAATACCGAAAAGCTTAAAGGGCTCGCGTTTGTATTTAACGCCCATAACGCTGCCCTCTACAATATGCAGGTGGTGAAATTTTACAAATTTTATCTGCGCGTGGCGGTTTATCTCGTCGGCGTATTTAAGCATCATATCGTGCGTTTCCCAGGGGAAACCAAATATGGTGTGCACGCAAACATCCAGTTTGGTATTTTCGGTAAGCTTGAGGGCTTTCAGTAACTCATCATGACTGCAGCCCCTGTTTATCTGGTTCAGCGTATCATCGTAAATGCTTTCCATGCCCATCTCCAGGTCAACATCAAAGCGGTCGGTGTAGCTTTCCAGCAGGGCAATTTTTTCGGCGTCTATACAGTCGGGGCGGGTACCCACGCTAAGGCCCACAATATCTTCGGTGCCGTAGCTCAGCGCCTCGTCGTACATCATTTTAAGGTAATGCGCGGGGGCGTAGGTATTGGTATTGGGCTGGAAGTAGATGATAAACTTATCGGCCTTGTTACCCTTGCGGGCGCGCTCCATACCCTCTATCACCTGCTGCTTAACCGTTGGGGCGTTGCGGCTCACGCTCGGCGTAAACGAATCTACGTTGCAGTAAGTGCACCCGCCATAGCCCTTGCTTCCATCGCGGTTGGGGCAGGTAAAGCCGCCATCAACGATCACCTTAAACACCCGGTGACCGGGGTATTTCTCCTTAAGCCACGGGCCGTAATTGTTATAGCCCTTCTCCCACGGCGATTCTACTGATTGTATTGTTGATTCCACTGATTGCATTGCGGCAAAGATAAGGATTTTTGATCGCACCGATTTTAACGATTATTTTGATTACACCGATGGCCTAACCACCCTGTCATGCTGAACGTAGTGAAGCATCTATTCGCCGATATGCTTAGCGGCTATGCACAGTCGATAGATCCTTCGCTCACTCAGGATGACAAGGGGTGGGGGATTTCACAAAAACGGGCCTGGCCGCGCAGCAAATGTTCACGTTCACGTTTGCGCGACCGATGTGAATATCATGAACACGCTAATAATCAGCATATTGAACATTTAAATGGTGACAGGGTTGTGACACCATAAGGTGAGGGGAAAATGATATAGGTGGGATACCCTGGTTTTGCGGCTTGAAACGATTTTGTAGACCTTAGTAGCCGGGAAAATGATAACGCTTAATGCCACAAGCGAGGATGCTGTAATGATGCATTGGTTACGGACGTTTGTTTGTCTTGAACCTTGATTAAATAGATTTACCTGATGGCTATGATTTGAACACGTCTCTCGCCAGCCGGTCATTTTGAACGAGGTACGAGGGAAAATCTTAGATGAGGGTTAGGTAGCCGATACGCTTAAACACCTTGAAAGTGGGCACAAGCGGGTACGCTCGCGGTAGCGGGGGAGAACGTTTTCGATCGCGGGTCTCTATTGTAGAGACTTATTGAAAGGATTGATATAAAAATATAAAAAAATGTTGATATATATGGAAACTTTACTATATTTGTTTATTATTTGTTTACACCTAAAAACTACATGTTATGAACAGCCAAAAAAAATGTCCGCAAAAAATTAAATTATTGTTCAATGAAGTACTTTATCCTAAAATTAGAAGAAGCAACTAATTTTCTGCAAAATGTAGAAAGTTCAACAAAATTAAAATTTACTAAAGTCTTCCGTAAGGTGCAAGAAGGGCATAATACAGCTGAAGATTTCAAAAAGTTACCGGGAACCAATAGTTTATTTGAGTTTAGGGTGAAAGATAAGGGTATGTGGTTTAGAATCCTCGCCTTTCTAACGCATTTCGAAGGAGATATGTATGCCACTATTGTGGCTACCCATGGCTTCAAGAAAAAAACTAACAAGATACCGCGATCAGAAATTGATAAGGCGGATTATACTAAAAAGGATTATTAGCCCTTAATCATACTTAATAATTACATTACCCTTCTATTTGAAATAGAAGGGTAATATTTAAATTATAGCAAAATGCATAAAAGTACGTCGACCAGTTTGAATGAAATGATTTCAGACGGAACGATTGTAACGCTTCCCCGCAATCGCAAGAAGGGAATAGATGTTAATGAATTTATAGACAACACGGTTGGGAAGCCTGGTTCAAATCAACGAAATCAATTTGAATCAGAATTGAAAATGGAAGTTTTTCAAGAACTTATTAAAGCAGCACGTAAAAAAAGAAATTTGTCCCAAGAGGAATTAGGACAACTGATTGGTGTAAAAAAATCTCAAATTTCCAAATTGGAAAAGGGGTATGAAAACACTTCTATTATAACTATTTCTAAAGTGTTTAATGCTTTAAAAGCTACTGTTAGAATTTCTGTTGAAATTGATGGACAGCATTTAGAACTATAGATTAAAAATTAATTTAATCCATATACCTTTTAAAAAGGCATATGGATTAATGCGTTATTTGCTAAAATGCTTATTGTAAATTGCACTTTTTATAGTCTCTAACTTTGTTAAAATTTCTTTTTTCGCCGTCTCTTTTTGGGAAAGGGTAAGGTTAGTTCCATTTTCAAGATCTAATGCAGAGAGGATATTAATTTCTAAAGGCGCCTTGTGTGACTTATCTTTGAAATACTCATGAAAGTTAAAATCCACTTTCACTTTTCCTTTAACGCCTCTTCCAACTAATTCAAATTTGAATACCGCCTGCATCCTCCAAACAATTAGATGCTGATAATATTTAATTTCATTAAGAAAAAATGTCGTCTCAACTCTTTTACCTCTAAATATTAGTTCTTCCTTATTATCCATCCACTTCAATTCACTCGGGAGAGATAATGAAGTATCAGGAGCAAATTCAAATAATGAAACGTCTAATCCCTCTATACTCAGCGATCTTGATTCATCCGAATTATATATCTTCAAGAAAAATTGGATCCTTTCATCGTTATTAAAATCATTAAATCTTATGCGATGCTCAAGTTGCTTTTCATCAATTAATTTCAGTTCCTTACATTTCTTTTCAAAAATGGAGACGCTTTTTTCAACAACCGCTTTCGACTCATTTGAAGTAAAAAATCGTTGAAAAGTAACTTCATTTTGGTCGTGTTTAAAATTAACTATTCCTTTAAATTGAGACTTGTGATTCACCCATGACTTATTGTAGTTACTTCTTTCAATATTTATTTCAACTTCTATTTCCTTATCCTTTTCAATGGTTTTTACAATCGGCACTCCAACAATTTTAAAGTTATTTTTAAGTGATTCACTTTTAGGAGATAACTGACTGACTAAGTCTGGAATGTAATTATCATGTATAAAACTTGTCAAATTTGTAAAAGTGGAGTTTACAGCTATTTTTCCGCTGCCAGCACTTTTTAAATTGTCTTCTTTAACAGTTTGTCTCTCAACAAGAACTTCAAATTCAGGAGGTGATAATAACAAACAAGAAAGTATGGATACCGTTTTATCCTTATTATTAGTAGGTGTAAAAATGCCTCTTTGTCGTAAAATTGTTTTTACATCTGACTCACTTATATAGCTTTGATTAGCGAGTTCTCTAATCATTTCTCCACTTGGAATAAATGAATTTGGATTAACTTTTATATTCGCCATATTTTAATTTACTAAATAGTCTTTGTAAGAAATAACTTTAATTTTTTCCATAATGTCCGCATCACTAAAGGATGCAAGTACCTTTCTCACAACATTTTCGTGTTTGAGGTTCGTATAATCTGGAAAAATTATAAATATTGTTGAGGCGAAAGAAGACGAAAGTTTATTAGCTAAACCAATAAGTTTCCTTAGATCATCTTCATGAAAATTATCAATTGTGTACAATACGATATTTTCCTGAGAACCTTTCGATTGTTTAAATGGTATTACTGATGAATTTATATATTCTACAGGTAAAAGCTTACCGCTCTTGATTTTAATATCTTCTCTATAATTTAACCCTGTTTCGATATATAAAAACTCCCACCCATCAAAGTTTTTATCGGCATGATTAAGTATTTCCCAAATGTATTCTGCTCTTCGTAAATCGACTAAATATGCTGCTTCAAACTGGTAATCTTCTATACCATCTATTATGGCCGTAGAGGTTTCTTTCAAAAGATCACGATTGATTTCTTCTTTATTGTTAACTATCCATATTAATACGCCGACAATACTTTCATGTTCAAAGATCTGATCAACTATAAAATTGCTTAAAGTTTCACTTTTAATATCTGATCTATTGTAGCAATTACATATATCGGATAACTCCTTTAAATGTTTCTTTAATACCGAATTCGGATATTTATCGTACGTATCCTCCTTAGCCTTAATTGAGACGACTGCATTTACTAATCTTTGCTGTATTAAAGGGCACGAATAAACTTTTAAATAATCAACACCATGTGTTTCTCTATCTGGATGTTTCACAGTATCATTACATGGTATAGAAACACCTCTTTGTCCATGTGTCCATCCAATTCGTTCTAAAAATTTAAATGCAGCTTCTTCTCCAAGCTCACCAATTCGTTTAGCCTGTTCTCCCATTGGTTATATTAATTAGGTTATGCTATAAAAATATGATTTAAATATCAATTTACAACCACGTATAAATACCTGTTTTTCAATTAACTACAAAGAAAGCTCCGCCTCCTAAACCCGATAGCAGCGATACCGGCCTTCGCGCCTAAGGCCTGCGGGCGTATAAGCGAATAGCGGGGCTATCGCATCCGAATCACCGGAACAGCACCTTTACGAATTAGTCCGTAGTTCATGGTCGATAGCCCATAGTGGCTACATTGCCGAATTATGGTGTATAGACATATGAACTACCGGCGCACTCGCTATGGACTATTGACCACCTGCCTTCCTTTCCAATTATTATGCATGCATAGTTCTTTAAATTCATTAATTTTGCGGGTACCAACTATATGCCTGCATGGAAATTATTGCCCATTATAAGTCGCAACACAAAATTCGCTTTGTTACTGCCGCCTCGTTGTTCGACGGGCACGACGCTACCATTAACATTATGCGCCGCATTTTGCAAAGCACCGGTGCCGAGGTGATACACCTGGGCCACAACCGCAGTGTAGACGAGATCGTAAATTGCGCTATACAGGAGGATGTACAGGGCATTGCCCTCACCAGTTACCAGGGCGGCCACGTAGAGTATTTTAAATACATGCACGACCTGCTTGCCGAACGCGGCGCAGGCCATATCAAGATCTTCGGCGGCGGGGGAGGGGTGTTCCTGCCCCAGGAAATTGCCGAGCTGCAGGCCTACGGCATCAGCAAAATTTACTCGCCCGACGATGGCCGCACCATGGGCCTGCAAGGGATGATAAACGATATGATGCAGGCTTGTGATTTTAGCCTAACGGAGCGGGAGTTGGGTGCGGGTGCGGATAAAATAAAACGCATAGCCCGCCATATTTCGGCAGCCGAAGATGGCCATTACACCCCGTTCCCCGCTCCCGAAACCACGCACCGCACCCCCATACTGGGAATAACCGGCACAGGTGGTTCGGGTAAATCGAGTTTGGTAGACGAGATCGTTCGCCGTTATTTAATGGAGACGGATAAAACCCTGGCCATTATTTCGGTAGACCCCAGCAAGCGTAAAACGGGCGGCGCCCTGCTTGGCGACCGGATCCGCATGAATGCCATAAACAGTCCGCGGGTGTATATGCGCTCGCTGGCAACAAGGCAGGCAAACCTTGCCCTCAGCAAGCACGTGCAGGAAGCTATTGATATTTGCAAGGCCGCCGGATATGATATGGTGATTGTGGAAACGAGCGGCATAGGCCAGTCGGACACGATGATAACCGATTACTGCGACCTCTCGCTCTACGTGATGACCCCGGAGTTTGGCGCGGCTACCCAGTTAGAGAAAATTGACATGCTTGATTTTGCCGACCTGGTTGCCCTTAACAAGTTTGATAAACGCGGCGCTTTAGACGCCATCCGCGATGTGCGCAAGCAGTATAAGCGCAACCATATGTTGTTCGATGCCAAAGACGATGACCTGCCCGTTTACGGCACCATGGCCTCGCAATTTAACGACCCGGGCATGAACACGCTGTTTACGGCGTTGATGAAAACGGTTCGTGAAAAAACCGGCATTGATTTGATTGGTGCGGGGAGCGGAGTGCGGGGAGCGGAGCAAGGGGAATCGGAGAAGATCTATATCATCCCGCCGGATAGGATCAGGTACCTGGCAGAGATTGCCGAAAGCAGCGTGGCTTATACCGATTGGGTGAATGAGCAATGTAAGATTGCGCAGCAGATGTATAATGTGAGGGGGGTAATGAGCCTAACCGGCCTCTCCGAAGGAAGCCTCTCCCCAGCCCTCTCCGAAGGAGAGGGGGCAGGAAAGAAAGTCTCTCCGCTAACCAGCGGAGGAGATTTAGAGGGGGCTTTGCAGGATATTTACAACCACCTGGAAGACCACTTGCATGCCGATTGTAAGCGCCTTTTAAAAGAATGGCCGGAGACGGTTGCTAAATACAAGGCGGAGAATTTTATATATAAGGTAAGGGATAAAGAGATAAAACAGCCTTTGTACTACACCTCGCTGTCGCAGTTGAAGGTGCCCAAGATTTCGCTTCCAAAATACGAGGCCTGGGGCGATATACTGCGCTGGCTACTTACCGAAAACGTACCGGGCGAGTTCCCGTACGCCGCAGGGGTGTTCCCGCTGAAGCGCGAGGGCGAAGACCCAACCCGCATGTTTGCCGGCGAGGGCGGCCCCGAGCGAACGAACAAACGGTTCCATTACGTATCGCTTGGTCAGCCTGCGCACAGGTTGTCGACCGCGTTTGATTCGGTTACCCTGTACGGCGAGGACCCGCACGAGCGACCGGACATCTACGGCAAAATAGGCAACTCGGGCGTGAGCATCGCCACGCTGGATGATGCCAAAAAGCTGTATTCGGGGTTCGACCTTTGCCACGCCAGTACCTCCGTATCCATGACCATCAATGGCCCCGCCCCCATGCTGCTGGGGTTCTTCATGAATGCCGCTATTGACCAGCAATGCGAGAAGTATATCACTGAGCACGGCTTAGAGCACTTGGTGGAGGAGGCGTATAGGAGGGTTTATGATGAGAAAGGGCTGGAACGGCCACGGTACCAATTAGCCTCTCCGAAAGGAAAACGCCTCTCCGAAGGAAGCCTCTCCCCAACCCTCTCCAAAGGAGAGGGAGTTGAAAAAAGCCTCACCCCGGCCCTCTCCAAAGGAGAGGGAGTAGGAAAGCAGGGGGTGAGAAGATTGGGGTTTGAAACTGCTGATTTAAGGATATGGGAGTTTTTAAAGGCTAACTCTATCGAAGGCAGGCAAAACCCGACCGAGGCCGAAAATGTTTTGTGGCAGCAATTACGTAACAAACAAACTGGCCATAAAATACGAAGACAACATGCCATTGATGGTTACATCGCCGATTTTGTTTCATTATCAAGAGGTTTGGTTATCGAAGTTGACGGTGGGTATCACACCTTTACATCCGAGCAAGACGAAGTTAGAACAGAAGTTTTAAAAGGTTATGGGTTTGATGTAATACGCTTTACTAATGATGAAATTTTATCTAATGTAAAAAATGTTACAGAGCAAATAACAGCACGCCTAAATTCTCAACCTGAACGAAATATTTACGGAAAGGACGAAGCTAAAGTCTCCCCTATCGGGGGAGATTTAGAGGGGGCTTCCTTTGGAGAGGATTTAGGTGAGGCTTCTACAGCAGAGGGGGCTCTCCCCCCCGGCAACAATGGCCTTGGCCTAATGCTCCTTGGCCTAACCGGCGACCAGGTTTTACCTGCCGATGTATATGAGAAAATTCGTGCCTACGCTATTGCTACCGTGCGTGGTACCGTTCAGGCCGATATTTTGAAGGAAGACCAGGCGCAGAACACCTGTATCTTCAGCACCGAGTTTGCCCTGCGGATGATGGGGGATATCCAGCAATATTTTATAAAGGAGAAAGTCAGGAATTTTTATTCGGTATCTATATCTGGCTACCACATTGCCGAGGCGGGTGCCAACCCTATAACCCAACTGGCCTTCACGCTCAGCAACGGTTTTACGTATGTAGAGTATTACCTGAGCCGGGGCATGCACATCGATGATTTCGCGCCTAACCTATCCTTCTTCTTCAGCAACGGTATCGATCCGGAGTATTCGGTGATTGGCCGTGTGGCAAGGCGTATCTGGGCCAAAGCTATCAGGAACAAGTACAAGGGGAACGATCGCTCACAGAAGCTTAAATACCATATCCAAACCAGTGGCCGCTCGCTGCACGCGCAGGAGATCGACTTTAACGATATCCGCACCACTTTACAGGCGCTGTACGCTATTTACGATAACTGTAATTCGCTGCACACCAACGCTTACGATGAGGCTATTACCACCCCAACCGAAGAATCGGTGCGCAGGGCGATGGCTATCCAGCTGATCATTAACCGCGAGCTTGGTCTCGCCAAAAACGAGAACCCAATACAGGGGGCATTCATCATCGAAGAACTTACCGACCTGGTTGAGCAAGCCGTGCTCACCGAGTTTAAAGCCATTAACGACCGTGGCGGTGTGCTTGGCGCAATGGAAACCATGTACCAGCGCAGCAAGATCCAGGAGGAGTCGCTTTACTACGAGACCCTAAAACATACGGGCGAATATCCTATTATCGGGGTAAATACTTTCCTTAATAAGAAAGGTTCGCCAACCATCGTACCGTCGGAAGTTATCCGCGCTACCGAGGAGGAGAAGCAATTCCAGATAGCGGCCCTGCACCTGTTCCAGCAAAGGAATGAGGAGCACGCCCCAGAATTATTGAAAGAACTACAGCAACGCGCAATAGCCGGCGATAACATCTTCGAGGCGTTGATGCAGGCCTGTAAATATTGCAGTTTAGGGCAGATCAGCAACGCGCTGTACGCGGTGGGCGGGCAGTACAGGCGCAATATGTAACTACTGCGGATTACTTACCAAAAGCCCAGCTCAAAAACTTGGGCATGGCTTTACCCCATGTTTCGGGATCGTGGGTGCCGCCTAAAACCTCCAGGTACTGGATATCGGCAGGGCGTTGGTAGCCTTTGGCAAGCAGGTCTTTTATGATATCTATAGTATCGTCTATGGAATCTATGATGCCGTTCTTGTTGCGGTCGGCAGTTTCGTCCTTTGTGCCGGTTTGCAACCAGAATTTAAGATCGGGCTTGCCGGTAGCGTTTTTAATAACGTTGTGCATAATGCGGTCGTCATTAGTATAACCCTTTGCCAGGTCCTTGCTCCTCCACCAAAACGAGGCTGAAAAAGCGCCAACTATGTCAAACAGGTCAGCGTTGTTCCAGGCGATATCCATAGCAGTTAAACCACCAAGCGAAAATCCCGCGAAAGCGATGGTTTCAAAATGCTCGATACCGGTATGCTCATGTATAAAGGGCAGCAGTTCCGTTTTGATGAATTTGGTGTAAAGGTCGGCTTTTGCGCCGCGCTTTTTAAAATCGGGCTTACCGGCTACGCCGTATTCCTGTATGCGCGCTTCGCCTGCATGTATGGCTACGGTAAGCAGTGGCTTTATGCAGTTGCGTTCGTATAAATTCTCAAGGGTATCAACCAGTTTAAGGTTTTCCAGTTCCTGGCCATCGTTCAGTAAAAGTAAATTAAGGGGCCCGGCCACCGCGCCGTCTTCGGGCATCAGCAAAGTGCAGGTAACGTCGCGTTCAAGTATTTTTGATGGTATGGTAAGTTCCTGTTGTGCTATCGTCATTTCAGTTTCTGTACTGTAGTACATAGTAGTATTAAATATTAAAGGGGCAAAAATACCTTTATAGTTTTAAAAATTGCTTAAAACATAATTATTTGGCACGTTGTTGACATTTACATGCAATCCTGCTATATTACCCTCTTAAACACAAGGTTTTGACTGAACAATATCACCGCTGGCATTCTCCCAACCTAAACCTGGACCTTGAAATGCTGGTTTTTGGCGACAGGGGCTTCCCTGTTATCCTTTTCCCTACCACTAAAGGCCGCTATCATCAGAATAAAGACTTTGGGCTGATAGAAAGCGTTAAATGGTTTGTGGATGAAGGCCTGGTGAAAATATATTGCCCCGATACCATTGACGACCGTAGCTGGTACGATAAAGGCATACACCCTGCCGACCGCGCACGCAACTACGCCTGGTACGATAAAATGCTGGTTGATGAACTTGCGCCCTGGGCCATGCACGAAACCGGGGTTGGCAAAGTGGCCGTGGCCGGCTGCAGTTTTGGGGGTTACCACGCGGCCAACTTCGCGTTTAAACACCCCGAAATGGTGGCGCACCTGTTTACCATGGGCGGCGCGTTCGATATAAAAATGTTTACCGACGGCTTTTACAACGACGATATTTTTTACAACAACCCGGCAGATTTTTTGCCGGGCAGCAACAAGCCCGATCTGTGGAACATGAATATTATCCTGGGTACGTCAGAGCACGATATGTGTAAGGATTATAACATCCGGATGTCAAACATCCTTACGGAAAAGAACATTAACCATTGGCTGGATATCCGCCCGTTTGCTGACCATGACTGGCCGATATGGAAAGAGATGTTCCCGCATTATTTATCAACTATTAAATAGAATTAAGAAATCAAGCGTCAGGAATCAAGACAGAAGAACAAGGCATATACCAACTACACTATAAAAACATTAAACATGAAAAAGAAAATAGGCATTTTATTCGGACAGGAAAATTCATTTCCGCAGGCGTTTGTCGACCGGATCAACCAAAAGGCCGAGAAAGGAATCGAAGCTGAGTTTGTACGCATCGATAAAATGATGCAGGGCGAGCCGTTGGGCTATTCCGTAATTGTCGACCGCATTTCGCAGGACGTACCCTTTTACCGGGCATCTTTAAAAAACGCGGCCATTACAGGCACCGCGGTTATAAACAACCCCTTTTGGTGGAGCGCCGACGAGAAGTTTTTTAACAACGCCTTAGCCGTTAAGCTGGGCGTGCCGGTACCAAAAACGGTGTTGCTGCCATCGAAAGATCACCCGGCAAGTACCAGCGACCGCTCGTTCCGCAACCTGGCCTTTCCGTTAGATTGGGACGCGATATTTGACTACGTTGGCTTCCCCGCATACATGAAACCGTTTGACGGCGGCGGGTGGCGCGACGTTTACAAGATAAGCGATAAAGAAGACCTTTGGGAAAAATTTGCGCAAACACACCAACTGGTGATGCTGCTGCAGGAAGAAATTATTTTTGACGATTACTTCCGCTGCTATTGCATTGGCGGCAAGCACGTACGCATTATGCAGTACGAGCCCCGCAACCCGCACCACCTGCGTTACGAGCATGGCAAAGCCCCGGCATCAAAAAAATGCTGGATACCATTACCAAATATGTATTGCAATTAAACCAGTACCTGGGCTACGATTTTAACACGGTAGAATTTGCGGTGCGCGATGGCATACCATATGCCATAGACTTTTGTAACCCTGCCCCTGATGCCGAAGTGACCAGCGTAGGCCAGGACAACTTTGAATGGGTAGTAGAAACCGCCGCAAGCTACGCCATTGAGCGCGCCAAAGCACAAAAAGACGACCGCGACAACCTAACCTGGGGCGAGTATGTTAAAACCGGCGCGGCCGGCAAGCCACTTATCGCGGCAGCGGCAAAAACGGCTAAGGCAGATGTAAGCGCAGGCAAGGTTGACCACGCCATAACCGACGAAGCAAAACCGAAAAAGAAAGCCGCTGCGCCGAAAAAGGTAGCGGCGAAGAAATAGCAAACCGATTACAGCGATGGGTGTAAAACCCATCGCTTTACGTATACCCGCGTTAGGGATTGCAGCGGATACCGGCCTTGTGGCTAAGGCCTGTGCAGTATAAGCGGAAAGCCCGGGCCGCAGGCAACGCCATAGAGCATTTAAATAAAGCAAAGGGTTAAACCGAAATGGTACAAAGTTTGGAAAATAATATAACGCAATACGGATTACAGGTTCAGCATGTATTAGAGGACGAACTTGGGCCAGGATTTAGTTATTCGGTTGGATTATTTAAAAGTTATGGACATGCAGAAATAATTATTGTTGGGCTTAAACAGAATTTAGCGCATACGCTAATTAATAACATGGCTAACGATATTAAAGAAGGCAAAGTATTCGCAGCACTAACATATGAAGAGGACATTATCGATGATTTTAATTGCTATATAATAGAGGTAGACAAGGAAAATTACGATAGCTACGTTGGCCAGGCACAAAACTATTATGGCGGAGATGATTTCCCATTGATACAGTGCATCTATCCAACTGTACAAGGTATTTATCCATGGGAGGATAAGTGGCCGAAAGAAATAAAAGACTTACAACCAATTTTAGGTTCAATTAATATATAACCCCTAACCAATTATGAACGAGTTTACCTTAGGTGTTGAAGAAGAATTTATGGTGATTGACCCTGTTACCAGGGAGCTGCAATCGCACGACCAGAAGATTGTTGACAGCGCGCAAAAGATCCATGAAGACCAGGTAAAGGCCGAAATGCACCAGGCCGTTGTGGAGGTTGGCACCCACATATGCCGCAATACCGAAGAGGCACGGAAAGAAGTAGGTAAGCTGCGCGGCACTGTTGCTCAACTGGCAGGCGATATTGGCCTGCGCATTGGCGCCGCCGGTACGCACCCCTTTTCGCATTGGCAAACCCAGCTGATTACCGATCATCCACGGTACTTCGAGATCGTGGACGAGTTGCAGGAAGCCGCCCGCTCCAACCTTATTTTTGGGTTGCACGTGCATGTGGGCATCCAGTCGAGGGATATGGCGATCCATATTGCCAACCAGGCGCGGTATTTTTTACCGCACGTTTACGCACTGTCAACCAACTCGCCGTTTTGGGAGGGGAGGAACACGGGCTATAAATCGTTCCGTACCAAGGTGTTTGATAAATTCCCGCGGACGGGCATCCCAGATTATTTTGCCAGTATAGAGGATTACGACAACTATGTAAAGTTGCTGGTAAAAACCAATTGTATAGATAACGCCAAAAAGATCTGGTGGGATTTACGTGTGCACCCCTTCTTCGAGACCATCGAATTCCGCGTTTGCGATTGCCCGATGCTGATTGACGAGACCATGACCTTTGTAGCACTTTTCCAGTGTATTTGCGCCAAGCTGTACAAATTGCGCCTTAGTAACATGAAGTTTATTACCTATAACCGTGCGCTGATCAACGAGAATAAATGGCGCGCTGCGCGTTACGGTATCGACGGCAAAATGATAGATTTTGGCAAGGAGCTTGAGGTAAACACCCGCGCCTTGATACTGGAACTGCTGGACTTTGTAGATGATGTGGTTGACGACCTGGGCTGCCGCGACGATTTACAGTATGTACACAAAATACTGGAAAATGGCACCGGCGCCGACAGGCAGCTGGCCGTTTACAATCAAAATAATAACTTTGCAGATGTGGTGGATTATATAACATCGCAAACTTTAAAGGGGATTTAAAGCCCCACCCAAACCCTCCCCGAAGGAGAGGGCTTAATAATTAAACAAATAATAAAAAGTCTCCCCTATCGGGGGAGATTCAGAGAAGGCTAAATGAACACAGATAAACCGGAAGTGAGAGTAGCCATATTAGACCTGTACGACGGGGTGGCGAATGAAGGGATGCGGGGTTTCCGGGATATACTGGACCGTTATAAGGCGCAACATGGCCTTGATTTAAGTTATCAAACTTTTGATGTACGCCGCAAGGCACAGGTACCCGATACCAGCTTTGATGTATATATATCAAGCGGCGGGCCGGGTAGTCCGCTGGATAGCGAGGGTACCGAATGGGAGAAAAAATACTTCCGCCTGATAGACAAGCTGGAGAAACATAACCGGAGCGACGCCCCGCAAAAGAAACACGTATTTTTTGTGTGCCACTCGTTCCAGCTGATGTGCCGTAAATACGGCTTTGGCGATATCAATACAAGGCGCTCGCCATCGTTTGGCATCTTGCCGGTGCATTTAACCGAAGCAGGCCGCAACGAGGAAGTTTTTGAAGGCCTTGCCGACCCGTTCTACACGGTAGATTCGCGCAGCTGGCAGGTGATAAACCCTGATATGGAACGTTTTAAGGAACTGGGTATGGAAATACTGGCACTCGAAAAAGAGCGCCCCTATGTAGACCTGCCACGTGCCATTATGGCCATCCGTTTTAACGAATACTTTTTTGCCACGCAGTTTCACCCCGAGGCAGATGCCCACGGGATAAAAACCATGCTGCTGCGCGAGGATAAAAAGAAAGAAGTGATAAACGAGCATGGCGAAAGCAAATACAGAGAAATGCTGGAACGCCTGGATGACCCGGACAAAATAGCGCACACCCAAAGCACCATCATCCCTAATTTTTTGGATGAGGCGATTTTGAGTTTTTGTCATGCTGAGCGGTAGCGAAGCATCTATTCGCCGCCATGCTTACGGCCATGCAAGTTCGCGGATAGATCCTTCGTTCCTCAGGATGACAAGGGTTAAAAAAGATTTGTCATGCTGAACGTAGTGAAGCATCTATTCGCCGATAGAACAGTAGGCGATAGTAAAGTTCGCGGATAGATCCTTCGTTCCTCAGGATGACAAG
>NZ_SEWG01000006.1 GCF_004168255.1 Mucilaginibacter terrigena | reverse complement strand
AACAGCTTATTGCCAGTTCAAAATAGCTGGTTCAGTGCATCCCGATTTTACATCGGGAGGGTCACTGGTTCGAACCCAGTAACTCCCACAAAGCCTTACAGAAATGTAGGGCTTTTTGTTTAAGCATATGTTTTTCACTTACATACTATATTCTATGTCGCTTGACAAATACTATGTTGGTTCTACATCCAACTTGGATGAACGTGTAAAAAAACATAATACTAACCACAAAGGCTTCACCGGCAGGGCTCCCGATTGGGTAATTAAATGGTCAGAAACATTACCTACAAAAGAAGATGCAGGCATGCGCGAGCGTCAGATAAAATCCTGGAAAAGTAAAAAAATGATACAACAGCTTATTGCCAGTTCAAAATAGCTGGTTCAGTGCATCCCGATTTTACATCGGGAGGGTCACTGGTTCGAACCCAGTAACTCCCACAAAGCCTTACAGAAATGTAGGGCTTTTTGTTTAAGCATATGTTTTTCACTTACATACTATATTCTATGTCGCTTGACAAATACTATGTTGGTTCTACATCCAACTTGGATGAACGTGTAAAAAAACATAATACTAACCACAAAGGCTTCACCGGCAGGGCTCCCGATTGGGTAATTAAATGGTCAGAAACATTACCTACAAAAGAAGATGCAGGCATGCGCGAGCGTCAGATAAAATCCTGGAAAAGTAAAAAAATGATACAACAGCTTATTGCCAGTTCAAAATAGCTGGTTCAGTGCATCCCGATTTTACATCGGGAGGGTCACTGGTTCGAACCCAGTAACTCCCACAAAGCCTTACAGAAATGTAGGGCTTTTTGTTTAAGCATATGTTTTTCACTTACATACTATATTCTATGTCGCTTGACAAATACTATGTTGGTTCTACATCCAACTTGGATGAACGTGTAAAAAAACATAATACTAACCACAAAGGCTTCACCGGCAGGGCTCCCGATTGGGTAATTAAATGGTCAGAAACATTACCTACAAAAGAAGATGCAGGCATGCGCGAGCGTCAGATAAAATCCTGGAAAAGTAAAAAAATGATACAACAGCTTATTGCCAGTTCAAAATAGCTGGTTCAGTGCATCCCGATTTTACATCGGGAGGGTCACTGGTTCGAACCCAGTAACTCCCACAAAGCCTTACAGAAATGTAGGGCTTTTTTTGTAAAAAAAATTTAGTTTGGCAGCTGGTGCCGGGCATCCCGATTTTACATCGGGAGGGTCACTGGTTCGAACCCAGTAATCCCCACATTTTAAAAGCCTCACAGAAATGTGAGGTTTTTTTTGTAAAAAAAATTTAGTTTGGCAGTTGGTGTCGGGCATCCCGATTTACATCGGGAGGGTCACTGGTTCGAACCCGGTAACTTCCACAAAACCTTACAGAAATGCAGGGCTTTTTTAGTTGCAGTTTCTTCTACCGCTCCATCATCGCTAAAACTTCCGATTCACTTCCCTCAAACGGCCCCGAAGTTTCAATTTTTAAGCCTGCCATGGCTGCTGCAAACTCCCCGGCTTTTTGAACATCAGCTCCCTTAACGCGTTTGTAGAGGTAGCCGGCCATGTAGGTGTCGCCACAGCCTGTAGCGTCTACCACGTCGGTAGGTTTGTAGGCTGGGATGGTGTAATAAATATTGTCGTGATAAATTATAGACCCCATGCTGCCCAGGGTTACCACCACCTCTTTTACGCCCCATTCGGCCAGTACTTTGGCGCCTTCTTTTATATCGGCAATACCGGTAAGCACCTCCAGTTCGTGTTCATTTACTTTTAATACGTCGATGTATTGCAGAGCTTCCTTTTTATCGGCCCAGTCAATGGCATGTACGCCCTGTTCTATTACCTCGCGCAGGTAGCCCTGCGCATCTACCGACACATTGCCCCGGCTAAACAATGCCTTGATCAGGTCGGTCGACATATCATCGGCCAGCAGCGGGCCTAAATGGAAAATAATAGCTTCTACATCTAAAATATCTTCGGCGGTAAAGGCATCAGCTTTTTGCAAAACACGCTGGGTACGGTTATCCTGGTTCTCGCCATAAATATTCTCAAAATAAACCGTATGGGCGCTGGGCAACACTTTTACTTCGATACCTTTATTGATCAGGTCGGTTACGCTTGGCAACTCGGTATCGGCAACCGCGGTAACCAGTTTATAACGCGCATCCATGTTGCGCATAGCGTTCGAAAAATAAAAAGCGGTACCGCCCGCCATGTGTTTAACAGCCCTGGGGGTTACAATTTTATCTAAGGTAATGTGGCCTATACAGCAAATATCGTACATGTAGTAAAATTCAATTTTATAATTCGGGTGGGTACAAATGTAATATTCTGCCTGTCAATTATTTGTTACATGGCTAATATAGTAAACCACAGGCTATTGTAGTATTTTAGCATTTCATACCAAATATCTCACACACTATCTGCTTGTTATGACCGTAACTCATCTGCCCAAAAAAGTATTGTTTGCTTTAAGCCTGCTACTCGCGTTAAACCTGCAAACCAAAGCACAAACACCTGCCGACGACCCTCAGCTGGGTATTATCCCTGCGCCGGCGTCTATTACAAAAAACAGCGGGGTATTTGTTTTTAGTCAGCTAACCCAGGTAAAGGCCGATAACCCAAAAGATAAAACCATTTCTTTCCTGCGGGATTTTTTGCTGAATAACCGGCATTTTAATAACAAGTTTGGCAAGTACAATTCAAAAATAAAATCAACAAAAGGCACAACGCTGGTGCTAACTTCCATAGGTGCCGATAAGCTGCCAAAAGAAGGTTACAAGCTTACTATTACCCCACATCGCATTACTATTATTGGTAAAGGGGCGGGCTTATTTTATGGGATGCAAACCTTTATGCAGCTGTTCCCGGTGGCTACATCAGGTACCGAAAAGCTGCCTTGCGTGGTTATTGAAGATGCGCCGCGCTTTGGCTATAGGGGCATGATGCTGGATGTATCGCGCCACTTTTTCACGGTGCCGCAGGTTAAGCAGGTAATAGAGCTGCTGGCAGCCTACAAGATCAATAATTTTCACTGGCATTTGGTGGATGGACAGGGCTGGCGTATCGAGATCAAAAAATATCCTAAGCTTACCCAGGTGGGCGGCTACCGCGACCAAACTATGTTTGGCACCAACCGCGACTGGCCCGACAGTCTTACCTACGGCGGTTACTACACCCAGGACGACATCCGCGATGTGGTAAAATTTGCCGCAGACAGGTTCATTAACATAGTGCCCGAAATTGAGATGCCTGCGCATTGCGAAGCCGCCCTGCGCGCCTATCCCGAACTTAAATGCGAACAGCCTGCCGATAGCAAAACCAATGCCCGCTCCTACAACAACTTATTTTGCCCTACCGAGGAAACGTTCACCTTTTTAGAAAATGTGCTTACCGAAGTGATGGCGCTTTTCCCCGGCAAATATATACATGTGGGCGGCGATGAGGCCAACAAACAGCCC
Source organism: Mucilaginibacter terrigena (assembly GCF_004168255.1). GTDB lineage: Bacteria > Bacteroidota > Bacteroidia > Sphingobacteriales > Sphingobacteriaceae > Mucilaginibacter > Mucilaginibacter terrigena. Next base: position 223,188 of record NZ_SEWG01000006.1, on the reverse strand, counting down.
TGGAAAGAATCGGCTTTTGTTCAGAATTTGATAAAAGAGAAAGACCTTAAAGATGAGAATGGCGTGCAAAGCTATTTTATACAGCGGATGGAGAAATTTATCAACTCCAAAGGCCGCAGCATTATTGGCTGGGACGAGATCCTGGAAGGCGGGCTTGCGCCAAACGCTACAGTAATGAGCTGGACAGGCGAGGAAGGCGGTATTGCTGCGGCCCGGCAAAAACATAACGTTATCATGACACCGCAAACCACCGGTAACTACTTCGACCATTACCAGAGTGGCTCGCCGCAGGAGCCGGTATCGTTTGGCCGTTACGCCACGCTTGATGAAACTTATAATTACGACCCGGTATCAAAAGAACTGACGCCCGAAGAGCAGCAATATATCATTGGCACGCAAGGCAACCTGTGGACGGAGTACGTGCCAACCATGGCCAAGCTGCAATACCAGATTATGCCGCGCCTTTTCGCGCTTAGCGAAGTGGCCTGGAGCCTACCGGCAAATAAGGATTACAGCAATTTTGCCGATGTGCGCCTGGCCAAACATTTTGCCCGGTTAGATGCAAAGGGTTACAACTACCGCGTGCCTACCCCAATGCCGGTTATTGATACCATGGTGTTTGGGCAAAGGTTTACCTGGGCGCCAAAAAGCGTTGTACCGGGGGCAAAGATCTATTACACCCTAAATGGCCGCGACCCGCTGGATACCGACCTGGAGTACAACGGCAACCCTATTACCTTTGCCATACCGGCAAACGAAAAGCGCGAGTTTAAAACCCGCGTTATTACCCCATCGGGCAGGCGCAGTATTGCTACACGGGTACTGATGTATAATCGCGGATTAATGCCTGCCGTTAATTATACTGCCAATAAACCCGGCCTCGGCTATAAGCTGTTCAAAAACAAATTTACCTCGCCCGACCAGCTGGATTATGTAACTGTAAAAGATTCGGCTATAACGGATCAGCTTAGCGCTGAGCAATTCAAAAAAGACAATCCTAATTTTGGCGCGGTTTACAATGGGTACATCAATATCCCTGCAGATGGCGCTTATAGCTTTAGCCAGGCATCCTACACCGATACACAGGTATTCATCGACGGGCAAAAAATTACCGAAGCCGAGCCTGCCCTGCCGCTTGCCAAAGGATACCACACCATCAGGGTAAAATACATTTACAACCAGCCTGTATTGCAGCCCGGCGCTTACCGGATAAGGCAAACCCCGTTAAAGGTTTATATAACTACGCCCGGCGGCAACAAAGCCGAGATAAATCCCGGAAATTTGTTTAATTAATAAAAATATATTTAAACCTTATTATAAATATTCTCAATATCAATATCTTATCTCATAGACAAAAACTATATCATATAGATATTTGCGATAAAATCAGCCGAGTTTTTATCCTTACTTTTGTTGCATAAATTTTAATAAAATAACCTTTATGTTAACGATAGGACAAAAATTTCCCGAATTTTCTAAAATTGCCGTAACAAGTCTTGAAAAAGGCAAAGAGTTTGAAACCATAACATCAGAATACCTGGTTAACGACGATAACGTTTGGACCGTAATGTTCTGGTGGCCAAAAGATTTCACTTTTGTATGCCCTACAGAGATAGCCGAGTTTAACAAAAACTTTGGCGAGTTCCGCGACCGCGAAACCCGTTTAATTGGCGCATCAACTGATAGCGAGTTTGTACACGTTGCCTGGAGAACCCACCACGACGACCTGCGCGACCTTAAATTCCCGATGCTGGCCGATACCTCAAAATCATTAGCCGAAGACCTGGGTATTTTAGAGCCGAACGAAAAGATAGCTTACCGCGCTACGTTTATTATCGACCCTACCGGCATTATCCGCTGGGTATCGGTAAACGACCTAAGCGTGGGCCGTAACGTTAAAGAAGTTTTGCGTGTGCTTGATGGCCTGCAAACTGACGAGCTTTGCCCATGCAACTGGGAAAAAGGCCAGGAAACTTTAACTGTTTAATTACAGCTTAACAAATATTTTAACCACAGAGAACACAAAGAAAGGTTCACAGAGGCCACGGAGATATAAACTCTGAATCCCGGTGAAAACCTCTGTGCCCTCTGTGGTTAATTTTTATCTAATAAAAACTACCACTATGAGCGAAAGCACCGAAATAGTTCAGGAACTGCTGGAAACAACAGGGCTTGACAAAACATACCGTACACCGGCCCTTAGCCTGTTAGAAACAGGCGAATCGCGTTACCTGCGCGACCTGAAACTTAACTTTGCCAGCACCTTAACATCCGAGCACCTTAGCGCTAAAGAATGCGCCCTGCTTGGTTTAAGTACCGCGGTGAATAACCAGAACGCGCCGCTTATTGCCTATTATACCGGCGTGGCAAAGCAAAACGAAGCCACCGATGCCGATGTTGCCGAGGCAGCGGGCTGTGCATCGTTACTGGCATCAAATAATATATTTTACCGTTTCAGGCATTTTACCCAAAAGGAGAAATATACTCAAATACCCGCGAGGATACGTATGCAACTGATGATGAAGCCGGTTACCGGCAAAGAGTTTTTTGAATTGATGAGCCTGGCCATCTCTGCGGTTAATGGCTGCGAAATGTGTGTTAACGCGCACGAGGATTCGCTGATAAAATTGGGCACTACCGAAGAGCGCATTTTTGATGCCGTTAGGATAGCATCGTTGGTTACCGCCACGGGCAAAATTATTTTCTGATAAAAACGGATATTTTTAGCCGTGTTTATAAATAATGTCAAATAAAATTTGTGTTTGTTCATTTAAAAGCCCTAATTTTAAGGCTTAAATATTACTACTAACCCCTGTTGTCATAATATTTTATTACTGTAAAACAATTACCGATCCCGGGGGGATTACAAATTTTAATTGTTGATTTTTTGGAAAAGCCATTCCGCTTGTAAAAGCAGAATGGCTTTGTTTTTTAGTGGGAGTCTGTAACAGCCTTTAGCTTTTTAAAGGGCTGCAGGTATAGCAATGGTATCGAAAACAGCATTATTAAGCCCGATATCCAATAGGCATCATCGTAAGTAAGCAGCATGGTTTGCCTGATAACGGCACCCTCAATAGCTGCGTATGCCATGTGTGTAGCATCCATTACCGATTTACCTTTGGCCATAAACCCGTGCATTAATTGGTTTAAGCGTTCGGTAAATGCCGGGTTGTAAGGGTTCACATGCTCGATAAGCGTGCTGCGGTGATAACCCTGGCGCACATGTATAAGAGTTGTTAAAGCCGCGATACCAAACGAGCCACCCAACTGGCGCATCATGTTATTCAAACCCGACCCCTGCCCAATTTCGGGCCCTTTCAGGTCGGCCATGGCTAAGGTAGTTAAAGGCACAAATAACAAGGCCATACCTACACCACGTATCAATAACGGGATCAATACGTCCTTCTCGCCTGTTGCCAGTGTAGAGTTGCTCAGCATCCATGTAAATACAAAGAACAGGAACATACCCGCGGTAGCCATAAACTGTGCCGGGACACCTTTATTAAGCATTTTACCAATAAAGGGCATCATTACAATGGTACACAAGCCGCCCGGGAACAGCAACTCGCCCGTTTGCTGTGCATTAAACCCAAGCAAATTCTGACAAAACACCGGGAACACAAACACCGAGCCGTATAGCCCAAACCCTAATATAAAGGAAGTGAACATCCCTACAGCAAAGCTGCGGTGCCGCATAATACCGAAGTTAACGATGGGGTGGTCGGTACTTAGTTCCCTCCATATAAACAGTATGATGCCGAGTATGGCGGTTATGGTTAATACGATGATATAGTTTTTTGCAAACCAATCTTCCGATTCGCCTTTTTCAAGTATGGTTTGCAAGCTGCCCACGGCAACGGCCAGTAAGCCAATGCCCCACCAGTCGATGGGCCTTTTCTCCTCCTTGGGCGTTTCCCTAACAAACGTATAAGTTAAAAATATAGCCAGCGCGCCAACGGGGATATTCACATAAAATATCCAGGGCCATGCGTAGTTCTCGGTTATCCATCCGCCAATGGTTGGGCCTACTGTTGGGCCTACTACCGCACCCAACCCAAACAGGGCTGTAGCGGTACCAATTTGCTCGCGCGGCCAGGTTTCCAGTAATATGGTTTGCCCGGTAGATATCAAACCCCCGCCTGCAAGCCCCTGTAATATCCGGAATATTACCAACTCGTCGAGATTAGTGGCGTTACCGCATAAAAAGGAAGCTATAGTAAATACTACAATAGACGTAAGGAAGTAATTTTTACGGCCAAAGCGGCCACCAAGCCACCCCGACATAGGCAGGATGATAACGTTTGCCACGGCATAACCGGTAACCACCCAGGCAATATCCTCAAGGGTAGCGCCCAGATTACCTTGTATGTGTGGTATAGCAACGTTTACGATGGTGGTATCAATCAGCTCGAGTAATGAAGCCATAATCACCGTAATGGTGATTATCCATTTTTTAAAGCCAGTTTCAGCCATGTTATTTAGTCTTTTGTAATTACCGAAACGTCAACGCTCATGCCCGGGCGTAGTTTCGCGATATCTTCTTTACTGCCTGTGATCTTAATTTTAACAGGCACACGCTGTACAACCTTAACAAAGTTACCGGTAGCGTTATCAGGCGGCAGTAACGAGAATTTAGCACCCGTAGCAGGCGAAAAATTATACACCGTGCCTTCCACTTTCAGATCAGGATAGGCATCAACCTTAAGGTCAACTTTTAACCCGTTCTTAATTTTGTTTAGCTGAGTTTCTTTAAAGTTGGCGGTAACAAATATGCTGTTATCATTCACTACCGAGAACAAGGTTTGCCCGGCCTGTACCAACTGGCCTATCTGCACGTTCTTTTTAGCAACGATACCACTTGCCGGCGATTTTACATCCGTGTAGCTTAATTGCAGTTTGGCATAATCAATATCTACCTGCTTTTGGCTTACGCCGGTATTGGTAACCTTTAACATGCTGCGGCTTGTTGCTATTTGCTGCTGGGCCGCTTTGTACTCATCTTTTGATGCATTGTAGGTAGCCCGCGCAACATCAAGATCGGCTTTGGCCTGGTCGAACTGCTGCTGGGTAACCGAACCATCTTTTACCAGGTTGGCATAACGGTCATAGTCCTTTTGTACCTTCTCTAACCTTGCGGCTGCCGATGCAACCTGCGCCCTGGCGCTTGCCGAATTGGCAGCAGTGGTCGATATCTGCGATTCGCCTACGTTAATGCCGGCGCTCGCGCCAACCTGGGCGGCTTGCGCCTGCTCTACTTTTACTTTATAGTCGCGGTCGTCAAGCTTAACCAGTAGCTGGCCTTTGTTAACGTGTGTATTTTCTTCAAACATCAGGCTGTCCACATAGCCGCCTACACGGGCAACTACGGGGCTAATGTCGCCGTCTATCTGTGCATCGTCGGTGTCTACGTGCCTGCTGAAGTATATATATTCTTTTACACCAAATATGATACCCCCTAAAAGAACCACCCCCAGTATAATTGGAAGTACTTTGTTTTTCTTTTTAGGTTGAGCTTCTTGTGTTTCTTTTGCCATTGCTTTATAAATTGTAATTATCTGTTAAGTTTTCCTGTTGATTTTAATAAGGTATAGTATGCAAGCCCCGCATCGGCTTTAGCCAGTTCCAGGTTTATTTCGGCCTGGTAAAGCAGGGTTTGCGCATCGGCACGGTCTGTTGCTGATGATATGTTGCTGCGGTACTTAGATTCCAGTATGCGGTTATTCTCGGTAGCCTGGTTGATCGAGGTTTGCAGCAGGGCTATTTTATCCAATGCGGCTTTATAGTTCTGGTAGCTTTGGTTCACCTCGTTCTTTACGTTATCCGTAGTGATACCGCGATTAATGATCACTTCTTCGCGCTGCAGTTTGGCTTCGTTAACCTTGTTTTTATTGGTCCAAAGGCTGCCAAAATCCCATCCTAATGTTAGCCCAATTGATATAGGTGTAATAAAGTTGCCGCTTTTTGGCAGCGGGTTGGCCGATACGCCCACATAATATGCACTGCCCGATGCCGAAAGCGATGGCGATGTATTGGCCTTTATGCTTTTGATATTAAGATCGGCAACCTGTGTGCGCAAATCCAGTTGTTTAAATTCGGGGCGGTTGCTCATTGCCGAATCCAGGTAAGTAGTTAAAGGCATGGCCGACCTGTCGGCCTCGGTTATCTGCGCGATATTAAGTTCGGTACCTTCGGGCAGCCCTAACAAAATATCCATGTTGTAATTGATAATGCGCCGGTTATTTTCCAGGTCGATGCCGTTCAGTTCGATATTCGAACGCTGCAACTGGAAACGCAGCACATCGTTTTTGGTAACCAAACCCTGCTCAAAAAAGCGCTGCGACTGTTTGATCTGCGCATCGATGGTAGATAGATTCTGATCCACCACTTTTTTGCTTTGCAGTACTTTATACAGGTTATAATAAGCGTTGATGATACTGTAAGTTATCTGGTCGCGGTCGTTAACAGCATCTAAACGGGCAACATCTGTTAATAGGGTTGTCGATTCGCGGGCGTACCTTAACTTATTACCTGCCCATATCGAGTAGTTAACAGATAAAGTGCCCAGGTACGCGTTTGCACTGGTAGGCAGCTTCAGGCTTTCTTCGCCAAAGTTTAATTTGTTGGCCGGGATCTGCGCGCGGTTGTAGCCAAAACCTGCGCTGGCCGTTGGTAACGAGCGGTCTTTTGCCTGCTGATACTGCGACACGGCCTGGTCAATACGCGATTGCGAAAGTTTAAGCACCTTGCTGTTATCCAGCCCAAGCTTAATGGCTTCGTCAAGGGTAATTGTCCTGTCCTGCGCGGCGGTGGGGTTGGTAACCAGTAAAGCCAATAGTAACATTGCTATACTGCCCGCCGCCTTTAAGGCTTTGTTAATTTGTAAAGGTTTCAAGTGTATATATTTATTTGTTGTCATTTTCATTCTGTAAATAAGCTTTTAACAGTTTTTTGAGATATGTTTTTAACCGGGGCTTCAATTTCTCGTCCTGATTTTTAGCATCCATTACATCGTACCCTATAATTACCGACGAAATATGCGGTGTGTTAACGATATAACTTTTAGTGCCAAATACCGTGGCTACTATAAATTGCGGATCGGCATCCTTGCTAAACTCTCCGCTTTTTATACCGCCGTCTACTATATCCTGCAATACGCTTACGTTTTTCATGATAATGCCGGTTATCTGGTCGGTAAGCTCGGTTTTTTTTGATTTAGAGATCTCGCGGTGAAGCATTACGTGGAAACAGTTGTTATTGATAACCTTCTCTACGTAGCTGTCTATATATTTATCCAGCTTTTCCCACCAGCTTGTGCTTTCGTCATTGCCTATGCTAAGCAATACCGATTGGAATGTGGAGATGCGGCGATCGAAAATTGCCAGGAAAACACCTTCTTTTGAACCGAAGTAATAATTAAGCATGGCCATGTTTACTCCGGCTTCGCCCGATATTACACGGGTTGATGCGCCATCATATCCTAATTCGGCAAAAACACGCTCGGCAACGTCGAGTATGTGATCCTTTTTATCTGTTTTTTCCTTTTCCATTTTATTTTTGTCCCGCACAAAACTAATTAATCGATTGATTAATAAAAAATATTATTATTAATTTTTTTATAACAAACTGATAATCAGAAATAAAAAATTAATCAATCGATTAACTAACAAGGTTGAAACTATAATTATGACGCTATAATTATTGTACCGTTATTGCATCAAAGCATCTTTCGGATATATTTGTTGTTATGAAGCGTATATCGGTTACTCTTATCCTGTTTTTATCCTGTCACTTAGCTTTTTCACAAACATCGCCTCCGTCGGATATTGGCACCATACGGCAAAATTTAAAAAAGCTGAATGTGCTGGGAAGCGTGCTATACATTGCCGCCCACCCCGATGACGAGAACACCCGGCTGCTGGGCTACCTGGCGCAGGAAAAGCATTACCGAACCGGATACCTTTCGCTCACCCGCGGCGATGGCGGGCAAAACCTGATAGGTACCGAGCAGGGCGAACTTTTAGGCTTGATACGCACGCAGGAGCTTTTAGCCGCCCGCCGCATGGATGGTGCGGAGCAGTTTTTTAGCAGGGCGAATGATTTTGGCTTTTCTAAAAGCCCCGAAGAAACCCTGAAATTTTGGGATAAGGATAAAGTATTGGGCGATATGGTTTGGGTGATCCGTAACTTTAGGCCCGATGTAATGATCTGCCGTTTCCCAACAACCGGCGAGGGCGGCCACGGTAACCACACGGCTTCGGCAATTTTAGCGCAGGAAGCGTTTAGCGCCGCTGCCGACCCAAAACGTTATCCCGAACAGTTAAAATATGTTGGCGTATGGCAGGCCAAACGCTTGTTATGGAACACCTTTAACTTTGGCAATACCAACACTACAGCACCCGATCAGTTTAAGATAAACGTTGGAGGCTACAACCCTTTATTGGGCAAAAGCTATGGCGAGATAGCAGCCGAAAGCCGCAGTAACCACAAAACACAGGGCTTTGGCTCGGCCAGGCAGCGTGGCGATGCATTCGAATATTTTAAGACCATCCTTGGCGATGCCCCAAAAACCGACCTGATGGATGGCGTGGATGTTAGCTGGACCCGCACCCCATTTGGTACCCCTATAGCACAAAAAATCACTGCTATTACCAAAGCGTTTAATGATGATGCGCCTCAGGCATCGGTACCGGCATTAGTAGCTTTATTGGGCGATGTTGACCAAACGGTAGCTACTAACAAAGCGTTCCAAACCGTACGGTTAACCGAGGTGGCTAACTCGAGTTATGATTACTGGCATAAACAAAAGACAAAGGAGCTGAAAGACCTGATTGCCGCCTGCGCGGGATTGTGGTTTGAGAGTTATGCTAAAGAGCCCACTTATGCCGTAGGCGATAGCATGATCGTATTGAACCAAGTTATTAATAGAAGTGGTAAAGAACTAAGTGCTATAAACGTAAATAGCGGGGGCGCTTATGGCAGAGCAGTAGAAAGTATTGATAGCAATATGCCCTCAAATGAACTAAGATCGTTTAATTTTGAAATGAGACAGGATCAAACTCCTGTTAAGATAATTACACAGCCCTATTGGCTTACTGCCGCACATGGCATTGGTTCTTATACTTTACTAAGCGACACTTTGGCCGGCTATCCAGAAAACCCAGACGTGCTTAAAACCAAATTTTCATTTAGGATCGCTGGTAAAAACATTGTTTACTACAGGCCTATCCAATATAAATATGTTGACCCCGCTCGTGGCGAGATCTATCAGCCTTTAGAGATTACCCCACCGGTAACGGCCAACATTGCCGAAAAGGTTTACGCCTTCAACAATACCCAACCACAAACGGTGCAGATAAAACTAAAAAGCTTCACCACCGCAAGCGGTAGCATCAGTTTAAAACCCGTAGCGGGTTGGAAGATCAGTCCGGCAAAAATTGACTTTACCGGCAAAAACAAAGGCGACGAGTGGGCGGTAGCTTTTACCGTTTCGCCAACCGATACCAAAACCAATACGGCCGTTTTACAGGCGGATGTTATAGCCAACGGCAAAACCTTTTCGCAGGGATTATTGGATATCCGCTACAATCATATACCTGCCATCACTATCTTCCCGCCGGCGCAGGCCAGGTTGGTAAGCATCGATCTGAAAACAGCGGGCAAAAAAATCGGGTACATTGCCGGTGCAGGCGACCTTGTCCCGGATGCCTTACGCGAAGTGGGTTATGAGGTACACCAGCTTACCGAGAACGAAATTATTAATGGCGACCTTTCTGTTTATGACGCCATTGTAACCGGCGTACGCGCCTATAACGTAAACCAGCGCCTGGCTTATGAGCAGCCACGGTTGTTGGAATATGTATCAAATGGCGGCAATCTGGTAGTACAATACAACAACAACAATGGTTTGGTAACAAAACAAATTGGCCCGTATCCTTTTACAGTAGTTAACCAGCGGGTAACCGAAGAAGATGCAAAAGTTAGCTTTACCGATCCGCAAAACCCGGTGCTTAATTACCCAAATAAAATAACCGGCGCCGATTTTAATGATTGGACCCAGGAACGCGGCTTGTACTTTGTTAGCAATATTGACAGCCAGTACAGCGCGCCATTGCAAATGAACGATACCGGCATGGAGCCAAACAAGGGAGCGCTTATAGTTACCAACTTTGGCAAGGGCCGCTTTGTGTACACATCGCTGGCGTTTTTCAGAGAGCTGCCTGCAGGGGTGCCGGGCGCCTACCGTTTATTCATCAATTTGTTGAGCAAGCCTAAAAATTAACATGACGAACGAAGAGAAATTACAGGAAGCCTACGCAACTGCCAAAAACTACCCCGACCTTGCCGCTAAATTAGCCGCGGCGGGCATACAATCGTACGTGGTAGATGTGGCAACAAAAGCGATACTATACCGATTGAATGATGGTGTAACTATTTTGCATAATAATGGTACAGATGCCGTTGCAATAGCCCGCGATTTTAACCGCGAACTTGTGATAAAAGCTATACGGGATAACCAGCAGGGTAAAACCACTTACCCGCATTTTATGCAGGGTATAGCCGATGCAGGCGTGCGCATATACGAAGCTACCCTTACCGGCAGCAACAAACGGGTAAACTATATTGGCCTTGGCGGCTTTTACGAAGAGCAGATACCGGGTTAATTTTTGCTGAAATAAGCTGTTGATATAAACCAATTAATCACCTATTTTTGTTGCCATATAATTCAAATACTATGTCACATCATCATCACCCACAAAAAGAAGAAAAAAACTACGATTACGTATTTTACCTGGTTGCCTTAGTTAGCGGCTTGTTTGTAGGCGCAATTGTTGAAAGAGGCTTTATCTGGATCCCAGTGGGTGGTGTTTTCGGTTTATTAACCGCAGCCCTGTTCATAAAATTCCTGGTGAAAGGCCGTGAAGAGGTCTGATAATACCGACCTCCCATCTTTTATAAAAAACTGGAACCAGTTTTACGGTATCGTTATCGTATGGCTGGTTTTTTTAATTTTAGTATTTTGGCTCATCACAATATCTTTTGAATGAGCTTAACCGATTGGATAGTTTTAGGCAGTACCCTGCTTGCCATAGTTGCCTATGGCGTATGGAAAAGCGGCAGCAGTAAAAATATCGACCAATATTTGGGCAACCGGTCGCTGCCATGGTACCATGTTGGCCTATCGGTTATGGCTACGCAGGCCAGCGCCATCACCTTTTTATCGGCACCCGGCCAGGCCTATAGCGATGGGATGCGCTTTGTGCAGTTCTACTTCGGCCTGCCGCTGGCCATGATCGTGCTGTGCATCACTTTTGTACCCATATTTCACAAGCTTAAGGTTTACACTGCTTACGAGTTTTTAGAGCAGCGTTTCGACCTGAAGACACGCGCGCTCACATCAATTTTATTCCTGATACAACGCGGGCTATCTACCGCCATCACCATTTACGCGCCGGCTATTATCTTGTCGGGCATACTGCATATCAACACCACTTATACAACATTATTTATTGGGGGGCTGGTTTTGTTTTACACCGTTTATGGCGGGGCAAAGGCGGTATCGTACACGCAGTTGCTGCAAATGAGCATTATTTTTACCGGCATGTTTGCAGCAGGCGTTTTGGTAGTAATGCTGCTGCCGCAAAACGTAGGTTTTACCAAAGCCATTAAGCTGGCCGGCAACCTGGGCCGCATGAACGTTATCGACTGGAAGTTTGACCCGGATAACCGCTATAATATCTGGAGCGGTATCATCGGCGGCTTCTTCTTGCAGTTATCCTATTTCGGTACCGATCAGAGCCAGGTGGGCCGTTACTTAACCGGTAGTTCGGTAGGGCAAAGCAGGCTGGGCCTTATCATGAACGGGCTTATAAAAGTGCCCATGCAATTTTTAATACTACTATTAGGCGTACTGGTTTTTAGCTTTTACCAGTTTAACAGGCCGCCGGTATTTTTTAATAATTACGAAGTTGAGCAGGTTAAAAAAAGCCAATACGCGCCGCAGTTCAATCAGCTGGAAAAGCAATATAACGATGCCTTTGAGCTGAAAAGGGAAAAGACAGAAAGCCTTGTAAAAGCTTTTGACAGTAAGGATGCAAAGCAGATAACAGCAGCCAAAGCCAATTTAAAAGTTGCCGAAGCACAAACCGATACCTTGCGCAAAAGCGCTATCAGCATTATAAAAAAGAACAGCGGCAACGATAATGTGAACGATACCAATTACGTGTTCCTCACTTTTGTAACCCATTACCTGCCCCGCGGTTTAATAGGGCTGCTGATAGCCATAATCTTCCTGGCCTCGATGGGGTCAACCGCCAGCGGCCTTAACGCGCTGGCATCAACCACGGTTGTGGATATTTACAAACGTATCCTAAAACCCGGCGAAAGCGATCATAGCTACGTAACGGCATCGCGGCTGGCAACTGTGTTTTGGGGTTTGGTTTGTATCGGCATGGCCTTATACGCCAGCAAAATAGGCAACCTGTTAGAGGCGGTTAACCAATTAGGTTCGTACATATATGGTACAATTTTAGGCGTATTTATTGTGGCCTTTTATTTAAAGCGTATTAAAGGTACCCCGGTATTTATAGCCGCCGTTATTACCGAAATATTGATATGCATTATGGGCTATTATAATGCGGTAGCCTACCTGTGGCTAAATGCTATAGGCTGCATTGGGGTAATTATTATTGCCTGGGTACTAAATAAATTTATTAAGCCGGGTGCTGTTGTTTCAGGTAGCTCCTAAGGAGCTAAGCTATCTCTATTTAATCCTTTCTATAAACAGGGTGTCCCCGATGGGGCGGTACCATATGTTAATATTGGTGTATACCTTAATATCGGACACCGAATGCATAATGTTGAATGATGAAGTGGATTTAGGTGGTTCAATCCGTTATTTACCTTCACCTTATCAATTATAAAGTAACTCCGTAGGAGTTCCCTGTTTATAGAAAAGATAAACAACAACATTTAGCTCCATAGGAGCTTACTTAATATAAATAGTTTGACCGCACACAAGTAAAAGCACGTCAAAACAAACACATTTTCTTTTTTAGCATTAGTACTATAACACCGGTATGAAAGCTAAAAACAATGCATCCATTTACAGCGCGCGGGCGGCTAACCTGCTTATTGCGGTAACAAAATTTATCGCGGGGGGCTTTACCAACAGTTCGTCCATGATATCCGAAGGCATCCACTCTATGGTTGATACCGTTAACCAGGTATTGTTGCTTTACGGGTTAAAACAAAGCCGTAAAGCGCCGGATAATTCGCATCCGTTTGGTTATGGTAAAGAGCTTTACTTTTGGTCGTTCATAGTATCCATATTGATATTTGGTTTAGGCGGCGGCATATCAATATACCAGGGCATTAACCACATTATTAAGCCCGAAGAACTGGGCGATCCGTTTTGGAACTATATCGTCTTGGCATCTTCGTTCGTATTTGAGGGCGCATCACTGGTAATAGCTATTAAAGAATTTAATATGGTGCGTAACGGCCAAAGCTGGTGGAAAGCCATCGTAAAAAGCAAAGATCCATCCAGTTTTTTGGTTTTATTTGAGGATGGGGCAGCAGTGCTTGGCCTCACCATTGTATTTGTTTTTATGCTGATAGGCCATAATTACCATATGCCTTATATGGATGGTGTTGCATCTGTACTGGTGGGGCTGCTGTTGGTTTTTGTATCGGCCATACTGGCAAGAGAGAGCCGCAGCCTGTTAATGGGCGAAGGCGTTGGCCGCGATACACAGCATAAAATAAGGGTGATCGCAGAAAAAGACACGGCAGTTATACGGGTTGTAAATGTATTATCAACCTACCAGGCACCCGATGAAGTGGTATTAATGCTGATAGTAGAGTTTGACCCGGATATTGATACCGAAGATATAACCGCATCTATTGAGCGGGTACGGCTGGCTATTAAAACAGCATTTCCTTTGATAAAGCTTGTATTTGTGCAGCCACAAACGTATACCCGTATCCCCAGCAGTTTGTTCGAAATAAAAAAGCCTTAAACTTGTGGTTTAAGGCTTTCAAATATTTTGGTTGAATATTAGTTTTTTGCTTGTGCTATCACAGCCTCATTAAGGCGAACATACTCGTCGTCGTTACTTGCTTTGGCCAGTTTTACACCTTGTTGCGCGGTTGCAATAGCGGCAGCTTTATCGCCGGTTTTTAGCTGGATACGTGCTTTCCATAGTTTATACCATGGGCCGTTCGGCTCAAGTTTCTCTGCTTCTAAAACCCATTGCATAGCTTTTTTAAGGTCTTTATCGTTTTCGTAATAATACTGTATCGCATTAAAATACGGGCGTTTTTTTATGTCGCCCTGCATCAGCTTATCAATGTTAGCAGTTATCTGCGCGTCGTCGTCTGTTTGCATTTGTATAGGCACGGCAGTATGGTCCCACACCAGGTATAAGTCGGTAGTTTTTGTTGTAGAGTTGGCAAATTGTATGGTAAACGTTTCGCGTTTTTCTTTAACAGTTTTTGGCTTTACGGTAAAGCGTAAGTAGTCGTCTTCCTTTTTATAATCGTATGCGCCCCACTGTTTAGCGGTTTTATTTAATATGATAGTCCATGTGTTTTGCTCGGGTATACTGAACAGGGCATATGTACCTGCAGCTACTTTGTTGCCTTCAACCAAAACATTCTCGGTAAAGGTGATGGTAGTCGCGGCGTTTGCACCGGTACGCCAAACCTCGCCGTAAGGGTTTATACCGCCAAATATTTTACGCCCTTTAACGTTAGGGCGCGAGTAGGTAATGGTAATTTTTCCAAGTCCAAAATCCTGTATAAGGGTTTGGGTCGAACTGGCCTCGGGTATGCGTGGTTTTTCCTGCGCGTAAGTAGTTAAGGCTGCACATGCCAATAGCATGGCAAAAACATATATAAAAGGTTTTTTCATCATCATCATAATTACGAAGTTACTAATTGTAAGATGAATTTTTAGTGAAATATATGTTACAACGGCCGGGGGTAAAACCCCGTAAAAAATAAAAGCCCCCCAGACTTGCTCCGGGGGACTTTCAACCTAAACCTTATCACAATTAACCGGCAAGTTTGCCGGTATGCATGGCTTAGAACAAATACTATACCAAAATTTATAAATGTTTAAACTTGTTTTTAAATGTGTCGGTACGACGTAATAGGGCCAGTTTTTTAAAAACGGTACGGTTGCAATATCTGTATAACCTGTAGGGTGTCAGTTATATTATACAACAAACCTGACAGTTTAGCGCTGCTTTGCAACGTTTTTGCGCCGCAGATAATTATCCATCAGGAACAAACCCATCACAACATCAAAAAACAAAAACCCTTTAACAACAGGGCCTGTAAAATAATTGCTGATATGGGTAACCTTTATTTGGGTAACGTTTAGTTCCTGGGGCATTTTAAAGCCGCTGCCCGCCGACCAGTTTACAGCGCTTAGTACATATATTAACAGCACGGCCAGGCTTACCACAAAAAATGCCGCTATACCTGTAATAATGCGCTTATCAATAGCTGCCTTTAGTGGCTGCCTCGCGTTTTCGGTGCGTATGGTTTCCATTATGTTGTAGGTGAATGCCATAGATGGCTCATCCAGTTCCATCGCGGCAAATTCCGTATTCAACTGTAGCAACTCATTGTACTTTTTTTGGTATACCTCATCCTGTTCAATAAGTACAGCAATGGCCTTTTGCTCATCGGGCAGGCAGGTGCCATCAATGTAGTTCCAAAGTTTTTCTTCTATACTGTTCATATCAGTTCGTTAACTTCATGTTTTAAATTGCGCTCCAGCCTTTCTTTCAAACGCTGGCGTGCCCTAAATAGTTTTACCTTAACCGTGTTGGCCTCAATACCCATTGCCTGTGCAATTTCTTCAAGCGATTGCTCTCCTTTATAAAACATAGTTATAATAGTTGCATCATCGGGCAGTAGCTGCTCTATGGCCTGGTTTAGGTAATATGACCGCGATTTGTTCTCCACGTTATATTCATCGTAACCACTGGGCTTGCTTTCTATTTGTATATAACTTTCGTCATCATCAATAGAGGCAGTATCAACCCGCTTTTTCCGCAGAAACGTCATGGCAGTTGTATAAACAATACTATACAGCCATGTACTGAACTTTGATTGCTGCTGAAAAGATGATAACGACCGGTATGCCTTTATAAAGCAATCCTGCGCAATCTCTTCGGCATCCTCGCGGCCCTTTGCAAAACGTAAAGCAAGCGTAAATACAAAACGCTGGTGGCGTTTCACCAGGTCGGCATAGGCCGATTGGTTGCCACCAAGTGTTTGCTCTATTAATTCAATATCTGAAAGCTTGCTTTGCATATATACAACCTCTCTGACTACGTATCCGCAAGTTAGGTTACAGGTGATTTCGAATTTCGGATGTTCAATTCCGGATTTATGTAAATGTAGGGTTCTTTCAGGTTTATATAATGTATAAACACATTCGAAATTGAAAATTCAATATTCGAAATATTTTTTTGCCCCGGGTGTAACCTCCTTAAAAACCATGTGGTCATAGCTTACAAATACACCGTGGTGGTGGTTTTAAAACAGAAAAATTAACTTATTAAACTTAAAATATCATGGAAGCAGAATTTTTGATCCCAATATCCATTTCTCTGGGACTTTTCGCAATGATTTTCGGTATCTACTACATCAGGAACCGCGAACGCATGGCAATGATAGAACGTGGGATGGACCCACGCAGCTATAAAGCACAGCCGGCACCTTATCAAAATCTTAAATGGGGCTTATTGTTAATTGGGGCAGGCTTAGGTTTGTTTTTGGCCTACTTGCTTGACCGTACCGTTTTTGCAAACACCGAAAACAATAACGAGGCTATTTACTTTGGTTTGATAGCCATATTCGGCGGGCTTGGCCTAGTGCTTTCTTACCGTATCGAGAAGAAAGAACTTTATGATAACGATCACAAAAAAGATAATTAAGCGTTTAGCCTTAACAAAGCGGGTGTGGCAATTAGCCACACCCGCTTTTTATTTTAAATATTTTTGGTTGATAATGTTAAGATGGTAAATTTCGTGCCCGGCTGTCATGTAAACCAGGGCGGCCACTTTAACCAGTGCGCTGCCGCCTACGCCGCTGCAGGCCAGCTGCTCCCCGCTGAACGATCTGTATAAATACAAGGTGGCTTCGCGTACGGCTTTAAACTCATTGGCAAGGCTTTGTATGGTCCGGCTATTAAAATCCGTACTGTTTACATAAGTTTCCTGGTCAAAACTTGGTAACGAGATGTCCTCGCGCGAGAACACGAAAGCCCTGAACGAGAACACTCTTTCGGTATCTATCATGTGGCCAAGCAATTCCTTTAACGTCCACTTACCTTCGGCATAAGCATACATAGCTTGCTCATCGCTCATGTTATAAAACAGGTTGTGGGTTGATGCCTGGTTATCGGCCAATAACTGCAGTACATCCGCACCTTGGGGTACCGCGTTTACATATGCTGCAGCATAAGGGGGGTAATCGTTAGAGTTTGGCTTGCTTATCATACTTTATGGTTTTTAATACTATCCTGAATGTTGTGCCCTTACCCAGTTCAGATTCCTTTACAAAAATTTGCCCGTCGTGGTAATTCTGTATTATCCGCTTGGTTAGCGATAAGCCCAGCCCCCAGCCCCGCTGGCGTGTAGTGTACCCGGGTTGAAACACCGTATCGAATTTTGAGCGCGGTATGCCTTTACCACTATCTGTAATATCAATAAATATCAGTTTTTTTTGCTTGTTACCCGTTACCGATACCTTAATAGTACCGGTGTTTTGAATGGCGTTAACCGCGTTTTTCAGCAGGTTTTCCAATACCCAGTCAAACAGCGGGATGTTTAGCCCGGCAGTTAAACGGCGGTTACCGGTTAGCTCGAAGGTTATCCTGCTGCTTGCCCGTACCTTAAAATAATCTACAAAATCTTTCACCACTTCGTAAACCGGGTGTTCCTCCAGTTTTGGTTTCGATCCTATTTTCGAGAACCGGTCGGCAACTATTTCAAGGCGCCTTACATCGTTCTCCATTTCGGCCATCAGCGGGTCGTCCTCGGCATTAAATTTTTCTTTCATCACCTCTATCCAGGCCATTAGCGATGATATAGGCGTACCCAACTGGTGCGCGGTTTCTTTTGCCAAACCAACCCAAACCTGGTTCTGTTCTGATTTTCGGGAAGAGCTGAACGCCGTGTATGCAACTATCAGGAATATGGCAATAACTGAAAGCTGGATGTAAGGGAACATTTTTAACTGCGTTAGCAACGGCGAATCTTTGTAATAAACCAGCCAGGGCTCGTTAAAAACAGTTGTAAGCTTTATAGGCTCGTGCTGTTTTTTCATGTAGGCCAGTTCGTCCTTAAAGTATTGCAGGTCGAATTTCTTTTTTTGGGCCTTTTCTTCCTCCTTATCCATTTTGATAAATGTTTTGGTAGAATCGAGCCCGCGGGTAAACAAAAACTCGCCTTTGGCATCTGTAACAATGGCGGGTACAACCAGGCTATCCCGTACCGATAGTACATACGACAGGAAGTCGTTGTCGTACGTGTTGCCTATTTGCTTCATACTCAACGCCCAAACCTGTGCGCGCGTACGTTCGGACCGGGCAATGTTTCTTACCAGGTAGCTGGTATAAAAAACCGACCCGCTGGCAATAACCACGGCAAAGGCAAGCAAAAAATATTTCCAGCGGCGTTTTTGTTGGTACGGGTTCATAAACAGGTGCTCAAATAAAGGGATTTTTTTCCAGTCCGGCTCATTTTAAACCATCCTCAACCTGCTCTATCACTGCCGATAGCTCATCGGCGCGCTTGTCCCAGGTGTTGCTTTCGGCGGTCTTTAAACGGGCTTCGCGCTTTTGGGGCGTATCTCCGGCCATTTCAGCTAAAACATATTGCATGAACGTTTCTTTATCGTCGGTTATTTTTATCAGGTTTCTAAAATCGGCAATATCGCCAAAGTTTGTACTCACTACGGGCAGGCCTGCTGCCAGGTACTCGTTTATCTTCATGGGGTAAATGCCCTTTGTAAAATCATCTTTCACAAAAGGGATAATACCAACCGAGAAGGTTTGCAGGTAAGGCGGCAATTGCTCGGGCATTTTTGGCCCCTCAACTTTTACGTTGGGGTATTTGCGCAGGATGGCCTCGCCGCGCTCACTCAATATGCGCCCTACAAACACAAACTCGGCATCGGGCAGGCTGGTAAAAAGGTATTGCAGGATGTTATAGTCAGACCGATCATCAATAGTGCCTACATAACCAACCACTTTTTTGGTATGGTCGGGCGTGTTGTTAAAGCCTTTTTTAAACAGGTCAACCTTTACAGCGTTTTTCACAATAAAACATTGCTTACAAAAGTCTTTCTTACTATCATACAGCCCTTTTGAGGTTACAATAACAGCATCGGCCATTTTCATAAAGCCGGCTTCAAGCCGCAGCCCGTGCTTGCTTAGCCAGTATGGCGCGCCTTTTATCTCGTCATAACAATGGTAGATAAGCGTTTTTTCGTTAAAAGTGCGTCCGGTTATCAAACCCATGCCGGGGTTAAACGATGTAAAGTTGATCAGTTCGTCCTGCATGTCCAGCTTCTTCAGCGCCTTCTTTACACTTCGGCGCAGCAACCAGCCATTAAACTTTAACAGGTTATTATAAAGCATGCCGTTAGGCAAAAAATTTACCGGGAATACCAGCGGTGGGAAAAGGACATGCACTGTTCCGCCCTTATCCGTTTGGATGGTTTTTATACGGCTTTTTAAGCCAAACGCTTTTGCAAAATCTATTTTATCTTTATCGCTTACGCCTGCAATTGCATCCTTATAGGTGTAAGCATTCTCAACAAACAGTATTTTATTTTTGGCCGATAAAACCTTCATCAGCTCAACAACAGCCTTAATATAGTTACCGTTCCACTCGGTACCGCTTATGCACAATATATTACGGTTGTTGATCATACTGATAATATTTATTGCTAAACTAATAATAAACCTGTTGCTATTGAAAAAATTAGCACACCTAAAAAGAGCTAATGGTGCTGAATTATATGTTTTAACGCCTTTAAATTTCTGCAAAATTAATTTACCTTTAAAACGGTAAGTAAAACTGCTTTTTAGATAAAAACCCCTTATAAAATGTCTGATAATAAACTGTATGTTCATTATGGTTGTGGCCAAACAGCCCCGCAGGAATGGGCGAACTTTGATGTATCGCCAACACTGGTTATACAAAACACCCCCGTTGTAGGCTTTCTGCTTAAAAAAAGCCTGGGGCAGGTATTTGACAGGAATGTGCAGTATGGCGATATTACTAAAGGCTTACCCGGCATTAAAGATAACAGCGCCGACGGGGTGTATTGCTCGCATGTGCTGGAGCACATGTCGCTCGAACATTTCAGGATAGCTTTACGCAATACCTATAAAATGCTGAAACCCGGCGGCATATTCCGGATAATAATGCCCGACCTGGAAGTTTTGGTGCGCGATTACATCACCGATAAGGATGTAAAGCACGACCCGGAAGCATCTATAACGCTTATAAAAAGAATGATGATGGGCGTAGAGGTAAGGCCGCGCAGCTTTAAAGCGGTTACCAAGCATTTATTTGGATACCTGGAACACCTTTGGCTGTGGGACTGGGAATCGACAGAAAAGGAACTGCGCGATGCCGGGTTTACCAATATCCGCAGGTGCGAATTTAACGACTCGGCCGACCCCATGTTCAAATTGGTAGAGAACCCCAAACGATGGGAACTGGTTGTAAAATTTGAAGCTATAAAGTAGTTCCTCTATAAACCGAGCCATCCTTATCCAGGATGGCTTTTTGCATTATCCCTGTAAATAAAAGCAACCTTTAAACCCTTCTGGCGGTATAACGTATATAGCTGTAGTACTATATTATGTTTAAACATTTATTGCAACATCTAATTACCAATTACTTATATTAGTGTTGTTTAAAACCTTTATGGAAGCGATAGCAATTACCGATAGCCAGGCCATCACCACATTATTGGATGATGCGTATGTAAATCGTATCCATAATTTAAAACACAGTATAAAACTGGCTAACGAAGCCCTTTTGTTAAGCCGCAAAAACGATTACAAAATACTTATTGGCAAAAGCCTTAACCAGCTTTCGCTGTTCTACATGATCCGTGGCGCTTATAAACGCTCGGTGCAAATGGCTAAACAGGCCATTACCTATTTTGAAGATTTAAAAGATGAAAGAGGGGTAGCCGACGCCAAATACAACATTGCCGGCGCTTATTACAAAACCGATAATTACCACTTAGGCTTAATTTACCTGTTTGAAAGCCTTGCTACTTACCGCAAATTTGATGATTACCACAACCAGGCACGCACCCATAAATCATTAGGCACTATTTACGAGTACTTCGGCGACCGCAAGAACGCCATCCGCGCTTATGAGAACGCCATTGACGCCGCACGCAAGGTGAAGGATATTAACCTGGTATCAAATGTTTACAACCCGCTATCAGGCATCTATCTTAAACAGAAAAAAACAGCTAAGGCTTTGCGCATTATAGAACAATCTATTGCCATGAAAGCTAAAACCGGCGATATAAGGGGCCTTGCCTTTGCGCTGTACGGGCGGGGCAAGGTTTATACCGTTATGGGCCGTTTCCAGGAGGCCGAAAACGATCTGAAGAACGCTATAGAGATCCATATTAACGCCGGCGAAAAACTTGGATTGGGTATGGCTTATCATAAAATGGGCGCGTTGTATATCGAGATGGGCAAACTGGATAAAGCGCGAGATGTACTTAAAAAGGGCCATAGCTTTAGCACTAAATATAACATTGCCATTACCAAATTTAAATGCAGCTACCTGCTTTACAGGATCAGCAAAATGCAGGGCAAACTGGAAAGCTCACTGGCCTACCTGGAACTGTACCTGCACCAAAAAGAAGCAGTAATAAATACCCAAACCTTAAAGGTGATTGAGAATTACGAGCTTATTGCCAAAATGGAATCGATGGAGAAGGAAGCCCGGCTGCAAAAAGAACGGGCTGCCATTATGGAGAAACAGGAACGTGCCGAACAAGCCGCCCGCATGAAGCAGGACTTTCTATCGACGATGAGCCACGAGATCCGCACGCCGCTAAACGCGGTAACCACCATTACCTCGCTGCTTACCCAAAAGGCAGGAGAGCGCGAAGACGACCTGCTGGAATCGTTAAAATTTGCCTCGAACAACCTGTTGCTTGTTATAAACGATATACTTGATTTTACCAAACTTGATACCGGTAAAGTACAGATAGAAAGCGTGCCCTGTATGTTTAACGGGTTGCTTGGCCGCATTATTAAAACATACAACAGCCTTGCACATAAAAAAGGTATCCAACTGCTGCTAACAGGCGATACAACCTTGAACGAATGCTACGAACTTGATGAAACCAAGTTATCGCAAATATTGGGCAACCTGATTAGCAACGCCATTAAGTTTACCGACCATGGCCACGTAAAGGTTATTGTTGAAAAAGTGAACAGTGCCGGTGGGTTTGACGAATTAAAGTTTAGCGTTGCCGACACCGGATCGGGCATAAGCGAGGAGTTTTTTGACGAGATCTTTGAAAGTTTTTCGCAGCCTAAATCCATTACCACCCGCAAACAGGGCGGCACAGGTTTAGGGCTGGCCATTGTAAAAAAACTGACCGAACTTTATGGCAGTGAAGTTAAGGTTAAAAGCACCGTTGGCGTTGGGTCGGTATTTTCATTTACGCTTAAGCTAAAACCGGCAGATGCCCCCGGCAAAATAGCCGCAAAAACTTCGGCAGGCCTGCAGGGCAAAACGGTACTGTTAGCCGAAGATAATCTGATAAACGCCATGGTGGCCCGTAAGCTGCTATCAAACTGGGGCATTATATCTGAACATGCTGCCGATGGCCTGCAGGCGGTTGAAAAATCAAAAACCAAGGCCTTTGACTTTATTTTGATGGATATCCACATGCCCGAAATGAACGGGTTTGATGCTACGGCAAATATCCGCGAAGCACAAAACCCAAACGCCAAAACACCGGTGTTTGCCCTGACTGCTGATATTACCGCCGAAGGGAATAAAGAATACAAAGACTTTTTTACTGCTTTTTTACGCAAGCCCATAGAGATAGATAGGCTTTATGAAGCGCTGTTGCAGGCATCGGTATAAACAATAATAAATTACGCTTCCTTGCCGCATTTTGCTAATATTACATTTTCAAAAAACTACCGGCAATGAAACATTACGGCCTTATCGGGTTCCCGCTTTCGCATTCGTTTTCAAAAAAATATTTTACAGATAAGTTTGTAAACGATAAGATAGCCGATTGCACTTACGAGCTTTACCCGCTTGAAAACATCAGCGACCTGCCTAAACTGCTGCACGCCAACCCAAACCTTTGCGGCCTTAATGTAACCATACCCCATAAAGTAAGCGTTTTAAAATACCTGGACTGGATAGAGCAGGACGCCAAAGGCGCGGGTGCTGTTAACTGTATCCGCATTACATCCGAAAGCCCGCTGCAGGCAGCATTTTCGGGCGAGGTTGGCGTTGGCGGCCACGATTTTAGACTGGAAGGGTATAATACGGATATTTACGGGTTTGATATGTCGCTTAGCCCGCTGCTTACCGACAAACATGATACTGCCCTGATATTGGGAGATGGCGGGGCCGCCCGGGCCGTAAAATGTGTACTGGATAACAAGGGCATTACCTATAGCTGCGTAACCCGCAAACCTATCCCGGGCAATATCCTGTTCAGCGACCTTACCGCTAAACACATTGAAGAGAATAAACTCATCATCAATACCACCCCTTTGGGTACCTACCCCAATGTGAACGATTGCCCGCCTATTCCCTACGACGCCATAACCGATGACCATCTTTTGTTCGACCTGATATACAACCCGGAGGAAACCTTATTCCTTAAAAAAGGGGCAGAGCGCGGCGCCGCTATAAAAAACGGATATGAAATGTTAGTATTGCAGGCAGAAAAGGCCTGGGAGATATGGAATTCAAAAGCGAAGCACCCGTGAGATATTTTGCACTGTTTATAGTTGTACTGTTTATAGCTGCCTGTGGCGGCAGTGCCGACTATTCGCCGAAGCCGCGCGGTTATTTCCGCATCGTTTTCCCCGAAAAAGAGTACCAGCCATACACCGAGGGCTGCCCCTTTACTTTTGATTACCCTAAATATGGAAAGATAGAACCGGACAGGTCTGCCGGCGCAAAGCCATGCTGGCAAAATATCCAGTTCCCACAGTTTAATGCCACGCTCCATTTAAGCTACCAGCCTGTAACTTCAAAAAAAGAATTTAACGAACTGATAGAAGATGCGCATAAACTAAGCTTTAAACATACTGTAAAAGCAACATCAATTGATGAGGGCGTAATTGCTTATCCCGACCGCAAGGTTTACGGCATTTACTATACCATTGATGGTAATGCCGCCTCATCCGCCCAGTTCTTCCTTACAGATAGCACCAAACACTACCTGCGCGGCGCACTTTACTTTAACTCCGAGCCCCGCCTCGATTCGATACAACCCGTGCTTAATTTTATTAAAAAGGATGTGGACGTGATGATAAAAACGTTTAAGTGGAAATAAAGCAAGTCTCAAGCCGTAAGTCTTAAGTAGAAAGTCTTTTACTTCGGACTTAAGGCTTTAGACTTCGGGCTTATTAATCTACCTTTGCCTTATGGCTACCGTTCAAATATTTGCGAATAACCCCTACCAGGAAAACACCTACCTGCTATTTGACGAAACCGGCGAATGCGCCATTATTGACCCCGGCATGTACACCGCTGCCGAGCAAAACGCGGTAGTGGGTTTTATTAAGGATAATAACCTTAAACCTGTATTATTATTAAACACCCATTGCCATATCGACCATGTGCTGGGCAATAGATTTGTGTTCGATCAGTATGGTTTAAAACCGCAATTTCACATAGGCGAGTCAGAAGTATTGGCTGCTGTTGTAGCTTATGCGCCCTCAATGGGTTTCAGGTACGAGCCATCGCCACTGCCGGATGCTTACCTGCCAGAAACCGGCACCATCAAATTTGGCAATACCGGTTTAGAGCTAATATTTGCGCCCGGCCATTCGCCCGCGCATTTGTGCTTTTATGATAGGGCGGCAAATATCCTGATAGGTGGCGACGTATTGTTCAGAAACAGCATCGGCCGTACCGACCTGCCCGGGGGCAATTTTAGCACGCTGGTAAAAAGTATAGAAGAAAAACTTTTTACCCTGCCTGATGATTGTATAGTTTACCCCGGCCATGGCCCCGAAACAACCATAGGCTACGAAAAGCAAACTAACCCATATTTGTAAAGCAACAGCATTTGAACACCTCCGTCTACATAGCCAAAAGGTACCTGTTCTCTAAAAAACAGACCCACGCCATCAACATCATATCTGGGATTTCCATACTGGGGGTATTGGTTGGCAGCGCGGCATTGATCATCATCCTTTCGGTGTTTAACGGGCTGGAGAAAGTTATCTTATCGTTATACAGCAACTTTACACCCGAGCTAAAAATAGAGCCGCGCGTGGGTAAAACGTTTGACCCGCACGAG
Organism: Mucilaginibacter terrigena; assembly: GCF_004168255.1. GTDB lineage: Bacteria > Bacteroidota > Bacteroidia > Sphingobacteriales > Sphingobacteriaceae > Mucilaginibacter > Mucilaginibacter terrigena. The sequence goes on along the minus strand of NZ_SEWG01000006.1, from coordinate 197,613 downwards.
CCTTATTTTATAGCGCTGAGTAAAGATAAAAGTGTGGTTTCGTATACGCAGGTATTACAGGAAAAAGCGCTGATAAGATATGCCGACAGGTCGTTTATTGGCACCATAAAGGGAGTAAGCGATGATTTTTTAAAAGGGCGGCAACTGGATAGCACTATACAGTTCGGCTCGTTTACGCTAAAAGATAAGGGGCAAAACCTTGCTGTTATTGGCGCTACCGTGCAGGGCAACCTGGGTGTAAGCTTAAAAAACCAATTTGTATCACTGCAAATATTTTCGCCAAGGCGCAACGCGGGTAACTCGCCCGATCCGATGAACGATTTTGTCTTCCGGTCCATACATCCATCGGGGGTGTTTGGCATCCAGCAGGATTTTGACGATTTCATCATCACCCCTATCGAGTTTACCCGCGACCTGCTCGACGAGCCAAATAAGGTATCATCCATAGAAATAAATTATAAAAAAGGCACCGACCTTGCCGAAGCGCAGGAAGCGATACAGGAAAAAATTGGAAAAGATTTTACGGTACGCAACCGCAAAGAGCAAAACACCGAGCTTTATAAAACCATCAATTACGAGCGGTGGTCTATTTTTATGATCCTAACGTTTGTGCTCATCATCGCTATTTTCAACATCATAGGCTCGCTAACTATGCTGGTGATAGATAAGCGTAAAGACATTGCCATTTTAACCAGTTTGGGCGCCAATAAAAGGCTTATACAAGGGATCTTTTTTTTCGAAGGCATGATGATATCAGTGATAGGGTGCATAGCCGGCCTTTCCCTTGGGCTAATTATTTGTTTTATACAACAGCAGTTTGGCCTTATTAAAATGGGCTCGGCCATGTCTGTGCTGGACGCCTACCCTGTAGCCTTTAAATTGGGCGATATCGGCCTGGTGTTTTTAACGGTAACCATTATAGCGGTTATCGCCTCGGGCATCAGTTCCAGCTTAAGCGTTAAACGGCTTAACGAGATAAAGCAAGATCTGTAAGGGGTTAAAAGTTGCCTGTTCGCAGGTTGACTCACCCCCTCCCCCCTCTCTGCTGCGCAAAGAGGGGGGAGCTGAATATTCTTTTTTTTACCCTCTTTGCGCAGCAGAGAGGGTCGGCCAGCGAAGCGATGCCGGGGTGAGTAATTGCGGTGCGGCCTTTTTACTAACACAATTTTGCAGGCTATTTTCAATTCATTAGCTTTAACCATTACCTTCGCCAAATAAAATTCAAACTCATTCGCCTAAGCAGCGTTACTAAATACTATGGAATCTAAACGTCAGCAAAAATTTGCCGGGGTAATACAGCAGGACCTGGCCGCAATATTTCAACGCGAGGGGATGAATTATCTTCCGCATACACTGGTTACCATTACCAAGGTGCGGGTTACGCCCGATTTGGCCATCGCCCGTGTATTCCTCAGTTTTTTTAACAATACAGATAACCAAACCGCCCTGCAGGCCATAAAATTGCACGCATCAGAAATACGTTACAAACTTGGTGCCCGCATTAAAGACCAGGTGAGAATAATCCCCCAGCTGGAGTTTTTTGTTGATGATACCAGCGAATATGTAGAACGTATGGAGAAAATCTTCGATAAGATAAGCCACGAGCCACGCCAGCCCGATACCGAAGAGAATTAATACGCCATGCTTGCTACCGATAAATTAGCAGCTCATATCAAAGTCTGCCCCGTTGCCATAGGCAAATTGGTGGACTTTGACGCTAAAAGCGATAAGCTATACCCGCTTGACCTTACCGCGGCCAACACAGCATTAACCGAAGAACTGGTTGCCGATACTGCCTCGTTTAGCCGATGGATTGATAAAAAGCTTGCTGATAACCATTGCCGCTATGGCATTGGCGGCTACATGGAACACCGCACCATTTACACCCGCAGCACCTTATTTGATACCGAAGACGAACCCCGCCGCCTGCACCTGGGTGTAGATATCTGGGGCGAGGCGGGCACACCGGTATATTCCCCACTGGAAGGAACGGTACACAGCTTTGCCGATAACGATAACTTTGGCGATTATGGCCCTACCATCATTTTACAGCATAACCTGGATGGCCTTACAATGTATAGCTTATACGGGCATTTAAGCCGCGAAAGCCTGGCTGGCTTAGCGGATGGGCAAGCCATCAACACAAACCAGCAGATAGCCACTTTAGGCAACGCTACCGAAAACGGGCGCTGGCCGCCACATCTGCACTTTCAGCTGATGCTGGATATTGGAGATGCGCAGGGCGATTACCCCGGCGTTGGCCGCTACTCGCGCAAAGCGGAATACCTGATGAATATCCCCGATCCGAATTTGATATTGCGATTTTCGGGATTCCCGGTTACTTCCGTTTAATTAAGTAATAAGCGTGAATATAATTGATCTGGATAGTTTTTATTTTACTGAAACCTATCCTGTCAACTTTTAGTGTAACGCCAAAGTCTTTGGTTTCTTTGGTAAAAACCAATTTATCATCCGGCAGTACATAAGCATCAGACGACTGCTTATTAAGAGTGCTATAGGCCTTTATTGCTTTAGCATCTATCAAGCTATCCAAATATGGCCGTATATTAAAAGATGTCGTTTGGTTGTTTAACTGCAACGTATAAATACCATCGCCGTTACCTATTTTCTTTATTGCAATGCCATCAACCGTATAGGCAGCCGTGTCGCTACCGGTTCCGTAAATATCCACCATGTAATCATAGTTTCTAACCGTATGCACATCATCTATCCTGTTTGCGAAGGTATATCCGTTAATTTTTGCGGGCGCATCTACCTCATCCTCATCTCCTCCATATTGAGAAAACGGACCTAACCCCAACCGCTTTTTGGCCCATTCTAATTTTGCATAGCGCAGCTCATAATCAGACATGCTTCCTATCCTGATCACGCTCCCCGTGTATTTTATTTTTGATAGCGAATCCGACACTTTGCCCAGGTCCTCTTTAAAATAGGGCTGAAGGGACGTAAGATCGTGTTTAGCGATAAGGTAATCTAAAGTAGCCACGGCTTTGTTACCATCCTTTCTGCTGATCTTCACACTGTCAACCGGCGTAAGTCTGCCATCCTTAAAAGCATTATTCTTTTTAAATACCTCTACCAGTACCCGCCTTTGCGAAAACATGGATACCCGGAAAGCGCTTTGAGGGCCGTAGATAGAAAAGAGTGTTACTATTGATAACGAAATTGGGATCAGCTTAATGTTCTGCTTTTTTGTGACTAAAAAATAAATTGTGATAAACAGCAGCCAGCAGGCCAGCAATATCAAAAAGTAGCGCATCTCGGTAATACCATAACGAAACACACGGGTACCCGCTGCGGTAAATAATAAACCAAGCAAGGGTATCAGTAAAAAGTAAAAGCTGCGCGTGTAGGTTTTAAGCCATTTGTTTTCTTCCTGTTCGCGTATGGGGTAAACAAGCAATAGCGATAATATCCCAAAAACGGCGTAACCTAATATCAGATGCGACACCATGCCTTTGGGCAGTTGCCATTGCACCAGGATTTTTATTTCATAAGCCAGCAGTATAGCTACATAAACCGTAGCCAGCGGAATCAAAACATACTGCGTAAATACTTTTAACCCTTTAGGATAGCTAAAATCCTCATCCAGCCCATGAATATCAGCGGGCACCCCCGAAAGAAAGAACAGGGTGCTGAACATGCCGACTATCCACGCCCACAAAATGGCAAAGGTATCCCACTCAAATTTAAAATTGAACAAAAAGTTCATGGCGCCAATAGCTGCGGCAAGGCCCAGAAATAAAACTGCGCTATATAAGGCACTGGTTAAAAATCGTAAAAAAAGCGTTTTGTTAAATTGCCAAAAGCCCTGTATGTGCCCTTTAACGGTAAAGGCAGCAAAAGCAACCAGCAGGTGAAACGACAAGCTGAACAGAAAGAACCTGATGTAATCAGATTCGCGCTCGCCGGGGTTTATAATAAATATCAACAGGATAGCCAATACTGCCGCAGTAAGCCTTAGCAGCATTTTTTTACTGCCGGTTATACCCTTGCTCTCGCTGTATAACGATGCCGATAAGCTAAGCAGCAACCCTAAGTTGGCTATCATTATGGTGCGCGCGCACCAGCTTTCGTTGACGCGGTTTAGTAACGTTAATTCAATTTTAACGGTACCGGCTATAGTACCTGCCAGTGCGAACAGTACTTCGAACGGGAAACGTTTGATAGTGATAAGCGCACCCTGGGCCAGGTTTTTAACTGATGGAAATTTCATTAGGCTTGGTTTAGTTAGCACAATGTAACAAATAATACATAAATACTTATAGTACCTTTACGCGATTGTATTTTACACTTTAGTGATTATATTTGCGGTCGTAAAAAACTTCATTTTAACAACATAATGAGAGAAATACAATTCAGGGAAGCGCTAAGGGAAGCCATGCAGGAAGAAATGCGCAAGGATGAAAACATATACCTAATGGGCGAAGAAGTTGCCGAATATAACGGCGCTTATAAAGTAAGCCAGGGTATGCTTGATGAATTCGGTGCCAAACGTGTTATTGATACGCCTATCTCTGAATTGGGCTTTGCCGGCATAGGCATAGGTTCGGCCATGAACGGCTTAAAACCGGTTATCGAGTTTATGACGTTCAACTTCTCGTTGGTAGCTATCGACCAGATCATCAACGGCGCAGCCAAAATTATGTCTATGAGCGGCGGCCAGTTCTCGGTGCCTATCGTATTTCGCGGCCCAACCGGTAACGCGGGTATGCTAAGTTCGCAGCACAGCCAGTGTTTCGAAAACTGGTATGCAAACTGTCCGGGCTTAAAGGTGGTTGTGCCATCAAACCCTTACGATGCAAAAGGCCTGTTAAAATCGGCGATACTTGATCCCGACCCGGTTATTTTTATGGAGTCGGAACTGATGTATGGCGATAAAGGCGAAGTACCCGAAGAAACCTATTATATCGAAATTGGTAAAGCCAACGTAACCAAAGAAGGCAGCGATGTTACTTTGGTAGGTTTCGGCAAGATCATGAAAGTGGTTAACGCCGCTGCCGCCGAATTGGAAAAAGAAGGCATCCATGCCGAGGTTATCGACCTGCGTACTGTACGCCCTATCGATTATGCTACCGTTATCAACTCGGTTAAAAAAACAAACCGTTTGGTAATTGTTGAAGAAAGCTGGCCTTTAGGATCGATAGCCACCGAAATAGCATTTAAAGTACAAAAAGACGCGTTTGATTATTTAGATGCACCGGTACTGCGCATAATGGGCGGCGACGTTCCATTGCCTTACGCGCCAACCCTGATACAGGAGTACCTGCCAAACCCCGAGCGTGTGATAAAGGCCGTAAAAGAAGTAATGTACGTTAGCAAATAATAGTAACAACTGTGAATATTAGAAAGCCTTCCCGACTATTGTCAGGAGGGTTTTTTGTTTATATGGATTTTATCAGGTAAATTTGAGTATATACATATATTATGTACACTGAAGGAAGAAAACTCCATATAATTGATGAGGTGCTAAAATTAAATAGCGACGCCGCATTGGCCAAACTGGAAAGTGTTGTTGAAAAGCTGAAAGAAGAAACTCCCAAAACCGGTTTCAAGGATTTTGCCGGAATATGGACTAAAAAAGAGGCCGAAGAAATAGAATTAGCAATTAAGAATTCCTGCGAAAATATAAATCCTGAAGACTGGAAATAATGCTTTTAGATACAAGCATAATTATCGATCTGTTTAAGGGCGACCACGATATATTGTCGATATTAGATGCACAAGAATTTATCTTCCTCCCCGCAGCAGCTTTGGGCGAACTGTATTTAGGAGCTTACCGGTCTTCAAATATCGTAAAACATCTATCGCAAATACAATCGTTTGTAAGCGAATGCGAATTCCTGCCGGTGGATGCGGAAACGGCCAAACAATATGCAATTATTAAAAGCGACCTGCTATTAAAAGGTAAACCGATCCCTGAAAATGATATTTGGATCGCGGCTACTGCTAAACAATACCAACTCGCCATTTTTACTAAGGACAAGCACTTCACCCTGATAGATGGGATCAATATATTTGGTAACAATCCGGCCAACTAATATTCAAGATAATTGCCTTAAATGCTAAAAGCCCACACTTTAATGCCTGTTATGCGTTCTGTATAAAATATATTTATGAGCACCATCCTCCACGTACTTAATGGCGATTCCACATTATACGGTTTTGAACAAACCGGCATTGCCGGCGATGTAATGGTTTGGCGCGAAGTATTATCTGAAGGACCGGTATCTGAAAGGATAACCTCAGCGAATTTTTGGCAGCAACGTTCAGCCTTTATTTGTAAAACCTTTGATGAAACTCCCCACCGTTACCACGAGGGTATGGTTGCTCAGCTGGAAAAACTTAGCGGGCCTTATGAGGAAATTAACCTATGGTTTGAGTTTGACCTGCACTGCCAGGTAAACCTGCTGGGAGTTATGATGTTGCTATCGCAGCAAACAAACCTATCCGGCCCCGCCGTTTATTTAATATGCCCTTCCGAGGTTACCGGCGTAAGCGATTTTCGCGGTATGGGCGAGTTGAATGGCGAACAACTGGAATCCCTGTTTGACAACACCCGCGTACAACTGGGCGACTATGATTTTGAACTGGCCACCGAAGCGTGGGACCTGTACGTAGCCGGCAATGCTGTTAAATTACAGGCCTGGCTAAGTTCCACAACATTCTGGGCGAATATGCAATGCCTTAAACCCGCTATGGAAGCGCATTTAAAGCGCCTGCGGGTTAACGCCGAAGGTTTAAACTATATCCAGCAAAGGCTACTGGATATTTACAACAGCGGCACACATGACAGGCCCGGCATTTACGCCGCATTTTGGGCTAACGAAAAAATATACGGTATGGGCGATAGTGAGCTTGATATTCATCTCGACGAACTTACGGCCCGCGGACTTATAACCCCGTAAAACCTTACGGGGCAATTACCATCATAGCAGGCGATCGGTCGCTTTCGTTCTTTAATCTGTCTAAAGCGGTTACCACATAATAATAGGTTTGCCCGGGCTTAACATTGGTATCCATGTAAAGCGCCGTGGTATCGTACTGAATATGCAATATGTTTTTGGGGTCGGCCATGTCAAATTTTTCGCCTTCCATAAAGCGGTATATCACATACCCGTAAACCGGTTCGGCGTCAGCAGCCGGTAAAGGCGCCTGCCATCTCAGCATAATACCCTTGCTCTCGGCTTTAGCTATAAAATTTTGCGGCGCGTTAGGCGGGATAGAATCCAGCCAAAGCATTGGCGGCGGTAATGCCGGATAGCGGTAAAAATCTTTTTTTAAGGTATCAACCAAATGGTTGGCATTGGCCATAAGCGATTGCGACCGGAAGAACACGCTCCCCTGCGCCCTTGGGTTGGCCCTTATCAAACGGATCTGGTTGGGTATCTCCGATGGATTTTTATAAGCAGGGCTGCGCTGCTCGTAAAAACGATAGGGCCCCTGGCCAATATATAAGTGCCTGTTGTAGGTATTGTTGCTCCACCAGTTTAAAAGCGTATCAAAAGCCGCCAGGCGGTAGCCAATATGCCAGTATATCTGCGGGTTTATATAGTCTATCCAACCTTCCTGCATCCATTTACGGGTATCGGCAAAGTTTTCAATGTATGACGACCCTCCGTTGGTTTCAGAGCCATCAGGGTGCTGGCTTTTGTTTGCCCATATCCCAAAAGGGCTTATGCCAAACTTCATGTGGGGTTTATATTTATGTATGCTGTCGGCCAGCATGTGCACCAGTTTATCTACGTTGTCCCTTCGCCAGTCCTTAATATTATCAAAGTCCCCGCCATATTCGGCAAACGTTTCGGCATCGTTTATTACCTGCCCCCTTACCGGGTAAGGGTAAAAGTAATCGTCCATATGTATGCCGTCTACATCATAATTCTTCACCACATCAAGTATCACCTGCACAATGTATTCGCGCACCTCGGGGATACCCGGGTTAAACAACTTTATACCTTCGTAAATAAAAAACCACTCGGGTTTAGTGCGGGTAATATGGTTTGGTGCAATGGTAAAAAACTTATTATCGAACGTTGCACGATAAGGGTTAAACCAGGCGTGCAGTTCAATACCACGCTTATGGGCTTCGGCAGTTGCAAACTCTAAAGGGTCGTAGCCGGGCTCTTGCCCCTGTTTACCGGTCAAATACTTTGACCATGGTTCGCGGCTTTTGGCGTAAAAAGCATCGGCAGCAGGCCTTACCTGGAACATTACCGCGTTAATACCCGTTTGCTGGTGAAAATTTAATTGATTTAGCAGGTCTCTTTTCTGTGCTTCGGCCGGTGCCCTGGCGTTAGTTGGCCAGTCAAGGTTTACCACTGTTGCTATCCACACGCCCCTAAACTCGCGTTTGGGTTCTATGGGTGTAACCTCCTCGGGGGTAAATGTTTGCGCTATTGACAGGGAATATATAACAGAAAGAAAAATGGTAATAAGTAAGCGTTTATAGAAAAGCATTAAGCGGATATTTTATTTTAAAGTTCCAAAGATATAAACTCATAACTAAGCAGTTTTAGTATTAGTATAATAATTACGCCTATTTTGTGTTTTAATCATATTGTACTTATTTTAGCCCGTGCCTATATAAGTACTATAAGGGCTTTAGCTTTCGTAATGTTAGTTTTTTGCCTATATTTATTTAGATATTAAAAAAGAAAGATAACGTATACAGCTTAGCAGCCGGTTATCGTAACCTTTAACTAATTACTATGGAATACCAACCAGTAGAAAACCAACCCGGACAAGCGCCTAAAAAAAATTCAAACGTAATTTATTTTTTGATAGCTGTTGTGGTTGCATTATTGGGTACCGATGTTTACCTGTATACGCAGAAGAAAAATTCTGATGTAAAAATTGTTTACCAAAACGACGAAAAAACCAGGCTGCAAACCGAACTGGATAGCCTTGAAGCACAGATAGAACAGGTTAACGCAGGCCGCGCAAAAATGTCGGTAGCTATGCAGGCCAAAAACGATTCGTTACGGGTAAAGATACGCGTGTTACGAAGCGAACTGGCAAAAGGCAAATTAACCGTTGCCGAACTTACCAAAGCCCAGGAAGATATTAAACAGCTAAGGTATTTTGTTACCAAGTACACTGCCGATATCGAAGAACTTAAAAAACAAAATACAACCCTGGCTACCGAACGCGACACCTTAAAAACTAATTTGGCTACCGTTAGCCAAAAAGCTACCGACCTTGAGCAAAAGAACCAGGAACTGGATACCAAAGTTAAAGTAGCATCGGCCATTAAAGTGGCTACAGCTGATGTTGTTGCCTATAAGGTGAAAAACAGCGGTAAGGAAAGCGACGTTACCAAAGCTAAACAGGCACAAAAAATAAAGATCAATTTTATTGTGGCTACCAATGCCGTTGCCGAAAAAGGCCTGCATGATATTTACATCAGAATTATTGACCCAACCGGCAACCTGATAACCCAAAATGACTCGGGCACATTTAATGCCGATAGCCAGGACCTGCAATACACCTATAAAACGTCCATCGATTTTAGGGACGATGGCAGCGGTTATACAATCGATTGGGTAAACCCTTCGCCCTTTCAAAAAGGTACTTATACCGTGTTGATGTATGCCGATGGTTATACAATGGGTAAAACCAGCATAACGCTTAAATAATGATCTATTAAAATACATGAAGCTCCGGTTGTGTTTACATCCGGGGCTTTTTTGCAGGTTAATTTTTAAACAAATGGATAATAACAACCTAACTGTAATTGACATTGCGCAAACGGCTGTAACCAATAATGTTTATACCAATATACCGGTTGCCGTAGTAAATGACCATGTAGTAAGAATGAGCGTAATGACCGAACCTTATTTTTGGCATTTGCACCCTGATTCGGATGAGAGTTTTCTGATCATTGAAGGCTCGGTATTTATCGACCTGGAAGACCGCACGGTTGAGCTGTTCCCCAACCAGCTGTTTACAATACCCAAAAATGTAATTCACCGAACCAGGCCAAACGGAAACAGATCTGTTAACCTGACCTTTGAAAGCCAAAACCTTACAACAGTAAAAGTAGAAGGTTTGCGCGACTAACTGAATGGGTATTTTGGGTTATAAAAAAACGCTTAGATCAATGATCTAAGCGTTTTTAGGATTATTACCCTTTTTAGCGGAATGGACGGGACTCGAACCCGCGACCTCCTGCGTGACAGGCAGGCATTCTAACCAGCTGAACTACCACTCCGTTTGGGATTGCAAATATACGCACCTTTTTGTTTTACACAAGTCGTTTTAAAAAAATTATCATTTTTATTGTTTTTAGCTTTATTTACGTCAAACAGACACTTTTTCAAAAATTACTTTAAATTCGTTTTTTCATACCAATTGTTTACTGCTTACGTAATCTTAAAAGAACATACACATGCTGCTATTAGGCATTGATATAGGCACTTCGTCGGTAAAAGTATGCGTAGTTGATGCTGAAAGCCAAAGCGTTATAGCATCCGCGCAATATCCAGATGAGGAGTCGCCGATTACTTCGCTGCAAACCGGCTGGGCCGAGCAATCGCCCTATATGTGGTGGCAGCAAACGCAGCAAGCATTGGCGCTATGCTATAAAAAAGGTGGTTACGATCCTAAAAATATTTTGGCTATTGGCATAGCTTACCAGATGCACGGCCTTGTTTTGGTAGATAAAGACCATCAAATTCTGCGCGACAGCATCATTTGGTGCGACAGCCGGGCGGTTGAAATTGGCGATAAAGCCTTCGGCGACATCGGTACCGAAACCTGTTTATCGCACATGCTAAACTCGCCGGGTAACTTTACCGCCTCAAAATTGGCCTGGGTAAAACAAAACGAACCGGCGGTGTATGCCCAAATAGATAAAATAATGCTTCCCGGTGATTATATCGCCATGAAACTTACCGGCGAAATTACCACCTCGGCTTCGGCATTATCAGAGGGGATCTTCTTCGATTTCCGGTCTAACGGGCTATCTAAAGATATTGTAGATTATTTTGGCTTTAGCGATAAGCTGTTCCCACCGGTTAAACCGGTATTTTCGCCGCATGGCAGGGTGACTGCTGACGTTGCTTCCCTACTGGGGCTAACGGCCGGTATCCCGGTTACTTACAAAGCCGGCGACCAGCCCAACAACGCTTTATCATTAAACGTCCTAAAACCCGGCGAGGTAGCCGCAACAGCGGGCACATCGGGCGTAATATATGGCGTGAGCGACCAATTGGCTTACGACAAGCAATCGCGCGTGAACACCTTTGCACATGTTAACTATACCAACGAGCGCAAGCGCCTGGGTGTATTATTGTGCATCAACGGCACAGGCAGCCTTTACCGCTGGGTAAAAAATACTTTTGGAGCATCGCTTACCTACCGGCAAATGAATGAACTGGCCGAGACAGCACCGATGGGCAGCGATGGCTTGCGCATCCTGCCTTTTGGTAACGGTGCCGAACGGATGCTGAACAACAAGCAAATTGGGGCGCAGCTGCATAACATCGACCTGAACCTGCATACCCCGACCCATATTTTCCGCGCGGCGCAGGAGGGTATTGCATGCGCGTTCAGGTATGGGCTGGATATCATGCGCGGTAACGGCATCACCCCAACAGTTATCCGCGCGGGTAAAACCAATATGTTTTTAAGCGCCCTGTTCACCCAAACTTTTGTAAATGCTACCGGCGTACCGGTAGAACTTTATAATAACGATGGCAGCCTGGGCGCGGCGTTAGGCGCGGGTATAGGCGCCGGGATCTTCCCTTCGCAAGCCGAAGCATTTAGCAAAGCCGAACGGATTGGGTATATTGAGCCTACCAATACCGAAGCGTTTGAGGCTGTTTACCAGGATTGGAAAACTATACTTGAAAAGCATTTGGAAGGGCTGCAGGATAACAAGAAGCAAGAGACAGGACAGGAGTTTACTAAATAACTGTCTGATAACGATCAAGACGAGAAATCACTAATTCAATAATTCACTAAATAAATTGTTATGGCAATTGTAACCGGGGAAAAGGAATTTTTTAAAGGAATAGGGGAAGTAAAATACGAAGGGCCGCAATCTGATAACCCGCTGGCGTTTCGCTGGTACGATGCCGATAAAATCGTTGCCGGTAAAACCATGAAAGACCACCTGCGCTTTGCCTGTGCATACTGGCATTCGTTCTGTGGTAACGGCGCCGACCCGTTTGGCGAGCCTACGCACATCTTCCCATGGGGGGTTAAAACCGATGCCGTTGAACGTGCCAAAGATAAAATGGACGCTGCCTTCGAATTTATCACCAAAATGAATTTGCCCTATTACTGCTTTCACGATGTGGATGTGGTTGATTATACCAACGATATTAATGAGAACGACCGCCGACTGCAGGCCCTTGTTGATTACGCCAAACAAAAGCAGGCCGATAGTGGCGTAAAATTGCTTTGGGGTACATCAAACCTGTTTAGCAACCGCCGGTACATGAACGGCGCTTCTACCAATCCCGATTTTCATGTACTGGCGCACGCGGGCGCCCAGGTTAAAGCGGCTATTGATGCCACTATTGCGCTTGGCGGTGAAAACTACGTGTTTTGGGGAGGCCGCGAAGGTTACATGACCCTGCTGAACACCGATATGAAACGCGAGCAGGAACATTTTGCAAAATTTTTGCATACTGCTAAGGATTACGCCCGCAAGCAGGGCTTTAAAGGCAACTTTTTTATCGAACCAAAACCTTGCGAGCCAACCAAGCACCAGTACGATTATGACGCGGCTACCGTTTTGGGCTTTTTGCAGAAGTACGACCTGCTTAACGATTTTAAGCTGAACCTGGAAGTTAACCACGCCACCCTGGCCGGTCATACTTTTCAGCATGAGTTGCAGGTGGCTGCGGATGCGGGCCTGCTGGGTTCGATAGATGCTAACCGCGGCGATAGCCAGAACGGCTGGGATACCGACCAGTTCCCCAATGATATTACCGAGGTTACCGAATATATGCTGATCATATTGCAGGCCGGTGGCTTTAGCGGTGGCGGTATAAACTTTGATGCCAAGATCCGCCGTAACTCAACTGATCCTGCCGATCTGTTCTACGCGCATGTTGGCGGTATGGATATTTTTGCACGGGCGCTTATCATTGCTAACGATATCCTGCAACGGTCTGATTATAAAAAGATCCGTGCCGACCGCTACGCCTCGTTTAACAACGGCGCGGGTAAGGATTTCGAGGCCGGTAAACTATCGCTCGAAGATCTGCGTAAATACGCGGTTGATAATGGCGAGCCGGCAACCATCAGCGGGCAGCAGGAATATCTTGAAAATTTGATTAACCGATATATATAACTATTATTAGGCTCCCAAATTATAAACCAAGTTAAACCCACATAAATGAACTCTCTTACCTTTGGCGATAAGATCGTCTTCCTTATTTACTTTTTGGTTGTATCCTTTTATGGGTACTGGATATACAGGCGCAAACGCAACGCCGATGCCACATCAAAAGATTACTTTTTGGCAGAAGGCTCGCTTACCTGGTGGGCAATTGGCGCATCGCTGATCGCTTCAAATATATCGGCCGAGCAATTTATAGGTACAAGCGGTTCGGCGTTTAAAATGGGGCTGGCCATATCTACTTACGAGTGGATGGCTGCGGCAACATTAATTATCGTGGCTATATTCTTTATCCCGATATACCTCAAAAATAAGATCTTCACCATGCCGCAGTTCCTGCATCAGCGGTATAACGGTACGGTGGCAATGGTAATGGCCATTTTCTGGCTATTGTTATACATCGTGGTTAACCTCATGTCTATCCTGTACCTGGGTGCATTGGCCATAAGCGGTATATCGGGCTTAAATATTTATTTCTGTATAGTTGCTTTAGCGGTGTTTGCTGTTGTTATAACGCTGGGTGGCATGAAGGTAATTGGCTATACCGATGTTATACAAGTATTTGTACTGATACTGGGTGGGTTAGCCGCCACGTATATCGCATTGGGTGAATTAACAAAACATACCGCCGACCATTCCATACTTTCGGGACTCAAAATATTACATAATGAGGCTTCGGACCACTTCCATATGATATTTAAAAAGGAGAATGACAATTACATGGATCTGCCGGGCCTATCGGTGCTTATAGGCGGTATGATCATTGTTAACCTTAACTACTGGGGATGTAACCAGTACATAACCCAAAGGGCTTTGGGTGCCGACCTTAAAACCGCCCGCGCGGGTATCCTGTTCGCGGCGTTCTTAAAACTGCTGATGCCGGTTATTGTGGTATTACCGGGTATTGCGGCGTATGTGCTTTATCAAAGGGGGATGTTTCACCAGGAGATGTTAAGCTCATCGGGTGTTACAGATGTAAATAAGGCCTACCCTTCGCTTTTAAATCTTTTACCTGCCGGATTAAAGGGCCTTTCGTTTGCAGCGCTTACAGCGGCTATTGTAGCCTCGTTGGCCGGCAAGGCAAACAGCATTGCCACCATTTTTACACTGGATGTTTATAAAAAGGCTATCAACACACAGGCAAGCGAAAAAAAATTGGTGGTATTGGGCAAATGGTCTGTTTTGGTGGCTATGGCCTTAGGGGTTATCATGTCGCTGGTAATTGGCGAGCGCTTAATGGGCGAAGGCAAGCAGGGCTTTCAATATATACAAGAGTACACAGGTTTTGTATCGCCGGGTATATTTGCCATGTTCATCCTGGGTTTCTTCTGGAAAAAAGCATCCTCCAACGCGGCTTTGTTTGCTACAGTAGGCGGGTTTATATTTTCGGTGTTTTTTAAACTATTGCCACGCTTTGCCGACTTAAGCTTTTTATACCCTTATGGCTTTGCGAAAGAAGCCTTGCAGGATGATAAGGTGACCAAACTATACGAGATCCCTTTTATAGACCGTATGGGTTTTGTATTCGTTTTATGTGTGATTGGGATGATCATCATATCAAAAATTGACCAGGCCAAAGGCGTTAAAACCAACGGGTTGGAAATTGACGCATCTATGTTTAAAACATCGCGCGCGTTTACAGCCGGTGCGCTTATTGTAGGCGGTATCATCGTAGCATTGTATTCCTTCTTCTGGTAGTAGAGGAAATTTCAGATACCAAAAAGCGGCTTTGAAAAAGGCCGCTTTTTTTGTGTAGCCCGGCTAAAACAACCCCATTAGCTCCTATGTTGTAAGGATATATATTAACATACCATGAACAACGCCGCCGACAATATACCCGTACAAACCGAGGGGGAGAAAACCGATATCATACAATTTGCCGATTGTGCAAACGTACCTGATGCGCACCACCTGTTTTTATTGGCGAAGGACAGGCTGAAGGATATATCGCAATGGCATGTATTAAGCGGGCCGCACTCGGCAAAGTTTGCCATAACAGATGCCGCGGGTAACGAGGTTTACAAGATGGCCGAAAAGGGCGACCTGTTTTACATTAACCTGCCCGCACCCGGCCCGATGGCTGGTGATGGTAAGGAATGGGTGCGTATTGAAGCCATACAAGAACTGGAAGACGCGGATGCCGAAAGCGAATATATCACCATGACCGTAAGGCCGGTTGCCAACCCCAGGCACCCCGATAAGGCCACTGCTCATTTTTTCAGCCATAACTCTACCAGTACTTTTATTGTAGAGCGTTACCAGAACCATGTAAGCGCTGCCGTACACGGCCGTAACGAAACCCCAAATAATAAAGACACCGGCCTTTACGATACCGTGCGCAATACCATTATTGCCCTTGCCGCCCGCGAAGGCCTATCTGTACCGCAATGGAAATCGCTGGTTACCGGTATCCTGCAAAACAATAGCTAACCCCTTTATACAGCAAAAGGCCCCTGAATAAAGGGCCTTTGCTGTTGTATATATGATGGAGGGGGAATTAGTTTCTGTGCCCGCGGCCATGGCCTTTGCCATTATCATGCTTCACTTTTTTGGTTTTTATTACCTTGCTGTGTTCTACACGTACCGGGCGGTTATTTTTACTAACCCAATGGTTACGGTATTTTACATCGCGGCTATCGCGGATAATGGTTTGCCCTGTATGGCCCCTGTAGCTTGCATATTTAGTGCGGTAAACGGTTGCGCGGGTCCATGGTCTTGGCTCGTTCACTACTACCTTATAACCGTTGTATACGTTATAATTGCTGTACCTTGCAGGTAAGCTTGCGCGGCGTACCCAGGCGTTATTTTCCAGGTAAACATACTGGTGGGCAGGCACATCGTAATAAGTATCGATATCGGGCATGTAGTAATAATCGGCATGGTCGTAACCTACTGGCCCCCAATCTGGCTGGCTGCCAATGTTAATGCTTAAACTAATTTGCGCATCGGCTGATTTGTATGCTATACAGCTTAAAAATATCGCTGCAGTAATTATTATCTTTTTCATAATTGTATGTTTTTTGCAGGTATGACAACTATAGGACCGCTATAGTTTAACCCATTTGCACGCTATAACAGGGATGTTACAGAGCCCCCCGCCCCCTGAAGGGGGAGCCAAATTTTATTCTACAAAAAAAGCCTGCCTTTAATAAGGACAAGCTTTTAATATTTTATTCCCCCTTTAGGGGGTTAGGGGGCAGCTTTTAATCGTCGTCGCTATCCTTATCATCCTTTTTAACGGCCATGGCCAATACGGGTTTGCCAATGGTTTTATAATCGCCTACGCCTTTAAGTATCGATGCCAGCTGTGGTTTGTCCTGCATGGTTCTTATGGCTTCGGCCAGTTCTTTGTCGTATTTAAAGTTAGCCTCGTAACGGCCCTTTTCATATGCATAGCGCGATGCGATCTCATTTTCAAGAACTTGTTTTATCTCATCCTTATGCAGCTGCAGGTCGTTCTTTTTACTGCTCGCCATTTTGGCTTTCAAAGCGTCGTATTCCGTTTGTATTTCGCTGAACTGTTTCTCTTTTGTTGCTTCGGTTTTCAGGCTGTTCAGCATTTTTTCCGAAATGGTATTGTAGGTGTAATTCTTCCCGTCAAGGTATTTGATAAAATCATTATACTCCGCGTCGGTTAATACCAGGGTTTTAGGGTCAACCGCCTTTGGGTGATCTATACGGTATTTGGTAGCATAATCAAATATCAGCAGCTTGCTTACCAGCGCTTGTGTAATATTGGCAAACCTATCCTGCTTTATAAAAACATCGGGGTATATACCGCTGCCGTCATAAACCGAGCGGCCGTTCCTGGTTTTAAACTCGTGGATAGATGAATCGGCCACCTTTATCACACTGCCATCATCCTTACGGTGGGTGTAATCCAGTTCCTGAACGCACCGGCCCGATGGTACGTAGTATTTAGCCACGGTTACCTTTACCAGGCTGTTGTACGGCAGGTTAAAGGTTTGCTGTACCAGGCCTTTGCCGTAGCTGCGCTGGCCTATAATTATCGCCCTGTCCAGGTCCTGCAAGGCCCCTGCAACGATCTCTGATGCTGATGCCGAGCGGCCGTTAACCAATACTACCAGCGGCAGGTTTGGTTCAAGCGGAGTAGCAACGGTGCTATATGTAAAATTCTTTTCTTTTATTTTTCCTTTTTGCGATACCACCTGCACGCCCTTTTGTACAAACAGGTTCACAATTTTAACAGCCTCCTGCAGGATGCCGCCGCCGTTGGAGCGCAGATCGAGGATAATACCGTTGGGGTTATTTTTTTTAATAGCTATAAGCGCGGTGGTTACTTCCTCGGCAGAGTTTTCCAGGAACTTATTAAGCTTGATGTAGCCCATATTGCCCCCTACCATGCCCGAGTAAACCACATTGGGTTGCTTTATCTCATCGCGCATCAGGCTTTTGGCCACGGGGGCCTCGCCTTCGCGCTTCATCAAAAGCTTTATAAGTGCGCCTTTAGATCCTTTAAGCAGCTGGCTCACCTGGTCGTTTGTTTTGCCGGCAAGGTCAATGTCGTTTATTTTTAACATCTGGTCGCCCTGTCGGATATCGGCCTTCTGCGCCGGGAACCCTTCAAATACATCAGATACGTACACTTTTTTATCGCGCAGGAAGATACTTGCGCCAATACCGCCGTATTGGGTACTTACATAATGCAGCTTGTAATCTTCAATTTCCGATTCGGGGACAAACTCGGTATAAGGGTCTAATCCTTCCAGCATGGCATCAACTCCCGTTTTAACCAGCTTAGCCGAGTTGATATCATCAACATAGTTAATGTTCACCTCTTTATATACCGATGCAAAAACATCCAGGTTTTTGGATATCTGGAAAAGATCGTCGTTAAAACTCCATATGCTTATAGCCAAAGCCAAGCCACCCGCATACAAAGCCGGTTTCCTGTATTTGCTTATCATCCTTTTATCCATCACCCTTAACTTATTGAAATATAAATATATAAAAGCCAAATGGCTTTTTATAATAAACTGATTTTAAAGGCGGTTATTATCCATATTCACCAAAGCTTTTTTTAGCGTGAACACCACATATTGCCTGTCGCGGTTCACCAGTTGCATAATACGTGTTATCAGGCTGTCTTCCTGGCCTTCGGCGTATTGCAACTGCTCATCGGTAAGGTGGTTATATTTGCGCTGCACCTTTATTTTTATACGCTCCCAATCCTTATTGCTGATAGTTATCTCTGCCATAAATAAAATATTTAAGCAAAAATATAAAAAATACGCCGCTCCTAACGTTTAATATGTCGCGGTGCTGTTAAACTTTAAACAAGTTTGCGCATCTAACGTTTTATTAACCAAAAATAAAAATCACTACCATGAAAAAATGTTTGTTAAGCGTGGCTATAATATTTATAGCGGCAATAAGCGCTAAGGCGCAATTTTCATTAGGCGCCAAAGCGGGCGTCAATTTTTCAAAAATAAGTACCGATAACGTAAAGGAATCAACTGTGGCCGGTTACCAGGCGGGATTATTTGCCCGTTTTGGAAGCAGTTTTTACGTACAGCCCGAACTTTACCTGGGCAGCAGCGGTGGTAAATTCGATTTTAACAACAACGGCGGCACAGTAACCAGCAGCGGCAAAGTGCGTTTTACCAGCTTAAATGTACCTCTGCTGTTAGGTAAAGGTTTTGGGGGCGATAATTTAAACTTCAGGGTGATGGCCGGCCCGGTTTACAGCTATTTGTTAGATAAAACTCAAAGCTTTAGCGATAATGTAAGCGGCGCTTATAACGATTTTGGCGATTACAAGAAAAGCACCCTGGGCTACCAGGTAGGCGCGGGTATCGATATCGGCCACATTACAACCGATGTACGTTACGAAGGCGGCCTTACAAAAATTAACGAAAACTACGGGCAGCGCCAAAACATCTGGGCGGTAAGCGTAGGCTTCAAATTCTTTTAAGTGATATAATAAATTCAAAACAATGCGAAGGTCCCGGTGAACAACCGGGATTTTTTTATACCTGATTTTTTTGACTCGTTGGTGGCGATAGACTGTCAGTAGTTTAACTCCCAATTCGCTTAATATGAGCGTTTTACAAAAAAGTGTGCTGCATGCGCAATCGTGAACGTGAACATTTGTGGCTTGGTAAACGCCGATTTTGATCAAATAAAAAATCTCTTACAAAAGTAAAGCCCCTGATGGGCAGGGGCCTTTACTAACCAATTATAAACCTAAATTATGAGAAGAGCTGTAGGAGAAGGGGTCGAACCTTCAAAGAGTGGTTATTCTTATTGCTAAGAGTTTCCCATGATCTCCGCCACCGCGACAAGGAGGTGTGTCTGCCAAAAATTTCACCATCCTACAGGATGTTTAAGTTACAAGTCTAAAGTCTTTAGTCGGAAGTCTGGATGACTTAAGACTTTGTACTTTCGGCTTAGAACTTAGCTGTTGGGGAAGGGTTCGAACCTTCACAGAGTGGTTAGCCCGCTTCGGGTTTCCCATATTCTCCGCCACCGGGACAAGGAGGTGTGTCTGCCAAAAATTTCACCACCCAACAATGTTGTTTTTTAAAGAACGATAGAGCAATTGTCATTTGCTATATACAAATCTAACAGAGTTGACACTTTCTTGCAAATATTTCAACAAAATATTTTTATTTTTACTTTTATTATAATTATACTTGTATTTGAATATAGATATTTAAAATTATGCCTCACAGGAAACCTCAAAATTTAGAAATTGATAATCTCGATATACAGATATTATCGATATTGATGAAAAATGCGACCACTCCTTATACCGAAATCGCAAAGGAATTGATAGTTTCTGGCGGAACCATACACGTTAGGATGAAAAAGCTTGAGGAGATGGGTGTAATAAAAGGTGCCAGCCTGGAAGTAAACCCGCAAAAGCTTGGGTATGATGTAACCGCTTTCCTGGGCATTTTCCTGGAAAAGGGTTCGCAGTATAACGAAGCCGTAAAACAATTGAAACTGGTGCCCGAAATTGTAGAGCTGCATTACACCACCGGCAGCTGGAGCATTTTTGCCAAAATTGTTTGCCACGATACCAACCACCTGCGCGAAGTTTTGAATGAGAGCATCCAAAGCGTGAAAGGTATACAGCGTACCGAAACATTTATATCATTAGAAGAAAGCATTAAAAGGCAGATAACGCTTGATTAACCTTTCAGGAGGTTACCATAAAAAAACGCAGCACCTTTAAAAGCGCTGCGTTTTATTTTAAGTGCTGTTTGGTTGTTAAAATTTCAGCAGGGTATCCATTGTTTCTTCTAACCTTGCCTTGGCCATAAACTGGTCTTCCAACGCTTTGTTCATGGGTATGGCAGTATCAAGACTGGCACAGCGCATTACAGGCCCGTCGAGGTATTTAAAGCAATGCTCGCCTATGTAGGCAGCTATTTCGCCGCCGAAGCCGCTGGTGAGCGTATCTTCATGCAATACCAGCACCTTGGATGTTTTCTTCACGGTTTTTACAACCGCATCTTTATCCCAGGGCTGCAGGCTGCGCAGGTCCAGTATCTCTATCGATTGATCGGGGTGGTTATCGGCATATTCAATAGCCCAGTGTACGCCAAGCCCAAAGGTGATTATGCTGGCTTTGGTACCTTCGCGCACTACCCTTGCTTTGCCTATCTCTACATAATAATCATCATCGGGCACGTTGCCGCTCATGCTGCGGTACAAGTTTTTGTGCTCAAAATAGATAACCGGGTTTGGGTCGTCCACTGCCGACATCAGCAAGCCTTTGGCATCGTCAGGGAAGGCCGGGTAAACAACTTTTAAGCCGGGGGTTTTGGTAAACCAGGCCTCGTTGGTTTGCGAGTGGAATGGCCCCGCGCCGCTGCCGCCGCCTGCCGGCATACGTATCACTACATCAACGGTTTGGCCCCAGCGGTAGTAGGTTTTGGCCAGGTTATTTATGATCTGGTTAAAACCACAGCTTACAAAATCTGCAAACTGCATTTCTACAATAGCCTTATAATCGTTTATGGCAAGCCCCATGGCCGTACCCACAATGCCCGATTCGCAAATAGGTGTGTTGCGCACCCGGTCTTTACCAAATTCATCAACAAAGCCCTGTGTTATTTTAAAGGCGCCGCCATATTCGGCAATATCCTGGCCCATTATAACCAGGTTATTGTGCATGCGCATGCTTTGCCGCAGGCCATCGCTTATGGCATCTATATAACGTTTATTGGTACTTATTTCTGATGGGGCATGCCGCGGTGTGTTAAACAGGCGGTACATGTTCTGCACCTCGGTTTGCAGGTGCGGGATGATATCCGGCTCGCTGAAAACCTTTTCAACCTCGGCATCTATCAGGGTGGTAAACTCGTTTCTTAAATAAGGTACCCACTCCTGGCGCAGTACGCCCTCGTCAAGCAGGTACTTTTCAAAGCAATCAAGCGGGTCCTTCTGCTTCCACTCGTCAAATAAATGCTGGGGTACATATTTTGTGCCCGATGCCTCTTCGTGCCCGCGCATCCTAAAGGTCATGCACTCTATCAGCACAGGGCGGGGGTTTTCTCTTAACTCCTGGGCCAACTCGTTTATAGTATGATAAACTTCCAGCACGTTGTTCCCATCAATGCGTCGGCCTTCCATACCGTAGCCTATGGCCTTATCAACTATCGATGTGCAGCGGTACTGCTCGTTAACCGGGGTGCTAAGGCCGTAGCCGTTATTTTCTACCAGGAATATCACGGGCAGGTCCCACACGGCGGCAATATTAAGCGCCTCGTGGAAATCGCCTTCGCTTGTAGCGCCTTCGCCGGTATAAACCAGCGTAACTTTTTTATTTTTCTTTAATTTATCGGCAAGGGCAATACCATCTGCCAGGGCCAGCTGCGGGCCAAGGTGCGATATCATCCCTATGATCTTAAACTCCTGCGTACCGAAGTGGAAAGAGCGGTCGCGGCCTTTTGTAAAACCCGATGCCTTACCCTGCCATTGGGCCATTAAGCGCGAAATTGGAATATTGCGCGAGGTAAACACCCCCAGGTTGCGGTGCATGGGCAGGATATATTCATCAGCATTAAGCGCAAGGGTACTGCCTACGGCAATGGCTTCCTGCCCTATGCCCGAGAACCATTTACCAATACGCCCCTGCCTGAGCAGAATCAACATCTTCTCTTCGACCAGACGGGGCAATAACAATTTCTTATAAAACGTTATTAAACCGTCATTATCTATCTTTTTCCGGTCAAAAATCATCGGGTAAAGCTAAGAAGTTTTTAAAACTTTGTATGTTTGAACAATCCATCTTTTCGCTATGAAGCACTTCTACGTTAAATTCCTTATAATGTTATCAATTTTTGGGTTGGTAGCGTTTATACCCGATCAATTTTTAATGCCCGAAAACTTCTACCTGCATAAAGGCGATAAATTTAACCTGCACCTTTTATCGGGCGAAACCCTTGTTAAAGAACGCGAGGTGCCTTATACCGCGGCGCAAACTACCAAATTTATGATCTACGAGGGGTCGAAAAAAACCGATCTTTCCAAAGTAACTAAAAATGATGCAATGCCGCTGCTAAATTACAATTTAGAACACGATGGCCTTGTACTGGTTGAAATGAACACCAACGAATTGAACGACATACCCCGCGAAGATTTTTTACCATACCTTACCGAGCAGGGCTACGATGAAATTGCCGATAAACTAAAAAACAGCAACGCTTTAAATTTTACCGAAAAATACAACCGTTACTTAAAAACACTTATTACCGTTGACGAACCCGGCGGCAATGCCTACGAAAAGGTTTTAAATGACGATTTCGAGATCGTATTGAAACGCAACCCTTATAAGCTTAACTATGGCGATGATATTACAGCAGTAGTTAATTTTAAAGGCAAGCCATTTACCGGGCAGGTAATGCTATATATTAAAACGGCATCGGGCAATGTATATCCGCAAAAGCTTGCCAGCGATGCATCGGGCAAGGTTTATTTTAGCGTTAGCCGCGAGGGAATATACATGTTAAGGGCTACCAAGTTTGAAGCATCGAAGGGTAAGGATGCCGATTACGAATCGTGGGTGGCCAGTTACACCTTCGCGTTTAGCAACCATAACGACGAGCCCAATACTTACAAAGAGTTTGGGTTTGGCGATAAGCATTAAGGATTTGGGCTAAAGCCCATTTCGTGATGCCTTGTCCGCCCCATAAATGGGACGGCAATGAATAAAATGCATAGCCATTGTCTTATCATTGCCGTTGGCTTCAGCCAACGGATCACAAACAAACACAGAGGGCTTTAGCCAAATTTACAATTGCTTGATACCTGCCTAAAGTTGTTGGTGACAACACCAACAAAGGCTAAAATATCTTGATATGATACAGAGCGTATAACCCCTCCCCGCCACTACACAATCAACCGCACCCCTCCCCAGGGAGGGAATTATTCTAAAGGCAATGATCAACCGTTATTCCGGCTTATGGCCATCTTTCCACATCTGGCTGAATGATTTTGGGGCAACCTCGGGCATCTCTTTGTAATGCCCCCACGATTTTTTGAAAAACATCTTCATCAACCTGTTTTTCATTTTACCGCTAAAAAAGTCGGTAAGGCTGCGTTTTAGCATCCCTTTCTTCCAGCCGGCCCAGCCCCATTTTTCCTTGGTAGCTACCAGGCCTTCGGCAACCGCATCGCGGCGGTTTAACAGCAGCATTTTGTGGATCTCAATTTTTACGGGGCAAACCTCGGTACATTTACCGCAAAGGCTTGATGCATAGCTAAGGTGTTTAAACTCCTCCATGCCGCGCATATGGGGCGCTATAACCGAGCCTATCGGGCCTCCGTATGTAGTATCGTAAGTATGGCCGCCCACGTTTTGAAATATAGGGCAAACGTTAAGGCAGGCGCCGCAGCGGATACAGTAAAGGCCCTGGCGCTGCTCTTTTTGAGCCAGTAAGTTGGTACGGCCATTATCAAGCAATACTACGTACATTTCTTCGGGCCCGTCGGTCTCATGCGCCTGGCGGGGGCCGCTTAATATGGTATTGTAAACGGTTAAGTTTTGCCCGGTGCCGTGTGTGGCCAGCATGGGCCAAAAGGTGTCCAGGTCGGTTATAGATGGTATCATTTTTTCGATACCTACCACGGCAATATGTATTTTAGGGAAACTGGTTGTTAAGCGCGCGTTGCCTTCATTTTCGGTAATGCAGATGCTGCCTGTATCGGCTATTAAAAAGTTTGCGCCGCTAATGCCCACATCGGCCTGCAGGTATTTTTCGCGCAGCAACTCGCGGGCTTTTTGGGTAAGCTGTTCGGCGGTACTATCCAGCGGACTGCCAAATTTTTCGTTAAACAGCCTGGCAATATCTTCTATAGACAGGTGCATGGCCGGCGTTACCATATGGTATGGTTCCTGCCCAAGCAGCTGAACAATGTATTCGCCCAGGTCGCTCTCCAACGCTTCTATGCCGTGCTTTTCCAGGAAACCATTTAAGTGGATCTCCTCGGTAGCCATCGATTTTGATTTGATGACCGTTTTGGCGCCGGCTTTTTGAATGATGTTCAATATCTCGCGGTTAGCCTCTTCGGCATCGTTTGCCCATATCACCTTGCCGCCGCGCTTTTGGAAATTTGATTCAAACTCGGGCAAAAACTTGTCCAGGTTTTCCATCACCTTCCACTTTATGGTATGCCCCTTTTTTTGGTATTATCCAGGTTTATCATCCTGGACCGGCCCCTGTCAAACGCAGCATCGTACTTACCAATACTTTTATTGATAATATTACGATGATCCATCTCAAACGCCTTTTGCTCCGAGGCTACCAAAAATTCTTCAGCGGTATTTCCCATTTACGCGAAATTAAACAAACCTGTTAACAGTTTTAAGAATTGTTAAAA
Source organism: Mucilaginibacter terrigena (assembly GCF_004168255.1). GTDB lineage: Bacteria > Bacteroidota > Bacteroidia > Sphingobacteriales > Sphingobacteriaceae > Mucilaginibacter > Mucilaginibacter terrigena. Next base: position 172,385 of record NZ_SEWG01000006.1, on the reverse strand, counting down.
ATACAGGTTAAAATACATAAACTATAATGCAGTAGCCTGTACAAAACAAAAAAAGCGGCCGTTAAGCCGCTCTTTTGTTTTTTAAATATCCTGTTGTTATTTTGCCGGTGTAGCCGGTTTTACATCAACCACGGGGCGGGCATCGCGGTTAGCCAATTCCCAGCCGGTAAAAAATGCAAGCTGCGCACGTTTAACCAACAGCGGGAAATTAATTTTGCTCACCTCATCGCCGGGGGCATGGTAATCTGCATGCACACCGTTAAAGTAAAATATAATTGGCACTCCGTACCGGGCAAAGTTGTAATGATCTGAACGGTAGTAGAAACGGTTTGGATCGTTAGGATCATCATACTTATAATCCAGTTTCATTTTGGTGTAGGTGTTGTTTGCTTCTTCGCCAATTTTATGCAGGTCGGTACTTAACATAGCCGAACCGATTGAATACACATAGTTTGCAGAATCGGGTTTACCAATGTATTCTTCACCAACACGGCCAATCATATCTATGTTCAGATCGGCAATGGTGTTAGCCAGCGGGTAAACAGGATGATCTGTATACCACTCTGAACCTAACAAGCCTTTTTCTTCGCCTACGTTACCCAGGAACAATATGCTGCGGCGCGGGCCTTTGCCATCCTTTTTAGCCTGCGAGAACGCGCGTGCGATCTCCAGGATGCCTGTTGTACCAGATCCGTCATCATCGGCGCCGTTGTTCACTTTATCGGTAGCGCCCGGTTTGGTTACCAAACCAATATGATCGTAATGGGCCGAGAATACCAATACCTCATTTTTTAGCTTAGGGTCAGAACCCGGCATAAAACCTAATACATCAACCGCCTTAACATCTTTATCGGCAGAAGTTACAGATACACTGGCAGTAGTTTTTATAACCTGGGTTTGTTTAGCAGTTAAAGCTGCTGCCCGCAGGTCGGCGTATGTTTTGCCGGTAGCCTTAACTGCAGCATCGGCAACAGCGCCGGTAACCATAAACACAGGCGCATTTGTGTTCGCGGTTTCCTTATCAGCTTTTTTAAGCGATAAACTGGCAGAACCGCTTGGGTTTACGCCATTGAAACGTGCAAGCACTTTAGCTAAGCCATCATTGGCTGCCAATATTAAAGCAGGTTTTTTTGCTTGAATAGCCTTAACTATTGCCTGGCGCGCGGTGCTCATGCGGTAACCGGTGTTAGCGGTTTTGCCATCCTGCGGTTTATCCTCGTTTATCCAAAGTACTACTTTGCCTGTAAGGTCTGCATCTGCAATTTCTTCTGCTGTACCAAAACCTACAAAAACTACTTCAGCATTTATTTTGGTATCGGCAGCCGGCCCCTGGAACACAAACTCTTTCCAGTTGGTAAAAGCCTGCCCGTTAACATTCAGGTCAACATTAAGCGAGCTTTGGGTTAACGGTACATCTAAAAAGTAAGTGCCATTCACCGGTGCCTGCAGGCCTAATCTCTTAAATTCGGCGGCAATGTAATTGGCGGCTTTTTCGGCGCCGGGTTTACCGGTTTCGCGGCCTTCAAACTCATCTGATGCCAGGATGCTTAAATGCTTTTTAGCATCGGTAACGTTAATAACATTGCCGTACTTAAGCGCTGTTGGGTTTTGTTGCTGGGCACAGGCGGTTGCACTAAATGCAAGCCCCGTAATCCATAATGATAATTTTTTCATTTAAATTTTAATAATGGGTCAGTTTAATTTTAGCAGCCAATCTTGTTAACGCGGTTTGCATGGCGTCCGCCTTCAAATTCTTCGGTCAGGAATATTTCAATTATTTGTTTGGTATCCTCAATTGATACATGGCGCGCCGGGATACAAAGCACATTGGCATTGTTGTGTGTACGCGCCGGGATGGTTACATCGGGTTTCCAGCACAACGCCGCGCGGATACCCTGGTGTTTATTAGCCGTAATGGCTACACCGTTTGCGCTGCCGCAAAGCAGTATACCAAAGTCGGCTTCGCCTTTTTCAACGGCGCTGGCTACCAGGTGCGCAAAGTCGGGGTAATCGGCACTTTCGGAAGAATAAGTGCCATGGTCTGTAAATATAATATCATCACCAAACATGCCTAAAATGGCCTGCTTATAATCAAAGCCGGCATGGTCTGCGCCAATGGCTATCTTTAACCCTTTTTTCATCGGCTCAAATTTATAATATTATTGCGTTGCCCAAGGTAAATATTTTGTTGGAATTGAGGATGATAGTGTAATGAAGAACCAAAAATGATATCGAATTATGACTGTTATATTTTGTGTGCCGAAATGATATGCAGATATGATCCTTCATCATTTTGATGTTTGACATCCGCCATTTGAAATAGTTACAGATTATAGCGCTTCTTCCCGTGCTTTTTTGCGTTTTTCTACCACTGCAGATACCAGGATACCCACTTCGTAAAGGATGAACAGCGGGATACTAACCACGGTCATGGTCATCATATCCGGCGTTGGGGTTACAATAGCCGCTATGATCAGGATAACCACCACCGCGTAGCGCCTTGTTTCGCGCATAAATTTGGCGGTAAGCACACCTAACGATGATAATATGTAAACCAGTATAGGCAGCTCGAATACAACGCCTGTGGCAAGCGTTAGGGTAGCTACAGATGATATATAGGAATCGATAGAGAATAAATTTTGAATTTTATCACTTACGGTGTACCCCGCCAGGAAGTTGATAGACTCGGGCGTGATTACAAAATAACCAAACAGCACTCCCAATATAAACAGGAAGGTGGCGTAAACCACAAAACCGCTTGCCGCTTTGCGTTCCTTTTCGTGCAGGGCGGGTTTAATAAAGCGCCAGATCTCCCATAAAAGGTAAGGGAAACCCAGGGTGATCCCTATTAATAAAGATGAGTTGATCTGCAGGGTAAACTGCCCTGCCATCTCGGTATTAATAAGGTTTATCTTGATATCGTTAATACAAAAACCATCGCGGTGCAGCCATTCGCCCAGTTTACAAAGCATCCGGTAGGTCCAGAAACTTGGCTTGGCCGGGCCCATAATTATGGTACCGAAGATAAAATCGTAAAAGTAAAAGGCCCCGCCGGTAAAAATAACAATAGCAATTGCCGACCTCACCAGGTGCCAGCGAAGGGCTTCCAGGTGATCAAAGAACGACATTTCGGCCTCCATGCTCTGGCCCTTTTCCTTTATTGCTTTTATTAGTTTGTTTTCGCTCATTACCTGGTTTCCGCAGTATTAACGCCGGAATGCTATTTACGTTGTATTAACCCGTGAAGATTTTTTTAATATTAATATTCGAACGTTTCCATGAATTTGGTGGTGAAGTTACCGGCGCGGAAGTTAGGGTCCTGCAGCAGCTTTAAATGGAACGGAATAGTGGTTTTAACACCCTCTATCACAAACTCGCTTAAGGCGCGCTCCATGGTTGCCAAAGCCTCGTCGCGGGTTTGGGCCATGCAAATAACCTTGGCTATCATCGAGTCGTAATTTGGCGGGATAACGTAGCCGCTGTACACATGCGTATCTACACGCACCCCATGGCCGCCCGGCGAGTGGAAGTTTGTTATTTTACCCGGTGAAGGGCGGAAGTTGTTGGCAGGGTCTTCGGCATTGATACGGCACTCGATGGCGTGCATCGTTGGTTCGTAGTTTTTGCCTGATATAGGTATCCCCGCTGCAACTTTTATTTGTTCTTTGATGAGGTCGAAGTTGATCACCTCTTCGGTAACCGGGTGCTCTACCTGGATACGGGTGTTCATCTCCATAAAGTAGAAGTTGCGGTTTTTATCAACCAGAAACTCTACCGTACCGGCACCTTCGTATTTAACGGCTTTAGCGCCTTTAATAGCAGCCTCGCCCATTTTTTTACGCAGCTTCTCTGTCATAAATGGCGATGGCGCTTCCTCTACCAGTTTCTGGTGGCGGCGCTGTATAGAGCAGTCGCGCTCAGATAAATGGCAAACTTTGCCGTACTGGTCGCCCACTACCTGGATCTCGATGTGGCGCGGGTCTTCAACATATTTTTCAAGGTAAAGGCCGTCGTTACCAAAGGCTGCGCCCGATTCTGCGCGGGCGCTATCCCAGGCATTTTCAAATTCTTCGTCTTTCCAAACAATACGCATACCGCGGCCACCACCACCGGCGGTTGCCTTAAGTATAACAGGGTAACCTATTTTGTTGGCTAAGCCGATGCCTTGTTTAACGCTATCAAGCAGACCTTCGGAGCCCGGCACAATAGGTACGCCGGCCTTTTTCATGGTTTCTTTGGCCGATGCCTTATCGCCCATGCGGTTGATCTGATCAGCAGTGGCACCAATAAATTTGATACCATATTCGGCACAAATAGCCGAAAACTTTGCATTCTCTGATAAAAAACCATAACCCGGGTGTATCGCGTCGGCATTGGTCAATTCGGCTGCCGATATGATGTTGGGGATATTTAAGTAGGAGTCGCGGCTTGGAGGGGGGCCGATACAAACAGCCTCGTCTGCAAAACGCACGTGCAGGCTGTCGCGGTCGGCGGTTGAGTATACAGCTATGGTTTTGATGCCCATCTCTTTACAGGTGCGAATAATTCGCAGGGCAATTTCACCTCGGTTAGCTATTAATATTTTTTTAAACATCTTTTTGATTTTAGGATTGCACCGATTAACAGATTACACCGATCAAAAATCTGTGAAATCACACTAATCTGTGAAATCAGCAAAAATTACTTAGGTTCTACTAAAAATAAAGGCTGGTCGTATTCTACCGGCGATGCGTTATCAACCAATATCTTCACTATACGGCCGGAATATTCCGACTCGATCTCGTTAAACAGTTTCATGGCTTCGATAATGCAAAGTACACTGCCGGTGCTTATTTCATCGCCCACGTTAACAAACAATGGTTTATCAGGTGATGACGAGCGGTAGAAAGTACCTATCATCGGCGATTTAATGGTGATGAGATTTGAGGTATCGGCAACTGCTACAGCTTCGGCAGCCGGTGCCGCTGATGGCAGGCTTGCAGGCTGCGGCGCAGGGGCTGCAGCAAGCGGCTGTGGCGCCGGGATGGATGCGTTTACATACGTAGGCGCATCGTTTGTTTTTATGGTAATCTTAAAATTTTCCTGCTCGATAGAAACTTCGTTTACGCCCGATTTTGACACAAAGCGTATAAGATCCTGAATCTGTTTAATATCCATATGAAGCGATAATTGGTTTTTGGATAAAAGTATTTATAAATATGCAAATATGCGGATATGCAAATGTGCAGATGATTTTAAATGAATTAGTTATTTAACACTTACAATTTTAAGATGTTTTAATTAAAAATCTGCATATCTGCACATTTAAAATCTGCACATCGGCTAATAAGCCCATTTTAAGTAGATAGAACCCCAGGTGAACCCGCCGCCAAAGGCTGCTAAAATAAGGTTATCGCCCTTTTTAAATTTATCTTCCCACTCCCATAAACATAGTGGTATGGTCCCGTTTGTAGTGTTGCCGTAGCGTTCAATGTTCACAATAACCTTATCGGCGCTAACACCGGTACGGTTTGCTGTGGCATCAATAATACGTTTGTTGGCCTGGTGTGGTACCAGCCATGCAATATCATCGGCAGTAAGGCTATTGCGCTCCATTACTTCGGCGGCAACATCGGCCATGTTGGTTACGGCAAATTTAAATACCGCCTGGCCTTCCTGGTATGCAAAGTGCTCTTTATTGGCAACGGTTTCGTGCGTGGCCGGACTAACCGAACCACCCGATTTTTGGAATAAAAGCTGTGAGCCTGCGCCGTCGCTTTTTAATACCGAATCCAGTATGCCGTAGCCATCGGTGTTTGGCTCAAGCAGTGCGCAGCCGCAGCCATCGCCAAATATGATACAGGTAGCGCGGTCCTCGTAATTGATAATGGCCGACATTTTATCGCCGCCTACTACCAAAACTTTGGTGTGCTTACCGCTCTCGATAAACTGGGCGCCGGTTGCAAGGCCAAAAATAAAGCCCGAGCATGCCGCCTGCAAATCGTATCCCCAGGCATTTTTAGCGCCAATTTTGTGTGCTAAAATATTTGCCGTAGCCGGGAAAGGAAGATCGGGGGTGGTGGTGCAAAAAATGATCAGGTCGATCTCGTCGGCACTAATGCCGCGCTTTTTAAGCAAACCTTCAACAGCCGGTACGGCCATGTCTGATGTGCCAAGGCCTTCGCCTTTAAGGATCCTGCGCTCTTTGATGCCGGTGCGGCTGGTTATCCACTCATCATTAGTGTCTACCATTGTTTCCAGCTCCTGGTTGGTTAAAACGTACTCGGGTACGTAACCATTTACAGCGGTAATAGCAGCATGAATTTTGCTCATTCTATGTTTTTTTACTGAAAAGCCAGTTTAATTTTATCTATAAGATTGGTCTCGATCATGTTCCTGGACAGCAGCACCATATTCTTGATCGCCTCGGGGCTTGATATGCCGTGGCCAACAACAACAGGCGCATTAACACCAAGTATAGGGCTTCCGCCGTATTGCTCGTAGTTAAAACGGTCAAAAAATTCGTCTTTTAATCTTTTCTTTTGGGTAATAACGTAAAAAGATTCGGCAAGTTTAAGAATAACGTTGCCTGTAAAACCGTCGCAAACAATAACATCGTTGTTATCGGCAAAAAGGTCGCGCCCTTCCACATTACCAACAAAGTTAAACAGGGTGGTTTCTTTCATTAAAGGATAGGTGGCCTGTAAAAGCAGGTTGCCTTTTTCCTCTTCTTCGCCAATATTCATCAGCGCTATGCGCGGGTTGGGTATCCCGTAGATAGATTCGGCAAGCAGGCTGCCCAAAATACCAAACTGCAAAAGCACATCGGGCTTGCAATCGGCGTTGGCGCCTACATCTAAAATAATACCCAAACCGCCTTTAAGTTTGGGTACAATGGTTGTCATGGCCGGGCGTATTACACCGGGTATGGTTTTTACGCTGAACATACTGCCTACCAGCATGGCCCCGGTGTTCCCTGCCGACGAAAATGCCTGTAAGGCACCCTCTTTAAGCATCTGGAAACCAACAGCTATACTTGAATTTGGCTTTTGAACAATGGCCTTTGTGGGGTGTTCGCCCATGCCAATAACCTCGGTTGTGTGTACAAACTCGAAGTTATCGGGGCTAAAATTATTTTCCTGAAGAATGGTAAGGGCTACATCCTTGTCGCCAATAAGCACAAGTTTTTGCCCTGCAGTTAAAGCCTTGACGGCTTCAATTGCTCCTAAAACGGCTGCCCTGGGGGCATAATCGCCGCCCATAATATCTAAGCCAATCTTCATTTCAGAAAATTAACTTATACAGCAACTGCCTTTTCGATCAGAATTTTTCCGTTGAAGTAAACGTTACCGTCAACAGTGTAAGCACGGTGTGGTAAATGTACCGCGCCAGTAGTTTGGCAAGTAGTTAAAGTAGGCGCTTCGGCTTTGTAATGCGTTCTGCGTTTATCTCTTCTTGATTTTGAAATTTTCCGTTTTGGATGTGCCATAACTTTTAGTTATTATATTATTTTAATTTTTTAAGCGCTTCCCATCTCGGGTCAATTCGCTCGGTTTGTTCATCATTTGCCGCAAGCTTATCTAAGTTTTGCAGCATTTCCTCGTCACATTGCTTGCCATCGCCCTGGTTGCTGCAATTTGCAATAAACGGCAGGGCAACGTTAACATATTCATATATCAGCCCGGCTAATGCGATCTCGTGATCGTTTTTGCCCAGGGTAATTATCTCATCATCCTCGCCCATTTCCTCGTCGGTAAAGCGGGCTATCTGCTGCTCGTGTATGTCCATCGGCTGCAGGTAATCGGCAAGGCACTTATCGCAAGTGGCGCCAACGGTGCCTGTAATGTCAAAATTCAGGATCAGCATTGTTTCCTGCTTATCCAGTTCAACCTTGCAAACCAGGTTAGCCTTTTTCACCAGCGAATAATCAAATTCAGCAAAAAAAGCATCGTTTATCTCGTATTCAAAATAATGCTTACCCAGTTTAAGGCCGGTAAAAGGTATTGAATATGTCTTTAGCGATTTCAATGAGCAACAATTAGCCCGCAAATGTAGGTAAATTTCTCAAAACCGGAAAGTGTTTTTTTTAATTGGGATTTGGGGTGTTAACAGGGGGAGAATGTGCGGGGATTGTAGTGCGGGGAGCGGGTTTTTCTGGGATTTTAGCTCCCCTCTTGAGAGGGGTTGGGGGTGTGTTATTAAACAGGGGGTCAATCCTGAGCTTTTGGAAGGGCGCGGGTGGAGACCCGGCGGCCAATGGTTCGACAGGCTTATCATGACAAAGGGCTCCTGACTGCCTACTTTCAACTTCCAACTCGCTATGGGCGTTGCCTGCGGCCGGGCTTTACGCTTATACTGCACAGGCCTTAGGCGCGGGGCCGGTATCCGCTGCAATCCAACGCGGGGGCTTCCTGCAACCTGTAATTTTGCTATCTTGCATTACTGAACCTTATTATAGTTACAAAAAATGAATCGAAAAAGCGCTACTCCTTACATCGATAATATTGTTGAGAAATACTTAAAATCCGCGAAAGAGTTTTACCCAAGTCTCGAATTTGGCAGCAGGAGATCATGGTATAGCGGGGACGAGCCTTTATTCTGCAAATTTGAATTTAGACTTAATTCTTTTAATCTAAATAAAACAGAATACCAAACAAAAAGGAATTATGACCTCATACACTATAGTTCGAGTGTTCAAAACATAATAGAAATTATTAATAGTGGTTATTTACGCTTGAGCAATTTAATTGCTCTTAATGACCCGCAAGAAGTTAGCTTCCTTGTTAAAAATTTGCAGATGAAGTTTACGAATGATCAAATTGATGGTTATAAAAACCACTTTTTTACTGCTTCATTTTGTAAAGTAACTAATAAAAACCGCCCTGACAACTTTCCGATGTGGCGTTTGTATGGAGGGGATGGATTAGGTGCCGCAATTGTTTTCGAAGTCACTAATCCGATAGATGAATGGTCAAATTTTCTGTTAGCGAATGTTCAGTACGGTAGTTGTAAATCTGTTGAAAGATTCCGTGATTTTATGACTTTTCATGAAGAATTTCAAAAAGAGCATAGTTCGGTTATCCAAAACTTTCCGAAGGCATTGTCTTCATTGATGGCATTGCATAAAAATAAAATTTGGGAACATGAAAAAGAAGTAAGGCTTTTAACACACCATGAATTTGATCAGTACACTTTAAAGGAGTCTACTCACCATATTTGTAATTTAAAACACTCTATTGCAAAAAGTGGAATTAATTACGCTTATGTAGAATTACCACTGTTCAAAAGCAGCGAATATATAAGAATTGAAAAAGCCATTTCGCCAACGGTGCTTAAAAGCTTAATTCCAATATTAAAAATAAAGAAGGTTATATTAGGATATAAGAACAGCTATGATACATTAATGGATTTCCAAAGTATTACTAATTTCTTATATCCACAGTATAATCATTATATTCCTGTACAAATCTCACATCTAAATGAACAGATGTCTAATCCCACGTGAAGCGATAACGGCCCCCGCGCCTAACGCCTACGCCGTATAAGCGTAAAACGGGACTGCCCCTTACCGAAACCCACCACACCACCTTTTCAAATCCATCTGATAACGCTATCTTGGCTTTTTATCACCTTAACTCCATATCCTAATCACAATGAAAAAAGCCCGTTACCTGTTGTTGTTTGCGCTGATGTTTTCGGCTGCTGTTAATGCCCAAACTGCCTGGGTTGCGCAAAAACTGGACGAGCAGTTTTTGGTGAAGTTCCCTGCTGCGCCGCTAAAGGAGGTGCGGAACGACGTTGATGTTTATACCCTTAGGCAGGCGGATAGTGTTGCCTACAGCGCCAACATGGTAGATTATTTTGTGATGGCGCATTTAGATTCGGCCGCACTTGCACCGATAAAGGACGACCAGCGATTTGCCGATGGGTTAAGGACTGGAATTGCGTCGAAGAAAATCAATTACACCTTTGGCCCGGCCACTATAGGCAAATGGGAAACGTACACCACCTACAACCTTACCGGGGTGGACAATACCACAAAAAGCACTTTGTACCTGCAAATGATATTGGTTGGCAGCAGAGTGTACTCGCTATCGTGCCGGGTTCCGGTTAACGTGGACACCAAAGATAAAGACCTGTTTTTTGGTTCGGCAGAGTTATTGAAGAAGTAAGAGGCCACTCAACCCCAGCGGCGCTGCTTTTTTAATATCGAATAATGAATTTTTAATATCGAACGCCGAAGTTGGGTTGTAGGCAGCCTACGCCAACTACATCCCCTCTTCCATCAGCAGTATATTAAACTTATGCCCGTCGGGGTCGGCAAAGCCGCAGCCGTAGTAGCCATTTTTATCGCGCTCTGCCTGCTGGAAGATGCTGCCGCCCGCGGCCTTTACCTGCTCTTCCCACTCCTTTACTTCCTGTTCGGTTTCGGCAGATAGCGTAAATATGATCTCGTTGGTGGCGCCGGTCGTTAAAAAATCATTTATCTGCGAGCCTTCTTCAAAAAAATGGATCACAAACGCGTCGTCGCCAAAGGCGAAGCTGGCCAATTTGGGGTAGTTATTGGTATTGTTGGGTTTAAGGCCCAGCTGCGTATAAAACTGGTTGGTGCGGGCGGCATCTTTAACACTGAAGTTTGCCCAGATCTTTCGTGGTTTCATGTATCATGTTATTGGTTACAGATCAAGGTGCAATAATTATACCTTTTTCTGTAGTTAACATCTGCACAACCTATCCAGCAAGTTGGCATGCTGCGGATATCGCGCCAGCAAGTCAAACTTCTTCGCCATCTCGAACTCGGCAAAATCAAAACCGGGGGCAACGGCGCAGCTCATTAGGGCAAAGCCGGTGTCAGAAGGGATCTCGGCCGCGAACCAGGTGTTTGGCGGGATGATGGCCTGCAGGTTGCCGGTAAGCGTGTCGCTCAGTTCGATGGTGGTGAGGTTGTCATCAGCGCCGAGTACATGGATATGCAGCGGCTCACCTTTATGGAAATACCAAAGCTCGTCGGACGCCAGGCGATGAAAGCCGGAGAAGTCGCGGCCTTCCAGCAAATAGTAAATGGATGTGCAGGCCTGCTTCCCTGCCGTAGCACCGGCCCGCGTAACCTGATTGGGCGAACGGAAAACTTCTTTGTAATACCCACCCTCGGGGTGCGGCTGCAGTTGTAAATGATCTATCCAGTATTGGGCGGTTGCGGGCATGGCTGACTGTAATTAAGCGCGCAATATAAGGCGAATGCCGGGCGAAAAAAAGTGTAAACTAACCGCAGTATTAGTAACTAAAAGTGTAAACTTCTCTCAGCACGGGTGAGGATTTAGGTTGATACATTAAATCCGAAATCGTAATTCTAAAATCTAAAATCAGCGGGTGTCCCATTCCGTCCCATTCAGAAACGAGTGGGACACCCTGTTGAAAATATATAAATACCTTATATTAAATGAGTTGAGGTAAATTTTGAAAGTTATGCTTTAAATAAAATTGAAAAATAAATTTTTGTAACTATTTGTATATCAGCAATTTATCAAACTGTCTCATTGTGTGTCATATTTAGTGGGACACCCCGGTAAATCCTGCTTCCTGGCTCTTGCCTTCCTGCCTCTCTTGCTAAATCTTCAGCCTTACGTTTATCTTTTGCAGCAGGCCGGTTAGCCATACCATTACAAACGAGAAGATGATACATTTGATGAGCCCGCCAGTACCCTGGTCAAAGTATTCGGGGTAGCCCAGGTCGGTCATCTGGTAAAGGGGGTAAAATAAAAAGGGCAGCAAGTAGCAGGTAAAGGTATTGGTGCCCGCGGGCTCTATCACCTTAAACCAATGAAACTTATGCTTAAAATCTACCAGGTAAACAAAGCCGGCGTACACCACCAGGCTAATGCCGGTGCATATCAGCACCCACGAGGGGGTATCGCGCATTTTAGAGATGCCGCCGCTAAAGTAGCGCACTATAAAGCCCAGGTTAAACAGTATTACGGCTATCAGCAGCAGGCCTACCCACAGCATCTTAATCTCTTTGTTTTGGTTTAGCCGCATGTACATTACCGATACAAATATGCCTGCCATGGTAAAAGCCTGCATGGCGCCGTTGCCGGCTATCCACATATACTTTTGGATGCCGTTTAAAAAGTTGAGCATGCCAAAGTGAAAATCGATATTGAAGAACATGAAGAAGATCCAGGCGGCGGCCTGTACCCAAAGTACCCCGTTACTGTAATAGTATATAAACGCACACACCAGGTACGACCACCCGATGAGCCCCAGTATGCCCCACCAGGTTAAATGCAGCCAGGGGTGGCTTGGGTCGGTGCTTTTGTAAAGGATGCACATGGTTATCAGCAATGCCACGCCAAATCCCTGGAAAATGTATTGCTTTAGTTTGGAACTGGTTTTGCTGTAATCTAAAAAGATAAAAAAGAAGCTGAAGGTGGCCAGGCTATCCCAAACGGGCTTGGGCAACACGGTGGTAGCCTCGTTATAGGTTTCCATATTGGCGTGAAAAAACCCGATAAATATAAGCGCGAACGACCGTGTGATAATACGCAGCGGCAGCTTGGCGTCCTCGTTATAAAGGCGTTTTTTAAAAGCGTAGGGTATTGATAAACCCACAATAAAAAGAAAGGCGGGGAAAATGGTATCGGCAAGTCCTAAAGCGTCGGCATTTACATCTGCATGTTTGAGCCACTCGGGTGTGTTTGGCACGCCATCCAGATCATTAACAAAGATCATCAGGAACATGGTAACCGCACGAAACGCATCAATTGACCTGATGCGGTTAATTAAATTACTCATTAAGCTGGAAAATGATTTTTAGAGATAAATGTTTTATTTAACGGTAATTAATTTAAAACAGTATCTGTAAAAGGCCTTATTAGTCCCTGTCTCTGCTTAACTTGGCAAAAACAAGCGGGTTTTCGTTAAGTTCGGCGGTTTCCCGGCGATGCTTAATAATGTGGATAGCAGTAAATAGCGCCTCGCGGAACGAGATCTCGGATGCCATGTTTTTGCCTGCTATATCATACGCTGTACCGTGATCCGGCGAGGTGCGCACAAAGCTTAGTCCCGCAGTGTAATTAACCCCCGACTCGAACGCGATCTGCTTAAAAGGAATCAGCCCCTGGTCGTGGTACATGGCCAGCACGGCGTCAAACTGCAAATAGGTACCGTTGGCAAAAAAGCCATCGGCCGAGTACGGGCCAAAGGCAAGCACATCGTTGTTCCTGGCTTCTTCAATCGCCGGGATGATCACATCTTTCTCCTCGTTGCCGATAAGACCGTTGTCGCCGGCGTGGGGATTTAAGCCCAGTACCGCTATCTTGGGTTTACGCACCCAAAAATCGTCCTGCAGGCTGGCGTTCATCAGCTTTAGCTTGTGTATTATTTTATCGGTGGTGATGCTTTCGGCAATTTTTGATACCGGGATGTGGCCGGTTACTACCCCCACGCGCAGGGTTTCGCTCACCAAAAACATTAACGATTCGGTTTTGCTATCGCGATGCTGTAAATATTCGGTATGGCCGGGAAAACTGAACTCCGCGTTCTGGATATTGTCCTTATTGATAGGTGCGGTTACCAAGCCGTCTATGTGGCCGGCAAGCAGGTCGTCGGTAGCGCGTTGCAACGAAATATAGGCATACTTGCCACCTTCAGCGGTCACCTGGCCGGGCTCGATGCGTACATCCTCTTCCCAGCAGTTTATCATATTAGGTTTGCGGTGCAGCGCGTTGGCCGGGTGGTCGGTTACATTAAAGCTAAACTCGCTGATCTCGGTATTACGGCGGTGGAACGATGCCACTTTGGTATGCCCGTAAACAATAGGTGTGCAGTAGTCATATATGCGGGTATCCGCCAGGGTTTTGATGATAATTTCAAGTCCTATCCCGTTAACATCGCCAATACTTATTCCTATTTTAGGTTTGTCGCTCATAGTAGTATGATTTCATCGATTACTTTCTTTTTAGATTTCACCGATTATATTTAATTCACCGGCCTTTATAGTGCCGGATCTTATAATTTGCTTTGTGCTTTAAGCCTTTAGCTTAGCGCTCAACATGCAAATAAAAAGATTTTAAGTTTATAATTCCTGATTAAAGCACAAATATGCCTTAATTTGCTCAAATAAAAACAGGTAATGACGTTAGTAAGAGCAAAAAAACATTTAGGGCAACACTTTCTTACTGATAAAAATATAGCTTCGAAAATTGTGGAGAGCCTGCGCCCGGCGGGTAAGTACAAACAAGTGTTAGAGGTTGGCCCCGGTATGGGCATCCTGTCTGATTTTTTGCTGCAAAAGGCCGATTACGAAACTTTTTTGATCGATATCGATACAGAATCATACACGTTCCTGAAAAAGAAATACCCCAATCTGGGCGAGCGGCTTATTAATGATGATTTTTTGGAGCTCGACTTTAAAGCGAAGTTTAAAAGCCAGATGGCGGTTATCGGCAACTTCCCTTACAACATCTCCTCGCAGATACTTTTTAAGATCCTGGACCACCGCGACCAGGTGCACGAGGTGGTGGGCATGTTCCAAAAGGAAGTGGCCGAGCGCTGTGCATCTAAACCGGGCAGTAAAGAGTATGGTATCCTGAGCGTTTTTTTGCAGGCTTATTATAAGGTAGAGTATTTGTTTACGGTGAAGGCCGGGGTATTTAACCCGCCGCCAAAAGTGCTGTCGGCAGTTATCCGGCTAACCCGCAACGAAACCGCCGACCTGGGCTGCGACGAAAAACTGTTTTGGCAGGTGGTAAAGGCAGGGTTTAACCAACGCCGTAAAACTTTGCGCAATGCCGTTTCATCCTTAATAAACAAAGAGAAGATGGTAGATAACAAAACCCTCGACCTGCGTGCCGAGCGACTAAGTGTTGCCGACTTTGTGAAGCTGACCAATGAAATAGCAGCAAACAGGTAGTTACACTACAGGTATTATAACGTGCTTATCTACCCTGTTAATCTCTTTAACCTTTTGCGCCATGCGTTTTACAAACAGGTAGTTGGCGGTGCCTCCGATAACAGCGCCTACAACGGGTACCAGGCGTTCGGCGGCCCGCACTCCAAATGCCAGCAATAGTTTTTCGGCAATACTTTCCATTACATTCTTGGTTACCGCAACACCGGCTTCTATCTTAAAAGATGTTGCCACCAACTGCATAAATTCGTCGAACCCTACCCTATAGCTGCCTTTGGCATAATACATAATGGCCATAGTAACCCTGAATTGTTGGGTTATCAGGTTTACAAAATCAACCGGCATACCCACCAGCATGGTCATAAGGCCCCCGCTGCCGGCAATAGCGCCCGAGCCGGCCGCTATATAAGCGCATTGGTTAATAAATTTATCCAGCCCGTGTTTATCCACACCTTTTTTTACACTCAACTGGTCTATCTGGTCAAATATTTTTCTGAACCCGTCGTGCGATAGCGTGTCTATATATTGCTTTATATCGGTTCGTGCTTTTCCAAAAGGCATTTTCATAGGTGGGATATTGCTATTTACGTGCCAAGATTGAGTGAAGGATTTACTCACCCGGTCTTGGCTTCGCTCGACCACCCTCTCTCCGCAAGCGGAAAGAGGGTAAGCTTCATTTTCCTCACCCTCTTTGCGAAGCAGAGAGGGTCGACCAGCGAAGCGTAGTCGGGGTGAGTAAATCGTCATGCGTAAACCACATAATTAACTGCCCGTATCTTATACTTTCTAAATTTGTAGTTTTACCATCAAAACTTACGCTCTTGAAAAACAACATCCTTATAGTCGACGACCTGCACCCGGCCTTTATGGAGCAAGCCGAAACACTGGGTTATACCTGCAATTACCAGCCGGATATGAAGCTCGATGAAGCTTTTGCCATTATTGATAATTACGATGGGCTGGCCATCCGGTCGAAGTTCCAGGTAGATAAAGCTTTTATAGATAAGGCCGCCAACCTGCGCTTTATTTGCCGAGCCGGGGCAGGCATGGATAATATTGACGAGGATTACTCGCTTGCCAAAGGCATTAAACTGATAAACGCCCCCGAGGGTAATATGGATGCGGTTGGCGAGCATGCCATCGGGATGCTGTTATCGCTAATGAACAATATGAACATTGCCGATGCGGAGATCCGCTCAGGCAGCTGGCGCCGCGAGGAAAATCGTGGTTACGAGCTAAAGGGATTAACGGTTGGCATTATTGGCTACGGCCATATGGGCAGCAGCTTTGCCAAAAAGCTATCGGGGTTTGAGGTGAACGTTATTGCTTACGATAAATACAAAACGGGCTTTAGCGACAGGTATGCCCGCGAGGTAAGCATGGAAGAGATTGTTAAGCACAGCGATGTGTTAAGCCTGCATATCCCCCTTACTGCCGAAACCAACGGAATGGTTGACGACGAATACCTGTTCCATTTTAAAAAACCGATATTTTTCCTGAACATGGCCCGCGGCAAGGTGGTTAAAACACAGGCCGTGCTTAATGCTATCAAACACGGCAAAATAATAGCAGCCGGGTTAGATGTGCTGGAGGTAGAGAAATTCCCGGCGCTGGGGGACCAGGCCTGGTTTGATGAACTGCGCAAAAGCGGCAAGATACTATTAAGCCCACACGTTGCCGGGTGGACGTTTGACAGTTACCGCAAAATAAGCGAGGTAATGGCGCGGAAGCTTGGTGAACTTGGATTAATTAGTGAGTAGTGTCCCGATAGCTATCGGGAAGCGAATGGCTTTATCATGAGTGCAACAAAAAATTTGGATATTAAAACTTAATTATACTATCTTCGTTTTACACAAAACAAGACTATGCAGGCCCGGCCCACGTAGTCTTGTTTTGTTTTTAAGGCCATCACGCTCTTCTATCAAAAAGTAGGGGGGCGGTTTTTTTTGGCGGTAATTATAAATCAATACTAATTATAATTGTGTTATGGCAGAGGTATCGTACTATACCAAAGAAGGTTTAGAAAAATTAAAAGAAGAATTACAATACTTAAAAACTACCGGCCGTGCTAATATCAGCGCTGCAATAGCGGAGGCACGGGATAAAGGCGATCTATCGGAAAACGCCGAATACGACGCGGCAAAAGAGGCGCAGGGTTTACACGAAGGCAAAATTGCCCAAATGCAGGAAGCATTGGCAAACGCACGACTGCTTGACGAATCTAAACTGGATACATCAAAGGTTTTGGCGCTATCTATCGTAAAAATAAAAAATATCAAGAGCGGTACCACCATGAGTTATCAATTGGTATCAGAAAGCGAGGCCGACCTTAAAGCAGGTAAAATTTCTGTAGCATCGCCAATTGCAAAAGGCCTGTTAGGTAAATCTGTAGGCGATAAAACCGAGATCACTGTACCCGCAGGCAAAATTGAATTTGAGATATTAGAGATCTCACGATAATGACGAATTAGTGAATTAGTGATTTAGCGCGTTTTAAATCACTAACTCACTTATCCCGATAGTTATCGGCACATTAAATCACTAATTAAACTAACCCATGAGCATCTTCTCAAAAATAATAGCTGGCGAGATCCCGGCGCATAAAGTTGCCGAGACCAATGAGTTTTTAGCTTTCCTGGACATCAGCCCTTTAGCCGAAGGGCATGTGCTGGTTATCCCTAAAATAGAAGTTGATTACATTTTTGACCTGGATGACGAAACCTACATGGGCTTGCAAATGTTCGCCAAAATTGTAGCTACGGGTGTAAAAAAAGCCATCCCCTGCAAAAAGGTTGGTGTAGCGGTAATTGGCCTGGAAGTGCCCCATGCGCACATCCATTTAATACCTATGAACCGGGTTGACGATATGAACTTTGCCCAGCCTAAGTTATCCCCAACGCAGGATGAACTTGCTGCCACCGCGAAAAAAATTATTGAAGCTTTGCGGGAGGTTACCAATTAATTATACCTGCAGCCTATGGTTTGCAGCCTTAATGTCCCAAAGGCATTATCTTACATTCCCTGTCTGAAAAATTAAATCTAATCCCTAATTTTGCGCCTCAATTATAACATTTATGGCAAAAGCATCTGATGTAAAAAATGGAAATGTACTTCGTTTTAACGGAGAGCTGGTTCAGGTAGAGGAGTTTTTACACCGCACCCCGGGTAACCTGCGTGCGTTTTACCAGGCCCGCATGCGTAATGTAAAATCGGGCAAATTGGTGGAGTACCGGTTCCGTACAGACGAAGAAGTGGATATAGCACGTGTGGAAACCAACGATTACCAGTACCTGTATGAAGATGGTGATGCCCTTGTGATAATGGATAACACCACTTACGACCAGCATAACGTACCAAAAAGGTTATTTGGCCCTGCGGTAAGGTTCCTTAAAGAAGGGATGAACGTTATTGTAGCCTTTGAAAGCGAAGAGCCTATTATGGCATCTATCCCCGGTTCGGCCGAGCTGGAAATAACCTATACCGAGCCGGCTGTAAAAGGTGATACATCTACTGGTGCGCTAAAAAACGCTACGGTTGAAACCGGCGCCGAAATAAAGGTGCCGCTGTTCATCAACATAGGCGATAAAGTAAAAGTAGATACCGCTACAGGCGCGTATGTAGAGCGGGTGAAAGCTTAATGCCCAGCCCTCCCGATAATCAAAAAGGCCGCGATATTCGCGGCCTTTTTGATTATAAAATTGTTGAGGCTACATTCGGCTGTAAATGTTTCAACATCGCAATTAAAACAGGTACTGCCAATGTCAACTCACACTGCTAACTCAGGGTTCACCTCCAGGCCTTATACTGGTTGATCAACCCGTTTGTCGAGGAATCGTGGCTGGTTACCTCTTTATCATCTTTCAGTTCGGGCAGGATCTTACCGGCCAGTTGCTTGCCCAGCTCAACACCCCATTGGTCAAAACTGTAAATGTTCCATATAATGCCCTGTACAAATATTTTATGCTCGTACATGGCAATTAAACTACCCAAAGTGCGCGGGGTTATTTTTTTAACCAGTATAGAGTTTGTAGGGCGGTTGCCTTCAAATACTTTAAATGGCGCTATTTTGCTGATCTCTTCATCAGCTTTACCGGCTTTTTTCAGTTCGGCAATTACTTCCTCTTCGGTTTTGCCATTCATTAAAGCTTCGGTTTGGGCAAAGAAATTTGAGAGCAGCATATTGTGGTGTTCGCCAAGCGGGTTGTGCGACTGCGCAGGCGCTATAAAATCGCAGGGGATCAATTTGGTGCCCTGGTGTATCAGCTGGTAAAAAGCATGCTGCCCGTTTGTGCCAGGTTCGCCCCAGATAACAGGGCCGGTTTGATAGTCGACATGCTTGCCATTACGGTCAACATGTTTGCCATTGCTTTCCATATCCCCCTGCTGGAAATATGCTGCAAAGCGGTGCATGTACTGGTCGTACGGAAGGATGGCTTCTGTTTCTGCTTCAAAAAAGTTGCTATGCCAAATGCCTATCAGCGCTAAAATAGCAGGCAGGTTTTGCTCGAGCGGAGCATCTTTAAAATGGTTGTCCATGGCATGTGCGCCATCCAGCAGCTCCGCGAAATTATCAAAGCCGATGCTTAGGGAAATGGACAGGCCAATGGCGCTCCATAACGAGTAGCGGCCGCCAACCCAATCCCAAAACTCGAACATATTATTGGTATCAATGCCAAATTTTTCAACCCCTTCGGTATTGGTAGAAAGCGCCACAAAGTGCTTGGCCACGTCCTCATCTTTACCTCCGTTTTCAATAAACCAGTCGCGGGCGCTGTGGGCGTTGCCCATGGTTTCCTGCGTGGTAAACGTTTTTGACGCGATGAGGAACAGGGTAGTTTCCGGGTCAACCTCTTTTAAAGTTTCTACTATGTGTGTACCATCCACGTTGGATACAAAGTGCATGGTGAGGTGGTTCTTGTAAGCCTTTAAAGCTTCGGTAACCATTACGGGGCCAAGGTCAGACCCGCCGATGCCGATATTCACCACATCGGTAATAGCTTTGCCTGTGTAACCCGTCCATTTACCGTTGATGATGGCTTCACTAAACTCTTTCATATGATCTAACACGCCGTTCACATCGGGCATTACATCTTTGCCATCAACATAAACTGGTGTGTTGCTGCGGTTACGCAAAGCGATGTGTAACACCGGGCGGCCTTCGGTAACGTTGATCTTCTCGCCCGAGTACATGGCCTCAATTGCCTTATTTACACCACACTCGCGCGCCAGTTGTATCAATAAAGCAACGGTCTCGTCGTCCACGCGGTTCTTGGAGTAATCCAGCAAAATATCGTCAAACTGTAACGAAAATTTTTCAAAACGTTGGTTATCAGCTTCAAATAATTCCTTTAAATTTTTCGACACGATATCTATATAATGGTCGGTTAGGTATTTATAAGATTGGGTGGTTGTGAAATTGATATTTGGCAGCATAGTTGTGATGTTTTTTGTAAAAATAACAAGTTAAAACTGAGCCCTGAAGTAAAAGTGAAAATAGGACAGTTTAGTGTTATTTTAACACACCATACATAGTGTTTGTTTTACACCTTAAAATTGTCATATCAATAACAGATATTGAATAATTTTTTGAAAATCAAAATAAACAATTCATATATTTGTGGTGTTGATAAATAAACCAATTATTTTTCATCATTTTCTTAATTTGTTTTTTAATTACATACTATCATGTTCGAAAAACTCTTTTTGCTTGTAAAAAATAACGCTGATAATGCTGTTATCAACAACCCGGCAGTACCGGAACAATACCGCGAAGCGGTAATAAACGAAGCTTCGAGTTCTATCATCGAGGTATTAAAAAACCAGATGGAAAGTGGCCGGTTGAAGGACTTGGTGAAATACTTCCAGTTTTCGGGTTTGTATGATAACCCGCTTATAAACAGCGCGGTAAATAAATTTGCCAATAAACTGAACAATTTTTACAATATTGATACGCCCCAGGCTATGCAGATAGCAGATGAACTGATCCCGCCGGTGATGCAGGAACTGATCAAACAATCCAAAAGCGAACAGAATAAAGAATTTGCCCTTAGTGCCATGCTATCAAAATTAAGCGGCAACGCCGGCGATATGGGCCTTTTGCTAAACCAACTGCGGATTGCGTAATTAGGTTAAAAGGGTTATAAAAGCTATAAAGGTTGTAAGGTCAGATCCTTGCAACCTTTTTTGTTTAGCAAGCCGCACCTTACAACTTCTACAACCACTCTAACTTTTATAACCTACGTCAACCAAATTTATATCTTTGCCATTATGACAAGAGAAAACATGCAGGATTTAAGGGATAGAACAACTTCCCTGAGGAGGCATCTTTGACATCGATACCAAACTCGATGCCATGCAAAAGGAACAGGATATAACCTTAGGCCCAAACTTTTGGGACCATCCTAAAGATGCCGAGAAGGTACTGGCATCCATCAAAACAAAAAAAATATGGACCGACGCCTTCCAAAAGGTAGTATCGGTGGTAGAAGATACCAATGTATTGTTCGAATTTTTCCAGAGTGGCGATGCTACCGAGCCTGAAATGAACGAGCAGTATGCCCTGGCATTAACCGCGGTTGAAGAACTGGAGTTTAAAAACATGCTGAGCGCAGAGGAAGACCAGTTTAACGCCGTACTGCAAATTACGGCCGGCGCCGGTGGTACCGAAAGCTGCGACTGGGCAGGTATGCTGATGCGCATGTACATTATGTGGGGCGAAAAGAACGGCTACAAAGTTACCGAGCAGGATTACCAGCCTGGCGATGTGGCCGGTGTAAAAACCGTTACCCTGCAGTTGGAAGGCGATTTTGCCTACGGCTATTTAAAGGGAGAGAACGGCGTTCACCGTTTGGTGCGCGTATCGCCCTTTGATGCCAATGCTAAGCGCCATACCTCTTTTGCTTCGGTTTATGTGTACCCTTTGGTTGATGATACCATAGAGATAGAAGTAAAGGATGCCGATATCGAGTTTGAGACGTTCCGCGCGGGCGGTGCAGGCGGGCAAAACGTAAACAAGGTTGAAACCGCGGTACGTTTATACCACAAACCGTCGGGCATCATCATCAAAAACCAGGAATCGCGCTCGCAATTACAGAATAAGGAGAATGCTATCCGTTTACTAAAATCGCAATTATACGAGGCCGAGATGCGCAAACGTGCGGAAGCTTCAAGTGCGGTGGAAGGCAATAAGAAGAAGATTGAGTGGGGATCGCAGATCCGTAATTACGTACTGCACCCATACAAGCTGGTTAAAGACCTGCGTACTGATCACGAAACTTCCAACGCTGCCGCCGTACTGGACGGCGACCTGAACGAGTTTTTAAAAGCCTATCTAATGGAATTTGGCGGGCCGAAGAGTTAGCAATATTAATTCCCTCCCCACGGAAGGGGTGTGGTGGGTTGTGCATCGGCAGGGAGGGGTTCCGATTAGTTCATTAACCCCTTCCTACACCTTCCCAAGGGAGGAGTCGCACAATTCCGCCGCTTTTGATTCGCGGAGATTACAAAAAACGATGCTGCACACTACAGCATCGTTTTTTGTTTGCATAAATTGTACTTTGGCTCGCCAATTACCAGACCGACCATGAGGAGGAATTTTTTAACCACGCTGATTTTGACTGTTATAACCGCTGCCGCCTTTGGCCAGGAAAAGCCTATGCCGCTTTACCCCAAGGTCGTGCCCAATTCAAAACCTACCCCGGCCACTTATGCGGAGACTATTACCGATACCTTTTGGATAACCAACGTTAGCATACCTACTCTTACCGCCTACCTGCCGGAAAAAGGCACGGCCAACGGTACCGCCGTGGTAATTTGTCCGGGTGGCTCTTATGCCGGGCTGGCATCCGAGCATGAGGGGTTTACCGTAGCTAAAGCGTTTAATAAGATAGGCGTAGCAGCCTTTGTACTAAAATATCGCCTGCCTACCGACCTAATCATGGTTGATAAAACCATCGGCCCGCTGCAGGATGCACAGCGTGCCATACAAATGGTAAGGCAGGGTGCCGCCAAATGGGGCATCAACCCCAACCGCGTTGGTATTATGGGCTTTTCGGCAGGGGGGCATCTGGCTTCTACCACGGGCACCCACTTTGATAAGGTGGTAATTGAAAATAAAGACAACACCAGCGTTAGGCCCGATTTTATGATGCTGATATACCCGGTAATAACCTTTGGCGAAAAGGGCCATGCCGGCACTCGCGAAAACCTGCTTGGCAAAACCCCGACGCCTGAACAGCTGGACCTGTACTCGAACGAAAAACAGGTAACCGCCAACACACCCCCAACGTTTATACTACACGCCGAAGATGATGACACGGTACCTATAGAGAATGCTTTGATCATGTACGATGCGCTGGTAAAAAACAAGGTAAAAGCCGAAATGCACATCTTCCCCGAGGGCGGGCATGGATTTGGGATGTTTAACCCAAAAAGTAAAGGCCTTTGGTTTGAGTGGCTAAAAACCTGGATGGGCGATAACGGGTGGTTAAGTAAATAGGAGGCTATAATTAGCCTGATAATAAACAAAAGTTTTAATGAATACGACTATCCCCTTCCAAACCATAAATTGGGATAAAATCTCCAAAGAAGAACATCCGGGCGAACAGGGAACATCCTGGTGGCAAACGCTGCAGTTGCCCGGTTTCCGTATACGCCTGGTAGAATATTCGCCCGGTTACCTTGCCGACCACTGGTGCCAGAAAGGCCACATCGTGCATTGCCTGGAAGGTAGTTTTAACAGCGAGCTTGCCACAGGCGAAATATTTACGCTAAGCAAAGGGCAAAGTTATGTAGTATCTGACGATGCCAGCTCGCACCGCTCCGTATCTGCCGAAGGCGTAAAGCTTTTAATTGTAGACGGGGATTTTTTGAGACCATAATCGCCTGCATTATCCAAATAACAGCCCAAATACCTCCTCTATCCTGCCTACAACTTTCACATCAATGGTGTAGCGCGACAGGTCGAGCCGCTTCTTGTCTTTAGCTGCGGTTGGCATATTGTACTTAGAGATAAAGATCTGTTCGAAGCCAAGTTTTTGTGCTTCGGCTATGCGCTGCTCTACCCGGTTAACCGCTCGGATCTCGCCCGATAAGCCAATCTCGCCCGCGAAACAGGTTTTTGCAGGAATGGGGATATCCTCGTGCGATGAAATAATGGCCGCGGCTAAGCCTAAGTCAATAGCCGGGTCTTCCACGCGGATGCCGCCGGTAATATTCAGGAACACATCCTTAGCGCCCAGCCTAAATCCGCAGCGTTTTTCCAACACGGCCAGCAGCATGCTCATACGTTTAGTATCAAAGCCGGTTGCGGTGCGCTGTGGCGTGCCATATGCCGATGTGCTTACCAATGCCTGGGTTTCTATCAGCATCGGCCTCATGCCCTCTAAGGTGGCAGATATAGTGATGCCGCTTAATGGTTCGTCGCGTTGGGATAATAGGATCTCTGATGGGTTTGATACCTCGCGCAGGCCCTCGCCCAGCATCTCGTAAATGCCCAGTTCTGATGATGAGCCAAAACGGTTTTTAATGGTGCGCAATATGCGGTAAACATGGTGCCTGTCGCCTTCAAACTGCAATACGGTATCTACCATATGCTCCAGTATTTTTGGCCCGGCTATCATCCCATCTTTAGTAATGTGGCCTATCAAAAACACCGGTGTTGATGTTTCCTTGGCAAAACGTAAAAGTTCGGCGGTACATTCCCGTACCTGCGATACGCTGCCGGGAGTAGATTCCACGTGCGAGGAATGCAGCGTTTGAATGGAATCAATCACCAGGATATCCGGCTGTAACTCTTCAATCTGCTTAAATATGTTTTGGGTTGATGTTTCGGTAAGGATGTAGCAACCTTTGTTAATTTCGGATTTCGGATTTTCGGATTTTCGACTGCTCACTGCCAACTGCTCACTGCCAACTGCCGCAAGGCGTTCCGCCCGCATTTTTATCTGGTGGTCGCTTTCCTCGCCCGATACATACAATACCTTAACATTGGGCATATTCAGCGCCAGCTGCAGCATCAGGGTTGATTTACCTATACCAGGTTCGCCGCCTATCAATACCAATGAGCCGGCAACAATACCACCGCCCAAAACACGGTTAAATTCTTTATCGGGCGTTAATAACCTATGTTCTTCCTTAAAAGTGATATCAGCTACTTCCACAGGTTTATTGGCGCGTTGTGATGATGCAGGACTGGCCTTCCAGTTTGGTACGGAAGCGTTGGACTTCTCTAAAATTTCTTCAACAAAAGTATTCCACTGTTGGCAGCTTGGGCATTTGCCCAGCCACTTAGCCGACTCGTAGCCGCAACTTTGACAGAAATAAGCGATTTTAGATTTAGCCAATTTGATCTTAGATTTTAGAAGTACGATTTACGATTGTTTTGCCAATAAAATTAGCAATTATTTTAAAATTAATCCGAGCCAATTAAGCTTTTAAGGAAACTATATGTATTTTCATCCATTTTCATGGCTTGTGCAGACAATGCTATTGAATCGTACATCACTTGGTTTATTTTAATGTCAAATTCAAATAACTGGTCTATCACATGTTCAAGGGCAACACCAAACTCGTTGTACTCTATATACTCTGTTGCTATTTGTAAATCTTTTTGAGGCAAACCAACCTGTTCAGCTTGGATAATTATTTCTTTTAACAACGATGATAAGCTTTTTCTTCCCCACATATTTAAAGATAACCAAAAAGAGCAGATGCTATTTAAAACATCTGCTCTTTATATTCATTTGCATATTTGCACATCTGCAAATCCGCACATTTACAATTTTATCTCTTCATCCTTCGCTGAGAAGAACTTAAACTCGGTGATCTGGTAGGCCGGGTTACTTTTAACCTTTATCCACTGGCCATATTTAAAATACCATTTCATCTGGCGGTTAAATACGCCTTTTTTAATGTATGCCTCAATGTACGGGTGTACACAAAGCGTAATATTTTTCTCGTTTTGCTCGGTAAGGATATAGTTGAAATTTGTTTCAATATCATCTATCAATAAAACGGTTGGCCTGATAGTGCCGGTACCGCCACAAGCAGGGCAAACCTCGCTGGTAACAATGTTCATTTCGGGCCTTACCCTCTGGCGGGTGATCTGGATCAATCCAAATTTGCTTGGCGGCAAAATGGTGTGCTTGGCACGGTCGTCCGCCATTTGGGCTTTCAGGTAATCAAAAAGCTCTTTACGGTTGGTTGGCTTGTGCATGTCAATAAAATCGACAACCACTATGCCTCCCATATCGCGCAGGCGCAGCTGGCGGGCAATTTCTTTGGCGGCTTCTTTATTTACCTGGTAGGCGTTCTCTTCCTGGTTTTCTTTGTTGGCTGTACGGTTACCGCTGTTTACGTCAATAACGTGCAGGGCTTCGGTATGCTCAATAACCAGGTAGGCGCCACCGGCAAGGTTTACCGTTTTGCCAAAGGTTGATTTGATCTGCTTATCAACACCGTGGTGCTCAAAAATGGGCTCCTTGTGTTTGTGTAAACGGACAATGCCTTCCAGATCGGGAGAGATCTCGTGTATGTACGACCTCACCTCTTCATACATACTCTGCTCGTTCACATAAATATGCTGAAAGTCGGGGTTAAGGATATCCCTCAGGATGGTAGATGTACGGCCAATTTCGCCTAAAACCTTTTTAGAGGGTTCGGTTCCGTGCAGCTTGGTAACAAATGTTTCCCATTTAGATATCAGGTCAAGCAGGTCCTTCTGCAATTCCTGCACACCTTTACCCTCAGATACGGTACGTATAATAACGCCGAAATGCTTTGGTTTAATGCTTTCAACCACCTTACGCAGGCGGTTGCGTTCCGTATTGCTTTTTATCTTTTTTGAGATGGATATCACCTCAGAAAAAGGCACCAGCACAACATACCGGCCTGCTATTGACAGATCGGAACTTAAGCGGGGGCCTTTTGTAGAAATTGGCTCCTTGGCTATTTGTACGGGTACAAGCAGGCTTTTTGATAATACATCAGAGATCTTGCCCCCTTTGTTAATATCAGCTTCCGGCTTAAAATTATCTAAAAGCTTCGATTGGTACCCACCGCTACGCACTTGTTTAGTAAGCTTAAGCAGGCTTTGTACCTGCGGCCCCAAATCAAGATAATGCAAAAAGGCATCCTTCTCGTAACCAACATCCACAAAGGCCGCATTAAGGCTGGGCATAATTTTTTTTATGCGGCCTAAATAAATATCGCCAACAGTATAATTGTTAGTGATCTGCTCTTTGTGGAGTTCTACAAGTTGTCTGTCCTGTAATAATGCAATGGTAGCCCCGTTGGGGGATGAATCGATAATTAATTCTTTTATCAACTGCTACTCCATTTCTTAAAACGGCGCACTATTGCGCCGCAAGTTAATAAGTGGGTAAAATACACACATAAAAACCCCGCAAAGCGAGGTATAAGCTACTTTACAGTAGCTTATTTTTTCTTATGTCTGTTTTTTCTTAAACGCTTTTTGCGTTTGTGGGTAGCCATTTTATGTCTTTTACGTTTTTTACCGCTTGGCATAGTAATAATTTTTAAATGTGATTAATTTATTTCTTTAATTCCTTTATATACTCATCTATGCGCTGTCCCGCAACCGGGTCGCCCATTAATTGTTTGCATTTTTCATAAGCTGCAATCGCTTCCTGTTTTTTACCCAGCTGTTTATAGCTTTCGGCTAAATAAAAATAAGGCTCTACTTCTTCCTTTTGTGCAATAAGGGTTTTAAACCTGTCAACCGCTTTTTCGTACTGGCCGCTCTTCATGGCAAACATGCCTAAGTTTAGCACCGCGTCGTGGTTTTTAGGGTCCTTTTTTACTACATCAAGCAAAAGCGCGATACCCTGCATTGGCATAGCGCCACCGTTTACATAAGCAACACCCAGCCCGGTCTTAGCCTCAAGGCTGGCCGGCTGCAGTTTGGTGGCATGGTCAAATGCTTCAACAGCATTTGCAACATATGTACCTTGTGCCGCTGTATCGGTTGATAATTTATACGCCGCGTTAAAACGGTTACCTGCATTTAACCAATCTTCCATCTGGTTACTGCTATGTGCAATATCCGCGTAGTAAAAAGCTGCAGGGGCCGGTTGGGTAACGCTGTCCCATGCTTTGGCTAATTGCCTTTGCAGGGTTACTTTGTCTGCCTCGCCGGCGGTTTTAAGCTTGTTTTCAAGCGCGCTTATCTCTTGCGCTATAGTAGCATCAATATTAGGTTTAGCCAATGCCGATACCGAAGCTGTATTTATATTAGCGTTTGCTGTTGCTTTTGGCGCAGTACCCGCCGCAGCATTGCCACGGGTTGCCTCTTTTGGTTTAACCAAACCCTTAACCGGTAACGAATACAAATAGCCCATAATAGCAACTACTGCTACGCCTACAACTATTTGTTTAACTCTCATACCAGATTACTTGCTTGCTTTAGCCGTTTTGTTACCGCTTCTTACTTTTTCAACAAAAGTTTTAGCCGGTTTAAAGCTTGGCACAAAATGCTCAGGGATAATGATGGCAGTGTTTTTTGAGATGTTACGGGCTGTTTTTTTAGCTCTCTTTTTTACAACAAAGCTACCGAAACCTCTAACGTATACGTTTTCGCCGCCAACCATCGAGGTTTTAACTACCTTAAAAAACGCCTCAACAGTTTCCTGCACGTCCACTTTTTCTATTCCTGTTTTAGATGAGATTTCAGCTATAATTTCTGCCTTGGTCATATCCTGTTTTCTTTTATTTAAATGTATAAATACTTAACTGTTTTGGGGTTGCAAAAGTATCGCTTTATTTATAAAGAATAAAATAAATAGCAGATTTTTTTTCGGGCAGCCTTAAATCGGCATTTTTTGCTGTAAATTATGATACAGAGATGATATGATGTTAATTTGCAGGCGATGGATCTTTCTGCCGAACTGATAGCCTGGTACAACGATAATAAGCGCGACCTGCCCTGGCGCAAAACAACCGATGCTTACATCATATGGCTGTCTGAAATTATATTACAGCAAACGCGTGTTGAGCAGGGCACGCCCTATTTTTATCGCTTTGCAGAAAAATACCCAACCGTAACTGACTTTGCAGCAGCACATGAAGACGAGGTACTACGCTTATGGCAGGGCCTAGGTTATTATTCCAGGGGCCGCAATATGTTAAAAACCGCGCAGCTGGTGCAGCAGCAATATAGCGGCGTGTTCCCGGTTAAATATAACGAACTGATAAAGCTTAAGGGTATAGGTGAATATACCGCCGCCGCCATATCCTCCTTCTCATCAAACGAAGCGAAGGCTGTAGTTGATGGTAATGTTTACCGTGTGCTGGCGCGATATTTTGGAGTGGATGAACCCATAAATTCGCCGAAGGGAAAAAAGATGTTCCAGCAAATAGCCAACGATGTGCTTGATAAGGCCCGCCCGGCATTGCATAACCAGGCCATAATGGAGTTTGGGGCCATGCTTTGCAAACCTAAAAAACCGGCTTGCGGCATTTGCCCGGTAAGGCTGGGCTGTGTTGCTTTTAAAACAAATGCAACAACGTATTTGCCTGTAAAAATTAAAACTGTTAAGGTACGTAAAAGGTATTTTAACTATATGTTAATATCTGATGGTAAAGAGGTGTTAATGAATAAACGCGGCGAAGGCGATATCTGGGCTAATATGTACGACCTGCCGCTTATCGAAACCACAGAATTAATTGAGCAGAACGAGTTACTAAAGCTTCCGCAGATGAAAGTTTTTGGTGAAAACATTGCGTTTAAGAATAACCCGGCTATAATTAAGCACGTGCTTACGCATCAGCAATTATTTATCAGGTTTCATGTTTTAGATAAATTCCCGGATAAATTACAGAGCGGCTGGTTTTATACCGATGTAAATAACCTTGAAAACTTAGCGCTTCCCAAAGCCATTTTTATATTTATAAAATATTTTTTTAATTTCTAAATAATTCTCCGTTAATTTATGGCATGTCTGGAATTAACAAAGTAATACTGGTTGGGCATTTAGGAAAAGACCCCGAAGTACGGCATTTAGAAGGAGGGGTTGCCGTAGCAAGTTTCCCATTAGCAACATCTGAAACATTTAATAAAGATGGCCGCAAGGTAGAGCAAACCGAATGGCATAATATAGTGATGTGGCGCGGCCTTGCCGATGTAGCTGCTAAATTTTTACAAAATGGCAAGCTGGTTTATATAGAAGGCAAACTGCGCACGCGATCTTTTGAGGATAAAGAAGGCGTTAAAAAATACACCACAGAAGTGGTTGCCGAAAACTTTACCATGCTGGGCCGCAAAACCGATTTTGAGAATGACAGTGCCCCGCGCCAGGTTTTAAAAACATCAGACACCGACGGGTACCGCAACAACGATGCGGACGACCTTCCCTTTTAGCCCAATTACAAACATATTATATAAAAAGCCCCGCGGTTATGCCGGCGGGGCTTTTGCTTTGGCCTCACCCAACCCTCTCCAAAGGAGAGGGTTAAGAAGGTGAATTTTATCTCCCTCTGCTTTGGAGGGGGCCGGCGTAAGGCTTACCTCGCGCCCGGCGCACAATGCTCCCTTAAATAGTTGGTGTACAGGGTGCGTAAATGCATACCTGTGCCCGCACCTTCAGATATGCTGTGGGTACGGTTTGGATATAGCATCAACTGGAATTGTTTATTGTATTTAACCAGTTCGTTTATCAGCAGTTCGGCATTTTGATAATGCACGTTATCATCGCCGGTACCATGTATGTACAGTAAATTGCCTTTAAGGTTTTTAGCATAAGTAATAGGCGACCCTTTGGTGTACGCGGCCCTGCCTTCTGCATCAACCGGCACGCCGGTGTAGCGCTCCTGGTAAATATTATCGTAGGTTAACTGGTTGCCTACTGCAGCAATGGCTATCCCGGTTTTAAAGATCTCGGGGTATTGGAACATCAGGTTTAGGGTTGATGAACCGCCGCCGCTCCAGCCCCATACAGCCACGCGCGAGGTGTCCAGGTACGAGCGGTCTTTAAGCAATTGTTTGGTGCCCATGGCCAGGTCGCGGATGTTTACCGTACCAATGCCTTTGTAGATAGATTTGCGCCACTCGCGCCCCTTGGGCACAGGTGTACCACGGTTATCAATCGACATGTAGATGTAGCCATCCTTTGCCATATCGCCGTTGTACATAAAGTTATAGCTCGATCCGTTCTCGTCTTTCACATTCTGGCCCCATGGTTCGCCGTAAACAAATAGCACTACCGGGTATTTTTTGGCGGGATCAAAATCGTTAGGTTTTACCATCCATCCGTCCATTTCCACGCCGTCTTCAGTTTTTACTTTAAAAAACTCAACGTTCGATTTTGCTTTCAGTCCTGCAGATGCGGTGACCGCTTTGGCCACTTTTTCATCGCCGCTAAAGGTTTTATGATCGGGCAGGGAAACAACTTCGTTAACGGCCTCGGTGTAGTAGTTTGAGAAGCTATGCGTAGCCGCCTTGCCATTTGGCGATACATCATAATTATGGGTGCCTGGCTCGTTCATAGGGGTAAGGCGTTCGGCTTTACCGCTGCCATCCAGTTTTGTGCGGTAAAGGTATTTTTGCGTAGCATTATCCGGCGAAGCCGAGAAATAAACATAACCCGATTTTTCGTCGATAGCGTTTATCTGCATCACATCGTAATTGCCTTTGGTTATAAGCTTTTCCTTTTTACCATCGTGGCTTATGCGGTATAAATGCCGCCAGCCGTCCTTTTCGCTGGCCCATAAAAAGTCTGCACCGTTTTTAAACCAGTCCCAGCCGCCATAATAGTAGGTCTCTTCCCACTCTGGCAAAATATCTACCCAAGCGGCATCTTTTTCCTGGTAAATGGTTTTTGATGCGCCGGTGGCAACATTACAAAGCATTACCTCGGTTTGGTTTTGAGCCCGGTTAAGGTGCTGAATGACCAGTTCGGTATTATTGGCCGCCCACTCCATCCTTGGTACATACGATTGCAGAACCGGGTCTGTCGGGATATCCATCCATTTGGTAGCGCCCCCTGTCGCGCTTACCACACCAATTTTAAATGGTGAGGGCGCTTCGCCCGCTACCGGGTATTCAACAGGTTTTACGTAAGGGTAAATAGAGTCGGTTGTATTCAGCATCAGGTAATTCCTGGTTTTGCTGGCATCTATTTGCCAGTAAGCTACCTGGTTACCATCCGGGCTCCAGCGGAATCCATCGCGACAGAAAAACTCTTCTTCGTACACCCAGTCGAACGTGCCGTTTATCAGTTTATCCGTACCGTTGGTAGTTAATTGCTTAACACTGCCGTCGGCCAGGGTTTCTACATAAATGTTATGCCCGCTTACGTACCCAACCTTGCTGGCATCGGGCGAGAACTTGGCAAACATCATAGATGATGCCGGCAGGTTGGTGCCCAGTTTGGTTAATTTTTTTGCTGCAAAATCATACACCCAATAATCGCCGCGGGTAGCGTAGCGCCATACCTTTTTGGCGTTGGTGTACAGCAGTACCTTCTGCCCGTCGGCCGACAGGTAAAAGCTACGTACGCCTATAGGCTTTTGCCCCTGCGGGGTAAGCATTTCCTTGTTTACCAATACGGTTTTTTTGTTGGCATCGCGGGCATCAAGCACCACAATTTCGCCGCTTTGTACTTTATAATACTGGTAACCATCTTTTGCCCAATGGGTTGATGGTATTTGGGCCATAACGCTGTTTTGTGCAAGCGTTAATAGCAAAATCGCAAGGGCAAACAGCCCGGTGCGGTAACATTTAGTGTTCATGAAAATTTGATTTTAATAATTGTCCCTTAATTTATTAAATAAATAATGCTGCTGTAAATTTTGCGTTAAATTAGCATTTTAAAGCCCGTGATATATTATACCATGAAAAAATTACACTTACTGCTTTTATGCCTTATTGCCTTTGTTACTGTTAACGCGCAGGATGTTGACAGGAGTAAATTTATTAAGGATAGCCTGGACACCTATATAAATAAGGCCCTAACCGACTGGCGCATCCCCGGCGCGGCTGTTTGTATTGTAAAGGATGGCAAGATAGTATTGATGAAGGGATACGGTATAAAAGAGCTTGGCCTGCCCAATAAGGTAGATGCAAACACCTTGTTTATGATAGGCAGCAATACCAAAGCTTTTACCGCAACGGCCTTAGCCATGCTGCAGTCCGAAAAAAAGTTATCGCTTGATGAAAGGGTAACCAAATACATCCCCGAGTTTAAGCTGGAAAACAAAGCGGCCGGCGATATGGCCATTGTTAAAGATCTGCTGTGCCACCGCCTCGGGTTTCGCACATTTCAGGGCGATTTTACTTTTTATAATACCAACTTAAGCCGCCACGAGGTAATAGATAAGCTTGGTAAAATGAAAGCCACCTATCCGTTCCGTACTACATGGGGGTATACCAATTCGGCATTTTTAACGGCGGGCGAAATTATCCCCAGGGTTACCGGCAAGCAATGGGAAACCTATTTAAAGGACGAGATTTTTGCCCCGCTGGGGATGAACAGCACACTGGCCCTAACCGCCGAAATGCCAAAAGCGCTTAACCGCACCGTGGCGCACACACTGGTCGACGGTCGCCTCACCGCCATACCTTATTGTAATACCGATGGGCTGGCGCCTGCCGCCAGTATCTGCTCGTCGGTAAATGACATGAGTAAGTGGGTAATGGCTTTACTGGATAATGGTAAAGTTGGCAATAAGCAGGTAATACCGGCATCGGCTATTGCAGCTACCCGCCAGGCGCAGGATGTGGTGGGCAACGTTAACCATTTAAACGGCGATAGCGGCTTTCAGCTTTATGGGCTGGGCTGGTTTATACAGGATTACGACGGCCGGCGCCTGGTTATGCACGACGGCGGGGTAAGCGGTTATGTATCATCGGTAACGCTGGTGCCTAAAGAGCACCTGGGCATTATAATCCTGACCAATACCGACCAAAACGCGCTTTACGAAGCACTGCGATGGGATATCATCGACGCGTTCTTTAAAAACAAGAACTACCATTATAACGATACTTACCTGGCCAATAATAAAACCAACACTACTGCAGAACTGGCAGCCGATAAAAAGCTGCGCGACAGCACCCTGCTGAATATTAAACCCGCGCTATCTGCCAATAAATACACCGGCAAATACGTAAACGATTTTTATGGCAGCCTGGAAATTACCCGGGGCGAAAATGGTAACGACCTGGAGATCCGTTTTGAGCACCACCCAAAAATGTATGCCAAGCTACAGCCACTGGGCGGCAACCGGTTCTATGTTACCTTTTCTGACCCGGTGTTTGGTAAGGCCATATTCCCGTTTTTTGTTAAAGATGGTAAAGTGACGGGCATACGCGTTAAAGTAGCCGATTTTGTGGAGTACAGCCCTTACGATTTCAGGAAAGTGGAAAAGTAATAACCGCTTTACGAGCGAAGGCGGGTTTCATAGATTATCCTTGCGCTCGTCTGCAACGAGCGCAAGTTTGAGCAAATTGTTTTGTCATCCAACGCCTCAGGGTTACAAGGGCAAAAGTTTACACTCATTGCCTTGAGATTATGATATTTGTAGTGGATGTATCAGCATAAATTATTTTTCCTTTTGAAATTAGCCTGACACTTATTTTCATAGGTGTTTGTTGAAGAGTATCGCTATCTAATACTGCAGATGCCGTAAAAATGTCCCGATTGTTGATATTGAAATCAACAAGCTTATACTCCTTGTTTTTTATTTTTATTTCGCCCTCAAAAGAAGCCCCGGGCTCCCTTGCACAAACACCGTTAATGAAGAAATTATCGCCAGGTTTTACTCTTGTGGTAGTGCCATCTTTAGGATTGGATACCCTTATGATGTTCAGGTGGCTATTTGAAACGTTAGTATTAAAAACAGCTACGCTACCAACAACAATTTCAATTAAAAGAGCATAAAAAAGCTTTTCCCTGAATTGGGGTTCGATCTTTATTAAGTTGAGAACTGATAATAATGTGATAGCCGCCGTCAAAATAAACACCGCAGCACAGGTCCAGGTAATTACATCGATTACTGTCATAAGTTTAGGTTTAATGATTGATAATCAAATATATAAACTAATTACATATTATAAAATGGGCGTAATAATTTAATATAGTTAAGATCGCTAACGGATTGATACCTGTTAAACTGTCAAATTTTATTCACAGCCACTCTGCCAATGCCGATTTCAATATCTCTACCAGTTCCGGGTCGTTAAACCGGTAGTCATCGGGGATATTTAAAACTACAAGCTGTTTATGGCGGGCATCAAATTTTTGTTTAATAATATCGCGGTGTTTGTATTCCATCACAAACACCACATCGGCCCAGTCAATTAATTTTTGGTTGAGCTTAATGCGCGCTTTATCGCCGGTGCCTGCACTGCGGGCATAGTGAAAGCTGTGGCCTTTAAATAATACTTCGGCTGTAGGGCTGCGCCACTGGTTTTTACTGCAAATGAAGAGGAGATTGGGCAAAGCTACGCTTAATTACTTTGGGTAAACCTTAAAACAATGGCAATAATCAACACCAAAATAGAAAGATAAAAGATCCTGGTGCCGTGCGCCCTGTCGGTTTCGGTGTAGCTAAATACCTGCTCGCCATTGGGCAATATTTTTTTATGCGTTGATAAGTGCCAGCCAACAAATGCGCCCAGCAAGCCCCCAAATATCGCAAAAAAGTAACCGAAGATGATCCAGGTTAGCTGCGGCTTTTCGGGCGCTTTAAGTTCTTCCAACCGTTTCGAATGTAGCTGAATGATGTTTTGCTCGGTGATCTTTACGCCGCGCTCGTTAAGTATCTTAACAGCCAGCAAATTATCAAACTGGCTCCACTCGTCGGGTTTCGATACCAGGTCGGTAAGTTCCTGGTTGGTAAAATCGTAAAGGTAATGATCGGGGCCAACAGCGGCAACACTTTGCATTTCTTCCGCTTTCAGGATATCGTTTACTTTTAAAAAATCGTCGGCGCTAATTTTCACCGCGTAATCGTTAGCGGTTTCATCAGCATAAAATGTTGGGTTAAACAAGGTAGATTCTTCCTCTACCGTATAAGGGATATTATACCGGCCCAAAGTTTCGGCAAGTTCATTTGCCAGGGCCGCATCGTTAAACTTTTTATAGGTGATCAGTTCTGTGCTCATGTTACTTTCCCTTCCCTGCCATATAATCCAGCGTTAAATTACACAAGGCCTTTACACCAAGGGTAAAGCCGCTTTCGTCTAAATAAAAATCGGGCGTATGGTGCGATGGGGCCGTTATGCTATTACCGCCTTTTGGCATCCCTCCTAAAAAGAAGAATATGCCCGGCACTTTTTGCTGGTAAAAGCTAAAATCTTCGGCGCCGGTAACAGGCGGGCGCAATAACACGTTCTCTTTACCCGCGGTAGCTTCCAGCGTGGGCAGCATTTTGGCGGTAAGTGCAATATCATTAAAGGTAACGGGATATTTATTGCTAAAGGGTATCATTACCTCGGCAGTAGCGCCGTATGCTTCGGCAGTTTTGGTGGCAATACGCTTTACATTTTCGGTTATCAGTTTTTCGTCGCCGTCGGTAAAATATCTAACGGTGCCCTGCATCTTTACACTCTCGGGTATGATGTTAAAGCGCGAACCGCCGTTAATTACACCGATAGTAACCACCGCGGGGTTTTCGGTTACGTTTATATTGCGGCTTACAATACTTTGCAGACTGGTGATAATTTGTGCCGATACCACAATTGGGTCAACACTGCTCCAGGGGTAAGCGCCATGTGCCGATCGGCCTTTTACGGTTATCTGCAGATCTTTTACGCCTGCCATGGTACCGCCGGGGCGGTAAACTATTTTGCCCACCTCGGTTTGCGAATTGATGTGCAGGCCAAATATCACGTCAACCTTTGGGTTTTCCATTACCCCTTGCTTCACCATTTCTTCGGCGCCGCCTTTTTCTCCTGTAGGCGCACCCTCTTCGGCTGGTTGAAATATGAATTTTACGGTACCGCGCAGGTCCTTTTTCATGGACGACAGCACCTCGGCCACCCCCATTAAAATAGCCATGTGCGAATCGTGCCCGCAGGAATGCATCACGCCTACTTCGTTACCGTTATATTGTGTTTTAACTTTCGATGCGAAAGGCAGGTTCACACGCTCGATAACGGGTAGCGCATCCATATCGGCACGCAGGGCAACTACCGGGCCGGGCAAGCCCCCTTTTAATATGCCCACCACACCTGTGGTAGCAATACCGGTTTGCACAGTAATACCTAATGCCTGCAGGTGTTTGGCTATGATGGCAGATGTGCGCACCTCGCGGTTGCCCAGTTCGGGATGTTCATGAAAATCGCGCCGCCAGGCTATAATTTTGCTTTCAAGCGCATCCGCTTTATCGCTTACTATTTTTTTTGCAGCGTTGTTTTGGGCCGATGCCGATAACGAGACAAACAAAAATAGCGGGACGAATAATTTTTTCATGATGAAGGGGTTGGTGAGGCTAAATATAGCGATTTATATTAAAAACCGTCCCCATCACATTTTAACGGCTTTAGGCATAATGCATTGGCAAAACCTGGCTATCAGATGGCGCGAAAGCAAAAAAGCGCCTTAAATTAAGGCGCTTTTAACAAATTTTTGAAAAAGAAATTATATAGGAGTGGTACCTGTAACCAGTTCCTTAACTGTAATAACAAATATAATTACCGAATTTGGAGGGATAGGCCCGTTTGAATAAGGCCCGTATGCCAGCGTTGACGGGATTATCAGTAATATTTTACCGCCTACCTTAACTTTTGGCACGCCAATTTTCCAGCCGGCTATGATGTTGGTAGAAGCTGATAAAGTAGTTGTATAGTCTTCCCTTTGATCAAACTTAACCCCGTTTATATCGGTACCTACATAACTCACCTTTACTTTCGAGTCGTTGGTTATAACCGGGCCCGTACCTTCAGTAATTATCTGGTAATATAAACCGGATGTATCTTTGGTTGCAGTGATATCGGTGTGCGAAGCTAAATAAGCCTTTATTACACCATCGTCAGCTTTTGCCTGCGCTACCGGATCATATACCGGTCCGGGATCGCTTTTTGAACATGACGCGAGGCCTACGGCCAGCATGCTTAGTATAAAGAAATATTTTTTCATAGATATAAAAAAGTTTAATTATAAATTATATTGCTTAGTTGATTCCCAAAATATCAATGGTAAATACCAATACCGAATTTGCCGGAACTTTTTCGCCCGGCGAACTGTTGCCATAGGCCAATGCCGATGGTACAATAAGAAGCATACGCCCCCCAACCTTACCATGTAACAACCCGGTTTTCCATCCTTTAATAATGCTGCCGCTTAAATTTACCGTAAGCCCTGTTCCGGCGTCAAACTGTGCTCCGTTAAGTAATTTGCCAACATAGTTTACGGTAACCGTTTGGCTTGCTGTTGGATACGAACCTGTGCCTTCTGTAATTACCTGGTAGTAAACTCCACTGGCATCTTTGGTAGCATCAATGCCGGGGTTTGCCGTTAAAAAAGCTTGTATCGCTGTTTCGTCTTTTGCGGCCTGTGCGGCGGCATCAAACGGCGCTTCATCTTTTTTGCACGAGGCGAAAGCAAACAGGAATAAGCTTAGTATCAGGAAATGTTTTTTCATAATTTATATAGATACGCAGAAAGTTACGCGGGTGATACAGTTGTTTTGATTTTTAGTTCATTTAATTGCGCATCGGCTATGGTTGATGGCGAATCGATCATCACATCGCGGCCCGAATTATTCTTAGGGAACGCGATCACATCGCGGATAGAATCTAACCCGGCGAAGATAGACGTTAACCTGTCGAACCCGAACGCGATACCGCCATGCGGAGGCGCGCCGTATTCAAAGGCATCCATTAAAAAGCCAAATTGTTTTTGCGCTTCTTCGGGCGAAAAGCCCAGGTGCTTAAACATTAGTGCCTGCAACTCACGGTCGTGGATCCGGATAGAACCACCACCAATTTCGGTACCGTTGATAACCAGATCATACGCATTGGCGCGTACGTTCTTAGGGTCGGTGTCCAGCAGGGCGATATCCTCGGGCTTTGGCGAAGTGAACGGGTGGTGCATGGCGTGGAAACGGGAAGTTTCCTCGTCCCATTCCAATAACGGAAAATCCAGCACCCAAAGCGGCGCGAATTTATTTTTATCGCGCAGGCCCAAGCGGCCGCCAATTTCTAAGCGCAGCTCATTTAGTTGCTTGCGTACCTTATCGGTTTCGCCGGCTAATATTAAAATTAGGTCACCTTTTTCTGTTTCAAAAGCGGCACTCCATTTAGCCAGTTCTTCTTCGTTGTAAAATTTATCTACCGATGATTTAAGGGTACCATCTTCGTTATGGCGGGCATAAATTAGGCCGGTAGCGCCAATTTGCGGGCGTTTCATCCACTCGGTAAGTTCGTCAATTTGCTTGCGGGTGTAACCTGCGCAACCTTTTGCATTGATACCAACAACAAGCTCGGCATTATCAAAAATGCTGAAACCTTTACCTTTAACCACATCGTTCAGTTCCACAAACTGCATCCCAAAGCGGGTGTCGGGCTTGTCAGAACCATATAAACGCATGGCATCGGCGTACTGCATGCGCGGGAAATCGCCAAGCTCAAGTCCTTTAACAGTGCTGAACAAATGGCGGGTCAATCCCTCAAAAATATTCAGGATATCCTCCTGGGTGATGAACGACATTTCGCAGTCTATCTGCGTAAACTCCGGCTGCCTGTCGGCGCGCAGGTCCTCGTCCCTAAAACATTTTACGATCTGAAAATAACGGTCGAACCCGCTTACCATCAGCAGTTGCTTGAATGTTTGCGGCGATTGCGGCAGGGCGTAAAACTCGCCCGGGTTCATGCGGCTTGGGACCACAAAATCGCGCGCACCCTCAGGTGTCGATTTGATCAATACAGGGGTTTCCACCTCTATAAAATCTAATCCATCCAAATACTTACGGATCTCTTGAGCCATTTTGTGACGCAAAACAAGATTGTTGCGGATAGGGTTACGGCGCAAGTCCAGATAGCGGTATTTGGCACGCAGTTCCTCGCCACCGTCGGTCTCATCTTCTATTAAGAACGGAGGGATCTTGGCAGCATTCAATATTTCAAGTTCGGTTATGGTAATTTCTATTTCACCGGTCGATATTTTTGTGTTTTTATTAGAACGCTCAACCACGGTGCCTGTTACCTTAATAACAAACTCGCGGCCCAGCTGCTTACCGGCTTCGCGCAGGCTGGCATCAGTATCGGTATTTAAAACCAGTTGGGTTAAACCATAACGGTCGCGCACATCAATAAATGTGGTTCCCCCCAGGTCGCGCGATTTTTGCACCCATCCGCAAAGGGTTACCGTTTCACCTAAATTGCTGATATTTAATTGCCCGCAGGTGTGTGTTCTAAGCATAATTCCTTTTGTTAAAAGTTTGCAAAAGTACTGTTTTTTGAGATATGAGATAGGAGATTTGAGTATTGAGATGGAAGAAATTAGAAATTTGCTCTAAATCAACCGGTAGGTTTACAAATTTACTTAACAAAGGGAGATAGCGATCAACGGTTATAGGTCTAACTTTTTTGGCGCCCTTCTGCTATCCAAAACAGTTAAAATTTCTATTGCGTCATCCATTGTGCGGTAATAGATAAGATAATCGCGAATGATTTTGATTCTCACTAACGGGAAGTCGGTTGGCTTACCTATTTCAGGGGAGATGGCTATAATGTCAAAGCTTTCTTTAAATAATTTATCGAGCTTTATGCTATAGGCGTCGACTTGTTTCTTGCCTTCCAATATTCTAAAACTTCAACCCACTGTTGTAAAGCTATGGTAGACCACTTTATCTTCCTAAGCATTTATCAATAGTTCTATTTGCCTCTGCTTCTGATACAAACAATCCACTTTCAATTTGTGCAATGCCTTCTTTCACCGCTTCAAACTCTTCAGGATTTAGTTTATAAATCTCATCTGCAAATAATTCTAAATTTACTAACCGCGAGATTTGGTTTAACAATTCCTCGTCGTTAGTTGTGCCTATTTTAGCTATTAGCTTTTCCTTCAATTCAACTCTGGTCATTTCGATAATTGCTTTTAACAAATTTACATATCCTATTTAGTAAAATCGATATAAGGCGTCTAAAATCCGAAATAACGTATATCTTTGCCCTATAATTCTCAAGGGGTGCCTTGCTTTGAGCAATCAAACTGAAAGACAGGCTGAGATCAAACCCATTATTTAAGTCCGGAGTATAAAGCTCTTGGTCTTAAGTCAAATGCGACTTTGGACTAAAAACTTACGACTACAGACTTAAATATGCACCTGATCCGGGTAATGCCGGCGTAGGGAGAGGTAACAAGTTAAGTGTACTGCCATTATACCCTGGTGAGCAGATGGTTTAACTAATTTATTGTTTAACAAATTTGAAAAATTTACTTACGGCGCTTATCGCCCTGCTGCTGCCTGTCCTGGCATCGGCCCAGTTTTCCATCAGCGGAAAGATCACCAATCAAGCCGGCGAGGCACTGCCCGGCGCAACTGTAACCATTACAAACCCTGCGGTTAACACCCAGGCCGATGTAAAAGGCAATTACCAAATTACAAGCCTGCCAAATGGCAGCTACACCATTAAAGCCAGCTATATTGGCTACCAAACCACTACCCAAACCATTGCTTTAAACGGCAACCGGGTAATTAACTTCTCGCTTACAAACGCCACGTTCAGCGCCGAAGAAGTTACCGTTACGGCCACCCGCGCGGGCAAAAACTCGCCAACGGCGTTTACCAACCTGAGTAAGAAAGACCTGCAAAAAAACAACTACGGGCAGGACCTGCCGTACATGCTGGCCCAAACACCATCGGTGGTGGTAAGTTCTGACGGCGGTACCGGCATTGGCTATACCGGCATCCGCATCCGTGGCAGCGATGGTACGCGGATCAACGTTACAGTTAACGGCATCCCGCTGAATGATGCCGAAAGCCAGGGCTCGTTCTTTGTGAACCTGCCCGATCTTACCTCATCGGTTAACAATATCCAGGTACAGCGCGGCGTGGGTACATCAACCAATGGGGCCGGGGCATTTGGCGGTAGCATCAACATCCAGACCGCCACCCGCCGCGATACCGGCTACGCCGAAATCAACACCAGTGCAGGATCGTATGGTACCGTAAAGAATACGGTAAGCGTGGGCTCGGGTTTATTAGGCGGGCATTTTAGTGTGGATGGCAGGCTATCGAGGATCCGGTCAGACGGGTACATCGACAGGGCATCGTCAAACCTGCAATCGTTTTTTGTGAGCGCGGCTTATTACGGTAAAAACAGCACGCTTAGGGCCAATGTATTTGCGGGTAAAGAACGTACCTACCAGGCCTGGAACGGCATCCCC
Source organism: Mucilaginibacter terrigena (assembly GCF_004168255.1). Taxonomy (GTDB): domain Bacteria; phylum Bacteroidota; class Bacteroidia; order Sphingobacteriales; family Sphingobacteriaceae; genus Mucilaginibacter; species Mucilaginibacter terrigena. Next base: position 130,151 of record NZ_SEWG01000006.1, on the reverse strand, counting down.
GATTATATTATCGGCGATAACACCCTCCCCAATAACCGCACGTATAACGAACTTGGCCTGATGCCCGATGGCAGTTATTATAAGGACCAGGTAGATAATTACCAGCAGAACCACTACCAGTTGCTGTACGATCAAAAACTATCGGATAAACTCTCCTTTAGCGGGGCCCTGCATTATACCAAAGGCAAAGGATATTACGAGGAATTTAAGGACGACGAAGCAGTAGAAGATTACGGCCTTACCCCGGTAGTTATTGGCGGCACCACCATCAGCAATACCGACATTGCCCGCCGCCGCTGGCTTGATAACGACTTTTACGGCATTACTTACGCCTTAAAATACCTGCCGCAAAGCAACCTTAACTTTACTTTGGGCGGCGCTTATAACCGTTACACCGGCGCGCATTTTGGCAATATTATTTATACAAGGGAAAGTGCGGGCATACCGCCAAATTACGAGAACTACCGCGATGATGCCAAAAAGAACGATTTTAACATTTTTGGCCGCGGCGAATACAAAGTAGGCGATGTAACCCTTTTTGCCGATCTGCAGTACCGCCGGATAGACTACTCGTTCTTGGGGTTCGACAGGAACTTGAACAACGTACAGCAGGATGCCAAGCTTAACTTCTTTAACCCTAAAGCGGGCATAACTTACGAGTTTGATGAGCATAATAATATCTACGCATCCTTCGCGGTAGGCAACCACGAGCCCAACCGCGATGATTACACCAACTCTACCCCGGCCAGCAGGCCCAAGCCCGAAAACCTTAAAGATTTTGAGGTAGGTTACCGTACCAGCGGCGATGTATTTAAGGGGGGCATTAATGCCTTTTACATGCTTTACAAAAACCAGCTGATATTAACAGGCGCCTTAAATGATGTAGGCTCGGCAACACGCATTAATGTTGACAATAGTTATCGGGCCGGTATTGAAGTTGACGGCAATGTTAAAATAACTAAACAGCTTAGCTGGGCTGCCAATGCCACCATCAGCACCAACAAGATCAAAGACCTGACACTTTCATTAGCCAGCTACGATGATGATTACAATCCGCTAACCCCGGTAACACAATCGTTCAAAAAAACAGATATTGCTTATTCGCCCTCGCTGATCGTTGGGAGCGAGATCGTTTATTCGCCCGTAAAAAATGGCAGCATTGCCTTTGTAAGTAAATATGTGGGCAGGCAATATTTGGATAATACAGCAAATGTTAACCCTGCGGGTATCTCAACTTCGCCTGATGTGGCCGATAACCCATACGCGGTTAACCGCCTGCTGAGATCGTATTTTGTAAACGATGTAAGGCTGAGTTATAGTTTCAGCACCAAGGCCATCAAAAACATTGGTTTAGGGTTGTTGGTGAGCAACGTTTTTAGTAAAAAATACGAAGCAAACGGTGCCACCTACCCCGAGGTGGATAGCGGCACGCTGGTTAACTATAACTACTATTTCCCGCAGGCAACGCGCAACTTTTTGGCATCTGTTAGCTTAAGCTTTTAAGTTATGCAAAGCTGGATAGCCTTATTTATAGATCAGGTAAAAGCAACCACCTTGCTGGAATGGCTGGCCGTTATATTTGGCGTGGCCGAAGTAATACTGGCAAAAGCAAATAAAGTGTGGCTATACCCAACGGGTATAGTCGCTACTTTAATTTCTATTTATCTGCTGCTCAATATCGGGCTGTATGCCGAATGCCTGCTTAACGGCTATTACATAGTAATGAGTTTTTACGGCTGGTACTACTGGATAAAAAAGCGCGACCAGCCCGCCGTAAAAGTAAGCTATGCCAACCGGCAGGAATGGATAATTACCCTGCTTATTGTTTTTGGGGGATGGGGCGTTTTGTACCTGGTGCTTGTCAGCTTCACTCCCTCAACCGTGCCGGTTTGGGATGCCTGGGTATCGTCGACAGCGTGGGCAGGGATGTGGCTTTTAGCCAGGCGCAAAATAGAGAACTGGGTATTGCTTAACGTAAGCAACCTGTTTGCCATTCCCCTGTTTTATCATAAAAACCTGGCGATGTTTGCCGTGCTTACCGTTATCTTATTTATAGTAGCTGTGTTTGGGTATTTTGAGTGGCGGAAGATAGCGGAGCCCCTAACCCCCTGAAGGGGGAACAGGATTTTAATGGTTTAAAAACTTCTTTGCCGGCTGGCGGAGGTCGGGAGGCATAATATGGAAAACATTAAACATCCGTCGGCCCTGCTAAAACCCGGGTGGGTAGATCTCATCAGGGATAATGCCGCCGAGGCAGAAGGGCTGGGCAAACTACATCCCGCCCAATTGCAGTTGGTTTATGAGCAGCAATGGTTTAATTTATTGGCGCCTGCCGTTTACGGCGGGTTACAAACGCCACTTCCCGACCTGATAAAAACAGAAGAGGCCCTAAGCTGGGCCGATGGCAGCCTGGGTTGGGTAGTAACACTATGCTGTGGTGCGGGCTGGTTCGGTGGTTTTATCGATCCGGATATCGCGCAGCAGATCTATAGCGATAAACAAGCCTGCGTGGCAGGCAGCGGCGCGGCTACAGGTAGGGCAACCCAATCCGGCGACGGTTACATCATCAATGGGAACTGGAAATATGCCAGCGGTGTGCATCATGCTACTTATATAACAGTTAATTGCAATATAATGTATGGCGATATGCCGGTTTTAGATGTAGACGGCAACCAGTTGATATTACCTTTTGTATTAAACAGGAAAGATGTGCAGCTACTATCCGGCTGGAAATATATGGGGATGGTAGCCACGGGCAGCGATGCCTATTCGGTTACTGATTTGTATGTAGATAAAAACCGCTGCTTTAAAATTGATACGGCTTCGGCGGTGATAGGTTCAACCTTATACACCTACCCCTTCCTGCAACTGGCCGAGGCTACGCTGGCGGCAAACCTATCGGGTATGGCGGTGCATTTTATCGATCTTTGCGGGCCTGCGTTTGAAAACAAGGCAACAAATATCCGCCGGGTAAACCGGGCAAATGTCGCGGTAATGGATGAAGCCCTGCAATCGGCAACTGCCCTGCTCAACCAGGCAAGGGCAAGTTTTTTCGAGGCTGTAGAAGCTTCGTGGAATAACCCCCGGGATGCAGCGTTATTAAAAGCGGTAAGCCATACCAGCCGCGTTTTGGCAAAAATATCGCGCGAAAGCGTAGATGAATTGTACCCTTATTGCGGCCTTTTAGCGGCATCGCCCGATACCGAAATTAACCGGGTTTGGCGCGACCTGCACACCGCCAGCCAGCACAGTCTGCTTACTTTTTTAGATTAGTTTCGCCGGGTTGTTTAAATAAAGTAACACAAATATCACATAGTTTATACATTGCAATAATGATATTTGCTTTTTGATACCTACGCTATGAAAATAAAAACACTGCTTACGCTAACCTTTGCTACCGCTGTATTTAGCTTATCGGCACAAAATAAAAAAACTTTAACTGCAACTGGTACTACGCTTCCCCGCCCCAAACTGGTAATAGGTTTTGTAGTCGACCAGATGCGCTGGGACTACCTGTACCGGTATTACGACCGCTACCAAAGCGGTGGTTTTAAAAGGATGCTTAATGAAGGGTTTACCTGCGAAAACACACTTATCCCATATATCCCTACAGTTACCGCCATAGGCCATTCTTCTGTATATACCGGTTCGGTACCTGCCATACATGGTATAGCCGGGAACGATTTTTTTGATATGAAAACGGGCAAACCGATGTATTGTGCAGGCGATAGTACGGTTAGATCTGTAGGAAGCGATTCAAAGGCGGGGCAAATGTCGCCGCGCAATTTGCTGGTTACTACCGTAACCGACGAGTTGAAGCTGGCTACCAACTTCCGCTCAAAAGTAATCGGCATAGCGCTAAAAGACCGTGGTGGTATTTTGCCCGCAGGCCACTCGGCCAACGCGGCTTACTGGTTTGACGACGCCAACGATGCCTGGATCAGCAGCACTTATTATATGACGGAACTCCCCGCCTGGCTTAAAACACTTAATGCCGGCAAGCCTGCCGAAAAATACCTGAAGCAGGATTGGAACACCCTTTACCCAATAAACACTTACGTGCAAAGCGCGCCGGATAACAGCCCCCGCTACGAGGGGAAATTTAACGGCACTGATGCGCCAACACTTCCTGTAAAAACATCAGCGCTGTATAAAGATAACGCGGGCATCATCCGATCTACCCCATACGGTAACACCATGACGCTGGAACTGGCCAAAGCTATTGTCGATAACGAGAAGATGGGGGCAAATACAGTTACCGATTTCCTGGCTGTGAGCCTGTCATCAACAGATTATGTTGGGCACCGGTTTGGTCCAAATTCGGTTGAGGTGGAAGATACCTACCTGCGTTTAGATAAAGACCTGGCCGCCTTTTTCACCTATCTTGATGCTAAGATCGGCAAAGGCAATTACAGCGTTTTTCTTACGGCAGACCATGGCGGCACGCCAAACCCCAATTTTTTAACCGACCATAAGATCCCGGCAGGTGCCTGGAACAGCGGCAGCTTACGCACCCGGTTAAATAAAATGCTCGAGGAAAAATATAAGGCAGCCAATTTGGTGCTAAGCCTTAATAATTACCAGGTAAGTTTTAATAACCCCGCCATTAAAAAAGCCGGCATAAGCGGTGATGCTATTAAAGTTGATTGTATACAGCTTTTGCAGCAGGAACCCGAAGTTGCATTTGCTGTAGATATGCAAAATGTACAGGCGGCCAGCCTGCCCGACGGGCTAAGGTCCCGGATCCAGAATGGATACAACCCCGACCGCAGCGGCACTATCCAGATCATATTAAAACCGGGATGGTACGGCGTGGGCCAAACAGGCGCCGGCCATGGTACCTGGAGCCCGTATGATACGCACATCCCGCTGTTGTTTATGGGATGGGGGATAAAACATGGCAGTATAAGCCGCGAAACCCGGATGACCGACATTGCACCTACAATATCCCAGCTTTTACATATCCAGGCGCCCGATGGTAATATTGGTACCGCCATTGGCGAGGTGTTGAAATAGAGAGATTAGTGATTTGAGGTTAGAGATTAGGTAAGCCTGTCAACCTGAGCTTGTCGAAGGCTTAGCCAATGTGCTAACAGTTCAGCATGCTCAATCGGTCATTGTGGGTTGTATAAAAATTTCCATGCATGTTGGTGGCGCTATATTGTCAGTATGTAAGCTCCCAAAAAACTGATTATTAGCATCTTGCAAAATATGCTGCATTTGTGCAAACGTGAACGTGAACATTTGTCGCCTTTTTTTTACTATAAGCCCTTTAACTATAAGCCCTTTGTCATACTAAATAAATGAAAAAATACATATCCAAATTCCACTACCTTACGCAGGACCTGCCCAACCGCAGCCACGCAGAGCAGGTACAAATAGCCTGCGAAGCCGGGGCTAACTGGATCCAGTACCGCTGTATGAGCAAGAGCGATGAGGAAATGGTTACAGAACTGCACCAGATCGCATCCATCTGTGATGACTGGGGCGCTACGCTCATCCTCGCCAACCACTACCATCTTTTAGATAAAGTAGACGCCCAGGGCGTACACATCGAAGATTTTGATGCCGATCTCGCCGCCATACGCGAAGCGATAACCGACGAAAAAACCTTAGGTGCATCAGCCACAAACATCCAAGCATTGCTGCGCGTACAAAACAGCGGCGTTGTTGATTATTGCGGATACGGCCCATTTGCCCATACCGATACCAAACCAAACGATAAGCCTTTATTGGGTTATGATGGTTACCGCCTATTGGAACGCCAACCCATAGATTTACCCGTAATTGCAGTAGGAGGAGTGCAGTTGAAAGATATTGAGCCGTTGCTGCAAACAAGCGTATATGGCATCGCGGTATCGTCGGCAGTTAATTTATCACTTGACCCGGGCGGGATGGTGAAGGAAATTTACAGGAAGATCTATTAATTAGAGATACTTCACTACGTTCAGTATGACAAGGGTTACTGCCTGTACGCTACATAAACATCCTCGCCCATAATCTCCCCGTTTTTAATTACTGTTTGTTTAAGTTCCGCTTGTTTTATGTACCCCGCTTTCTCCAGCACCCGCATTGATGCCGTGTTATTGCTGAAGATGAAAGCCATAATGCAAATGATATCAAAGTTGTTGAAGGCATAATCGGTCACCAGTTTAACCGCTTCGGTAATAATGCCGTTGCCCCAATATTGCTCGGCAAGCCAGTAACCTATCAGCGGCGATTTGCGGTAAACATCTGTCCTAAATTCCAGTCCGATGCCGCCGGCAGCTTCCCCGTTAATTTCTATAACGAAATTGGTTTTGGGTTCCTGTTTTAGCATCAGGCCTATAAATTCCTCCGCATCGGCCAATGTATACGGCGATGGGAACCTGTCGAGCAGGTAGGCTGGCACCTTTGGGTTGTTGGCGTGTTTTTGCAGGGATATTGCATCTGTAGCCTGCCAGTAGCGCAGTGTAAATTGGCTCCCCTTTATTTCCATTTTGTAACAATTAAAACGTTAAAAATAGTAATATTACCTAAACTGTTAACTTGCATCGTCTAACAGCAAATTTGTTATGAAAAAAAACCTTACCTTATTATTCCTTTGCATCGGTTTTGCCGCATCGGCACAAAAACTCGAAGTGCTCACCATTGAAAAAATAATGCGCGATCCTAAATGGATCGGCACATCGCCGGATAACATCCGCTGGAGCGACGACAGCAAAAAGATCTATTTTACCTGGAACCCCGACAAAGCCGAGCGCGATGAACGGTTCTATATCAGCCCAAACAATATTAAACCCCAAAAGGCAACCCTGGCCGAGCGTCGTGACATATTACCCGATAACGGTAAATGGAACAAAAAGCGTACGCTCAAAACTTATGAGAAGAACGGTGATATTTACCTGCTTGATGTGGCGTCGGGCAAAAGCATCCAGCTGACCAACACCACCGGGTACGAAAATAACCCAACCTTTAGCGGCGATGAAACAAGCATTGTTTTCACCAGCGAAAATAACCTGTACGCGCTAAAACTTAATAAAGGCGAACTAACCCAGTTGACCAACTTTGTTAAAACAGCAAACAGCGAAAAGAAACCGGCAAAGGATAACGAGCAATCCCGATGGCTAAAAAAACAGCAGCTGGAGTTGTTTGATATTATTAAAGTGAACGAGAAAGACCGCAAACTGGATTCTATAGAGCACAGCCAGTTTAAGGTGGCCAAATTAAAAGAGATAGCATTTGGCGATAAGCGTTTAAGCGGTGTACAGCTAAGCCCCGATGGCAGGTACGTTACTTACCGCCTTACCCAGCTTGCCGAGGGCGCTAAAAATACCATAGTGCCCGATTATGTAACCTCATCTGGATATACCGAAGATATCCCCAACCGTACCAAGGTGGGCGGCCCGCAGTCAACTTCCGAGAGTTTTATTTTCGACAGGCAGCGCGATAGTGTTTACAGCATCATCACCAAAGACCTGCCGGGGATAAAAGATATACCAGAGTACTTTAAAGACTACCCCAAAGAGCTGGAGGCCCGCAAAAAACTAAATGCCGACCGGAAAGTAGACATCAGTGGCCCTTATTGGAGCCCCGATGGTAGCTACGCTATTGTAAACGTAGATGCCCAGGATAACAAGGACCGCTGGCTGATGAAGTTGGACGCCGCCACAGGTAAGCTCACCCTGCTTGATCGCCAGCACGACGATGCCTGGATAGGCGGCCCGGGCACAGGCGGTTTCTTCGCCAACGGCAGTTTGGGGTGGACGGATAACACGCATTTCTTTTTCCAGAGCGAGGCCAGCGGCTACTCGCATCTTTACCTGGCCGATGTAGTGAGCGGCGAAAAAAAGCAACTTACCTCGGGCAAATGGGAGGTGCAAACACTGCACCTGTCAAACGATAAAAAAACATTTTATTTCACGGCCAATATCGAGCACCCGGGCATAACGCATTTTTACCGCATCCCGGTAACGGGCGGCCAGCCGGTTAAAATAACAGGGATGAAAGGCGGTAACGAAGTAGAACTTTCTCCGGATGAAAAATGGCTGGCCATCCGTTACTCGTACTCCAACAAGCCCTGGGAACTTTATCTACAACCTAATAAACCGGGGGCTAAAGCGGTACAGATAACCAATTCGGTAACCGAAGAGTTTAAATCGTACCCATGGCGCGAACCGGAGGTGATCAGCTTCAAAAACCGTAACGGCAAGGATATTTACGCGCGGCTGTACCAGCCCAAAAACCCCGACCCGGCCAAACCGGCCGTGGTATTTGTACACGGCGCGGGCTACCTGCAAAACGTGCATTACTGGTGGAGCACCTATTTCCGCGAATACATGTTCAACAATATGCTGGCCGATAACGGCTACACGGTTCTGGATATCGACTATACCGCCAGCTCGGGCTATGGCCGTGATATCCGTACCGGCATATACCGCCACATGGGCGGCGCCGACCTTACCGACCAGGTAGATGGCGTAAAATTATTGGTAGAAAAATATGGGGTTAACCCTAAACATGTGGGCCTGTACGGCGGCTCGTACGGCGGTTTTATAACTTTAATGGCCCTGTTTACCCAGCCCGATGTATTTGCCGCGGGCGGCGCCATCCGCTCGGTTACGGACTGGGCGCATTATAACCACGGGTACACATCCAACATCCTGAACGAACCTTTTACGGATGAGATAGCCTACCGCCAAAGCTCGCCCATTTACTTTGCCGATGGTTTAAAAGGCCATTTACTGATGCTTCATGGCATGGTTGACCAAAACGTGAATTACCAGGATATTATCCGGCTTACACAAAAGCTGATAGAACTGCATAAAGAAAACTGGGAGCTGGCATCGTACCCGGTAGAAGACCACGGCTTTGTACAACCCAGCAGCTGGACGGATGAGTATAAACGCATCTATAAACTATTTGAGGAAACGTTGAAGAAATAAAGGATTTTGCAGTCACCCGGCTGGAGCCGGGCGATGGCGTATCAGGACCGGGTTGAGTAAACTAATAAATAAAAAAAATGAAAAAGCTATCCTATCTGTTAGTCCTCCTTGCCCTTGCCTGCACCCCCGCAAAGCACCCGGCCGCGGTGCAGATCTCGCTAATAAATAATAAGCAATCCATCCAGCTAAAGGGGCTTGATTATGCCGTAATGCAGGATATCGCACGCGATACTTTAAACGATGTTTGGCAAAGCCTGGTGGCGGTTTATCGCATGCCTGCCGATACTGACCTGAAGAATTACCAGCCGGTACAGCCGGGCCGGTACCTGTTAAAAGACAGTGTTGTAGTTTTTACGCCCGACACCCCATTTGTAAAAGGCCAAACTTACTTTATACGAAATTACCGGCTTGGCGAGGGCGCAAAGCTGATAGATTATATAAAAGGCCGCTCCCAACCCGGCAAAACGCATTTTATTGATTTGATTTTTAAGCAATAAGCTTGTAAAAATCAAAAAAACATGCTATATTTGCATCTGAATTAAAAAAGAGGGGGCGTTTGTCCCCTCTTTTATTTTATCAATCAAATTATCATCCGCCCCGGCCACCTGTCGGGATACCGGGAAAAACATACGATAATGAATATTGAAAAAAGAACGACTGAACTGGTAGAGGAGAAAATTGCCGATATGCCAAACTTGTTTTTGGTGGATGTTAAAATGCATCCGAACGGTAAACTGATAGTGCTGGTTGACGGGGATAACGGGATAGGGATAGCTGATTGTGTTGCCATAAGCAGGCATGTGGGCTTTCACCTGGAAGAAGAGAATGTTATTGATACCCCGTACAACCTGGAGGTTTCATCGCCCGGCATTGATACCCCGCTAACATTAAAAAGGCAATATGCTAAAAACATCGGCCGCACGTTAGCAATAAAGATGGACGATGGCGCTAAGCGCGAAGGCGTTTTAAAAGAAGCCGGCGACGACCAGATCGTAATAGAAGAAACAATAAAAGAAAAAGGGAAAAAGGCTGTAACTGTTGAAAGCACCATCCCGACAGATAAAATAACAGAAACAAAAGTTTTAATATCATTCAAGTAGAAGATGAGCAATATTAATTTAATTGATTCTTTTCAGGAATTTAAAGATTTCAAGAACATTGACCGCCCAACCATGATGAGCGTTCTGGAAGACGTTTTCAGAAGCATGATCAGGAAAAAATACGGCACTGACGAGAATTGTGACGTAATTGTTAACACAGACAATGGTGACTTAGAAATTTGGCGCACACGTGTGGTTGTTGAGGATGGCTTTAGTGAGGATGATGACCTGGAGGTTGAACTGGCCGAGGCCAAAACAATTGACGCTGACCTTGAAATTGGCGACGAGCAAATTGAACAAATCACGTTAGAGAGCTTTGGCCGCCGCGCGATACTTGCTGCACGCCAAACACTGGTATCAAAAATTCTTGAGCTTGAAAAAGACGAGATCTTCAAAAAATATAAAGACCGCGTTGGTGAAATTGTTACCGGCGAGGTTTACCAGGTTTGGAAAAAAGAAACTTTGGTGCTTGATGATGAAGGTAACGAACTTTTATTGCCAAAAACCGAGCAGATCCCTGCCGATTACTTTAAAAAAGGCGATAGCGTTAGGGCGATAATCAGCAAGGTTGATATGCTGAATAGCAACCCTAAGATCATTATATCACGTACAGCGCCCGAGTTTTTACAGCGTTTGTTCGAAATGGAAGTTCCCGAAATTTTCGACGGATTGATCACCATCAAGAAAATTGTACGCGAACCTGGCGAAAGGGCTAAAGTTGCGGTAGAATCGTACGATGACCGTATCGATCCGGTTGGTGCCTGCGTAGGTATGAAAGGGTCTCGTATCCACGGTATCGTTCGCGAGTTGAAAAACGAAAATATCGACGTAATAAACTTTACAAACAATATTCAGTTATACATACAGCGCGCCTTATCGCCCGCCAAGATCACCTCTATTAAGTTAGACGATGAGAAAAAAACTGCGGCAGTTTACTTAAAGCCCGACCAGGTATCGTTAGCGATAGGCCGTGGCGGCCATAACATTAAACTGGCCGGCAAGTTAACCGGTTACGAAATTGATGTTTACCGCGAGGCTGATGAGCATGACGAGGATGTGGATATCGAAGAATTCTCGGATGAGATTGATAGCTGGATACTTGACGAGTTTAAACGTATAGGCCTTGATACCGCTAAATCGGTACTGGCATTATCTGTTGGCGAGTTGGTAAAACGTACCGATCTGGAAGAGGAAACAATAAAAGATGTGTTATCAATTCTGCAGGCAGAATTTGAATAAACAGAATAACAAAAATTAAAATCGTATTTTTGCGATAATTAGCAGAGAAAATTTAATAAATGTCAGAAGACAAATCCATAAAATTAATAAAAGCAGTAAAAGAACTGAACATTGGTATGGGTACCATTGTCGATTTCTTAGCTTCCAAAGGCTACAAGGTTGAAAAGCAACCCATGGCTAAGCTGGATAACGATATGTACACCACATTGTTAAAGGAGTTTGCTGTTGATAAAATTATTAAGGAGGAGGCCAAGCAGATCAAGATCGGCAATATCCGCAAGGAGGAAGGTGTGCAAACACCCGAACGCCCTGCCGAGCAGCCGCGCCGTTCACGCGATTTCGAGAACGAAGAGATACTGATCAAAAACACCGGCCATTTTACTTCGGCGCAGGCTGAAAAGCCAAAACCGGCCGAGCCTGCAGAGGCAAAAGCCGACGAGCGCAGCAACGAAGCATTACCGGGTGTAAAGGTAATTGGTAAAATAGACCTTAATAACCTTAGTGCAAAACCACCGGTTGAAGAGAAAGCTGCACCTGTTGCAGAAACTCCGAAAGCGCCTGAAACTGCTGCAGAAAAACTTGCGCCAGTTGCCGAAGCACCAAAAGCAGCAGAGCCTGTTGCAGAGAAACCTGCACCAACGCCTGTAGTTGAAGCGCCAAAAGCCGCCGAACCCGTTGCAGAAAAAGCTGCACCTGTTGCCGAAGAGCCAAAAACCGCCGAGCCTGTTGCTGAAAAAGCAGCCCCGGCAGAAGCAGCCCCGGCAGCTGATGCCGATGTTACGGCAGATGGCGACGACGAGGTTATACGTGCAAGCGCCGAGCGTTTAAGCGGGCCAAAAATTATTGGCAAAATAACTTTACCGGTTAACCAGCCTAAACGTGGCGGCCCGGTAGCGTCATCATCAAATGCCGCGGGTAACGCTGCCGATCAAAAGCGCAAGCGCAAACGTAAAGACCAGCAAGGTGGTGGCGGGCAGGGTGGCAACACCGGCCAGCAGGCGCCGCCAAGCGGCACTATCAATCCAAACCGTCCCGATTTCAGGAACCGTCCGCCGGGCGCACCTGGTGGCGGTGGTAACCGTCCCGATTTTAGAGGAGGAAGGCCTGCCCCTGGCGGAGGCCCCAAAGAAGAACCTACAGAAAAGGATATACAAGACCAGATCAAGGCTACACTTGCACGCTTAAGCGGTGCGGGTAAGTCGGGTAAGTTTGCACAGCGTGCCAAATTCCGCCGTCAAAAGCGTGATGATGTTGCCGCGAATGCCGATGAACTGGCAATGGAGCAGGACGCGATGTCGAAAGTAATTAAGGTTACAGAGTTTGTTACGGCAAACGAATTAGCCTTGATGATGGACGTATCGGTAACACAAATTATCTCAACTTGTATGAGTTTGGGTATGTTTGTGTCTATTAACCAGCGTTTGGATGCCGAAACCCTTAGCATTGTGGCTGATGAGTTTGGCTACCAGGTTGAGTTTGTAAAACCACAGGACGAGGAGTTTATCCTTGACCAGCCGGATGATCCGGAAGATCTTATTCCACGTGCACCTATCGTGACCATCATGGGCCACGTAGATCATGGTAAAACATCATTACTGGATTTTATCCGCAAAACAAACGTAATAGGCGGCGAGGCCGGGGGTATAACGCAGCACATTGGTGCTTACGAAGTTACTTTGCCGGGCGATAAAGGAAAAATTACCTTCCTGGATACACCGGGCCACGAGGCGTTTACCGCCATGCGTGCCAGGGGTGCACAGGTTACAGATATTGTTATCATTGTAATTGCTGCCGATGACAGCGTGATGCCACAAACCCGCGAGGCCATAAACCACGCGCAGGCTGCAGGTGCGCCTATCATCTTCGCTTTCAACAAAATTGACAGGCCGGGTGCTAACGCCGATAAGGTACGTGAGCAGCTATCAGCCATGAATATTTTGGTTGAAGAGTGGGGCGGTAAATACCAAACACAAGAGATCTCGGCTAAAACCGGTTTAAATATCGAACTATTATTAGAGAAGGTATTGCTTGAAGCAGAATTGCTTGAACTGAAAGCTAACCCTAACAAACGTGCCGTAGGTACAGTAATAGAAGCAGCCTTAGATAAAGGCCGTGGTATAGTTACTACCATACTGGTACAATCGGGCCGACTTAAAGTGGGCGACCCGATATTAGCCGGTTGCTACAGCGGGCGTGTTAAAGCGTTAACAAACGAACGCGGCCAAAGGGTTGAATCTGCAGGGCCATCAACACCTGTACAGGTGTTGGGTATGCAGGGCGCACCTACGGCGGGCGATAAGTTTAACGTATTAGATAGCGAGACCGAAGCACGCGAAATTGCAAACAAACGTTTACAGTTACAACGCGAACAAGGTTTACGTACGCAGAAACACATTACACTTGACGAAATTGGCCGCCGTTTGGCAGTTGGTAACTTTAAGGAACTTAACATTATTGTTAAGGGTGACGTGGATGGTTCTATCGAAGCGTTATCAGATTCGTTACTGAAACTATCTACCGAGCAGATCCAGGTGAACATCATATCAAAAGCAGTTGGTCAGATCTCCGAATCCGACGTATTGCTGGCTTCTGCATCAGATGCCATCATCATCGGTTTCCAGGTACGTCCTTCGGGAAGTGCGCGTAAACTGGCTGAGGCCGAGCAGATAGATATCAGGCTTTACTCGATCATCTACGATGCTATCAACGAGATTAAATTGGCGATGGAAGGCATGCTTGCACCAACGTTTGAAGAGAAGATAGTGGCTAACGTAGAGATCCGCGAAACCTTCAAGATCAGTAAGGTGGGTACCATTGCAGGTTGTATGGTATTAGACGGTAAGATTACCCGTAACAGTAAGATCCGTATAGTTCGTGATGGTGTGGTAATTCATACAGGCGAGCTTGCTTCACTAAAACGTTTCAAAGACGATGTGAAAGAAGTTGGTACAAACTACGAATGTGGTTTGAACATCGCCAACTACAACAATATCGAAGTTGGTGATATCGTAGAAGCATACGAAAACGTAGAAGTAAAACGTAAATTAACCTAAGTGCTAAAGACGCGAAGTGTCGCGTATCTACTAAATATTTGAAAGGACGGCTATAAGCTGTCCTTTTTTATTTACCGCATAACTTACCCCACAAGCTGCTGCCGGGGAAAGAAGTATACATACTGTATTTGGCACGCTATTGAAAAGAGACACATGCGTTGGCGTTAAATCAAAAAAGGGATGCTTTCGCACCCCCTTTTCTTCGTTAATTAGTCAGTCAGTTATAGTTCGTTATTATAGTTCTTCGTCGTGTTGGGTTACATCTAAACCGGCAGCTTCTTCTTCAGCAGATACACGTAACGGGCTGATAAGATCTGTAACTTTTAGCAGTAAAAACGAACCCAGGAATGCAAACGCAGATACCGCTACCAACGCGATAATATGCTTTACAAATAAAGCGGTTTCGCCATAAGCTAAACCATCTGCACCGGCGCTGTTTACAGCTTTGGTTGCAAAGATACCGGTCATTAACATACCCACCATACCACCTACGCCGTGGCAAGGGAATACATCTAAGGTATCGTCAATATTGGTTTTGCTTCTCCAGATAACTACCAGGTTACTTACAACCGCCGCAACTATACCCACAACAAGCGAGCTTGATACAGTAATGTAGCCCGCAGCAGGTGTTACAGCAACCAAACCTACAACAGCGCCAATACAGGCACCCATAGCCGATGGTTTTTTACCTCTGAGGATATCAAAGAAGATCCACGACATGGCCGCAGCGGCAGATGCGGTAGTTGTTGTAGCCAATGCGGTAGCAGCAAGCTCGCCCGAGCCTAATGCCGAACCGGCGTTAAACCCAAACCAGCCAAACCAAAGCAAGCCTGTACCTAAAATTACGTAGCTGATACGTGCCGGGGTATGCGATTCTGATACCTCGTTACGTTTTTTAAGATATAATGCTGAGGCAAGTGCGGCCCAACCGGCAGACATGTGCACAACGGTTCCTCCGGCAAAATCAAGTACGCCCATTTTAAAGAACAGGCCTTCTGAATGCCAGGTTGCGTGGGCAAGCGGGATGTAGATAACAATGATGAACAGGGTAATGAAAATTAAATAAGAGTTGAAACGGATACGTTCTGCAAACGCACCGGTAATAAGCGCGGGAGTAATAACCGCGAATTTTAGCTGGAACATAGCAAACAGTATAACCGGGATAGTGCCCCATGATACACCTAAAGTGTTTTGCATCATAAAGAACGACTTAGGGTTACCAATTAGGCCCATGCCGCCAACATCAGTACCAAAAGCCATACTGAAACCAAACACCACCCATATAATGGTAATCAGCCCCATACAAACAAAGCTTTGCAGCATGGTAGATATAACGTTCTTTTTACGTACCATACCCCCGTAAAAGAAGGCGAGGCCGGGTGTCATTAACAATACCAGCGCGGTTGATATCAACAGCCAGGCAACATCAGCCTTATCAAATTCGGCAGGTTTGGCCGCCGCTACGTTACCCGGATACACAAGTGCCAGGATAACTACGATAACGAGGATTCCAAAGGGTACAATTTTTTTCATTGTTTTAGTTTAAGTGGGAATTTTAGTTAGTTAATTAATAGTCAGTATTAGTTGAGGTCAGTATATTTTGAGGGTGATCATTGATCAGCCCAGGACGTTCGCCAAACCGCATGGTGCGGAAACAGCATCAACCCGCTATGCAATCTTCGGGCCGATGCTGTGTAAATTAAATTGTGATTTAAACCATTTATATGAACTGTCGCGGTGTTTAGTAGTCGGTTTATAAGGCCTAATCTGTTTTCACAGCTCTTATATCGATTAAAAGAGGCAATTGCGGAGCTTTTAAGGATTAAAAGAATGTAATTATTGCTTTTTATCCAATTTACTTTAATAACCTTAACACTTTTTATAAAAAAGATAACAAAACAACTCGCTTTTATTGCAAAAAAGGTTATTAAATTTAAAATAAGTGATTTTACTTGCGATTTCATATGCTAAAATAACAACATTAAAATCATATTGTCAATAAAAATCAAATTATTTATAAATTTTATCAATAAATCATGTAATAACTAATGATATATATAACAACTTGCTTATAAATTACCTTTTTTAAATCAAAAATTTGGATTAAGTAAACTATTTTATAGAAAATCGCTAATAAAAAAAGGTTTACAATAAAATTTAATGCTTTTGCTTGTTTTTCTCAGAAATAAAACAAAGAAAGCTGATCTGTTTGCGGTTTTTGTCTAATTTCTACCGGTAAAAAATTAGAAACCGTTATTCCAAGCAATCTAATCCGGCTATTTTCAATATCAGTAGCAGCTAAAAGGGATTTAGAGGCATTTAATATCGTATCAAGGTCATCGATACAAAGGGGAAGCGACTGGCTGCGGGTGATTTGCCTGAAATCGCTGTATTTTATTTTGAGGGTAATGGTACGGCCTTTTAACTGGTATTTTAGCAGGCGATCGTGCACGGTTTTGGCAATTTTTTCTAACTCGGTATGCATTTCCTCAACCACGGTAAGGTCGTAGGCAAATGTATCCTCTGCACCCATCGATTTTGTTTCGCGGTGCGGCTGTACTTCCCTATCATCTATGCCGCGCACTATATTATAATAGAAACCTCCCGCCTTGCCAAAGCGGCCGGTCATTTCATCAAGCGTAAGCTTTTTCAGGTCGGCACCGGTAAACAGCCCCTGCTTCTTCATTTTTTCGGCGGTAACTTTGCCTACACCATAAAATTTCTCAACCGGCAGGTTTTCCATAAACGCTTCTATGGATGATGGGCCGATGAAGGTAAGGCCATCCGGTTTCTTAATGTCCGATGCGATCTTGGCTACAAATTTATTTACCGATACCCCTGCCGAAGCTGTAAGGTTAAGTTCATCCTTTATGGCCTGCTTAATCTGCTGCGCGATCTCGATGGCCGAGCCGATGTCCAGTTTATCGTTGGTAACGTCAAGGTAGGCTTCGTCTAACGACAGGGGTTCTATCAGGTCGGTATATCGCCCAAAGATCTCGCGGATCTTTTGCGACACCTCTTTATAAGCGGCAAACCTTGGCCTTACAAATATGGCGTGCGGACAAAGCTGCAGCGCCTGTTTTGATGACATGGCCGACCGGATGCCAAACTTGCGTGCTTCGTAGCTGGCTGTAGCAACAACGCCGCCACGCCCCTCGGGCAAGCCGCCTACCACCAGGGGTTTGCCGCGATATTCCGGAAAATCCCGCTGCTCAACCGACGCGTAAAAGGCATCCATATCAATATGGATTATTTTTCGCTTTATCTGTATCTCGTTTTCGGCCATTTTTCCTAAACTATAAGCCCCCCTCTAAATCTCCTCCGTTAGGGGAGGCTTTTTAAAAAGCCCTCTCCCTCGTAGAGGGGTTGGGGAGAGGCTAATTTAATTACCTTTGGCAAAATTACTTATCAGTATAATACATAATAATGTCTTCTCACCACATTGTACGCGAAAAGCAGGAACCCGCGCTGCTGGTGCTCGGCCTTAACACCTTCTCCGAAGAGTTACTGGGCCAGCTGCTGGAGTGGAGCCCTACGGTTATTACTACACCGCCGGTTGCCGAGCAAATAAACGCCTACGAAATAAAGATAGATATTATTATAGCGGATGAATTAGACAACGACCTGCAATCGGACGTGAAGCAAATACCGCAGGGCCAGGCAGGCCCGGTGGAAGCCGCGCTAAATTATCTTATCCAAAATGAATATAAAGCGGTCAATATCATTACAGACGACGTACAGTTAGCCGATTTTATACCCTTTGCCCACAAAATTAACCTGGTGATTTTTAGCGGCGGGCAAAAAACATACGCCATAAACCCGGGTTTTAGCAAATGGAAGCCGGCCGGCGAAATAATTCGCATCTTATCCCTATATTTAAACCTGCAAACCAGCGGGTTAGCGGCAATTGGCAAAAATACATTCATCACCACAAACGACGGCTTTATCAGTTTGAATTTTAACGGTGGTTTTATTTTTATATCCGAGGACATTTAATAGGATATGAGCCTGACATTGAGCATTAACAGCGGCCCGCTTTTTGTAAAAAATAATTAAACGGCAATTAAACCGTTTACATATTTCTTAGTCTTATACATACATCAGCGTTAACAACTGATCGATTATAAATTTTCAAGATGAAAACAGGATATAAAAAATTATTAAGTGTAGCCCTAAGCGGAATGATGTTCCTTGGTTTGGGCTTTTCTGCCAGCGCACAGCATAGAGGCGGCGGTGGTGGCGGCGGCGGAAGGTCATCAGGCGGTGGCGGCGGCGGAAGCGTTAGTCGTCCATCTGGCGGTGGCGGTGGTAGCTTTAGCAGGCCATCCGGTAGTTTCAGTCGTCCATCAAGCGGCAGTGCTGGCATAAGCAGGCCATCAGGCGGCTTCAACCGCCCGTCAAGCGGTGGTGTTGGCATTAGCAGGCCTTCAGGCGGTTTCAATCGCCCATCAGGTGGTAGCGTTGGCGTAACCAGGCCTTCAGGCGGGTTCAACCGTCCATCCGGCAGTTATGGCCGTCCGCAAGGCACAAGGGGCAGCTACCAGGGCCGTGTAAATGCATATAATAATGGTGCGCACCGTCCAAATGTAGGCCGCCCTTATACAGGCAATTATGGCCGTGGCGGTTATCGTGGTGGCAATTATGGCCGCTATGGGTATGGTTACAGAAACGGTTATTATGGCCCCCGCTATTTTAACCGTGGGTATTACAACTACCGTGGTTATTACAGTTCATACTACCTACCACGTATTGGTTTTAGTATAGGTGTATTGCCTTACGGATACTATCCATTCTATTGGGGCGATTATCAGTACTATTACAGTGATGGTTTATATTATCAGTATAACGATAATCAATATACCGTAGTTGAACCGCCGGTTGGCGCTCAGGTAAACTCATTGCCTTCAAAAGCAGAAGCTATAACCATTAACGGCGAGCAATATTACGAATCGAACGGTGTTTATTACCGTGCGGTTACCAAAGATGATGGCAGCGTAGTATACGAAGTTGCCGGTAAAGATGGTGAACTGAACACCGATGATGGCGGCGCAGGTGCAGAATACGACCAGCCTTACCAAATAGGAGATGTTTT
Organism: Mucilaginibacter terrigena; assembly: GCF_004168255.1. GTDB lineage: Bacteria > Bacteroidota > Bacteroidia > Sphingobacteriales > Sphingobacteriaceae > Mucilaginibacter > Mucilaginibacter terrigena. Next base: position 110,743 of record NZ_SEWG01000006.1, on the reverse strand, counting down.
AACCACCCTGCCGCAAGATAGCCGTAAGATAAAAGTGAACGGTGAAAAATTATACGTTGCACCGGATGGAACTTATTTCCAGGAAACCCGCGATAACGATAATAACAAAGTTTATAAGGTGGTAGGCCTTGCAACAGACGAGCCTGCCGACGAGAACTAATACTTCCTGATCAAATATTTAAAGGGTGGATGCTTATAGCATCCACCCTTTTTTATTGGTCTAAGTTCAAATAATTGCTATAAAAGTATTAGGGCGCTTAACCCAGGTTGCGTAATTTTATGCTGACAGATTATGATGAAGAGAAACACGGCACTGCTATTTTTTGTACTGTTACTATCCGCCCTATTTACATACGGCAAGGTATTGCCCAAACAAAAACTTTTTACGGCTGATAACAAATATTTTAAATATACCGGCCGGGTTGATTTCAGTAACCCGCAAAAGCCAAAGTTTTGGTCGCCGGGGGTGTATATTACCACTAAGTTTAAAGGGGCGTACTGTCGGTTGTTGATCAACGATGAGGAGATGTATGGCAAAACGCATAATTATATAGAGGTGGTTATCGATGGTAAAACATCGCGCATACAAACAACAGGCAAAACAAACGATATACAAATAGCGAACGGACTATCAAAAGGCGAACATACACTGCTGATCTGTAAGGACACCGAATCGGGCATGGGCTACCTGGAGTTTGTGGGCCTTGTATGCGAAAAGATCATGCCCCCCGTACAGCCAAAGCGGATGATAGAATACATAGGCGATTCGATAACAGCCGGCGCGGGGGTCGATGCATCGCAGGTAGCCTGCGGCAAAGGCGAGTGGTACGATCAGCATAACGCTTACCTTGCTTACGGCGCGCGTACATCGCGCGCTTTAAACGCCCAATGGCAGTTAACAGCTGTTGCAGGTGTTGGCCTTATACATAGCTGTTGTAATATGGATATTGTGCTGCCGCAGGTATATGATAAAGTGTATTTGCGAAATGATTCGCTTACTTACAACTTTAAACAATACCAGCCCGATGTAGTAACCATTTGCCTCGGCCAAAATGACGGCCCGCAGGATTCGGTTAAGTTTTGCAGCCAATATGTGCGATTGATTGATACCGTACGCAGCAAATACCCGCAGTCGGATATTGTTTGCCTGTCGAGCCCTATGGCAAATAAAGAACTTACTATAGTATTGCTACAGCGCTACCTTGCGGGGATTGTGCAATTTGTGAATAACCGTGGCGATAATAAGGTAAGCAAATTCTTTTTCTCGCGAAGTTTTAACAGCGGCTGCGATGATCACCCCGATGCAAACGAGCATGAAATGATTGCAGGCGAGCTTACTGCGTATCTTAAAAAGCTGAAAGACTGGTAGCAATTTTAAATTTATCGAAACATTTTTAACTGTAGCGTATTGATATAATATCATCAATAATTACAGCTATGGATAATCATGATCATACCGCGTTAATTGAAAAGCTGCTGGCTTGTGTTGAGGCTTGCGAAAATTGCGCCACCGCGTGTTTACTGGAAGATGGTGTAAAACCGATGGTAAGATGCATCAGCCTCGACCGCGATTGTGCAGATATTTGCAGCCAGGCCGCCAAGCTCCTGGAGCGCAGGTCAGAAATTGCCCACCAGTATTTATTGCTTTGCGAAGAAATTTGCCGCATGTGTGCCGAAGAATGCGAAATGCATCCGCACGATCATTGCCAAAAATGCGCCGAAGCTTGCCGCCAATGTGCCGAAGCTTGCCACGCCCACCACCAGCCTATAATTCAGGATTAATATGAAGGCACTTGTGTTAAACTGCACGCTAAAGCCATCGCCGGCGGTATCAAATACCGAAGCATTGGCTGTAGAAGTGATGCGCGAATTAGAGCGGTTTGGCGTAAAAACAAAAATGATCCGCGTAGCCGACCACAACATCATCACCGGTATTAAATCTGACCTTGGCGACGGTGATGCCTGGCCTGCTATACTCAAAGAACTTTTAAACTCCGAAATATTAATTATAGCTACCCCAACCTGGATGGGCACCATGAGCAGCGAAGCGCTTAAAGTTTTAGAGCGGATCAATGGGCTGTATCCCAAACGCGACGCGCAAAACCGGCCGGTAACTTTTAATAAGGTAGCAGGCTTTGTAGTAACCGGCGCCGAGGATGGTGCACGCCACGTAGTATCAGAAATTGCAGGCGCGCTGATGGATATTGGCTTTACCATCGCCCCGCAATCGTACACCTATTGGAACAACGGGCCGGGCCCCGGCGATAATTACCTGGAAAGCGATTACCGCAAGGAGTGGTCGATAGAAACGGGAAAAGCCGCGGCTGCAAACCTTGTGGCTGTAGCTACGGCTTTAAAAAACACCCCTATACCCGGGGATAAATAATTTATATCAGCTTATCCGGCGTAATAGGCAGATCGCGTACGCGTTTACCCGTGGCGTTAAAAACCGCGTTGGCTACCGCAGCGGCCATACCTATTAAAGATATTTCGGCCATACCCTTTGCGCCCATCGCGTTAATATGTGAATCGGGCTTGTTTACAAACAGGGCCTCCATTTGCGGGATATCGGCATTAACAGGCACGTGGTAATCAGCAAAATTGTTGTTAACATAACGGCCGTATCTATGGTCGATAATGGCATCTTCCATCAAGGCCATGCCAATGCCGCCAATAGCACCGCCTATAAGTTGGCTTCGGGCAGTTTTTTGGCTGATAACTTTCCCCGAATCGGCGACAGATACCACCTTATCTATTTTTACCACGCCTGTTGCCGGGTGCACCAATACCCTTGTAAAATGCACCGACCAAGCCTGCATCGAATATTTGTTTTGCGCATCGGCCCCTAAGGATGATTGGGTGGTGACATCTAAACCTGCCAGGTTTTTATCACTTAATATTTTGGCATAGTCGGGGTTGTCCGTCCCGCCGTTGCCAATCAGTTTCTGAAACTTCTGTTTCAACTCGGTGCAGGCATCATACACAGCGCCGCCTACGGTAGCCGTGGTAGCCGAGCCGCCCTGCATCGGCGCGTTTGGCAACGAGGAATCGCCCATTTCAAATTTTATTTTATCTGCAGGCAAGCCCATAATATCGGCAGCAATAAGTACCATAGCCGTTCCTGTCCCGGGGCCTATATCAGTTACAGCCGTTTGTAAAAGCAGGGTGCCATCGGCGCGCATCACAGCTTTAACGGTGGCACTATCGCGGTAAGCGCCAAACATGCCGCCGCCCATACCGTAACCAACCAGCCAGCCATCCTTTTTTACCGCCCCGGCTTCCTGCCTGCGGTTTTCCCAGCCTATCTGGTCGGCTCCCATTTTATAGGCTTCGTCCAGGTATTTGCTTGAATAAGGTTTGCCGTTCTCCGGGTCTACCTTGGCATAGTTTATCAGGCGTAGTTGTACCGGGTCAATCTTTACCTGGTACGAAAGTTCATCCAGCGCCGATTCCAACGCGAAAGCCCCCGTTGCTTCGCCCGGCCCGCGCATCCATGTTGGGGTACCTATATTAAGCGATAGCAACTTATAACGTGTGGTAACATTTGGACAGGCATATAAGCCCTTGCTCACATTTATAGGCCCTTCGGCAAAATCTTCGTAGGTTGACGTTTGCCCAACAGCCTCGTGGGTGATGCCCACCAGCTTGCCATCGGCGGTGGCGCCAATACCAACTTTTTGCCAGGTATATGGGCGGTGGCCAACAGATGTAAACATATCCTGCCGGTGCAAAACCAGTTTAACCGGGCGCCTGACAAGTTTAGCGCCCAAAATAGCGGCAATTTCGTGCGGCCATACCTGCAGGGCACTACCAAAAGCGCCGCCCACAAATTTCGCTATTACCTGTACATTAGCAGCCGGAATATTGAACGCTTTCGCGATGTCATCGCGGGTGGCTTGCGTACCCTGGGTTTTATCCCAAACGGTAAGCTTATCAGCGCCATCCCATTTGGCAATAATGGCATGCAGTTCCATTGGGTTGTGTACTTCGGTAGGGATAACATATTCCTGTTCCAGCTTAAAAGGCGCGTTTTTCCAGGCATCAGCTTCGCCGCGAACGGAATCTTTACCCCAGGGGGCTATGCCCATACTGATATCCGATGGCGGTTTGGTATCGTGCGCCTGTTTGTTGTATGTTGCCTTTACCAACGATGCCGCGTACAGTGCGCGCTCATAAGTATCGGCTATTACCATGGCAATGGGCTGGCCATTGTAGTGAATAACGTTATCGTTAAAAACCAGTATCGGCCCGGCTTTTTTAGTAGGCTTTTTTGGCTTTTGATGCCCCGGCACTTTCGGCGAGTTAAAATGTGTCACCACGGCGAGCACACCCGGCGCTTTTTCTGCCCTGGCTATATCAATAGCCGTTACAGTGCCTTTGGCAATGGTGCTGCCAGCCAATACGCCATAGGCTAATCCATCCGGCCTGTATTCGGCGGCATATTTTGCTTTGCCGGTAACTTTTGCCCTTCCGTCTATCCGGCTCATCCCGTCGGCCGATGAAGGTATCGCGGTTTTTATTGCTTCTTCCATCATATTAAACTAAGCCCGAGGCGTGTTTTAGCGCCTCGGCAATAGTAGCCGGGGCAAGTTTTAATTTAAATGCATTATACTCATATGCTTTAGCGCCCTGCATGGCAAGCTGCGCCGCCTGCGCGAAATTTTCTTCTGTAGGTTTTTTGCCAATGAGTGATTTCTCAACTTCAAACAAACGCCATGGCTTATGCGCCACACCACCCATTGCTAAACGTGCGCCCCGGATCACACCGTTCTGTATATCTAATGCCGCCGCTACAGATACCAGCGCGAAAGCGTATGATTGCCTGTCGCGTACTTTTAAATAGTAGCTGTTTTTAGCAAAGTTATTATCAGGGATCTCTACCGATAGTATCATTTCCCCCGTTGCCAGGTGGTTGTCCAATTCAGGGTGCTCGCCCGGTAAACGGTGGAATTCGGTAAATTGCAAGGTTCGTTGCCCCTTCGGGCCTGCAATTATAACGGTAGCATCCAGCGCAGCTAAAGCCACACACATATCACTTGGGTGCACGGCAATACATTTTGAGCTGGTGCCAAATATGGCGTGCATACGGTTAATGCCGCCTATTGCGCCGCAACCTGTGCCCGGCGCACGCTTATTGCAGGGCATAGCCGTATCATAAAAATATGTACAGCGGGTGCGCTGCATCATATTACCGCCAACGGTTGCCATATTACGCAATTGCGGCGATGCGCCGGCTTTTAGCGCCATAGCTAACAGCGGGTGCTTTTCAACAACAAGTGCGTTTTCGGCTACAACACTGTTCAGGGCAAGCGCCCCTATATGTAAACCTTTACCGGTTATGTTTATGCTTTTTAGCGGCAGATGGGTAATATCAACCAGCCTGTCCGGCGCAGTTACGCCCCGTTTCATCAGGTCGACCAGATTGGTGCCGCCTGCTATTATTTTGGTGCCGGGTTTGCTGATAGCGGTTATCACGCCCGCGTTACTGCTTGCCTTAACATATTGAAACTGTTTCATGCTTCCATCCCCCCGTTCTTTACATCCATTATGGCGTTAACAATATTTGGGTAGGCACCGCAGCGGCAAATATTACCACTCATATATTCCCTTATCTCTCCTTCAGAGTTGGCGTGCCCCTCGTTGATACAAGCCACTGCCGACATGATCTGCCCCGGCGTGCAGTACCCGCATTGGAAACCGTCGTGTTTTAAAAAAGCCTCCTGCATGGGGTGCAGCACATCACCTTTGGCCAGCCCTTCAATGGTGGTTACTTTTTTACCGTTAACCATTATCCCAAGCGTAAGGCACGAATTTACCCGCTGCCCGTCCACGTGTACCGTGCACGCGCCGCACTGACCGTGGTCGCAGCCTTTTTTGGTGCCCGTAAGGTCCATTTCTTCGCGAAGAATATCAAGGAGCGTAGCGCGTGGTTCAACCGATAGGTTATGCATTTCGCCATTCACTTCCATGCGTAAAGGCAGCTTTTCCAGCACACCGGCAATTTGCTCATCCAGGTGGTCTTCTGCCGCTTTTAAGGCCGTTGCGGGGGTTAAAGCCACAGCAGTTAATAATGAGGATTGCTTTATAAAACTCCGGCGCGATGGGTCTTTCAGGTCCGTTTGCTGCCGGGCATCCATACCAAACTTTTCGTTTTCCATAATAGAAGGCTTTGTAAGCGTGAATTTACCAGTTTAATAACATAAAAATCAAACGGATGTGTTATTTATAACGATGCTAAAAAGCACACGCACGATATTATTACCTTTGCAGCTATGATCGACGTTATATTAAAGAAAGGCAAGGAGAAAGCGGTACTGCACAAACACCCCTGGGTGTTTTCGGGAGCGATAGAGACAGTTAAAGGCAAACCGGCCAATGGCGACATCATTCGCCTGCTGGATAGCAAGAAAGATTTCCTTGCCTTTGGTTTTTATAACGATCGATCGCGTGTGGCGGTGCGTTTGCTGGAATGGGACGAGAATATTGCTGTTGATGATAACTGGTTCCGTGATAAAGTACGTGTTGCCGTTGCCGGCCGCGCGCATATTTTGGCAGATGGCAGCACCGATACCTGCAGGCTGATCTTCAGCGAATCCGACTACCTGCCCGGTTTGATAGTAGATAAATATGCCGGCCATTTGGCGGTACAAATACTAACATCGGGCATGCAAAACGCTATGCCGGTTATTATAGATGAACTAAACACCTTACTAAAACCCGAAAGTGTTTTTGATAAAAGTGATGCCACCTCCCGCTCGCACGAGGGTTTGGAAACTACCAATGTATTATTAGCCGGCACCCACCCGCCCGAACTGGTAATGGTGAAAGAGAATGGCATCAGCTACGGTATCAATATCGCCGAAGGCCAGAAATCGGGCTTTTATTGCGACCAGCGCTACAACCGCCTGTTATTGGCAACTTATGCCAAAGACAAAAAAATGCTGGACTGCTTTAGCTATACCGGCGGTTTTACCTTAAACGCATTAAAAAGCGGCGCGGCATCGGTTACCAGCGTGGATAGCTCGGCGCTGGCGCTGGAAACGCTTGAAGAGAACATCCGCATTAATCAATTTGAAGGAACGGCGCACAGCGCCATTAAATCTGACGTGAACGCGCAACTCCGCAAATTCAGGGAGGATGGGGAAATGTTTGATATTATCGTACTCGACCCGCCAAAGTACGCGCCATCGCGCTCGGCGCTCGACAGGGCATCGCGGGCGTATAAAGATCTAAACCGTTTGGGTATGCAATTGCTAAACAGCGGCGGCCTGCTGGCTACTTTCTCGTGCTCGGGCGCTATGGATATGGAAACTTTTAAACAGGTGCTTGCCTGGGCCGCACTTGATGCGGGTAAACAGGTACAGTTTGTTTACCAGTTCCACCAACCCGAAGACCATCCCGTTAGGGCATCCTTCCCTGAGGGGGAATATCTGAAAGGGCTTTTGTGCAGGGTTTGGTAAGGTTACTATAATTAAGCCTCCGGCATTACTTCTACTTCGGCTACTGGGCTAAACAGGTAAATGCGTTTGGTGCTTATCTCCACACATTTATAACGCTTGCGCAATTTTTCTTCCTTGCGGAAGATGCGGCCGTCCTTTAGTTTAAATAAGGCCTTTAACGGGAGTTTTTCTACCGTATGCACAGATTCCTTCGGCGCATCGTATTTACGCAGCGAGCGGTACAGGGTAAGGTCTGAACAGCTTGAGGCGGCCGGGTTATTCAGGTAGCTGGTAATAGCCTGTTTTACATCCGGCGGGAATACTTCCTTTTCAAAAAACGGCTGCATCATCTTCTTAAAATTATTCTTCCACTCGGTGCCGTGCGGCTTTGCTTTATGCTTGTGCTCGTTCCAGGTGTGCAGGTGTGCAAACTCGTGTACAGTGGTCACCAAAAAAGCGTAAGGGTTAAGGTCGAAATTTACGGAGATGCGGTGTCCCTTGCCCAAGTGCGGCGCGCGGTAGTCGCCAAACTTGGTGCCGCGGTTGCGCGAAATTTTAAACTCACATTTAAAGTAATCTATCCAGCGGCCAATAAGCGGCGCCGCATCAGGCGGAAGATACTGTGCTAATACTGTTACTTTATCCAATTTTTACCTCTACCCAAAGATAGCGGTTTTAATAATCTTATAAATGATTTGAATTCTTTATAATAAATTAAGATAAGTACATTTATAATAACAGATAAACCAGCTCTTTGGCTGATTGCTTGAAGGTTAAGAATGGTGTGTATGGAACAAATTTAAAATTATGTCAAATCGGCCTCGTCGTAACAGTTATTCATCTTTAAAAACATGGGTTAAAAACAACTCTGAATATGCCCAATTTCTAATAAATTCCGGCTTGGTTGTAATTACCGTTGTGACCTTGGTTACTACATCTTATTTTTCCTACAGAAGTTTGTCAGAAAGCGGCAAGCAACTTAATTTAGCTCAAAGGCAATTCACAACAAGTCTTAATCAAAGAAAGACTGATTCTGCAGATAGTAAATCCACTAACGCGTTACTTGAGGATAACAGAAAACGAGATTCTTTGATCTCTGAACAACGATTTAAGAGTCAAGAGAAAAGGAACTCCCTCCAAGATTCTATCAATAAAGAGCAATTGAAGGCAATTCAAGCACAAGCTAATCTGGCTAAACTACAATTGCAAGCACAAATTCTTGTTAATAAACAAGCCTACTACGATGCCAGGCCCGTTTTCATGATAATTAAGGCAAAGTACGATTCTGTTAAAAGGACTTGTTTGTTTACAGTTTTAAATACTGGGAAGCGACCGGCAATAATGTTAAATACTAAACTTTGCGCATATAATCATCAATTTAATAAATTTTATTCGAGCACCTTTCCTAAACTAAATTGGACTATTAATAATCAAGCGTATTTGGAGGTGCTTATTAACGCTCCGAAAGACATTTTTTTTGATAGTGGAACAGCCTATTACATTTCATTGGCTTATACTGATGGCATTGATGGCAAGAAAACTATTTTCGAAAAATACTTTTTATTTGATCGTATGGAAAATTATGGCTGTACTACGAAAGAAGCAGACTCACTTTATGTTTCCTTGACAAGAAAAAAAGGCCATGAATTAGGCTTCAAATTTTCCAATTCTGTCAGGAATACATTCTGATTTATGTTTATTCATAGCTTCAGTGATCAACATTTAATTGGTTCATCATTCGGTATCGAATTTCGATATTACTTCAATAAATTATACACCAAAAACGCCGCCCCGTAAGCCAGCACGGTCATATACACAAACTGTGCGGCGGGCCAGCGCCAGTCTTTGGTTTCGCGGTACACTACAGCCACGGTGCTGGCGCACTGCATGGCAAAGGCGTAAAACATCATTAATGAAAACGCCACTGCCAGCGTAAACACCGGGCCGCCGGTATTGGGATTTTTGGCATTGCGCATTTTATCCTGTACGGAATCTATCCTATCGGCATCGCCATCAACACTGTAAATGGTGGCCATGGTGCCTACAAATACTTCGCGGGCGGCAAACGAGGTGATCAGCGCTATCCCTATCTTCCAGTCGAACCCGATGGGTTTAATAACCGGTTCTATTACATGGCCTAACACACCGGCGTAAGAGTTTTCGAGCTTCTCGGTAGATATCACCCTTGCCAGGCTATCCGGCTTCATACTTTGGGTGTATTGTGGCTGCTGGTATTTCTTTTCGATATTGGTGAAACGGTCTCCCGGGCCGTATGAGGATAGCACCCAAAGGATCACCGATACGGCGATAATTACCTTCCCGGCCTCCAGCACAAATGTTTTTGAGCGCTCGTACATCGAAAAAAGCACGTTGTTCCAGCGGGGCATACGGTACACCGGCAACTCCATAATAAAGTATCCGCGCTCGCGTGCCTTCAGTATAAATTTCATTACATAAGCCACTATTATAGCCGATACCAGGCTCAGCACATACATCCCCGTTAGGGCTAAGCCCTGCAGGTTAAATATCCACCATACATTGCGGTTGGGTACAACAAGGGCAATTAATAAAGTGTAAACGGGTAAACGGGCCGAGCAGGCCACCAGCGGTGTTACCATAATGGTTATCATCCTATCCTTCCAGTTCTCGATGGTGCGGGTGCTCATGATGGAAGGCACCGCGCAGGCAAAGCCGCCTATCAGCGGCACTACCGATTTACCATTAAGGCCAACCTTACGCATGATCTTATCCATCATAAACGTAACGCGCGACATATAGCCCGTATCTTCCAGTATGGATATAAAGGCAAAAAGGATGGCTATCTGCGGTATAAACACCAGCACACCGCTAAGGCCGGCAACCACGCCGTCGATGAGCAGGTCGGCAAGCGGGCCGGCGGGCAATATATTGCGCAAGCCACCTTCCATCCAAACAAACAGGCCTTCAATCAGCGACATGGGGTATTCCGACCACGCAAATATCGACTGGAACATGAAAAGCAGCACCCCTATAAAAATGATGAAACCAAATACCCTGTGGGTAAGTATCTTGTCTATCTTATTACTTATGGATTCGTCGTGCGCGGTAACTGGCGTTTTAACGGTATCGTAGAGCAGGTCGTTGATGTAGTTGTAGCGGGCAATAGTTTCGGTGGCCTGCGCCTTTTGTGAATGGAAACCATGTTCCTTTTCCAGTTGCTCGATACGCTCGCTTTGTTCGGGCGTTAAAAACTTTAAGGTTTCGTGCTGGTGGGCCAGTTGAAGGGAAAAATATGGGTTATCGATACCATGCTCTTTGCTGATGCTTTCGATAATGCCGGGCGCTATGCCTTTTACATCGATGCTTTCCTGCTGCAAAGCAAATTTATTGGCGTAAGATATAGCAGTTCTTAGTTCACCAATGCCTTCCAGCTTGCGGGCAGATACCGGGACGATAGGCACCCCAAGCTTTGCAGCCAGTTTATTTATATCGATATCGATACCTGCCTTTTTAGACAGGTCGATCATGTTTAAGGCGATGATAACCGGGATCTTTAGATCGGCAACCTGTGTGTAAAGCAGCAGGTTGCGCTTAAGGTTGGTGGCATCAATAATTACAATGACCAGGTCGGGGGTAAGTTCGGTAGCTTTTTCGGCCAGTACCGAAAATACGATAGATTCGTCGCGGCTTTTAGGGTATAAGCTGTACGTACCCGGAAGGTCGATTATTTCGGCGCGACGGCCGTCAGGCAGTTGGGTGTAACCAATTTTTTTATCAACAGTAACCCCCGGAAAATTTCCAATTTTTTGATTTAACCCGGTTAGTGCATTAAAGAGTGTCGATTTACCGGTGTTTGGATTTCCAACAAGCGCTACTCTGATATCAGCTTTCAAATGAAAATACTATTGCAAAATTATGGTTGATGCTTCGAATCTGCGCAAACTTAGCTGGTAACCAGATACATGGATAGCGATAGGATCGCCAAGGGGGGCTATGCGCGATACCCTTACAGATTCGCCGGGCAGGCAACCCATTTCCATCAGCTTTACAGACATTTCCAGGTCGGTAAATTCCTTTACTATCCCTGTTTCTCCTACTCCAAGCTGTTCAAGCGTCATTTGCGTAAATTTTAGATCACAAATGTAAGCTTATTTAAAACAAATCCAAATAAGGGAATTGGTGGATTGTTAAATTGTTTTATTGTTTGATAAGTGTCTCGCAAAGACGCAGAGACGCGAAGAAAAGGAAATTTAAACCCAACAAAAACTACGTCTTTGGGTGAAATATCTTAAACTGCCTTTATAGAAGTTTTAGCAGCCTTTACGCTACCAAAGTGCGGACAGTTGCAATCCTTTTTAAACAAACCGCATGAAGAAAAAACGGCGGTTAGTAATAACGCGGCCGATAGTAGTTTAACTTTTTTCATGATTGATAGCATTACTGATTAATAACACCCCGAAAATACCCATACACCCACCAATAGCATCGGCCAGCAGATCGTTCCAATCGCCGCTGCGCCAGGTGAAAACATACTTTTGCAGCATTTCTATCAAAGCGCCGTAGCTAATAAGCACAATGGTATTTTTCATCGCTATCTCTATACGGATGCTGCGTGTTTGCCACTTGCGGATGCTGCCATAACAATATAATATGGATAGCACAAAAAATAAACCGCAGTGTACCAGTTTATCAAACCCCGGGAAGAACAATGACGGGCCGCTAACATCACCAAATGGCACGCAGCATAGTATCAAAATAAACAGGGCCCACAAAATAGCAGGCCCGTAATATTTTAGTGTTTCCTTCATCAGCTTTATTGTCCGATAACGCTTTTGTAAGCATCGGCATCTAATAGGCCTTCCGCGTCGGCAGGGTTAGTCAATTTGATCTTCACCATCCAGCCATCGCCATATGGGTCGGAGTTTACCAACTCTGGCTGGCTATCCAGTTTTTTGTTCACCTCTAAAATTATTCCGTCAACCGGCATAAACAAATCAGATACTGTTTTAACTGCTTCAACCGTGCCAAAAACAGACTCCTTTGTAACATCCTGCCCAACAGTATTAATATCTATGTAAACAATGTCGCCTAATTCGCCCTGGGCAAACTCGGTAATACCGATGTAAGCTTCGTCGCCCTCAACCCTGATCCACTCGTGGTCGCTTGTGTATTTTAACTCTGCAGGAAAATTCATATGGTTTAATTTATGTTGTCAAAAATAATAAAACTTTAAGGTATAACAATAATAAGCACAATTTAAACAGAAGGATAAGCCACTTGCTATAAAACTATCTACAGTAAATTTTGTTAACTATAAAAACTAAAAAATACCTATAAAATGAAAAAATTAAGTTTAGTGGCAATGATGGCTGTTGCAGCCCTATCATTCCAGGCCTGTAACAACGCCGCAAAAGACAGTAAAGAAACCGCCGACAGTGTAAATGCTGTAAAAGACACTACCACAAATGGATCTACCGGGATAGCTGTTGACGCTATGGATGCAAAATTTGCAACCGATGCAGCTAACGCAGGTATGGCAGAGGTTGCCGCCGGTAAATTAGCTTCAGAAAAAGCTACTAACCCGCAGGTAAAAGAGTTTGGCGAAATGATGGTTATGGACCATACTAAAGCCAACGAAGAATTAATGGCCATAGCAAAAACCAAAAACATCACCTTACCAACCGCGCCGGATGCCGACCACCAAAAAATGGCTGCCGACCTTGCTGCAAAAACCGGTAATGATTTTGATAAAGCTTACGTTGACGCCATGGTTGACGGGCACAAGAAAGTAGCATCGATGTTAGAAGATGCCTCTAAAAACTGCAAGGATATGGAACTGATGGCTTTTGCTACCAAAACATTGCCTACAGTTAAAGCTCACTTAGCAAAAATTGAAGCGATCCAAAAAAGCATGAAATAAGCCCGGCTTATTTTACAAATAGAAAAGGGATGGGCTTAGGCTTATCCCTTTTTTATTTAGATAATTTATGTTGATACCTGTTAATATGATAAATTTACCGCCATGTCAGCACCAATAGTTACAGGCTTAATGGCCTACGGTATGTCGGGCCGCATCTTTCACGCGCCGTTCATCAGTACCAACCCGGGGTTTACCCTTAAGGGAATTGTAGAGCGAAGCAAAAAAATAGCTACCTGTATTTATCCTGATATTATCAGTTATAATTCAATTGATGAGTTGCTAAATGATACCGATGTAGAACTGGTAATTGTAAACACGCCAAGCAACCTGCATTACGAGCATACAATGATGGCCCTGAAAGCCGGCAAGCACGTATTGCTCGAAAAACCTGCCGCGGCAACATCGGCAGAGGTTAAGGAGTTGTTTGATACTGCCCGCGGTTTAAACAAACACCTGATGGTTTACCAAAACCGCAGGTACGACAGCGGCTTTTTATCAACCAAAGAAATAATAGAAAGCGGCCGCCTGGGCAACCTGATAGAAGTTACCTTCCGGATGGATCGTTATAAAGCGGCGATAGGCGTAAAATCATTTAAAGAAACCAAAGGCGTGCCGGCCGGTGGCCTGGTTTATGACCTTGGCGCACATTTAATTGACGGTGCCATCGCCTTATTTGGCAAACCTCTATCGTTCACTAAAACTACCGGCATGTACCGCGAGGGTTCGGAAGTGCCTGATTACTTTCATTATCATCTAATATACCCAAACCAGCTAAACGTTTATTTAACCTCGGGCTTGCAAATAGCCGGTGATACGCCGGGCTTTTGGGTGAATGGAACCCTGGGCAGTTTTATAAAAAACCGTACCGATGTACAGGAGGCACAGCTGGATAAAGGCATGATGCCGACTAACCCGGCTTACGGCGTTGAGCCTGCGGGCAATGAGGGGCAATTAATAACAGTAGGCATAGATAACCAAAAGATAACGGAACCTGTACCTTCGCAAAAAGGGGATTACAATCAAATATTTGATGCCGTTTATCATACAATACGTAATAATGCGTTATTCCCTATAACAGAAGAACATATTGCCTGGCAACTGGAATTGCTTGAAGCCTAATTTTATATCCTCAATGACAATAAAACAAATGAAGAGACTTATATTTTTATTATTGGCGGTAATAGCCGATTTTGCATGCACACAGGCCCAAACTATCCCGTCTACTATTCCTCCGTATAAAATATTAACAACTAAAGACCAGACCCTTACCCCGGCCGACCTTGTAAAGAACAAACCGGTTATGATCATCTACTTTGCGCCGGATTGCCCCCATTGCCAAAAACTGATCAATGATATGAAGCCGTCAATGGCTAAGTTTAAAAACATACAGGTATTACTGATAACATATACCGATATACGTATGGTGAAAGCTTTTGAGAACGATTACGGTTTAAAGGCATATCCAAACTTTATTTTGGGTACCGAAGGTTACACATACACTGTACAACGCTTTTATCAGCTAAAACACACTCCGTTTGTTGCCCTTTATGATAAAAACGGAAAACTGGTGCAGGCATTTGAAAAACAACCGGAGGCAAGCGATCTGCTAAAGGCGATCAAGAAAGTTTAAGGCCGCAGGCCCTTCATAACAAAGCCCGGTTGCAAATGCAGCCGGGCTTTTATTTTTTGGTTAAATAGTATCTAAATTATTCGCCGCCGGTATGGTCATGCGCGTGTTCTTCACGGAATAATTTGGCGCTAAAGAAATCGTTGTTCATGAACGCGATATTGTTCAGGGTGATCTCCTTAGGGCATTCTGCTTCGCAAGCGCCGGTGTTGGTGCAGTTACCAAAGCCTTCCTGGTCCATTTGGGCAACCATAGCCTGCACACGGCTGTAACGCTCGGGCTGGCCTTGTGGTAATAAACCAAGCTGGGTAATTTTTGCTGAGGTAAACAACATGGCTGATGCATTTTTACATGCGGCAACACAAGCACCACAACCAATACAGGTAGCAGAGTTAAACGCCTCATCGGCAATAACTTTAGGGATAGGTATCACGTTGGCATCAGGCACACCACCTGTGTTGATAGATACATAACCACCAGCCTGTTGGATACGGTCGAAAGCGGAACGGTCTGTCGCCAGATCCTTCACGATCGGGAACGCGGCCGAACGCCATGGTTCGATAGTAATGGTTTCGCCATCGCTAAAGGTACGCATGTGTAACTGGCAGGTTGTGATAGCCTTTTTAGGGCCGTGTGGGTGGCCGTTGATATATAACGAACAAGACCCGCAAATACCTTCGCGGCAGTCATGATCAAAATAAATAGGCTCCTCGTTCTTGCGGGTAAGGCTTTCGTTCACCACGTCAAGCATTTCCAGGAACGACATATCCGGCGAAATATTTTCGGCCTTATAGGTCACAAACTTGCCCGGTGTTTGTGTGTTTTTTTGGCGCCATACTTTCAGCGTCAGGTTCATGTGTCCACTCATGTTTATTGAGATTAGTGAGTAGTTGATTAGTTAAGTGGTGAGTGGTTAAAACCATCCTCTGTTCACTCAATCAACCATTCTCTATTTATAACTACGTTGTGTTAACTTAACATTTTCAAAAATCAGCTCTTCTTTGTGCAGCACTTCTTCCTCGTTTTCACCGGTAAATTCCCATGCTGATACAAAAGCGAAGTTTTCGTCATCGCGAAGGGCTTCACCTTCTTCAGTCTGCGATTCTAAACGGAAGTGGCCACCACATGATTCGCGACGGGTCAAAGCGTCGGTAACCATCAATTCGCCAAGTTCGATGAAATCGGCAACGCGGCCTGCTCTTTCCAGGGCAGCGTTCACTTCTTCATTTTCACCGGTTACAATAGCGTTCTTCCAAAAATCAGCCTTAAGTTCTTTTATAAGGGCTTTAGCTTTGGTAAGGCCTTCTTCAGTACGCGCCATACCACAGTACTCCCACATAATATGGCCAAGTTCGCGGTGATATTCAACAACGGTTTTATTTCCTTTTAGGGAAAGTAATTTGTTGTTGTATGCGATAACATCTTGTTTGGTTTGCTCAAAAGCAGGGTGGCTGGTATCAACCTTTTTAGGGCCTATGGTAGCAAGGTAATCGCCCAAAGTATAAGGGATAACAAAATAACCGTCAGACAAACCCTGCATCAGTGCAGATGCACCAAGACGGTTTGCACCGTGGTCGCTGAAGTTACATTCGCCCATGGCGTAAAGGCCAGGTAAATTTGTACTTAAGTTATAATCAACCCAAAGGCCACCCATGGTGTAGTGCACCGCAGGGTAAATGCGCATTGGCTGTTTGTACGGGTTCTCATCGGTAATTTGCAGGTACATGTCAAACAAGTTACCATATTTGGCACGTACGGTATCTTCGCCTAAACGTTGGATAGCCTCGGCAAAGTCAAGGTAAACGGCTAAGCCTGTTGTACCAACACCTTTACCCTCGTCAGACATTTCTTTAGCGTTACGTGATGCCACGTCGCGCGGTACAAGGTTACCGAATGACGGATATTTTCTTTCCAGGAAGTAATCGCGGTCTTCTTCTTTTACATCAGAAGCAGCAATTTCTTTCTTTTGTAGTTTTTGCGCAGTTTCAACCGTTTTTGGCGCCCAAACACGGCCATCGTTACGTAACGACTCCGACATCAGCGTAAGTTTGCTCTGGTGGTCGCCGGTAACCGGGATACAGGTTGGGTGGATCTGGGTGTAACAAGGGTTAGCAAAGTAAGCACCACGTTTGTGTGCTCTCCAGGCTGCTGTTACGTTAGAGCCAATTGCGTTTGTAGAAAGATAGAAAACGTTACCGTAGCCGCCAGTTGCCAAAAGTACCGCGTGGCCCGCGTGCGTTTCGATCTCGCCGGTTTTTAAGTTACGTGTAACTATACCTTTTGCATGGCCGTCAACAACAACCACGTCAAGCATTTCGGTACGGGTGTACATTTTTACTTTACCCAGGTGGATCTGGCGGTTTAATGCCGAATATGCACCCAAAAGCAATTGTTGTCCTGTTTGTCCGCGAGCGTAAAACGTACGTGACACCTGCGAACCACCGAACGAACGATTATCCAGCAAGCCGCCGTACTCGCGGGCAAATGGTACGCCCTGTGCAACACACTGGTCAATTATATTTACCGATACCTCTGCAAGGCGGTAAACGTTGCCTTCGCGGGCGCGGTAGTCACCACCTTTAATAGTATCGTAGAACAGGCGGTAAACGCTATCGCCATCGTTTTGATAATTTTTTGCAGCATTAATACCACCCTGAGCAGCAATAGAGTGCGCACGGCGCGGACTATCCTGGAAACAGAACGATTTAACATTATAACCAAGCTCGGCAAGTGATGCCGCTGCTGATGCACCGGCTAAACCTGTACCCACAACAATAATATCGTACTTACGCTTATTGGATGGGTTAACCAGCTTTAAGTTAAACTTATGCTTGCTCCATTTTTCGGCTAATGGGCCTTGCGGAATTTTAGCATCTAAACTCATTTCTTTTATTTTAGAGGTAAGAATCAAGAGACAAGAATCAAGATACTTGATGTTGTCTTTCCTTTCTTTCCTTTGTGTTTTTAAATTTATTAAACACGTTGTCTTGAATCTTGACTCTTATGGTCTTGATTCTCTTTAAAGGCTCTTAATGTAATATATAATTGGCATCAGGGCAAAACCTATTGGTATAATAACCGCGAACAGCCATGTGCCAAAAAAGTAAACAATAGGCGTATATTTTTTATGTACCCAGCCCAGCGTGCGGAATGCGCTTTGAAAGCCATGCAGCAAGTGGAACGATACAGCCCCCATTGCAATTACATAAAATATAACATACCATAGCTGGCTAAAGCTGGTTTGAATGCGCGCGTGCAAATCCTTCACACGTACTATTTCTACATTATTCTCGGTTGATATCGATCTTTCAAAATCTGCGACAGGGGGAGTGTAATCAGATACCGATGTTTGGTTAGTGGCAAGATCTGTACGGTACTCTTTAAACCCTAAAACGTTATTATACTTATATGTAAACCAAAAATCGCTCATGTGGATTACGATGAACAGCAGCAGGATTGAACCCAGCAAGCCCATGTTTTTTGATGACCATGAAGCATCCGACTTTGGTTGTACGGCATACCCCACCGGCCTTGCCCTGCGGTTTTTAATAGTTAGCACCAGGGCATAAACAGCGTGCACAATTATAGCCAGGTATAAAAGGTAAGCTATCACCTCGATAGGAGGAAAATGCGTTAAGAAGTTTGCGTAGCTGTTAAATGCAAAGCCCTGGTCGTTTTTAAATAATAAAAGGTTACCGCCCAGGTGCACAATTAAAAAAGTACACAAAAACAAGCCAGTTAAAGCCATTATCAGCTTCTTTCCCAGTGATGAGTTAAAGGTTTGTTTAAATTCGCTCATTATTGATCAGATTTATTTACGCAAAAGTACCAAAAGATAGAAATGGTTTCGGCATTAAGGAATGATAAAGACTATTTAGAAACAGTCTAAGCAAAACTGTTTAATTAGGCTATCCGTGTCAGTATTTTTACATTCTTAATAGTTGTTTTTATCTTTCATAATAAGATATTTCATAATTTCGGGGCTACCCTGTCACAATGTAATCATGAAATACTGCTGCTACATTATTGCCTCGTGCGTTTTATTAATTGCCTGTAACAATGCACCTAAATTTGAGTTAACCTTTAAATCGGCTGATATAAAAAATGGCACCATTACTTTAAACCAGGTCAACCAAACTTTATTTACCCAGGCCATTACAAACGGCAACGCTGTTATTAACAATCCTATTACAAGCCCGGGTTATTATACTGTATCGGTAATTGACAGCGATAAACCCTTAAGCGCCAAAAAAAGCTTTGAGGTTTACCTTGAAAATGGAAGCTACTCTATTGAGTTGAACACCAATAACCGGAGAGAATATCCAAACATAACTTCGGCCTCAAAAACGCAGCAACAACTATCTGCTTATTATAAAATAGAAAACAGGATAGCAGGGAGGCTAAATCATACCATCGATTCGCTGCTTACCTTTTTAGACTCCCGCGCTGCGCGCGGTTTATCTAAAAAAGAGCATTCAGCCTTTATAAATAAAACGCGCGCCATGCAAACAAAACGGCGAAAGTTAGAGCCGGAAGTTTTAAACGCCTATGTTACCCAATACCCTGATAATATAGTGGCAGCCCATATTATGGCGCGGCAGTATTTGGACGAACACCCGGCAGATTATAATAAGATATTTGGTAAACTTACTGATGAAGCCAAAAAAACACCCGATGGACAAAAAATAGCGGATAAATTAAACGTATTGATACAACTTTTACCCGGCTCTGTTGCCCCGGATATTACTGGCAATACACCCGATGGAAAAAGCTTTAACAAGCGCTCGGTAAATGCAAAGGTTATACTGGTGGAGTTTTGGATATCGGGCAGCAGGCTAAGCCAGATGAACCATTCTAAAATATTGAATGGCCTGATCATCGGCGACAGCGATAAAAAGAACTTCGCTATAATTAGCGTTTCAACAGACACCGATCCGGAGGTGTGGAAACGCGCGATAAAACAAAGTAACCTTAACTGGCCCCAGGTGGCCGACCTTAAAGGCGACTACTCGCCCAATGTGGCCAACTGGAAAATTGCCGCCGTGCCGACTTACTTTTTGGTTGACGGTAACTGGCGCATTATAAAACCAAATATTGATATTATTGATGTAGACCAGGAAGTTCACGATTACCTTAAGAATGCTAAATAATTCTCAGGGCTACCTTCTGGATCTGACTAATAGAGCAATTGCCAAAAGTTTAAGCGCTTTTTAAACATTTACAGGCCTTAATTAAGAAACAGTCCCTGGTAATTGGTTGTTATATCAGTCCCGGTTTCGTGTACAACTATTGCGGCAATTACATCTTTGTCATCCACCTCAAAGCCTACACCGGCCTTAACATCGTCATACAGCTTATGTTGGCTGCCCTTATATGTATATGTTGCTGTTTTGGACAGCGTATATGCCGGCTTAATGTTATTGAATGGTAAGCCTGTATGTATCTTACTGCTAATTTTAAATGACGGTGAGGTAACGCGGATCTCTTTAACACGGGCGGTTTCGTCATTCCCCATATCCCGCGTAAAATATATCTGGGTTACGTAGCTGCTGGTATCGTGATTTGCGTACCAAAAGGAAATGCTTTTACCCATAGCCGCATCGCCGCCATCGGGTTTGCCAAGCTTTTTATGCACAACTTCTAAACTTTCATTTATAGCGGTTTGCCCAACGCTTATCCCCGGAACAATCAGCTGGGCAAGCGGCACGGGTTTATCACCGGGCATATCTACAATAGCGGTATCAACGAAATTAACTGTATCTGCAAGCTGGTTATTACCTGCTGTTGCAGAAGGTTTTTGCTTGCAGGATACAATAGAAATAGCAAATAAGGGTATAAATAAGTATCTGAACGGCTTCATGGTTGTAACAATTTAATTAATTTACAGTTGATAGCTATAACCAATTATAGTGTATTTTGTTAGCATAAACAATGGTTACAAAAGGACAAAAGATTATACAGCAATGGTATAAACAAAAACAGTGGAAGCAGTTCCCGTTTCAAAAAGAAATGGAAGCGGCCTATCTTTCGGGGTTTTCGGGTTTGCTTAACGCGCCTACCGGCAGTGGTAAAACCTTTGCTTTGTTCCTTCCTTTTCTTGCTGATTTTATTAACAAATACCCCGATACTTATACTACTCAAAAAAACAACGGGTTACTAATGTTATGGATAACGCCGCTGCGTGCTTTAACTAATGATATCCGCAAAGCGATGCAGGAGGTGTGCGACGATATTGGCCTGCCCTGGCGCATCATGACCCGCACCGGGGATACTTCCGCCGCTGAAAAAGCCGCCCTTAAACGCAAACTGCCCGAAGTATTGCTTACCACCCCCGAAAGCCTGCACCTGATGCTTGCCCAAAAGGAATACGACAAAGTGTTTAAAGGCCTCCAGGTAATGGTATGCGATGAATGGCACGAACTGCTGGGCACCAAACGCGGTGTGCAGGTAGAACTGGGCTTGAGCAGGTTGAAAAGCATGGGTGCGGAGATTTCGGTGCGGGGAGCGGATGTTAAAACCGCTATCGTTCCGACAACGCCGCACCCCGCACCACTCCGCATCTGGGGCATTAGTGCAACCATTGGCAACCTGGAACAAGCCGCCGAGGTTTTGTTAGGGAATGATTTTCCGCCGGAGCAGATAAAGATGGTAAGGGCAAATATTGATAAACGGCTGGTGATAGAATCTGTTATCCCCGGGAATATTGAGAACTATAGCTGGGCGGGGCATATCGGCGTTAAGCTGCTGCCACAGGTTATGGAGATAGTAGCAAAAAGTAAAACAACGCTGATATTTACCAATACGCGGTCGCAAAGCGAGATCTGGTACCATGCCATTATAGATAATTACCCCGAATATGCCGGCATTATGGCCATGCACCACGGCTCGCTGGATAACGAGCTGCGCAACTGGGTGGAACAAGCCCTGCATGCCGAGGCTTTAAAGGTTGTAGTATGTACTTCCAGTTTAGATCTTGGGGTGGATTTTAGGCCGGTGGATACGGTTGTACAGGTAGGCAGCCCCAAAGGGGTTGCCCGCTTTATGCAGCGCGCCGGGCGAAGCGGTCACCATCCGGGTGCTATATCCAAAGCCTATTTTGTGCCTACCCATTCGCTGGAATTATTAGAAGGCGCCGCGTTAAAAAGTGCCATTAAAAAAGGCGTGTTCGAAAGCCGCGACCCTATGCTGCTTACGTTTGATGTGCTGATCCAGTTTATGGTTACACTGGCCGTATCTGATGGGTTTAGGGCCGATGAATTATTCCGGCAGGTTAAAACCACATTCGCCTTTGCCGATATGCGCCGCGAAGAGTTTAACCAATTGCTTGATTTTATTACCAACGGTGGCAAAACACTTGCCCAGTACGATGAATTTTTGAAGGTAGAGGTTGAGAACGGCCTGTTCAAGGTAAACAGCAGGCGCGTAGCCATGCGCCACCGCCTAAGCATTGGCACCATTACAAGCGAGCTTAGCATCAGGGTAAAGTGGCTGAGCGGGGGAAGTTTGGGCACGTTGGAAGAAGGCTTTATATCTAAACTAAAGCCCGGTAACGTATTCTGGTTTGCCGGTCGCAGCCTGGAGTTTATTAAGGTGAAGGAAATGACCGCCTATGTAAAAAAATCAAAATCTACCAAGGGTTTAATACCAAGTTGGGCTGGCGGCCGGATGCCTTTGTCGTCTCAGCTATCTGCCGTCTTTCGCGATAAACTGGACGAGGTAGCCAATGGCATTGAAACGGATATAGAAGTTAAGGCGCTTAAACCACTATTTGAACTACAGGCTAAACTTTCGCATTTGCCCCAGAGCCACGAATTTTTGATAGAATCTTTTAAATCGCGCGAGGGGCACCACCTGTTATTTTACCCTTTTGAGGGGCGCTTGGTACATGAGGGGATGGCGAGTTTACTGGCCTATCGCATCTCTAAAATAAAACCTGCCAGCTTCTCTATAGCCATGAATGATTACGGTTTCGAGCTGCTGACCGACGAGGATATCCCCATTGAACAGGCTTTGGAAGACACTGATTTCTTCTCCATTAACAATTTGATAGAAGACATTCAAAACAGTCTCAACTCCAACGAAATGGCGCGGCGCAAATTTAGGGATATAGCGCATATAGGCGGGTTGGTATTCACCGGTTATCCGGGCCAGCAGGTAAAAAACAAACATTTACAGGCATCTACATCGCTGCTGTTCGAGGTGTTTAACGAGTACGAGCCCGATAACCTGCTGGTGCGCCAGGCCTATAACGAAGCATTGGCTTTTCAACTGGAAGAGTTTCGCCTCCGCGCGGCCTTGCAGCGCATTCAAACGCAAAGTATTATCTTAAAAACCATAGAACGGCCAACACCTTTTGCCTTCCCGATACTGGTTGACAGCCTGGGCCGCGAACGGTTAACCACCGAAACTATGGAAGAGCGTATAGCAAAAATGGCCCGCCGTTATGGTGCGGATGAAGTTGCCGACAGGCCATCGCCAAAAAGCAGGAAGGTAGGAGTTGTGAGGAAGAAAGGGTTTTAACGATGAACGCGAGCTGAGAAAGGGAGTAATATTTTTAGAAATGATGTAACCCCAATCCTGCGGCATCGCTCAGCACCCACTTACCATCAACCATCCCGGGCATGTTATAAGGATTATTAACCGTTAGCAAAGGCCCGTCCAGATCGGCCCAATCGCATTGCGGGGCAAGGGCGGCGGCGGCGAGGGTAGCGCAGCTGGTTTCGCTCATGCACCCTATCAGTATTTTAAGTCCCAGTTCGCGGGCTTTGTTTATCATTTGCTGCGCTTCGTACATCCCGGCCGATTTCATCAGTTTGATATTGATGCCATGGTAAATGCCCTGGGCCGACTTAACATCAGCCAAACGCTGTACCGCCTCATCCCCTATAATGGGGATAGGGCTGTGTTCAGTTATCCAGGCGTTGCCGTCAATGTCTGTTTTTAGCATAGGCTGCTCTATCAGCTGCACGCCCTGTTCCTGAAGCCAGTAGATCATATCCAGGCTTTGTTTGCGGTCTGTCCAGCCCTGGTTGGCATCCACATAAAGCGGCACATCGGTTACCGATCGGATGGTTTGGATCAGCTCTTTATCGCTATCGCGCCCAAGCTTTACCTTTATCACTTTAAGGCCTTCGGCTTCTTTTACTTTTTGCAGGATAACCTCTTTAGTATCTATCCCAATGGTATAACTGGTTACCGGCATTTTTTCGGGGTCGCTGCCCAAAAGCTGCCAGCAGGGCTGATTTTTAAGCTTACCTTCCAGGTCGTGCAGGGCAATATCTATTGCGGCTTTTATGGCCGGGTTATTCGGCGCAATGCTATCCAGGTAATTAATGATGGATGGAAAATCAAAAGGGTATTTAAACTGGCTTATATCAACTTTACTTAAAAAATCAGCGGCGCTTTGGTGGCTTTCGCCCATATAAGGCACCATCGAGGCTTCGCCATAGCCGGTTTTACCCTCGTGAGTTAGCTGCACCAACATTAAAGGGGTGCTGTTACGCGAAAATTTAGCGATAGTAAAGGTGTGCTTCAGCAGTAATTCGTATGGTTGATAAGTAAGCTGCATGTCAAATATCAAAGCTAAAATATTACTGTTAAATTCCTGCTTATCTTTGCAGCCATGCCGGCACAAATTTACGCACCGTTCGAAAAGTTTAATTTTAGCAACACCAAATGTTTCCTTACAGGGGAAGCATTACAAAGCGAGGAAGAAAAGATCCAGGTGTTTCCGCAATGGCTGATGAGCCATTACAACCTGGAAGACCAGCCTTTTAAATTGCTTGATGAAAGCATCGCTACTTATAAAGATCTGAAGATCCCTTGCTCGGCAGCTGTTAATGATGAATATTTAGAGCCTCTTGAAAATGAAATAGCAGCGGCATTTGCTAATGGTTACGAAGGTGTAAAAACATTGGACGAGTTAAAGCTTTTCCAATGGACCAGCAAGCTTTTGTACGGTATAATTTTTAACGAGATCCAGTCGGGTATAAAAATGATGCATGCACAGGGCGAGGAGTTTAACATCTCGCAGGCCATCATTCATAAGTTCAGTCACCTGCATTTAATGCTGCAGAGCATTAATTTACCCATCCATTTCGAAGAATTTAAGCCCTTTAGTCTTTTTTTATTTAAGGTGGATAACAAGCCGGAAGAGTTTGGCTACCGCGATGAGATCAACACCCAAACATTCGCCCTGCGGATAAAAGATTTCGGACTGGTGATATGCCTGCAGGATAACAATACCAATTTTAGCTATCACCACAAAATTTACGAGCAGCTAAAAGAAGACACCTTGCACCCCATACAGTTCGAGGAATTTAGCGGGCGGGTATTCTACAGCAATTACCTGTTTAACCGCCTGCCCGAGTATAATATTTTGCCCGTTGGCAAGGATATATATATTGAAGACATGCCCCTGCGCGGCATCAGCAGCAAGCCCTTGTTTGATGAATGGCAAAACAAAACCTACGGGCAGGTACTGGAAAATTTCTGGAAAAACTGGGGGTTCCTGCTGTTAGAGATCATTAAAAATCCTGAGAAGCCCATGAGCTTTTTGTTTGACGAGGCCGGTGATAAAATAAGCGCCGGTACTATTTCGCTGCCCCGCTAAACTGTTGCACAAATTCATTAAAAATATTATGGTGTAGGGCGAATGTGATAATAACACCGCTTAGCGCGCCATAAAAGTGGGCGTCGTGGTTAATGTTATCGCGGGCGTGTTTGGATGCAAAGTGACAATAAATAAGATACAATCCGCCAAACACCCAGGCCGGCATAGGTATTGGTATAAATATCAGGCTCATTTCTGCCCGCGGGGCAAACATAATATAGCTAAACACTACCGCGCTTATTGCCCCCGAAGCGCCAAGGCTATTGTACCATATATCTTCTTTATGTTTTTGGATGGATGGCAGATCGCTTAATATTAAACTTAGAAAGTACAATACGCCGAACTGCCAGTGCCCCAAAAGCGCTTCCAGTTGAAAAGCAAAGAAGTAGTACGACAGCATATTGAAGAAAAGGTGGTTCCAGTCCTTATGGATCAACCCGCTGGTAATAACGGTATAAACCTTATACCCGCGCGATACATTATAGGGGTTCAATATAAATTCGCCGTAGATATTCTCGTTAGAGAAAGCCCACAGCGAGGCAGCTAATGTAATTGCGAATATGATTGACGCCACGGGGGCCGCCAGGAAAATTTCCATCATCTAAGGTCGAGTTTAGTATTGGTTAGCAGCCTGCCCACGGGGTAGCGCAGGTATGTTTTTTCGAAATAAGGGGAATTGCGATAAACCCAGTTTAGCTGTGCGGCAGCGCTGGCGGCAAGCTTAGGGTCTTTAACTTTCTCATCATCAAGCTTTTTACGCAGGGCAGTATTATCCTTTAGCATTTGGGCAGCAACATCTTCAAATACATAGTTCGAAAAATATTCCTTTTGGCCCAGCATGCTGTCAAAAAAGTTCCAGGCAAAGAACGAATCCACACCCTGTGGTTCCAGCGTTTCAACAATGTAACGGTTAATGGGCTGGTTAACGTAAACTACGTAGTCTCCTTCGTAAAAACGCACTTTGGTATCAACCGGGTTTAATTGAACGTTTGTATGAATATAATGCCCTTCATACGGGCGGGTTCCGGTTTTGTAATCGGCTATGTAATACATTTGCAGGGCAAGCGTGGTATCATGCGCCAGGCGGCTCATAGCCACCTTATTCAGTTTAAACAGGTCAATAACTTTCCCCCATGCCTGCGGAATAATGTAGGCCACGGGCTTATCGGCCGTTGCGCTGGCTTTATATGTATTATAAAACTTTATGCTTTTGCTATATGGCTTATCGCGATCATAATAAAGCCGTTTTAGCCCGCTTACATCACTGGTTTTATATTCGGCGGCGTATCCTTTGAAGGTGATGGTATCTACCTTGGTTTCGTCAAGCGCCCAATTCAGCGCAAATGTTTTTTGTTTGCTCACTTCCGCATCAACCTGTTTTTTCATAGTTCCCAACAGCTTTGCATCGCGCTGGCAAATGGCAATAAGGTTTTGCATAAAGGCATAGGTTGCCCAAACGCGCTTGTCAAAAGGTTTCAGCATGTGTGTTTCTGTCATATAACTGATGATGTTGTGCTGTGCAGCAAAACCCGTCGAAAAGCGTGGCGTTTCCATAAAGCTAACAATACCGCTATCAGGCAGGCCCTGCTCGCCGGCACCATATGGGATCATTTCAAAGCCGCTTTTCTTCATACCCTCGTACAGGTCGGGCGTAAGTGTTTTATCAGTATATGCGGCCAGTACCGGGTTTTGCTTGTCCTTTTGGGTTTCTATCAGCGTCATAATATACTGGTAGTCCGCGCCATCGCTGGTGTGGTTATCCAGCAATACCTCGGGCTGCCAGGTATTCAGGATCTGGGCAAAGGCCAGGGCGTTCTTGCTGTCGGCTTTTATAAAATCGCGGTTAAGGTCCAGGTTGCGGTAGTTGCCCCTAAAGCCATAAGCCCGCGGGCCGTTCTGATTGGGGCGCGATACACCACGGTTTAAACTGCCATCGATATTATATAGCGCAATAAAGCATAGCACCACATCCTTAGGCAGCTGGTTTTTTTTAAGCAGGTCGCGCACCAGCATCATGCTGGCATCTATACCTTCGGGTTCGCCGGGGTGGATACCGTTATTAATGAGCAGTACACGCTTGTTTTGTTTTTTGATAAGCGCCGGGTCGAATACTTTATCCCTGGATAAAACTACTAATGTTAATGGTTTGCCAACATCTGTTAAGCCGTAATTGAACAGCCGCATTTGTGGCTGCACTTTGCTAAGGTTTTTGTAATAGGCTACTACTTCGGCATAGGTAGCGGTGTAGTTTTTCTCCCGGCTTTGCTCAAAGGGTGTCAACTGGGCATATCCCTTTAGGCAGCATAAAACGGATAGCAATAAAAAGAGGCTTTTTTTCATAATGTTATTTACCGTCGGTTATATCAGCCTGCAGCTTTTTGGGTAAGCTTTCAAAAACCAGTTCATAAGAATGGTCAACCAGTTCGCGCAGCTGTTTATTGGTCAGTGAGCCATCGGTTTGCACGGTGTTCCAGTGCTTTTTATTCATGTGATATCCGGGTTTAACTTCGCTAAATTGTTCGCGCAGTTCAACGGCTTTTTCGGGATCGCATTTTACGTTAAAGCTTGGCGAATCTAACCCGGTAAGTAAAAATATTTTATCGCCAACCTTAAAAACCAGTGTATCCTCACCAAACGGAAAACTTTCGGTAACGCCGGGTTTTAACAGGCAATAATCGCGCAGTTCTTCAATGTTCACGTTAGTACCCCCTTATCTCCTTGTCATAAGAATTCTGGCCGCCAAAGTTCACTTTAATCCCTATGGTTATTTGCCGGTATTGGTCAAGCGCATTGTTCTTAAACTTAGTTGAAGGGTCGGCGTAGCCATCTATCCCTTCGCCAAACGTAAGGTTATGCTGATAGCCGAGATCCAGGCGAATGTTCGGCTGGTCGTAAGCGTTGTAAAATTTAAACTCGTACCCAAAACGTAGCGGCACAATAAAATTTATCCCGCTATCTTTCCCCGGGAAGGTGTATGATGGATCGCTTGGGCTTGTACGCTGGGTTACAACACTGTTGTATATGCCCCCCACGCCCGCGCCTAAATAAAAGTTTTTCAAAATATTTAATACGGTACTGCCCTGGTAATCCATTATCTCGCCGGCCTGTACATCCATATGTAACAGTAATGCTTTGTAATTATTTTCGTACATCCGGCCCGCTATGTCAACGTTTAAGTCGGTATTACTGCCACCAGATAGCTTACCAAATTGCAATTCCAACCCTATCGGCACATAAGGGGTATAAAAATAGTTGAACGTTACGGCATACGATTGGTTATCATTTTCCTTTTTAAGATCGGCAAAAGGCCGGTTCCTGCTTACGCTCAAACCAATACCGTACGACGCATAATTTAAACTACCCTGTGCTTTACCTTCATAAAAAGCAAATGCCAACACAATTAATAAAAGATACTTTTTCAATGAATTTATATTTGATATTTACACTTTAGCCGCTGAGCAATAAACTTTGCGGCAAAAAAAAAATTTCTACTAATATAGGCTTTATATGGATTTTACCGCATCGTTAAGTTTTACTGTTACGGATAGGTTTTTAAGATATGTACAGATAGATACGCAATCAGACGCCTCATCGCCTACCACCCCATCTACCGAAAAACAAAAAGACCTTGGCCGCCTGCTGGTAACCGAACTCCTGGAAATTGGCATAGCCGATGCCCATTTAGACCAATACGGCTACGTGTACGCGACCATCCCGGCTAATACCGATAAGCCAAACGTCCCGGTGATCTGTTTTTGCTCGCACATGGATACCGCACCCGATTGCAGCGGAACAGGTGTAAAACCCATCATCCATAAAAAATACAACGGAGATGATATTGCCCTGCCGGATGATGCCACACAGGTTATAAAATTAGCAGACCACCCCGACTTGAAGAACCAGTTGGGAAATGATATAATAACCGCTTCCGGCAATACCTTGTTAGGCGCTGATAACAAAGCCGGTGTCGCCGAAATTATGGATGCCTGCTACCAGTTGATCAACCATCCTGAGATAAAACATGGCGTTATAAAAATTTTATTTACACCCGATGAAGAGATCGGTCGCGGAGTAGACAAGGCCGACATAGCCAAAATTGGCGCCTTTGCCGCTTATACGATGGATGGCGAAAGCGCCGGCAATATGGAGAATGAAACTTTTAGTGCCGATGGTGCAAAACTCACCATAAATGGTGTAAGCAGCCACCCCGGATTTGCGCAGGGCAAAATGGAAAGCGCCATAAAAATTGCGGGGAAGATCATTTCGGCCTTGCCGGATAGCCTGTCGCCCGAGCACACCTCAGGTATGCAGGGCTTTGTACACCCGGTGGATATTAGTGGCCATGTAGAAGCCGCTGTTATCGATTTTATCATCCGCGATTTTGAGGAAGATAAATTATCGGAGCATGCCAACGTGATTCGCAGTGTGGCTGATGAGGTGTTGAAAAGCTATCCAAATTCTACCTACATGCTGGATACCCACCAGCAATACCGCAATATGAAAAATGTGCTTGCCCAGCATCCGCAGATAGTAGATTACGGTATGGAAGCCATGCGCCGGGCGGGGTTAGAACCAAAGCTTTGCAGCATCCGCGGTGGCACGGATGGTTCGCGCTTATCGTTTATGGGATTGCCAACACCAAACATATTTGCCGGCGAACACGCGTTCCATAGCAAGCAGGAATGGGTATCGGTACAGGATATGCAAAAAGCGGTTGATACCATTTTGCATTTGTGCATGGTTTGGGAAGAAAAAGGGTAAAAAAAGATTGTCATCCTAAGCGATAGCGAAGGATCTAATAACAAACTATGCATACGATTGCATGGCGGCTATTAGATGCTTCACTACGTTCAGCATGACAAATTGTTACTCCCTCTCCTTTGGAGAGGGCTGGGGAGAGGCTCCTAATACAGCAAATTATCATACGGATATCGCTCCGTATGCACTTTCTTTACGTATTCATAAAGCAGTTCCCTAAACTCATCTACGTTTTTCTTTTCGGTTGCGGAGATGAATATCGCCGGGCTGTTGTTCTTGGCCATCCAGCTGTGTTTAAAATCATCAAGCGTTAGCGGGCCTTCGGTTACGTCAACGTGGTGTTGCTCGGGTACAAAGGCGTCTATCTTGTTAAACACGGTGATCATGGTTTTATCGATAGCGCCCAAATCTTTCAGTGTTTCATTCACCGTACGGATCTGGTCTTCAAAGCTTGGGTGCGATACATCTACCACGTGGATCAAAATATCAGCCTCGCGCACTTCATCCAGTGTCGATTTAAAACACTCTACCAAATGGTGGGGCAGCTTACGGATAAAACCAACCGTATCCGACAGCAGGAACGGCACGTTCTCTATTACTACTTTGCGCACCGTGGTATCCAGCGTTGCGAACAGTTTGTTCTCGGCAAACACTTCCGATTTCGACAGCATGTTCATGATGGTAGATTTACCTACGTTGGTATAACCCACTAACGCCACACGGATGAGTTGCTGGCGGTTTTTACGCTGCGTTTCGTTCTGGCGGTCTATCAATTTAAGGCGTTCTTTTAATAACGAGATCTTGTTCAGGATCAAACGCCTGTCCGTTTCAATCTGCGACTCGCCCGGTCCGCGCATACCAATACCACCCTTCTGGCGCTCTAAGTGGGTCCAAAGGCGGGTAAGGCGCGGTAGTAAGTACTGCAATTGGGCAAGCTCAACCTGCGTTTTGGCCTGCGCCGTTTGGGCACGACCGGCAAATATGTCCAGGATCAGGTTGCTCCGGTCAAGGATTTTTACATTCAGTTCGCGCTCGATATTACGCAATTGCGACGGCGTAAGTTCATCGTCGAAAACCACGATGTCTATCTCTTCGGCTATTACATATTCTTTTATCTCGTCCAGCTTACCGGTGCCAACAAATGTTGACCGCTCGGGGCGCTGTAATTTTTGGGTGAAGGTTTTCACAGTAAGGCCGCCAGCGGTTTCCACCAAAAATTGTAATTCTTCTAAATATTCCTTTTCACGTTCTTCGGTTTCGTTGGGTGTTATAACACCAACCAGAACAACTTTTTCCTGCTTCACAGCAGTTTCATAAAATTTCTGTTTCATTCAAAAAAATGATTAACATTTAACCATAAAGGTAAACGTAATTTACCTTATTATAACTCACGGGGTGGTGGTTATGTTCACATAGCACAAAATTGTTTTGTATTAATAATTCGCTTCGACGTAATACATTGGGAAACGGTTGAAATGGGCGCTACGAACGGTGCGTTCATAACAAAATCTTTCATGCCAAACTCGTCATGGGTCTGGCTTAATTGAAAGTATGGGGTGGAGGGTGTTATATTAACATGATATGCAAAGATATTGAAAGTAGCGTTAATTACAAACCTCTGTAATTGATTACATGTTCGAATATATTTTCCTTAACTTTATATCATGACATTGATAGAACTTAAAAAATCGATCCATAAAAAGGTTGACGAGTTGGATGACCCTGAGCTTTTGGAGCTTGTTAATTCTGTTCTTAGAAAAAAAGACGATGTGTTTATTATCCCTGAACATATGAAAGCAGGCATAAAGGAGGGTGAAGAAGACATAAAAAATGGGGACTATATAACTTTGGAAGAATTTGAAAAGCGATACGAGCAATGGCTAAAAGATTAGTCATATCTAAAAAGGCTTATACTGATATTGATAAAATAGTTGAGTTTAATAATTACAGAAACAAATCCAAAACCTATTCTGAGAAGTTTATTAAAAATCTTCAAAAACAACTCACGCTTTTAGTAAAGCACCCCCTTATTGGCAAGCACACGGACATGCCGGATACCTTGTTGTTAGTTTGGGATAATTATTATATTTTTTATATAGATAATGAAGATACGATAGAGATTCGCTCTATATATCATCAAAGGGAAAACGTGCCCTTTAAGTAGCTACGTCGCTTACCGCCAAACTATTACAAACCCTTCACAAACTCGCGCATAGCAGCGCCCGGGTCCTGTTGTTTCATAAAGTTCTCGCCTATTAAAAATCCATTAAACCCGGCTGCCTTTAACTGTTTAATGGTTTCGGTATCGCTGATAGCGCTTTCAGAGATCTTCATAAACTCGTTTGGGATATGCTCTGCAAGTTTAAATGAGTTTTCTACCGTTACGGTAAAATCGGCCAGGTTGCGGTTGTTTACGCCAATTGCATCCAGGTTACTGTCGATGCTGCGCTCCAATTCTTCCAGGTTATGCACTTCTAACAGCACATTCAGCTCCAGGCTTTTGGCAAGGCCGGCAAGGTTTTTAATTTCAGCCGGGGTTAGTATGGCAGCGATCAGCAAAATGATATCCGCACCCAATGATTTGGCCTCGATAACCTGGTATTCGTCTATCATAAAATCTTTACGAAGGATGGGGATATTGGTGGCACGGCGCGCGCGGGTAACATCCATTTTACGACCCATAAAAAAGCCGTAATCCGTCAAAACCGAACATGCCGAAGCGCCGGCAGCCGCGTAATCTTTAGTCACATCTTTTACAAGCGCATCATCATTGATAATACCCTTAGATGGCGACTTGCGTTTAAACTCGGCTATGATGCCGGTACGTTCAGGTGCCAGCAAAAACTCTTTAAAAGAATAAGTCTCCCGGTGGAAATACTCCGATTCCTCCAGCTGCGTGTAGGTGGTGCGCACCTTGTCTCGTTCAACTTCTATCTTTTTATGGGCAACTATTTTATCGAGTATGTTCATTTGTTTTCAAATCTAAATAAACCATGTCATTTCGAACGATAGTGAGAAACCTTGTTAGATAAGGACAGCAGATTTGCATGTCTAACAAGATTTCTCCTCGTACCTCGTTCGAAATGACATAGGGGTTTTACGCCTTCAACCAGTTCTGCATCATTTCTTTACCGTACTCGGTCAATACGGATTCCGGGTGAAATTGTACACCGCGCACGTTATATTCCTTGTGTCTTAAAGCCATAACCGAGCCATCTTGTTCATCAATAGCGGTTATTTCCAATACAGCGGGCAAGTCTTTTTCTACCACCCATGAGTGGTAACGGCCTACTTTAAAAGTATCCGGCAAACCTGCAAAAAGCGGCTCGGAGCTGTCTGTTACTTTTATGGGCGTAGCTATGCCGTGCATTGGTTGTGGCAGGTTGTAAAGTTTGCCGCCAAAAACTTCGGCAATGGCCTGCTGACCAAGGCATACGCCAAACATACTTTTTGTTGGCGCGTATTTTTCTATCACCTGCAAAAGCAGCCCTGCTTCTGATGGTACGCCCGGCCCGGGTGACAGGATGATGTGACTAAAAGCGTCCACATCTTCTATCTTAAACTGATCGTTCCTCCAAACCTCGCATTGCAAACCTAACTCGTTTACCAGATGCACCAGGTTATAGGTGAAGGAATCGTAATTATCTATGATTAATATTTTCATTTTTTTCTGAACCTTGATTTAAGGGATTAAAGGATTACCCTGATCCTGCATAACTAATCTCTATTCTCCAATCACTAATCTCTATCTACAGTTCCTCCGCCAATTCAATCGCCTTTCTAAGCGCGGCTATCTTGTTATCTACTTCCTTCAATTCGCTTTCCGCAATTGAGCCGGCAACGATGCCTGCTCCGGCCTGGTAGTGCAGCGTATTGTTTTTGCTGAGGAAGGACCGGATCATGATGGCGTGGTTAAAATCGCCGTTAAAGCCAAAGAAACCGATAGCACCGCTGTAAAAACTGCGTTTGCTTTTCTCGTTCTCGTCGATGATCTCCATGGCGCGGTATTTTGGCGCGCCGCTAAGCGTACCCGCCGGGAAGGTATCGGCCACAATTTTAAATGATGTGGTGCCGGGTTTTAACTTTCCACTTACGTGGGATACCAAATGGATCAAATGCGAATAATACTGCACTTCTTTAAATGCCTTAACGCTTACCTGTTCGCAATGGCGGCTCAGGTCGTTACGGGCAAGGTCAACCAGCATTACGTGCTCGGCAGATTCTTTGGGGTCGGCTTCTAACTGGCGGGCAAGTTCTGCATCTTTCTCGTCATCGCCGCTACGTTTAAAGGTACCTGCGATGGGGAAGATACTTGCCACATTATTTTTAATGGTGATCTGCGCTTCCGGTGATGAGCCGAAGATCCTGAAATCGCCGTAATCAAAATAAAACAGGTACGGCGATGGGTTAATGGAACGCAGCGCGCGGTACACGTTAAATTCATCACCCAAAAACTTACGCGAGAACGCCCTTGAAGGCACTATCTGGAACACATCGCCACGGTAAATGTGCTGCTTCATCTTCTCTACTATGGCGATGAATTCCTCGTTGGTGAGGTTTGATTGCTCTGCCTCGTTGCTTTTAAAGCTATACTCCGGGAAGTTCTTGTTTTTGATCAGGTCCTCAATTTTTTCTAAGCCGTTGGTTTGGGGCTGGCCCTCTACCTGGTTATGGAAAATGTAAAGCTCGTTTTTAAAGTGATCTATAGCGATGATAAAACTGTAAATATGATACTGCATCACCGGGATCTTGCGGGCGGTATCAGTACTTTCTTTTAGGCGGATGGTCTCGAAATGCTCAACCGCTTCATGGGTAAAGTAACCGAACAGCCCGTTCGAAAGGATCTTGGAGTTATTGTCCTCAACTTCGAAACGATCAGTAAAATTGTTTATCTCATCGGTAATGTCAAATTCTCCGGGGTTGCTTATCTCTTCGGTACCATCCGGAAACCTCTTTTTTAGAATTTTATTGTCAAGCACAAGCCCGCTTATCGGCGCGCAGCAAACAAAGCTCAGGCTGTTTTCGCGGCTGTGGTAATCCGAGCTTTCCAGCAGCAGCGAGTTGGGGAAAACATCCCTTAAGCGCAGGTAAATGCTTACCGGTGTTGTGGTATCGGCAAGCAGTTTTTTATGGGTGGTGGTTATTTTATATTTTTTCATTAGTAATTATCTCAGAGCGCATTAAACAAAAAAACCCGGCGAATTGAGCGTTCGCCGGGTTTCAAATTAGGTTTACATTTGATTAGTACTGCATATCAAAAACTATCCGGCTGCCATGTTTTCACATAGTGCCACCAATTGGTATTAAGGTTAGTATTTTTCATATCGTGGCAACAAATTTATACAAAAAATTGAATTAACAAATTTTTTGTCGACTTTTTTAGTGGGATATTCCAAAAAAGGTGTGGCCGGGTACATCTTTGGTCATTAAAGCAATGGCTACCACAATGATAACAAAGGCCAAAGTATAATAAATGGCTATTGCTTTGTGCTTGTCTTCGGGCAAAATTGCCTTTTTTGATTTGCTATGGCCAATAGTTACCAGTATCATCGCGATGATCATCATGGTGATGTGCTCCACTGTCCAGTAACGGGCTGTGGCATCTTTCATCACACCACCGCCAAACCTAACATTGGGGCTTAAAAAGTATAGTACCAACCCAAGTAAAATTTGGGTATGTACCGAGATCATGGTAAACAGGTTGAATTTGCGGTTACCCTCGCTGTAGGCTTTTTTGCCGGACCAGTCGGCAAATGCACGTACAATAGCAATTACAACCAATAAAAATACGATGTACCTGAACCCCGAGTGGAATGACAGGAAAAACTGATAAGCGTTCATGCGTTTAAAATTTGGTTCGAATATAAATATAAAAAGCCTCACCTAAATCCTCTACGAAGGAGAGGGCTTAAAAAAAGTTTTCCTTCCTCTCCTTCGGAAAGGGTTGGGGAGAGGCTTACAGTGCAAAACTAAACTTCCCCATCAACACTTCCGGATTATCTCCAATTTTTATCGGCTCACCGCAAAGCGCCTCGTTACCTAAAAGCGCAAATAATATTGCTTCTTTGGCATCAGGGTCAATCCCTAATTCGCGGGTATTGGCTATAGTAGCATTTGGTAAAGCTTTTTCAAGATAATTGATCACATAAGGGTTACGCGCCCCACCACCACTTACAAATATTTTAATATCGGGCAGGTTAAAGTTGGCTTTTATGAAATTACTGATAGAGCGGCCGGTGAATGCACTTAGCGTTGCCACCAGGTCGGCTTTATTGATATTAAAGAGCCTTACCCCCTGTTGCGCATCGGCCACAAATTCTAAATTGAACAACTCGGGGCCGGTGGTTTTTGGTGCGGACTCTCGGAAGAATGGGTGATCGAGCAGGGCGTCAAGCAGCACATCATTCACTGTGCCCGATTTGGCTATCGCCGAGTTCTCGTCAAAAGGCTTATCAAAATATTCGCGGCAGGCGGCATCTATCAACGTATTGCCCGGGCCGATATCCGTACAAACAACTTCCCCGCCATCCGCAGGTAAAAAGGTAAGGTTGGCAATGCCGCCAATGTTCAGCAAAATGCGGTTTTCGCCGGGTTTGCTGCCTAATATCACATCACCATACAAAGCTAAAGGCGCACCTTCGCCACCTGCGGCAATATGCTTTTGCCTAAAATCGCTGATGGTTAATATGCCTGTTTTAACCGCCAGATGGTCGGCATCGCCAATTTGCAGGGTGGCGTTGCCGTAGCCCGGTTGTTTGTGCAAGCGTTTAGGCGCGTGGTAAATGGTTTGGCCGTGGCTGGCAATAAAATCAACATCCGCCGGGTCAATGCCCCATTGCTTTAGGGCCTGCAAAACCAATTCTCCGTGAAAGGTGCCGATATAGGCATTAAGCAAGGTCACCTTTTCCAGGCTTACCTGCTTTTTGGCGAACACTTCCTGCACCTCATACTTAAACTTTTCCTCATAAGGAATAGTGACGAATTGCAGTAGTTCAAACTCCGTTTTTATACCGCTGTCGCTAAATTTGCACAGGGCTATATCCAACCCATCTAACGAGGTGCCCGACATTAAACCTATGCCCAGTTTTTCTTGCTTTTGGGCTATATTAACTAAATTCTGCAGGTTTTTATTAAGTGCGGGCATGCGCTAATTTACCTGTTTTGGACTGCCATACAAAAGATAAATTAAAACCGCCTGTATGTAAATATCTGATATATTTGTTTTGAAGCTTGTAAACCAATTACAACCAAACCAAATGGCAAGATTAAATTTATTAGAAGAAACCCGGTACGAGAAACTGCCCGTAACCGTCTATTCAGACCAAAACGCGGCATCGGTAGCAGTCGCTAAGCGCATTGCCGACCTGATCCGCAAAAAAGATGCTGCCGGCGAACAAGCGGTGCTTGGCCTGGCAACGGGTGTTACCCCCATAAAAGTTTACGCCGAACTGGTGCGCTTACATAAAGAGGACGGGCTATCATTCCGTAACGTGATCACCTTTAACCTCGATGAATATTACCCCATGAAGCCCGACGCGGTGCAAAGCTACGTTACCTTCATGAACGAGAATTTATTCGATCACGTCGATATTAAAAAAGCAAACATCCACATCCCCGACGGCACTTTGCCGCAGGATGAAGTGGCCGATTTTTGTTTGGAATACGAACGCCAGATTGAGGAACTTGGGGGCCTCGACCTTCAGATCTTAGGTATTGGCCGTACAGGCCACATCGGTTTTAATGAGCCGGGCTCTGCGCCAAACTCGGGTACGCGACTGGTCACCTTAGATGATTTGACCCGTCGCGATGCCTCGCGCGATTTTGGTGGTAAACAAAATGTGCCAACCAAAGCCATCACCATGGGCGTGGGTACCATATTTAAAGCCCGCGAAATTATCCTGATGGCATGGAGCGCCAAAAAAGCGCCGATCGTTCGCAAGGCGGTAGAGGGCGAGATCTCGGGCGAGGTGCCAGCCACCTTCCTGCAACTTTCAGATAACGTGGAATTTGTTTTGGATGTTGATGCCGCATCAGACCTAACCCGTTTTGATACGCCATGGCTGGTTAAGGATTGCGTTTGGGACCAGCAGCTTATTAAGAAAGCGGTAATCTGGCTATCGGGTGCAGTTGGCAAACCCATCCTCAAACTTACCGAAGAAGATTACAACAGCAACGGTATGGCGCAGCTTGCGGTAGAGCAGGGGCCGGTGTACCAGATCAACATCGATATATTTAACCAGTTACAACATACTATTACCGGCTGGCCGGGTGGTAAACCGGGGGCAGACGACAGCCAGCGTCCCGAACGTGCCGGGCCTGCCAAAAAACGTTCTATCGTATTTTCTCCGCACCCCGATGATGATGTGATCTCGATGGGTGGCACTTTCATCCGCCTGGTTGACCAAGGGCATGATGTGCACGTGGCCTATCAAACATCCGGCAACACCGCTGTGTGGGACGATGACGTGTTACGCTTTGTGGAATTTGCCATCGACTTTAAAGAAAGCGTTGGCGAAGATGCCTCAAAAATGAAAGGCATTTATGATGATATGCGCCAGTTTATGGCCATCAAAGAACCCAACCAGATCGACTCCTTAGAGATCCGCGATGTAAAAGGGTTCATCCGTAAAACCGAAGCTATTGCGGGCGCACGTTATGCAGGCTTACCGGATAGTAATATCCATTTCCAGGCATTGCCTTTTTATGAAACCGGCAAAACACAAAAAAATTCGGTAGGTGAGGAAGACATTAAACTTACTATGGAGTTGCTGCAAAAGGTAAAACCACACCAGGTTTTCACCGCCGGTGACTTTGCCGATCCTCATGGCACCCACATCGTGTGTTTCAATATCATCATTGAATCACTACGTCGCTTACGCAAAACGGAAAGTTGGGTTGAGGATTGCTGGGTGTGGATGTACCGCGGCGCATGGCAGGAGTTCCCTACCCACGAAATTGAAATGGCAGTGCCGCTTTCGCCTGCGGAGGTATTGCGTAAACGCAACGCCATTTTTAAGCACCAATCGCAAAAAGACCGTCCTGTTTTTCCGGGGGATGATGCGCGCGAGTTTTGGGTACGTGCCGAAGACCGCAACCGCGAAACCGCCCAGAACTACGATCGCTTAGGCATGGCAGAGTATGCCGCTATGGAGGCCTTTGTGAGGTATAAATTTTAATAGTAACCCATTAACTACCGTTATTGCGCAGCGTAGACAACCGACCTAAGGGAGTTCATTAATTCTGTAAAGAAAAAAAACTTATTAATAATCTTCGATAGAAAAGTCGGCGACAAGCATGTCGAAGATTGCCACGTCGATACGCTCCTTGCAATAACGCGAAACAAATCAGATCATGAAATACAAATTCCTAATCATCGCCCTGCTATTCTGCGCAACAGTAAAAGCGCAAACTATCCCCAATATTACCCCATCACATTTAAAGGCAGCAGAAGAGTTACTGGTAGCCTCGGGCGCAGATATGCAGTTTAAGGAAACCACGGCTGCTATGCTCAAACAGCTCAGTGCGAATGTACCCGAGGATAAAAAACAAAAATTTCTCGAGATCATGAATTCCTTTATAAACAAGTACATGAACTGGGATTTAATGAAAGACCAAATGGCCGCACTATATGCACAGGAATTCACTGAAAAAGAACTTAGGGACCTCGCTGTTTTTTATCGCACGCCATTGGGTATTAAGGTGAATCAGAAGCAACCTGTACTATTTCAAAAAAGCGCGCTTTTAGGCCAGCAGGCGGTACAGGGCCACCAGGTAGAACTTCAACAAATGATGCGTGAAGCATTTAACGAAAAATAAACAATTTGTAACTAAGATATTCGTTTAGCATCTTAGTAAAATATTCCTTGTAATTAAACTATGAACTTTAACAAAACTTTATCTGTAGCTACGCTGGCGTTTTTAGTAGCCTGCGGCAGCGCAAATGCACAGGTAAAAAGAAAACCCACCCCATCTCCTAAAAATAAACCGAATGCTGCAGCAGCGGTGGCGCCTGCAAATGTGC
This sequence comes from Mucilaginibacter terrigena, assembly GCF_004168255.1. Taxonomy (GTDB): domain Bacteria; phylum Bacteroidota; class Bacteroidia; order Sphingobacteriales; family Sphingobacteriaceae; genus Mucilaginibacter; species Mucilaginibacter terrigena. The sequence continues at coordinate 70,387 of NZ_SEWG01000006.1, read as the reverse complement.
TGCCGGTTGATAAGGACGTATTGATCGGTAAATTGCCAAATGGCCTAACCTATTATATCCGCCATAACGGGCAACCGCAAAACCGCGCCGAGCTGTACCTGGTAAACAAGGCTGGCTCTATCCTGGAAACGGATGCGCAACAGGGCCTTGCCCACTTTACCGAGCACATGGCTTTTAACGGTACACGCGATTTCCCGAAGAACGCATTGGTAGATTACCTGCAAAAATCGGGTGTGAAATTTGGCGCCGATCTAAACGCTTACACATCTTTTGACGAAACCGTTTACCAATTGCCATTACCTACCGATAGCGTTGCTGTATTTGAAAAAGGCTTTGACATTTTAGCTAACTGGGCAGGTTATGTAAGCTTTGACCCTGCCGAAATTGATAAGGAACGTGGTGTTGTTTTAGAAGAGGCCCGCCTGCGCGGCAAAAACGCGCAAGAGCGTTTAAGCCTGCAAACCCTGCCCGTATTGTTAAACAATTCGCGTTACGCGTCGCGCTTGCCTGTGGGTAAAGAGGAGATCCTGAAAAACTTTACCCCGGCCACTATAAAAAGCTTTTATGCCGATTGGTACAGGCCAAACCTGCAGGCGGTAATTGCCGTTGGCGATTTTGATGTGAAACGTGTAGAAGCGTTAATTAAGGCTAACTTTTCGGGGCTAAAAAACCCTGCGGCGCCAAAGCCACGTCCAGATTATACAGTTGCGCCAACACCCGGCACAGTTGTTAAAATAGCTACCGATAAGGAGTTTCCGTACACGCTTGCACAAATTGTAGTTAAGCACCCGCATATCGTGGTACGAACTACTACTACCTATATGCAAAGCGTGCGTACATCGCTGTTTAATTTTATGCTTAACCAAAGGCTTGCCGAACTGCAGCAAAAACCAGAGCCACCTTTTTTATACGCACGTACCAGTTACGCGCCACTTATTGGCAAACAGGATGCATTTTCGTCGGTGGTTGTTTCCAAGCCCGATGGTTTAGAAACAGCGGTAAAAGCTGTTGTTGCCGAAACCGAGCGCCTGCGCAAATTTGGTTTTACGCTAACCGAACTTGAACGGGCAAAACAATCATCGTTAGTGGGTATTCAAAATGCTTTTTACGAAAAGGACAAAACCAATTCGGCCAATTATGTAAGGGAGTACCAGCTTAACTTTTTATCAGGAGATGCCATCCCGGGGATTGATTTTGAGTACAATTTTTATGTAAACAATATAAGTAAGGTAACCCTTGCAGAAATGAACGCTCTTGCAGGTCAGTTCATCAGCGACCAAAACCGTGTAATTATAGTTGAAGGCCCCGAAAAAGACAAGGATAAACTTCCCGACGAAAAAACGATCCTGAACTGGATAGGTACAGCCGGTAACAACCTTACCGCTTATGTGGATAACGTTACCAGCAAACCATTAATGGAGAAAGAACCCGAAGGTTCAAAAGTATTATCAGAGGCAAAAGACGACGCCATTGGCACAACATCATTAACATTGGCCAACGGTGTTAAAGTAATACTTAAACCAACCGAGTTTAAAAACGACCAGATATTGATAAATGGTTACAGCTTTGGCGGCACATCACTTGCCAGCGATGATGATTACACATCGGCAAGTTTTGCAGGTACAATTGTTGGCAGCAGCGGTATATCTGAGTTTAACCAGGGCCAGCTTGATAAAATGCTGGCAGATAAAAATGTAAATATTTCACCCTATATAAACGAGATAAGCCAGGGCATAAGGGGCAGTTCGTCCCCGCGCGATTTTGAAACAGCTTTACAATTGGTATATCTTTACTTTACAAAGCCACGCAAAGATGCCGATATATGGAAAGGGACCATGAACCAGACCAAAGCTTTGCTGGCTAACAGGGGCCTTGATCCGCAAAGCGTTTACCAGGATACATTATCGGCTGTTTTAAGCAATAATAACTTCCGCTATGGCGCAACCACAGTTGAAAGGTTAAACGGCGCTAACCTGGATAAGGCATTTGATTTTTACAAAGACAGATTTGCCGATGCAAGCGGTTTCACTTTTGTAATTGTGGGCAATTTTAACCCTGAGTTGATCAAACCATTTTTGGAAACTTACCTTGGCGCCCTGCCTGCTACCAACAAAAAGGAAACGTATAAAAACTTAAAAATGCACCCTGCTGCCGGCCAGATAAACAAAACCGTTTATAAAGGCATTGTTGATAAAGCTACCGTGCAAATGATATACAGCGGCGATTACGTTTTTAACGAAGCTAACAACCTGCAAATGGACGCGTTGGAAGAAGTGCTGAATATTAAGCTGATCGAGCGTTTACGCGAACAGGAAAGTGGCATTTACGCACCGGGGGTAAGGGCATCGTACAGCAAAAACCCCGAAGGCCGATACAGCGTTACCATTGTATTTACCTGCGCTGCCGCAAATGTTGATAAACTTGTAGCCGCTACGCTTGATGAAATAAATAAAATAAAACAAACAGGCGCGCTACCTGCCGATATCGAAAAATTTGCTGCCGAAGAAGCACGATCGACCCAGGTACAGCTAAAACAGAATATTTCGTGGTCGGGTTACCTGATAGCAACAGCACAAAACGGCTTAAACCCGGATGAGATATTAAGCCATGTTAAAAACCTGGACCAGATCACCGTTCAAAGCACCAAAGAAACCGCTAATAAATATCTTAATAATAGCAACCTGGCAAAGGTTATACTGATGCCGGAGAAAAAATAAGCATACTAAACTGCACACGCAAAGGCCTTTCGGATGATAATTTGAAAGGCTTTTGTTTTTAGCTACCTTAGGTAACTAAATTTATCTGACGATGAAGTGGGCATATTCTCTAAAATATAAAGTTAGGGCGGCGCTGGTATTAACGGCTTTAACAACTATCCTTTTATTGGTAAACTGGGGCGGGCGTAGTGATGTTGCGCAGCTTGACAGAACATTGACGAGCTTACTTAAAGACCGGCTGATGCCCGCGACCTTTGTACACGACATTAGCAACCGCCTATATGAAAATAAAATACTGGCTGCCAATAATACCGGGGCTGAAAAGATCAAGGCTAACTATCTGGCTATAGAACAGCTTATAAAAAAGTACGAAGCCACCCAGCTTACCCCCGAAGAAGCCTTGCAGTGGAAAAAATTCAGGGTGCAGTTAAAAGCGCTTAAATCAATGGAAGATGCCGGGAGCACCACGCCCGGCCTTTCGGTATCAAGGGAGGCCGGGTTTCATACAACAATTCAGTACCTTGATAATTTGATCCGTATCCAGGTAGGTGAAAGCGACAGACTGATCATAAGCGGTAAAGCTACCGTAAGTTCAAATATATTAACTGCTAACATTGGGGCTGCTATGTGCATTATATTAGCCCTTTTTACCCTGGTGATATTAAGCGCGACTGATCGCGCTCTTTTCAGGCCTGGCCAGCGCCATAATTTAAATTAACATACAACACGTTATACAGCTTGCTCGTTATCCGCAGGGAAACTTAAGTAGAAGGTTGTACCTACGTCAATAGTGGTTTCGAACCATACTTTACCACTGGCATTTTCAATAGAGTTTTTAACAAAGGCCAGCCCCAGGCCTGTGCCCGAGCTTTTTGTAGTAAAGTTTGGTTCAAATATTTTTTCGCGCATCCCTTCGGGTATGCCGTTACCATTATCCTTAAGGGTAAGCAGTATATTTTTATTGGTGATCAGGTATTCAATATTTATCAGGCAGTCCTTATCCTGCGGGGTAGCCTCTATCGCGTTTTTTAGCAGGTTATTAAAGCATCTCAGCAGCTGGTCGCGGTCGGCGCTTACAAAAAATGGGGTTCCGGGCGGGCGAAAGGTTATCTTAACATTATCCATTTGTTTAAAAATGGTAACAGCCTGGCCAAACACCTCAAAAATATCCATACGCTCTATGCGGGTATCGGGCATTTTGGCAAAAGCCGAAAACTCCGACGCAATTGACGACAGGCTCTCTATCTGCTCCACAAATGATTTGCTAAAGCGCTCAAACTTTTGGTCAAACTTAGGGTCTTTGTCCTTCCACGATTTATCAAGTAGCTGCAAGCCCAGTTTTAATGGCGTAAGCGGGTTTTTAATTTCGTGGGCAACCTGTTTGGCCATTTCGCGCCAGGCCGTCTCACGTTCAGACTGTGCAAGTTTATTGGCGCTGTTTTCCAGCGCGGCTATCATGTTATTATACTCTTTTACCAGCGCGCCAATTTCATCGTTACGTTCCCATTTTATAGGCTCGTTCTTTTTACCGTAAATGGTTTTACTTAAATTGTATTGTATAAAGTTTAGCGGCGCGGTTATTTGCCGGGCTATTATTACCGCAAACAAGCCAATAGCAATAAACACCAGCGCGTAAACATTTATCATGATGTTTAGCAACGATCCAATACGCTCGGTATAATCGGCTGCGTTTGCAAAGTAAGGCAGCTGCAGGTAGGCAACAGTTTCGTGCTTTATATTCCGGAGAGGGGTATAGGCCGCTTTATAGGTTAATAAACCTATTTTTTCCTCGTTGAGCACCTCGGATTTTTGCATGCCGTTTAAAGCAATAAATGCACGGCCGTTCATTTGCTTACATAGCAATCCGTAATCGTAAATTTTGGGCTGGGTGGTAATTAATAAGTTACCGTTAAGGTCATATAGTGCAAGGTCGGCCGAGTAAGTGTTGGCCAGGTCATCAAAACGTACCTTGCTATCTTCGGTAATAGTATTTATATAATTGTTGATAGGCCCGGTTTCAAAAGCTACCGCTATCTGCATTATTTTTGACCGTATAAGCTTATCCTGTTGGGCCTGATATTGAGCGCTTATAGATATAAAGGTGATGATCCCCACTAAAACAAGCGTTATAACAACCGCGAAGATCATAGAAAACTGGATGCGCGTTTTATACAGGATCCTGTCGAAAGTAAGTTTAAAGCTCCACCTGATGCGGTTGTTACTTACATTAAATATTTTTACGCGGATCCATATCACCCTTATTAATAATATAATGGCATTAAAGGCCAGCAAAACAACAAAGAAAAAGGTTAGGGCTGTAATGTTAGATAAAAGCACATTATTCTCCTGGCTTACCACTATCAGGTTGCGGTTACTGGGTTTATATAATAAATGGCTGTAAGTAGTAAACTTTTCAGAAAAAGCAGGTTTCGAGCTCCTGGTGGTTTGAACGGTGTACTTTTTAAGTTCGCCTTTAAACTCCTTATTTTTAATACGATACACATAGGTCCCGCTTTGGCCTATCAGCGTGTTATCTGTATAAAAAGCAAACGAATAATTTTTGAATTCGTCGTTACTGCCTTTTACTTCTTTATCGATCAGCAGGTCGGGAAAGGTGCCGGCTGCAAGTAATGGTTTTGACTTTAGTTCGATAACTATGGTGCCTAATTTTTGGGCGCCATCCATTACGGGCAGTATTGCAAAATAGCTTTGAAAACCAAACGACTCGTTTTGCCTGTAAAAATAATCGGATACTTTAAACGAACTGTACACCACCATGTCTTTAAACACATCAAGGCTGTAGTTTTTATCTACAGATATAGGCTGGTCGGTGGTATCATATTCATGTACCTCAAAGTCGTATTTTGAAAGGTACCGGTCAAAATAAAGTTTTTGCAGCCGGGTTTCCAGGTAATCTGAAGTATGATCGGTGCTTTTGTAATAAGCAACAAGTATTGGGTCGACAATTATTTGCTTCTCTATCTTTTTGAAAAGCACATCGGCTGTAGCATCATCCGGCACCTCAAGCCGTTGTATCAAAACCTTCCGCAGTTCATGCTCTTTTATCGATTCGAAATGGTTGAGTTTAATAGATGCTATGATGGCACAAATAAGCACAGTACTGATAAACGATGTTGCGGTAAATTTTCTGTCGTTATAAAGAAAGGCATACCCCCGTATAATTACCAATACCATCCATAGTAAATAAAACAGGCTAAACTCCCAATAATAAGTTACTACGCCTGTTGTAACTATAATGCCGGCAACAAATAACAGTGCTTGCTGCATTATAGGGATATCGAGTTTAAAACATATTGTTAGTATAATCTCGGTCAATAAAAAAAACATTAAGAAACTAAAGCAAAGCATTAGTACCCCCAGCAAACTAAACCCCGAAAGGTTAAGCACGTTGTTTACATCGAAACTGATCTTTGAATTGATAACAAGGCCGTAAAAAACACGCAGCAGGTTGGTTGAGGTGGTTATAAGCAATACCAAACAGCCGGCAAACACCAGGTAGCTAATTATTTTGCCTGGTACCTTTACAACAAGTTTATTGCGGTGGATGTAGGTAAAAATAACAAACCAGCACATAACCAGTATGTTGATACAAAAATCGCCCAGGGACCTGAAAATTGGCGATGATGCATACAGCTGGGGGTTAAATAATGATAATTGCTGCGTAAAATATGGCCAGCCATAATGCAGGTTTAAAAGCCTGAAAAGTATGATAAACCCCGCCAGCAAGAACAGCCCCCCATATACATAACTTTTATTTACAAGGTACCGGGCAACATTGTTTATCAGTATAAACAGTGTAAAAATAGCCAGAAGCCAAAACCCTATAACAAAATAAAAAAAGCGGTGGTTAACCCCCTTTACCAGTTTTAACGAAAACAGGTATACGTTATTAACATCGTGTACGGCGTAAACGCTCTTGTCGGTAAAATCGGCTATGGCTATATTGTCGTCAATGGTAAGGTCCTTGGCAAAAATATTTTTAAGATATTCGTTCGTAAATGGGTAATTTGTTTTTACAGGAATAAAAAATACGACCGATGTATTACCCTCGGTTTTTTTGATAGTTTCGTAGTACCCGTTAGGCTGCTTTGTAAAGGAGCACCCCTCTTTTATCCGCGAAACTTTTTGAGGGATAATTTTTGCGCCGCTCCAAAAATCGGGCACTCCATTTTTGTAAACCACTATCCAAATGGCATTTTTTATGGTGTACTCGTCAATGTAATTAAGCCCTTTGGCCGGTGTGTTACGCAGATTTTTTATTTCGTTAAAAACTTTCTTGTTTTTAATGGCACTATAAACGTAGTTTTCCTTACCGTGCAGGTTATTCTCTAACAGCTTTGATGTTTGGATAAGGTTATTTGCGGGCGTATAAGTACTTTCAACAACAATTGCTGTAAATAACAAACTGGCAAATAATAGTACCAGTAATACGCGTATTTTTCCGGCGGTGCTCAAGCTGTTAAATCTATCAAATTCAATTGGTAAAAGTAAAAGCCATCCGTTAGCAAACAGATGGCTTTGTAATTATTGTATTACAGCGCTTGCTGCAGGCACTTCGCGGTCAACCTTTTTTACAAGGCCTTGCAGTACCTTACCCGGCCCAACTTCGGTAAACGATGTAGCGCCATCCCTAAGCATTTGCTCAACGGTTTGTGTCCAGCGTACCGGGCCAGTTAACTGGGCTATCAAGTTGTGTTTTATATGCTCGATATCCGTGTACGGGTGGGCGTCTATATTTTGATAAACCGGGCAAACCGGCTCCTTAAATTCGGTATTAATAATAGCTGCTTCCAGCTCAACGCGGGCAGCTTCCATTAACGGCGAGTGGAAAGCCCCGCCAACATTCAGCTTTAAGGCGCGCTTTGCGCCGGCTTCGGTCATTTTAATACAGGCGGCATCAATACCGGCAACTGTACCTGATATTACCAATTGGCCGGGGCAGTTATAGTTTGCAGGCACAACCACATCTGTTAAGCGCTGGCAAATATCTTCTACGGTAAAATCATCAAGCGCTAAAATAGCAGCCATAGTACCGGGTTGTATATCGCAGGCCTTTTGCATGGCATTTGCACGCGCGGCAACCAGGCGCAGCCCATCTTCGAAAGATAAAGCGCCGCTTGCCACTAAAGCCGAAAATTCGCCAAGCGAGTGGCCGGCTACCATTTCGGGCTTAAAATCATCACCCAAAACCTTAGCCAATATCACCGAGTGCAGGAATATGGCGGGCTGGGTAACATTGGTTTGCTTCAGGTCATCCTCGGTACCGTCAAACATTACATCGGTAATGCTGAAACCCAATATTTCGTTAGCCTGTTCAAATAATGCGCGTGCCTGTTCGCTTTGCTCGTAAAGGTCTTTTCCCATACCCGGGAACTGGGCACCCTGTCCCGGAAAAATGTATGCTTTCATTATTGTAATATTTATTAGTTGACGGAGCGAGGATATCAGAGCGTTGCCGCACTCCTCACTCCCTTCTTCGCACTTAACTCAAATTGGAAGAAATTAAGTTTAAAAATTCTGTTCGTGTCTGGCCTTTTAAAAACTCGCCTGTAAAAGCCGATGTGGTTGTTACCGAGTTTTGTTTTTGTACACCCCGCATGCTCATGCACAGGTGCCTGCACTCAATTACCACGCCAACTCCTATGGGGTTAAGCGTTTCCTGGATGCAATCTCTAATTTCGTTGGTTAAACGCTCCTGTACCTGCAGCCTGCGCGCAAATACATCAACTATACGGGGGATTTTGCTAAGGCCTACTACATAGCCGTTTGGTATGTAAGCAATATGTGCTTTACCAAAAAATGGCAGCATATGGTGTTCGCACATCGAGTACACCTCAATATCTTTTACGATAACCATTTGGCTGTACTCTTCTTTAAACATTGCCGAATTCAGAATGTCTCTTGCATCAAGGTCATACCCGTGTGTAAGATAAAGCATTGCCTTTGCAATCCGCTCAGGCGTTTTCAACAACCCCTCGCGATTTGGGTTTTCGCCAATCTGTTTTAAAACGTCAAGGTAACTGGCCGATAGGTTTTGGATCAGTTCGGGGTTATAGCGGTCAATTTTTTGATAGCCGTTTATGCCCTCGTCCCTGTCAGGAATATTTTGGTCGTCGATCATAGGTTAGGTTTATCCGCCAAAATATTCGGCCGAGTTGTTTTCTGTTTCATACAATTTCACCGAATGTAAGTAAACACCGGGATAGGCTTCTATCGGTGCTTTTAACTGGTTAAATATGCCTATGCAAAGCAATTCGGTAGATGCCATTATGCCCTTCATAAACTCCACATCCATATTGATGTTTTTATGGTCCAGCTTTTCTATTACATGCTCGTTGATGATGATCTTAAGCTCTTTAAGGTCCATCAGATAGCCGGTAGCGTGGGTAACCTCGCCTTTTACGGTTACAAACAAATTGTAATTATGCCCGTGCCAGTTAGGGTTGGCGCATTTGCCAAAAACTTCCTGGTTTTTCTCTGCGCTCCATTCCTCGCGGTACATGCGATGTGCTGCGTTAAAATGTTCCTTGCGCGTAATATGTATCATCATAGCAATTAATGGTGCAAATATACAAAACAAAAACAGGCGAGTTGTTTTATCTTAGCTGTCAAAAATATTTACAAAATGAGAGTTTTATTTGTAGCAGCCACAGGGATGGAGGTGGGCAGGTTTGTTTTAGATTTTGGTTTCCGGGTTATGGATGCTGAAAAGAAAAACGTTTACACCATTCCTGATGAAAAAAACTCGGTTAGCCATACCTTACTTATTACCGGCGTTGGGATGGTGGCAACTGCTTATTCGCTGGGTAAAGAACTGGCGACTAATCAATACGACCTGGCCATAAATTTTGGTATTGCAGGCAGTTTTGACCGAAGCATTGAACTTGGTGATGTAGTGGAGATCATCCATGATAATATTGCCGAACTTGGTGCCGAAGACAATGATTCCTTTTTGCCGGTAAGCGTATTGGGCTTTGGCGAAAGCGAGTTTAAAGCTACCCAAACCGTAAGCAGCATTTTTAAAGGGGCTAAAACCTCCTCGCTTTTAAAAAACCTGAAACAGGTTAGGTCTATCACCGTAAATACGGTCCACGGCGAGCCTGAGTCTATTAACCGGGTACAAAAAAGACTGAACCCTCAGTTGGAAAGCATGGAAGGCGCTGCCTTTTTTTATGTTTGCCACCATGCGGGCATACCATGTGTACAGATCAGGGCTGTGTCAAATTATGTTGAGAAACGGGATAAAGACAATTGGAAGATAGGCCTTGCCGTTAAAAATCTGAATGCTTTTATAGTAGAGTTCATTAACGGCTTGCAGGTGTTATAAGTTAGGTTGTACGTATTAAAGCAAATCAATTCTTATAACCATTAACGTATTTATACCCTGGTAAAATGAAACTAACCATTGGCTTTTCGCCCTGCCCAAACGATACTTTTATTTTTGATGCCCTTATCCACCATAAAATTGATACCGAAGGCCTGGATTTTGAGGTGTTTTATGATGATGTGGAAACGCTTAACCAAAAAGCCTTTCGCGGCGAGCTGGATATTACCAAGCTTAGTTATCATGCTTTTGCCTACGCCGCCGATAAATATATTTTGCTGGATGCAGGCAGCGCCTTAGGCTTTGGCGTTGGGCCATTGTTGATCTCTAAATCCGAAGTTTCAATTTCGGGTTTAGAAAAGAATGAAATTCGACATCCGGAATCCGAAATCCGAAATCCTTTAATAGGCATTCCAGGCAAATATACTACAGCCAACTTTTTACTGAGCCTTGCTTTCCCCAATGCAACAAATAAGCAGGAACTGGTTTTCTCGGATATTGAGAATGCTGTGTTGGATGGCAGGGTAGATGTAGGCCTCATTATCCACGAGAACCGCTTTACTTACCAGGATAAAGGCCTGCATAAGATCATCGACCTGGGCGATTATTGGGAGAAACGTACGGGTTGCGCTATTCCGCTGGGTGGTATTGTTGCCAACCGCAATTTACCTTTAAATATTCAGCATAAAATAAACCGGGTGATCAAACGCTCGGTGGAGTTTGCATTTGCCAACCCAAAATCGGGACTGGAATATATCCGCTCGCACGCGCAGGAAATGAGCGAAGAGGTGATGTACAAACACATCGACCTTTATGTAAATAAATTTTCTGTTGATTTAGGCGTAGAGGGGAAAAAAGCTATAAAGCTTTTGTTTGATACTGCGCTGGAGAAAGGGATTATCCCGGAGGTTAGTGAGGGATTATTTTTAAACCCGTAAAATCTAGCGCCGTCGCTCGGCTCCAGCCGAGTGACCATTATTACAGGGCGTCCCGCCGCAATTTGCTGCGTAAATACAGAGGCGGCCGGAGGCCTATAAATATTTATCACTCGGCTGGAGCCGAGCGATTGCACTATTTACAGGCTTCTTACTTCTCCGCCAACAGATCCTCCGTCAGCTTCTCAAACTCGCTGATAAACTCGGTATAATGCTCGCCTGTACCCGGGCCGTTAAAGCCGGTGTGGATCTTTCGCACGTCGCCCTTTTTATCAATAATAATGGTGGTTGGGAAACCTACAACACTGGTTAGTGCAGGCAAACTCTTAGCAGTTTCAGCTTTATTGCTGGTGTAACCGGTTATCAGTACCGGGTATTTAACATCAAACCGTGCCTTTACCTGCGCCAGGGCCTTTTGCGATTTGGTAAAATCTGTAGTGCGTTCATAAGCCAGGCCTAAAACTTCTACGCCCCGTGACTGGTATTTTTTGTAATAATTAACCATGTAAGCGGTCTCATCCATACAATTGGGGCACCACGAGCCCATTACCTGCACAATAACTACCTTGTTGTTAAAACGGGCATCGGTAAGCGAAACGGCTTTTCCGTTAAGGTCCTTAAAAGTAAACGCCAGTTTTTTATATCCTGGTTTTAATGCGGAAAGCGAGTAAGCATCGGGCAATTTGGCGTTCTGGTTGCGGGTAGCAACCCATACGTCCTTGCCTGTTAAGCCCGAAAAGAATTTACCCCCGGTAATGGTATTATCATCAGCAATTTTTGCACTGAAAAGGTAGGCGTGCCCACCGTCAAAGCACGACAGGTATAAACTATCGCCCGATACCGTGCCTTCTAAAAAACGGTAGTCGCCGGTGGTGGTAAGGAAAGTGCCGGTAACTTTTTGGCCAGCTTGTTTAAACTCGCCAACTGTGGTATCGCGGCCTGTGCTGTCGCCCATAATAGCCAACCAGCGGCCGCTTACATTGTATGCGGTTTTAGCGGGGGCTTCAAAAAAGCGCCATGGTGTACCGGCCGTCGCGGTAAAGCCCATTGGTACATCACGGTCGCCTAAGTGCTTTATAAATTGTCCTTTCAGGTTATCGCCCTCTTGTTTTAACCTAAATTCCGATTCAAACAAAGGCATCTTTATAAATACCGAATCGCCTTTGGCGGTGATATCGGTCACTTTAAAATGCTCGGAACTATTAATAATGGCAAGTTCCTGTTTATTGCCGGTATTGGTCACCTCAAAATTAAAGGGAATCTGGTTAGCCGATGCCGTGTGTAATGCACCCCGCCAAACGCCAGCTTTCAATTTTGTTTGAGCCCAGCTTATATGTGTTAGCGCGGTTAGAACGAGCGCGCTAAATATTATCTTTTTAATCATATTCAAAATAGACTACTAATTTAATATACTTTATCAAAAGTAATAAATGTAGTCAAACTATCTCAACACCTCGCGCGATATGACAATACGCTGAATTTCGGAAGTGCCTTCGTATATCTGCGTGATCTTGGCATCGCGCATCAGGCGCTCTACATGATACTCTTTTACAAAGCCGTAACCGCCATGGATCTGCACCGCCTCAACAGTGGTGCGCATAGCCGTTTCTGATGCAAACAGTTTTGCCATTGATGCTGCCTGCGCATATGGCAGGCCATTATCTTTTAACCAGGCCGCGCGGTAACAAAGCAGGCGGGCAGCTTCAATCTCGGTAGCCATATCGGCCAGTTTAAATTGTATGGCTTGCAAATCGGCAATGGTTTTGCCAAATGCCTTACGTTCTTTAGCATACTGTACCGATAGCTCGTAAGCGCCGGATGCGATACCCAACGCCTGCGAGGCAATGCCTATGCGCCCGCCTTCCAGCGTAGCCATCGCGAATTTAAAGCCGAAACCATCCTCGCCAATGCGGTTCTCTTTGGGCACTTTAACATCGGTAAACATCAGCGAATGCGTATCCGACCCGCGGATGCCCAGTTTATTCTCTTTGGCACCTACGGTAAAGCCTTCCATACCTTTCTCCACTATAAGGGCGTTAATGCCTTTATGCTTTTTAGAGGCATCGGTTTGGGCCATTACTATATAGGTAGATGCAGTGCTGCCATTGGTTATCCAGTTTTTGGTGCCGTTAACCAGGTAATGGTCGCCCATATCAATAGCGGTGGTGCGCTGCGATGTGGCATCAGAACCGGCCTCGGGCTCGCTCAGGCAAAAAGCGCCTATTTTTTGGCCCTGGGCCAGCGGCACTAAAAATTTTTGTTTTTGTTCTTCGTTACCGTATTTTTCTAACCCGTAGCAAACCAGCGAGTTATTTACCGATACCACTACCGATGTGGACGCATCAACCTTTGAAAGCTCTTCCATCACAATAGAGTAGGATATGGCATCCATGCCGCTGCCGCCATACTGCGGCGATACCATCATGCCCAAAAAGCCAAGTTCGCCAAGTTGCCTTATTTCTTCGGCCGGGAATTTCTGGTGTTCGTCGCGTTCAATAACGCCGGGCTTTAATACGTTATGTGCAAAATCACGCGCCGCCTGGCGTATCATCAGGTGTTCTTCGGTAAGTTCAAACTGCATAATTGTAAATAAAAATTAAAGGTATAATTATTATGCATGCATAGCAAAAATATCGGCACAAAAAAAGAGAGCTCTTTTGAAGCTCCCTTTTCCCCTAATTAATTTAAACTATTGATTAAACCCAAAATAAAAGAACATGTTCATCTCAACTTGGGCAACTGAGAATTCGTTTTAGTCTTAACAATTTGAAAGTTTTTCACAGGTAGATGTAATATTTTTTCAAAGATGTATGCAGGACCGCTTAGCTTTTATCAAAACCTAAGCCATAATTTAGCACACTACACAAAAAAACTTGTGAAAGTTATCATCAGGGCGATATCAATGCCATTGCCTTTAAGGAAACGTTTACGCTAAAAGAAACCGATTGTAAATATTAACTTCTGATAAACAACAACTTATAAATAATTACACTTTTATAATTTTCTTTTAACGAATTAAAGATCACGTAGAAATACGTAACATTCTTTTTGCACAAATAATTTGATTTTTTTTGCTTTAACCATCCATTAAACTGATTTTTAAAGAAAAAAAGCTTAATAAGGGTGTACAGAAAAATGTAACATTCTGTTTTTCCATACACTGCCTGTATTTTATTTTATACAAACCATAAAAAATCATGATAAAAAAGAACACAGTACATGCTATTGCGGCCTGTGCAATGGGGGCTTTGTTACTAAGCGCCTGTAAAGACAAGAATAAAATATACGCCGATAATGATGTGCTGATAAAAAACATTGACAAAAGCGTAAAGCCGGGTGATGACTTTTTTATGTACGCCAACGGTGCCTGGTTAAAAAAGAACCCTATACCCGGCGCCTATTCGTCGTGGGGTATTGGTAATGTTGTGCAGGAGGACCTGCGCGATAAACTGAAGAAGATAAATGAAGATGCTTTAAAAGCCGATGCCGCAAAGGGTAGCAATACGCAAAAAATAGGCGATTTTTATTACAGCGGTATGGATACCGTCAATATCGAAAAACAAGGGCTGGCCCCATTGAAAGCCGAGTTGGCTAAGGTTGATAAGGTAACCGATGTAAAAACCCTGATGGAGGAATTTGCGCACCTGGAAACCATCGGCGTGCAAACCCCCATCGGTGCTTACGCCGGGCAGGACGACCGCAATAGCGAAAAGATCATTATGCAGCTATACCAGTCGGGCATAGGCCTGCCCAACCGCGATTATTATTTTAATACAGATGAGCATAGCGCGGCCATCCGTAACGATTATCAGCAGAAGCATTTGCCAACCATGTTTAAGCTGCTTGGCCTGGATGACGCGACAGCCAAAGCGGCCACACAAAAAACTTACGCTATAGAGAAGTTTTTGGCAGATAGCTCGCGCAAGCTCGAAGACCTGCGCGACCCATATCACAATTATAACAAAATGCCACTGGCCGGCTTAAGCAAGCTTGCACCGGCTATCGACTGGGCAGCAACCTTTGAGCAGATGGATTATAAAAAGGTTGATACGGTAATTGTTGGCCAGCCCGAGTATTATAGGGCATTTAACAAAGCGCTGACCGCTTATAGTATCGACGACTGGAAAAACTACATCCGCAAAAACCTGGTGAACGATTACAGCCCTTACCTGAGCAATGCCTTCAGCAACGAAAACTTCAGGTTTTATGGCACGGTTGTATCGGGCCGTAAAGAACAGCTGCCCCGCTGGAAACGTGTGCTGGATACCGAAGGAGGCCTGATGGGCGAAGTGCTTGGGCAGATCTTTGTAAAGGAATACTTCCCCGAAAAAACTAAAAAGCGTTACGTTGATTTGGTGGAAGCCGTACGCACATCATTTGGCGAACACATTGATAAGCTGGACTGGATGAGCGCCGAAACCAAGAAGAAAGCGCATGATAAACTTGCCAAGGTTTTCCCTAAAGTTGGGTTCCCTGATAAGTGGAAAGATTTTTCATCATTAGAAATAACCCGCGACTCGTACGCGCAAAACGTAATGCGCGGTAATAACTATTGGCACAAATTTAACGCCGATAAGCTTGGCAAACCGGTTGACCGCACCGAATGGGGCATGACGCCGCAAACTTATAATGCCTACTACAATCCATCAAACAACGAAATTGTACTGCCTGCCGCCATATTTATGGTGCCCTGGGCATTGGATGAGAATATAGACGACGCAGTTGTTTACGGCTACGGTGCCGCATCAACCATTGGCCACGAAATTACCCACGGCTTTGATGATCAGGGCCGCCAATACGATGAAAAAGGTAACCTTAAAGCCTGGTGGACACCGCAGGATTCGGCAAAGTTTGCCCAACGTGCCGATATGCTGGTAAAGCAGTTTAATAATTACACCGTTTATGGCCTGCATGTTAATGGCAAAGCAACCCTCGGCGAAAACATTGCCGACCTGGGCGGTATCGTTATTGGCCTTGATGCTTTCAAAAAAACCGATCAGTATAAGGAGGGCAAAACCATTAACGGGTTAACCCCGGTACAACGCTACTTTTTAGGCTACGCGCTGGGCTGGCTGGGCCAGGACAGGAAAGAATCACTCTCAAGCCAAATATTAACCAATGAGCATTCACCCGGCTTTATGCGTGTGAACGGCCCCTTTACCGATGTACCGGAATTTTATGAAGCTTTCGGCATAAAAAAAGGCGATAAGATGTGGCTGGATCCCGACAAAAGGGTTAAGATCTGGTAATACACCACAAGCCGCCATCCTGATAACTATCGGGAGAAAGGCTTTCTCAAAGGCATTGTCTTAAAACCCTCTGCTGATCAGCAGAGGGTTTTAAGTTTACGATATAATAAAGGCTCCCCTTTCGGGGGAGATTTAGAGGGGGCTTACTATATTTACGCTATGCAAATCATCCACGCGCTGCATGATTGGTGGCAGCAGCTTACCTGGCTGGAAGCCTGCGGCTTTATAACCGGCATACTGTGTGTATTGTTAGCCGCGCTTAACAATATCTGGAACTGGCCATTCGCTATACTTAGCGTAACCTTTTACTTCTTTGTTTTTCGCGATAAACACCTGTTTGCCGATATGGGTTTGCAGGTTTACTTTTTAGCTATGAACATTTATGGGTGGTGGTACTGGGGCCGCAGGCCATCAGCAGAAAAAAAGATCCCGGTTGCCCGTATTACAAAAAAGGAAGTGGCTTTATCCGCCGCAGCCATCGTTGTATTTACCGTTATCCTGGGGTCGGTATTAAAATACACTACCGCCTCGTTCCCTTACCTCGATAGCTTTTGTACGGCCTGCAGCCTTGTTGCCCAGGTTTTCCTGGCCCGAAAAGTGCTCGAGAACTGGCTGATATGGGTATTTGTAGATATTGTTTATGTGGGCGTTTACCTGTTTAAAGACCTGCACCTTACAGCCCTGATGTACGCCGTTTATGTGGGCATAGCCCTGATGGGTTATATCGACTGGAAAAAGGACTGGAAATTAGAGGCCGTAGGCAGAAATCAAGATACACGAAACTAATGCGAAAATCCGAGATCATAAAAATAGCCGTGGTTGGCCCCGAATCTACCGGCAAATCTACCATGTCGGCTTTTTTAGCAAAGCATTACCAAACCGTTTGGGTGCCCGAATATGCCCGCGGCTATTGCGAAAAGTTAACCGCACCACCCACCTGGCAGGATGAGATCAACATGTTTCATGGCCAGTTGGCTTTAGAGGCGGCGGTGTTGCCAAAGGCCAATAAGCTGCTTATCTGCGATACTACCTTTATCACTGTTAAAATTTGGAGCGACCAGATCTTCGGCAAAGCCCCGCAGCAAGTTGTTGACGAGCTGCCCAAACACCCTTACCACCTTTACCTTTTACTGGACATCGACCTGCCCTGGCAGGACGACCCCCTGCGCGATTTTCCGCATCTGCGCGAACATTTTATGGATGTATGGCATAACGAACTTAAAGCGTTAAACGCCACATACGTAACCATATCAGGCACCGGGGATGATAGGTACAAAAGAGCTGTAGAAGCGATAGACGCGTACCTGTCTGAACCCGGATTTTAGGAATTTTTGAACAAACAGAATCCTTTATATTTAATTAATTCCTTAAAAATTCAACTTCAGACATTTTTTTATCGCACCTCGTGCAACGTTGTTAAAACCCCTGCGTCATTTAACCTGAAACCTGTCAGTAATTTGGAAGCCGTATACGTAGATAAACATTACCACCTGGTGGTTGAATGTAAACAGGGCAGTAAAAAAGCCTGTTACGAATTGTACCGATTGTACGCTAAAGCGATGTTGAACGTCGCCTTTAGGGTAGTGGGCAATATTGGCGAGGCCGAAGACATCTTGCAGGAATCGTTTACGGATGCTTTTAATAAACTGAAAGATTTTAGGCAGGAAACCACTTTTGGCCTGTGGTTAAAACAAATTGTAGTACACCGATCTATAAACCTTTTGCGCAAAAGGAAGTTAGAGTTTGTTGAGATAGAGGACGGCCAACTGGATAATGTGCCTGATGAAGAGCCCTGGGACGATGAAGACGTGCAATACCAGGTGGCACAGGTAAAAGAAGCCATGAAAGAATTGCCCGAGGGTTACCGGCTGGTAATATCGCTTTACCTTTTAGAGGGATATGACCACGAGGAAATTGGGGAGATATTAAATATTACAGAAAACACCTCAAGAACGCAGTTTTTAAGAGCTAAGCGGAAATTGAGCGAGATATTATTAAGAAAAGGAATAAGAAAATGAGCAAGCGGTTAGAAGATTTTATGAGCAGCAACAGGGAAGAATTTGACGACCTGGAACCACGCGCCGATATCTGGAACAACATCGCCAAAGAGTTAGATGCATGGGAGGAAGTGCACACGCCAAAAAAGCGGGAAGCAAAAACGTTTTCGCTGGGCTTTGTGCTAAAGGTGGCCGCTTCGGTGATCGTAGTTATGGGTTTAGGGTTCGGCCTTTATCTAAAAAATCAAAAACCGGCAGGCGTAAACCTGGCCGATATTAACCCAACTTATGCCAAACAGCAGGTGCATTACGCATCGGTTATTGAAGGGCAGCGCACCCGGCTAAAACTGGTTGCAAAATTCGACCCGCAGCTATACCACGAGTTTAATGCGGAGCTGATAAAAATGGATGCAAACTACAAAAAACTAAATATAGATTTAGCCACCAGCCCCAACCAGGAGCGTGTTTTACGTGCAATGATCCGGAACTTGCAAATACAAACAGAGGTGCTTAATCAGCAACTGAGCGTAATTGAACAATTTAATCAAAGTAAAAAGGACCATCAAAATGAAGACAAAAATATTTAAACACGGCCTGCTTGCTGCTATCGCGGTACTTGCCATTAGCACTACCGTGGCCGCACAAGACTCTGTTTTGGCGCCGCCGGCACCACCAGCCGCGCCAAAAGTTTATGTTTATAAAAACAAGGCGCTTAAACAAAACATGGCCGGCCTTAAAGTTAAAATGAAACAGCTGCAAAAGCAGATGAATAAAAAGAACTTTAAGATGAACCTGGACATGGATATGAACTTCGCGTTTAAAGATCTCGACAAAAACTTTACCGAAAACTTCAAAGATTTTGGTAAAAATTTCAACGAAAGCTTTAAGGATTTCGGTAAAAACTTTGGCGAGGGCTTTAAGGACTTTGGTGAGAATTTTTCTGGCAGTTTTAGCGATCTGGCGCCAAACGTTTCGGGCAGTTTCAGTAACATGGATGGCATCAATTTCAGTAATAATTTTAATGATGACGAATACAAGCAAAAGCTTGCCAGCGGCCAGGTAACCGAAAAGGTAAAAAATTACAGCAAATCGTACAGCGCCGACGCAAACGATATTTTGCAAATTAATAACAGTTTTGGTAAGGTAGTGGTTAACACCTGGGCCAAAAATGAATTTAAAGTTGATGTGCAGATGAAATTTGGCTCGGAAGACGAGGATTTTGTTAATAAAATGATGGAAGGTTCGAGTATCAGCGATAGCAAATCAGGCTCTGTTGTATCGTTTAAAACCAACCTGGCCAATATAAAAGGCCGCCATGGCAACACCCATATGGAAATAAACTACACCATATATATGCCCGCTGGTAATATGTTAGACCTAACCAATAAGTTTGGCAGCGTTACCCTGCCAGACCTGAGCGGCAAAACACTTTTAAGGGTATCATATGGCACCCTGAATGCACAGCGGCTTTTAAACAGGGATAACGATGTAAAGGTGAATTTTGGCGATGCCAACATAGTAACTTTTAATGGTGGTAAGCTTTACATAGGCTACGGAAAACTAAAAGCAGGAACGGTAAGCAATGTTGATGCTAACATCTCGTTTGCCGGGATGACCGTTGACAGGTTGAAGAATAACGTTGATGTTAACATTAAATATGGTAATGGCTTTGATATTGGCGCGATAGATAAATCGGTACGCAACCTTACCATCAATGCATCATTCACTAAAATAAAACTTGATTTTAAGGATGCCGACAGCTTTAACTTTGATGTGGTTACCAAATTTGGCGGCTTTAATTACGACGACGATAATATGAAAGTTACAACCAAAACACCAGGCGATGAAGAGCGCGGCTGGTCGTCGACCAAAACCTACAAGGGGTATATCGGCAAAAACAACAGTGATGGTAAAATTGCCATCAACGCCAGCTATACCGATGTAAAGTTCTATTAAAAAACTATTGAAATAAGCATAAATTATAAACCCTTGCCAATAACGGCAGGGGTTTTGCTATTTTAGCGCTGAAAAGTTTACAACCTGATGGAAATATTAACCGACCCGGAAGCGTGGGTATCCTTGATAACCCTTACTGTTTTAGAGATAGTTTTAGGTATCGATAATGTGATATTTATATCCATACTATCTGATAAGCTTCCAAAGCACCAGCAGGAAAAAGGCCGTAAGATGGGCTTGGCCATGGCGATGATAACCCGTATATTATTGCTGCTAACCATTACCTGGGTGATGAAACTTACCGCCCCGCTGTTTAATATTTCAGGATTATTTGGCATTACAGACGGCGACTGGTTTGAAAAACTGGCCATCTCAGGCCGCGACCTGATACTTATTGTAGGAGGCTTATTCCTGATCTATAAAAGCACGGCCGAGATACACCATAAAATTGAAGGCGAAGAGGAAGACGCCGATAAGGTTAAACCACACTCGTTTTGGGGTACCATTTTCCAGATCATGCTGCTTGATATCGTGTTCTCGCTCGATTCGGTTATTACCGCAGTGGGTATGGCCAAACATGTAGAGATAATGATAGCCGCGGTAGTTGTTGCTGTAGGTATAATGATGTGGGCATCATCGGGCGTAGCCAACTTTGTGAACAAGCACCCAACAGTAAAAATGCTGGCCTTATCGTTCCTGTTACTGATAGGCGTATCCCTGTTAGCCGAAGCCTTAGAACAGCATATCCCTAAAGGTTATATCTACTTCGCCATGGCATTTTCTATCCTTGTAGAAATGCTGAACCTTAAAATGCGCGCCAAACGGAATGCCAAAACAAACGCTACCGTTAAAGCGGCCGTTAAGAAAGCGCTGGCCGAGAAAAAGTAAAAAGGATAAATCAAACGTAACTAACATGTCATGGTGAGCTTGTCGAACCATTCGCGAGCTTTGCACGGGGTAAAAGTCTTCGACAGGCTCAGACTGATGTATTGTTTATTTTTCTCTGCCTATCTTATTTAAACCTGTTCTTCAGCGCTGCCAGTTTACTCATCATATCCATTTCGGGCTCAGGCTCAGCTTTAGGTTTTGGCGTAAATGACTTTTGTACTGGCTTTTGCTCGCGAGGTTTAAAGGCTACCGGCTCGCGTTTTTCATTCTCTTTCATGGATAACGAGATGCGTTTGCGGGCAGCATCAACTTCGGTAATGGTTACTTCCACCTTTTGATGCACTTTAAGCACCTCGTTAGGGTCTTTAATAAAGCGATTGGTTATCTGGCTAAGGTGTACCAGCCCATCCTGGTGCACACCGATATCTACAAAGGCGCCAAAGTTGGTAATATTGGTTACAATGCCCGGCAGTTTCATGCCAACCTTTAAATCGCTAATAGCATTTACGCCCTCGGTAAAGCTGAATGCTTCAAACTGTTCGCGCGGGTCGCGGCCCGGTTTAGCCAGCTCGGCCATAATATCGTTAAGGGTAGGCAGGCCTACCGTATCAGATATATATTTTTGCAGGGGGATTGATTTCCGCAGGTTGTTATCGTGGATAAGGTCCTGCACGCTGCATTTCAGGTCTTTCGCCATTTGTTCTACCAGTGCATAACGCTCCGGGTGAACGGCGCTGGTATCCAATGGATTTTCCGCTCCGCGAATGCGCAAAAAGCCTGCCGCCTGCTCGTAGGCTTTGTCGCCAAGGCGGGCGACCTTCTTCAACTGGTCGCGGCGTTTAAAGGCGCCGTTCTGGTTGCGGTATTCAACAATGTTTTGCGCCAGTTGCGGGCCAAGGCCCGATACATAGGCCAGTATTTGCTTTGATGCCGTGTTCAATTCTACGCCAACCGCGTTAACACAGCTCATAACGGTATCATCCAGCGATACCTGTAATTTATTCTGATCAACATCGTGCTGGTATTGGCCAACGCCGATGGATTTAGGGTCTATTTTCACCAACTCAGCTAAAGGGTCCATCAAACGGCGACCGATTGAAACTGCACCTCTAACGGTAATATCCTTATCCGGGAATTCCTCGCGGGCTACATCCGATGCAGAATAGATAGACGCGCCGCTTTCGTTCACCATTACGATGGTTGCTCCCGGCAGGTTAAGGTTACGTACAAACAACTCCGTTTCGCGGCCGGCGGTACCGTTGCCAATAGCTATAGCTTCGATATTATATCTTTCAAAAAGATGTTGTACGGTTTTTTCGGCCTCTTTAGCCTGCCCCGCTCCTGTATGAGGATAAATGGCGGTGTTCTCTAATAACTGGCCCTGCTCATCCAAACAAACCAACTTGCAGCCTGTGCGGAAACCGGGGTCGATAGCCATAATGCGTTTCTGGCCAAGCGGCGCGCCTAATAAAAGCTGGCGGGCATTCTCGGCAAATACACGGATGGCTTCCTCGTCGGCCTTCTTTTTGGTCAGCAGGCGGATCTCTGTTTCCATTGATGGCTTTAACAAACGTTTGTATCCATCAACAATGGCCAGGCCAACCTGGTTAGCCGCCGCGTTGCGCGAGGTGATAAATTCCCGCTCTAACAGCGCGATAGCATCTTCTTCGGTGGGTTTAATATCCAGGTAAAGGATCTCTTCCTTTTCGCCGCGGCGCATGGCCAGGATGCGGTGGGATGGCGCCGATTTAACCGGTTCCGTCCAATCAAAATAATCTTTGTATTTGATGCCTTCAATCTCTTTTCCCGGCGCTACTTTCGATTCAAAAACGCCTTTTTCGGTAAACAACTGGCGCAGTTGAGCCCTTGTTTCGGCATGCTCGCTGATGTGTTCGGCAATAATATCACGTGCACCCGCCAAAGCCTCCTCAACGTTGTTAACGCCTTTTTCTTCGTTGATATATTTACCGGCTTCCAGCTCCACATCAAAATTCTTTTGGGCTAATACAGCATCGGCCAGGGGCTGTAATCCTTTTTCGCGGGCTGCGGTGGCGCGGGTTTTGCGTTTGGGGCGATAGGGCAGGTAAATATCTTCCAGCAGTACCATGGTCTCGGCGGCGTTTACCTGCATTTCCAGTTCGGGTGTAAGCTTGCCCATATCAGTTAGCGATTTCATAATAGCCTCGCGGCGCTTATCCAGGTCGCGCAGTTGCTGCACGCGGTCGCGAATGGCGGCCACCTGCACCTCGTCGAGGCTGCCGGTTACCTCTTTACGGTAACGGGATATGAACGGTACGGTAGCGCCTTCGTCAAGCAGGGCGATAGTGGCGCTTACCTGCTTGCTTCCAACTGCAAGCTCCTGTGCTATTTTAATATGATAGTTAGATTCCACAGATTCGAAAATTGATTTTACCGATAATGGATTATCGGGAATGCGAAGTTGGCACTCTTTACTTAAAAATCAAACGAATATTTTTCAACCATTTTAGTCCTTGTCCCCATTGCGATCGTTTGTTATGGGGGGGGGGGTATTAAATATTAAATAAATTAGTCTTGCCTAATTTTTATTATTTGATAATGCTAATTATTATGTAGTTTTGTAGTATGCGTTTCACCATCTCCCTGCTCCTGATAAGTTTACTCACCACGTTTGCCTATGCGCAAACGGATACGGCCCGCCATAAATACAGTTTGTTTAACCCGGTGCCGAAAGATAAAATGAAAGACATGGAAACCGACCGGCCCGATGTTACGGAAAGCGCATATACAGTAGAGGCCGGCCATTTCCAGGTAGAAACTGACCTTTTTAAACATACGCGGAAC
Organism: Mucilaginibacter terrigena; assembly: GCF_004168255.1. GTDB lineage: Bacteria > Bacteroidota > Bacteroidia > Sphingobacteriales > Sphingobacteriaceae > Mucilaginibacter > Mucilaginibacter terrigena. The sequence continues at coordinate 46,477 of NZ_SEWG01000006.1, read as the reverse complement.
AGCAGCGATGGGGTTAATACTATCCAAAACGATTATAACCTTGCCAACTATAAACTGGGGCTTACCCAAAAAATGGACATACAACTGGTGATGCCCACTTATGTTAACATCACCACCCGAGATTTGAAAACCGGCAAAATAATTGACAAAACCGGCGGCTTTGACGATATTTCTGTAAGGCTTAAGTATAATTTATGGGGCAATGATGGTGGCAAAACCGCCTTTGCATTATTACCTTTTATCAAGCTCCCCACATCTTCTTTTGCCAATAACGGGTTACAGGGAGGGTTAACCCTTCCCTTCGCGCTAAAGATAAATGACAACTGGAGCTTTGGTACGCAAGTAAGCGTAAGCGTGGCTAAAGAAGATGATGATAATTACCATGGCGAGTACCTATACTCCTTTACCTTTGGCCGGTTGATAAGTAAGCGCCTGGATTGTTTTATAGAAGCTTACGCCAATTATAATGCTTATAGTAAAATAACAGATACTTATGCAAACGGTGGTTTGATATTTTCGGTTACTGATAACCTGAATATTGATACAGGTTTAAATTACGGGCTTAGCAAAACCGCCGATAAAGTATATTTCGTTGGCCTTTCTTTCAGATACTAATAATTATTGCAGATGCACACCCTATCAGAAGAGAACTACCTGAAATGTATTTACCGGCTTGGGCAGGACAAAGGGCAAAAGATAACACCAACCGCCATTGCCGAATCGCTTGGCAATAACCCGGCATCGGTGGTGGACATGATCCGCAAGCTCACTGATAAGCAGCTGATAGGCTACGATAAAAAAAAAAGGCGTTGAACTGACCACGCAGGGACAAAAAGATGCTACGCTTATTGTGCGCCGTCACCGCCTTTGGGAAGTGTTTTTGTTAGAGAAACTGGGCTACCATTGGGACGAGATCCATGATATTGCTGAGGAACTGGAACATATTAAAGATGCTTCGCTGCCCGACAGGCTGGATAAATTCCTTGGCTTCCCTGAGTACGACCCACACGGTGACCCTATCCCCAAAGCAAATGGCAAAATGCCCAGGCGGCATTCAACCACCCTTGCCGATGTAAAGCCCGGTGCCCTTTGCAGGGTGGCCGCCGTGAAAGATACAACCAGTGCATTTTTGCAATATCTGATCAAACTCAACATCAACATCGGAACAAAAATACAGCTGATAGAAAAGATCCCGTTCGATAGTTCTTTGGTGATCAGTATTGATGGCAATGAACATAAAACCGTTTCGCAGAAGTTTGGGGAGAGTTTGCTGATAGATGTTTGATAGATGTGCAGATTTGTCATGCTGAATGTAGTGAAGCATCTAATCGCCGATATGCGTAGTCGGCATGCACAGTTCGCTAATAGATCCTTCGCTCTCGCTCAGGATGACAAGGAGAAAAAGGCCTTCTTAGCTTACGTTTATTTCAATTATCCCCCATGCTCCCCTAACAGATCCTTCAAACTTTCCAGCGTATCTGCTTCTTCTTTGGGTTTATCGTGCCGCCAGCGCAGGATGCGGGGGAAACGCAGGGCGATGCCCGATTTATGCCGTGTAGATTTGTTAATGCCCTCAAACCCTATCTCGAAAACCAGTTCGGGCTTTACAGTGCGCACCGGGCCAAATTTTTCGAGGGTATTGCGTTTCACAAAATAGTCTACCTTGTTGATCTCGGCATCGGTAAGGCCGCTGTAGGCTTTGGCAAAGGGAACCAGTTTATCGCCATCCCAAACGGCGAAGGTGTAATCCGTGTAGAGGTCGGCGCGGCGGCCATGGCCTTTTTGGGCGTATATCATCACCGCATCAACCGATAGCGGGTCTATCTTCCATTTCCACCAATCGCCGCGGCGGCGGCCAACCTGGTAAGTGGCGCTTTTGCGCTTCAGCATAATACCCTCGGCAATCATGGCGCGCGATTGCTCGCGGATTTTTTCCAGTTCGTCCCAACTGTTAAACTGTATAAGCGATGAGATACGAAAGACTTCCGGATATTCGGTTTCGCTTTGCAGTTTCTCTAATATCTCACGCCTTTCGGATTGTGTTTTGTACCGGATATCCTCGCCTGCGTATTCCAGGCAATCGTAAACAATGGTAGCTACCGGGCTATCGGTAAGGATCTTCTTACTCAAATTTTTGCGGCCGATGCGGGTTTGCAGTACATTAAAGGGCATCGGCAGGCCATTCTGAAAACTCAGGATCTCGCCATCAAGCACAGTACCATCCGGCAGGGCATTCAAAAAAGGGTGCAATTCGGGGAATTTTTCCGTGGCCAAGTCTTCGCCGCGGCTCCAGATAAAAATTTCGCCGCCGCGTTTGATCATCTGCGCGCGGATGCCGTCCCATTTCCACTCGGCCTGCCAATCCTCGGCATCGCCAAGGGCAAGTCCTACTTCTTCTGCGGACTTACGCTTCTCGGAGGTTTCCTGTATCGGGTAAGCCAAAAAGAAAGGGTACGGGCGCGAGATATTGTCAGCCGCGCTTTGTTCCTGCACCAGTTGGTCGTAGGTGTAATCCTCGGGCATCCAGCTACCCATAATGCGGTGGGTAAGCGCAGGCGCTTCAATGCCGGTAATATCTGCCAGGGCTTTTACCACCAGGTTGCTTGATACCCCTATCCGGAAGCTGCCGGTAAGCAGTTTGTTAAATACAAAGCGTTCCTGCCTGTCCAGCATAGCCCACGAATCCAGCAGCCATAGTTTGCGCTCTTCTTCGGTACGGGCAGCTTGCACGTTTATCTCGGCTATCCACTCGGTCAGGGTTTTATTGCTGCTCCGGTCACTTTCAGGCATCAGCAGCGACATGGTTTCGGCAAGGTCGCCCACCACATGGTAGCTTTCTTCAAAAAGCCATTGCGGGATGTTTGATGCCTCGATAGCCCAGTTACGGATAAGCGTAGAGTTGATGGGCCGCTTTGGCCGCCTGCCCGTGAACAGGGCAAGCATATGCATTTTATCGGTATCGGGCACGTTGATAAAGTAATCCTTTAGTACCTTAACTTTTTCGTTGGTTTTGTTGGTCTCGTCTAACGAGAGGAAGAGTTGGGCGAAGGCTTTCATGGCGCAGCCCCCTCTAAATCTCCCCCGATAGGGGAGACTTTCTCTTCTTTCGAAAGTTCATTTTCTTCTTTCACTTCCTCGCCTTCAGTTATAGTTGAATCTTCTTCTTCACCACCATATAATGTATGAACCTCTCTCGCGTTAAAACCTATCTCATTTAAATATCTCGTGAACGATGCGGTGTAGCCATGTGTCAAATAAACGCACTCGCAGCCGGTGGCATCAATCGCGCTTACCAAGCCGTTCCAGTCGGCATGGTCAGACATGATGAAGCCCCTGTCGGCAGCGCGGCGGCGTTTAGCGCCACGGATGGCCATCCATCCGCTGCAATAACCAAAACTATATGGCCCAAACTTTCGCATCCAGGGCGTACCTACCGATGATGGCGGGGCTATGATGATGCCTTTGCGCACCTCCTCTTTCGAGGACTCCGAAGTGATGCGTTCTGTTGGATTTAACATCACGCCGTTGCGCCGCAAGGCTTCGTTGGTGTTTTCGATCACGCCGTGCGTATATACTTTGCCGATATCCAGATCGAGGTTTTGCAGGATGCGTTGCGCCTTGCCTAACGAGTAACCGACTATAACGGTAGCTACGCCATTTTCTACATTGCCACGCCACCAGTTATTTACATCGGTAAAAATTTCACTCTGAGGCTTCCAGGAATAAACAGGCATCCCGAAGGTGCATTCCGAAATAAAGTGGTGGCATTTCACCGGCTCGAACGGGGTGGAGATACCATCATCGTCAGTCTTATAATCACCTGATACCACCCAAACCACGCCTTTGTACTCCACCCTGATCTGCGCCGAACCGATAACGTGCCCTGCGGGGTACATGGAGATCTGCACGCCGTTTTTAGTTACCGTTTCACCGTATTCTATGGTCCGCAGGTTTATTTCGCCAAGGCGGTAGTAAAGCACTTCTTTTGAAAGATGATGCGCCAGGTAATTTTTATGGCCCACGTAAGCATGGTCGGCATGTGCATGGGTTATTACGGCATCGTCCACAGGTTTCCATGGGTCGATATAAAATTTCCCTTGTGCACAGTAAATGCCCCTGTCTGTAAACTCCAGCAATGGTTTGGCCATAGTGTTGTAATAACCCATGGAAGGGGAATTGGTTTTGATAGCGGGATATAACCACAAAGCAAAGAGACGCTAAGTATCGCGTCTCTACATTTCTTAATCTTCCTGCGGGATGCGGAAGAGGCAGCCTTCCAGGCTTTCGTTAACCCTTAACTGGCACGATAGCCTGCTACTCTCGTCCACAAAGGGCAAGGTGTCCAGTATATCCAATTCGTTATCGCCCGGTGGCGGCAATTGATCTAATCCCTTAAGTACTTGTACCCGGCAAGTAGCGCAAAGCGCCATCCCACCACACGTAGCCAAAATGGGGTAGTCGCTGCCTTTAAGTACTTCCATCAGGCTAAGGCTTATGCCTTCGGGAATCTCTATTAACACTTGTGCGCCATCCCTGTCTTCAACTGTAAAGGTGATCATGCCAGTTCGGTTATACCGTAAACGGTTGTGTATTTAAACGTAAGGCGCTGATCGGGGTAAACGTATTTGAACGCGCTTTGGGCCATTAGTGCCGCCTCATGGAAACCGCATAGTATCAGCTTAAGCTTACCGGGGTAAGTATTTATATCGCCAATGGCAAAAATTCCATCGATATTGGTGCTGTAATCAACGGTGTTCACCTTGATTGCCGACTTATCGATGTTCAATCCCCAATCCTCTATCGGCCCAAGTTTAGGGCTAAGCCCAAAAAGCGGGATAAAGTTATCGGCCTGTATATGGCGGGTCTGATTATCGTGCCCGGTAAGGGTTACCTGTTCCAAATGCCCGGCACCATCCAGCACAACCACGCGCGATTTAAGCACCAGGTCGATAGCGCCGGTGCGTGCCAGTTCTGCAACTTTTTCGGCCGCATCCGGCGCGCCCCTAAAGGTATCGCCCCTGTGTACCAGCGTTACACGGTTGGCAACGTTTGCCAAAAAGATCGTCCAATCTAACGCAGAGTCGCCTCCGCCGGCTATAACTATATTCCTGTCGCGAAATACTTCGGGGTTTCGCACGGCATACATTACGCCCTTGCCTTCAAACTCCGCCAGGCGGTCAACCTCGGGTTTGCGGGGTTCAAAACAGCCCAGGCCTCCGGCTACCACTACTACTTTGCAGTTTATTTCTGTACCCTCGTTAGTGCCGATGAGCCAGGTGCCATCATCCTGTTTTTGCAAGGTTTCCACCCGTTCGCCAAGCGTGTAGCCGGGATGGAAAGGCGCTATTTGTTCGGACAGCTTATCAACCAGCTCCTGCGCGTTAACCGTTGGGTAGCCGGGTATATCGTAAATGGGTTTCTGCGGATAGATCTCAGACAACTGCCCGCCGGCCTGTGGCAGCGAATCGATCAAATGGCAGTGCATTTTTAATAATCCGGCTTCAAAAACGGCAAACAAGCCGGTTGGGCCGGCGCCTATTATGCCTATATCTGTAATAATCATGGTATTAAGGTTCTAAATTTTGATAAATTTTATTCAGTATCGTTTTCAGCTGCTCGTAGTCGTGCTCGGTTAGGTTTTCCCAGGCCTTCATGCGGATCTCGTTTACCCTGGGGGATAGCTCCAGCAACTTGGCCTTACCTGGTTCTGTAAGGTGCACGGTAAAGCTGCGGCGGTCATCCTTGTGCATTACGCGCTCGGTAAGCCCTTTTTTGCAAAGCAGGTCAATGATGCGGGTTAGCGTGGGGTTATCCTTGCCGGTAAGTTCGGCCAGTTCTTTTTGTTTCAGGTAGCGGTCGTCGTCAAGGCTTTTTAATATCAGCCACTGGTCAACGGTTACATCAAAATTGCCCGTTGTAAACCGTTGCTGGGCATAGCCTTTTACCCTGCGGGCCGTACGGTCGAGCAGGTGCGAATAGCTGTCAAATTTTTTAGTTGTCATACTAATTATTAGTTAGACAAACTTATAAATAAATTGTTACATTTTTATAATGTGCCAATGGATAATTTCAGGAACAAAAAAAGCCCGCTCAAATAATGAACGGGCTTTAGAATATATTTTAAACACCTTATTTCAGACTGGTCATTTTATTATCCAGCGTAAGGTAATCTGTTAAAATTTGTCCTGCCTCTTTTTGTAAAAAATCCATATCCTCGTTCTTAGGTTTTACCTGGCCTTTTTTCAATGCGGGCAGGCCTAATGCCACCCTGCGCAGGTTGTTACGTTCAAATGTTTTTTGCTCATCGGCGTCACGTTCCAATTTAAGCTTTTGCTCGTTAAGGGTAACGCTTTTTTCTTCGGCCTGCTTATTTGATTCAGCAATATCCTCAAGTAAGTATTTAAAACTTGGGCTGGCAGCCATACGGTCGCTGTGCAGTTTTTTAAGCTGCGGCAATACCGTTGCAAAATTGCCGATGGTTGCATACGCGCTTTTATCTATCATATCAAACGGCATTGCCGATGGCTCTGTATCCTCACCATATTTATCCAAAGGTATTACAGATGGAAAATCGATATCGGGGATAACGCCTTTATGCTGTGTAGAACTGCCACTGATGCGGTAAAACTTGGCTATGGTTAAATTTAACTGGCCAAATTTGTTCTGGCTACCCGTAGCTACCGTTTTGGGTTTACCGGCTACTGCAAGCAATTTATCTTTTAAGCTTGGTGTAATTACCTTATCCAGGTCTATAGCGTTCTGCACCGAGCCCTTACCATAGGTTTGGGTACCCAGTATCAAGCCACGGCCATAATCCTGTATAGCGCCCGAGAAGATCTCTGATGCAGATGCGCTGAAACGGTCTACCAATACGGCAAGCGGGCCGGTGTAGGTTATAGCGGGGTCTTCATCCTTATCCACTTCAACCTGGTTACGCGAGTCCCTAACCTGTACAACCGGGCCCGTTTTAATGAACAGGCCGGTCAATTCAATGGCTTCCATTAGCGAGCCACCGCCATTCTGGCGAAGATCGACAACCACACCGTCAACATTTTCGCGTTTTAGGCTGTCGAGGATCAGCTTTACATCGCGCGTGGTGCTTTTGTAATTAGGGTTGCCCGCTTTATAATCGGCAAAATCAAGATAAAACGCCGGGATAGAAATTACGCCAATTTTAACTGTTTTACCATTATTGTTGTACGTGCGGATCTCCTTTTTAGCAGAAATATCTTTCAGGATGATTTTTTCGCGAACCAGTTCAACTGTTCGTGGTTTGGCAGTAACCGGGCTACCTTTAGCAAGCAATTGCAGGCGTACTGTTGTACCTTTTGCACCACGTATAAGGGCAATGGCATTATCTATCCTCCAGCCTACTATGTCCTGAAATTCACCCGTTTTTCCCTGGGCTACGGCCACAATACGGTCGTCGGTATTCACCAGTTTGCTTTTATCGGCAGGGCCGCCCGGCGTAACGCTTTTTATAGTTACATATTCGTTTTCGAGCAACAGCGATGCGCCGATACCCTCTAAAGAGCGCGACATATCGATATTGAAGTTGGCAGCAAGGGCAGGGTTAAAGTAATTGGTGTGCGGGTCGATAGCCTCGGTAAAGGCATCCATAAACGCCTGGAAAACATCCTGGTTTGAAAGCTTATTTGATTGCGACAGGATATTGGTATAACGTTTTTTTAATGTCTCTTTATTAGCAGCCAGGTCCTTACCGGTAAGCTTCAGGTTAAGCAGGTCGTATTTTACACGTTGCGCCCAAAGGTCGTGCACTTCGGTTTCTGATGATGCCCAGGGCAGCTTATCACGATCGTAAGTAAACGTTTCGTTTTTAGTGAAATCGAAGTTTTTACCAAGCTGCGCTACAGAAAAGTTCACGTACTCGGTATACCGTTTCTGAAACACGTTAAATATGTAAAAAACGTTGGCCAGGTTACCTGCTTTAATATCATCGTCAAGCGTGGTTTTAAACTGCTCAAATTCCTTTATATCCGATGCCAAAAGATAGTTATGATTTTCATCAAGCTTTTTAAGGTAACGGTCGTAAATAATGGCCGATATCGAATCGTTTAAAGGCACTTTTTTGTAATTATACTCGGATATAAGGCCTGCCACATATTTTAAAACAACACTTTGCTGTTCATCGGGCTGCAGATCGTTAGGGCCTGCGTGTTTGTAATTTGGTTTTGACGGGGCTGCGTTGCAGGCAAGCGCAGTGGCTAAAACCAGCAATAAATATAATTTCTTGAACATATCTTTTACACTATTTAAATCGGGACCTGTGTTAAACATCAATACTTGTGCCTGTTTTTAATTTCCATCATAAAAAAAGAGACAGCCACAAAGCCGTCCCGCTAATATATTGAATAACAATAATACAATAATGTTTGGGTTGATTAAATTATAAGACCTGCATTTTACGGAAATGTTACAAAATACGGTGTTATTTTGACTTCCCTGTAACATCTACAGCCTCGGCGTAACGCAACTCAGATTTTGGCAGCCATACCTTATTGCTTTGCACAAATTTTATCTTATCCTCTATCATCTTAACGTCGGCGTTGCGGCCTGTATTGCGTGCAATGTCGCGTGCTTCGGCCAGGTCCTGTTGTGCCTGGGTAAGGTCGCCCAGGTCGGCCTTTATCATAGCCAGGCTTACCAGGTTATCTATGGTGTGTTTAAAATCGTTTTGCTGTTTGGATATCAATATACTTTGCAGGTAATACCACTTCGCTTCCGACAGGCGGTTCTCGCCAACATAGATCTTTGCCAGTTCGCTAAACCGGTAGCTGGCCTGCGCATATTCGCGGAAACGCATATTGTGCTGCGCGGCCCGCATTACAATACGTTCGTTTATTTCTAAACTGAACTGACTGCGCGGAACGGCTACAAGGGTAACTTTTGGTTTGTAAACAGTGGCTTTGGCCGAAAGGAATTTTTTTAGCGAATGATTTTTAACCTGGGCTATTTGCGGATACCTTGTGTGCTTTTTAAAATCGAGGCGCCACCACTGGGCGGATGCCTGCAGGTTGATAGCGCAAAAGATCACTAAAAGTATATATCTCATTTAAATTTTTAGAAGGGGGAAATAGTTAATTATTTTAACTGGTATGCAAATATAAAAAGTATAAACGTGATTTACAATAGCTTAGTAAAATGGCATTACGCTCATTACCAGCCGTGTAAATATTAAGCATCAACGCCTAAAATACAAGAATATTATTGTTGCGAAAATATATTAACCCGCGATTGTGCGCAAGTGCCGGGCAGGGCAGGCTTATTCAAAAACCTCTACTTCACCATCGTGCAGGGCCCAAACCATGTAGGGGTGGGTGTCGGCGTGGTAAATATCGCCGGTGTTGGTAATGCCTATTATCCCGGCAAAACCATCGTAGGGTTTCATTTCATCAAGTGTTTTTGCTGTCGCGACGGAAAGCGGCATCCCGTCGGTTACACGGGTAACAATTTTTGTGGCTACCGATCCGCTTACAATATCTTCGCCCACACCTGTACACGATATGCCCGCGTATTTATTGGCATAATTACCCGCCGTTGTTGCCGAATCGCTCACCCGGCCCGGTATTTCAAAGCCCTTGCCGCCGGTTGATGTTGCTGCCGCGATGTTGCCATAAATATCAAGCGCCACGCAGCCCACGGTACCCAGACGGATAGAGTCGCTTAGTTTTTTTTCGTACTCCTTACGACGTTGCGGAATTTCGGGGTTGTAATATGGCACACCGTTATTTGCCGCAAAGGTGTTGGCGCATTGTCCGCCAAGTACGCGGTCGTCATAATCCATTAATTTTTCGGCAATACAGATAGGGTTTTTTACATCCTCTATATTAATAACGCCGCTAAATTTCTGGGTTTTGCCATCCATCAGCGAGGCGCTTAGCCTTATTTTTCCGTCGCTTTGGATCTGGGAACCGGTGCCCGCGTTAAACAGGTCGCAGTCTTCCAGCAGGCAAACGGTATACACAACGGTTTGGGCTGCGGCGTGGCTTTCCAGGTATTTGTGGCCAAGCGTAACAATTTCGCGCAGGGCGTCCTGCTTAGCCTTTTTTACTTCCTGGTTTGTAAGCGATTCGCTAAAAAAACCTCCGTGTATGATCAACTTCATTCATTAATAATTAGTGATTGACCGATTTAGTGAATTAGCGATTACATGTCCAGTGTTAAAAGCCATCTGCACATCAAAATTTGCATATCCGCACATCTACAATCATTGTAAGTCATTATTATCACTGTCGTGGGCGGTAACAAAAACGCCCTCCTCAACCTTAACCACCTTTTTAATGATCATGCGGTGCTGCTGCAGGTCGTACTTATCAAATAACGACATTACATGCACCTTCAAGTTCTCGATAGAAACAGGATCGCCTATTTCTACATCATAAACATTAGTCTCTACAATATTCTTGCCATCAACCAGCATAATTAATCCCGAGCCTATGGCTTCCATCATGTTGCCCTCGGTTATAAGCAGGCCGGCATCCTCGCCAAGGCCTATGCCCAGTATGCCGGGATTAGTAGCCACCGCGTACAATAAACGGCCAATACGGCCACGCTGCACAAAGTGCGTATCCACAATAACCGAATCGATAAAACCCAGCCCGGCGGTTATCTGCACTTCGCCCTTTATTAAAGCTTCATTGCTTTGCCCGCGGTATATCATGTGGGTTGATGCGGCCGCGGCACCGGCAGAAGTACCGGCTATCACAAAGTTCTCGTGTTGATAACGCTGTTTCAGGATCTGCAAAAATTGCGTGCCGCCAAAAATAGCGGTAAGGCGCAGCTGGTCGCCGCCGCTAAACATCACTACATCCGCTTTGCGGATGCGTTCTAAATATTCGGGGTTAGCTGCATCTTCACGGCTTTTGATGTGCAGTACGTTAACGTGGGTAACATTCAGCTGGTTAAAAGCCTTTATGTACTCGTTACCAACCAGATCAGGGATCTGCGATGCGGTGGTGATCACCTCCACAACAGAGGCCTCGTGCTTATCCGATTCGTTGATGATGCGCCTTAGTATGCCCTTTTCAAAAAATTTGATATAGTTAGGCTGCATAATATGCTCCAACACGCTCACATTACTGCCCATATCAACAGCGCCTCCAATTATTACCAGTTTTCCTTTCGGGACATCCATAATCTTTATATCAATTTATACAAATTAAAATAAAATTGATTAAAAACTAATGGTTTAATTAATAATAGTGCATTTTTTGGTCAAAACATTTTATAACATTCATAAGTTTTTTAGCTTTAGATAATTATCACCCAATATCAGCAAGCATTTATGAAAATTGAAAATATACAAGTACTGCGCGGCCCAAACATATGGAGCATCAGCCGCAAGAAACTGATACAAATGCGGCTGGACCTGGAAGAGATGGAAGACCGCCCATCAAACACTATTGATGGTTTTTATGAGCGCATGAAGGCATTAATGCCCAGCCTGCACTCGCACCGCTGCTCGCCCGGCGTACCCGGCGGCTTCTTTGAGCGGGTGGTTGCCGGCACCTGGATGGGGCACGTTATAGAGCATATAGCATTAGAGATACAAACCCTTGCAGGTATGGATACCGGCTTTGGCCGTACCCGCGAAACAAAAACACCGGGCGTTTACAACGTTGTATTTGCCTACCTGGAAGAAAAAGTTGGCGTATTTGCCGCCGAAGCATCCGTACGCATTGTGCAGGCTTTAATTGACGGCACCGAATACGACCTGGAGAAAGATATTCAAACGATGCGCGAAATTCGCGAGAATACCCGCCTGGGGCCAAGCACCGGCGCTATTGTGGAGGAAGCTATCTCGCGCAGGATCCCTTGGATAAGGCTTAACAACCAATCGCTGGTACAACTGGGTTACGGAAAAAACCAGGTGCGTTTCCGCGCCACCATGACCGAGAAAACCAGCAGCATTGCTGTTGATATTGCAAGCAACAAAGACGAAACCAAGCGCCTTTTACAGGAGCAGGCCATCCCGGTAGCCAAAGGCATGACCATCAGTAAGACCGAGCAGGTTGTTGAAGCTATAAAAAAAATTGGCTTCCCGCTGGTATTTAAACCGCTGGATGGCAATCATGGCCGTGGGATCAGCATCAACATTAATACTACCGAGGATGCTATTGCCGCGTATGAATTTGCAGCAAAAATATCCCGCAGGGTAATTGTAGAGCGCTTTGTTACCGGTTACGATTTTAGGGTGCTGGTGATAGATAATAAAATGGTAGCCGCCGCCCTGCGCGACCCGGCCCATATCATAGGCGATGGCGAACTGAACATACAGGAACTGATAGATAAAACCAACACCGACCCACGCCGTGGCTACGGGCACGAGAATGTACTTACCCTGATAGATGTTGACCGCGATACGCTTGACCTGTTGGAAAAGAAAGGCTATACATTAGAAACCGTATTAGCCAAAGACGAGAAGTTGTTTGTAAAATCGACCGCCAACTTAAGCACCGGCGGCACCTCTGTTGATGTTACCGACCATGTGCATCCGCAAAACATATTCATCTGCGAACGCATATCCAAAATTATAGGCCTGGATATTTGCGGCATCGATATTATGGCCAAGAACCTTACCGAACCCCTTACAGATAATGGCGGCGTGGTACTGGAAGTAAATGCAGCCCCCGGCTTTAGGATGCACATTGCCCCAAGCGAAGGTTTGGCGCGCAACGTGGCAGGGCATGTTATCGATATGCTTTACCCTACCGGTAAATCGGCACGCATCCCTATTATAGCTGTTACCGGCACAAACGGTAAAACCACCACTACCCGCCTGATCGCACACATTGTAAAAAACAACGGCCACCGGGTGGGCTTTACCACCAGCGATGGTATTTACGTGCAGAACAATATGATGCTAAAGGGCGATACCACCGGCCCGGTAAGCAGCGAGTTTATTTTAAAAGACCCAACGGTTGATTTTGCCGTGCTTGAAACCGCCCGCGGCGGCATATTAAGGGCCGGCTTAGGCTTTAGCTCATGCGATATTGGCGTGATAACCAACATACAGGAAGATCACCTGGGGCTTTCAGACATCCACACCCTTGACGACCTTACCCGCGTAAAAAGCGTGGTGATAAACTCGGTTAAAAAAAGCGGCTGGGCTGTTTTAAATGCCGACAATAAATACTGCGTGCAGGTTGGCAAAAAAGCCGATTGTAACGTGGCCTACTTTAGCCGCGACGAGAAAAACCCGGTTATTGTAGCGCATTGCAAAAAAGGCGGCATTGCCTGCGTAAGCGAAAATGGCTTTATCACTATTATGAAGGGCGACTGGAAGATCCGCGTGCAGCGCACCATACAGATCCCGCTTACTTTTGGCGGTACAGTACCTTTTATGATCGATAACGTAATGGCCGCCACGCTGGCCACTTTCCTGCATGGTTTTAAAACCGAGGATATCAAGATCTCGCTGGAAACGTTTATCCCATCGGCTGCGCAAACGCCTGGGCGTATGAACATCTTTGAGTTCAAGGATTTCCGTTTTATGATCGATTTTGCGCATAACCCCGATGGCTTCCAAGGAATTAAGGCATTTTTAAGTCATATTGATTCTCCGCTTAAAATTGGCATCATTGCCGGTACCGGCGACAGGCGCGACGATGACATCCGCGAGATCGGTAAAATAGCGGCAGAAATGTTTGACTATATTATTCTTCGCCAAGAGAAACACCTGCGCGGCCGCACCGAAGAAAATATATTGGACCTGCTGCAGGAAGGCATCAAATCGGTTGACCCTAATAAACCTTTCGAGATCATCCCGAAAGAGGTAGATGCCATTAAGCATGCCATGAGCCTGGCCAAACCGGGCGCTTTCATTACAGCGTTAAGCGATGTAATAAGCAACGCTATTGAAACGGTACAGAACTACCAGGAGCAGGAACGGAACGGGTTGTTTAACGTGTAGGCCCCCCGACCCCCTATAGGGGGAGTTCTTGAAAAACTTAAAGCCTGCCTGATTTTCAGGCGGGCTTTTTTTATCTGCTGTCATGCTGAGCGATAGCGAAGCATTTATTAACGAACTATCCAATCGCCTAAATACATATCGGCGATTAGATCCTTCACTATCGTTCAGGATGACAAATTTGCTACCTCACTCCCCCTTTAGGGGGCCGGGGGGCTTTTCCTGTCGCACAAATAATAATGCCATAATATCATACTTGCCACGGTGCGATATGGCCGCCATTGTTCGGCAATCACCATCAGTTCTTCTTTCGGGGTTTCTTTGGGCAGCCCTTTCAATCTTTTAATAGCATTTACTATAGCCAGGTCGCCGATGGGTAAAACATCGGTGTGCTGCAGGGCGAACATCACGTAAACATCCACTGTCCAGTTCCCAATGCCTTTTAGGGCGGTCAGTTGCTTACGAATCTCTTCATCTTCCATTTGCTCGAAAGCTTCCAGGTTTATTTGTCCGCTGATGATAGCCTCTGCCAGGTATTTGATATAAGCGGTTTTTTGTCGGCTGCAATAGCACTCGCGCATTTCGGCATCCGTTAATAACAGGATACGGGCGGGGGTTATTTCCTGCACACGCTCACGTAGTTTATTTAAGGCTGATAGGGCTGAAGCCAGCGATACCTGCTGCTCCAGTATAATATGCACCAAACTCTCAAACGTGTTTGGCCGCGACCAAAACGGCGGGTAGCCGTAAAGGTGAATAACATTAGCAAAATCGGGGTCTATTTTGGCAAGATCGTCACAAATGGTGTGGTAGGAGGCTCTGGTAAACTGTTGTGGCATATAATTGTTATTATAAAATTACTAAATTTCTTAGGATTTAGCATTTCTATTTCTGATTTTTACATTTATGATCAACCTGCCGCCATTAGCCGAGCGTATGCGCCCAAAATCACTGGATGATTATGTGGGCCAGAAACACCTTGTTGGTAAAGGCGCTGTTTTGCGCAAGGCTATCGAGAGCGGATCGTTACCTTCCATGTTATTTTGGGGGCCACCGGGTGTGGGTAAAACAACGCTGGCTTACATCATCTCGCAATCGTTATACAGGCCTTTCTTTTCGTTAAGCGCCATTAATTCGGGCGTGAAGGATGTTCGCGAGGTAATTGAAAAGGCATCTGTTTTAAAGGAACAGGGCGAAATATTGCCTATCCTTTTTATCGATGAGATCCACCGCTTCTCCAAATCGCAGCAGGATTCGCTGTTAGGCGCGGTTGAACGGGGCATTGTTACCCTGATAGGTGCTACTACCGAGAACCCGTCGTTTGAGGTTATCTCCGCTTTGCTGTCGCGATGCCAGGTATATATTTTGCAGCACCTGGAAGAGCAGGACCTGCTCGACCTGCTGGAAAAAGCTAAACAGGAAGATGTGATCCTGAAAGAAAAAAACATCGTCATCAAAGAACACGAAGCCTTGCTTCGCCTGAGCGGTGGCGATGCCCGCAAGCTGCTGAATATTTTTGAGCTGCTGGTAAATGCCTTCGACAGTAAAAAGATCGTACTTACCAATGATGTGGTGCTGGAGCACGTACAGCAAAACATGGCCCTGTACGATAAAACAGGCGAGCAGCATTACGATATTATTTCGGCCTTTATTAAAAGCATGCGCGGCAGCGACCCTAACGGCGCGGTGTACTGGCTTGCCCGCATGATAGTAGGCGGCGAAGACCCTTTGTTTATTGCCCGCCGCATGTTGATCCTGGCATCAGAAGATATTGGTAACGCCAACCCTAACGCCCTGCTACTGGCTCAGGCTTGCTTTGAATCGGTGAACAAGATAGGCATGCCCGAGTCGCAATTGATACTGAGCCAAACTGTAATTTACCTGGCAACATCGCCAAAAAGTAATTCGGCCACCACGGCCATAGGCGCGGCCATAGCCCTTGTAAAAGAAACCGGCGACCTGCCCGTACCGCTGCACCTGCGCAACGCGCCAACCAAGCTGATGAAGAACATTGGCTACGGCAAAAACTACAAATACGCCCATAGTTATGAAGGCAACTTTGCCGACCTTGACTTTTTGCCCGAACAAATAAGGGGTACAAAAATTTACAACCCCGGTAACAATGCGCGCGAAAACGAATCAAAAGAAAAGCTAAAGAAACTTTGGGGCGACAGGTATAAATATTAGTATCTTAACCGCATTAAACTATTTTGTCATGCTGAACGTAGTGAAGAATCTATCGGCGAATAGGTCTTCGTTCCACAAGGATGACAGATCTTATAATTCCCTATGATATCAACCTTTTTTGATCACGAACTGAAAGCCTTTTGGCGCTCGAAAAATACGGGTAAAAGCATTGCCGTAAAAGTGGTTATGGGCTTGCTGTTATTATACCTGTTCGTGTGCGTCCTCCTCATCGGGCTATTCCTTGATAAGGTTTTGATGGCAACCCCTCCCAATGTGGATGTGATAGTTAAATTTTGCGGCACTATACTTATTTACTTCCTGGCAGACCTATTAATGCGGCTACAGCTACAGGAACTGCCTACATTAAAAGTGCAACCCTATCTTCATTTGTCGGTAAAACGCAATACGGTTGTAGGCTACCTGGCCCTCACCGCTATGCTCTCATTCTTTAATTTGTGGCCGATAGTAATATTTGGGCCCTTCATTATTAAAGTAATACTGCCGGCACATGGCGCGGTAACTGCTCTGGTATTTCTTTTTTCTGTTATAGCGCTTAGTGTTTTTAATAATTACCTGGCTTTATATATTAAGCGCAAAGCCAATATAAACGGTTGGATATTTTTGATCGCGGGTGTCGTATTAGGGCTTTTGCTTTGTGGTGATTTTGTATGGCACCTATACTCGTTACGCAGCGCCTCTTACTTTTTCTTTGGTAACCTTATTGGTAAGCCTTATCTGGTCCTTATCCCCTTGATATTGGCAGGTGCCATGTTTTATCTCAACTTCTATTACCTGAAGGATAACCTTTACCTTGAAGAGCTGGGCTCCAAAAAAGTTAGCGCTTATAAAAGCAGTTCGGAGATACCGCTCCTTAACCGTTACGGCCATATTGGCGACTTGGTCGCTAACGAGATAAAGCTGATCTTACGTAATAAAAGGCCCCGCTCAGCTCTTATTATGGGTTTGTTTTTAATGCTTTATGGACTCATATTTTATACTAATCCGCAATACAGCGTAGGCATGAAAAACGCCTTCGCTGTATTTGCAGGCATGTTCATGACAGGTATCTTCATTATAAATTACGGTCAATTCATGTATAGCTGGCAAGCATCGCATTTTGACGGCATATTGGTTAGCAAAGTTAAGTTTACTGATTTTTTAAGGGCCAAATTCTTTTTGTTCACGGTGGTTTCTACAGTGGCCTTCCTGCTGACCATCCCCTACATTTATTTTGGTTGGCAAATCGTATTAACCCATTTCGTAATGTACCTGTGGAATTTAGGGGTTAACACTACCATTGTGCTTTACTTTGCCAACCGCAACTATAAGCGCATCGACCTGAGTAAAGGAGCTTCATTTAACTGGGAGGGTGTCGGGTCCACCCAGCTATTGCTTTCGATCCCGCTTTTAATTTTGCCTTTTGCAATATATCTCCCGTTTAAATTCGTAAACTATCCCAACGTTGGTTTAGCAGTAATGGCAATTTTAGGTGTTGTATTTGTACTAACACGCGAGTTCTGGATAAAGAAGCTGGAAGAAGATTTTTACAAAAAACGATACAAAATAGCCGAAGGCTTCAGAAATAAATAAGATGATAGAGATAAAGAACCTTAAGAAAATTTACAACGGCGTAACTGTAGTAAATGTACCTCATCTGCAAATAAACAAAGGCGAAAGCATTGGCCTTGTAGGCAATAACGGTGCCGGTAAAACAACCTTGTTCCGCATGATATTAGACCTGATCCGGGCCGAAAGCGGCGAGGTGCTATCAAACGGTGTAAACGTTGCCGGGGCCGAAGCCTGGAAAAGCTACACCTCATCGTATCTTGATGAAGGCTTTTTGATAGATTACCTAACGCCCGAAGAATACCTGTACTTTATTGGCGGCCTGCACCAGCAAAATAAGGCGCAGGTTGATGAAAAACTGGCCGGATTAGCTGAATTTTTTAATGGAGAGATCATCAATAAAGGCAAATATATCCGCGACCTGTCTAAAGGTAACCAATGTAAGGTAGGCGTAGGTGCATGCCTTTTACAACAGCCTGAATTGCTGATGCTGGATGAACCATTTGCCAACATCGACCCGAGCACGCAGTTCAGGTTAAAGAATATTTTGAAGGACCAGAACAAGAACCATGGTGTTACCACCATAGTATCAAGCCATGACCTTAACCACGTAACCGATGTTTGCGAGCGCATTTTGCTGATGGAAAAAGGTGTGGTGATCAAAGATATCGCGACAAGTTCATCTACCTTATCAGAGTTGGAAGAATACTTTGGGGTTGGGCAGAGCATAGCATCGTACAGCGTAGATAAAGAAGAAAACCACTAAACGCCGCTGCCTATGTATTTGATAAGGGAGGCGACTGTTGCCGATGTGGACGCCATTTTACAGATAGCCCAGCAAACCTGGTGGCCAACCTACGAACCCTTGCTGGGCAGGGAGCAGGTTGCCTATATGCTGGGCGAATTGTATTCGGCAGATAAGATAAGCACTCAGGTTGCCGAAAAGCAGCAAACGTTTTTGTTATTGTTAGAGGACGGCCAACCGGTTGCCTTTGCCGCGTACTCGCCCCGCGAGGAGGACGCGGAGATCTACAAGCTGCACAAATTGTACTGCCTGCCTATAACCCAGGGCAAGGGCTACGGCAAGATACTGATCAACGCTGTTGCCGGTAAAACCAAAGAGGCGGGCAAAACCACTTTGGACCTTAATGTAAACCGTTACAATAACGCCAAAAGTTTCTACGAAAAAATGGGCTTTGAGGTGGTTTACGAAGAGGATATCCCTATCGGCCCGTATTGGATGAATGATTTTGTGATGCGGAAGGGGTTGTAATGTTAGTGCTGTCGCGAGCTTCCAGCTCGTGATACAGCATGGCTGCAGCTTTCAGCTGCCGTAAGCTGAAAGCTTACCTTGTGCCGCATCACGAGTTACGCTGCGCTAAGCTCGCGACAGCGATATGCATATTCATCAATAGATTCTTCGCTATCGCACAGAATGACGGGTATTATTATCCAACTTACGCCGTAAAAGCTTCTATCGCCTTCTCTACCCTGATAATCGTTTCGCTTTCGCCGAGCAGTTTGGCAATATCAAACACGTGCGGGCCAAATTTACCACCAACCAGCATAATGCGGAAAGGCAGCATCACATCGCCCGGTTTTAATCCTTTTTCTTCGGCAAGGGCCTTGAATTTGGCTTCCAGTTCAGCAGCATCAAAAGTTTCGGGGCTGCTTAATATGCCGATGAACGCGTTGAAGAAATCTGTTTTAGCATCTGTCCATTTTGGTTTAACAGCGTTTAGGTCGTACTCGGCTGGCTGCTGAAAAAAGTATGCGGCTTGCGGGTAAAAATCGGGCAATAAAACGCAGCGGTCTTTAACCGTATCTATAACCCTTAACAGGTAGGCCTCATCTTTTACTGTAACCCCATTTGTTTTCAGGATCTCCCAAACTTTTAGCTTTAAGCTTTCGGCTGTTTGCTTCTTTATCCATTCGGCATTGTACCATTTGGCTTTTTCGAAATCGAATTTTGCGCCGGCCTTGCTTATGCGCTCTATCGAGAATTTATCGATCATTTCATCCAGCGTAAAAATTTCCTGGTCGGTACCATCGTTCCAGCCCAGCATGGCCAGCAGGTTTAAAAACGCTTCGGGCAAAAAGCCTAACTCGCGGAAACCAAGGGTTAGTTCGTTGCTTTTTGCATCAAACCAGTTCATGGCATACACCGGGAAACCAAGGCGTGCGCCATCGCGCTTGCTTAACTTACCGTGGCCATCCGGTTTTAATATCAATGGTAAATGTGCCCATTGCGGCATATCGGCTTTCCAGCCAAGGTACTCCCAAAGCAGGATATGCACCGGGGCCGATGGCAGCCATTCCTCGCCGCGGAAGGCGTGCGTTATCTTCATCAGGTAATCGTCAACCACCACGGCTAAGTGGTAGGTTGGCATACCGTCGGCTTTTAGTAGTACTTTATCGTCAACCTGGTTAGTTTCGAAACTAACGTGGCCGCGTATCATATCTTCAAAATGGATATTTTCGCCCTCGGGCATTTTTATACGGATAACATGCGGCGTGCCGTTATGCAGTAATTTTTCGGTTTCCTGCAAAGGCAGGTTCAAAGAATTACGCAGGCCATTACGTGTTGCCAAACCGTACTGAAAATTCGGCACTTCCTTACGTTTAACATCAAGTTCTTCGGCGGTATCAAAAGCATAATAAGCATGCCCTTGTGCTACCAGTTTTTCGGCATACTCGCGGTAGATGGGTTTGCGCTCGCTTTGGCGGTATGGGGCGTACTGGCCGCCAGTAACGGGGCTTTCGTCGGGTGTAATGCCGCACCATTTAAGGCAATCTAAAATGTATTGCTCGGCGCCATCCACGTAGCGGGTTTGGTCGGTATCTTCTATACGTAAAACAAAATCGCCTTTATGCTTTTTGGCAAACAGGTAATTAAACAAAACGGTACGCACCCCACCAAGGTGTAAACCACCTGTAGGGCTCGGCGCAAAACGGACTCTTACTTTTTTTTCTGGCATCGCGCAGCAAAGATAACCCTATTAACCGTAAG
The DNA here is from genome assembly GCF_004168255.1 of Mucilaginibacter terrigena. Lineage (GTDB taxonomy): Bacteria > Bacteroidota > Bacteroidia > Sphingobacteriales > Sphingobacteriaceae > Mucilaginibacter > Mucilaginibacter terrigena. The sequence goes on along the minus strand of NZ_SEWG01000006.1, from coordinate 25,784 downwards.
CCAAAAGGTTGATGTAAAATGTGGCGACATACAAACAAACCCGGTATTATGCTGAACTTGTTTTCAGCATATCTTACGTAAGGCTGTGCAATTCGCCGGGTTACTTATTATTGGTGGTAAATTTTTATTAAAGCCCGATTAAATTTATCAATTGCATTTTATCGAGGGGTGTCCCATTCAAAAACGAATGGGACACCTGTTAAAAATCGCAATTAATTTATAATCAATTATTTATAATTTTAATTTGACTTTTTTTATAAAAAGGTCAAAACAATAATTAATTCATTATCAACATATTATACAAAAATTCTTATTCGTGTAATATTTAATGGGACACCCTGAAAAATATGTTGAGTATTCCAATACCGGCACGCTGCTAATTCTCAATATTCCTTTTGTGTATTAGATATAGAATGTACATTTGAAATCATCATCTATTAAACGCTATGAGAATTATCCGCCTGTTACCTATCCTGCTATTGTTATCCACTACAATATTTGCCCAGCAGCAAAAAGCCGACCCGGCAAACAAGCCGGCCCCTGTAACAGAAGACTTTAAAGACGATTGGGCCAACCTGCGCCATTACGAAGCTGAAAATAAACTGCTGCCCGCACCGGCACCGGGCGAAAACCGTGTTGTGTTTTTAGGGAGTTCGGTTTTTGAGTTTTTTAAAACGCGCCTGCCGGAATATTTTGCCGCGCATAAAAACTACATCGACAGGGGTGTTAGCGGACAGATAGCGCCACAGTTATTACTGCGGTTTCAGCAGGATGTTATAGCCCTTAAGCCTAAGGTGGTAATAATTTTGGCCGGGAGCAACGATATTGCGGGCACAACGGGCCATGTAACCAACGAGCGCATTTTAAATGATATCAAATCGATGGTAGAGCTGTGCCGGGTACACAACATTACGCCGGTATTGTGTGCATACGTGCCCATAAATGAATACCCATGGCGTAAAGGCTTGCAACCGGCCGAAAAGATAATAAGCCTTAATGAGGTAATAACTGCCTATGCCGCTAAAAACAAGCTTGTGCTGCTGGATTACTACACTCCCCTGGTAGATGATAAGAAAGGCACCCGCGCCGACCTTACCCTTGATGGTGTACACCCCAATGCGGCGGGTTATAAAATAATGGCTAAGGTAACCGATGAAGCAATTGCCAAAGCGCTTAAGCTTAAATAGAAGTTCAAAAAAAATAGCGATGAGTTAATCATCGCTATTGCATATAAAACTTTTTAAACTCCTTACTTCTGCCTGAACCAAACCTGGATGGGCGCGCCCGAAAATTCGAAATTGGCGCGCAGCTGGTTTTCGATAAAGCGGTAGTATGGTTCTTTTACATACTGCGGCAGGTTACAGAAAAACGCGAACATGGGCGATGAGCCTGCTATCTGCGTAATGTATTTAATTTTTACGTATTTGCCTTTTAACGATGGCGGCGGATATTTCTCGATTATCGGCAGCATTATCTCGTTCAGCTTGCTGGTAGGGATCTTGCGGGCGCGGTTGGCATAAACCTGGTTGGCCACTTCAATTACCTTTAGCACGCGCTGTTTTTCCAGTACCGATGTAAACACGATGGGCACATCGCTAAACGGCGCTAACTTCTGGCGGATCTGCTCTTCAAATACCTTAATGGTTTTGTTGTTCTTTTCGATCAAATCCCATTTATTTACCACGATAACCACGCCTTTCTTGTTCTTTTCGGCCAGGTGGAAAAGGTTCACATCCTGCGCCTCAAGACCATCAACCGCATCAATCATAATGATCACCACATCTGCCTCTTCCAAAGCCTTGATGGTACGCATTACCGAATAAAATTCGATATTCTCTTTTACCTTGGTTTTTTTACGCATTCCGGCAGTGTCGATCAGCATAAAATCGTGACCGTACTGGTTGTAATGGATGTGGATAGAATCGCGTGTTGTACCGGCAATAGGGGTAACGATGTTACGGTCCTGCCCAATAAGGGCATTAATGATAGATGATTTACCAACATTGGGGCGGCCGATGATGGCGTATTTAGGGCGCTCGTTCTCTTCAAACGGCACGTCCTCAAAATGCTTAACCACATCGTCCAGCAGTTCGCCCGTACCCGAACCCGTCATTGACGACATGGTGTAGATCTCGCCTAAACCTAAGCTGTAAAACTCGGTAGCATCGGCAAGGTTTGCGTTGTTGTCCAGTTTATTTACCACCACAAATACGGGCTTTTTACCTTTACGGAGCAGGTTGGCAATTTCATCATCTAAGTCGGTAATGCCGGTGGTAACATCAACCATAAATAAAATTACGGTGGCTTCCTCAATGGCTATAAGTACCTGCTCGCGGATGGCAACCTCAAAAAGCTCTTCGGAATTGGCCACGTAGCCGCCGGTATCGATAACCGTAAATTTCTTATCTATCCATTCGGACGTGCCGTAGTGCCTGTCGCGGGTTACGCCGCTAAAATCGTCAACAATAGCTTTACGGCTTTCGGTTAAACGGTTGTATAAAGTGGATTTGCCAACGTTTGGCCTGCCTACTATAGCTACTATATTACTCATTTTTTTAGATATGAGATGTGAGATATGAGATGTGAGACAGGAAGATTCCCGGCTTATCTAAACTTACACCTAAATTAATTTATTTTGGATATTGACCGTGCAATTATCTCAAATCTCACGTCTAATATCTCAAATCTACTTTTATTCGTACCCAAATTTTTTCAGGTAGTTTTTTTTGCTGCGCCAGTCGGGGATAACCTTAACAAACATCTCCAGGAAGATCTTCTTCTGGAAAAAATCTTCCATGTCCCTGCGGGCGTAAGTACCTACTATCTTCAGCATTTCCCCTTTGGTGCCTATGATTATATTTTTCTGCGAATCGCGCTCCACAATGATCTCGGCACTGATGCGGTGCAGTTTTTCGCCCTCAACAAACGCAGTAACAATTACCTCTGTGCTGTAAGGGATCTCTTTTTTGTATTGTTTAAAGATCTGCGCGCGGATCATTTCTGACGCGAAGAACCTATCGTTCCTGTCCGTCAACGCATCCTTTTCGTAATAAGCAGGGTGTTCCGGCAGGCCATCCAACACAAAATCCATTACGGCTTTTATATTATGATCCAGCAGGGCTGATATGGCGTAGATGGCTTTGGGATTCAGTTTTTCCTGCCAGTACTCTACTTTCTCCTTTACCTCTTCTTCGCTGGACAGGTCTATCTTGTTGATCAAAACAACCAGCGGGGCGGTAGAGCCGGCCAATTTTTTAACTACATCCTCTTCGTTAAATTCTTCGTGGATATCGGTAACCAGCAGTATCAGGTCGGCATCAACAATAGAGCCATCAACCTGGTGCATCATACTTTCGTGCAATGCGTAATGTGGTTTGATGATGCCGGGGGTATCCGAAAAAACGATCTGGTAATCGTCGGTATTAACAATCCCTAAAATACGGTGGCGGGTGGTTTGCGCCTTTGGGGTGATAATAGACATTTTTTCGCCCACCAGTGCGTTCATAAGGGTTGACTTACCCGCGTTGGGCTTACCAATTATACTTACAAAACCTGCCTTATGCGCCATAAAAAAATAATTAAAATATTATTTGGACTGCAAAGAAACGAATTATATCTTTGCAGTCCAATTAAAAGGAACAGCAAATTGCTTTTTTGACAATTGGAACAAACATTTCGGAGTTATGCCCGTTATGTAATATACCAAAAAGATAGTGCGGGATGGAGCAGTTGGTAGCTCGTCGGGCTCATAACCCGAAGGTCGTAGGTTCGAGTCCTGCTCCCGCTACCGAATCGGGCAAATCAACTTTAACAGTAGATTTGCCCTTATTTTTTGCCTCAAAACCGCCCTAACACTATCAAAAACGCGGATTGCTTCATTTATACGATTAGTTCGATGTTGACACTCATCAAAAGTGAGATTTTCGGGGTACATCGAACTAATAATACGCCTTTTACCCTCTGAATCAGCGCTTTGATATAATTGGGTAGCCTCGAAACATTTGCCAACGCTCTGTCTAACAACGGGCAGATACCGTCTTTCCAGCTTTAGCTGTTAAGATCAACGTGTAAATTCAGCGGCAACGACCGATAACTCTTTGACAGGAACAACTTTGTAAAGATTTTTCAGAATTTATTTCATTACGTGGGTAGTGATTCAGGACGTGTCAATCCGTATCAAAACCGTACAGTAGTGTATCGGATTCGAACAAATATACAGATGAGCTATTTGTTAAAAGCCTGATCATCAGATGTTAATATCATTGGTACTCGCTTAGAAGTATTATTATAAAAAAAATTATGTTCCAGAATGCCCTGATATCCGGTTTAAGAAACATTGGACGGCACAAAGGTTTTTCATTCATCAATATTGCAGGCCTTACTATTGGCTTAACCGCCTGCCTGCTTATTGGCCTCTTTGTCAGAGATGAGCAACAGTACGACAAGTTTGTTCCCGGGTATGAAAATACTTACCGCGTTTATCAAAAGACAAAAGGGGATGCAGACAATATCATAGCCACAGCACCTCCGGCATTTGCAGTGGCGCTTAAACAGAACTTTGCTGAGGTGGAGGAAGCAGTACGTGTAATGTCATTAAATTCAAAAGAACTGGTCGAAGCGAACGACAAAAAGCTGTATGAAGAAAATGGATTCCTCGTAGACAGTAATTTCTTTAAGATGTTTCCGCTCCATTTTCGGTATGGATCAGCAGCAAAAGTGTTCAGCGATCCAAAATCCATTGTGATCTCCGCTGCTATGGCAGAGAAATTTTTCGGCAAGGAGAATCCTATTGGTAAGGAGCTTATACTAGCCAAATTGGTCATGCGTGTTCAGGGTGTGCTGGAAAACAGCGAGAAATTCCACTTACCACTGAATTTTCTGATGACCATGGCCTCCGTGGGCATATCTGGCGAAAGGATGCAAAGCTGGCAATGGTATCCCTTCAATACGTATGTAAAGCTAAAAAATGGTACAAGCGCCGACCAGCTTCAGGCAAAGTTTCAAAAATATTCAAAGCCTTTCATGAAAGGCGATGGTCCTGTCAACGTGCCCTATTTTCAATCTCTTGGACAAATTCATCTCTATTCATCAGACTTTAAATACGAGATGTCCACCAGGGGCAACATCACGTATGTGAAAGCTCTTTCTATCATTGCTATTTTTATATTGCTCATCGCCTGCTTTAATTTTGTAAACCTTGCCACATCAAGGTCACTAAAGAGAGCCAAGGAAGTAGGAGTTAGAAAATCTATTGGCGCAGGCAGAATAGAGCTGGCAACACAGTTTGTTGGTGAGACAATATTGTTGACCGCCATAAGTATGATTGTTGCTATCGCGGCCACATGGCTCTTGTTGCCGTATCTAAATCGCTTTACGGAAAAAAGCATCGGATTCGACCTGATTACAAATCCACTGGTTGGGCTCGCATTAGTGACGCTTACATTAGTAGTGGGAATACTTGCTGGCTTTTATCCTGCACTGGTATTATCTGCTTTTCAGCCTGCAAAAGTTTTAAAAGGGAGTATCATAACAAATAGTGCACCGGCCGGTACGCAATGGCTGCGACAAGGGCTGGTGATAGTACAGTTTTCGTTATCCGTTTTGCTTATCATTAGCGCCATAGTGGTCATTAACCAGGTGAGCTATATGCACAATAAAGATTTGGGCTTCAGAAAAGAGCAGGTTTTGTTCTTTCCTATGAGAGGTGAGAACCTGAAAAAGAATTATGCAAGCTTTAAGAATGAGTTAATGCGCTACCCCGGAATAGCGTCGGTATCAATTGGCTATGGCTTTCCCGGTGATAACTTTGGTGATGGTTTAATAACAGTGAAAGAAAAGCCTGGGTTGAAACCAACAAAAACTGTACAGATAATGGTTGACGACGATTATCTCAAAACCCTTGGATTAAAACTGCTTGCAGGCAGAAACTTTTCGAAAGAAATCGGCGGCGACGTAAGCGCTTACATCATCAATGAAACAGCCGTTCGGGACTTGGGATTGGGCAGTGCCAGGCAGGCTATCGGTAAGACGTTGTCGTGGCCTACATGGAGAAAGCCTGATTCATTAAAAACAGGGCCAGTGATAGGTGTTGTTAAAGATTTTCACTACAAAAGCCTCCACGAAAAAATAGAACCAACGGTGCTGCAGATTTATCCGCAGGCTTATTCTAAAGTAGCTGTTAAGATTAATGGCTCAAAGATCGAAACAACTATTGGCGAAATCAAGAAAGTATGGAGCCGTTATAGCGCTGACTATCCTATTGAGTACAATTTCCTTGATGAAAGCTTCGGTAAGATGTATAAAGGTGAAGATAAGCTTAAAACCCTTCTTACAATGTTTACGGCAGTAACCATTTTTGTATCGTGTCTGGGTTTACTGGGTTTAGCAGCTAATGCTGCGGAGCGTAGAAAAAAAGAGATTGGGGTGAGAAAAGTCCTCGGCGCCACAGTGGCGGACCTGGTGGCGCTGCTATCAAAAGATTTTGTAAAGCTGGTTCTGATTTCTTTTTTGGTAGCTTGTCCTATTGCTTGGTACTTTATGAACCAGTGGCTGGATAGTTTTTCTTACCGCATCACCATTACCTGGTGGATGTTTGCTGTTGCCGGAGCGCTTGCTGTGATGCTGGCACTATTAACAGTTAGTTTTCAGTCAATAAAAGCGGCGCTTTCTAACCCAGTTAAGAATTTGAGAACAGAGTGATTTTAAGGCAGATTTTAGTGTCGCTGTTCGTTGCTATATCCAGTATTTTATACAAACATCCGATTTCCATGCGGTTAGAGTGAAGGCTGAGCGGGAAATTGTTGTATTGGAAAGCAAAATATCCGATTAGCAAGCAACAATTTGAGTGTAAATAAAGGTTTGCGTTGTGAACATGAGAATGTTATGGTTTGAGAGTAACCCATTAGTAACAAATGCGATAGAGCCCGAAGCGGGATCGAACTACTTAAAGCAGGCCAATAATTTTAAATCTTGCATAAAGTGGTTCGAGTTTAGTCCTGTTGGGGTTACCTCAATTAAGTTAAAAGCCTTAAGTCGAAAGATTTGAGGCTTTTTTGTTTGAGAAAAATCGATAATAGCACCAAACCATTTGTATAAGGCTATCGCTTTTTGCTTTCATAAACCATTCATTATCTATTAGTTGTTTATTTAATGAAAAAATCTTCATATATTAGTATACCAACCTTATTGCTATGAAGTACCTTTTATTTTTAATATTATTTCCAGTTGCTGTTGTTGCTCAAAAAACGAAAGGCAGATTCGTGGGCGACGTAGTTGCTCAATGGCTTGACAATGGCCGTTCAATGAAGCTTAATAAAGAATTTGGATACATTGACCCTAATGGCAAAAAGTGGGATGTTCCTAAAAACACTATCGTTGATGGTGCGTCAATCCCTCAAATTTTTTGGACAATTATTGGAGGACCATTTGAAGGCACTTATCGCAATGCATCAGTAGTACACGATTATTATTGCGTTGTAAAAACGGAAGATTGGAAGGATGTCCATTTAATGTTTTATAATGCTTGTCTAACTGGAGGAACTAATCTGATTAAAGCAAAGATTATGTATGCGGCCGTTTATGCAGGCGGACCAAGATGGAGAATTGATATGTCAAAAAGCCACGGTGGCAATAGTGTCAAAATGATGGCGCAACGAGCTATCGTATCTGAGGATAAACTGACCGAGATCAATAAGTGGATCGAGAAGAATAATCCTTCCTTAGAGGACATAAATAATAAATTAGATAAAATTGTTGTGGTGGAGGACAAAGTATTAAAATTATAACTTATGATTCATGAATAAACTATTCAAAAAGTTCGAGATTACCTCTCCGCTACCCGTAACGCAAAAGCCTCAAATCAAAAGTCGTGAGGCTTTTGCGTTTGTAGATAGCACGCCCGGTTTATATCCGTTACCCAACGGACGTAGAAGTAACTTTCCGATCATTGAGGTAATTTCCTATCACCATATACAAAATATCATCTTCGCGTTTATCCGCTTTATTGTATATTCCGCTTAAATTCAAAAGGGTTATCTGGCTTTATGAAAAAAATCTACTACGGCTGGTTTATGCTGGCGGCTTTAACCCTCATGTATGCCACCACCAACGGTGTGGGTGCTTATTCATTAACGGTGATGCGGCCCCTGCAGATCAAGTCCTTCGGGCTGGATGCGCAAAGCGCAGCATTCCTTCCTACACTGTTGTTTTTAACAATTGCCGTTACGTCGCCGTTTATTGGCCGCCTTTTGGACAGGTATAACCCGCGTAATATTATTGCGGTCGGCGCTTTTGGGGCCATAGCTTTAATATTTTCGCTGGCATATGTTACCAGCTATGCCGCTTTGTGCGTGTTTTACGTACTGTATGGAATTTGTATGGCGCTTGCGGGCATTATGTCTTTTATGTACCTGATCAATAAGTGGTTCAACCATTACAAAGGGCTGGCAACCGGCATCATGATACTTGGATCCAGCCTGGGGGGCATTATCTTTCCCCGCATTGCAGTAATAGCCGGGGCCGACTGGCAAAGATCTTGTTTGTATTTAAGCATCGCGTCAGCTATCTTTCTTCTGCCGGGGTTATTAGTGATCAAACCTGAACCGGCTGTAATAGGGAGCGTTCCGGATGGTGCATATTTTCCGGAAAGGCACAATGCAAAACCCGCCGAACCCAACCGTTCCCTTAGTGATGCTTTACGATCACCTGCATTTTATATGGTGCTCTTAGTAACCGCCATCATGTGGTTTTGCATAAAAGGTTATCATCAAAATCACGGGTTCGTTATAAAAGATTTAGGGCAAACCCCCGTTTTTTCGGCCAAAATGTTGGGCTATTTTTCATTAACGGCGATAGTTGGTAAGCTGTTTTTTGGCTACCTGAGCGACAAGATCAATAAAGAGTATACTATAGTAGTGGCCATTGCGGTTATGGCTGCCGACTTTTTTATCATGCGTACTTTAAGCACCAACCCCTTAGTGTTAACCGCTTTCGCCCTGATTGCCGGCTTTGGTTTTGGCGGGGCATTCACCCTTATACAGGTATGGGTTGCCAGTATTTATCGCGGCAAAAGCTACGGCTCTGTTTTAGGGATCGTAATAATGGTTGACGAACTGTCGGGCGCCGCGGGCATGATAGTGCTGGGCACACTCAGAAAAATGACCGGAAGCTTTAAGAGCGGGTTCGAACTAATGCTGATCTTATGTGGGGTAGCTATTCTAAGCGCCCTTATGGTGCGGCGCTTCAAAAGACAATAGCAGCAACCTGTGGTTCATATCAAAGCCGGTAGAATTTCCCATTATTTACTGGCAAGTATACCCACCATCCGCAGCGATCAATGCCCCGGTGATAAAAGAGGCATCATCTGAGAAAAGGAAACGAACCGTATTGGCAATTTCTTCCGGTCTACCCACACGCCCCAGGGGTTGGGCGCCATCCATCGCAGCGTACACTGCGGATGCTTCCTGGCCCGATTGTTTTACAAACTGTTTTACCGCATTATCCAGCAACGGTGTCTGAATTGTTCCGGGGCAAATACAGTTTACCCTTATATTAAACGGAGCATAATCAATAGCGGTGCTTTTGGCAAGCTGGCCTATGGCTCCCTTGGTCATACCATATACGCTGCTGCTGCCTTTGCCAACAAAACACTGGTCGGACCCCATCAGCACAATACTACCTTTTTGCTGTTGTTTCATCAGGGGGATCACTGTTTTTAACAGATAGAAGGTACCCAATAAATTAATGCCCACCAATGTTTCCAGTTGCTCATAACTGGTATCTTCGATGTTGGCGAAAAGATGCCGCCCGGCATTTGAAAACAGGAAGTCAATCCTTTTTTCTTTATCATATATCCTTTTGATCGCTTGCTCTATACTCAACCGGTTGCTTACATCGCAAACAATAAAGTAGGGGTCGGCTTGCGCAGGTGGCGTATTATCAAGGTTGTACACCAAACTACCTTCGTTTCTTAAGCGTTCCAGGGTGGCCTTGCCAATCCCCGAGGTGGCACCGGTGATAACGGTAACCGTATTTTTCCAATTCATAAATATGATTTTTATTACGCCATAGGGAGGATTGCAGGCAACGCCCCTAAGCCGGCACTTGGCGGTTACGACAAGTCCGTATGCAATATAAGCGGTTGAAGCGGACTTTCCTTTAATTTGCAAAGCTTTTGCACATCTACTTTTGAACAGCTGATTTTTAAATGCTTAAAGCACACATTATTATTCCTGTACCTGGATATGATTTCCCTGCTGCCGCTTATAAATAATGGAATTGGGATTGTGCTTGTTACTTTAAAAAGCCGTTCAGGTAATCTAATATTATGTTCGTCTGCATCATCAGGCTTACATGCCCCTGCGAGGGAACTATGGCCAGTTGTGATTTTGGCATTGGTGCCATATCAGCAGAAACATTGCCTCCTAATAGCTTATATGTTTTTGCCAGCTCAACTTTATCCACTCCGTCATTATCACCTGATATGATCAATACGGGCGCGGAGATCTTTGCAATATTGGCATCCCCGAAATCGAAGGGCTCCCGGGCAAAAGCGATCATCTGGTCTATAAACTTGCTCCATTTTGTTTTATCGGGCGCCACTGCTTCGTAAGCGGATCTCATCGGGGTGTTTGTAAAAAGTTCGGGCGTCCATGATTTAAATGCAACGTTTATTTGGGGCAACCAACCGGCACTTTTATAAGTAGAAGAAATGATCACTAATCTTTTTAAGCGTTTAGGGCTTTGTATTGCAAATTTGTAAGCTACCGAGCCGCCCATGCTGTATCCCACAACATCGACACTGTCAATTTTCAGGTAATCCATTACCGCTTCTACATCGCCTGCCATGCCGGCATGCGTCAGTTTTCTGTTCGAATACTGTGTATGCCCGTGTCCCTGCAGTTCAATGGCGATCACCTTCCTGGTTTTTGCCAATTCTGGTATCAATTCGGCCCAGTTCCCTTCAATGGTCATAAAAGCGCCATGCAGTAAAACAACAGGCTTACCCTCGCCGTACGTTTCGTAATAAACTTTAATGCCGTTTACAGGGGCATAGCCGCTTACTGTTGGTTTAAGTTGTTGACCATTGGATTGGAACACTGTAAAAAACAAAATTGCGAATATCAGTACCTGTTTAAGGATATCAGATCTTGTAATTGCTCTTTTCATAATGCGTTATTTAAATTGATGTGTTGACAATACAAAGAACGAATGTATTTCAAAACTTCATGCTGTATGAAAACGACAATTTAAGGGCGTATCGCGACAACTGTCGCAGTTACCTATCAAACTTATCACTCGCTCCTTAAACTTTTTACAGGGTTGGCTATTGCCGCTTTTATTGCCTGGAAACTTATGGTTGCAAGCGCTATAATTATGGCAGCAAGCCCGCCTGCAGCAAACAACCACCAGCTTATGTTAACGCGATAAACATAATCCTGCAGCCATTGGTGCATGTAATACCATGCAATAGGCGTAGCAATGGCAAAGGCAATGGCTACCAGTATAATAAATTCTTTTGAAAACAAATACACTATACTGCCTGCTGTAGCGCCCAGTACTTTACGGATGCCCACTTCTTTTACACGTTGCACCGCCATGAATGAAGCCAGGCCATACAACCCAAGGCAGCTTAAAAATATTGCTATAACTGCGAAAGTTTTATACAATTGCGCTAACTGGTTTTCCTGTTTATAAAAACCGGCTATCTTTTCATCCAGAAACTGGTATTCATAAACATAGTTAGGGAATGTTTGCTTCCATATTCTCTCTACCGATTGCATTGTTGAAGTAATGTTTGTTGTAGATAGCTTTATAGAAACCTGGCGGTACATGGTGTTGTTTGTGGCAATAAGCAATGGAGCCACGTTATGGCGAAGGGACCTGTCATTAAAGTCTTTCACTACCCCAACAACGGGGCATTTTATCTGCCCACCCAGTATGTTCACCTCTTTATTCAATATATCTTCAGGGTTTTTAAACCCTAAACTTTTTACAAAAGATTCGTTCACTAAAAACTCCCTTGTCCAGCCCGAGGGTTGCAAATTTCGCCCGGCTACCAGTTTTAGCTTAAAAGTAGGCACATAACCTTCGTCGGCAAATTTGGTGATGGCTTTAAAATCCGCGTCCTTTATCGCGTTGTTAAACTTTAACGTGGTAAACATATTATTATCATCCTCTACCGGGCTGTTTGAACTAAAGCTCACCGACTGCACCCCGCTTACCTGCAATAGCTGCTGCTTTAAATAATCGCCCGATTGGCCGGGGCGGTAGGCCACATTCACTACAGCGTCTTTATCAAACCCTAAGGGCCGATCCATAAAATAATTCATTTGCTTTATAATGATGAGGGTGCCGATGATGAGCACCTGCGCAATAATGAACTGAAACACTACCAGTGCCCTGCGCAACGAAAACCCGTTAGTGGTGTTTGCGGTGATCTTGCTTTTTAAAGCATTAACCGGATTAAAACGCGATAAAACAACTGAAGGATAAAAACCTGCGAGCGCGGTCACCACAATGGTTACCCCTAACAGGAATAAGATAACTGCCGGGTTGCTGAATATATTAAACGAGAGAGAAAGCTCTAAAAGCCGGCCTACATAGGGTAATGCAAGCATGGTAATAGCTACCGCAAACAACACTGCGCCGGCGACAATCAAAAATGTTTCCACAATAAACTGTACCTGCAATTGGGTTTTGCTGCTCCCCAAAACCTTACGTACCCCAACCTCTTTTGCACGGTTAACCGCTTGCGCTGTAGACAGGTTGATAAAGTTTACGCAGGCAATTAACAAAATAAATGACGCAATAAGCCATAATACATTAAGCAGTTGATGGCTGATAGTTTTATTGCTGTAATTGCCGGCCTCTGCATCATAATGTATATCACCTAATGGCTGTATAATGTAGCTGTCCTTTTTATCGGCGGTTTGTTTTCTTTGCGCGTAGGCTGCTAATTGCCGGTTAAAGTTATCGGTCGAAGTATTTTGCGGCAACAAGACATAACAACCAAAATCAGGCGCTGTTGCATCCAGGTCGGGTTGTTGAAAACCGTATTGTGTATCCCCGGTAAAATCTGTGCCGTAAGCTACCACCAATTTCAGGCGAAAGTCTGTATTTGCCGGTATGGTTGCCAGGATGCCCGTAACCTTTAGCGCCCTTGCCGGGAACTGAAACAACCCCGCGCCTATACTATAGTAGCCTGTAATTTTTATGGTTTTACCCATCGCCAGTTTCCAGTCACCAAAATAGGCTTCTGCTATTTCTTTGGTAAGCAATACATTGTTGGGGTCGTTCAAGGAAGCGTACGACCCATTCAGCAGCGGGAAATCGAACATCCTGAAGAATGCCGGCGATGTATAAAACACACCGCTCTGCTCTTTAAAATTCTTTACAGGGGTTCCGTTAGCATCAAGCACTTGTAACTCGTCGTTATGGCTTGCATATACAGGCGCTACCTGCTCTATTTCGGGGAAGGCCGTTTTTAACCCCTGCGGCATTTGAAACGGCACGTTCTTCGCATAGGATACTCCCGACGTTTCTGCATGATGCGATGCTGTCAGCACACGGTACACACGGTCGGTTTTTGAGTGAAAAGTATCAAAGCTTGTTTGAAACTGTATAATAATAAATATGACGATACAAACCGTTACGCCAACTGCCATGCCGGCAATATTAATAGCGGCGTAGCTTTTATTGCGCGTAAGGGTGCGCCATGCTATTTTCAGGTAATTTTTAAACATAATGTTGCGGGTTAGTTTTTCGTACGTCCATTTTGGATGGACATTTTGATACGAAACTACCGCCGCCAACCGGGTACCGCGCCCCAGGTTATAAGATGGGCGCTCTTTTTTAAGATCATTTTTATATTCCACCGGGCTTTTCCCGGTTATTTGTTTAAAAGTGCGGTTAAAAGTGGTTTTAGAATTAAACCCCGATTCGAAGGCAATGCCCAGCAGGGTGATATGGCCATAAGCAAGGTCCTGCATTTTCTGTACTACATCTGCAACACGGTATTCATTGATGAAATCGTTAAAGCTTTTTTTGAGCGCTGTATTAATGATCCGGGACAGATCATGAAGGCTTATCCCTAACTTCTCGGCCAGTAAGCTTAAGCTTAGTTCGGGGTCCCTGTAATAGTGGTTCTCTTTAACAACTTTTTTCAGCCAGATCCCTTTTTGCTTTAGTTCTGCCGGTAGTAACGGTTTTAGTACGGCTGCAATATCTGCCGGTGTGCCCATTTCGGGCCTTAAAAAAGCCCTTGCTGCTATCCAGATGATCATTAACATTAAAAGGAAATATAAGGGGTAATAAGCCTGCACCGCCAATTGGTAGTTGTAATAAAAATAATCTGTGGCCACAAAGGGGACCCATAATAACCATAACAGCCCAAAACCTGCCAGTAAGTTATTTACCCACCGCAGTTCGTACCGGTACCGGTCGTTCCCGGTGAATTTTTGCTGCCGGTAAAAGCCCTCGATCAATACACGACACCTGTATATGTAGACAATGACCGAAATAAACGCCAGCAATTGCAATACAGGGTTTAGCAACCTAAAGGCCGGTGTTTCGTAAGCAGCAACGCCGGTTTTCATACTATCCTTCACCTCTAATGCCAGGGCACCCAATTCCAGTAGCAGCGGGCTAAAATGCAGCAGATCCTTAAACCGGAATTTATATTCGGGCCGTGTTATTTTAAGCACATAAAAAAAAATAAGCGGGCCAAGCGCAAGCGAAAATTGCAGCGGCAGCCGGCTCCAATGCGAAAAATAGGCTTCAAGGTTAATGTCGATCGCCAGGATCCGGGCAAGCCACAAAACGGCAATAGCCAGGGCAAGGGCTAAAAACCGGTTTGCTGTTCGATTTGCCTTTCGTGCGAACCATAAAAGAAAAATAAAGGTAAGGCCGATAAATGCCGCGCCAAAAAACGCGACATCATAAAGGGTGATATGAAATGTATACGGTTTCAAGTAAGCTAATTAGATAAATCGCTGCTGCAAACTCATAAAATGTTAAAATATAAAATATTAATGGATATGCGAAGGCGGTTGACCTGCTAAACCTTGCGAAGTACATACGGTTAAGCTTTTTCATTATAGCATTTCAGTTAAAAAACTACCGATAAGGATATAAAGAAAAACTCGCGCGTTTCATCATTCAACAAAAAAGCCCCGGAGCTTTTGGCCCGGAGCTTTTGTAAGTTAACAGCAACTATTATTCTTTTTCCGCCGTCCAGATACCCGGGTCGGCAACTGAGCCGTCGCTCGATCCTGTCCAGGTGCCGTGCATTTTTGTACCGTTATCTGTCACATTCATGGTATAGGTAACGGGTTCGATATCGCCGCTTATTACTACCGACTGCATGATAAGCACTTTGGTTGAGGCATTATATTCTCCCGTAACGCTATCTGTACCTGTAGACTGCCCATCAGTGGCATCCCACAAAAAAAGCCCGGTGTATTTATTTGCGCCGCCTTCCTGTTTCAGGGTGAAGGATCCTGTCCAGTGGCGGTCGTCGTTACCAAGGGCGCTGGTAATATGCCATTTGCCCGATAACGATACGGTTGTTTCCGATTTTTTGCACGATGCAACAGCTATCAGGATGAATACAGCTAAAAGGGTCTTTATGATCCGCATAATGATATTGTAAACTATTGGTTTACAGCCTAAAGATAAATAAACAGGTTATTGATTTTATACGAAGGCAAAAATATTTTTTAAAACTTAAAAAAACGCCTGCTGAGATAGCACAATTAGCAAAAGCAACCATGGTTTGGGCATCAATTTCCACACTAAAATTTGCCGGGTTGCGGGGTTTACCTTTGCCCGGCACCTGGTATCGTATTTGCCATTGGGTGTGAAATTATATTGCAAAAAATTATTTAATACTCCATGAAATTTTCTTTTAGAGTTATACCGGCGATACTGATAGCCGTAATTGTTTTCAGCGTATCATGTAAAAAAACAGATACCGCTGTTGCCCCGGTTAAAAACGGCAATACAGATATTAGCAAACAAATTGCCCTTGAACTTTACCGCTCGCTTAGGGGCAGTGTAAATAATGGCAAAACCTTAAAAGCAAATGCAAACCAGGGTGGCGGCAAAACAGTAACAACCACGCAGGAATGCGGGATGGTTTTCACTACGTTTACAGATTCAACCGGCGTTAAGGGCGACACCACCCGTAAATATGTTGGGAAAAGAATATTTACAAACCAGTGTAACGGTGCTTTTAGCAACAACTGGAACGTAGATGCTTATCTGTTAGCCGATACTTTAAAAACCACCGAAAAAGGTACCGGGTTTAGTAATGTTTATGATGTAACCCTTAATTACGATGTAAGGGCGCTGAATACACATTACAGCGAGATCAGTATTAACGGTGTTACCACCACATCGTCGTACAAATCGAAAGTTAGCGGGGCCTTTACTACCGAATACCATAAAATGGAAACGGTTTACAGCCTGCTCAAAATTACCGCTTTCAACAATTCTGCAAACCCGCTGTATAAAAGCGGCAGGGTGTATTTTAACACCAAAACTGCCGATATGAATATAGGCACAGATGCTAAGGTAAACACCAACGCTTACAACGGCTATATGGAGTTTTATGCCAATAACACCATGAGATCGTACTTCGACCTGAAGAACGGCAGCTATAAAGTTTTTGAAATGGACCTGATAACCGGCGAGGTAAAAGCGCTTTAAAAGGTTACAACCCTCATAAAAAGCAAACGCCACTTGATTTCTTAAGGGGCGTTTGCTTTTTTGATATGGCCGGATATTACCCCAACTGTTCTTTAAAAAAATCAATCGTGCGTTTCCAGGCAAGTTCGGCGGCGGCTTTGTCATAACGCGGGGTAGTATCGTTATGAAAGCCGTGGTTTACATTTTCGTATATAAACGCCTGGTATTTTTTGCCGTTAGCTTTTAAAGCGGCTTCGTATGCCGGCCACCCACTGGTTATCCTGTTATCCAGCGATGCGTAATGCAGCATCAGGGGCGCGTTAATTTTCGGTACATCCTCCACCGCCGGTTGTCCACCGTAAAACGGCACTGCGGCCGACAACGTGGGAACACGTACGGCCATCATATTGGCTATGCCGCCGCCAAAGCAAAAACCTACTACGCCAACCTTTCCGTTACAATCCTTATGGTTTTTCAGATATTCGTAGGCTGCACTAAAATCTTCCTCCATCTGGCCTTTGTCGCGCTTGCTTTGCAATTCGCGGCCGGCATCATCGTTACCGGGGTAACCGCCCAATGGTGTAAGGGCATCCGGCGCCAGCGATATAAAACCCGCCAGGGCTGCCCTGCGGGCTACATCTTCAATGTATGGGTTTAGCCCCCTGTTTTCGTGCACAACTATAATACCGCCAAGTTTCTTTTTAGCATCCGCGGGTTTTGACAGCAAACCTTTAATAGTGCCGCCACCCTTTGGCGAAGGATAGTTGATATATGCTGATTTTAACCGCGGATCGTCGGCCTTTACCTGGATATTCCCTTTGTAATCGGGCATCAAAAAACTCATCAACGCCGGCACGGTTAAGCCGCCAACCGCATAAAGGGATATCTTTTCTAAAAATCCGCGGCGGTCAAGCCGGTTGTGTGTATAGTCGTCATACAGGTCAAACACTTCCTGCTTAATGTCTTCTTTGTTTATCTGGCTCATAGTAAATGGATTTATTCAAATATAATAATTCGACCGCAAGTGCCTGCTAACCAAAACGTAATAGTTTAACAATACATAACATTGGGTATTATTAGTAACGGCTGTTTTTACTTTATATTTGTGCCGGTGCCGGCATGCAACATTTAGGTGCCGGTAATTTGCCCCCCGGTACACTTATATTATTCAACATTAATGACATTGCAAATTCTAAACAAGCTAACCATTTCCCGCTTAATAAACGCGCTTTTTATAATCCTGATAGCCTTGATGATATTTAACCCAACGGCAAAAGCATTAATGATAAGGGGGTTAATGAAAGTTGGCTTATTTCAACCCGATATTTCAAATAACGAAGGGGCCGGTATAGATGCCAGCCTGCCCGCTGTTATTTTCCAGAAGGCCGACGGGCAGATAGTGAACCTTGCCGATCAAAAAGGGAAGGTAGTGTTCATCAACTTTTGGGCAACATGGTGCCCCCCATGTATTGCCGAAATGCCGGCTATTAGTACTTTGTACCAAAAGGTTAAAAATAATAACAAAATTGTTTTTATGGCCGTTGATGCTGATGGCAACTTTGCCAGGTCGTCGATATTTATGAGCAAAAACGGGTATAGCCTGCCGCTTTATAAAACCAATAGCGATGTGCCGCCACAAATGTTTGGCAGCGCACTCCCCACCACAATAATTTTTGATAAAAAAGGTAAAATGGTATTTCGCCACGAAGGCATGGCCGATTTTAATAATCCTAAAGTATTAGCTTATTTACTGAAGTTAGCAAAATAGGCACGGTTTAAAAAGCTTCGTTCAGGCCAAGAAAGAAACCATGCGCGCCATAATTGCCCCAGGCATAGTCGAGGCATAGGTTGGTGCGTGTATGCTTATTAAATAAAACGCGCAAACCTGCGCCGCCGCCCGGCTGCCATTGTTCAAACAGTTTTGTGCCCAGGCCGTTATCGCTGGCGGTTTGTATATTAACGAATGCAACGCCGCTTAAAAACTTATTTTTGGTTATCGGGAAACGGTACTCAACTTCCGAGTAATCGTACTGCGGCGATTTAAAATAACCGCCCACGTATCCCCTGCCGCTGCGGTACGATCCATCTTTACCTGTTCCGGGTAGTTCCAGGTATGGTAACGCGCCGTTAAGCACATAAGCCCCCCAGTTCCAGAAAGCTATTACATGTTCGGGGTGGCTGGAAGAAAGGCTCCAGTATTTTCTAAAATCAGTTGTAAACAGCAACGCGTTCTTATCGCTGCCCATCCAGGTTTGGTTTGCCCTTATACCGGCATCAACATAAATACCTTTATACGCCCGGTTCTGGTTGTCGCGCGTGGTGTATTGTACGTTAAACAGCAACCCGTTCGACATATACTTCCCCCTGTCGAACCCATACCTGTCGCTGTAAATATTATACGGGGTTAAATCATCTTTATTTTTTTTGTTCTCGATATTCCGCCTGATATCAAACGAAACACCCGCGCCAATAAACAGGTTTTTTTCAACCTCTTTATACACCTTTTCCCTGAAGTTATAATACAGCGAATTAAAAACATACCCCTTGCGTTCGGGGTCGGTTAGTACATGGTCGGCAGTGCTCGCGTCCGATCCCTGGCCTATGCCTAAACCAAAATCGGGGGTAACGCTCTTGGCAGCTACCAGGCTACCCTGCAGGTTCCACTTATTGCCAGGTGTGTACACATTATGGTTAATATAAAAATATAAAATACCCTTTGTAGTGATAGACGCCGATGTTGCAGCAGCAGACATATAAGTACCCGGTACGTTCCCCAATACGCGGCCTGCAACGGCTTTTATACCTATTTGCGAACCAATAGTAGGGTTAGAGGCAATATTAGGAATTATGGTAATACCCGATTTTTTCTTAAGCGAATCGGGTTTTTTGTGCGGATGAAAAATAGCGCTGAACAAGTCTGCCACATCGTACTGCGATGACAGGTCCGCACGCTTTTGAACTTTTATAGTATCCCTTTTCACGGTATCAGCCGGTGGCGTAACCTGGGCGTACGCAAGCCCGCTAATGCCTGTAAACAAAGGCGCTAATAAAATACTCAACAGTAATTTAAAGCTTATAGGGCCCGGGGTGCTCTGCACTTTTGTGATTTTAACTATTTTATTCAATGTATGTTGCGCGTATAAATATTAAAATAACACTTAAACTCCAAAAGGCACTAAGTGTTACATATTAATGGCACTTATGACCGTTTTGTGATTTAAACCGCGAAGTACGCCCATTTATTTTAAATAATCTACAGCAGCCGTAAAAATGTGTGTTATAGCCAGCCCGCTTTTATTTAGGGGAAACTTTTTTAAACATTATTTAAACATGCATGCCCCTTAACGCCTATGCATCAGCAAGTTCTATCCAAACCGGGCCGTGGTCGCTGGTTTTTTCCCATCCGCGTACATGGCGGTCAACCCCGGCGGTTATAAGCCGTTTATCCAGGTCGGGGCTAAGCAAAAAGTGGTCTATCCTTAGTCCTGCATCGCGGCCATAAGCATTACGGAAGTAATCCCAAAAAGTATAAATAACCTTATCGGGGTTAAGCTTACGTATGGCATCCGTCCAGCCTTGTTCTACCAGGGCTTTAAAAGCCGCCCGTGTTTCCGGCCGGAATAGCGCATCCTCCACCCAGCGCTCGGGTTTGTAAACATCAAGTTCGGTTGGCATTACGTTGTAATCGCCGGTGAGCACCACGGGTTTGCCCGAGGCATAAAGTTCGGCGGCATGGGCGGTGAACCTTTCAAACCAGCGCAGCTTGTAATCAAACTTTGGCCCCGGCGCAGGGTTACCGTTTGGCAGGTAAAGGCAGCCAATGGTTATGCCGTTTACTTCGGCCTCTATGTAGCGGCTGTGGCTGTCGTCAGGGTCGCCGGGCAGGCCGCGGCGGGTTTCATTGATAGCTAAATTACGCGCCAGTATGGCCACCCCGTTCCAGCTTTTCTGGCCATGCCAGATAGCGTTATAACCGGCATCCTTTATGGCTTGCAGGGGGAATTTTTCGTCGGGCGCTTTCAGTTCCTGCAGGCAGGCAACATCGGGCGCGGTTTCTTCCAGCCAGCGCAGCAGCACAGGCAAACGGCCGTTTACACCGTTAACATTATAGGTGGCTATCTTCATAATCAAATATAAGTGGTAAATACTATTTATTGCTTTGCTAAGTTTAAAACGTTAAATTTGAGTATGAACTTAATCGCTGAAAAATTAGAATTAGCTAAACGCTTATTGGATGTTGAGGACGAGGGATTACTGTTTCAACTTAAGCAAGTACTTGATAATGAAGGCAAAGATTTTTGGGACGATTTACCTGAAAATGTGAAGCAGGGAATTGAGCGCGCAAAAAAACAAGCAGCAGAAGATAAATTAACGCCGCATGACGAGGTGATAGCTCGTTATGCAAAACAACTATAATATTTTCATTGTCGGTGTCCCCACCGACAATTCTCCTTACCCTCTTTGCGCAGCAGAGAGGGTCGGCAAGCGGAGTGGTGCCGGGGTGAGTTTACTCGCCGCCATTCCCTATCTTTACTCTTACAACTATGCAATCTCCACTCAATAAATATAACATCAAATTCCAGGAAGCGCTTGCGGGTTTAAACCCCGAGCAGCTGGCCGCCGTTAACCAAATGGATGGCCCGGTGCTGGTTGTTGCCGGCCCCGGTACGGGCAAAACCCAGATCCTGGCCGCGCGGATAGGCAAGATCCTGACCGATACCGATGCCCTGCCAAGCGAGATCCTTTGCCTTACCTATACCGATGCGGGCGCCGTTGCCATGCGCAAGCGCCTGTTCGAGTTTATTGGGCCGGATGCATACCGCATCAACATATACACCTTCCACGCGTTTTGTAACGAGATCATCCAGGAGAACCTGGAATATTTTGGCAAGCTGAATTTGGAGGCCTTGTCTGACCTGGAATCGGCCATGCTTTTCCAGGAGCTGATTGATGATTTTGGTAACGACCATTTGCTGAAACGCTTTACCGGCGATAAGTATTATGACGCCCCAAGGCTTAAAAAACTGTTCTCGACCATGAAGACCGAGAACTGGACCGATAACCTGATCAAACAGGCTGTACAGGAATACCTGGACGACCTGCCCAACCGCGACGAGTTTATTTATAAACGCGCCAACCCCAAAGCAGGCATCGCCATTGGCGACCCTAAACAGAAAGATATTGACAAGGTGCAGGAAGCCATGAGCAAACTGCTGGCCGCCGTAAGCGAGTACGGGAACTACGCGGCCAAAATGCGCGCAAAAAACTGGTACGATTACGACGACATGATCCTGTGGGTGCTAAAAGCCTTCCGCGAGAACGACGAGATACTGCGCCGCTACCAGGAACGCTACCAGTATATCCTGGTGGATGAATTCCAGGATACCAGCGGTTCTCAAAACCAGCTGCTTAGGTTTTTACTCAACTACTGGGAAACGCCAAACGTGTTTGTGGTGGGCGATGATGACCAGTCGATATTTAAGTTCCAGGGGGCAAACATGAAGAACATTCTTGATTTTGCCGGCGATTACGTGGCCACCCTGCAAACCGTTGTGCTTAAACATAACTACCGCTCCAATCAGCATATCCTGGATATCTCCCGCGCGCTCATCAACAATAACCGCGAGCGTTTAACTGCCCAGCTAAAGCTGGATAAACACCTTCATTCATCGCACCCGAGGTTTACAGAGGAGATTGTTGAGCCTGTAATTAAGGAATACGAAAACCCAAGCCAGGAACTGGTGGACGTGGCCCTGCAAATAAAACAGCTGGTAACCAAAGGCACCCCGCCGGGCGAAATTGCGGTGATATACCGTAACCACAGCCAGGTAGAGGAGTTGCTGCATTATTTAGATACCCAGCAAATCGCGGTTAACACCAAACGTAAAATTGACGTGCTGACCATCCCCTTTGGCGAGAAGATAGTGAACATCCTGCGCTACCTGGCCATGGAGCTGGATTCGCCTTATAGTGGTGACGAGCTGCTGTTCGAGATCCTGCATTACGATTTCTTCACCATCCCGCCTATCGAGGTGGCTAAGGCAAGCATCGCGGTAGCTAAGGAGAACTATAGCACGGCAAGTAATAACGCGCCCAAGACCTCGTTGCGCCGTTACATTCACGAGATGCGCGTCGCGGCACAAACGGATCTGTTCAGCAAGCCGCCGGCAACCGCGATGAAATTCCTGATCAATGATATCGATGAGCTGTTAACATCGGCCGTAAGCGTTACGCTGCAGCAGTTCTTCCAGGATGTGGTGGCCAAAATGGGCATCCTTAAATACATTATGCAGCAGCCGGACAAGGGCGTGCACATGCAAATGCTTACCAGCTTCTTCGATTTTTTAAAGGACGAAAGCCGCAAGAACCCCGAAATTAAACTGGCCGACCTGATAGCCACTATCGACCTGATGCGTAAAAACAACATCCGGCTGGAACTGAACAAGGTTATCTTTTCTGATAACGGCATCAACTTTTTAACCGCCCACGGCTCAAAAGGGCTAGAGTTTGAGCATGTGTTCTTTATTGGCTGCGATAAAAAAACCTGGGACAGCAAGGGCCGCAACTCGGGCTTTAGCTACCCCGATACGCTTACAAGGGCCGCGTCCGACGATATCGCCCAAAAAGAAGAAGCCCGCAGGCTGTTTTACGTAGCGCTTACACGCTCAAAACAATGCCTTAACATCTCGTATGCCGGCAAGGATAAGAACGGCAAAGACCAGGAGCCATCGCAGTTTATCGGCGAGATACTGGCCGATACGCACCTGCAGGTTACTTATCCAAAGGTAAACCCCGATGATATGCTGGGCTTTTACGCCACGCAATTTAGCGAGGCTGATAAGCCTGTTGTAGAACTTCTGGACCGCAACTACATTAACCAGCTGCTGCAAAATTATACCCTTTCGGTTACGCACTTAAACAACTACCTGGATTGCCCGCTGCGGTTTTATTTCCAGTGCCTCATCCGGGTGCCATCGGGCAAAAGCCCGTCGGCTACCTTTGGACAGGCAGTGCACTGGGCCCTTAACAAGGCTTACCGCAGGCTAAAGGAGAACGACGACCAGTTTATATCTACCGAAGAATTTTTAAAGGAGTTTCGCTGGTATATGTACCGCAACCGCGACTCGTTCACCAAAGTGGATTTTAAACTGCGGGTTGATTACGGCGACAAGATACTGCCGCTGTACTACGAGCAAAACGTGGCCACCTGGAATAAGGTAGCCCTAACCGAGCGCAGCATTAAAAACATTGAAGTGCGCGGCGTACCCATTAAGGGCAACCTGGATAAGATAGAGTTTGACGGCAAGCAGGTAACCGTGGTTGATTACAAGACCGGCCGGGTGCGCAACGCCAAACCTAAATTGGAACCGCCAACCAACGAGCAGCCCAACGGCGGCGATTACTGGCGCCAGGCGGTGTTTTACAAGATATTGATAGATAACGACCGAACCAACGATTGGGAAGTGGTGAACACCATATTTGATTTTGTGGAACCTGAGCGCGAAGGCGAATACTTTAAAGCCAAAGTGGTAATCGGTCCGCAGGATATTGAGGAAGTGACCGAACAAATTACCACCGTTTACCAAAAAATAATGGCCCACGATTTTAGCACCGGCTGCGGCAAAAAAGAATGCGACTGGTGCCACTTCGTAAAAAGCAACTTTAAACAACCGGAAGGGTTGCTAAGCGTTGCCGAAGGGGAGGAAGGGGAAGAGTAAATTTTATCCCGTTTGTCATACCCCCCCCACGGTCATTTCGAACGAACCCGGGCCGGGCTGCGAAATGGGGTGAGGAGAAACCTTATACGCCATGCATCGTTTAAGCAAAGTTAGTCGGTCGCTTATTTACAAGTACGATCCCAGCGATCCCCTCTTGAGAGGGGCAGCAGAAAAGAACAAGATGCAATAACATTCATGGGGTGTGTTAATGAACGGGATTAGCCAGCTGGTCTCTTCACTAACACACCCCTAACCCCTCTCGAGAGGGGAACTATTGGGTATCAAATAAATAATCAGATAATGAGTAACTTTCGTGGATAATGTTTAATGAAACGAAAGCTAATACCATATAATAAAAACTTGAAGCAATTGGCACGTAACCTCAGGAACGACAGCACCCTTGGTGAAGTTTTATTGTGGAAAGAGCTTAGAAACAAACGGATTTATGGGTTTGATTTTCATCGTCAAAAGCCGTTATTAAACTATATCGTAGATTTTTATTGCTACGAATTAGGTTTAATTGTTGAGATAGACGGCCGTTATCACAGCCATGAAGAACAGTATAAATTGGATATAGTAAGGGAAACTGAACTTGCAGCATATAATTTAACAATACTTCGATTTACTGAAATCGAAGTTAGAAAAGATATGACCAATGTATTAAGAGCAATTGAAAACTATGCCGTCGAACACACCAATAATCCCAACTTATGAGCACCGGCTCATAGCTCCCCTTCCCCTCGCGCAAGTTTAGCGCAGCGTAACTTGTGCGAGGGCTTTATGCAAGCTTTCAGGTTCCGTCAGCTGAAAGCTGACTTGTGTCATGTCACGAGCTACAAGCTCGCGACAGCATTTTGGGTTTATTTGTCTGAACCTTGATTTACACGATTTTTGGATTGATGGGATTTTCTTTAAAAGCGCGGGCCTGTCATGGCGGCGGGCCGGGTGTATGGCGGGAATGTAGTTTAGCTTTGTCTAAACCCGAATTTTCAGAAATTCCCATGTCAGAAAAACAGCTTCGTCCGAAAGCGGGAAGAACGATGGTGGCCTGAGCGTGGCAAGGGCATAGGAAATTTTTGCTGAAGCGAGTGGTAGTGCGAACGCAGTGGGGCAAAAAGATTCCAGCCCGTCCAAAGGACTCCTTTGGAGTGGTTCTGAGCGGTTTGCGGCGCAAAGGCCTGTGCGGCAAAGAAGCCTTTTTGCTGACTTGAATTTTTGCTTCTTTTGTTTCAAGACAAAAGAAGTAGCCCTCCTCGGCAATGAGCGGCGGATTACTGTAGGGCGCACTAAGCATCAGAGGTAACGATCCCTTGGCTAACGGACGGCATGACGGGTTGAGTGGTTACTTGTCCTCTGAGATTGCCACGCTATCGCTCGCAA
>NZ_SEWG01000005.1 GCF_004168255.1 Mucilaginibacter terrigena | reverse complement strand
TCAATTCCTTTGAGTTTCACCCTTGCGGGCGTACTCCCCAGGTGGAATACTTAACGCTTTCGCTTAGACGCTGACCGTATATCGCCAACATCGAGTATTCATCGTTTAGGGCGTGGACTACCAGGGTATCTAATCCTGTTTGATCCCCACGCTTTCGTGCCTCAGCGTCAATGACACTTTAGTAAGCTGCCTTCGCAATTGGTGTTCTGTGACATATCTATGCATTTCACCGCTACTTGTCACATTCCGCCTACCTCAAGTGTATTCAAGCCTATCAGTATCAAAGGCACTGCGATAGTTAAGCTACCGTCTTTCACCCCTGACTTAATAGGCCGCCTACGCACCCTTTAAACCCAATAAATCCGGATAACGCTTGGATCCTCCGTATTACCGCGGCTGCTGGCACGGAGTTAGCCGATCCTTATTCTTACCGTACATTCAGCCCTCTTCACGAAAAGGGGTTTATTCCGGTACAAAAGCAGTTTACAACCCGTAGGGCCGTCTTCCTGCACGCGGCATGGCTGGTTCAGGCTTGCGCCCATTGACCAATATTCCTTACTGCTGCCTCCCGTAGGAGTCTGGTCCGTGTCTCAGTACCAGTGTGGGGGGTCATCCTCTCAGATCCCCTAAACATCGTAGCCTTGGTAAGCCATTACCTTACCAACTAGCTAATGTTCCGCATGCCCATCTTAATCCTATAAATATTTGATTACAACAAAATGCTATGTCGTAATGTTATGCGGTGTTAATCTCTCTTTCGAGAGGCTATCCCCCAGATTAAGGTAGGTTACATACGTGTTACGCACCCGTGCGCCACTCTCATGTGAAGCAAGCTCCACAATCCCGTCCGACTTGCATGTATTAGGCCTGCCGCTAGCGTTCATCCTGAGCCAGGATCAAACTCTCCATTGTATAATGTGTTGTTCAAATCCAGACCCTATTAACTCAATCAATAGTAATCTGTAAAAAAAAATATTCTCTTACATTATCCCTATCCCTTAAGTTTCGCTCTTAACCGCTGAACATCGCTGTTCTGCTGTTACGCTGCATAATTTATTCTCTATCTCTTTTAAGAACTTTTTTCCTCGCCTCGCGGGTTGGTATATGTTGTGGCCATTGCGGCGTTCAACTTTCAATCTTTTAATTTCAGAAAACCCTTGTGGTTATCTTCTTTATTGCTTTTCGTTCGTTTCCGAAGCGGCTGCAAAGATGCGATTATTTTTAATTCGTGTCAAGTGTTATTTTCACTTTTTTTGAATTGTTTTTTCTTCGCTATCTTTTCAATTAACAACCGCAATTCCTTTCGTTGTTGCGGGCTGCAAAGGTGCAAATAATCTTTCGGTTTGCCAAGTGAAAAAACCACTTTTTTAAACTTCTTTTTTATTCGCCAAACTTCAAAAAACAACGCCCTTTTATTTGAGCGGCCACAAATGTAAGGAGAAAACACCTATCAGCCCAAACATATTTTCAAATAATTAAAACAATTATGTAACTGCCTGAAAACTACCGTTAAACTTTCACCTAAATACAAGTGCAAACATCAATTGCCGGCGTGTGTATGTATATATTGGTTGCAAACTTGCAAATAAGCTCCCCTGAAAATTTTGCGTAAGTTTGATTCAGATATGGATAATTACAATTTCCCGCCGCACTTTTTAGATGATTTGTGCAACGAACCGGGCTTTGACCGCCAAACTTTTATCGACGCGCACCAGTCTGAACCCGCCCCAACGGCTATCCGGATAAACCCTTTTAAGCCGTCGGCCGTTAAAACCGACTCGCAGGTGCCGTGGTGCGCAGAGGGTTTTTATTTAAACGAGCGCCCTTCTTTTACTTTCGACCCGCTGTTTCATGCGGGTGCTTATTACGTGCAGGAAGCTTCATCCATGTTCATCGGGCATATATTAAATACCATCCGCCCAAATAAAGATGGTGCTATTAAAGTATTAGACCTATGCGCCGCGCCAGGTGGTAAAACCACCCTGCTCAATTCGGCGCTGCAAAGCACTGATCTGTTAGTGGCAAACGAGATCATTAAAACGCGTGTACCTATACTAACCGACAACCTAAACCGATGGGGCACATCAAACACCATTGTTACCAATAACGACCCAAGGGATTTTAATGCCATCCATAGTTTTTTTGATGTGGTACTGGTCGACGCGCCATGCTCTGGCTCGGGCATGTTTCGCAAGGACCCCGCGGCCATGAACGAATGGAGTGAGGGCAACGTAAACCTTTGCCACCAAAGGCAGGAACGCATCCTGGCCGATATTTACCCGGCCATAAAAGAGGATGGATACCTTATATATAGTACGTGCAGTTATTCGCACCAGGAGAACGAGGAGATCCTGGATTGGCTTTGTACTGAGTTTGGTTTAGAAAGCATCCGCATACCTATATATAAGGAGTGGGGAATTGTTGAAACCGAATCGCCGCTGAAAAAAGCATGGGGCTACCGCTTTTACCCCGGCAAGGTAAAGGGCGAGGGTTTGTTTGCGGCCTGCCTGCGAAAAAAGGAAAGCAGCGGCGGCCTGTCTAACTACAAAAACAGCGGCCAGCAAAAGCTGCCCGCAAAAGAAATGGACATTGTAAAAGGTTATATGAAAAATGCCGACGACTTTTATTTTTTTAAGGTGAACGAGGACTGGCTGGCCATAAACCGCGAGCACAAAGAAAGCCTTAATATTTTGCACCGGCACCTGTATATCAAAAAGTCGGGCGTGCGGATTGGCAAACTTGCGGGTAACGATCTGATACCCGACCATGAGTTAGCTTTAAGTCTCGCTATTAATAAGGATGCGGTGTTATCTACCGAACTTACCAAAGAACAGGCCATACAGTATTTACGCCGCGATAATATAGACCTGGAAATTACCGGCAAAGGCTGGAGCCTAATGACTTACGAAGGTTTGGCATTGGGATGGGCCAAGTTATTGCCCAACAGGATCAATAATTACTATCCGAAGGAGATTAGGATTATGAGCCAATTTAGCAGTTTGCAGTAGGCTGTTTGCAGTTACCTGTATACAATGCAAACTGCCTACTGCCAACTGATCAAATATTCTTCCCATCAACTATCTTAAAAAATTCATCGCGGTAGGTATCACCTACGGGGATTATTTTATCGCCAATGAAAATGCGGCTGCGTTCAATACTGTCTATCTTATTAATAGATACGATGTATGATTTATGCACGCGGATAAAATGCTTTGGCGGCAGGGCGTCTTCCATTTTCTTCATGCCTTGCAGGGTGATGATGCGCTCGGCAGGGGTGAATATAGAAACGTAATCTTTAAGGCCTTCTATAAAAAGGATATCATGCAGGTAAACCTTCTGAATTTTATGCTCGGTTTTAACAAAGATAAAATCGCTCATAAAATCATCCTGCTGAACAGGCTCGGCCGGCGCCGCGGGTTTTGCAGCAGGTTGTATAAGCCCCTGCGCCTTTTGTACCGATTTAAAAAACCTGTCGAAAGCTATCGGTTTTAACAGGTAATCTACCACATCAAGCTCGTAACCTTCCAGGGCATACTGCGGGTAAGCGGTGGTTAGTATCACCTTTGCCTTGCCGTTGGCTATCCGCAGAAACTGGATGCCGGTAAGCTCGGGCATTTGCACGTCTAAAAAAACCAGGTCTATCCCGCCGTCCTGTACCATGGTTAAAGCCTCGATAGGATTGGTGGTTGCTTTAACTAATTGCAGCGAAGGCATCTTGGAGATATAATCTTCCAGTATATTTAGCGCCAAAGGCTCATCATCAACAACAAGGCAACGGATCATATGGCTATAAAACTAAGGATAATTGACAAGTGTATGTATCCGCTTCGTCGCGAATATCTAAATTATATTTTCCGGGGTATAAAAGATCGAGCCTGCGGCGAACATTTGCCAGGCCTATCCCGCCCGAGGCATCCCGGTTATGCGTGTGTTTTTTGTTTTGGATAAAAAAGTAAAAGTTCCCTTCTTCCAGGTTTATTTTAAGCTTTATGGGCGATAGCGCATCGTTTGCTATCCCGTGCTTAAAGGCATTTTCGATAAATGAGATAAGCAGCAAAGGCACAATATGCTGGTTGGTTACCTCGCCTGTTACATCAAAATTGATAAAGGCTTTATTGCCAAACCTTATCTTTTGCAGGTCGATATAGTTTTGCAGGTATTGCAGTTCTTTGGTCAGCTCCACCTTATTATCGTTGCACTCGTAAAGCATATAACGCATAATTTCGGATAGCTTTAAAATGGCTTCGGGCGTGGTATCAGATTTTTGATAGGCCAGCGAGTAGATGCTATTTAAAGAGTTGAACAGGAAGTGGGGGTTTATCTGCGATTTAAGAAAAGACAGTTCGGCACTAAGGCGCTGGTTCTCCAGATCGCGCTGGATACGCCCGTTCATAAACCAGTCGATAGTAAATTTTAAAACTGTACTTAAAAAAACAAAAACAATGCTGGTGAATGATGTGCTAAAAGAGTATTGCCAAAACCCAATGGCCTTGCCCATACGCACATATGTAAGGGGCTTAAATATTACAGCCAGGCCAAATTTAGAAAGGCCTACTGCAATAATTGCGGCTATAACACACAGGGCATAAATTTTATATTTTTTTTTATCTAAAAATTGGGGGATAAGCACCAGGTAGTTTAGATAGAACAGGCCGATATTGACAATACCAAATACCACAAATATGATCAGCAAACTTTGCATGGTGCTTTTACCACCATTGTGCGCTACAAACACAAAGAAAGTTATCACACTCACCCAGAACAGTACGTGCCAGAATAT
Source organism: Mucilaginibacter terrigena (assembly GCF_004168255.1). Taxonomy (GTDB): domain Bacteria; phylum Bacteroidota; class Bacteroidia; order Sphingobacteriales; family Sphingobacteriaceae; genus Mucilaginibacter; species Mucilaginibacter terrigena. Next base: position 481,525 of record NZ_SEWG01000005.1, on the reverse strand, counting down.
TTGCCAGCTTCTTCTCATTAATATTATAGGGTATTAACCTGCACTAAAGTAATATTTTGAGTTGAATATGCCTGTGTAATTATATATAGTTATAATTTTTGCCGATGAACGGGCATTTAAAACCGATGAACGGGTTAATTGGCCTTATTAACCGTTCATCTACAAATGATGACCGTTGGTCTAATAGTTTTTAGCAGGTAAATTATTTAGTATTTCTTTGTTCTATCAAAAACGATAACACAATGAAAAAGTTAGTTTCAAACTCAAATCCATTTATTTTATTACTGGCCCCTGTAGTATTTGCCATTATAATGGGCGTAAGCTACCAGTTTGAACAAAAAAGACAATTTACTGCTCATAACTCAGCTGTGCAGGCTACATCGTTATTTATTAAAGGTGTAACCGTTGTTAAAACAGTGTGCTCTGTTGCTACCGACAAACTATGGTAATCCAAACAAACGGCTTATCATTCAGCTTCGGTAATCAGCAAGTTGTTAAATCGCTATCCCTGCAAGTTCCGGCAGGGAGCATATACGGGTTTTTAGGGCCAAACGGCGCCGGTAAAACCACTACTATAAAAATGCTGCTAAACCTGTTACGTACAGGCGAAGGCAGCATTCATATTTTTGGGCAGGAGCTGGAAGCAAACCGTATCAGCATACTATCGCAAATAGGCTCGCTTATAGAGCAGCCTGCCATATACCATCACCTTACCGGCCGCGAAAACCTGATGAACCGCGCCATGCTTTTGCAGGTTAATGAGAACAAGGTTGATGAAATGCTGAAACTTGTTCAGTTAACCAATGCCGGGGGTAAAAAAGCCGGCCAATATTCATTGGGGATGAAACAACGCCTGGGTATTGCACTGGCTTTACTAAACGACCCTAAACTATTGATACTGGACGAGCCTACTAACGGGCTTGACCCTAACGGCATCATCGAGATCCGCGAGTTGATGATGAAACTTGTTGCTAACGGTAAAACCGTATTTATATCGAGCCACCTGCTTGCCGAAATTGAAAAGATGGCCACCCACGTTGGTATTATTAATAACGGCGAGCTGATGTTCCAGGGCACGATACACGATCTGCAAAATATAAGCCAGCCCCTTATACACATCGAAACAGATAATACTGTTGATGCCGCCAACCTTTTAAAGCGCCATAATTTTACGGTAACCGAAATTGACCAGGACCAGCTATTTGTACCATTTAACTCTAAACAGCAAATTGGCGACATCAACACTTTGCTTATACAAAACGGGTTTACGGTATTTGGCATAAACAAGCAGCGAAAAGACCTTGAACGGTTATTCTTAGATATTACTACCAAAAGCAATTAAATTATAATGAAAGGATTTCTACTATCGTTCCAGTCTGAATTTTACAAGAGCCGCAAAACGCTTGGTTTTTGGGGCGCTATAATTTTACCTTTGCTTATAACCGGCTTGGCTTTTGTATCCGTTTATTCAAAAAGTACCGACCTTGCCAAATTGCCGCCAATGGGGCTTTGGGTACAGTTTAGTATGATAAGCCTGGGGAGTATGGGTTCGTTATTGCTGCCTATTTATACCATATTTGTTGCCTACTCGGTAAACAGTGTTGAACATAAAGCCGATACCTGGAAAACCTTATTCAGCTTGCCCATATCCCGCTGGGCGGTTTATGGTGCCAAATACTTTTACGCGTTTTTCCTGCTTTTTTTATGCCTGGCGCTGTTTGCCCTGTTTAATATTGCCTTTGGTAATTTATTAAGCGTTGTAAAGCCAGCATTGAAGTTTAACGAGTATCATATGGAACTTCAGCTGATCCAGGTGTTTTACAAGTTGTTATTATCCGCGTTAGGCATACTATCTATTCAATTTTTACTGAGCCTTTTATGGTCAGACTTTTTGAAGCCAATGGGGCTTGGCTTTGTTGCCTCGGTAGCCGGCGTTATACTGGCATCCAATAACTGGGAGTACAGTTACCTGTTTCCATACGCGCATCCTATGGGCGCGTTAAAAAGCATGCTGAAACAGAACCAGGAGCCGGCAAGGAGTTTTGAAATAGATATATACACTAAAGATGTGTATGTGAGCCTTGCTGTAGCCGTTGTAGTATTTATTGCAGGTTACTTTATTGTACAAAAGAAAAGCGTGAAGTAAATGTTAGAGGTTAGATAAGCGGTTAATTAGATTAGCCATTTTATTTATACCTTTAAATAAACCATCACCTATGAGCTGCTTACTATTCCTAAATGTCGACACGGTTGGTATTTTTATCATACTGTTTTTAGTTGTTGCCTATTTCGGGCTTATCATATTCAGTTTGCTTGATGCCGTTCGGTCAACTTTTAAAAATCCGGGTGCTAAAGTAATTTGGGTGTTGTTTATTCTGTTTGCGCCGTTCCTGGGTTCAATACTATACCTAACGCTTGGCCGTAACTCCCGGATCTGAAAGGCTGTTGTTTAATCGCGACAGGTTTAAATTCAGATCAGCCGACAGCATGTTATTATTACCGCCCCGAGTTACCAGACATTATCTGCCAAAGGTGATTTTTAAACCGCCTCGCACAGTACACCATCAATTTCTTCAGGTTTCTTTTCAACGTGTTTTTTCTCATTTGCATCCTTACGGTATTTAGCAAGATTTATCAGCAATACGCTAACCAATATAATTACCAGTCCGCCTATCTGCAGCCAGGAGATATGCTCCTGCGCAAACATCACCCCTAACAATACCGCTATGACCGGGTTAACGTACGAGTGTGTGCTTACCTGTGTTGCCGGCCTTACCTGCAACAGCCATACGTAGGCGGTAAACGCCGCTATCGAACCAAAAACAATAAGGTAAATAACGGCCAGCCATGCCTGGGTGGGTACGGTGGTAATGTCGAAATTTGCAAACTCGTTATGCCAGGCGCTTACCGGTAAAAACGCAATGCCTGCTACCAGCATTTGCCATGCGGTATTTACGCGTGCCGGGCTGCTGCTTCCTTTATACTTTGAGTATAACGATCCGGCCGACCATGCTATAGGGCCAAGCACCAATAATCCTACGCCCCATATTTTAGCATCATCGTGGGTGCCGCCCATGGTGTTAACAACCTGTTCGCCAAATAGCAATATTACACCTGCAAAACCAATTACCAGCCCAACAATGGTGGCGGTGCTGCGCAGGTTCTCTTTCCAGTTTCTTTTATCGAGCACTACAAACCAAATTGGGTTGGCCGATACCATAATGGCCACCATAGCGCTGGGCAAAACCTGTTCAACCCATATCACTATGCCGTTGCCAATACCAAGTAAAACTATCCCGCCTATGGCTGCGTTTATCACATCTTTTTTCACCCAGATCTTATCGCCCTTAAGCGCACACCAGCCAAGCATCAATAAACCGGCAATGGTATAACGCATAGCGCCCATCAGCATTGCCGGTATGCCCTGTATAGCCACCTGGATAAAGAAATAGGTTGAACCCCAAACAATATATACAGTAGCAAATGCTATAATAACCATTAATGGGGATGGTGTTTTTTGTGTGGTAGCGGTCATGACAATTGTTGTTTAGAAATTAAAGAATCGATGCTCCATTTATATCCCGGCAGTGTGGCCAGCAAAAAGCTTGCTGCGCTTACCGTGAAAACAGAGTACCCTATAGGCGAATCAATACCCCTGGATATCGTCATTGATAATGCAAAAGCAAGGGTTAATGCACCGCTGCCCAAAGCGGCAATACGTGTAAATAAACCAAGTAGCAACATCAGGCCAAAAATGCCCTCGCCTATAGTTGCTAATACGGCAAGTGGTGTTACAAGCGCATCGGGCAAAAACGACATGGTTTTTCGCGATAGCACCATAAAATGTTCCCAGTCGCCCCAGCTTATATGTGGTTGCCCGTAAGCGCCCAGCCAGCCAAGCCTGTCGGCAACCAACCAAACATAACCAATGCCAAGCGCTGCCCTTAAATATAATGCCGTTAGTTGCTGAATTTTTACCTGCTTCATCATTTTTTTGTTTACTGATATAAAATTACACCACAATTGGCCTACCTTTATAGTCCAGAAAAAACAACCGGGATAGTCCAGCATGCAATATATAACAGGTTTACTTAACATTGACAAAAGCTTGCAGGTGCCTGTGTATCTGCAAATAGCCAACGGAATTATTTGTCATATCAGGCAGGGTACTTTAAAGCCGGCATCGGCATTACCCAGCAGCCGTGCACTTGCCCTTGGGTTAAAGGTTCATCGTAATACCGTAGTTGCGGCGTACGATGAGTTGTACGCACAAAGTTGGGTTGATGTGTATCCGCAAAAAGGGATATTTATTGCCGCCAACCTGCCCGAACTATCGCCACGGCCCATTGCCGAAAGCCCGCAGAAATTAGTTTACCCAAACAAAACCTATTTTGATGTTGGCGACAATAAACTATCACACATTAATCTGCAAAAGCAAAGTACAGGGCATATCATCGCGTTTAACGAAGGTTACCCCGACACACGCCTTGCCCCTGTTGAACTGATGCTGCGCGAGTACCGGCGTTTTGCCAACTACCACTTTACATCAAAATACCTGTTATATGGCCCCGAGCAAGGTTCGGAAAACCTGCGGACGGAGCTTGCCCGTTTCCTTGGCGAAACCCGCGGTTTACATGTAACGCCCGAACATATCCTGATAACCAAGGGCGCGCAAATGGCTATTTACCTGGCCGCGCAACTGCTATTGAATAAAAACGATACCGTAATAGCCGCCGACCCGGGTTACTGCGGGGCTAACGAAACGTTTGTACAAACCGGGGCTAATTTAGAATTGGTGCCTGTTGATGAGTTCGGCATCAGCCTGGATGCGGTGGAGGAGATCTGCAAAAAGAAAAAAGTAAAGTTGCTGTACGTGATACCGCACCACCATCAGCCTACTACGGTTACCTTATGCTCTGAGCGGCGCATGCGCCTGCTGGAACTGGCCATGAAGTACCGCTTTGCCATTATCGAGGATGATTATGATTACGATTTTCACTATTCAAGCAGCCCGATATTGCCGCTTGCCAGCGCCGATTATTATGGCAGTGTAATATACATCGGTTCGTTTTGTAAAACTATTGCGCCGGGTATCCGCATAGGGTTTATGGTGGCGCCACCCAATTTAATAAGCCAGGCTACCAAAATGCGGCGGATAATTGACCGCCAGGGCGAGCACCTTTTGGAAGAAGCCATGGCCAACCTGCTAAAAAATGGCGATATAACACGGCATTTAAAAAAAGCCAATAAGTTATACCACGAACGGCGCGATATACTGTGCAACCTGTTAACCCGGCAAATGGGCGAACATGTGGAATTTAAAATTCCTGACGGCGGTTTTGCCATCTGGATGAAGTATCTTAACGGGATAAAACCAAAGGATGTTGCCGAAAAAGCTGCTTCGATGGGTTTAGCTGTAAGTGCAGGGCAGGATTACTACTACGATCATTCCCGCGAAAGCGAGCACATCCGGATCGGGTTTGCATCCATGAATTTCACAGAAATGGAGCAAGCCACCCACATTTTGGCAAAGGCATTAAAGAAACTGGTTTAATCTTTTTTACCGTTCTCTACCCGTTTAACCTCCTCACGGCGATCCTTCTGAAAGTCGAAGTTGTTAAACGCTTCTGTTTGTGGGATATCTACCAAAAAGCTGTCCAGTTCATCTATCTCGATGGTGATATTACCTGTGGCAAGGTCAATGATATGGCCGCCGGCTTTTTTATCATCACTCAAAAAATGGAAGTGATAACCGGTGATATTCGGCCCGTCCATATATGCCGGTATACGGTATCCTACTAACGTACCCCTGATATTACTGAATTGAAAAAAATGCTGCAGCGAAAGCATATCAGCCAAGGGCACATAAGGCTTTTGCGTAACCGGCGGGAAGGCCCTGGTTTTAACGCTGTTAAATGTGCCTTTTATTTTAATAGCGTAAATGCCGTTCTTGTTAGATAACACATTATCAAGGTATGCGTATAATTTATCCTTGCTAAGGCTTATTGCTGTTTTAACAATTTTATCCGCCTTAAAAAAATTAACCACGGTAAAAGGTGTCAGTTCGGTTTCTTTAACTTCAAAGGTCCTCCCGGTAGATTGCGTTTGGTAGATCTTTCCATCTAATACCAATATTTCGCCGTCAAGTTTATCGGGGGCACCTAAACCAAAATCGCCATGTTGCTTAACTTTGCTGTATGGGTAAACGGCATCATATAAACCGCCAATAAATGCGCTGGCATGGCCTGCGGTATAAAGGGTGTTATTTTTTGTTTGTGCCGATGCATTGCCAAACGCAGCGAGGCATAGTATGGCTAATAAACAGGTGCAGGGGTTGCGAAAGGTCATAATATGTGTTAAAAATATGCGGGCTAATATACTTAATCCCTGTAGGATAATGCTTTGCCGCAAAAACTTAATTCGCCAAGAAATGTACCGTGCAAATAAAACCGGCAATTTATAAGCCTTTACACAAAATTTGCACCCGTCATAGTAACAATTATTCCCCTTTTATCGTCATAGGTTTTAATACTGCGATTAAACCCTATGGCTTACACGAACAAGATCATATACAACCCATATAACAAACAGGAAATAAAGTTTTTGCAAACCGGTAAAAACACCGGTGGCAAATTATTAGAAATGGAAGCCACTTACAGCGCGCCCGGTAACGAACCCGCACCACATTACCACCCTATACAGGAAGAGTTTTTTAAGGTAATAGCCGGCGAAGTAAATGTACGTATTAACGGCAATGTTAAAGTATTGCAGGCCGGTGATGAATTACATATACCAGCAAACACCGTACACTGCATGTGGAACACGCACACCGGTAAAACAGTTGTTAACTGGATAGTTAAACCTGCTTTACAAACCGAGTACTTTTTAGAAACAGCCTATGGGCTTGCGGCAGACGGCCAGATAAATAAAAAAGGGATGCCCTCTGTTTTGCAGTCGGCGGTGATGATGCGTACGTTTTCTAATACATTTCGCCTGGCAAAACCACCTTATATAGTGCAAAAGATATTATTTGGCCTGCTTAGCCCGTTTGCTTACCTGGCCGGGTACCAGGCAACATACAGGCACTACCTTAATTAATCAACGATCTCTGATATCGAACTGCGTTTTGCTACCGTAAAAACAACCCCGTTAATGGATTGGTAACCGCTGCTTGCTGTTTTAATATTGCGCTCCTTAACAATTAACGATTTGTTATCTACCCGCATTTTACCCGAAATATTGGTGTTAAAGTAACACCTGATGGGTAGCTTGCTCTGCTGGTTATCATAATTTTTAGATTCGCCGCCTTTAAAACTGATAATACTTGTTGCAGGCCCGGTGCTTTCAACAGTAAATGTAAGCACCTGTTTACCGTAAACTGTGGCAATTGTACTTTTCCACTGTGTGCCTTTGGTTAAACTATAGCCGTAAGGTAATTTAACTATCAGGTCAATAGGGTTACCAACTATCAGTTGATCGGGCAGTAATCCGGAAAAGGCCAGTAATGAATCGTTTTTGTTTTGCAGGTAAGTACGAAAAGCTACCGTTAGTATCCCGCTTTTATCTGATATTACATTCAGTATTTTCTTACGTACATCATTCAGGCTTTTCTCGATAAACGAACTGGTATCAATTGCCTTGTCCGAACTGTAGTTAATTTGCTGCTTATCGGTTTTTACAGTATCGGTTATTTTGTCGGTAGTTATTTTAAATGAAAATATATTATCAGAAACCTGCTCGGCAGTGTAACCACGACTAACAAATGAATTGCTTTTGATATTAACAGCGCGTTTGCCTTGCTGAAAAACAGTGTTAGACCTGATGTATATTTTCTTGGTATGCTTATCCCCGTTTTTTAAAACGGTTTGTGCAAAGCACGTGGTAGCCGTAAATAATATTATAAATAACAATAAGTGTTTTTTCATTTCAGGGGGTTTAGAAAAGCAGGATACTTGTTGCTATAATAATATCGGGTGTGTAATTAAACAATTGTGGAACCGGCCCCGGGGCCTGCCCTTGCTGCCCGTTATTGCCCTGCGGCGACTGCCAGTATATAGGCCCGGCCTCTATACCTTTAAACAAGCCAACCCAACCCGCTGTGTTATTATCATAGTAGCCGGGGCCAGCTGCGTACGGGTCGGCAGCTACGCCCGAGTGCCAATAATAAGCAGCAGTACCTGCCGCGCTTTCTACGCTCCAATACCCGGGGGTAGTTGGGGTGCCCGGTAAATTTGTTGCCGGCTTATATAGGTTAAATGATGACTTTACGGACGGTAAAACCACCGGTAAATCGGCATCGGGAAGGGCAGGCATTTCGGGGGTTTCAGGCTCCAGGTCGGCGGCAGCCAGTACAGGCTCTGGAGCGGCAATTGCAGGCAATTTAACCTGCGCTAACCGCGCTCCCGGCTCTGAAGGGATATAAGGCGGCGGGATTCGCCAGTCTGAGGCATTTCCGCGCGATTGGGCAAAACTGTCGTTTACAAATAAAATTGCTGTTATCACCAGCAAACTAAAAGCTAACTTTTTCATTACTTAATTTTTATCGGACCAACGAAAGCGGATAACCTATGCTAAATACCATATTAGGCTTATCCGAACTATAACTTGTTAAATTAGTAACCCCAAGGCCAACAGATAATGGGGTTTTAAACGGCTTTACGCCCAAAGAAAACCCCAAATTTACCCCCGACCACTCTGCGTTTAAATTAATATGTTGTATTACCTCATACGACAAGCTTCCAAAAATCGCGGTGCCGTATTTACCTTTCCCTTTGGCTATATCCGTAGGGCTTTTGTGCAGGAACCGCCCGTTGCCCACACCAATGGTGTACGATAGTTTTGAGGTGCCCGGCGTTTTTGACGGCACCGATTGTATTGCATGGCTAAATGCCACAAAATAGGTAGACCCGGCCGCATCAGAATGTATGGGGCTGGCAAATAATTGTAAGCCCCCCGCAGATATGCTGCTGCCAGCAAATACTTTTTTACTTAATACAAAGTTTGCAGAATAATTGTTTAGGCTGGATAGGTTTGCAATATTCAAACTCGCTGCAAAGTTTACCGCCGTTACAGGGTTTCCTATACATGCCCCTACCGAACCGCTAAGATCGGGGCTATGGGTGTATACCTGCGGGTAACTCCCGCCTATACCCCCAAATAACGATGCGCCCGAACCACCCCAGCCCGAAGGTATCATTACGCCCTGTGGTGCATCATTCGGGCTTAGTTCGCTCACTCCGCCTTTCTCCGGCGATTTTATTATTCCGTTTATCTGGTCTAATATGCTTTTCTCAAAAACGGTTTGACTAAAAGCTACCTGCGGAAAAATAAAACCCAGTAGCGCGGCTATCAGCAAAACCCTATGCGCAGCGTACTTGTAAATCATCATGATAAAATCAGGTAGCATATTTAAAAACAATCATGCGGCAATATTATATACCTGCCATATAATTATTTTATAAATATATAGATATTTTATAACAACAAATACAGGCCTAATAAACTTACAGATAAGTTATTACAGAATATGTTTTTAGCGAAATTTTATTGTTAAGCTTTGCAAACCCACATTATAAATGAAGCCGGTATTGTATTTTATACTGCTAAAGCCAAACAGAAAACACTTACTTTAGGTTAAACAGACAGGCAATTTTTAATAAAACCCGTAATGGCCCGATCATTTTATTTCACCATTCTATCGCTGATCATTTTTACTTCGGTAAGTGCGCAGGAGCGGTATACTGCATCCAATATCCATTCGCATAACGACTATTCGCGCCCAAACGCGTTTTATCATGCATTTAACGCCGGGGCGGGCGCAATTGAGGCAGATGTATACCTACGCTATGGCAAACTGGTTGTTGCGCATGATACCTCGGCCGCAAAGCAATATATCACTTTCCAAAAAATGTACCTGGAGCCGATACTAAAAGCCATGGCTACCCAGCCAAGGCCGCTTAACCTGTTAATTGACCTTAAAGGAGATTATGAACCTATATTAAGTGAACTATTAAAAGAGTTAGCCCCGCTAAAAAGCCTGATAAAAGATAATAACCAAAACCCTTTAAGCATTATTATTACCGGGAACCGCCCGCCCCCGTCATATTATAACAAGTACCCATCTTATATTACTTTTGACGATGATCTGCTGCAGCCCCATACACCGGAGCAGTGGGCACGGGTAGCACAGATAAGCCTCAACTTTGAAAATTACTCTAAATGGCAGGGCGAAGGCACTTTGCCTGTTACGGATGAAAAAGTGCTCAAATCGGTTATCAACGCGGTGCATGCCGCCGGTAAAAAGATCCGTTTTTGGGCTGCGCCCGATAATAACGCAGGCTGGCAAAAATTAATGGAATTTGGTGCGGATATTTTATCTACCGATCATATCGACCAGCTACTTATTGAATTAGCCGCTAAATAAATGGCGAAGCTCTGGTGTTAGGCTTCGCCATTTATGTTTCTGTTAATTTAAATGGTGTTAACCTGCAATTTCGGTTAAACGGCCTACCATCTCCATGTGGATCTTAGCCCCAAAATGCATAGCATTGCGGGTTAGCACCTGCGTAAAAGCTTTTTGGGCTTTTTCAAAATACTGTAAACCCAAGTAGCCCAACCCCTGCAAAAAATAACAATGAACCTGGTTACGTGCTTTCAGGTCGTCCTCAAATATCAGCAGGTTTGGTAACGATACCGCAAAGTAATCGATACTTACCTCGTCATCCATATGCCCGGTTCCATAACTTATCAGTTTGTTGAATATTTGGTTTGCTCCTTCGGTATCGCCAAGGCTTTTTTTGGCAAGCCCCAGGTAAAAAAGCTTATCGGGCTGCTGGTCGTTATAAAACACCGCGGCGGTTGGGTCCTCCAGGCCAACGGCCGCCTTTTTGAAATACGCGTTAGCTTGTTCCTGCTGTTGCATGTGCCCGTAAGCACAGCCCAGCCAGTAAAAAATATCATTTTCCTGCGTTCCGTAAAGCTTGCCTTCACCCAAATTATACGGATAGGTTTGGGCCCCGGTCAGCTTTTCAATAGCCTCAGTATAGCGGCCGTCTGCTAAATACTGTTTTGCAATTTCAATCAGCGCGCTTACATACTGGCCTGATACCTTGCCCTCGCCCCCTTCCCAGGGATGAAACTGCCTTTGCATGATCAGGTCGTACGCCTTTTCATGCTCGCCAATAAAATTGTATAAGGCGGCGCGCTCCAGGTATACATCGTCTCGTTGGCCGGCAAGCGCAAGGTTAACTTCAATAAATTTAAGCCGAGTTTTGGCCGGGTGATTTAGTTTTTTATAAAGCTGATCAAGTTCCATCAGCACCCGGGCATCGGTATTATCCAGATTAAAGGCTTTCTCAAAACAAACCAGCGCTTTCCCGGCATTGTTACGTTTATTGTAGTACGCTATTCCCAGGTTACGGTATACCGTAGCAAATTTACCATCTAACTTTGCCGATGCCTCCCATAATGCGATGGCATCATCATATTGCAGCTTATCGTAAAATAAGTTTCCTAAATAATAGGGCGCTTTGTCATCTGCAGGGTTTATTTGCGATGCCAGTTGAAGCACCGCTATATCCTCTAACCTATCCGGGAAACAGAGATAAGGGTTTGCTGAGGATGCTTTTTCAAAAAAGCCCAATGCTTCCGCTTCATTGCCTAATCGATGCTGAAAATAACCCAGGTAATAATATACCATAGGACTGGTTTCCGTACCGTTTAAGGCATGTTGCAGCATATCTGCTGCCTCTGCAAATAAACCTGCGGCGGCATAATCTAAAGCGTATTCAATAAAGTTTTGGTAATACCCCCTTGATAGGGTTATCAGTTGATTTAAGCTTGCCTTACTTTGCTTATTATCGCCCATTACCGCATGCGTGTAAGCCTGTTCAAATAAAGCCCCCAGGTTAAAGGGATCGCGTTGTAAAGCGGTGGCCGTTACTTCTATTGCATCTGTTAGGCGATTAAGCTTGCGGCAGGCTGCGGCGTGTAAAACATAAGCTTTGCTATTATTGGCGTTTCGGTCGAGGGCGGCAAGGGTGTGTTCGAGTGCCGGCTCGTAATCCGCGTTTTGCAGATCTATCTGCGCTAATAAGAAGTATCCGCTATCCTTCCATGCGTTACTCCAGGTAGCTTTGTAAAACGCCTGGTACGCTTCATCAGTCCTCCCTAAAAATTTAAGCGCCAGGCCCAGGTTATAATAACATTCGCCATCGTAAGGGTTGGGGTTACGTTGAATACTGGTTTCTATCGCTTTGCGGAAATAAGGCTCGCTTTTGGCAAATTGCCCGCGGCGCAGGTACCATACGCCCAAAGCATTATTACTCCGGATGTCTTTAGGGTCGCGGCGCAGGGCTTCTTCATAGTAATTAATCGGACTATAAGTGGCGTGGCGGTATTGCTCCAGGTGCTGGCCTGTTAAAAACAGCTGTTCGGTATTCTCTACTTCGTTTGGCTGTAAGGCGGGTTTTGCTGCCTGCGGGATGTCGTTCAGTTTATTATCTGCCGAATCGTATTGCAACAGTTTTTTTCCTGATGATGAATAGATGGCGATGGTTAATTGTTTTTCGTCGATACCTTTCGCGTCAACTTCTTTTGTATAAACCTGCTCGGGTGTAATGTTCACCACTTCGTAAAGCAGCAAAGTATCTTTGTGTTTTAGTTTGATATTAAGATTATCGTGCGTGCCGGTAGCATGTACCTTAACCTGTACTTTGCCGTCAACAACGTCAAGCGCTATTAGCAGATCTTTACTGGCGTTTTTGATCACCCCTAACTCGCGGTAGGGCATAAAATATTGGGTAAAGTGTTTTTCCTCGTTCGGCATCAGCCATGTAAAATCGGGCTGGTTATCGGTAAACATACCCGTCATCAGTTCAATGTACGGGCCGTCCTCGTCGGTGAGGTTTCTGTCCCAGGCCAGGCCGAAATCGCTATGTCCCCAGGTCCATTGCTTTTTACCGGGAGATACGTGGTGATTGGCCACATGCAATAAACCTGCCTGCGTATCATGCTCGTACCCCCCCACAAAATCGTAGTTAGAGTTAATAGCCATGTATGATGTTGGTACCGGGATATTCTTATATCGGGATATATCCGTACCCGGTGAATAATCAACCTTATAATAGGTACCCGTAGCTATCGGAAAAGTAGATACATCACGTTTGCCATGGTCAAAAACTGCGTTTACGTCCGGCGGGAAAACCGACTGGTAATCGTCATTAACCTTAACAGCGGGGTTTGCCCACCATAAAAAGGTTTGCGGCAGGCTTGAGCGATTGTATAGTTTTGCCTTTATTTCGATATAGGCCTTATCAGGATGCAGTGTATAACCGGCCATACCTTTGGTGTGGAACATGCGCTCCACCTCGTTCACCCAAACGGTTTTGCTGCCGTCGGCATTTTCCTCTATTTTATAATCTACCGGTTCAAATGTGCTTGGGCGGTGGTGCTGCGGCCAGTTAAATTCTATTCCGCCCGAGATCCACGGGCCGGTTAAGCCAACAAGCGCGGGCTTTATAACCTGGTTATAATATATAAAATGCCTTTGTTTTACCTTGTCATAAGCCATCTGGATGCGGCCGCCCAGTTGGGGCAGTATCAGTATTTTAATATACTTGTTTTCCAGGTAAAGGCCTGTATATTCCTTGTCTTCCTTTACGTCGTAAATTTTTTCGATAACGGGGTTGGGATACACCTTACCGCTGCTGCCCTGGTAAACCCGTTTCTCAAAAAACATTGGGTTTTTATCCGGCTCTCCTATACCGTAGGTAGGTATAATTACTTTCTCTTCCCAAGCGTTTACATACAAGTTATTCATGTATTATGGTGTTATTAATGTCTAATCAAATTATCTTCCAATTCCTCAAGCGTTTGGCCTTTTGTTTCTTTAACTTTTGCTTTTACAAACAAAAACCCCAGGAAACAAATACCCGCGTACATATAAAATGGCCCGTAAGCCCCTAAAACTTTAGCCAGTATGGGGAAGGTAAAAACAAGTATAAAATATGCGCCCCATAACGATACGATGGCTATAGACGATGCTACCCCGCGAATTTTGTTAGGGAATATTTCGGATATTAAAACCCAGGTTACGGGTGCCAGCGAAATAGCGTAGGTGCTAATTGCCAGCAGTACAAATATAGAAACAAGCCCTGCCGGGAAATGATTTTGCAATAAAAATGCCAGTACGATATAAAGGATAGATAAACCTAACGAACCATACAGCATTAACGGGCGGCGGCCAAGTTTATCAACCTGCCACATGGCCAGCAGGGTAAACACCAGGTTTACAATGCCAATAGCTACGGTTTCGAATAACTGGCGGTTAAGGCTTGCCCCAACCGATTCGAAGATGGTTGAAGTGTAATTAAACACCACATTTATGCCGCAAAATTGCTGGAACACCGCGAGCGTTATACCTACAACAACAGCCGGGCGTACCGCCTTTTCAAACACCATAGCATATGATTGTTTGGTGTTGCCCACCAATGATTTCTCTACCGCCTTAAAGGTTGCTTCTGCAAAACCGGCGGAACCTATCTTATTCAATATTACTTTTGCCTCGTCAGGCTTTCCTGATTTTATGAGCCAGCGGGGGCTTTCGGGCAGCCAGGTAACACCTATTAAAAATATTGCCGAAGGCACTACACCCAGGCCAAACATCCATCGCCACGAATCGGGGCCGTGGTCTGCCAAAAAGTAGTTTACCAGGTTGGTAACCAAAATACCAATTACCACAGTAAGCTGGTTAATAGCTACGTTACGCCCCCGTACTTCGGCAGGCGAGATCTCGGCTATGTACATAGGGCAAAGCATAGATGCCATACCCACACCAATACCGGCTGCAAACCTTAAGATTAGAAAGTAAGTTAATGTTGTTGAAAACGCTATACCGATTGATGATACCGCAAAAATTAAAGCGGCTATGATCAACCCCGGTTTACGGCCATACTTATCGGCAATGTTACCGGCAAGCAGGCACCCTACTATACAGCCCAGCGCAAGCGAACCGGTTAAAAAACCTTCCCATGCCGGGGTTAAGGCAAACTGCGCGCGCAGAAACGGCAATGCGCCTGATATAACTGCAAAATCAAACCCAAACAGGTAACCGCCCAATGCCGAAATAAAGGAGATGCCGATAATGTAGCTGCTGTTAAAGGTTACTGTTTTATTTAAGTTTGACTTCATTGGTGTTAATTTTCTGTTTTTTAAATTTAACTATTTGATATGCAGATATACAACTGCCCCGCCCCCCTGAACTAATTTTAAATTCAGTTTGCTTTCGCGGTTTATGGTAATGGTTTTATGCTCGTATTTTGATGCCTCCTTATCGGCATCCGCAGCATCGGTGTATATATCGGCTATGTAATTGATGTTGGCCGGGAGAAATGACAGGTCAAGGTTCAGATCCCTCGCGTCCCAATTGGTCATAGCTCCTATGTACCAGTTACCGTTCTTCCTTTTTGCTATCGCGATGTGTTCGCCTACTTTAGCATCCAGCACGCGGGTTTCGTCGAAGGTTGTAGGCACTGCCGACAGGTATTCCATTATATCAGGGTATTTCTCATATTCGACAGGCGAATCGCATAGTACGCCAACCGGTTGGTCAAATACTACAAACATGGCCAGTTCGTGACAGCGGGTGCCTTGTGTTGATGGCAGGCCTTCGGCAATGGGTTTAAAGCTGCTTTTAGAACTGTTTCGCATCGATCCCGGTGTATAATCCATAGGCCCGGCCAGCATCCTTATAAAAGGGATAATAGTATGATGCAGTGGGTTGGTGGTGTAATCCCACTTGGAACATTCCTGTCCGCGCACGGCTTCGTAATTAATGATATTTGGGTAGGTGCGGTCCATACCAGTTGGTTTGCTGCAACCATGAAAATCTACCATCAGGTGCCTTTCGGCAGCTTTTTTGGCGATAAGCTCGTACCAGCCGATAGCCTGCTGGTCGTCGCGGTCAAAAAAATCAACCTTAAAACCAGCCGCGCCAATATCCTTTATATAATCCAGGCTTGCATCCAGATCTTTTAAAATTGATGATGCAACGCACCATACAAAAACCCCTACGTTTTTATCTTTAGCATGTTTTATAATGGCCCGGATATCTGACCTGCCCGTTGGTTTCCTTACATCGTAATTGTCAGACCAGCCTGCATCTATCAGCACGTACTCCAGCTTGTTTTTGGCCGCAAAATCTACATAGTAATTATATAGCTGTGTGCTCCGGTGATCCATTCCTGATGGTATCGGCGCACCGGGTAGTAAGGCATCGTGCCACCATTCCCAGGCTGCTTTGCCTGGTTTTATCCATCCGGTATCCTTAATAACCGATGGGGTTGATAGTTTATAAACCAGCTGGTTTGTCAGCAATGTTTTATCATCATCGGTTGCCATTACAACTCGCCAGGGGTAACTGCGCCTGCCATCGGTTTGTGCAATATAGTTTGTACGTGTTTGTACCACCGAAACAAAATCGCCCCAACTGCCCATTTTGGCAAATTCGGGATATGCTGCCCATTCGCCACGTATATTCCCGTTCTTTTTCTGAATATACATTCCGGGGTAATCAAACAGGTCCGCTTCGGCAATTATAACTTTTATTTTATCGTTGTAAGAGAAAAGCGCCGGGGTTATAGCGCGCGTACCTTCTTTTATCTGGCTAATTGCACTATGCTGCACATAAGGCAATTCCCATGCGGTGTAATTATCCGTCTCGGCCATGATAGCGCCGGCGGTATTGTTTAAATTAAATGTGGCCTGCTCGTTATATACTTTTACGGGTTGGCTAAAATCGGTTATAAACCGGTAGGCAATACCCTCGTTATAAGCCCTTAATAGCAGTTTATAATTCCCTTCAAAACTTAATGTAAGCTGAGTATAGTTATCTGCCAATGCTGCCTGTTTACCATTTAAGGGATGAATTACCTTATCAACGGTAAGTTTTTCTATATGTCTGATCTTTGCAGCTACGCCCAAAATCATATTATCCAGTTTCATAGAGATCGCCGACGGCATGATAACCATCGTATTTTTATAACTGACTGAGTATGCGAGGCTATCACCTACCGCCAGTTTCACCACCATGTTACCATCCGGCGACGATACAGTAAACTGCTGGGCCGCAACCGGGCACACAAAAGCAATAAGTATTATAAGAACGGAAAGGTATTTCTTCATAATTGGCCAAACTTGAACAAGATATGCTGGTTATAGGTATCGCCCGGCTGCAAAATGGCCTGCGGGAAATTAGGATTATTAATACTATCCGGGTAATGCTGGCATTCCAGGCAAAGCCCGTCGAACGGCTGTACCGGCCGGCCGGTATGTGTCAACGCTGAGCCGGACAGGTAATCGCCGGTGTACAAAAACAACCCAGGGTAGTCGGTATAAACCTCTAAAGTACGGCCCGATGTTTCATCGCTAAGCTTTGCGGCCGGCATTAGGCCAGTTTCATTTTTGGCTTTATCGATAATATAAAAGAGGTTTAACCCCTTTATGCCGGCATCGCCGGTTTGAAATTTATCGCTTAGCTTATCATTATTAAACGCCTTTGGCCCCGCCGGCAAAATTGCCCCGCTAACGGTATGGTCGGGCCGGGAATGTAATGTTAAGTTCCCTTTTATGATCAGCTTTTGATGGTTTATATTGTTGTTAAAGCCCGATAGGTTAAAATAAGAATGGTTGGTAAAATTAGCTATGGTTGGTTTATCGCTTGTGGCCCGGTAGTTTATAAGCAATTCATTATAATCGTTCCAGGTGTAAGTTACCGTCAATTCGAGGTTCCCGGGGAAGCCACCTTCGCCATCGGCGCTTTTTAACGCCATTATTATTTTATCATCAGCAACCGAGGCCTCAAAAACTTTTTTGTTAAACCCATGTGTGCCGCCATGGTTGCAATTTTTTCCATCGTTATTATTAAGCTGGTAATAGTTAGCATCAATACTAAACCCTGCATTGCTTATGCGGTTGGCATAGCGCCCAATTGTAGCGCCTATATAATTGGTGTCGTTTAAATAGCTATCCAGATCTGGGAAACCAATTATCACATGCCCCGGTTGCTGCTGCCGGTTTGGCACCACAACCGATACCACTGTTGCGCCGTAATTGCTTAGCTCAACGTAGCCCCCGCTATCATTTTCTACCTTAAAAAGATAGATTGATTTATCATCAGGCTGCCCCCATAAGCGGGATGAAATATTAACAGCCATAATATACAAGCAATAGTTTATCCATCGGGTTAACATGTGTTCATCGGCGGTCTTAAGAATGCCGATGGGGTTTACGCTTATTGGTTATGGTAAACCTACCACGAAATGGCATCAAAAAAAATGGATAAAGTTTTAATTTTGATGGATAATATTACCATTTAGCTTATTAGCAATAATGTTACAATCAGGTATAATTTTACAATGTGCTTTTTATATCCCTATATAAGTTAATATAAATTTAATTGCCTTAACATGGTGTTGCAACGCTACGTTTAATATTCCTTTATTAGTGCTAAAACGCTGTATCAAAATCCCTTTTGTGTGATAAAACAAATTATTATCTTTCCCGTTGTTAGATTTTTGCCGCCTTTGCTGATGCCATGACCAAACCACATGATAAACCTTTTTTAAATGACCAGGCAATTGCTGCCAACGAGCAACGCTTTAGGGCTTTGGTAACCGCAACTTCTGATATTATATACAGCATGAGCGCCGACTGGCGGGTAATGAGGCAGCTGGATGGCCGGGGCTTTTTACAAGATACACGCGAACCTACAACCCATTGGCAATCTAAAAACATCTATCCCGAAGACCAGGAAAAAGTATCTGCGGCCATTAACGACTCTATCCGCAAAAAAAAGATATTTGAGCTGGAGCACCGGGTGTTGCGCATTGACGGCACCCCGGGATGGACATTTTCGCGTGCTGTGCCTATCCTGGATGAAAATGGCGAGATCATAGAGTGGTTTGGCACCGCAAGTGACATTACCGAACGCAAGCAGGCAGAAGAGGCCCTTAGAGAAGCTAAAGAACGATCTGAGCAGCAAAAAAGATTATATGAAACCATTACTTCGGGCACTCCCGATCTGATGTACGTTTTTGGGCTCGACTATCGCTTTGTATACGCAAACAGCGCCTTACTTAATATGTGGGGCAAAACCTGGGAAAACGCCGTTGGCAAAAGTTTACTGGAAAATGGCTACGAACCCTGGCATGCCGAAATGCACGAACGCGAGATAGACCAGGTAAAAGCAACCAAACAACCTGTCCGCGGTGAGGTATCCTTCCCACATGCTACTTTGGGGCGGCGGGTTTACGATTATATTTTAACGCCGGTGTTTGATGAGCATGGCGAAGTTGAAGCAGTAGCCGGTACCACCAGGGATGTTACGGAGCGCAAACAATGGGAACAATCGCTGGCCCAAAGTTCCGAAAAACTACAGGCTATTAATGAAGAAATGATGGCCACCAATGAGGAACAGGCGGCCTCTAACGAAGAACTAATTGCCACTAACGAAGAACTGGCGATGGTTAATAAACAACTATTGGAAGCCCGCCAAAAGATAGAAGAGGGAGAAGTCGCCCTACGTTTAGCTATCAATGCTGCCAATTTTGGCACCTGGTTTATTCATTCGGTTACACGCGAATTTATCACTAATGCACGCTCTAAAGAATTATTTGGTTATTATTCGGATGAAGACCTATCAATAGAACAGGCCTTAGCACAAATCACTGAAGAATACCGCGGTTTTGTAGCAACCAAACTGGAGAACGCGATATATCATAACGGCGATTATGATGTAACCTACCCTGTTATTGGCTTACATGACCAACGCCTGCGCTGGCTGCGGGCTATTGGCAACCTTAAAGCAGACCCTTCGGGCACTTTCTCTGCTTTTACCGGGGTAGTAATGGATATAACTGAGCAATACCTGGCAGCTTTAAAGGTAGAGCGTGCCGAAGAAAGCCTGCGTATGGCAGTTGACGCTGCCGGTTTAGGCACCTATTTTATTAATGCTACCGACCGGATCTTCTATCCTTCGCCAACCTTAAAAGAGTTTTTTGGCTTTAGGCCGGATGAAGAAGTCCCGTATGAAGCTGCCATAAACCAAATTCACCCGGAGTACCGCCAGAAGGTAATCGATATGGTAGAAGCAGCTTTTAAAAAAGGCGAACGATTTGATATGGAATACCCGGTAATTGGCCACCACGACGGCAATACCCGCTGGGTGCGCGGCATAGGCACCATGCAGCATTACGATGGCAAAGATTTTTTTACCGGTGTACTGCACGATATAACCGAACGCAAACAGGACGAGATGCGTAAAAACGATTTCATAGGAATGGTGAGCCACGAACTTAAAACACCACTTACCTCGCTAAACGCAATTATACAGGTGGCCAGCGCCAAACTAAAAACCAGCGACGATGCATTTTTGGCCGGCGCCATGACAAAAGCCAATGCACAGGTTAAACGGATGAGCACAATGATCAATGGTTTTTTAAATGTCTCGCGGCTGGAAGACGGGAAGATCATGATCGAAAAAAGTCATTTTAATATCCAAGAATTAGTACAGGAAATTACCGAGGAACTGAAATT
The DNA here is from genome assembly GCF_004168255.1 of Mucilaginibacter terrigena. Taxonomy (GTDB): domain Bacteria; phylum Bacteroidota; class Bacteroidia; order Sphingobacteriales; family Sphingobacteriaceae; genus Mucilaginibacter; species Mucilaginibacter terrigena. The sequence continues at coordinate 460,933 of NZ_SEWG01000005.1, read as the reverse complement.
AAGTGTAACCAACCATCACATTAACCTGTTTAAATGCGCACCAATTGTTGTTTATGCAGATCGCGATAAGATCAACTCTGTTATTTCAAACCTTATCAGCAATGCGGTAAAATATTCACCAAACAATACTACGGTAAAGGTATCATGCGCAGTAACCGAAAATGAGATAACCGTAAGCGTGTGCGACGAAGGTATTGGTATAAAGCCTTCGGACACGGAAAAAATATTTGATCGTTATTTTCGTGTCGAAAGCAGCAATACCTGCCATATTTCGGGGTTTGGTATTGGTTTATATTTAAGTGCCGAGATCGTTGAACGCCACGGCGGCCGCATCTGGGTTGAAAGCGAACCCGACAAAGGCTCAACATTCTACTTTAGCCTGCCGCTTTAATATCTAATAATCTATTCGAAATTCCACCAAACTGCTTTTTTAGGCGGGTTACCTAAAGCATAAGGCTCCCCTATACGCGGTACGTTTACCGGAACACCCAGCTTTTCAGCAGCTGGCAGGAGCTTTTTTATAGGTTCGTTCCAGGCGTGGTCGGCTGCCTCAAACCTGGCCCAGTGAATAGGCTGCAGCATACCGGCCCGCAGATCAATAGCAGCCTGGGCGGCTTGCCCAAACCACAGATGTGCCCATGGCCAGTTCGGGCTGTATTGTCCGCACTCCAGCAGCGCCAGATCAAATGGCCCATATTGCTGGCCTATTTCTTTAAAAAGCGATCCATAGCCACTATCGCCCCCGTAAAACAGCCTGTAGTTACCTGCCTGTATTACATAAGATGCCCAAAGCGTTTTGTTTGCTTTACTATAAGTACGGTTACTACGGTGCTGCGCGGGTGTAGCGGTAATCCGTAGTCCGCCAGGCAGCGTAACCCCCTGGTTCCAATTTAATTCGATGATCTTTTTGCGGTCAAACCCCCAATACACCAGGTCAGACCCTACCCCCAGGGGCACTATGGCCATTTTGATATGGTCTTTTAATTTTCTAAGCGTGCGATAGTCCAGGTGGTCGTAGTGGTCGTGCGAAATGATCAGCACATCTATTGGCGGCATATCTTTCGCGTGGTAATTGGTAGTGCCCTGGAACGCGGTAACCAACCCGGGTACAGGCCCGGCATGATTGCTAAAAACAGGATCGATAAGTATGTTGCCCTGGTGGGTTTTGATAAGCAAAGATGAATGCCCAAACCAAACCACGGTTGGTGCGGGGGCAGTAAGTGTTTTCAAGTTGGTTTTTACCCATGGCAGGCTGCGGGAAGGCCTGGTGATTTTAGAGCGGTTGTGAAATAACAAAAGTAGTTTGTTTCGCTTCACCGTCGAATCAGAAAGTTCAGCTAAATTCTCAAACCCTCCATTTTTATAATTAGATAAAGTATCCAAATGGGCAAGCGCCTCGCCCTCCGGGTTTCTACCCACCGACTTCACTAACCCACAGCCAGTTGCTATTGCCAGCAGTAGCGTGGCTATCCATAAGCTCAAAAACCAATGTCTCATACCCTAAAATGTAACGTTTAAGGTTTACTTATTATTTTATCTAAAGCCAATCAGCCAATATAGTGCCACTTTCCAGCCTTAAAGTGATATCTGCTATACAGGTTATGGCCATGCAAATTACCGAAGCGAAGGCAGCGACACGAAGTTTATTGATAATGAATTATTGAAAAGAACAATAAACGTAGTGCCCGGTTACAGGGAATTTGGTATAATTGATTTTTGATGAAAAGGGCGTTGAATGGGCTGTTAGGGCCTCGCCACACTATTACAGTGCGATAGAAGAACTTGATTTTATAGAAAGCATTAGGGGAATAATTTAACGAATTTGTAGCGCTGTAGCTTTACTAAAGCTATATTAATGAATTGATAACAGAAAAACCAATCATAAATCATGGAGATTATTTATAGAACAGACACGAAACCTGAGGCCGGACAAGTGATAAGGTTGTATGATCTTGCGGCTTTGCCCAGGCCAACCGGTGACCCTGAAAGAATAGGGAAGATGATTGAAAATGCAGATTTGATAGTAACAGCATGGCATGCCGATAAGTTGGTGGGGGTAAGTCGCGTTATAACAGATTGGGTTTGGTGCGCTTATTTGGCAGACCTTGCTGTTGACCCGAATTATAAGAAATCCGGTATCGGGAAAAAGTTAGTAGAGCTCACCCGGGAAAAGTTGGGAGAACGTTCGATGCTTTTACTGCTTTCTGTTCCAACAGCAATGGATTATTATCCAAAAATAGGATTCACAAAGGATGACAGGGCTTTTAGCATTAACCGCACCAGGTAATCCATCGCATTTATATCAATAAATCTGCTGCTGAGCATTATCAAAAATTACTGAAGCATCTGATACCAACGAAAAACCCTGCAATTTGATTTGCAGGGTTTTAGCACCCTTTGATACTGTTTAAGTAGCCCGTAAGGGGAATATTTTGAAGACGATTATAGCTGACCCGAAGCGATTAGGGAGTTAATATGTTGTTTTAAAATCCCCAGGGGAAGGCATTGAAGTTTTTTCTAAAGGATTTAACACATTTAGATGGTTAAGTTGCTACTAATAATTATCGGATATTGGTTTTTGAGTTTTTATATAATAAAGGAGGCCTTACAGACCTAAGAAACCCGCTTGCCGGGCAACTGAAACCAAAATCTGCTGCCCGCGCCCATCTCGCTTTCTACACCAATGGTACCACCCTGTGCTTCGATAAAATCTTTAGAAATAGCCAGGCCAAGGCCCGAACCCGATTTGTTTTGCCCATCAGTGGGCACCTGGAAATAACGATCGAACAGGCGTTTCTGGTAAGTTTCGTCGATACCTTTACCAAAATCTTTCACCGCGAATTGTACCTGTTTGTTTTTGGCTGTTACCCGGATCTCTATTTTTGATTTTTCGGCGCTGTAACGTAAAGCGTTTGATAGGAAATTGACCAACACCCAAGCCGTTTTTTCGATATCTACCTGTACCTCGGGGAGGTTATCATCTTTAATTATTTCTAACTGAACTTGCTTTTGATCTGCCTGGAATTTTATGGAGGTGATGGCATAATCCACGATCTGCATCGGGTTTACCGGCACAAAATTGAGCTGGATATTCCCCGTTTCTACCTGCGATAGCTCCAGCAGTTCGCTGGTTATTTTCAGCAGGCGGTCGTTGTCGTCCTTTATGTGGTTAACCAGTTGCTCCTGCTCGGTATTAATAGTGCCCACGCGTTGGTCATTCAGCAATTGCAGGCTCATTTTAATAGAGGCGATAGGGGTTTTTAATTCGTGCGATATGGTGGCGATAAAATTTGTTTTGGCCTCGTCGCGTTCTTTAAACTCGGTGATGTTTTTAAGGATGTAAACCTTACCTGCCGAGCGGTTTGCCAGTTGCAGCGCGCCCTTTTTTTCCTGCATGTTAGGCACTACAATATCACTGCTTTGCATCTGGAAGTACATTTCGCGGCTATCCAAAACAATTTTAAATGGTTTGATGCCGGCATCATCCCGAAGGATGGATTTGAGCAGATCATTGGTTTTGGTGAGGGTGGCTGTGTTTTGGCCAATCACTTTATCGCCCGTAATGTTCAGCGTTTTGCGTGCGGCATCGTTCATAAAAAGTATCTCCTGCCTTTCGTTCACACCGATTATGGCATCCTGCATTTGCTCGATAATGGTTTCGATGCGCCGCTTTTCTGATATTACGGTAGCGAGGTTGCTATTTTCCCACTCGTTAAGTCGCGCGGCCATTTGGTTGAAGGCATTTGCTACCTCGGCAAACTCGTCGTTCTGTTCAAAATGCAGGCGCTTGCTGTAGTTACCCTGACCAATCTCCCTGATCCCGTCTATCAACGCCTTAAGCGGATCGGCAATGTATCCGGGGAAATTCACGCTGAAACTAAACAGCACCAAAAAAGTAAATGCGCCCACCAATCCTAAGAATAAGGTTGCCCTGTCTACAGATGCACGGGCCGCATTATCCTTACGAACGATGGCCTGCATGTTCACATACTCTACATCGCGCAGGCTTTTGCGGATAACCTTTATGGCAACATTTTGCTGTTTAACGTCAGTGTTACGTTTTAAAAATAATAAGCTACTGCGTAAATCGCGTGTATGTTTTTGCTCGCCAGGCTCGGTTATGTTGGCTTCCTGTTTGGTAAGGTAGGTGTCGAATTTATCAAGTGCTGCCTTATCGAGTGGAACCGGACTATCATCCAGTATCGACCGCATCTCCCGCGCAAAACTCAACGATTCATAATTATTCTTTAGGATCACTTTAGAATTCTCAGATATATCTCGGATATAAAACAAAGCGGCAGCGCCAAAAAACAGCACCACCAAAAATAAAAAGCCGAAGCCTAAGCGGAGTTTGGTTCTTACTTTCATGATAATATAACCAGATCGGTTTCTGTTAGGGCTATCTTGTTTAGTAACTCGTTAAATATAGCCGTTCTTAATATAACCTGCCATAAATTTAAATGGGGCTTGCCAATGCAAATGGTGGTCACCTCTTTTTCTTCGGCTACTTTCATAATGGTTTGGGTAATGGCATCGCTTTTTAGCTTGATGAGTTCGGCACCGAGCTCGGTTGCCAGTTTAAAATTATTGATAAGGTGGCGCTGTTTATCGAGTTTTATCCTGTCTAAACTTTCGCTGCTGCTTTGCACGTAAAGTACAATCCAAGGCGAACGATAATAAGAGGCCAGCCTCGCCGTTTTACGAATCACGATCTTAGCCGTTTCGGCGTTGGATGAGATACATGCCAAAAACTTCTCGGGTCGGAGTTTGATCTGTTTGGGAATCTCGGTATCTATCTTTCGTTCCACGTGGTGGGCAACCTCTTTCAAGGCCAGTTCCCGTAATTGCAGGATCTTATCACTTTGGAAAAAGTTTTGCAGGGCGCGTTCGATCTTTGCTTTTTCGTAGATCTTGCCTTCTTTCAAACGATCAACCAGTTCATCAGCGGTCAGGTCGATGTTAACCACTTCATCAGCCAGGTCTAAGATCTTATCGGGTATGCGTTCGGTAATGGCAATACCGGTAATTTGCTCTACATCCTCGTTCAGGCTTTCTAAATGCTGGATATTTACCGCGGTGATCACGCTGATGCCTGCCTCTAAAATATCCAGTACATCCTGCCAACGCTTGTCGTTTTTACTGCCCTCGATATTGGTATGGGCCAGTTCATCTACAATAACCACCTCGGGGTGGCGGTTGATGATAGCTTGCAAGTCCATTTCTTCCAGTTCCTTGCCCTTGTAGAAAGTTTTACGGCGGGCAATAACGGGCAGGCCATCCAGCAGGGCGTGGGTTTCGGCGCGGTTATGGGTTTCTATATAGCCTATTTGTATGCCTATGCCGTTGCGTTGCAAAGCATGGGCTTCCTGAAGCATCCGGTAGCTTTTGCCCACACCGGCGCTCATGCCGATATAGATCTTAAGCTTACCCCGCCTGGATTTTTTAACCAGGTCGAGAAAGTTTTTTACGGATGTATCTGCCATGATAGTTCGTTGTTTTTTACCACAGAGGTTACAGAGAATTTGCATGTCGGTTAACCACAGAGTGCACGGAGTTTTGAATGGATCGGCTCTGTGTATCCCTGTGACTCTCTCTCAATACTCTCTGTGGTTAAATTCTTATTTCTTTAATTCATCTAACGCAACGTTCAATTTTAATACGTTCACTTTGGCAGGGCCAAAGAGGCCGAGTAATGGGGATTCGGTATGCTGATCTACCAATGCGGTAACTGCTTTCACATCAAGGCTGCGAACTTTTGCCACACGTTCTATCTGAATTTTAGCTGCTGTAGGCGAAATATCCGGGTCTAAACCACTGCCCGATGCGGTAACCATTTCGGCGGGGATCTCGCTGCGTTTCAGGTATGGATGATATTTAAGCAGGGTATCTATGCGGTTGCTTACTTCTTTCAAATAATCCGGGTTGCTTGGCCCTTTGTTTGAACCGGCAGAACCGGCCGCATTATAGCCAACAGCCGATGGCCTGCCCCAAAAGTATTTGGGCTGAGTGAAGCTTTGACCTTCGTTGGCATAACCAACCATTTTGCCGTTGACTAAAATGGTTTCGCCATCGCCATGGCCTTTTGATAGCTTACCCGCAAGGGAAATAGCTACCGGATATATTACGCACAGTATCACAGTTAGTACCAGCGTAATTCTTATAGATTTTACAATATTGCTTTTCATGATGTTTATTAATTAGAAGAACAAGGAAATTAGTAAGTCGATCAATTTGATACCGATAAATGGCGCGATAACACCGCCCAAACCATAGATCAACAGGTTGCGGCGCAGTAAGGCACTGGCACCAATCGGTTTGTACTCTACGCCTTTTAAGGCGAGCGGGATCAGCATCGGGATGATGATGGCGTTGAATATTACGGCAGAAAGTATAGCACTCTCCGGGCTGTGCAGGTGCATAATATTAATGGCCTGCAACGCCGGGATGGACGCGATAAACAGTGCCGGAACAATAGCGAAATATTTAGCTACATCATTAGCGATAGAGAAGGTGGTAAGCGTACCACGGGTGATAAGCAATTGCTTGCCTATCTCTACGATCTCGATAAGCTTGGTTGGGTCATTATCAAGGTCCACCATGTTGCCGGCTTCTTTGGCTGCCTGGGTGCCGCTGTTCATGGCAACGCCAACGTCTGCCTGTGCAAGTGCCGGTGCATCGTTTGTGCCGTCGCCCATCATGGCAACTAAACGGCCTTGCTGCTGCTCGTGCTTAATGTAGTTCATTTTATCTTCGGGCTTGGCTTCGGCAATAAAGTCATCTACACCGGCTTTCTCGGCAATAAATTTGGCGGTAAGCGGGTTGTCGCCAGTCACCATCACGGTTTTGATGCCCATTTTGCGCAACCGTTCAAAACGTTCGGCAATGCCGGGTTTTATGATATCCTGCAACTCAATCGTACCCAAAACAACTTCGTTTTGCGATACCACCAGTGGCGTACCACCGTTACTTGCGATGGCTTTTACACGCTCTTCCACATCCGGCAAGAATTTGTTTCCCGCTGCTACCGACATATTCCTGATGCTGTCAAAAGCGCCCTTACGAATGCGTAAACCATCGATAGTATTAATGCCGCTTGCACGGGTCTCAGCCGTAAATTTGATAAACTCAGCATTCGCAGGCGGCGTCATGGAAATATGCGTACTGCTTTGCTGCGCCAGTTCGATGATGGATTTACCTTCCGGTGTTTCATCCGCTAACGATGAAAGCACGGCGGCTTTCACCAGATCCTCGGGCAATACGCCGGGGGCAGGCCAAAACTGGGTTGCTTTACGGTTACCGATTGTGATGGTTCCTGTTTTATCAAGCAGCAATACATCTATATCGCCTGCGGTTTCAACCGCCTTGCCAGATTTGGTGATCACGTTTGCACGTAGCGCCCTGTCCATCCCCGCGATACCGATGGCCGATAAAAGGCCACCGATAGTGGTAGGGATCAAACAAACGAAAAGGGATATTAACGCTGCTATGGTGATAGGGGTATTGGCGTAATCTGCAAAGGGTTTCAGCGTAACACAAACGATAATGAAAATCAGCGTAAAGCTGGCTAACAGGATGGTTAATGCTATCTCGTTTGGTGTTTTTTGGCGCGATGCACCTTCTACAAGGGCAATCATTTTATCCAAAAAGCTTTCGCCCGGCTCGGTAGTTACTACCACCTTTATTTTGTCGGATAGTACTTTTGTACCACCCGTTACTGACGATTTATCGCCACCTGCTTCGCGGATAACCGGGGCAGATTCGCCCGTAATAGCTGATTCATCTATGGTTGCCAAACCTTCGGTGATCTCGCCGTCTGTTGGGATGGTGTCTCCGGCCTCGCACACAAAATAGTCGCCTTTGCGTAAATCGTTTGATGATTTGCTTACAATGCGGCCATCGGGCATTAAAACGTTGGCGGGTGTTTCTTCGCGGGTTTTACGGAGGCTGTCGGCTTGTGCTTTACCACGTGCCTCGGCAATAGCCTCGGCAAAGTTGGCAAACAACAGGGTTAACAGCAACACCACAAAAATGATGAGGTTGTAAGTGAATGAACCCTGGCCGCTGTGCAGGAAGCTATAAATACTCATGTAAAGCATTACGGCGGTGCCTACCTCCACGGTAAACATTACCGGGTTGCGCATCATGAGTTTGGGGTTCAGTTTGGTGAACGACTCCCTGAGCGCGGTTTGCACCAGGGCCGGTTCGAATAATTTATTTGATTTGGTTGTCATTGTGTTTTTATATTAAGCCCCCTCTAAATCTCCCCCGGTAGGGGAGACTTTTAAGCCCTCCCTTTCGGGGAGGGTTGGGTGAGGCTGGTGAGGCTTTATTTCATTGAAAAGAACTCCGCGATAGGGCCTAAAGCCAGGGCAGGGAAGTACGATAATGCGTTTAGGACAAGTATTACAGCGAAGGTCATGAGCCCAAAGGTTACCGTATCGGTCTTCAATGTACCTGCCGATTCGGGAATATATTTCTTTTGGGCAAGTAAACCTGCTATTGCCACGGGTCCAATAATTTGCAGGAACCTGCCCAGCAACATCACAAAACCTGTTGATACATTCCAAAAGATATTGTTATCGCCTAAACCCTCAAAGCCCGAACCGTTGTTAGCGTTGGCCGAGGTCATCTCGTAAAGCATTTCGCTAAAGCCGTGGAAGCCCGGGTTGTTTAACCATGCCGATGGCTTAACCGCCCAGTCGGCACTGCCGTGGTTGGTAAATACATAAGCTGCTATTGCCGTGCCCGCCATAATTAAAAGCGGACTAAGCAATGTTATTAAAGCGGCGATCTTTACTTCGCGGGCTTCTACCTTGTGGCCTAAAAACTCCGGGGTTCGGCCTACCATCAGCCCGGAAATAAACACGGCTATGATGAGGTAGATAAAATAATTTAATACACCCACGCCACAGCCCCCAAAGAAACCGTTGATCATCATACCCAATAACTGCCATAGGCCGGTAAGGGGCATGGTGCTATCGTGCATACCGTTAACAGATCCTGTTGATACGATAGTAGTAAATGTGCTCCAGAAGGCTGTCGCGGTTGGGCCTATGCGTACTTCTTTACCTTCCATAGCGCCGGTTGGCTGTGCTATGCCTAATTTGGCAATGGCAGGATTGCCGGCTGTTTCACTGCTGATACTTGGGATGAGCAGGAGCAAGGCGCCTATTATCATCACCCCGAAAATTACCCAGCCCAGTTTTTTGCGGCGGATGAAATAGCCGAAACATAAAACCATGGCAATGGGGATGATCATTTGCGAAACGATCTCGGTAATATTGGTAAGATAATTAGGGTTTTCCAGCGGATGTGACGAGTTGGCACCAAACCAGCCGCCGCCGTTTGTACCCAGATGTTTTATGGCGATGAACTGCGCTGCCGGGCCGCGTGATACGTGTACGGTATCGCCCTGCAGGGATATGAATTGATCTTTACCGGCGTAGCTGCTTGGCGTGCCATTAAAGGTTAATATAAGCGATACTACGATAGATAAAGGCAATAATAAACGGGTGATGGCCTTTAAAAAGTAATTCCAAAAGTTACCGATATCTGTGGTGGTTTTATCGCGGAAGGCTTTAAATAAACCAACTGCGCAGGCAATACCCGTAGCGGCACTCACAAACTGCAAAAACATAAATATGCAGTGCTGTACCAGGTAGCTGGCGCCGCTTTCGCCGCTGTAGTGCTGCAGGTTACAGTTAACCACAAAACTTATAATGGTGTTAAAGGCCAGGTCGGCGGTCATGCCAGGGTTGCCATCGGGGTTAAGGGGGAGCTTATCCTGGTGCATCAGTACAAAAAAGCCGTATACCAACCAAAGCAGGTTAATGCACATCATGGCTTTTAAAAACTGTTTCCAGTTCATAGCCTCGTTAGGATTGATGCCCGACAGTTTAAATATGCCGGTCTCTATAGGCTTTAAAAAATCGGTCCATACCTTTTCGCCGACAAACATTTTTGCCAGGTATTTGCCCAGCGGTACGCCAATAACCAGCATCAGGGCAAATGAGGCAAATATTCCAAATAGTTCAGTGTTCATTGTGGTAGATTAAAAGTTTTCGGGTTTTAGCAGCACGTATACCATGTATATGAAAACTGCGACGGAAATGATGAATAATGCGATCATGATGCGTTAGATTTTTTCGAACCAGTCGATAGATTTGAAAATGAACCACCAGCCTAAAAGGATGGCAACGAAGAGTAGTATTGTGATCATTTTATTAACGTTTTGACCACCTATGCCAATTGGAATGCCGATTAGACTGAATTTTATTTAACTATTTGATATTTAAATAATTGAATGTTTGTGAGGTTTTTGGGTCAACAAAAAACCCTTCCATTTTGGAAGGGTTGATTATCGTTTTGGGGAGGGGTTACTTATTAACCACAGAGGGCACGAAGAATATAATTAACCATGTCATTTCGAACGAACGGAAAAGGTGGTGTTGTGGGGTAAGGAGAAATCTTCTACACCGCGGTAAGTCTGGCGTAGAAGATTTCTCGTCGCTACGCTTCCCTCGAAATGACATTCATAAATGGTAAAATTACAACCCGTACTCGTCAATCTTTCTATAAAGCGTAGTTAACCCAATACCAAGCAGCCTTGCAGTTTCGGTTTTATTACCTTTGGTGTAGGCCAGTACTTTGCTGATGTGTTGCTTCTCGATACTTTGCAGATCGAGCGAGTTGCTGTCGGCGTTTTGGTTATTGAATTGAGGGGGGAGTGCAGCGGGTGTCAGCTCATCATCAGCCAGTATTACGGCGCGTTCGATGATGTTCTTTAACTCGCGGATATTGCCTTTCCATTGGTGCTTATTAAGCAACGATAAAAATTCGTCGCTCATTTTAACGGGTTTACCTGCTTTATCAGCAAACTGTTTCAGGTAATACTTTGCAAGGGTCTCAATATCACCTTTGCGCTCGTTAAGAGATGGCAGGGATATGGTGAATACCGATAAACGGTAAAAGAGGTCAAGCCTGAATTTACCTTCTTCAGCTTCTTTTTGCAGATCGCGGTTGGTGGCCGCCATAATGCGGATGTTCACTTTGGTGGTTTGGGTATCGCCCAGTTTAATGAAAGTTTTACTTTCTAACACGCGCAGTAGCTTGGCCTGCAATTCGAGGCTCATTTCGCCTATCTCATCCAGGAAGATGCTGCCGTGATGGGCCTCTTCAAACAAGCCTTTTTTATCTTTAAGTGCCCCTGTAAAAGCGCCCGCCTTATAACCGAATAATTCACTTTCTAAAAGTTCGCCGGTAAAGCTGCTGCAATTTACGGCCACAAAGGGCATCTGCCTGCGCTGGCTTTCGTAGTGGATGGCCGATGCAAAAATCTCTTTACCCGTACCTGTTTCGCCCAAAAGCAAAACGGTGGTATCTGTTGAAGCCACTCTGCGGGCAAGGTTAACAGCGTCTAAAACGGGCTGTGATTGCCCGATGATCTGCGTGAAACTAAATTTGCCTGCTACCTTTTTACCGGCATTAAAAGCGTTTTGTTGGAGCTGCGCTTTTTCTACAGCCTGGTTTAGCAATGGGATTATCTTATCGTTATCATCCCCCTTAACAATGTAATTGAAAGCGCCGTTTTTGATGGATTGCACGCCATCGTTTATAGTGCCATAAGCGGTAAGGTTTATCACCTCTGCATATGGTTTTTTGCTTTTGATGGTCTTTACCAGGTCAACGCCGTTAACATCGGGGAGCTTAACATCGCTAAGTACCACCAGTACGTCCTCGGTCTCTAAAAGCTTTATGCCCTCTTTACCGTTAAAAGCCTGTACTACCCTGAAACCCTCCAAACCAATGATGCGCGAAAGCAGATCGTTCAGTTTTTTTTCGTCGTCGATGATGAGGATGGTGGTTTGCATTATGCATTATATTTATGCAATATTAAGATATCCGGATGATATAAATCCTGCTTTTGTCCGTTTTATAATGTATGAAATAAATCTCTAATCGACATTGTTTTTCTCGTGTATTGGTTATCTCTAACTACGTTTTTAAGATATATAATTTGATTCATCACCAAATTTAATGCTTGAGAAAGCTGATAATCGCTTCGCGGCGGAAACATAATGAGTTATAAAATACCGGGTCAAAGTTTTTTGAAAAATACATGGTGGTGAATGGTATACGCGGCGGAAATGAATCCGAATTAAAACCAATACCATGAGAAAGCGAAAGCGCATTCATAAACAATTAGAAAAAATTTATTTTAAGAACAAAAAAAAGTTTCAAAAAACGGACCGATTGATTTTTAGATTACTAATTGCCAGGTTGGGTAGCAAAAGGAGAGTTTTTCCTTTAATCTTAAGGTTATCTCAATGGCTTTTCAATCTTTTATCTATCTGCTCCAGACCCGGTTCATTTAAATTTAACTATGCATTGGTCACCTATCATTAGCACATCTTTAATAAAAGATTTAAAACTATCACCTAAAAATTTTTATCATAAGCATTTACGGCCAAAGATGAAATATGGTGCCCCACAGATCGATCATTCTAATAATTCCTGCAGGCTACGTATTGTAACTAAGCCTATTTATTCTTTAAAGATGCTTCAAAAAGCGGTAAAAGCATATTTGGATATTTTTAGCATGCCTTATTGTATGCATGGTGGAGCAACCGGGGACAGCAATTTCGATAATGCATTAGTACATATTAATAATCGGTTTTACTACACGATTGATTTGAAGAACTTTTTTGGAACTATTAGTAATTCTCGTATTCACCAAACCCTTATCAGTTTAGGTCATACCTGGCATGAAGCGCGGAATATCACCCGAATAGCTACTTTGGATGGTTGCCTTCCACAGGGCGCCCCCACATCTACAATACTGGCATGCCTTGCTTTTTCGCCAACTGCTTTGCTGTTAGAAGATTTTTGCAAAGAAAGAAACATCACATTTACCGTATATATAGATGATCTCACTTTTTCTTCGCCTAACTGCTTTAAGCATCATACCGATCAAATAATTAAAATTATCAAAACCAATGGTTTTTGCGTTAATCATCATAAGATACATTATAGGATTAATAATTGCGAAATTACCGGCATAATAGTCAATAAAGGGCAACTAACCTTGCCAAACAAAATCTTAAAAAACCTTAACAAGGCCGGAGTTAAACAATACGTTGCATCTTTTACAGACCGTTATGAAAAATATCTATTAAGCAAAAAAGCCGCCTTACTTTCGCAAAGCGGCTTCGTAGCCCGTAGGGGAATCGAACTTTGACCCAAACCCCTTTGATTACTAATACTGTGTATGTGTGCAAATCTGGTACTCACCGACCTACTCACCGCATTTTTTTGACTAAAAATTGGTCACAAATCTTATAAAACAAATATACAAAATATCATCCAAAAGTTATGGTTTTGTGTGACTCAATTAATGTAAAACGCGGTTACTTTAACCGCAAAAATTACAATTGCCAAATTGCCCGTTTTGCTCTCGACGCGACAGGTCTGCGAGCGATTGAGCCCACCATCCCTTATTCAACGCTTAAGCAACCAACAGCGCGAGCCGGGTAAAATGTCAAGGCCGGGGCGCAGCCGCTGAAAGCGGACAACCCGCGCCCCGCTTGTATAGCCTTGACGTTTATCCCGGCGGTAGGCTATCTTCGCGACCGTGGTGAATAAGGGTATTTAAAAAAATTAGTATAGCCGAATATGTAATGCTTTCTGAACAAAATGACAGCGTAATAACACGCCTTTATCTTACATCATTTGCTATTAATCAATACAGTGAATATTTAGTTAAAATATATTAACTATATTTATCTTCCCATGGATATTAAAGCTTATATCAATGATGGCAACCTTGAGCAATATTGCTTTGAGTTGTTCAACGCCGACTTTGCAAGCGAGATACAAAGTTTGCGCCTAATCCATTCGGAGATCAAACATGAGTTGGAAGAAATTGAGCTAACCATTGAGCAATTAGCTGACAGCCATTCGATCATCCCGCGTCCTGAATTGAAAAGCCGCATTATGGCCGCACTGGATTTTTCGGATGATAGCATCGACCTGAACAACCTACCACTGACCAGCAAATATTCCAACTATGAAAACTGGTTAAAAGCGGTAGAACACCTGATCCCCGCCGAGCCATTTGATGATTTCTTCACGCACGTCCTAAAACAAGATGAAAAGATCGCGCAGACTTTAGTCATCACAAAGCTGGATGTACCCGCTGAAGTGCATGAAGTTATTTCTGAAAGCTTTTTTATACTAAAGGGCACCTGTACCTGTACAGTTGGAAAAGAAATATTTACCCTGAACGCCGGCGACTATCTCGATATCCCCCTACATACTAACCACGATATCAGGATCGACTCGCCTTATGTGGTAGCGATCTTGCAACACCAGTTTTAACCACTGCCTGGTGATGGTGAATATAGTCTGAACCGGAGCCGACCAGGATGATGATTATCCAAGCCTTTAATGTGAACTTTCCTGATGGTGCCATATCCATGAGTCGGAAAATCTGGTAAAACCTTACGTTTTTTTACTGGCTTGATGTTTATATCAGCTATGGTATAAAAAACTAAATAAACATGAAAAAAATTCTGATCGCCTGTTTCGCTGTTGCATTGAGCTGCAGCGCCATGGCACAAACAAAAATGATGGCCGATACCGGCATGAAAAAGAAAATGATGAAGTCTGACATGAAAATGAAAGATGGCGTTATGATGAAAGACGGCAAGATGATGATGATGAAGGGTGGTAAGACCATGGAGATGGACAAAGACATGACCATGAGCAACGGTACCATGGTCATGATGGATGGCAGCGTTAAAATGAAGGACGGAAAAATGATGAAGATGAAAGACGGCGACATGATGATGATGAACGGCAAGATGAAAAAGATGCCGATGAAAATGTAATTTTTTCAGACGAGTTGTGGAGGGCCTGTCATGCAAATGGCGGGTTTTTCTTTGACACCGCCTATTTAAAAGAACAACGCTGACCCAAAAAGTATTCAGAATTATTTATTGTAAGTATCTGATTATGAGCGTTTAAAAATGAGATGGAAATGTTATAATTCTGTGATATCTATGCTGGCCGACAACAAAACTACCTATCCGAAACAATTTTATGCCGACGCACTCGCTGGTCTTACCACCTATCCAAAACAGCTTCCGGTCAAATATTTTTATGATGCCGAAGGCGACAGACTGTTTCAGCAGATCATGAATTGCCCGGAGTATTATGTGACCGACTGTGAACTGGAGATATTTACTCAACAAACCGGTGTAATGGCTGATCACATCATTCGCGGCGGCGAACCATTTGACCTGATCGAATTGGGCGCGGGCGATTGCACCAAGTCCCGCCACCTGCTCAGCCTGCTGCTGGCTACCGATACCAACTTTATTTATAAACCCATTGATATTTCTACCAGCACGATACAATTCCTGGAAACCACGCTTCCGATAGATTTGCCGGGCCTTCGATTGATAGGTATGAATGGTGACTATTTTGATATGCTGGCGCAGACAGCCGGAAACGGTACCAGGAAGGTAGTATTGTGCCTCGGTGCCAATATCGGCAATATGCCGGTTGCGGAAGCGCAGGATTTTTGCATCAAATTGCGCAGTTATCTGTCGCCGGGCGATATGGTGATCATTGGCTTCGACCTGAAAAAAGACCCACACCTTATCCGCGCAGCCTATGACGATGAGCAGGGTATCACCGCACGGTTTAACCTAAACCTGTTGAGCCGGATGAACCGGGATTTAGGTGCTGATTTCGATTTGGGTCAATTCAAACATTACTGCATCTACGACCCCGCAAGTGGTGCCTGTAAAAGCTATTTGATCAGCTTAGAAAAACAACGGGTAAAAATCGGTGATGAAATTATAGCATTTCAAAAGAATGAGTATATCTGGATGGAAATTTCTCAGAAATATGATCTTGCTGAAGTTGATGAGTTAGCTGTTAGTTCAGGTTTTACGCCGGTTAAACACTTGCTGGACAGCAAGGAATGGTTTACTGATGCCATCTGGACCGTGAAACAATAAACACCTGAACCTGTTGCTATGATACCCATGAAAAAGATCCTGCTGGTTGAAGACGATCCCGATATCATTCAGTTGCTAAACCTGCATTTGAGCGAACCGGCTTATCACCT
The DNA here is from genome assembly GCF_004168255.1 of Mucilaginibacter terrigena. Classification (GTDB taxonomy): domain Bacteria; phylum Bacteroidota; class Bacteroidia; order Sphingobacteriales; family Sphingobacteriaceae; genus Mucilaginibacter; species Mucilaginibacter terrigena. The sequence goes on along the minus strand of NZ_SEWG01000005.1, from coordinate 444,798 downwards.
GACCGCTTGTAGTTCAGGTAACGAAGCCATTCAAAATATCAGGGATAATGCTTTTGATTTTGTGTTGCTGGATATCATGTTACCTGATAAGGACGGTATAGAAGTTTGCAAAGCAATTCGCGAGCAAAAGATAAAAACGCCAATCATGATGCTGTCTTCCCGTTCCGAAGAAATTGATAAAGTATTAGCGTTGGAAATGGGGGCCGATGATTATATGACCAAGCCTTTTAGTATCCGCGAATTGACCGCCCGGATTAAGGCGCATCTCCGTAGTCGTGAGCCTGTGCTGGAAACGGTACCATCCGAAATACGTTTTAAAGACCTGGTAATAGATAGCCATTTGAAAAAAGCGACGTTAAAAAATAAAAGATTGGAGCTTACCCAAAAGGAATTTGACCTGTTATTACAACTGGCTCAAAATCCCGGTAAAACCTATAGCAGGCTGGAGTTGCTGGCCCTGGTTTGGAAATATACCATTTCAGATTACGAGCACACGGTTACTTCGCACATCAACCGCTTAAGGATCAAAATTGAAGCTAATATCAGCGACCCACAATATATTCTTACCTCTTGGGGGGTAGGTTACCGTTTTGCCGATGAAACACCCGAACAATAGTATCTTCAGCCGGATAGGCGCATTCATGTTTATGCTCATCAGTGTATTGAGCGTACTGTTTATTGCCATCACCTATATGGCCACTACTCATTTTTATGAAGCCAGCACGCAACTGCTAAACAAAGATGTAGCAGCCCATATCGCCAAGTTTACTTCGCCATTTGAAAATGAGGGCATCAATAAGCAAAAGGCTGATTCGATATTTTATAACGCGATGGTCATCAACCCTAATGACGAGGTTTATTTTTTAGATACTTTGGGCAAAGTTATTGAATACCAATCACCTGATTCGCTGATCAGACAACGACTGCTACCACTGGATAAGATCAAGACCCATATTCGCACAGGTGGCACGGATTATATTAAAGGGCCCGACCCGAAAGATCCTGCTACGCCCAAAATTTTCTCCGCTGCCGAGGTAGTCATTAAAGGTAAAACCATCGGTTATATCTATGTGATCCTGGCCGGCAATCAATATCGTACCGTAACCGATCTGCTTACCGGGAGCCATATTGCCACATTGGCTATCGAAGCTTTTATTATCATTGTTGTTTACCTGGCTATATTTTAAACGCCTGCAAAAGAATTTCAATAGTTTTATCTGTACCATCGAGCGTTTTCGGGAGGGCGATTATGAAGCCCGTTTTGATGCCCGCGTGCCGAACGAATTGCATAGCATTATGCTGGCTTTTAATAGTTTGGCTGATCGGCTTCATCGCAATATTCAGGAATTAAAGCAATCAGAAGATGAACGGAAAGACTTTATTGCCAATATTTCGCATGACCTGCGCACACCACTTTCGGTAGCCAAAGGTTATACGGAAACTTTATTATTGCAGGGGAAACTCAACCCGCAAGCCATTGAACATTTACAACTGGTGGAGCATAAAATACAGGTAGTAGAGAACCTGGTGATGCAATTGTTTGAATTATCAAAACTCGAATCGGTAGAGTTTAAAGCGCAGCGCGAGCCTTTTGTTATTGCCGAAGTGATGAAAGAGATCGTCACCTCCTGGGTTTTACCGGCCGAGGCAAAACATATTAAATTAGAGTGCTTGGGTTGCGAAGGTAGTTACATGATCTTTGCAGATGTGAGCATGCTGGAAAAAGTGATCCGTAACCTGATGGGTAATGCCGTAAGCTACACGCCCGAAAATGGTTTTATCAAAGTGGAGTTGCATAAAAAAAGCACCGATCTTATCCTTCAATTCTCTAACAGCGGCCCCAAAGTGCCAGCCGATCTTATAGAATGGATCAATCGAACCGATAAAGGCAGCGGCATTTTAAAGCGCCCGGCCAGGTCAGGCTTGGGGCTGGCCATTGTTAAACGGATACTGGAACTGCACGACTACGAATTTGCCATTACGACCAACCGGCATAATCAGTTCACCATTCGCATGAAGCTGTATTCGAATTGAGGCTTTCATTAGGAAAGCTTGATGCTTCTGTGATAACTTTATGTTAGTCCGACGGGTTGTATCTTTATGCAGTTGACCACCATCATTCCTGCCGATCCGAAACAATGGGCCGGCAAGTACGGCGGCTATCTTCAAAAGGTAGCACTCAGTAAAATAAGTGACCACAATATAGCCCGCGACCTCGTTCAGGATACTTTCCTCGCGGGCTTAGAACAGTTACCAAATTTTAAAGGAAACAGTAGCGAGCGCACCTGGCTAACCGGCATTCTATTGCATAAGGTATGCGACTTTTATCGCAAGCGCTCGCTCGAAAAGGCAAAAGAATCCCATATCGTTAACGCGCAAATTAACCAGCAAGCTCGCTTCTCGAATGAAGAACTGTTTATTCAAAAAGAGTTTTTGACGATGCTGACACTGAAGCTTCGCAAATTGCCTCACCTTTGGTCAACCGTTTTTAAGATGAAATATTTAGAGGAAGCACCAACGGACCAGATCTGCCTAAAACTGGGTATTACATCAAGTAATTTTTGGACAATTACTCACCGGAGCAAATTGCAATTGCGGAATTATTTCCAAAAAACTGGATAGAAAAACGCTCAAATTCGCTTATTGAGAAATCACAGTGGATAACTAAGATCAATAAAAAGCCTGAAATTTCAGACCTTTTATTGATTAAAAATTATTGAATATCAAATCCTGTTAATCCAAGGAAATTATATTTACCTGCTATACCGGCTCCGGAAGCAGTAGTTTTCAAAATAGTTTGGGCTTTATAGCTAACCGCACTACCTGAAATATCAAAGCGGTTGATAGAGAACGATCGAAACGATCCTAAATTATAAAGAAACTTACCGTCGGGAGAAACCCAAAGTTCCTTTGAATCTCCGTGAGGTGCCAAATCTTTTCTGGTCTCTGCCGAAGCAAAACTTAAGGATGATGAAGCAACATTGAATGTTGACACCAGGTTAGTTTGAAAACTTGCCACATATAGCTTATCGCCATTAGGATTTAACGCTGTCCAGCAGGATTCGTTTATAGCAAGTGCTGATGTAGCACTAAAATTGCCTGTTTTAGCAACAGCGCTACCGTTGTCTGTTAATACCGTTACACTATTATCCTGCTTAGCAGGTATCAAATTAAAGTTAGAGACAAATAGTTTGGAATTACTGGCGTTTGCCCAGCTAAAGCCAATGGTACCGGCTATACCTGCTTCTTCAAAGTACCGTTTCCCGGTTACATTGCCACCAGCAAAATTATACACATAAACACGGCTTGGATGTTGCTCAGCAAGGGAGGTTACTTGTGTATTAAAGTGGGCTATACCCCAAGTGCTTACCGCTAATTTGGTACCATCGGAACTAAAGCTCACTGTAGTTGGACCACCATTTTCCCTGACATATTTATCCAGTTGCTTTTCGGAACTCAAAGCCCCGGATGTTGCATTAAATGTGAAAAGTTGAATGTTCCGTTCATTATCGCTCGCATCTGCTAGTTTCAGATCAGTTTGATAGAAAGCGTTATTGGGATAACGTTCAATTTTTGCACCGTCTTTTTGTACATTGGGATTATTCCATTGGTTGCCCACTACCACCCAATACTGGTCTGTGCTTCCTGCTTTTTTTGTATAGGCAATACTCACAGGTCTTGTCCCGCCCGAACTCACATTGTTTTTAAATGTCAGGTTCCCTGTTTTTCTATCTAATGCAAAAATGGAAACCTGATTACCTCCCGCATTAACATTCAATAAAAAATCCCCAATGATCTGTACCGCTCCCTGGGCATCAAAGTCACCATGCGCATCACCTCCGGCTGTAATATCTGCGCCGCCTTTACTATTTGTTTCGAAGGCTGTTTCATCCGACAACGAACCATCGCTATGTCGGGTAAATCTTACTACTTTGTTCAAGTCGGCGCCATTAACAGTAGTGTACAAATAGCCCGCGTTATTACTACCTGTTTCATTGTTGTTCTTTTTGCAGCTGACTATGCTAAGCATTCCAAGAACTGCCACCGCACCTGCGATGATCACTTTGTTTTTCATAATTTAGATATTTAAGTTAGATATTAGATGTATTTAATTTTAATGCTTGTAGTAATAAAAATGCACAGCGCTGCCATGAGGCTTTTCATTAAGCCAATTTTTGTTTGTTAAAATTGAATTATCAGATATTAGAGGAAGGTTCTCGACCTTATTTTAGAATCGGCTGCAGTCCACAACGCTGCGCCAAGTAATACGATATCCTTTAAAAGAAATTGGCCAGGTTGTGGTGAAATAAATGGGAATTGATACGCTGGTTGTATAATTCCCGGTGTAGATATCAAAAAAGTTAAAGTGATCAAAAATGTAACAATGGCCCCATAACTACCGAATACGGAAATTTTAGGCGAGAAAGATACGAGACTGATAAGTATGCCCGAAAGGATCTCTATAAAGCCTATAACCATTGAAAAAGCACTTACACTCATTAACTGATAACCCCAGGATAAAACCGGGCTATGTTCAACTAAGGGTTTTATACCTTCGGCCTCGTATGTTGTAAATTTTAATATACCTATCCAAATCAGCACTATCGCCAGCCCATATCGTAAAATTCCTGACCCGAAGGTTAATAGTTGATTTTCATTTCGAAAATCATGTTTTTGGTTTTCAATTTTCATAAGTTAGATGATTAGTATGATATATATATCATTGGTCGTACTAAAAATCAAATCCTTACATCTTTTATTTGGTTTTTAACTATTAAGAATAAAATATAGATTTCGGTTAAGTAATCAATTTGATGCGCCAGTAATTAATTAATAGATTTATGTTAAAGCAATAATGGCCCTGAAGATAGATTTATCGGCAGTGGTGTAGTACAACCAAATCTGCTTGCCTACTAATACTGCCGAGGCGGCAAAGGCGATGTCCGTTTCGCCGGGTTTACTTTTGGGCGGGGTAATGAGCGGATCTTTGCTGCGTTCAGTAATTTTTCCGTTATCGCCCAGTTTTACCCAACCAATGCGCCAGCGTGCTTTATCATCCGAGCCGTTATAAAACATCACGGTCTGTCCGTTAGCATCGGCAAGTACGGGGCCAGGGCTTAAATGATAACTATCCCAATTACCATCAACTGCTTCCAAAAACTCGCCTTTGATCTTCCAGGGGCCTTCTGCTTTTTTACTCGTCGCCCTGCCTAATTTTGACCGGTGCTGGTCGGCATACTCAAATAACAAATTCCATTTGCCATTTTTTAATTGGGTAACCGATGCTTCTTTGGGATTGAGATAAGGCTTTTTGCTTGATATCGCCACACTATCCAATCTCAATGTTTCCAGTGTTTTACCCTTGGCCAATAATAATTGGCCTTCCATTTTGGTTTGGTTCCAGCCGGTATAATAAACCAGATAACCTTTTGGAACGCAGACAACGGTCGGGTCTTCGCATCCGTCTTTATCCAGGCTGGTGGTTCCCGGTGCAATAACGGGTCCATCGCTCATTTTAAAGCTAAGTCCATTTTTGGAAGTACCTGAATATACCCTGGCCACTTTTTGTGTCGGGTCTTCTGAAGTATTAACGGCGCGAACCAGCATCTGGTAAATTCCGTTTTCTTCCCACACCAAGGGGCTGAGTTTATACATCCCTTCCAGCGGAGCCTTGCATTTCAGCTTTAGCTCTTCTATTTTGATTGCTTTGTAACTCATGCCCCTTGTCCTAAGTTTTGTGATAGCCCGCCGTCCAGAGTGAAAGTTTGACCTGCTGCGTAAGACGCATCTTCCGATACCAGGTAAGCTGCCAGTTTAGCCACCTCCCAAGGCTCGGCCGCGCGTTTCCAGGGAATGCTTTGCACTTGTTTTTCAAGTTCTTTAGGGTCGTCTATCGCTTTTTGGTTCATTGGGGTGAGCACCATGCCCGGCGCTATATTATTTACGTTGATTTTAAACTCCGCCAGTTCTAAGGCCAGGCAGCGGGTAAGATTACGGATAGCGCCTTTGCTGGCGCAATACTCAGCCGCACCGGCGCGCGGGATGTCTTCGTGAACAGAACTGAGGTTGATGATCTTACCTTGTCCACCGGCCGCCTTACGAAGCCTGATAAATTCTTTGCACATGTAAAACGTGCCATACAAATTAGCGCGTATGGTTTGATCGAAAGTGTCGATATCCATATCAACAACTGGTATGCCCGAGGCATCGATACCAGCGCTGTTCACTAAAATATAAGGCGTACCCAATTGGTGCGCGGCTTTGAACAAAGCCTGCACCTGTTTAAAATCGGATACATCGGTTTGCTGGATAATAGCTTTGCCACCATTGTCTTCAATGGTTTTCAGCGTTTCGTTAGCGGCTTTCTCGTCTTCATGATAGGCGATAACGATATCGGCACCGCGAGTACCGAGTTCAATAGCGATGGCTTGCCCAATGCCGGATTCGGTGCCGGTAATTACGGCAACTTTATTTTTTAATGTCTGATAGATCTCGCTTTTCATAGGATGATTTTTAGGTAAGTCGGATATTTTGAACAAACCTTTCAAAAATTAAGCCTGAATTATCAGTTCGTTCATTTTTCATTAGAGTTAGAGAAGAAGAAGTCTGAGATGAGGGATATTTAATAGAAACACCGTTATTAAAATAAAAGCCCTTAATTTAGAGGACTTAGGAGGAGCGTCTATGAAGTTGTTATTTACTTTTTTGTTTGGGTTAATAATTACCTTCACTTACGCCCAGGTGTATAGCACCAAACGTAAAAATGATTCGCTACTTAGTCAAAGACTGGACAGCAATCCTCTAAAGTAAAACAATTAGCGGCCGAACGGCTGGCCGATTCACTGAAACGAGCAGAGCTGGAAAGCCAGATAGCTCAGCTAAAATCATCAGACTTGTTAAAGCGGGCTGGCTTACTCAAAGAACTGGCTACACTAAGGCAAAGCGATTCGTTACGCCAGGCCAGGCAAAAACACCAGGTAGATTCTTTACGAAAATTTGTAAACGGTTTTGGTGTTGTGCCATTCCGCGATACATTGTTCTACATCTTTACCCGCCAAGGCAGTTTTACACCGAAAGACCGTGCGGAGGCCATTGCCAAACGGATCAGTAATTTAAGTGACGATTATAGTTTTCGCGCCGATTCGCTAAAGCTGGTAGCTGCGGAGCAAACCGAAGATATTTTTTATAAAAACAACTTACTGGTTTCGGTGAATGATCAGGATGCCTTGTGGCAGAACACCGGTAAAGAACAACTGGCCGCGCAATGGAAAACGCTGATCGGCGTAGCGGTTAAACAGAACCAGCAGGAAACCAGTTGGGGCACCCTGCTGAAAGAAGGCGGGATGGCGCTGGTAGTTATCATTCTGGTTATTGCGCTAATTTATGCTATCGGCCGCCTGTTCCGTTGGGTCCTGTCCAAAACACAAAGTGCCGATGCCTGGTACACCCGGGGCATTAAGATCAAAAACTATGAGTTGGTTAATGCTTCGCAGTCTGTCTATGTGTTGCACGGGCTCATCAGGCTGGTGAAATGGGTGTCCATAATTGTGTTGATCTATCTCGCCCTGCCGGTATTGTTCGGTATTTTCCCTTTCACCAAAAACATTTCAGATACCCTGCTGGGTTATATCACCACGCCGCTTAAAAAGGTAGGTATCGCAATTTGGGATTATATCCCAAACCTGATGACCATTTTGGTGCTGGTGGTGATATTTCGTTATGTCCTGAAATTCTTTAGCTATATTAAGGTGGAGATCGAGCAGGGAAAATTAACCATCCCCGGCTTTTATGCCGATTGGGCCAACCCTACCTACCAGATTATGCGCGTATTAATCCTGGCCTTCGCCCTGGTTGTAATTTTTCCATATATGCCCGGGTCTGATTCGCAGATATTTAAAGGCGTGTCTGTATTTGTTGGCGTACTATTCACCTTTGGCTCAGCTGGCTTTAGGGAATATAGTTGCTGGGCTTGTACTGACCTACATGCGCGCCTTTAAACTGGGCGATAGGGTAAAGATCGGCGAAGTGACCGGGGATATTATCGGGCGTACACTATTAGTTACCCGGATCCGCACCATACAAAACGAGATCATTTCTATTCCCAACTCTACCGTAATGGGCAATCATACCGTCAATTACAGTAGTGATTCGCAGGTGAATGGCCTAATCGTACACACTACAGTTACCATCGGTTATGACGGCCGGATAATCAATTTGCCCGTCTGTTTTTATGTGCAACGGGACCGCTCTGAAGTTTAGTGGGACAATGCATCATGTTGGTCGTTGATAACCTTTGGCAACTGAAAATAGAAGGTTGAACCTTCGCCATCTTTACTGGTCGCCCATATGTGTCCGCCGTGTCGTTTAATGATCTCGGCACTTAAATATAACCCGATTCCAAAACCGGAAATATTTTTGGTGGATAAGTTTTCTACTCGGTAAAAGCGGTCGAACAATTTTTCAAGATCATGCGGTTTTATGCCCATGCCCTCATCCTTTATACTGACTGTTACTGACACCTCGTCCTGATCTACAATAATATTCACCGGTTTTTTATTCGGAGAGTATTTGATCGCATTACTAAACAGGTTGGATAGCACCGAGCCGATCTTGTCACGATCAGCGGTAATTTCAATGGCAACACCGCTATTGTAAAGCAATTGCTGTTTAGTATTGCTTAGTTCACTTTCGTCAACCATTTCGCTAATAAGTACATCGAGATCAAAACGCTCTTTATTTAAATGGATCTTACCCGATTCAAAACGGGAAACATCCAGGAACCCATTGATTAGCGTGGTCATTTTTCGTACCTGGCTGAGTATCTTATCTAACTTCTCATTCGAGAATTCATCGTTATGTTTGCGTGCGTGCATTTTCAGCAATTGCGAAAAACCTTGCAGCGAGGTGAGTGGTGTTTTTAACTCATGGCTCACCATTCCAATAAAATCGTTCTTGCGAAGCTCATCCGCTTTTATCTCAGTAATATCTAAAATAGTACCGATAACTGATCTTACCCGGCCCTGTTCGTCCGGCCCAATTTTCCCGGTTGTGTTTAACCATTTCAGATTACCGCCGTTAAGGGGCTGAATTTGATAATCTTCACTAAAACTGCCCCCGCTTTCAACCGCTTTGGTGATCGCTAACAGCAGGCGTTCACGGTGTTCAGGGACCACCAGCTTAATAGTTTCATCAAATGATAAAGGTTTATCCAACGGAAGATGATGAATGATTCTGCCACGAGGTGAAACTTCCAGCAGGTCGGTTCCCCATTCGGTTTTCCATATTCCCATCCCGGCTGCTTCCATAGCCAGCTCTAATGTATCACTGGCTTTTTGAAGTTCAAGGCGTGAAAGCACCTGCTCGGTAATATCGGCAGCAACCGCCATCATCCCTGTTACGTTTGTGTGATCATCATGCAGGGCTTCAACCGTCAGATTCATAAAAATGGTCTCGGTGTTTCCATTTTTTGTCAGGCTAACCGGTATCTCACCGGAAATAAACCGTTCCCCGGTTTTAAATACATGGTCCATAACCTGTGGAAAGCCTTGTGAAGCCAGTTCCGGTATCGCATCAAATAAAGGCATATCTGTTACTTCTTCAGCCGATCTTCCCCAATATTGCAACATACGGTTGTTAGCCATTTCAATAATATGGTTTGCGCCCCGATAAATAGCTATAGCGACCGGTGCGTCGGTCAGTAACCCTCTCAAGCGACGTTCAGCCAAACCTCTGGCCTGTGATATATTGATCTGTGCCCGGATCTTAGTCAGTAGCTCTGCCGCCGAAAATGGTTTTACCAGGTAATCATCGGCACCTGCTTCTAAACCATCTATCCGTGCTTCTTCGCCGGCCCTTGCCGACAGGAAGATCACCGGTAAACGGGCGCTTTCTGTATGTTTCCTGATCTCGTGCAATAAGGCTTTTCCGTCCATCACCGGCATCATCATATCAGTCAATACCAATTGCGGCATCTTCCTGACTATTTGTTTAAATGCGTCCTGCCCATTGATCGCCGTTTGTACTGTAAAATAAGGTTCCAGCAATCGGCTTAGATAAGCGCGCATATCTGCGTTATCATCTACTATTAAAATGGTCGTTTCCTTACTGGCGCTGAAATCCTGCCGCGTGGTCAGGTCCCCGGTAGAAATGATATTATTATCTCTGTGCGCGGCACCCGCTTCTTCCTGTAAAACGTTGAAAGCTTCCTGTAGAAACGCCCCCTTCATTGCTGACGAATCCGTGATCTTCGCGGCATCAAGTACATGTTCCTGTGGCAGGTGGGTTTTGCCCACAGGAATGATCACGCTAAAAGTACTGCCTTCACCTTCGACGCTACTGACCGAAATCTTCCCGCCGTGCAACTGAACCAACTCATTTACCAGGGATAAGCCGATGCCTGTGCCTTCATGGGTTCGCCCTGCAGAATTTTCCACACGATGAAAACGCTCGAACATATGCGGCAATTCCTTTTCAGGGATACCGACACCGGTATCTTTAACCTCCAGCACCACTTTGTGGTATTGTTGTTTCAGGCTGACCGTGATGGTACCTTCCAGCGTATATTTAAAAGCGTTAGACAACAAGTTTAGCACGATTTTTTCCCACATTTGCCGGTCCACAAAAACGGCATCTTTGGGTGGGATGCAATCCACTACCAATTGCATGCCCGCTTTTTCGATGATCGAACGGAAACTGCTGGCCAGGTCAACGGTCATTTCGCAAAGGTCTACCTGTTGGTAAGCAGCCTGGGCACGGCCGGCTTCTACCCGGCTATAGTCTAACAAATTGTTTACCAGTTTAAGCAAACGCAAGGCATTGCGATGCGTGGCTTCTACCGGTTGTTTAATATTTTCTTCAAGGTTGGGCTTATTCAATAGATCTTCCAGCGGCCCCAGCATCAGTGTCAGCGGCGTGCGGAACTCATGGCTTACATTACTGAAGAAAGCCGTTTTAGACCGGTCAATAGCGGCAAGTGCCTCGGCACGTTTTTGTTCCTGTTCATATGCATATACATTTGATACCGCTGTATTGAAGGTATTTGCTAACTGATCGTAAAAATTCAGGTAATCCGGATCGAGCGCCCGGCAGGCGCTTACCCCGGCAACGATATAGCCAAAAGGCGTTTCCTGTCCCGAAAGTTTCACCGGCAGGATGAGCGCTGTGTGTGGTGCTTCTTCATATGGCCCGGCAGAGAATGCGCCAAACCGATCTTTAAGATCCGGAACGGTTGCCAGTCCATCAGCACTCAGCGGCCAGTTTTCTGGTTCGGTGAATTTGCCATCCTCCGGTAAGCCGGCGGTACTGATGAGCTTGGCCTGCCCATCCATCATTTGATAAAAGATAAAAAAAGGAATGTCCAGCTGGTAATCGTCGTACCGTTCTGTCGTAAAACTGCCGATCTCCTGAACGGTTTTGGCTTTCCCAAAGGCCACGCCCAAATCGCGCAACACCTGCGTACGGCGGCCGCTAAGCATTTTAACGGTAGTTTCGGTAATTGGATGGAAAATGCCACCTACACCACCGGATTCATCTCTAATTGGTGCGAAGGAAAAGGTCATCCAAGCCTCTTCAAGGTAACCATATCGGTCTAGGAACATGCGCTGGTCATTGATATATGTACCCTCACCGTGCTGGCCGCGCGTAAACGCATCGCCCACTACCACTAACGCAGTTTCCCAGCAAATGCGGAAGTTCATGCCCATAGATTCGGGATGTTTGGCACCGCAGATCGGGCGGTAACTATCGTTATAGATCTGGATAGTTTCCCGCCCCCAAGCGATGAGGATAGGAAAAGTTGATGAAAGACAAAGGCTGACAGATGTGCGCAAACTTTGCGGCCAGGTTTCCACCGGTCCTAACGCGGTTTTCGACCAATCCATCGACCGGATCAGTTTACCCATTTCGCCGCCGCCCGACAAGAATTGCTCAGTGCTTTCAGTGATCATATACAGTGGTAAATATAATACTTGCGCACCAATTGGGACGTAACTAAAACGTTGTTATGATTAATTCTTTTTCGAAGGTTGCTCTTTTGTTTACGATTGTTCATAATGTTATGTCCTATAAATTAATTTTTTGATAGATATCCATAGTTAAAAATTATGTTTAATTTTTAAATTAGCGGGTCTTTTACATCTGCTTTTCCTATGGACCGAAAATTCAACCGTAACCTGCAGATAGGGTATGGCTTCTCGATATGTATGCTTTTGCTGGTTGGTATTATTTCCTGGCTGGCACTAAGCCGGATGCTGGACAGCAACCGCGAGGTAGATCACAGTATCTTAATTATTGAAAACCTGGAGAAAGTGATCTCGCATATGAAAGATGCGGAGACCGGTCAGCGCGGCTACCTATTAACCGGTAAATCACACTTTTTGGAACCTTATCGCGGCGCAGCCCGGCAGGCACTGGCACTGACCGATAGTACAAAGATACTTACGAGGGATAATGCCCTGCAGCAGCAGAATATGGCCGCAATACGTGATGTCATCACCAAAAGGCTGGCTATTTTGAAAACGCTGATAGACAAACGCAGCAACGGTCAATCCATTTCCGGAACTGATCTGGATGAAGGTAAAGCTGCGATGGATCAGTTAACAAAAGCCATAGCCAAAGCGGAAGTAGATGAAAAGCGGCTACTTGATGAAAGAACAGCCAAATTACAGCGCTATACGGCAATGGCGCCAGTTTTGATCGTGATAGGAATTCTGCTGGCACTGATCATAGCGATAAGTTCTTATATCAAAGTGATGGGCGATATCCGCGAAAAAGGCCGGCTTTACCGTGAACTGGCAGATGAAAAAGAGGAGATAGCTGCCCTGAACGAAGAATTGACCGCTGCCAACGAAGAGATCACTGCCGCTATGGAAGAGATGAGCGCCATTAACGAAGAACTAACTGAAGCCCGTGAAGGGCTGGTAGTGGCTAATGACAACCTCGAACAAAAAGTAGCCGAGCGTACTAAAGCTTTGCAGGATACGGAGGAGGAAACGCAGGCGCTGAATGAGGAACTAATGGCCATTAATGAAGAACTGACGGCCAGTAACGAGGAGATCACGGCGACCAATGAAGAACTATTCACTGTAAATCAGCAATTGACCGACAGCCGTGAACGTTTTCATTTCCTGCTAAATGCTATACCGCAGCAAGTTTGGACAGCAACGGCAAAAGGCGCGCTGGACTATGTGAATGAAGTAGTGAGCGGAGATTTTGGCCGTGAAGGTGATATCGTGGTCGGTCAAGGTTGGCAGGAATTCGTTCACCCGGATGACCTGACTTTAGCCCTGGAGCGCTGGATGCGTGCTTTGCACAGCGGAAAGGAATACCTGACCGAGTTTCGCCTGCGTTTTGCAGACGGCGAGTATTACTGGCATTTGGCCCGGGCCATCCCATTGCATGAAAATGGCAGGACCGTATTATGGGTGGGTACAAATACCAACATCCATCAGCAAAAGACCAATGAATATAAAAAGGATGAGTTTCTGAGTATAGCCAGTCATGAGTTAAAAACACCATTGACAACCATAAAGGCTTTCTTCCAACTTACCAAAAGAGAGATGGAAGGGGGCACAAAAATGGCCGGATTTATAGGTAAGGCAGAACGCCAGCTTGACCGTTTAGGTCGTTTGATCGAAGACCTGCTGGATGTGTCAAAGATCAATGCCGGAAAAATGGTTTACAATAAGGTAGATTTTGATTTTAACCAGATGCTTTCGGATGTTGTGGAGGCCATGCAGCAAACAACCGGTAACCATCAACTGGAATTTCATACCAATTGTATTATTGACTACCATGGCGATCAGCACCGCATTGAGCAAGTGATTATCAACCTGCTCAATAATGCTATTAAGTATTCACCGGATGCCCATCAAGTGAGCGTTCACTGTGAATTGGATGAACGGAATATCATTGTTTCCATACAGGACTTTGGTATCGGTATAGCCGAGGAACACTTAAAAGGATTATTCGACCGTTTTTACCGGGTGGATAATTCATCGGCCCGCTTCCAGGGACTTGGTTTGGGCTTATTCATTTCGGCGGAGATCGTTAAACGCCATGGCGGAAGTTTTTGGATAGAGAGTCGGCCGGGTGAAGGTTCTACCTTTAGTTTCCTGCTGCCATTAAGCGGTAAACAGGAATTTTCGGAAACAGGCACTGATCATCAGACCTTTTATGAAGGAAGCTTTGTTAAGATCCGCTACCAACCGGATGGTCAATATATGGATGTAGATTGGAAAGGTTACCAGAATTATGAATCTGTTGTTAAGGGCTGTAATATATTGTTAGACCTTATGCAGAAGAATAATTGCCATAAAGTCTTGAATGATAATACGCACGTTAAAGGCAATTGGTCGGAAGCATCAGACTGGGGTGCCGAAGTTTGGTTTCCGGCAATGGCCGCGGCTGGTCTGAACAAATTCGCCTGGATTTATTCGCCAAGTACATTCAGCCGTATTGCGGCCAATGTGAGCCTGCCTTCTGAATTCGATTTAGTACAAGTGGCTTTTTTTGACGAAAAAAATACCGCGATGGAGTGGTTAAATACTTAAGCCGCAATTTGTTTTTTGACGCGGTCAACCAAATCATTAACGTCAAATGGTTTAGCCAGGTAATCATCCGCACCGCACGTTTTTTCTGACATGGTGTGTCTGTCGTGTGTAGCCGAAACCATAATTATAGGTATTGCACATGTGATTGCAATATCCTTCAGATGCTTGCAAATATCACGGCCATCCATATCACCCAGCATCACATCCAATAGAATAACATCCGGCCGAAAACGTTCGATCTCTGCATCTACCTCATGCCCACTGTCCAGTTCACTTACCTCAAAGCCTTCCATATCCAAAATCAGACGAATGATCTCTCGGATGTCGTGATCGTCATCGACGATAAGAATCTTTTTAGCGTTATTCATTTTTAATTTTAATTAAGCTTGCGAGCAACTTCAGTCAAGATGTTCAATAGATGAACAGGCTATAGGTCAATTAATTATGACAAATTCGGTGAGTAGCATTTTGCCTTTAAAGTACTCACCGAATCACTCCTTTTTTGTTGCGATTTGGTGAATATTGTGGTGATTTGAACAAAAAAGAAATGCCTGCAAACTTTTGATTTGCAGGCATTTAGTTCATTTTGCTAAAATAATTAGTAGCCCGTAGGGGAATCGAACCCCTGTTTCTAGAATGAAAATCTAACGTCCTAACCCCTAGACGAACGGGCCATTTCAGTAGAGCAAAATCAGTTATTTTTGATTTGGTTCCCCTTATTTTGGGATTGCAAAGATATACCTTTCGGGATAAATTAAAAATAAATTTTCAGAAAAAATTTATTCCATGACAATCGCCTCGAAAATCAACCGCAACAAGCAAACAAAAAACACATTTGCCTATTTATAATTCCAATACTTATAAACTACCTTTATAAAAACACACTTCTTATGAAAGCCGTTTGGAACAACCAGGTTATTGCCGAAAGTGATGACACCATAGTAGTAGAAAACAACCATTATTTCCCTAAAGAAAGCGTAAAGCCCGAATTTTTGAGGGAATGCACCACACAGTCTACCTGCCCATGGAAGGGAGTGGCATCGTATTATACCGTTGAGGTGGATGGTAAGCAAAATGCAGACGCTGCCTGGTACTACCCGGAACCCCAGGCTGCCGCGGCACATATTGCCAATTACATAGCATTTTGGAAAGGGGTGCAAATAACAAACTGATATGAAGCAATACGACGCTATAATTATCGGTTCGGGGCAGGCGGGAGCGCCCTTAGCTAAAAAATTGGCAGAAGCCGGCAAAAAAACCCTGATAGTAGAAAAGCGCTTTTACGGCGGTACCTGTATTAACGATGGCTGCACACCTACTAAAACCATGGTAGCCAGCGCTCGCGTCGCCTACCTGGCGGGCAAGTGTAACGAGATGGGTGTTGCTATAAAAGGCTACAAAGTTGATATGCGCCAGGTAAAAAAGCATAAAGACGATATCGTATTAAAATCGCGCAACGGCAGTTTAAAGGCTGCCGAGGAAACTAAAAACCTTGATGTACTTTTTGGTGATGCCACTTTCACCGGTATCAAGACAATCTCGGTAAAACCCAATAAAAAAGGAAAGGCTCAGGAATTTAAGGCCGACCTGATCTTCATAAATACCGGAGCAAAAACCATTATCCCCGGCGATATTGAGGGGCTGGATGATATAGATTATTTAACTTCAACTACCATCCTTGATCTGGAAAAAGTGCCGGGGCACTTGCTCATTATTGGCGGCAATTATATTGGTTTAGAGTTCGGGCAGATGTTCCGCAGGTTTGGCAGTAAGGTTACCATATTGGAAAAATCGGCGCGTTTATTATCGCGCGAGGATGAGGACGTATCTGAAGAGATAACCAATATCCTGCAACAGGAAGGCATAAACGTTTACACTAATGCCAAAACCACCAAGTTTAAGCAGAAGCTAAGTAGTAAAATAACAGCTACGGTAATGGTTGATGGTAAAGAGCAAAAAATTAAATGCACGCATGTGCTTATCGCCATCGGCAGGTCGCCCCAAACAGATACGCTTGGGCTGGATAAAACTGGCGTTAAAATGGATGAAAAAGGCAACATCATCGTAAACACCAAACTGCAAACCAATGTAAAAGGCATTTATGCCTTGGGCGATGTAAAAGGCGGCCCGGCGTTTACGCATATATCTTACAACGATTACACCATTGTTTATAGAAACCTTATCGAAAAACAAAATCTAAGTACACGAAACAGACCTGTGCCCTATTGCATGTTTACCGACCCGGAATTGGGCCGTATTGGTATTTCTGAAACAGAGGCTCAAAAACAAGGCTTAAATTATAAAGTGGCTAAATTGCCCATGGCGCATGTGGCCCGCGCTATTGAAACCGGCGATACAAGGGGCTTTATGAAAGCTGTTGTAGACCCGAAAACGAAAAAGATATTAGGCGCCGCCGTGATTGGCACCGAGGGCGGCGAGATCATGACCGTACTGCAAATGGCCATGGAGGGCGGCATTACTTACGACAGGATCAGGTATTGCGTGTTCGCGCACCCCACCTACTCGGAGTCGCTCAATAATTTATTCATGCGTTTAGAGGACTAAGGCCCGATGATAAAAGTTGAGCATCTTGTAAAAACCTTTGGCACAACACACGCTGTTGATGATATTTCCTTTGAAGTGAACGAGGGTGAGAACATGGTGCTTTTGGGTACCAGCGGTTGTGGCAAAACCACTACGCTAAAAATGCTGAACCGCCTGATAGAGCCCGACAGCGGGACGATTGCTATCGACGGTAAAAACATCCTCGACCAACCTGCCGAGAACCTGCGCCGGGGCATTGGCTACGTATTGCAAAATAACGGCCTGTTCCCGCATTATACCGTTGCCGAAAATATTGCTATTGTGCCCAACCTGCTTAAATGGGATAAGGCCAAGACACAAAAAAGGGTTGAAGAATTATTGGAGAAACTCCACCTCGATAAAAACTACCTGAACGTTTACCCTAACGAACTAAGCGGCGGACAACAGCAGCGTATTGGCCTGGCAAGGGCCTTAGTTGCCGACCCGCTCGTGTTGTTAATGGACGAACCTTTTGGCGCGTTGGATAACGTTACCCGTTCAAAAATTCATGGCGAGTTTTTGGCATTGGATGAGTTGAAACGCAAAACTATCATTATGGTAACGCACGATGTGCAGGAGGCCTTTGAACTGGCCGACCGCATAGCGCTGATGGACAAAGGGAAAATTGTGCAGATAGGCTCACCTGCCGACTTGTTGTTTAACCCGGTTAACGATTTTGTGCGCGATTTCCTGAAAGAGCAGCACCTGCAGCTGGAATTTAAAACTATCAAACTGAGTGACGTTTGGGAATATCTACCGGACGCAGGCAAAAAAATAAATACCTCGCTGGTCCCGGCATCATCCGGCGTATGGGAGGCTTTAGAGAACTTTAAGTTCTATCCGAGGGAGAACATCAATGTACTCAATCAGGAAAATAAGGAAGTTAAGTCGATAACGTTCGACCAGTTGATGGCGGCATTCTCCAAATTCAAAAACCATCAATCCCATGAATGAGCATCAGCAAACATTGTGGGAATTTATGCAGCAACAGGCCGATAAGCTTGGTGTGCAAACCATGCAGCATATCGGGCTTACGTTTATTTCGCTGTTTATCGCGGTGCTGATTGGACTACCTTTAGGTATTTATATCACCCGTAAAAAACAATTATCAGGCATTGTGTTGGGCGTTGCAGGCATCCTGCAAACCATCCCCAGCATCGCACTGCTTGGTTTCATGATCCCGGTTTTGGGCATTGGAGCTAAGCCCGCCATTGTGGCCCTGCTGCTTTAT
This sequence comes from Mucilaginibacter terrigena, assembly GCF_004168255.1. Lineage (GTDB taxonomy): Bacteria > Bacteroidota > Bacteroidia > Sphingobacteriales > Sphingobacteriaceae > Mucilaginibacter > Mucilaginibacter terrigena. The sequence goes on along the minus strand of NZ_SEWG01000005.1, from coordinate 426,435 downwards.
GCCCTGTTACCCATTATCCGCAATACCTATACGGGCATTACAGGCGTTGATGCAACCGTTAAGGAAGCCGCAGTTGCCATGGGAATGAGCAAATGGCAGGTGTTGTTTAAAGTAGAATTACCTTTGGCTATGCCCGTGATATTGGCAGGCATCCGTACGGCAACGGTGATCAATGTGGGTGTGGCAACCCTGGCATCCTACATTGCTGCGGGTGGCCTGGGCGAGTTTATTTTCGGTGGTATCTCGCTTAATAATACCAACATGATTTTGGCGGGAGCAATTCCTGCCGCTATATTGGCTATCTTGTTTGATTTTCTGCTTTCGCGATTGCAAAAGCTGAACTTTAAAAAGATAAAAGGCGCGGTTAAGGTAGCACCGGTTTTGCTGTTGTTATTATCAGGTCTATACTTCATCCCATCGGCTTATGGCAGCAGACTTACGGCGGGTTTCACGCCCGAGTTTATGGGGCGGCAGGATGGCAACCTCGGCCTCATCAGCAAGTATGGATTAAAGATCCACACCATTGTGATAAACGATGCCGTGATGTACAAGGCCGCGCAGGAAAAGGAACTGGATGTGATAAGCGGTTACAGTACGGACGGACGCCTTAAAGCGTATGACCTGGTTGTGTTGGATGATGATAAAAAGATCTTCCCGCCGTATTATGCCGCGCCGATTGTTCGGGAGGATGCATTGAGGAAATTTCCGGAACTGGAAAAAACCCTGAATTTATTGGCCGGTACAATTACTGACTCGGTAATGACCGAATTAAATTACCGTACTGACTACCTTCACCAAACGCCGGAGCGGGTAGCGAAGGATTTTTTGGTATCGAAAAAATTATATAAACCTGAGCGTGGCGGTAATGAAGGTATAGTACGTATCGGCTCAAAAATTTTTGGCGAGCAATACATTTTGGCCAGCATGTACACCATGCTGATAAAGGGTTATACCAATTATAACGTGGCTACAAAAACAGGCTTGGGCGGCACCAAAATAGTTTTTGATGCCATGACGAACGACCAGATAGATTTTTACCCGGAATATACCGGCACGGGCCTGCTGGCCATTTTACAGGCATGGCCTAAAACGGTTACCCGGCTGCAGGTAAGCAAGGATAGTACCTACAATTACGTGCAACAGGAGTTTGCGAAACGCTACCAGATAAAATGGCTTAAACCAATTGGGTTTAATAACGCGTATGCATTAATGATGCGCCAAAAGCAGGCAAATGAACTGCACATTAAAACAATTTCGGACCTGAAGCGCTTTTTAGATAGTAAGTAATATGATTGATTTAGCCGACTGTTATAAAAAAGTACGCCAGCGTACCGAAGCAATTTGCGAACCCCTGCAAACCGAAGACTACGTTGTACAACCTGTGGTTGATGTTAGCCCGCCTAAATGGCATATTGGGCACACAACCTGGTTCTTCGAAACGTTTATTTTAAAGCCTTATTTTGCCGAATACCAGGAATTTGACCCCAACTATAATTACGTTTTTAACAGCTATTACGAAACCGTTGGCAACCGCGTTATCCGTACCGACAGAGGTAATTTAAGCCGCCCAACGGTCATTGATATCAAGCGCTACCGCAAGTACGTGGACGATGCCATGCTGAATTTTATTGCCTGCGGCGATATCAGCGACGAAGTGAAGGAACTGCTGATCCTTGGTTTTAACCACGAGGAGCAGCACCAGGAACTTTTACTCACCGATATTAAATTCATATTGGGGAATAACCCGCTGTTCCCGGCCTATTCAAAGGATTACGTTTCGCCAAGATCAGAAAAAACAGGCGCTCCTTTTATCAAATTAGAAGAAGGTGTTTATGAAATAGGTTTTGAAGGTGAAGGGTTTTCATTTGATAATGAATTGAACCGTCATAAGGTTTATCTGAATGGCTTTGAGATAAGTCCGGATTTGGTAACCAATGCAGAGTATCTGGAATTTATAAACGATGGCGGTTATCACGATTTCCGCCACTGGCATGCCGCCGGCTGGGATTGGGTAAACAGCAATAAAGTGGAAGCGCCCATGTATTGGCATAATATTGATGGCGAATGGCATAATTACACCTATCACGGCTTAGAGAAGCTTGACCTGCACGAGCCTGCGCGCCACATCAGCTATTACGAGGCTTACGCCTATGCCTCGTGGAAAGGCATGCGCCTGCCTACCGAATTTGAATGGGAGGCCGCGGCTAAGCAATTTAAATGGGGCAAATGCTGGGAATGGACAGAAAGCGCCTACCTCCCTTACCCCGGTTTCGCGAAAGCACCCGGCGCAATTGGCGAGTACAATGGCAAATTTATGGTTGGGCAAAAAGTGTTAAAAGGTGCATCAGAAGTGACCTCGCCAAACCACAGCCGTATCACTTACCGTAATTTCTTTCAGCCCGAACTGCGCTGGCAATTTACCGGCATTCGTTTGGCTAAATAACATTATACCACAATACCTATGGCATTTACCACCACAGCAACACAACAAACAAGCAGCGTGCTTACCGATGAACAGTTTTACAAAGACGTTATTAAAGGCTTAACCTCTACCCCAAAACGACTCGACTCGAAGTATTTTTATGATGCACATGGCGATAAAATTTTTCAGGAACTGATGGGTTGTGAGGAGTATTATCCTACCAATTGCGAAATGGAGATCTTCACCAGCCAAACGGCCGAGATCTGTAAAGCTATTATTGCCGGTGGCGATGCGTTCGACCTGATAGAGTTGGGTGCCGGTGATGCCACAAAATCTACCCAGCTTTTAAAATACCTGATAGATAACAAAGCTGATTTTACTTATCTGCCGATAGATATTTCCGAAAATGTGATCTCGTACCTGAATATTACTCTCCCTGTTACGCTGCCTGGTATTAAAATTACCGGCCTTAACGGCGAGTATTTTGATATGCTAAAAAAAGCCGCGGCGATATCAGACAGACGTAAAGTTGTAATGTTTTTAGGGTCTAACGTGGGGAATATGCCGGTTGATGTAGCACAGGGCTTTTGCCGCGAATTGCGTAATAACCTTTCGGAAGGCGATATGATACTGATAGGTGTAGACCTGAAGAAAAACCCAAAGACCGTTTTAGCGGCTTATAACGATAGCGAGGGTATCACCAGGCGCTTCAACTTAAACCTGCTGGAACGTATAAACCGCGAACTTGGCGGCGATTTTAACACCCGACAGTTTGACCATTACGCCACTTACAACCCGGAAACAGGGGCATGTAAAAGCTACCTGGTAAGTCTTGCTGATCAGAAAATAAAAATTGGTGACGAAACCATCTCCTTTAAAAAGGACGAGTATATTTACATGGAGATCTCGCAGAAGTACGCCATAGAACAGGTTGATGATATGGCCGTTGGCGCAGGCTTTAAACCGCTAAACCAATTTTTCGACAGTAAAAAATGGTTTGTGGATGCGATATGGACGGCGGAGTAAAGTTAGGCCTGAAATAGGCTGCGCTAAAACTTAAATCGGTGCACAAGGTTCGTAACCGCTATTGCCTATATAGGAATTAAACCTATATTTATAAAAATATAAAACCTAAATGGAACCGTCATCAGTTGTAGGCTATGTTGTAGCTTTTTTTATCCTCATTGTAATTTTCTCATCCTTTGTAACTGTTAAGCAGGGCACCATTGCTGTGGTTACTGTATTTGGCAAATACCGCCGCATACTTACCCCGGGGCTTAACTTCAAGATTCCATTGATCGAAAACATTTATTCCAAAATATCTATCCAGAACCGTTCTGTAGAACTGGAGTTCCAGGCCGTTACATTTGACCAGGCCAATGTTTATTTTAAGGCTATGCTGCTTTATTCTGTGCTCGATCAGCAGGAAGAAAGCATCAAAAACGTGGCTTTCAAATTTGTGGACGAACGCAACCTGATGCAGGCACTTATCCGTACCGTAGAAGGCTCTATCCGCGCTTTTGTGGCCACCAAGCGCCAAAGCGAAGTGCTGATACTGCGCCGCGATATTGTTGAACATGTAAAAGAACAGCTGGATACCATACTGGAAGGCTGGGGTTACCATCTGCAGGACCTGCAACTGAACGACATCACCTTTGATGATATCATCATGAAATCGATGAGCCAGGTGGTGGCATCAAACAACCTTAAAGCGGCTGCTGAGAACGAGGGCCAGGCTTTACTGATCACCAAAACAAAGGCCGCCGAAGCTGATGGTAATGCCATCAAGATTTCCGCCGAGGCCGAGCGCCAGGCTGCACAACTGCGTGGGCAGGGTATTGCGTTGTTCCGCGAGGAAGTGGCCAAGGGTATGTCTACAGCCGCAAAAGAAATGCAAAGCGCCAATATGGATACTTCTGTAATCCTTTTCACCATGTGGACGGAGTCTATCAAGCACTTTGCCGAAAACTCCAAAGGCAACGTGATATTCCTGGATGGATCTACCGATGGGATGCACCGCACCATGAAAGAAATGATGAGTTTAAACCTTTTGGATAAAGATAAAGTCAAAAAGTAAAGTTTTACTTTACCAACGGCTAAATGATTTTAAACTATTTACGCGCTTTTTGCGCCAGCGCATTGCTGTGTTTTACATTAACCACCGCATGGGCGCAACCGCACCGGTTTTTAACCGTTAACGATTTCCAGGGCGCGCCACGGCCAAACGGCAGGGGTGTAATTGCCTACACCAACTGCACCATTGATTTTAAGTACCAGGCCAGCCGCAGCGGCGGCAATTACATTATACACGCCAACGTGCGCCTGTTTATGAACAATTATAAATCGTGGATTGACAGGTCGAGGATAACATCGGCAGAGCAGTTGGCCGAGATTTTAAAACACGAACAAGGCCACTACACCATTGCCTACCTGGAACAGCAGGAGGTATTACGGGCGATAGAGCGTACGCGCTTTACGGCAAACTATACCAACGAGGCCATGAACCTTTTTAATCGGATAGATGCCAAATACAAACAGCTTAACCAGGATTACGACGAGGACACACAAAACATGCGGAACCGCCAGCAGCAGCATAGCTGGGATATTTATTTTGCCAAACGCCTGCAATATATGCCGCAGGAAAACGCCAGTTTGTGAATTATTGGGTGATTGATAGATTTAGTGACTTAGTGATTGAAGATACCACTGATTTTAATTCCATTGTTACATAATCACCCATTTGCCATCTGCCAATTAATGCTGTACTTTTGATGCAATATGCCAACCGGTAAAAACTTATACTTCGCTTCCGATTTTCATTTGGGTGCCAATGGGTATGCTTCGTCGCGCGGGCGGGAAAACCGGATCATCCACTGGCTCGATGCAATTAAAGATGATGTTGCCGAACTTTTTTTGATGGGCGATGTGTTCGATTTTTGGTTTGAGTATAAAACGGTGGTGCCCAAAGGCTACATCCGTTTTTTAGGCAAGCTTGCCCAATTAACAGATACCGGCGTAAAGCTTTACCTGTTTAAAGGCAACCACGATATGTGGATGTTTGATTATTTTGTGCAGGAGTTAGGCGCCACCATTATTACAAACGAGCTGGAAATTGAGCGCGGGGGCAAAAAGTTTTACCTGCACCATGGCGACGGCCTTGGGCCGGGCGATAAGTTTTATAAGTTCCTGAAAAAGTTTTTCCGCAGCAAGGTTTGCCAGTGGCTTTTTGCAAGGCTGCACCCCAACTTAGGTGTAGGTATAGCCAACGCGTGGTCGCGGCAAAGCCGGATAGCTAACAAGCAGGATGCCGAAAAGATCCAGCACCAGCAGGAATGGCTGGAAGCCTATTCGATCGAAGTTTTAAAAACCCAACATTTCGATTACTTTGTTTTTGGCCATCGGCACCTGCCTTTGGATATAGCGCTGCCCAGCAACAGCCGCTACGTAAACCTTGGCGAATGGGTGAATTACAATACCTACGCGGTGTTTGACGGGGTAACCTTGGAGTTGAAGTGGTTTGAAAAGGGTGGGAAATAACGAATACGCAATGACCAATATTGAATAATGATTGAGGTTGATTTCGAGATTCAACGTTGGATATTCATTATTCAAAATTTTCAGAGATCTTTAATTAGGTAATGGCTTATCGGTCAGCCATACCAAAAACATCAAAATAAAGGGCGTTATGATGATGACGGTCACAACTATCGACGAGAAAAAAGACCGCTGCCGGTTGGTATAGGTGTCGATATAAACTTGTGATATCTTTATATTTCTTTCATTGTTAAACAAGTAGGCTTTAACGCCAAAGAAGGATAACAAACCAACTGCTATGATGCCGATCAAAAATGCGCTCATGGCAAAATCAGTTGTAGTGCTGCCAATCATTAGCTTGGCGATCATGGAGGTTACTACGGCTGTAAAAAAGGCAGCAGCAATGCACGTGGAAAACCACGGCACAACTGACCTTCCATCTTCTTTCATTTTTGTAAAATGAAAATAAAGGCTAATCAAAACTTTATCAAAAAAATTCATGCGGATTATAGAGGCAATTCTTTAGCTGAGCTACAGGAACAAATATAGCAAAACAGGTGTAGCGGGAAACAAAAATGGCCGCTTTGCAGCAGCCATTTTTCATTAGATCTTTGTCTCTTTAGTCTCTACCGGAACAGTTTCCGGCTCTTGTGCGGCTTTAAAGTCTTTAATGCCCCTGCCTAAGCCCTTCATCATTTCGGGTATTTTTTTACCGCCGAATAATAGTAAAACAGCGATGATGATCAGTATAATTTCTGGTGCGCCCATAATAGTGTTTTTTAATTGATAGATACTATAGTTACGTTTAATATGGGGTAATAGTTTTAAGGATACCGTTTAATATTATTATATTATTATTGAGACTCAAATCTCTTTACAATCCGCTGAATTTATTATGTGCCGATAAATGCGTATTTTTGCATGTTTTTTGCAATGCACTAACAAAGCTAAACCCGATTGTAATAAAAAGCTTTTAGCGATAGGTTTTTGTGTAATACAAAAGCTTGTAATGGAAAGCGGGGCTACAGTACCCACAAAGCACTGCAATTGATTTTCAAATAAGAAGATGTTAGAGAAATTAGAATTAATATACCAGCGCTGGAAAGCCGTAGAAGTTGAACTAAGCAGTCCTGAAGCCATGACTGATATGAAGCGTTTTGCCCAGCTGAATAAGGAATATAAAGACCTGGCAAAGATTGTTGACCAGTATAATGTTTACAAAAACATTATGAGCAACATTGACGGCAACAAAGAAATTTTAGCTACCGAAAAGGACGAAGAGTTTCGCGAGATGGCTAAAATGGAACTGGATGAGCTGCTGGTTAAGCAGGATGAGATGGAAGAGGCCATCCGTTTGATGCTGATACCAAAAGACCCTGAGGATTCTAAGAATGCTATTATCGAGATACGCGGTGGTACGGGTGGCGACGAAGCCGCACTTTTTGCCGGCGACCTTTATCGTATGTATATGCGCTACTGCGAACGCCGCGGCTGGAGAACCGAACTGGTTGATTATACAGAAGGCACCGCAGGGGGCTACAAAGAAATTGTTTTTAATGTGAACGCCGAGGACGCGTACGGTAACTTTAAGTACGAAAGCGGCGTGCACCGTGTACAGCGTGTGCCCGATACCGAAACCCAGGGCCGTGTGCATACATCGGCAGCATCGGTAGTGGTATTGCCCGAGGTGGATGAGTTTGATATTGATCTGCAGGTGAGTGATATCCGTAAGGACCTGTTCTGTGCGTCAGGCCCCGGAGGGCAGTCGGTGAATACCACGTATTCGGCCGTACGCTTAACGCACATACCTACGGGTATTGTAGCCCAGTGCCAGGACCAGAAATCGCAGTTGAAGAACTATGATAAGGCCCTGGGCGTGTTACGCTCGCGTGTTTACGAAATGGAGCTGCAAAAGCACCTGGAAGAAACATCAAAAAAACGCAAAACCATGGTGGCCACGGGCGACAGGAGCGCCAAGGTGCGTACCTACAACTATCCGCAGGGCCGCTTAACCGAGCACCGCATCGGTTTAACCATATATAACCTAACCGGTGTAATGAATGGCGACCTGCAGGAAATTATGGAAGCCCTGCAATTTGCAGAAAACGCCGAAAGATTAAAAGAAGGTACTGCTGCGTAAGCTTTTATAAAATTATGATAAATGAGAAAGCACCTTTACGGTGCTTTTTCCATTTATGGAAACCTCCCTTTCATCTCAATTTCATGTAGCTCAATTAATTTAGCGTTTGTGGAGTTGCGTTCGGCCGATACAATACGTAATGTATTGCGTACAACCAACTTAACTGTACATAACGATATTTATCTATGCTGGCAGTAAAAAAATCAACAGGCGCTTCTACCATATCCACTCGCGAAACACGCCTGATGGGAAACAGGTTCGAGATCAGTTTAGTGGCTAACGATCCGGTTTGGGCTTATGCGCGTATTGACAGCGCCATCAGCGAAATAAACCGGGTTGAAAAACTACTGAGCACCTTTACAGAAGACAGTATCATAAACAAGATAAACCGTAATGCTGGCATTAAGCCGGTGCGGGTTGATGCCGAGGTCTTCCGCCTTATTGACAGGGCGTTGCAGGTCTCCTCTCTTACTGATGGGGCTTTTGATATTACTTATGCCGCCGCAAGCACCATCAGCTTAGATAAAAGCGCGGATGCCACCCCTGTTGTAACTGCAGTTAAAAGAAAAGTAAACCTTACTAATTATACAAACGTGGTGCTGGATTTTGCCGCCCAAACCGTTTATCTTAAAAACAAAGGTATGCGTATAGGTTTTGGCGCTATCAGTCGCGGTTACGCTGCCGACAGGGCTAAATACATCCTGCAAATGGAAGGCGTTAGCAGCGGCGTTATCAATGCCGGCGGCGACCTGCTTGCCTGGGGCCTGCAGCCCGATAATACGCCATGGACCATTGCCACTGCAGATCCATCGCAGGCTAACCAGCCTTATGCCGGTGTTAATATCAGCAACATGGCGGTTGCCACATCTTATAATACCGATAAATACACCAGCATAACAAATAGCAAAATTATTGGCGATATTAACCCCGAAAACGGGTTCCCGGTAAGTAAAATTAAAAGTGTAAGTATTATTACACCGGGTGCCGAGCTTGCCGACGCTATGGCAACTCCTATTATTGCAATGGGCGTAAACGCGGGCTTGTATTTAATTAACAAGCTAAACCAAATGGCCTGCATTATTATTGACGACCATGCCCGTGTGTACACATCAAAAGATATTAATGTAATGATGTAAGCTTTTGCTTATCATTGCCAATAAACCTATTATAAAATTTACAGCGCAAAATAAACAGGGATAAAGCCCAAGGTATTTTGCGCATTTTTACATAGAATAACTATTAATAATTACAAGCGTACAGGGTTTGTACTTTTATAAATAATTAAGCGTTTCTTACTCCCGAAATGATAAAGTGGTTTTTGTATATTGTACTCTTAATGATATTCGCGCCACGCCTGTCATACGCTAAAAACACTGCCGGCTTTCAAGGCAGCTCATTTCATGCCGTCAATAATGTATCATTTAACACTTTTTATGCGTTACAGCATGATACAATTGTAACAAAAGGCAAACAACGTCAATCAGAAGAAGACAAGAAAAAAATTAAGGAAGTGGCCCGCGCAAAAAAAATGCCCAAGCCCGAAAAGATAGAAGCGGTTAAGCCAAAACCCAAACGGCAGCGCAGGCCCGAAGGTTTGGAGCGCCCGCCCGAAATACCAAGGAGAAACGACTAAACCTATAAGTGTTTTATTGATGAGATATTTTGGTGCCCTTTTATTGATGATTACCTGCAATGCATTAAATGCGGCTACACCTACGCCCAACCTTATAGCATATAGGGATAATTACGCCGTTGCAGATACGGATACCGTTGTGCGCAAAAACTCGGTATCGGCAGGTATAAGCTATGGCAGCGATGCTTTATTTTTTGGCCGCACAGGCCCTATTACCTACCCTTTCATGTCAACCGATATTATTTTTAATACAAAATCGGGCTTTTTTGTATACGGATCAGCTATAAAGGTGCTGGGTTACAAACCTTTGGTTGATGAAATAGACCTTGGCGGCGGATATTATTACAGGCTATCCAAAAAATTCACCGGCACGGTAAGCTATACCCGGTTTATATTTAATAAAGAGGCTAACATTATAAAGTCGTCAGCTTCAAACGATATCAACTGGAAAAACACCTACGACTGGAAATATTTGAAAACCAGCGCCACTGTTGATTACCTGTTTGGCAAATCGTACGATATATTTACCACCATCAGTAACTCAAAATACATCGAGAGCAGTTTCAATATTTTTAACGATCAGGATTTCCTTTCCATCAATCCATCTGTAAACCTTATTTTTGGCACCCAAAACTTTGTGCAGCGCTATTCTGTAGATCATGATAACAGGATAGAGGCCGATAACATTTATTTACAAAACGAGAACGGCAGGCGCGCGCGGGCAAACGCCAGGTTCAACATGCTAAATTATAGCTTTAAAATACCGTTGGCCTACAATATGCCGCATTACACACTCGAGGCATCATATAAGTATTCTATCCCGGTAAATGTTGAGGGGATGCTGAAGAACCGGCGCGAATCGTTTTTTAATTTCACCTTTTATTACGTGTTTTATTAAATGAACATATTGATCATAGAGGATGAGAAGGCACTTGCCCACGAACTGGAATTTTTCCTGTTAAAGAATAACTATATCTGCGAAATTTGCTACAACGGCACATCTGCTTCCGAAAAAATCGCCGTTAACCTTTATGATTTTATTCTATTAGACTTGGGCCTGCCCGATTACGAAGGTCTCGACCTGCTTAAAGAAGCAAAAAAAGCCAACCCCGAAGTAGCTTGTATTATACTTACCGCCCGCGCCGAGGTTAACGATCGGGTAAAAGGCCTTGACCTGGGCGCCGACGATTACCTGGCAAAACCATTTTCGCTTTTGGAATTGCAAAGCCGGATGCAGGCAATTACACGCAGAAAGTTTGGCGTTACCCAAAGTATTGTAGACCTTGATGGATTTTTGGTGAACATTACCGAACGTACCATAATGCACCATACAGATCAGATCAATACCATTACTAAAAAAGAGTTTGACCTGATAGCCTATATGCTGCTGCATAAAAACCGTACGCTTACCCGCGCGCAATTAAGCGAGCATATTTGGGGGAGTGTTATCAATGACGATTACGATTCGAACTTTATTGATGCCCATATTAAAAATATACGTAAAAAACTAAGCGTATATGCCCCGGCCGACTGGCTGGAAACCGTACGCGGCTTAGGTTACAGGATAAAAACAAACGTTTAAGTACTTGAAACTTAAAACTAAACTTACGCTGTTTAATGCCATATCAAAATTGGTTATCGTAACCCTTTTTATATTGCTGCTGCCCGGTATTATCGAGAACATTAACAAAAGCTACACCGATAGCCGCCTGTTAAAACAAAAAAATAAGCTTTTACAAATTGTTAGTGAGAAAGGCATCAAAACCTATATCGAAAATGGCGAAAGCTATGGCAGCTACCTGCCGCTTAAGGAAGAATACATTAGTTTGGACGAGGTTGAACCAGGCTATTATTTAGATACCATACGCGATGAACAGCGCCTGGTTGAACGCGACACTATTGATTACCGTATATTAAGCCACACATTTAAGGCAGGCAACCGAAATTACCTGTTAGAGATAGGCAAAAGCACCGAGACCATTGGCGAAACTACCGGCCCGCTGCAAAACATAGCTTTCCAGATATTGCTGGGGATGATACTGCTTACCATCCTGGCCGATCAAATCTTTTCTACCTATGTGCTGCGCCCGTTAAATATCATTATCCGCACCAAGCTTATCGGCAATAAGTTCCCAAAGTTTACGGTATATAAAGAAGTTAAAACCAGCACCTCAGATTTTCAGCATCTCGATCTAAGTATCCATAAAATGGTGGAAACCATTGAAACCGCTTTTCAAAAAGAGCGCGAGTTTATATCCAATGCCTCGCACGAACTGATGACCCCTATCTCTATCCTGCAATCAAAGATCGAGAACATGTTTGAGCAGGATGATATTGCCGACGAGCTAAAGCTGCGATTGATGGAGATGCAAAAAATATTGAACCGTTTAAAAAGCATCACCAAAACCCTGCTGCTGATATCGCAGATAGAAAACGACCAGTTTTTAAAGGAAGATATTGTCTCTGCGCGGGCGCTTCTGCAGGATATCTATGAAGAGATCTCTATCCGCTTGCAGGACAGGAACATTAGCCTGGCTATTTTGGTGATCGAGGATGTGCAATTAGCCCATGTAAACAAGTTTTTACTCTTCAACCTTTTCTTTAACCTTATTAACAATGCCATCAAATACAATAAAACCGATGGCGAGATAACCGTAACCGCACAATGGGTAAAAAATAATTATACCATCAGCATTGCCGATACCGGCATAGGCATTGCCGACGATGAACTCCCCTATATATTCAACAGGTTTAAAAAGCTAAAGCAATCCCTTTCGCAGGATAGTTTTGGGCTCGGCCTTCCTATTGTAAAATCGATAGCAACCTTTCATCAAATGGGGATAAACGTCGTGTCCGAAAAGGGAGTTGGCAGCACATTTACTTTAACCTTCCCACAAAAAGTTACCGCGGATTCGCCGGTCAACTAATAGCTGTACTAAATAAAAGGCAGCACTGCATAGCGTATTATTTAACATATTATTCGCAGGTCGGGGTTATTTTCTCAAATCTTAAAAATATGTTGTTATAGTATGTTTCCGTTTTCTAAATACGGGCAATATTTTAATAATATATAGTTTTGGTTTTTGGCATTCGCTTTGTAAATAACCACTTATACACACACCCAATTTTAAAGATGAAAACACTAAAAATAAAAATCGCTACTTACAGTATAGCATTAGCTTCGTTAGGCATAATAGGCTCGGGCTGTAATTCACTTACCAAAACACAAAAAGGTGCCGCAATTGGCGCGGGTGCCGGTGGTACCATTGGTGCATTTATAGGTAAGGCCGCGGGTAATACCGCATTAGGTGCAATTATAGGTGGTGCCGTTGGTGGTACAGCCGGTGCATTTATTGGCCGTAACATGGATAAGCAGGCTGCCGAAATTAAACAGACCGTACCGGGCGCAACCGTAACCCGCGAAGGTGAAGGTATTTTGGTGAAATTTGATTCGGGTATATTATTCGATACCAACTCATCAGAGCTTAAACCGGCCGCACGTACAAACCTGGCTAACCTGGCAACATCATTGCAAAATAACCCGCAAACTAACATTCTTATTGTTGGGCATACAGATGGTACCGGTACAGATGAGTATAATCAAAACCTTTCTGTCCGCAGGGCCGAGTCGGTTAAATCTTACATATCTGCAAATAACGTTGCCGGTTCGCGTTTATCAACAAGTGGTAAAGGCGAAAGCGAGCCGATAGGCGATAACAACACTGTCGACGGTCGTGCACAAAACCGCCGCGTAGAGATCGTTATTGTTGCAAACGACGCCATGAAAAACCAGGCGAAAACAGCTACAAATTAATACTAAGATCAGTTAATAGTTAATTAAGGAGCCCCATGCTATAAAGCATGGGGCTTTCTTTTTGACAAATTATAGCCCCTCCTCTCGCCCACTAAGCGTCCGCGCTTTCTATTGGCAGGGATGAGGCAACCTACAAGGCAACCATTTAACTTCTGTCTTCGCAAGGTCTTCGGCACGATGACCTGCGCCGGCGACATAATAAGATCTGTGTTCACGAAATGTTCACGTTCACGTTTGCGCATACAGGTGTATTTTTGTAATAATCTAATAATCAGCTGGTTCCAAATTTAGGTACTAACAAAATGGTGTCACCACGGGGTTTGGTAAAATTTATATAGCCGTTAGTCGCAGCGGTTCCGCTAAGGCTTACTAAAGCGTGGCCGCTTTCTATTAGTTAACGTAAAGCGTGGTCGCTTTACACGGCAGGGGTGAGTCAACCCGCAAAGCAACCCTTTAAGCTTCTACGCTTTTTTGTACCTTTGCCGCATGGCATCCATCAAACCATCTGTACCTAAGGGCACCCGCGATTTCTCTCCGGCCGAAATGGCAAAGCGTAACTTTATTTTTGATACCATAAAAGGCGTATTCAGGAAATATGGTTACCAACAGATAGAAACCCCTTCGATGGAAAACCTGAGTACCCTTACCGGTAAATATGGCGATGAGGGTGACAAGTTGATATTTAAGATTTTGAATAGCGGAGATTTTTTAGCCAAAGCAGACGAACAAGCTATACTTACCCGCAATTCTAACCAGGCAACCCCCTCTATTTCTGAAAAAGCCCTTCGCTACGACCTCACCGTGCCTTTCGCGCGTTACGTTGTACAGCACCAGAACGAGATAACTTTCCCGTTCAAACGCTTTCAGGTGCAGCCGGTATGGCGAGCAGACAGGCCACAAAAAGGGCGCTACCGCGAGTTTTACCAGTGCGATGCGGATGTAGTAGGCTCATCGTCGTTATTGAACGAGGCGGAGTTTATCATGATCTACGATGAAGCCTTAAGCCTGCTTGGCCTTAAGGATTTTAGCATAAAAATAAACAACCGTAAAATACTATCGGGTATTGCGCAGGTTATTGATAAGCACGAAAGCATTATAGATATGACCGTAGCCATTGATAAGCTTGATAAAATAGGCTTTGATGGCGTGGTAAAGGAATTGTTTGAACGCGGCTTTACCCAGGCAGATATCGATACCATTAAACCCATTATCCTTTTAGAGGGCAATAACGACGAAAAACTGGCCAGTTTACGCACAGCTTTAAAAGATTCTATCATCGGCCTGCAGGGCTGCGACGAGATTGAATCTGTGTTTAATTATGTAGCCACCTGCAAACCCCTAACTGCTAAACTTGAACTGGATATTACTCTTGCCCGCGGGTTAAATTATTATACCGGCGCAATCTTCGAGGTAAAAACAAACGAGGTTGCCATGGGCAGCATCGGCGGTGGTGGCCGTTATGACGATCTGACGGGCATGTTCGGCCTAAAAGGCCTCACCGGCGCGGGCATCTCCTTTGGTGCCGACCGGATCTACGATGTACTGGAAGAGCTTAACCTGTTTCCGCAATCAGCAGAGCAAAGTACGCAGGTGCTTATTTGCTGCTTTGATGAGCAGGGCGAAAAATACGGCCTGCCATTACTGCAAAGCCTGCGCAGCCAAAACACCAATGCCGAGCTTTACCCCCCAGGTGCCAAAATTAAAAAGCAAATGGAGTATGCCAATAACAAGCAGATCCCATACACGGTATTAATTGGTAGCGACGAGATGGAAACGGACCTGCTTACTTTTAAAAACATGGCAAGCGGCGAGCAGGAAAAATTATCGGCAAATGAGATCCTGGGGAAACTTAAGAAATAAGGCTTAGGTTAAATAAACCTTAAAGGTTGTGCCTTTGCCCAGCTTACTTTCAACCTCTATTTTACCGCCCAGGGCTTCCACCTGGTTTTTAGTAATAAACAAGCCCATACCTTTGGCATCGCGGTTGCCGTTAAAGGTTTTGTACATTCCAAATAAGTCGTTACCGTTTTTTTCCAGGTCGATACCGATGCCGTTATCGGCGATGGTGAAACCCTGCCTGTTGTTCTCGTTAAAATACCTGATGGTAATTTTGGGGTGCTCAATAGCCGAGCGGTATTTAATAGCGTTGCTTACCAGGTTATGTACAATGCTTTCTAAATATGCAGGGCTGTAAGTAAGTGTACAATCGGCCGGGATCTGGTTATCGATATGCACATGCCATAAGCTTATCTCGTTACCAAGTAGCTCTATTGCCCGGTTAAAGTAGCTGAGCAGGTCAAGCTCCGAAGTCTGGATGTCTACGTTGGTTTGTATTGATACCACCTCGTTAAGGTTGGCAATGGTATCATTCAATTGCTCCGAAACCTTTGTTAAATGGCCGGATAGTTCCTGCCGTTCCTCGTTGCTGGTAACCGGGTCGGCCAGTACATCCATTATCATTTTAAAATTACTGGCGTGTGTGCGCAGGTTATGCGATACAATGTAGGCAAAGTTTAGCAGGCGTGCATTTTGGCTGCTTGCTACATCCAGTGTTTCGCGCAGGTGCTGCTCCTGCTGCTTTTGGTCGGTGATATCTACGTGTGTGCCAATAATGCGGGCAGGTTTGTTATTTTCATCATACTCGATCACCTTTCCCCTGTCCAATATCCACTTATAGGTACCATCCTTACATAAAACACGGTGCTGGTTGGTATAAATATCTGTTTCGCCGTTGATATAAGCACGCACATCTGCTACATATCGTTCCCTGTCGTCGGGGTGTACCCGCCTTGTCCACTGTCCGGGCTCGTTGCTAAACTCATGCTCGTCCAGGCCTATCATGCTCAGGCATTGTTTAGAATGAAAGATGGTATTGTTACGCAGGTCAAGGTCCCAGATGCCCCCGCCAGAGCCTTCCGATGCAAATATCCACCTGCGCTCGCTTTCCCGTAATTTGTTTTCGGCTTTTTTGCGTTCGGTAATATCTTTTATCTGCGATACGAAGTATAAAGGTTCGCCGGCTTTATCACGTACCAGGGCCACATATAGCAGCACCCATATCACGTTGCCATCCTTTTTAATGTACCGCTTTTCGAGGTTATAAGTTTGTATCTGGTTATTAAGGGTTTTTTGCAGTAAGCTAAGGTCGGCTTCCAGGTCTTCGGGGTGGGTTATTTCCTGGAAAGTTTTAGATATCAGTTCCCGTTCGGTGTAACCCAGCATATCGCATATGCTTTTATTCACCTTCATAAACTTACCCGCTGTAGATACCAGTACCACTCCAATGGGCGAATATTCAAAAGCGTTCCTGAATGTTTCTTCGCTTATTTCAAGGGTTTGTTCGGTATTTTTTTGTTCGGTAATATCTATATGTCTGCCAACCATGCGTATAGGGATATCGCCATTCCACTCAATTACACGCCCGGTAGAATTTATCCATACAATCGAACC
The DNA here is from genome assembly GCF_004168255.1 of Mucilaginibacter terrigena. Lineage (GTDB taxonomy): Bacteria > Bacteroidota > Bacteroidia > Sphingobacteriales > Sphingobacteriaceae > Mucilaginibacter > Mucilaginibacter terrigena. Next base: position 409,442 of record NZ_SEWG01000005.1, on the reverse strand, counting down.
GTTTTTATGCGTGTACCTTACATCAATATTAAAGGGTTTTTCGCCGTGGCTATCGTAATGCCCTTTAAGGCATTCGTCCATTCGGGGCATATCTTCGGGCACAATTAGCTTTGCCCAGGTATCGGTGGTGTTAGGCAGCTCGTGGTCCTGGTAGCCAAACATGGCCTTAAAGGCCGCGCTTAAGATCACTTTATCTTCCTGCAGATAACAATCCCAATAACCGGCAAGGGTTTCTTCAAGAATGATCTTATAAATGTTATCCATTAATTGGGGTATTACGTAATATTAACGGTTATCCAAGATACAATAATTTGATTATATACAAGCACTTAACAAAATTGCCCACAGTAACAAATGCGTACAGCGCCCGGCGCAATATCGCAGTTTACGGCTATTCAACATGTTAATTACAACAGATGTTTTTTTAAGTATTTCTTAAAATTATCCGGAATGTATTATATTCGTATCGCCCTAAACCTAATTAATATGTATAAAGCTATTATCCTCCTGTTATTATGCATTGGCACATCTGTAGCTAATGCGCAAACCGAAACAAATACACCAACTACACAACCTTACGGAAAAATTGACCTTGCAGACCTGGAGCTTAAAGCCTGCGATTTTGAAAAAAATGCCAATGCAGAGGTGCTGTTCAACAAAAGCAAAGTATACTTTAATGCGAACTATGATATTGTAACCGACATACATAAACGCGTTAAAATATTTAACGATAACGGTAAAGATTATGCCAACGTACGTATAGAGTATTATGGCGGCGACCGGTCTGAGTATATATCGAGCATACAGGCCGAAACCATTAACCTTACCAATGGCGCACCCGAAATTATTAAGGTTGATAAGAAGCAGATATTTACAGAAAATATCGACCGCAGCCGCACAGCTACCGTATTTTCGTTCCCTAACGTTAAGCCGGGTTCGGTAATTGAATATAAATATTCTATTGTAAGCAGCAACCTCGGCAACTTCCCCGATTGGTATTTTCAAACCAGTATACCAACCCGCTACAGCGAATTAACCACCAGCACACCTGATATTTTATATTATAAGAACCTGGAGTCGGTCCGCCAGCCGTACGCGGTTAATAGCCGCAATCGCGATGGTTCGGTTACAAGGGCTTTGGCAAACGTAGCATCAATACCTGACGAGCCGTTTATGAGTTCGCTGGAAGATAACTGTCAGCGCATATTATTCCAACTAATGAGCATCAGGCCAATTGGGCAGCGGGTGATGAGTTTCTCTGACTCCTGGACAAAAGTTGGCGAAACGCTAATGGATTCGCCCGAATTTGGAGGGCAGCTAAACCACAAAATTGCCGGCGAAGATGTGATCATTGCCAAAGCAAAAGGCATGGCTAACGATAATGAGCGCATTGCCTACATATTTAACGAGGTAAAAAATAACATGAAATGGAGCGAGTATTACAGTAAATACTCGGACGATGGCATATCAAAAGCATGGGATAAAAAAGCGGGCAATTCGGGCGAAATAAATATGATCGTATATCATTTACTAAAAAAAGCCGGAGTAACCGTTTACCCAATGATAACCAGTACGCGTAAAAATGGCAGGGTTAATCCGGGCTATCCAAATTATTACCAGTTTAACAGCACGGTAGCCTATGTACCGGTTGATAGTACTACGTTTTATGTGCTTGATGCCTCAAATAAATACAATATCTACAACCAGATCCCCGCTAACCTTTTAAACTCCTTTGGTTTTTACATGAATAAGGATAAAAAGGACTATAGTACTCTTTTTCTTCAAAACATAAAACCAATAAGGCAGGTGGTACTGGTGAGCGGCGATATAAAGGCAGATGGCAAAATGACCGGCACTGCTTCAATAAGCAACTTTGGCTATAACAGGGTTTCGGCCGTCACCCGGTATAAAAAGGATGGAGAAAAAAAATTCATCGATTATATACAGGATGATGATAACAACCTTAAAATATCTTCGCTAAAATTTGAAGGTATGGATACAGATACGCTGCCGTTAACACATACGGTAGCTTTTGATCTTGAGCTTACCGGATCTGACGGTAACTACATTTACTTTAACCCTAATATGCTAAGCGCCATAAAAAACAACCCGTTTTTAAGCGAAAACCGCTTTACCGATATCGATTTTGGCTACCGCAGTAACTATACTATAAATTGCACTTTTAGAGTGCCTGCAGGCTATAAGGTTGATGTTTTACCCAAAAGCGTAAGCATGACCATGTCTGATAAAACAATTATTTTTAGGCGCACAGCGGCCGAGCAGGATGGTACAATAGTGGTGCGGCTGTATGTCGACCAGAAAAAATCCATCTACTTTAAAGAAGACTACCCGGAGATCCACGAGTTCTATAAAAAAATGTACGAGATGCTTAACGAGCAGATAGTTCTTAAAAAATCCTGATGATGAGGTACGTGAATATAAAAGCCCTGCTGTGTGCAGTGGCACTTACTATCCTGGCAAATGGCTTATACGCGCAGCAAAAAGAAATACCAAAAGCGCTTTATACCGCAGCAGGCATTCCCGATTCGTTAAAAGCAGACGCCAACTCTGTTGTTAGGTATAAAATGAAAGATATAACGGTAAACGGGCCCGATGATATCTCTGTGAAAGAACACTCCATCATAACCGTTTTAAACGAGAAAGGCAACGATGAGGCACAAGCGGTTTTAGGTTACAGTAAGAAATACAATTCTATAGGCGCTTTTGAAATGCGCATTTATAACGCGGCCGGCGAAATGATAAAAAAATATCGCAAAAGCGATATGTACGATCGATCGGCAGTTAGCGGTTCTATTGTTACCGATGAGCGGTTGATGATGATAGATCATAGTATTGCGGCGTACCCGTCGACGATAGAAATTACCTCCGAAACAAATTACAGGAGTTCAATGAATATCGAATCGTGGTATTTTCAGGGAACTGAACAATCTATACAAGACGCGTATTGCCACATCGCTATTAAACCCGGATCGGGTTTCAGGTACCTTAACAAGAATATCCGCACCAAACCACAGGTAACCAACGATGGTAAATACGAAAATTATTCGTGGCATGTATCAAACTTAAAGGCTATTAAACTCGAAGATGGAGCTAAAGCATGGCGGGTGCTGCCGCGCATATATTTTGCTGCCAACAAGTTTGAATTTTATGGCCTCGACGGGGATTTTAGTTCGTGGGAAAGCTTCGGTAAATGGATATTAGGCTTAAACGCCGATGTATGCACCCTTAGCCCGCAAAGGGCCGAAGAGATCAAAAAAATGACAGCCAATATAAAAACCGACAAAGAAAAGGTAAGGTTTTTATATGAGTACATGCAGCAAAGTATGCGGTATGTAAGTATAAGCCTGGGTATAGGGGGCATGAAACCCTTTGCCGCCGACTTTGTAGACCAAAAAAAATACGGAGATTGCAAGGCCTTGTCAAACTACATGTATGCCTTGTTAAAGGCGGTTGATATCCCGGCCAATTATGCCATCATTAATTCGGGTGCTAATGCCGAGCCTGCCGAACCGGGCTTTGCCCGTAATTCATTTGACCATGTTATACTTTGCGTTCCGTTAAAAGGCGATACCACTTGGCTGGAATGCACCAGCAGCACACAGGCGTGCGGCAAACTTGGCCCCTTTACCGAGAACAGGCGCGCCTTGCTGGTTACCGAGAGCGGCGGCAAACTGGTAAATACCCCAAAAAGTGTGGCCGAAGACAACCAGTTTAACAGTGATGTGCAGGTTATATTAAATGCCGATGGCGGCGCCAAAGCGCAGGTAAAAATTACAAGTACAGGCGAGTATCGTGATGATTATTTGGCTGTTGCTGCGCTGAAGGTTGATGACCAAAAGGAATACCTTATCAATACGCTTCATATGAAGCAGCCATCGGTATTGGATTATAAACCACTGATTGATAAGGATGGCGTAAAAGAGGTAAGCCTTGACATTGAATACGATAAGTTTTGCGATGTACAAGCCGGCAACAAACAGTTTTATCGCCCCCGCGTAATTGATATATGGGCAAGTACGCTGCCCGTGCTGGAAAAAAGAACCTCGGATTACTACTTTAACCAGCCTATGCTGAAGAATTGCACAACCACCATTACCCTGCCCGAGGGATTTGAAGTAGAGGCCCTGCCTGCAAACCAAAGCTTAAAATTCACCTATGGCACTTTTGATGTTAAATACGTTTACGACACAGCTAAGAACCAGGTAATAAGCATAAGCAAGTTTAGTTTAACCAACCATGTTATCCCGGCGGCAAAATATACCGAGATGCAGCAATACATGGATAACATTGCCAAAGCACAAAATAAAAAGCTGGTAATACGAAAGAAGGCTTAATTTTGTCAGTATGATCTTCAGGCTTGATGAGCGTTTGCTATTCCCCAACCCCGAGTTGGCAGACGAGGACGGGCTGCTGGCCGTTGGCGGCGACCTGTCGACAGCGCGCTTGCTGCTGGCTTATCAAAACGGTATATTTCCCTGGTACAGCGATGATGAGCCCATACTTTGGTACTCGCCGCACGAACGTTTTGTGCTTTATCCGCAGGAGCTAAAGATCTCTAAATCAATGAAGCAGGTACTGCGTTCAGGTAAATTTAGGGTTACTACCAATACCTGTTTCACTGATGTAGTAGCGGCTTGCTCCAACATAAAACGCGAAGGCCAGGATGGCACCTGGATCACCGATGATATGAAAGCCGCCTATGCTAACCTGCATCATGATGGCCATGCACATTCTGTTGAGGTTTGGCAGGATGAAAAACTGGTTGGCGGGCTTTATGGCGTACAGACAGGTGATGTGTTTTGCGGCGAAAGCATGTTTAGTCTGGTGAGCAACGCCTCAAAAACCGCGCTGATATGGCTTTGCAACACCGCCAAATACAAACTGATAGATTGCCAGGTGCATACCGAACACCTGGAAAGCATGGGCGCAAAGATGATAAGCCGCGAAGAATATATTGCCGTTCTGCATAAAACCACTGGCTAAACATTAGTTTTGTAAACAGATGGAGCAGGCAATTAACAAAGAGCGTATAATTTTAGGTATCGACCCCGGCACGGCTGTTATGGGTTATGGCCTGGTGCTTGAAAAAGGCCCAAAAATTGAACTGATAAGCCTTGGCGTGGTTAAGATGGATAAGATAGACGACCACATGCTAAAACTGCAGCGCATCTTTGAAAAAACCGTGGCCCTTATTGATAACTATAAACCCGATTGCCTGGCTATTGAGGCGCCCTTTTATGGCAAAAACATCCAGGTAATGTTGAAGCTGGGCCGTGCACAAGGGGTTTGTATGGCGGCGGCGCTATCGCGCAATGTTGCTATAACCGAATATGCGCCGCGTAAAATAAAACAATCTATTACCGGCAATGGCAATGCCACCAAAGAGCAGGTATCGGCCATGCTGCAAACCCTTTTAAAATTTACCGAAACGCCCGATTTTTTTGACGCTACCGATGGCCTTGCCGTGGCGGTGTGCCATTCGTTTCAAAAAATACAAACATCGCGCGGGGGTAAGGTCACCAGTAAAAAGAGCCACTCGGGCTGGGAGGCTTTTGTGAAAGACAATGCCGCGCGAGTTAGCATAGCCCCTAAAAAATAAAGCTGTTATAACAGCAGTTTGCGCACATCGTCCCAGGTATTTACGCGTACATCCCATTCTACATCGTGGTTATGGCTCGCGGTAAATAGTATCCCCTGCCCCACAAAACGTTTAAAATGCTTCACGTTGTCATCTATCAGGTAGTCGGCATTGATAATGCTTTTATCCCCGCAAAAAACGATGTTGGTCCACGAGATGTATGGGAAATGCTTACCCAGCCAGGCCAGTTTCGGCAATAAAGAATTCGGGAATTCCATAGCAGCGGTAGTTATAAAGATCTCGTACTTTTCATATAAGTCTTCGATCACTTCCTGGCAGCCGGGTATAAGTTCAAGGTCTACAAAAAAGTCGTCATGATAAACGTATTCCTTTATCAGGTACTGATGGTCGGCAGGTAACAACTCTGAAAATTTTTTAGAATTAAGTTGTTCGTGGGTAAATTCAATGCCTTTATCGCGCTTGTACCACTCCGCAAATCGGATGTTGGCGTCGGCGATAACCTCATCCATATCAATTGCTATTCTTTTCAGTTGTGTCATAAGTACACAAATATAACGCCTTTAAATCAGACAGTTGTTTATAATTATTCTAAATAACTTGCACAGCAGGCTTATATATTATACATTTGGCCATTATTTATAATTAGTCTTAATAAGAATGAAACGATCTAACCCCACAATTTTAAAGTTGTCGCTAATATTAACCGTACTATTTGCGGTGCTTATGCCGCACCTATCATTTGCCCAAACCAGGGGCACAATACAAGGTAAAGTTGTAACCGGCAAAAACCAGCCTGCAGATAACGTATCAATAGGTTTAGAAGGCACCAGTTACGGTTCAACCACTAAATCAAACGGCGAGTTTTCTTTTAAAGCACCTGCGGGTTCATATACTATTATCATATCTTACGTTGGTGTACAAACTGTTGAAGTACCTGTTACTGTTACCGCAAACCAGGTAATTACCGTGCCTGCCATTACTGTAAACGCAAGCCTTTCGCAATTAACAGAAGTTAATGTTATTGCAAACCGCTCTAACCGTTTTGCACGTAAACAAAGTACCGACGTAGGAAAGATACCTTTGGATAACCTGGAGAACGCTCAAAGCTATACTACCATCAGCCGCGAACTTTTGCAGGAGCAGCAGATCTTCAGCGTTGACGAAGCGCTTAGAAACTCATCGGGCGTGCAAAAACTTTGGGATGCTACTACCCGCGCAGGCGATGGCGGCGGCTATTTTTCACAACGCGGCTTTGTTACCCAAATATCTGTACGTAACGGCATTGCAGGGATAGTTAGCAATAGCGTTGATGCAGTTAACGTTGATAAAGTTGAAGTTATAAAAGGCCCCTCGGCAACATTGTTTGGCGGGGCAGTAACTTCATTTGGTGGTTTAATAAACCGCGTTACAAAAAAACCTTACGATACATTTGGCGCCGAAATTGGCCAAACTATTGGCAGTTACAATTTAAACCGCACCAGCCTTGACTTAAATACACCGATTGGTTCAACCGTTGCTTTTCGCTTAAACACCGCTTACAATTACGAGGGCAGCTTTCAAAACTATGGCAAAACCCGCACCTTTGCGGCCGCGCCAAGCTTGTCAATAAAAGCCAATGATAAATTATCGTTCTTGTTTGAAGCTGAAATGTTTTTTGGCCGTAATTCGGCCAAGCCGTTTTTCTTCTTTTATGATTCTCCAAAAGCAATGGGCGTAAGTAAGGTAAGTGATCTGAATATCGATTACAAACAAGCTTACGTTAATGATGATATCACCATGTACTCGCGTAATATCAACTACTTTGCGCAAGCCAACTATAAAATATCAGATAAGTTTACTTCGCAAACTATCTTTTCGTCATCAAACAGTTTTTCTAACGGGCATAACCCTTATTTTTACCTGCTTACCGATGAAACCGCAGTTACGCTGGCTGAATCTGCAGGTGTAACCCTACCAAACCCGCCGGGCAATAACAATTACGTTTTTCGTAACGATCAATCTACCGACCACAGTAAGTTTGGAGCCATACAAATACAGGAAAACATTAACGGGGATTTTAAAATCGGCTCAGTTCGTAACCGCTTCGTTTTTGGTTTAGATTTTCAACGTCAAAACTCCCGCGAAATTTACTACGGAAACACTTATGACTTTGCACCAATAAACGATCCTGCTTTTAATTATGGGGCATTAAACAAAACAGCAGCTGATGCTATCCCCCCTACGGCAGCTAACAGCTTCCCTTATATTTACAAAAAAAACACTTACGCCGCATACTTATCTGATGTGATCAATATTACTGACAGATTGATTGCATCTGTTGGTGCCCGCGTTGACCGTTTTGAGAACAAAGGGACTTACGCTATCGACGGGACACAAAATTCTAAACCCTTCACCCAAACAGGTTTTTCACCAAAGTTAGGGTTGATCTACCAGCCTGTTAAAGAAGCTGTATCTATTTTTGCCAACTATCAGAATGGTTTTAGTAACCCGGATGTTTACACTGATGGCGCAGGCAACTCTGCTATACCTAAAATTCAAAATGCAAACCAAGCCGAAGGCGGTGTTAAACTGGCGCTGTTAAATGGTAAATTAAACGGTACCTTAAGCGTTTACCGTATAAAGGTAACCAACATCATCCGTTCTATTCCGGGTTCATCATTCTTTGGTTCGGTACAGGATGGTACTCAAACCAGCAAAGGTTTCGAGGCTGAGTTTGTTGCAAATCCGGTATCTGCCGTTAACATTGTAGCAGGCTTCTCTTACAACGATTCCAAATTCACTGCCGGCGACCCTGATGTTTTAGGCCTGCGCCCCAATACTGCCGGCTCGCCGTACTTAGCTAACCTTTACATTAGCTACCGTTTACCACAAAGCTTTGTTAAAGGATTAGGTGTTGGCGTTGGCGGCAATTACGCAAGCGCTAACAAAGTAATAAACAGCGTTAGCCAGGGTAGTTTCGAATTGCCATCATATACTTTGTTGAACGCATCGGTATATTTGGATAGGCCTAAATACCGTTTTGGTTTAAGCGGCAATAATTTAACAAACAAATATTATTACACAGGTTATACAACTATTAACCCGCAAAGGTTACGTCAGTTTGTACTAAGCGCTTCATATAAATTTAAATAATGACGCCTTTTAAAAAAGTAATGCTTTTTTGCCACCGCTGGCTCGGGTTTATTTCCGGGCTTGTGGTGTTTATAGTTAGTATCACCGGTTGTATCTTTTGTTTCCAGGACGAGATCCAGGATGCTGTTTATGATTACCGCACGGTTGAGTCGCACGGCAAACCTTATCTTAACCCATCGCAGCTCATAGCTGTTGCTAAGCAGAATTATCCAAAGGCATCGCCCGATTATATATACTACTACGGCGAAAAAAGGCCTGCTTCGGTATTGGCAAATACCGGCAAAGATGGCTATATGTATATCTTTATGAATCCTTATACCGGACAGATAACCCATACCGAAACGCCGCAGACCAATTTTTTCATCATTGTAGAATACATCCATCTGTACCTGCTGATGCCGCCCGAAATAGGCAGGTGGATAGTAGGGGTATCGGTTATTATTTTTATGGTGATCATGATAACCGGGCTTATTCTTTGGTGGCCTAAACGCAAAAGCGACCGCAAGCGCAGTTTCACCATTAAATGGGGTGGCAGATGGCGCAGGGTAAATTACGACCTGCATAATGTACTGGGCTTTTACGCCACTTCTATCGCAATAATATTATCCATCAGCGGCCTGGCAATAGCATTTGAACCGGTAAGCAAGGCCATCTACAACACAGCAAACATTGGCAGGGATATTAAATACGAGGAGGAAGTGACCGAGCCTAAATCCGATTCGCTTAAAAAAGCAGGCGTTGCTGATAAGCCCGTGGTAGATATCGCATTCGCGCACGCCCGGCAGCAATCACCCCATGCCGAAATGTATCTGATCCATAATGACCCTGCACCATCGGGCGCTATAGGCGCGGGCGCGTACCCTAAATCTATGCGTTACGCATATGCGAGTGGTTACGAGTTTGACAAATACAATGGCAAGGTATTAAAGACATACGCATACGATAAGAAAAGCCCTGGCTTAAAGCTAATGGAGATGAACTATGATATTCACGTAGGCCAGATTGGTGGCATAACTACCAAGATCATCGCTTTCTTAGCCAGTTTGATCTGTGCAAGCTTACCCATAACCGGGTTTATCATCTGGTTGGGCAAGCGTAAAAAATCAAAATCGAAAACAAGTAAAGTACGTAACGCCGTGCATCATAAAACGCACAGGCGGCAAATGCAGGTTTCATAAGGATAAAGACAAAAGCAAAGCCCGCGGAGATATTTCTGCGGCCTTTGTTTTTATATTCAAAATGTCATTTCGATGAGCAGCAGGGGTGGGGCATGTGCTATCGGGCGAAGAGAAATCTTATACACCCTGCACAGCGGCATATCGCTTGTATAAGATCCCTCCTCGTTCCTCGTTCGAGATGACAGTTGTTTCACTACCTATCGCTACCTATACTCTATTTCCACATCATCCGTAAGCGCGTGGCCGGTACAGGTTAGGACCCAGCCTTTGGCGAGGTCTTCATCGGTTAGTACTTCATTCTTAGCCATCTCTACCTTCCCGGTTTTGCAAAATGCCACACATGCCGAGCAGATCCCGCTGCGGCAACTATAAGGTAAAGGTATCTTGTTTTGCAAGGCCGCCTGCAATATGGATTGGTTTTCGCCAGCGACAATATTGTGCTGTTCGTTATTGAAATTGATGCTGATGTTTTTAGGCGGGTAATTGGTTTGGCTGCCGGTAACCGGCACGGTTTCCAACACAAAGTTTTCTTTATGTATCTGCCCCGGCCCAATGCCCATATACAAAAGCGTAAGCCTGATCATCCGCATATATACAAAAGGGCCGCACAGGTAAATTTCGGCTTTGTCTTTACCAAAGTTCAGCTGCTCATTAACTAATCGCTCTACCATAATATTGGTAAGGCGGTTGGCGTCATAGCTTAGCAGATAGGTAATGTTTAGTCTTTCGGTATTCAGAGCCTGTAATTTCTCCAGTTCATTATAAAACAGTACAGATTGTTTATCCTGGCTGCTGTAAATAAGGTGCAGCCTGCTTTCGCCCGGCCATTTCAGGATGTATTTGATGATAGAGAAGATAGGCGTAACGCCACTCCCCGCGGCAAAAAATAACAGATCTTTCTTAAGTTGATGATCATTAATGGTAAAGACACCTGCCGGTTCGGCGGCGAAGAGCACATCGCCAACGTTAACTTTTGCAAGCAGGAAACGCGAGATCTCGCCGTTGGTAACCCGCTTAACGGTAATGGCAAGCCTGTCTTCATCAGGTGATGAGCTTAGCGAGTACGACCGCCGGATCTCCTGGTTATGGTGATTAAATATTAGTGTAAGAAACTGCCCCGCTTTGTACGATACTTTACTTCCGCTTACTTCAAGCAGGTAAAAGGTCGCCGTATCCGGCAGCTCCCATTTTATTTCATCAACCCGCAGCTGCAGCATCCGCTCAGATCTTGATCACCAGTTTACCAAACTGCTTTGCAGCGCCCATTTTGTCGAAAGCCTTCTTAGCATCTGCCAGCGGAAATACCTCGTCAACAACCGGCACTATTTTATGCTGGTTAACCAGGGCAAGCATGGCTTTAAAATCATCGGGTGTGCCCATAGTGGTACCTATTATCTGTAGTTGCTTCCAAAATATGGGGCGGGCATTAAGTTCCGGAACATTACCGGCCGTCCCGCCAAAGAAAACCATGCGCCCGCCGGGATTGCACAAGTCGGGCATTTTTGCAAAATCAGGGCCAAGGGCGCTGTCGACAATAATATCAAAGCCGCCGCCACTAAAATGCTTTAGTTCCTGCGCCCAATCCTGCGCCTTATAATTCACACCCGCGCACGCCCCAAGCAGTTTGGCCTGTTCAATTTTTTCGCCGCTGCCCGATGTTACAAAAACCTGCGCCCCGGCCGCCAAAGCAAATTGCAGCAGAAACGAGCCGGTGCCCGCGCCAACCCCAACAACCAAAACCTTATCGCCCTTTTTAATATTCGCCTTTGTAAACAAAGCTCGGTAGGCGGTTAGCCCTGCCAAAGGTAAAGCAGCTGCCTGTTCAAATGTTAAATAAGCGGGTTTCGGGTATAGGTATTCGGCTTTCACCAACACATATTCGGCCATGGTGCCATTATCCGGCAGTCCAAGGATCTTAAATTCTTTTGATTGAAACTCCGGGTGTTCGCCCCAGTTATGCGATGGATTGATGATAACCTCTTTACCCAGCCATTCGCTTGCATCATCCCCTGCTTCGGCAACAATACCAGCGCCATCGGCACCTAATATGGTTGGATATTTTAGCCCGGCGTATTTACCCTGGGTTATCCACCAGTCGCGGCGGTTTAGGGCCGCGGCTTTTACCTGCACCAGCACTTCGCCCGGCCCGGGTGTGGGTTTGGCAACATCATTTACAACCAAAGGGTTTTCTGCAGATTCGAGGACGATGGCTTTCATAGAGTAATATTTAACTATGTCATTGCGAGGAGCGTAGCGACGAGGTTGCCACGCTATCGCTCGCAATGACATAGTGGCTATAGCGTATTTGTAAAAATAAAAAAAGCGGCAGAATGTTCCAATCTGCCGCTTTCAAATATAAAATGCCTGCTTTATTTAAGCGATAGCTTTTGTATATAATTCTGAAACGTGGTTCCAGTTAATAGCATTCCAGATAGCGGTTAGGTACTCTGGACGGCGGTTCTGATATTTTAAGTAATAAGCATGCTCCCATACGTCGATACCCAAAACCGGTGTGCCTTTTACTTCGGCAATATCCATTAACGGATTATCCTGGTTAGGGGTTGATGTAACCGCCAGCTTTTTATCGGCAGTAACAATTAACCATGCCCAGCCCGAACCAAAACGTGTAGCGCCTGCTTCAGATACTTTGGTTTTAAAATCGGCAAACGAACCGAAGGTGCTTTTGATAGCATCGGCCAGTGCGCCTGTAGGCTCACCGCCACCATTAGGCGATAATATTGTCCAGAACAAAGAGTGGTTATAGTGACCTCCGCCGTTGTTACGCACAGCAGGCGGAAACTTTGATATATTTTTGATGATGTCTTCAATTTTACCATCCGCCTCTGGTTTACCTTCTAAAGCTTTGTTTAAATTGGTAACATAAGCCTGGTGGTGCTTATCATGGTGGATTTCCATGGTAGCTTTATCAATGTGCGGTTCCAGAGCATCGGTAGCGTACGGTAACGCCGGTAGTGTAAATGCCATAATATTAAAATTTAAAGGTTCAACTTATTCGTGTGATGTAGCAAATATAAGGGTTGGGGTGTGTTTTTGTTCTATATCAATGTCAAGTTTTTGTTTGGAAGCTTTTAGTTCATAGATCATAGTTCATAGTGGGGGTCGTCCATGATCTATGAACCATCAACTATGACCTATTTTCTCTTCCCTTTAAAAAAGTCCTTCACCAGTTGTGCGCACTCATTCTCGTGGATTCCGCCGGATATCAGCGTTTTGGGGTGGGTAACACTTTGGTTTAACCTGCCAAAGCCGCGCTTGGTATCGTAAGCCCCAAAAACAATGCGCCCTACCTGGAACCAGTAACTTGCGCCGGCGCACATTACGCAGGGTTCCAAAGTTACATACAGGGTGCACTCGGGCAGGTATTTACCCCCCATAAAATTAGTGGCAGCAGTAAGGGCCTGCATTTCGGCATGTGCCGATACATCGTTAAGCCGTTCGGTTAGATTATGCCCGCGGCCGATTATCTGCCCTTTGCAAACCACAATGGCGCCAATCGGTATCTCGTCCTCCTGCAGGGCAAGGCGGGCTTCCTTCAGGGCCTCGTTCATAAAAAATTCATCCGGAGAAATGGCAGGCTGCTCATCGCCAAAAGTGTAATATCGCATTATAATGTATCGTGAAACGTTCTTTTTAAATGTCTTTCTGTAACGACAAACAGCACTATAGCTGTACCTACTCCCCCAACCACCATCATGATAGCTTTGATCAGTGTTCTTAATTCGGGAGTCATATCAATTAACATTAGCCCAAAAGTGATGATGATCCCGGCAACAAACAATATTAAACCACATTTGATCATAAGCCTGGTAGAGTAGCTGTTACCCTCGTCCCAGTTTTGCTGATTTTTCATCGATCGGGTTGTTCGGTAACCGTAAAGGCTGTTTATCTTTTTAGGCGGGTAGCGTTTTTGTATCAACCCGGCAAGGATAAATATCAACCCTATCAGGTGCGGCCCTATTATCCAGTTTACAAATATCATATCAGTTTACTGCCGTTGGGCACCGGTTTATCAATAGCGGTTAGCACGATGTCGCCGTTCTCGTCGGCAAGGCCGGTCACCAAAAACTCCGACATAAAATTGGCTATCTGTTTTTTGGGGAAGTTAACCACGCCCAATATCTGCCTGCCAGGCAGTTCTTCCTTGGTGTAATGCCTGGTGATCTGCGCGCTGCTTTGCTTTATCCCAAGCGGGCCAAAATCAACCGTTAGTTTATACGCAGGCTTACGTGCTTCGGGAAAATCTGCCACTTCCAATATGGTACCGGCACGCAGTTCCACCTTTTCAAAATCATTCCAGGTTATGGTTTCCATAATAGCAAAGGTAGGGTGTTAGGTTTACAACGCACCTGTGATGTTGAATTTATTTAGAGGTCCCCCGCCGCAGCATTCAACGAGCCTGATGAACGGAACATTGGATAAAAATCGGCTTTGACTTTTGGAGTAGCGCAGAAACTGATAAGGCACAAAATTTGCTAATTTAGCAACACTATGAAAAACCGCCTGCTGCCGCTCCTGCTTACCGCTACCATCCTATCCGCATGTTCACCAAAAATTACCAGCCGTTATGCGGCAACCAATAAAGTTTATAGCGAACATGCCGACAGCCTAAGCCACACACTGCTTGCCGAAAGCCCGGCCATGCTTACTGACAGCCTGGGCAGATCCGTACCATCGGAGTTTATAGGCACGGTTAATTTTAACCTGCGCAAGCCAAACTACGTTATCATCCATTATACCGCGCAGGATTCGCTTGGGCAAACTATCAAAACCTTTACACTGGTAAAGCCGCAGGTAAGCGCGCACTACGTGATCAGTAAGGATGGAAAGGTGGTACATATGCTTAACGATTATCTTCGTGCCTGGCACGCGGGTGTAAGCAAATGGGGCAGCATCAGCGACATGAACAGCTGCTCGATAGGTATCGAACTGGATAATAAAGGAAACGAACCTTTTAGCGGCGCGCAAATGAGCAGCCTGATAACATTGCTGGCTAAGCTAAAAAAGGATTACAATATCCCAACCGCTAATTTTATTGGCCATGGCGATATCGCTCCCGGCCGCAAACCCGACCCGGGCATACTTTTCCCCTGGGAACTGCTGGCACAAAAAGGCTTCGGCTATTATTCTGACATGCTGATCGTACCTGCCCCGGCCAATTTCGACAGCGCCACCGCCCTGCGCCTTATAGGGTACGATACCCGCAACCTGCCCGCCGCCATCGGCGCCTTTAAACGCCACTTTGTACAGCGCGAGGAATCGACCAGGCTAACACAATTCGATTTGGATGTTTTATTCAATGTTTATAAGAAATATTAGAAGCCCCCCCGCCCCCTGAAGGGGGAGCAAAATATAAACGCCTGTCTGAAAAAATCAGACAAGCGTTTATGCATTTCAAAAGCTCCCCCTTCAGGGGGCGGGGGGGCTTTGGCTTTGGGCTATTTCTTCACCCACCCATCCTTCAGCGTAACCGTGCGGTTAAACACAAGCTTATCGCCAGTCGAATTTTTATCAAGCGTAAAATAACCTTTGCGCATAAACTGTACCGGTGTGCCAGTCTTTGCGTTAACCAGGTCGGGTTCAACGTAAACAGTTGGTAATATGTGCAGGCTATTTGGATTAATGTAATCTTTAAAATCGCCGTCCTCGTTGCCGGGATCTTCCACCTGGAACAGGCGGTCGTACAGGCGCACTTCGGCAGTTTTGGCGTGCGCCGCACTTACCCAGTGGATGGTTCCTTTCACATTAATGCCGCTGGTATCATTTCCGCTTTGCGATTCGGGGATGTACGAACAATGGATCTCGGTAATGTTACCGTCGGCATCCTTTACAACGCTTTCGCCTTTAATAATATAAGCGCTTTTAAGGCGTACCATCAAGCCAATACCCAGGCGGAAATATTTTTTGGTCGGCTCTTCCATAAAATCGTCGCGCTCTATCCAAAGTTCGCGCCCAAACGGAAACTCGCGACTGCCATCACCACCCTCAGCTTCGGGGTTGTTTTCGCCATGGAAGACCTCTGTTTTACCTTCAGGATAATTATCTATCACCAGCTTAACCGGGTCAAGCACGGCCATACGGCGCCAGGCGGTTTTGTTCAGGTCCTCGCGGATGCAAAATTCCAGTAAGCCAACGTCTATCATATTTTCGCGCTTAGCCACACCAATCCGTTCGCAAAATTCGCGGATGCTGGCCGGGGTGTACCCACGGCGGCGCAAGCCGCTAATGGTAGGCATGCGCGGGTCGTCCCATCCGTCTACATGGCCTTCCTCTACCAGTTGCAGCAGCTTACGCTTGCTCATTACGGTATAGTTAAGGTTAAGGCGGGCAAACTCGTATTGCTTGCTCGGGAACAGGCTTAGTTTCTCTATAAACCATTCGTATAGAGGGCGGTGGGGTATAAACTCAACCGTGCATATCGAGTGGGTGATTTCTTCAATGGCATCGCTTTGCCCGTGTGCAAAATCGTACATCGGGTAAATGCACCAGGTATCGCCGGTACGGTGATGGTGCGTGTGCTTAATGCGGTACATCAAAGGGTCGCGCAGATGCATATTGGTTGATGCCATATCCAGTTTTGCACGCAAAACTTTGGCACCATCCGGGTATTTACCGGCCTTCATATCAGCAAACAACTGCAGGTTCTCATCTACCGAGCGGCTGCGGTATTGGTTGGCCACGCCGGGTTCGGTAGGTGTGCCTTTTTGCACCGCAATTTCTTCGGCGCTGCTGTCGTCCACGTAAGCCAAGCCTTGTTTTATCAGGGCAACGGCAAAATCGTAAAGCTTGTCGAAGTAATCGGATGCGTAACACTCGTTGGCCCATTCAAAGCCCAGCCATTTCACATCCTCTTTAATGCTGTCAACATATTCAACTTCTTCTTTAGCGGGGTTGGTATCGTCAAAACGCAGGTTGGTTTTGCCATTATATTTTTGCGCCAGGCCAAAGCTAAGGCATATCGCTTTCGCGTGGCCAATGTGCAGGTAACCATTAGGCTCGGGCGGGAAACGGGTTAAAACCCGGCCGTCGTTTTTACCGGCCTCAATATCGCCCTCAACAATTTCCTCTATAAAATTCAGTGATCTTTCTTCGCTCATGATGTTTCTAACAGGGTGCAAAAGTACGGAAATTATACATTTTTTCACAGTTAATAGGGCGTTGCCTGCGGCCCGGGCCATCCGCTCATACTGCACAGGCTTTAGCCACACAGCCGGTATCCGCTTCTGTCCCTAACGCGGAAAATTGTCTGAACCAGGATTAAACGGATTTATGCGATTTATTTGATTTTACCCTTCTTTGTCATGCAGAGCGGTAGCGAAGCATCTAGTCACCACCATGCATTTGTTATTGTATGAACTGCGGCCATGAGCAGACTAACGTTCATTGAGAACACTACAGCACATGAGCCGAAATAAATTCGTCATAATACAAGCGATAAAAACATCAACAATTTTCTCTTAACTTTGATACAGTTTTTACCGCCTTCATAACCATGAGCGAAACCCAATTTAACCGCCCGATACGCGTATTAGTAGCCAAAGTAGGCCTCGACGGGCACGACCGCGGTGCACGCATTATTGCCACTACCCTGCGCGACGCCGGTATGGAAGTAATATACACCGGCCTGCGCCAAACGCCCGAAATGGTAGTGAACACCGCCCTGCAGGAGGATGTGGATGCTATAGGGATCTCTATACTATCGGGCGCGCATATGACGGTTTTCCCGAAGGTGATGGCGCTGATAAAAGAGAAAAAGATGGATGATGTGCTGCTTACCGGTGGTGGTATCATCCCTGCCGATGATATGGCCGAACTGAAAAAAATTGGCGTGGGCGAACTTTTTCCGCCGGGTACCAGCACGGCCGATATTGTTACCTACATTACCAACTGGGTACACCAGAACCGTAATTTTTAACCTTGATATTTTATGAAATTTGAAAATATACTGGTCGGTAATAAAGGCCGCATACAATATATAACTATCAACCGCGAAAGCAAACTTAATGCTTTGAACAAAGCTACCCTTGCCGAGTTACACGAGGCTTTTACCACGGCTTTTAAAGACGATAGCGTTGGCGGCATCATCATAACAGGTGCGGGTACAAAGGCATTTGTTGCCGGTGCGGATATCTCTGAATTTGCCGATCTGGATGTACAGGGTGGGGCCGACCTGGCACGCACCGGGCAGTCGACCGTTTTTGATATAATAGCCAATGGTAATAAACCCGTAATAGCAGCCGTAAATGGTTTTGCATTAGGTGGTGGTTTAGAGCTGGCGATGGCCTGCCATATCCGCATAGCAGCTGACAATGCCAAAATGGGCCTGCCCGAGGTTACTTTAGGGCTGATACCCGGCTATGGGGGCACACAGCGCCTTACCCAATTAGTAGGCAGGGGCAAAGCCCTTGAAATGATCATGACGGCGGATATGCTTACTGCCGCCGATGCGCTCACCGCAGGCCTGGTTAACCATGTGGTTTTCCAGGACGACCTGCTGCCAAAGGCCGAGGAGATCATGAACAAAATACTGACCCGTGCGCCGCTGGCCCTGGCCTCGGCCATAAAAGCGGTAAACGATTTTGGTACCGAATGTATCAATGGTTACGAAACCGAGATCCGCGAGTTTGGAAAGTGCTTCGGTACCGACGATTTTAAGGAAGGCGTATCGGCCTTTATGGAAAAACGTAAAGCGGAATTTAAAGGCCGGTAAATTTTTTACCCTTTTCTATTTTGGTGCTCGTTTGCCTTTTCTTCGAAAGGCTGTAGAAATCCCGTATTCACGTAAATTTCATAAATCAAGGCACTTTTTAACACTTAATTTACACTCGTTTGACCATTTGCCCCAATCGGTCAAAATTAATTATCTATCAATCAATCCATTGAATATTCGTGACAATCGGATGAAAAAATGTAGCGGATCTGGTGCTTTACTTTGCCTCGTGCTAAACAAAAAGGCACGTTATTTTAATATTATAATATCATGAAAAGTACATTAAAGATCGCAACACTGGCTTTAGCTTTCGCCGGATTATCATTCGCCGCTAATGCCCAAACTACTACATCTACAAGCACTACTACAAAAAGCGGCATACGTTACAGCATCGGTGTTGACGCAGGTATCCCGATTGGCGACCTGAAGGACACGCACAAATGGAACCTGGGAGGTTCGGTACAGGCGGATATCCCTGTAGCAACACAACTATTTGTTACCGTTAACGCGGGTTACAATAACATTTTTGGTAAAAAAGACGTAGGCGCAGCTAATATAGATTACACCGACATTAAATTATTACCAGTAAAAGCAGGTTTAAAATTCTTCCCGGTCGAAAACTTTTACATACAGGGCGAAGCGGGTGCAGCTTTCCTGCTTAACAGCGACGATACCTATAAGAATAAATCGGTGGCGTTTGTTTATGCGCCGCAGGTTGGTGTTCAGTTCCCGGTTAGCGCAAGCGGTAATTTTATTGACGCCGGTATCCGGTACGAGGCAACCACAAAATTTAACAGCGCGTTTGATAACAGCAAACCAAGCTTTTTAGGCGTGCGCGTAGCATACGGCTTTTAAAAATAAAACAATATCCGCTAAAAACAGTGATTGTAAAAAGAGGCCATGGCCTCTTTTTTCTTGTTTAAGAAAAGCCTTTTTTAGCCACTATCAATAATAATTCTGATAAATTAGCAAATATTTGTACCTTAACCTGCGAATACATTTACCTGTAAACAGTAATTGCTGATATGAAAAAAATACTCATCATTGATGATGAAGTTAATGTTGGGCTATTGCTATCAAAATTTTTGGTACGCAATGGTTTTGAGGTGAGTACGGCTGCGAATGGTGGTGCCGGGATGGAATGTCTTAAGAAAAATGATTTCGACCTGGTGCTGTGCGATTTTAGACTGGAGGATACCGATGGCCGCGAAATGCTGAAAAACATTAAAGCGCTTTATCCAAAAACAGGGGTCATTATTATTACCGGCTATTCGGATATTAAAATGGCAGTGGAACTTATTAAAATGGGTGCGTACGATTACATCACCAAGCCCCTATATCCCGATGAGAT
Organism: Mucilaginibacter terrigena; assembly: GCF_004168255.1. Classification (GTDB taxonomy): domain Bacteria; phylum Bacteroidota; class Bacteroidia; order Sphingobacteriales; family Sphingobacteriaceae; genus Mucilaginibacter; species Mucilaginibacter terrigena. Next base: position 389,433 of record NZ_SEWG01000005.1, on the reverse strand, counting down.
ACTAAATACCATAAATAAGGCTATTGAAACCCAATATGCATTGCAGGAAATGGCCGCTAACGATTACAGCCAAAACGATAAGCCTGTAAAAGAGAGTAAAAAGCAGGTGTTATCAAGCGAGTTTGTAGTGGGCACCAGCCGGGCATCAAAAGAATTACTAAAACAAATTGAGCTGGTTGCGCCAACCAATTACAGCGTTATTATATTAGGCGAAAGCGGCACCGGGAAAGAGTCGGTTGCTAAAAGCATACACCAGAACAGCCCGCGCCATAATCAACCTTTTGTAGCTATGGACTGCGGATCGCTTACCAAAGAACTGGCCGCGAGCGAGTTTTTTGGCCACGAAAAAGGATCGTTCACGGGTGCATTATATACCAAAATCGGCCATTTTGAAATGGCTAACGGTGGTACGCTCTTCCTTGATGAAGTGGGCAACCTATCGTACGAGATACAGGCCGCCCTGCTGCGCACCGTTCAGGAACGCAAGGTAAAGCGCATAGGCAGCACCAAAGAAATTGACCTGGATGTGCGTATTATTATAGCTACCAACGAAAGCCTGCAGGAAGGCATCCAAAAGGGTAGGTTCCGCGAAGATCTTTATCATAGGTTTAACGAGTTCAGTATTTACATGCCACCCCTGCGCGAACGGGGAAACGATATTATGATGCTGGCCGAGCATTTTCTGAAAATTGCCAACCACGAGCTGGAACGTAATGTAACCACCTTTGCGCCCGAGGTGATAGAATGTTTTATGAACTATCGCTGGCAGGGCAACATCCGCGAAATGAAGAACGTGGTGCGCCGTGCAACCCTGCTAAGCGAAGGCAATGAGATAACCATGAAAACGCTTCCGCTGGAGATCTCGAACTTTAAGGTATCCTCTTACGAACCTTCAAGTCCATCGGCCAATAATAACGAGGTTAAAGAACCTAAGCACGACTTGAAGAATGCTGCATTAGGTGCCGAGCACGAAACCATTTTAAAGGTGCTGCGCGAGGTAAACTTTAACAAAACCAAAGCCGCCGAGATATTGAATATTGACCGTAAAACGCTTTACAATAAAATGAAAGCCATTAACCTGAAATAATTATGGCTGCCGAGGACACCAACAAGCCCCGGGATTTTGATATGTTAAAGCACGATATTAAAAACCAGCTATCAAATATTCAACTGGCTTTAGAAGGGCTTAGATACGAGGTAGAGGATAATAACAGCGACCTTAACCTTTACCTGGACAGCCTTACGCAATCGGCACAAAAAATTGATAAACTGCTTGAGGGTTTTGAATAGAAATTATGCCGTAGGCGCTAAAAACTTTTTAGCGCTTTTTTGTTTATATATTAGTATCACAATTAGCTTTCCAGTGTAAACAATGTCCATTTTTAATTATAAGCAGCGCAATAATATTATACTGGTAAGTATTGTTGTGCTCGGCTGCTTTTTATTGTACGCTTTAAGCGACCTTTTCAGTTCCATATTGGGGGCTATCGTACTTTTCACCATCTTCAGACCTTTTTACATATACATGATAGAGCGGCGCAAGCTTAACAGCGCGCTGGCCGCCATTATTATCATCCTCATATCGCTAATAGTTATTGTTATCCCGTTCCTGTCGTTAAGTATTATGGTGATAGGCAAAATAGGAAGCATTAACCGCGAGGCTATCAATATTGATAAATGGACCGAAAAGATTGACGCGTTTACCGCCGCTAACTTAAACCAGCCCCACTTTGCCGAAAATACCTTGCAAAAATTAGGGGCCTACGCTGCCGATCTGTTTCCATCGTTGCTGGGCAGCGCCGCAAGCATCATACTTACCTTGCTGGTAATGTATTTTTTATTGTACTTTATGTTTGTGCAAATGCGCGAGTTTGAAGTAGGCCTGTTAAAATATGCCCCCTTCCGCGAGCAGCATGCCTTAAAGTTTGCGACAGAGTTACGTAACTCTACCTACTCCAATGTATTGGGGCAAGGTATAATAGCTATTACACAGGGTATATTGCTGGCCATGGGCTTTTACGCCTTTGGGATCCCTGACGCTATTTTTTGGGGTGTTATAGGGTCGTTCCTGTCGTTTTTACCGGTGGTTGGTGCGCCAACCATGTGCATACCCGCAAGTGTTATATTATTTGCCGGAGGGCATAATGTAAAAGGTATATTGCTGTTAGCCTATGGGTTACTGTTTATTGGCAATGTAGATAACGTGTTACGAATGATCATCAATAAGCGTATAGGCAATACGCACCCCATTATATCAGTTATAGGAGTGTTTATCGGCTTGCCGCTTTTTGGTATTCTTGGCCTGGTTTTTGGGCCTGTGTTGCTGTCGTATTTTTTACTATTATTGGAGATATACGAAACCAACCGCATGGCCGCCGACAGACTGGAGCGGATAAGGACCGGCCCCGAAATGCAATAAACACACAAGAAATAAAATTATTTAATAATTATAAAACAAATATTCAACTTAAAAATTAATACAATATGAACGATAACACAAAAGTTATTGTCGCCCTACTGGCAGGATTAGCGGCAGGTGCGGCACTGGGAATTTTATTTGCACCCGATAAAGGTACCGAAACACGCGACAAGCTTTCAGAATCATTAGCTAACCTTGGCGATTCGATCAAAGAAACCGCCGCTAATGAGATCGATAAACTTGTAGGCCTAAAAGATAAAGTTGTAGAAAACATTAAAAGCAAAGTTAAAGGCGCCGAAGAAGAATATCAGGACGACCTGGAGCACGCATAATTACTCTTGCGGATACTATTTAATATGCCGTAAATAACAATTTATATGGAAAACGAAAAAGAAGAAACGGCACGCCCTATTGTCGACCAGTTGAAAGACTACGCTGAAACGCGCTTTAAACTTTTAAAATACGAAGTTATTGAGCGCAGCACATCAATAGTAGCCGACCTGATAACAGATATAGTTATTATTCTGGGGCTATTGTTAACTTTTTTGTTCGCGAGTTTTACGCTGGCACTCTTCCTGGCCGATGTATTGCATTCGTACTGGCAGGGATTTGGCTGCGTAGCGCTTTTATACCTGTTTATAGCCGTATTGATAATGGTGGCAAAACGCAGCTTCGAACGGCCAATTATTAATGCTATGATCCGTAAGTTATTTAAATAAGAACATGGAAACACCTATCAGAAATATATTTGAACTGCAGGGCGAAATTGGCAGGCTAAAAAATTTAGAGGCTCAGCAAGCTATCGCTTTAAAAGCGCGCTTTAGCGGCCCGTCTGCTATATTTTCAACCGTGCTTTCGTTGTTTCCAAAATCAGCCGCTACCGATGGTATAAAAGGCGCAAGCTTTTTTAACCAGGATTTTTTAGGGCTGATATCGAGGTTTGTACTCCCGCTAACGCTCAACAAAACCATATTCAGGCATTCAAACTTTATTGTTAAAACACTGGTTGGTATCCTTTCGCAAAAAGCATCGCACTATATCAGCGAAGATAATGTGAGCGGCGTTTGGGATAAGGCCAAAGGATTGTTTGGTAACCTGTTTAAAAAGAAGGATAAAGCCGACAAACAAACCGGCATAGTGCTGGAAAAAGACGACGTACCGGCATACCAGCCATATTAAAAAGCTTTAAACCCTGTTGCGAAATACGGTTTAAAAGGGAAAGGGATATACCTACAGGGTTTATCCCTTTTTTTGTTTGATACTTTTACCGGCGAGTTAGCAGGAAATTTTACTTTTAAATATTAGCTTTTACTTTGTGTGTTTCTCTCTGTGAACCTCTGTGGTTAAAATCATCCATCTTAAAAACAAATACTTATTTTTGCATTTTATGGGAAAAGATAAGGTACGGCGCTTCGCCGAGATAGAAACATTTAGCAATGTATTACAATTAGATGCCGGCAAACCTTTTAAAGGCAACTGGGCCGGTGGCTTTTTCAAAAACAACAATCCGGTTGTATTAGAACTGGCCTGCGGCAAAGGCGAATACACCGTTAATCTTGCGCAAATGTTTCCCGGTAAAAACTTCATCGGGATAGATTACAAGGGCAACCGCATTTGGCGCGGGGCCAAAACCGCGCTGGAAGACGGCGTAACAAATGTTGCCTTTTTACGCATGCAGATAGAGAACCTGGTAGATTATTTTGCCGAAGGCGAAGTTGACGAGATCTGGATCACCTTCCCGGACCCCCAACCACAGCTAAGCCGCGAGAAAAAAAGACTTACCTCGCCGCGCTTTTTAGATATGTACCGTGTGGTGCTAAAACCAGGCGGCTACATGAACCTAAAAACAGATAACGACGGCCTGCATACCTACACTGCCGATAAAATAACCGAACTAAATTTAAAGCTGTTCGCAAAAACTGAAGACCTGTACCACTCTGAGTATGCGGATGATGTGCTATCTATCAAAACCTATTACGAGAAAAAATACCTTCAGCATAATAAGAATATTAATTACCTTAAATTCTCATTTTAACCCCCATGCCCGAGTATAATTTTTTCGAAAACGTATACGATGTGGTGAGGCAGATACCCCGGGGCAGGGTAACATCTTACGGGGCTATTGCTGCGTACCTGGGGTCTAAGCAATCATCACGGATAGTGGGCTATGCCATGATGGCCTGTGGCACGGCAAACCCGCCGGTACCCGCACACCGTGTATTGAACAAGCAAGGCCTGCTAACCGGCAAATTCCATTTTGGCGGCGACACCATGGAGCAAATGCTGCAAAGCGAAGGCGTTGAAGTAGTGGATAACCAGGTGCAGAATTTTAACGGGATCTTTTGGGATCCGGCTATAGAATTGGCGCTTTAATAGTATCACGCCTTTTATCGGGGTCGGTAAAAAATGCCACAATAAACCAAAATATACCCACACCTAAATAAAAAGGTTTCGCACGCTCATCGTACTTAAATAATGTAAATACCGCAATTATCATCCCGGCAGATATAACCAGTTCAATTATACGATGCGTAGTTAATGGCACAGCCCTAAACAACCCAAAACTGTAATTGGTGATAACTGTAAGCAGCAATTGTGCTGTAGCCAATAGGTAGGTATCTGAGGCGATATCCTTAGGCATGGCAAATAACGTAGGGGATAAATACAGGAAAAGTATTAGTACATAATCTATAATACCGTGTAGTTTTGGGGAGATCAGTTTCATGCAGCCTTAATATTTTTGCTATATACGCATAAATCAGGCCAATGATTTTTGTTAGCCGGTAATTTGCAGCAATTCCATACGGTTACCAAAGGGGTCGATAAATGCAAAACGCGTGCGGCCCGGGATAACGGGTTCTTCCAAAATCTTTACCTCATTCGCTTCTAAATGCCTCCGTGCGGCAGCCACATCAACAACTTCCAGTGCCGTATGGCGGATGCTGCGGGGCAAGGCAGGCTCAATGCCAATGTGCAGCTGCGCATCGCCAATGTTAAACCAGTAACCGGCAGATGAGAAAATGTGATCGGGCCGGTAAATCAATTCCAGCCCAAGCACTTTTGTATAAAATTCTTTTGCTTCTTCCAGCTTCTCCGGCGGTACACAAATATGAAAATGGTCTACGCGTTTAAAAGTTATCATTGGCAGAACATAATATTGCTATAATGATAGATATACCTTAATTAAATAAATATTTTACGCCCCCCTGGATCGAAGAAATATGAGTTGTACGTACGGCATCCTCGTGAATTGCAGCAGGTAGAACGTATCCGGCAAAAACCTGGAATTTTTTTACTACTTCGACACCAACATTAATAGGAACGGCTAACTGAAAGGATTTAAATTTAGGGTAGCCTTCCTGAATGTTTTCTGTGCTGTTGTTAAACTTTGATATGTACGAATGTTTATTGTAGCTATAAAAATTAAACGAAGCGCCTGCATTAACAAAAACCTTCAGTTTATCGGTAGAGTAAACATTGTATAACATTTGAGGCGTTAAAGACATAGCCGTTTGTTTAAAGTCAAGGCTGTGCAGCGCAACCGCATTTGATTGCGGGTCGGCTATTGTAAAGCGACTTTGGGATGCCGCAAGTTCAAAACGAAAAACCAATACACCAATATTTTTATTCGGTATATAATCTATCCCTGCAGATAGTTCCGGGACCACAGTACTTGTGCTATGTTTAACAAATAGAAAATTTGGCCCGTCGAACGAAACTTTGTTATTCTTTACAGCTGCACCAACAAAAAAACGCATGCCATTATTATGTTTTATAGTATGTTTTAACCCTGCCTCCCCGTTTAACTGAAGAACTATATTGGTAAAGTCGCCGGCATTATAGCCCGATCTTGCTATCAGCGGCTGTAAGTTTTTATCGTTGGGTTGGTATTGTATAGCCAGGCTTAACAGTTGGTTTATATAGCTGTTAACATTTACGTATACTTTCGCTTCGTTTAAATAAACGTATTTATTCAGTGCGATGATCTTATTAGTGATCTCATTAATAATGTAATAATGAGCTTTATATTCGTTGTTATAAGAGTACAGCGATAATACCTTGCCTTTAACAAGTGTTTTCAGGAAAACTGTATTAGTCGTAACTGACGTGTCGATACCGTTGCTTACAACTGAGGGGTTTAATGAGCTGGTACTGGCTTGTATAGTAGCCTTATAATAATACTCAATACCGTTTACCCCAAAAGCAGTGCTGTTTTCAAGCGTTATTTTTTGATCGGGTTGGTTCATATCTTTTCTAAAGGTAACCTGCGTTGGATTTCTAACCCATTCGCGGTAATCAATAAAGCCAATAACCGTATCCTGTTTTGTATTTACAACATATCCGGGTTTAAAATTAGATTGTGCTTTGGCAGCGAAAGAAAATAGAAGGTAAAAAAACAGCAACGTGTAAATATATCTCATGAATAAGGTTTAAGTAAACGAAGGTATGCAAAATGAATTTAGTTAACGAAACTTCATTTATTCGTGCTGGGCAAAGGTTAAAACGTAGTTGTTGTTATCAACGATAGAAAATTCGGTAGCCCCATAAAAGGTTTTCTCAAGGCCTTTGAGCACGGTTACTTTACCCTTAACACTATTAAACAAACCATTAATGTCGCTAACATTTATGTAAAGCAGCAGCGAGCCGCCATCGGTACGCTTAATCTCGGGCAGTTCATTTGCCAGGCTCTCAAAAGATTGAAACATGATGGTAACCTTACCGTTGGCCATCATGGCCCAAATCAGTTCTTCGCCGGTTTCGGGTACGCTCATAGTTACTTCAAAGCCCAATATCCGGTAAAGGGCTACCGTGGCTTTCATATCGGTTACAAAAATGTTTGGGGATAAGCTTTCCATAGTTTGATGATTTTATAATTAATTGCCGAATAAATAATTAACGCCCAGTTGCAGCGATTTTAGCCTCGCGCCCGAAACTTGATTTATGATAATAGAACCCGGTAGCGAGTAAACAGCAAAAGGCTCAACACGTTTATTTATAATAAACCCCGCCCTTAGCGGCACCGAAAACCATATTTTCTCTAAGTTTGGCTGCGGCCCCCCGCTTGGGCCATACATAGGCGATGTTTTAGAGTAGGAGTAATCCTGGTAAAAGGCAAAGTTAATAGCTGCGCCAGCCCCAATATACGCTTTAAATTTTTCGGCGGAGTAATAATTATATATCAGTTGCGGTACAATGGCTATATTGTACTGCTTAAATTTAAATGCCGTTGTGGTATTTAATACATCAGAAAACGATTCCCTGAAGGCATAGCTGCCACCCGATGCCGTTACTTCGGCGCGTATAAACAACTGTTGTGTTTGTTTATTGATCATATAGTCTACACCTATAGAAATTGTAGGTGTAGTGCTGCTTGACGAAGTGCCCGCGGTAAAAAAATCTGTCGCCCCGTTAAATGAAACGTTATTGAATTTTATGCCCGCACCGGCAAAAAAACGCACGCCAGATAAATTTTTACTTATTACAGGGCTATTTGCATTCCCGTTTAGCGCAATAAATATTGTTACCAGTTCATTCTCGTTATAGTCGGCTACCCTTATTTTACGGTTAAGCTTTTCATCCAATGCATTAAATTTAGAGGCCAGGTTATATAAAATGGCCCTGTAACGGCTATCTGTTTTTTCAACCCGGTTTTTCGGTTCCATGTATACATAATGGCCAAGTTCTGCCAATGTTGAATTTTCATTATCAAAAGCATAAAATCTCGGTTTAATTTTATCTGTATAAGCATACATTGCGGCATTTTTACCTTTGGTTATCAGTTTCAGAAATACCTTTCCTTTACGGAAGCTGGTATCCAAATGGTCGGGTAAAGGCGATGATATATAAGCTGTACTTATTTGTGCCGTGTAAGCTTCATATTGTTCAAGCCCGTTCACAGATACAACCTTTGTATTGTTAATGTCTATCTGTTGAGGCTGCGCATCAGTGGTGGGTTTAAAAATAAACATTGATGGGTTATTAACCCATTCACGATAATCTACATAGCCACGGGTTGTATCGCTGTTTAAATTAACAATATAACCAGGTTTAAAATTTGATTGTGAAAAGGCAACTACAGGGGCTAAAAAAAGAAAAAATAAAAAGGCGTAAAAAGATCTCATTACTTAAGTTTAGGTTTGTAATTATACCAAAGGCAAATATATTATTACCATGGGACAATTAATAAACGACTTTGAAGCCTATCGTACAAAAATGAACGACAGGATAATGGAAACCGCCAATACCAATATCAAACGCTTCTTCGCGCTGGATACCACCACATATGCAGATGGCGCATTGGATATAAAAACAAAGGAAATGCTGGGCTTGGTAGCATCAATGGTTTTACGTTGCGACGATTGCATTAAATATCACCTGGGCAAATGCCACGAAGCCGGTGTAAAGCACGACGAAATGAACGAAGTTTTTATGATAGCCAACCTGGTAGGCGGCTCCATAGTTATCCCGCATTACCGCAGGGCAGTGGAGTATTGGGATGAGTTGAGTCTTGAGTCCGAAGTCTAAAGTCTTTAGTAAAAAGCTATCATTAATTATATCTTTAAACCAACTTAAATCTATTTTTAATGAGTTCGTTTAGAGACTTGATCGCGTACAAGAAATCCTTTGCCCTCGCTATGGATATCTTTTGGCTGACAAAAACTTTCCCGAAAGAAGAAACATATAGTTTAATCGACCAAATAAGAAGGTCATCACGGTCTGTATTCGCATGTATTGCGGAGGCTTACAAAAAAAGGAAGTACCCAAATCATTTTGTAAGTAAGCTTACCGATTCTGACATGGAAAATGGCGAAACTCAATCCTGGCTTGACGCCGCCTTGGCATGCAAATAAATCACGCAGGAGAAATATGATGAACTTAACAAGCAAAGTGAAGAAGTGAGTTACTTATTAATATACATGATCAATAACCCCGATAAATTTAAATAAGCTATGACTTCAGACTCAAGACTTTCGACTTCAGACTTAAAGCGTTGTCGCTGGTGCGGGACTGATCCCCTTTACATGGAATACCACGACAAAGAATGGGGCAAAACCGTACACGATGATGATACATTTTTCGAGTTCCTTACCCTCGAAGCTGCACAGGCCGGCCTTAGCTGGATCACTATTTTGCGCAGGCGCGATGGTTACCGCAAAGCCTTCGCAAATTTCGATGTAAAGAAGGTAGCCAGGTTTGATGAGGCAGACAAAGTGCGGTTACTGCACGATGAAGGCATTATCCGTAACCGGTTAAAAATAAGTTCGGCCATCAGGAACGCACAGCTTTTTATAGATATCCAAAAGGAGTTCGGCTCGTTTGATAAATACCTGTACAGCTTTATGCCTAACGGTAAGCCCATTACCGAATATACCGGCGCGCATGTAAGTACCGCTGAGTCGGACGCGATCGCTAAAGACATGAAAAAGCGTGGCTTTAAATTCTTCGGCACCACTATTTGCTACGCCTTTATGCAGGCTACGGGAATGGTGAACGATCATGTGCCGGAGTGCTCGTTCAGATGAATACACTGATTTTTAAAATAGATTTCACCGATTGAGTACTCAACATAAATTGTATTTTTGAAATCATCGGTGCAATCAGTGTAATCACTCAAAAATCGGTGCAATCAACAGATTATGAAGAAGCTTTTTCTATTGGATGGTATGGCCCTGATATACCGGGCGCATTTTGCTTTAAGTAAAAACCCGCGTTTTACATCTGCAGGTATGAATACTTCGGCGGTTATGGGTTTTACAAACACCCTGCTGGAGGTTTTGCGTAAAGAGAAACCCACCCACATGGCCGTGGTTTTTGATACCGATGCCCCAACCGAGCGCCATACCGATTTTGCCGGCTATAAGGCACACCGCGAGGCCATGCCCGAAGATCTGAGCAAAGCCCTTCCATATATATTTAAAGTGGTACTGGGCTTTAACATCCCGCTGATCACCAGCGATGGTTACGAAGCCGACGACATTATAGGCACCCTTGCCAAAAAAGCCGAGCAGAAAGGCTACCAGGTTTATTGTATGACACCCGATAAGGATTTTGCGCAGCTGGTTTCCGAGAATATCCGCATCTACAAGCCGGCCCGAATGGGTAACGATATGGAGATACTGGGCGTTAAAGAAGTCCTGGAGAAATGGGAGATCGAGCGCCCGGAACAGGTGATAGATATTCTTGGCCTTTGGGGCGATGCGGTAGATGGCATCCCCGGGATCCCCGGCGTGGGCGAAAAAACGGCCAAAACACTTATTAAACAATATGGTTCGGTAGAAGAAATTATCGCGCACAGCCATGAGCTTAAAGGAAAGCTGCGCGAGAACGTAGAGGCCTTTGCAGAGCAAGGCCTGATGTCGAAAAAACTGGCGACCATTAACCTGAACTCGCCCGTTGAACTGGATGAAGCCGGGCTGGAAATGTGCGCGCCAAGCAAAGACCTTTTGGAGCCGCTTTTTGCTGAGCTTGAATTTAGAACGTTAGGCCGCCGTGTATTTGGCGATGATTTCAGCATTACCGAAACCCGCGCCGTATCGGTACAAACTGATCTGTTTGGCACCCCGGTTGGCGAAGGCCGTACGCTGGAAGTTGACGTGCAGGATATTTACGAAGCGCCGACACCTGTTGATATCAAAAACATCAACACCATTGAGCATGAATATATTTTGGCTGATACGTTCGAGAAACGTGCCGAGCTGATAAATACATTAAAACAACAAAAGCATTTTTGCTTTGATACCGAAACCACCGGTACCGATGCTAACCATTGCGAGTTGGTGGGTTTATCGTTTGCTATTAAACATAACCACGGTTGGTACGTGCCTGCCCCGCATGACGAAGCAGAAGCCAAGAAATTAGTTGCCGAATTTAAACCGGTGTTTGAAGACCCCAATATCGGCAAAACAGGCCAGAACCTGAAGTTCGACATCCTGATGCTGAAATGGTATGATGTGGAAATGAAGGGCGACCTGTTTGATACCATGATGGCGCATTACGTGATAGACCCGGATACCCGCCACGGGATGGATATTTTGTCAGAAAATTACCTGCAATACAAACCTGTTTCTATTACCGAACTGATTGGCCCCAAAGGTAAAAACCAGGGTAACATGCGCGATGTGGAGATTGAGAAAATAAAGGATTACGCCGCCGAGGATGCCGACGTGACCCTGCAGCTCCGCACGGTTTTCGAACCAAAAATAAAAGAAGTACAGGCCGAAGACCTGCTGCATAAAATTGAAAACCCGCTCATATACGTACTGGCCGATATTGAGCACGAGGGCGTACGTATTGATCACGAAACGCTAAAAGAGTTTTCGAAAGAACTGGAAACCGATATTGCTAAACTGGAAAAAACCGTGTTTGAAAAAGCGGGTGTACGGTTCAATATCGCATCGCCGAAGCAACTCGGCGAGGTATTATTCGAAAAACTATTACTCGATCCCAAAGCAAAAAAAACCAAGACCGGCCAATATCAAACCGGCGAGGATGTGTTGTTAGGCCTTGCCGCCAAAAGCGATATCGTGAGGGATATACTGGATTTCCGTCAGTTACAAAAATTGAAATCTACTTATGTAGATGCCTTGCCAACCATGGTTAACCCTAAGACAGGTCGCGTGCATACAAGCTACAACCAGGCGGTGGCTGCAACTGGCAGGTTAAGTTCAAACAACCCCAACCTGCAAAATATCCCGATTCGCACCGAACGTGGCCGCGAGGTAAGGAAAGCGTTTATCCCGCGCGACAAGAACCACAGCATAGTATCTGCCGATTATTCGCAGATAGAACTGCGCATCATCGCCGAGATCAGCAAAGACCCGAACATGCGCCAGGCCTTTATCGATAATATCGATATCCACACGGCTACCGCAGCCAAAGTTTACGGTATAGGTATTGAGGATGTGGATAGCACCCAGCGCCGTAACGCCAAAGCGGTAAACTTTGGGATCATTTACGGGCAGTCGGCATTTGGGTTATCGCAAAATTTGGGCATCCCGCGTAAGGAGGCTGCCGAGATCATCGAAAACTATTTTGCCCAATATCCCGGCATTAAACAATACATGGCCGACACCATGAACTTTGCCCGCGAGAACGGTTACGTATGCACACTGATGGGCCGCCGCCGGTACCTGCGCGATATTAACAGCGCCAACCAAACCGTACGCGGCTTTGCCGAGCGAAATGCCATTAATGCCCCTATCCAGGGCTCGGCCGCGGATATGATCAAGATAGCCATGATCAACATCCACCGCGAATTTAAAGCTCTGAAACTGGATGCCCGCATGACCATGCAGGTGCATGATGAGTTGGTGTTTGACGTGCCTAATCACGAGATAGAGATTGTAAAGCCTATTATTATGCAAAACATGAAAAACGCCATCAAAACCGAAGTGCCGATAATGGTGGAGATTGGTACGGGGTTAAATTGGCTGGAAGCGCATTAAGAATATGAAATACATTTTCCTGCTGATGATAATTGTTTTGTTTGGTTGCTATCAACCAGAGAGAGCATCCTTACAAAAGGATAAAGCAGTTAAAAAAGATACGGCGCGGCTTAATCGCGCTGCAAGGCGGATAAAACTTGAAAAAGAATGGCACCTTGATAGTTTAAAAGATGAGGCTATAATTAATGATGCAATAGCGTATATCAAGGGCAATAAACTTATACAAGCGAATAAACAACTCAGGCTTTGGAAAGATACATCTATTTCAGTTCATATTAGTTTAGGTAAGCTTTTCTCTAAAGATTTAAGGCATTTGATATTGAGAAGTCATGTAGATTGGAGAATGATCTTATATATTTATCGAGTTGAGCCTACAGGCAAGATGATTCGGGAAATTTGAGACGATTGGTCAGATTTAACTTATGTTGGTGATAAAGTGGCTGACATTAATGGAGATGGAGTTAACGATTTTGTCGTTAATTGGTATCCAAGTTCCGGGTGTTGTGCCCGCAATAATTTCCATGTTTATTTATATCAAAAAGACAATACATTTTCTAATTACTTTGATTTTATAAATCCTTCATTTTTTCCCAAAGAAAAGTTAGTACGGGGTGTTGATTACGGCCATCCTGGTGAAGTACCTTTATATAAATATAAGTGGAACGGATTAAATGTTGATACTGTGGAATATATCTATCCGGCAGATACACTTAAAAAGAAATTTTATTTAGTTCAACGCTACGGAGATAATAATTGTCCAGAAAAGCGAAAGGTTTTAGCAGCTGTGCCTAAAGAATATTTAAAGATTACGGGATATGATTGGTTTATTGATTATTAATAAATACGCTCATTGCCTGGAAGCGCATTAAGAATACTTACTTTAACTATTTAGCTTCGGTTATCGTCTTCTAAATAGTTTACCTTGTTATGAAAAAATTACTTTTTTGTTTTATCGCTTTCTGTCCTGTAAATACGTTTGCCCAGAGTTGTGATTGCCTTGTAAATTTTGATTACACCACGAGCCACGTAGCAGATAGTTATTCGGGTTATACCGATAAGGTAAAAAGTAAGAATCTTAAAGAATTTAATAGTTTCACCGAACGCCTGCGAAAAAGGGCGGCGAATGCAACCGGCACCGATTCTTGCTACGTTATATTAAAAACGTGGATTAATTATTTTAAGGATCAGCATTTGCGGGTACAATTAGATTGGAGGTACCGGAAAAAGTACCCCGAGCAAGTTAAACGGCTTAATAAGCTTTTTGCAAATAAACCGGCCATACCCGCGCCTGATGAAAAACTGGGCAACCAAACCGTTATAAAGCAACTAAATGCAAATACCATATTATTAAGGCTACCTTCTTTTGAATGGAATGAAAAGAAAATTATCGACAGCCTGTTTAAAGCCAATTACAAAAACTTTAAAAAAATACCTAACTGGATCATAGACGTCCGCGACAATGGCGGCGGAACCGATTATGCATTCAGCTCTTTACTGCCCTACATTTATGCCAACCCTGTACACATTAAACCGGATGAATACCGATCGTCAAAAAACAATATTGCCGTTTTAGAAAGCAATTTAAAAGATCCCGACGTATCTGAAGATGCTAAAGGATTTTTAAATAACCTGATTAACCTGATGAAATTACATCCTAACCAATTTGTAAATCCTTCGGGTAAAGAATCGTTTGAAATAAAACTCGACTCTGTTTATTCATTCCCCCAAAAAGTAGCTATATTGATAGACAGGAACAGCGCAAGCTCTACAGAATCGTTTTTACTAATTGCGATGCAAAGCAAAAAGGTAAAAGTTTACGGAGAAAATTCAACAGGCATGTTAGATTATGGCAGCTATCAATACTTTGATATTCCATGTCCCGACTTTAACCTTGTTATCCCTATTGCAAGGTCTAAAAGGTTACCTCAACACCCGATAGATAACATTGGGGTAACACCAAATGTAAAGATCAAGACTACTGAAAAAGACAAGATCGGGTTTATACAAAAAAAATTAGAGCAATAAGCAGGGTATCTCATAGTAACGCTGCTGCCATAACCCAGAGTGCACACCTTTTCGCTACCAAACATTTAACAATTTCACAATAAAACCCACCCCTCACTTCCCATTTATGCCGAAATTGCAATTAACCGCTACTCCTGATTAAATTATGTCACTTTTTTAAACACATTTTTTAAATTATGTGTTTGTTCATTTGGGTAAATGTTTAGTACCTTAACCCTTATATAATCCCGAATGAGAATTTTTCACCTGAGTGCCGAATGCTACCCTATTGCCAAAGTTGGGGGCCTTGCCGATGTGGTTGGCGCATTGCCAAAATACCAAAACCTGGCAGGGTTGCGAGCCGCCGTTGTGATGCCTTTTTATAACCGCAAATTTGTTCACGAGAATGAGTTTGATACCGTATTTCAGGGCGCTACGCTGTTAGGCACACGGAGGCTCTTTTTCGAGATCTTAAAAGAAAAAACCGATAAGCTTGGTTTCGAACTGTATTTGGTGAAGATACCTGGGCTGCTGGACAGGGAAAATGTTTACAGTTACCCGGATGAAAAGGAACAGTTCATCGCCTTCCAGATCTGCTTTTTAGATTGGATAAACTGGAGCGGCCAAACGCCTGATCTGGTGCACTGCCATGATCACCACTCTGGGCTGGTGCCGTTTATGATGTACCACTCAAACCTGTACCGCAGGCTGGCGCATATCCCAACTATATTTACCATCCACAACGGCCAATATCACGGCGCCTTTGGCTGGGAAAAACTGAACTACCTGCCCGAGATCGACTTTTATAAAACCGGACTGCTGGACTGGAACGGCGGCATAAATCCGCTGGCATCGGCAGTAAAATGCTGCTGGAAATATACTACCGTATCGCCAAGCTATTTGCAGGAACTCAGCGTTAATTCAAACGGTTTAGAGTACCTTTTTTATGTAGAACGCGACAAAGGGGTAGGCATTATCAACGGTATTGATACCGATGTATGGAATCCCGAAACCGACCCTATGCTGCCCGAAAACTTTGCCACGGCAACGGTTACCAAAGGCAAGCAAAAAAATAAGGAAATACTATGCGAACGTTTCGCGCTGTCTGCCGATAAACCTTTGATCGCCTTTATAGGCCGCTTGGTTAGCGAAAAAGGATCTGACCTGCTGCCAGCCGCTATCGAAAGAAGCATAAAGGAACATGGCGATAAGGTCAACTTTTTGATATTGGGAGCAGGCGAAACCGCGACGGAAACATCGTTAAACCTGCTCAAAAAGCTACATCCGCAAAACGTAAATGTATTTATCGGTTACGACGAATCGCTGGCGCATTTGATATACGCCGGGGCCGATTTCCTGCTGATGCCGTCGCGGGTGGAGCCTTGCGGCTTAAACCAGATGTACTCGATGCGTTACGGTACCATGCCCATGGTTAGGAGCACTGGCGGTTTAAAAGATACTGTGATTGATTTTGGTGAAGAAGGGGGTTACGGCATACGATTTGAAGAGGTAAGTGTGGATGATATTTGTGTATCGGTTACCCGCGCGGTGGTGCTGTACAAGGATAGCCGTAAAATGCAAACATTACGCAAGCGCATGATGGCCCTCGATTTTTCGTGGGACCGCTCGGCTAAAGAATATATAAACCTGTATGAAAGTTTAATTCCAAAGATATGACATCAAAAGTAATCAGTATTGTACTTGGGGGCGGCCAGGGCAGCCGTTTGGCGCCACTTACACAAACCCGTTCGAAACCGGCAGTGCCAATTGCGGGTAAATACCGTTTGGTTGATATCCCTATTTCCAACTGCCTTCACTCAAATATCAGCCGCATATTTGTGTTAACACAGTTTAACTCGGCATCGTTAAATAAGCACATCAAAAACACCTATCACTTTAGCACTTTTAGTACGGCTTTTGTCGATATTTTGGCTGCCGAGCAAACACCTACCAGCGGTGGCTGGTTCCAGGGCACGGCCGATGCGGTTAGGCAAAGCCTGCACCACCTGGCCACGCACGATTTTGAATACGTGCTTATCCTATCGGGCGACCAGCTGTACCAGATGGATTTTGAGGAAATGATCCAAAAGCATATTGATACCAATGCCGATATCTCTATTGCTACCATACCCGTACACGCCAATGATGTGCCGGGCTTCGGGATCCTTAAGACAGATGAACATAGCATGATCACCTCGTTTGTTGAAAAACCTAAAAAGGATTTTGAGAGCTGGGCATCTGACGTAAGCGATGAAATGAAAGCCGAAGGCCGCATTTACCTGGCCTCGATGGGGATTTACCTGTTTAACCGCAAGCTGTTATACGAGCTTTTAGAAGGAAACGACCATCCCGATTTCGGGAAGGAGATCATCCCGCAGGCTATTGTTGGCCACAAAGTGTTAAGCTATCAATATGAAGGCTACTGGACAGATATAGGTACCATCCCTTCCTTCTTTGAAGCCAACCTTGGCCTTACTGATGATATCCCGCAGTTTAACCTGTTTAACAAAAACCAGATCTACACCCGCGCGCGTATGCTGCCGCCAACCAAAATATCGGGTACGCTGATAGACCGTTCTATTATCGCCGATGGGTGTATCATCAACGCGGCGCACATTATCCACTCTATTATAGGTATCCGCACCCGTATTGGTACGGCAAGCGAAATTGAAAGCTGCTATGTAATGGGTAGCGACAATTACCAAACGCTTGAAGAAATAGCCGAAGCCAAGGTTACCGGCGCACCTATCATGGGTATTGGCGACAGGTGCAGCATCAAAAACGCCATCATCGATAAAAATACTTATATAGGTGATGATGTAAAGATCAACTGCGGCGAACCCCTACCCGATGGCGATTTCCCAACCCACACGGTAACCGATGGAATTGTGATCGTTAAAAAACGCGCGGTTATCCCAAGCGGCACAGTGATATAATTTAAAATTGATATACATGCGAAAGCCCCCGTTTTTTTGCGGGGGCTTTTCAGTTTTGTGGCTATTTATAATGCTATGCTTTCGCCAATGGCGGGCAGTTTCAGGTTTAGCCCGGCCTGGATAAATTTATGCTCAACCTCTGTTTTGTCTATCTTAATAACCGGGAACGAATCGTAATGCACCCCTACGATGTTTTTGCAGTTGATGAATGCCGCGGCTTTTATAGCATCATCGGCACCCATGGTATAGTTATCTCCTATCGGCAACAAGGCCCAATCAAGGTTCTCATCTTCCAGTAATTTCATGTCATAGGTAAGGGCGGTATCACCGGCAAAGTATATATTTTTTCCTTCGGACGAGATCACAAAACCGGCGGGGTTACCACCGTTGCTGCCATCGGGCAATGCGCTGGAGTGTACGGCGTTAACCATCTTTACACGGCCAAAATCGAAGTTAAAGCCACCACCAATATTCATACCGTGTACGTTGGTGATGCCTTGCTTACCAAGCCAGCCGGCAATTTCGGCAATGCAGATAACTTTAGCGCCGCTTCTTTTGGCTATGCTAACCAGGTCGGCAACATGGTCGCCGTGCCCGTGCGATACCAGTATATAATCGGGCTTAAGGCTGTTTACATCAATATGTTTTGCCAGCTCGTTTGGCGTAATAAATGGATCGAATAATAACGTTTTCCCGTCAGCCACCAGTTCAACGGTCGACTGGCCATAATAGGTAAGTTTCATAGATCTTAAATGTGCGGATATGCAAAGTGCGGATGAATCAGCAGTTTGCATACCCTGTTACTAAATATTTATAATTTCATCTGCACATTTGCATATCCACGCATCTGTACGTCTATTACTTTATTTACCAAACAGGTTGCCTAAGCCGCCCATGCCCCCAAGCATGGCCTGTGTCATGGCGGCCATTTCGCTCTGGCTTACATTTTCGGCCTGTTCAAGCGCTTTGTTTATGGCAACAACCAGCAGTTCTTCCAGTTCTTCTTTGTCGGCTTCTTTTAAAAATGCCTCGTCAATTGCTACAGATTTAACCGCCTTGTTGCCGGTTGCCTGTACGGTTATTTTGCCACCCTCGGCAGTGCCTATTACGGTTATGGCATCCAAACGTTTTTTTACTTCGCCCGCCTTTTGCTGGGCCTCCATTAATTTATCGAACATGTGCCCCCTTAGCCCCCTAACCCCCTAGAGGGGGAATAGAAGTTTTATATATAATTTATAACCTTTAAGAATTTCAAAAAACTCCCCCTTCAGGGGGCTGGGGGGCAACCTAATCCTCCGCCGTATCGCCGGCGCCGTTGTATGCCCCTTTGCGTACTACCGGCATACCTGTCATTTTAAACAGGTCGTCCAGGTGCAGCAGGCTTCCGTTCACCATATTACCTAACAAAACAATGGTAACATCGTTTTTCATATCGCGCAAAAATATATGGCGGAAACCATGCCACCAGCCGGTATGATAGATCACCTTTTGCCCCGGTCCCTCAAACACCCGCCAGCCGTAGCCATAGCTAAAATGCCCGCGTATCATGGGGTTGTGGGCTGTATATGCCGAATCTTGGGTGGCTTGTTTTATCAAACGTCCCGCTTTAAGTGCCTGGTCAAAAATAAATAAGTCGGCAACAGTACTGTATATGCCTTTATCGCCCACGGGGCCATCCAAAAAGTTTTGCGCAACCGAGTATTTCCAGCTGGTGCGGTCGTGCCCAACCACATCAACCGGTATTTTATCATAAACCGCCTTAGAGTACACGGCGGTATGCGTCATCCCGGCAGGTTTAAAAATATTCTCTTTCATGTAGTCGGCATAGCTCATGCCGGATACCTTTTCTATAATAGCACCCAGCACCATAAAGTTGCTGTTGTTATACAAAAAGCTGGCGTTGGGTTTATTAAAACGCGCAGGCTTGTATTTGGCTATCATATCCATCACCTCTTTATTGGTGAGGCCCTTCTTTTGGTTAAGGTGCTGGCTGCGATAAATATTATCTACAAAATAAACGTAGTTCATCATACCGCTGCGGTGCGTAAGCAACAGGCGAATGGTAACCCCATCGTACGGAAAATCAGGAAAAAACTCCTTTACGTTTTGGTCCAGCTTTATTTTGCCCTTTTCCCAAAGCTGCATAATGGCGGTACCCGTCATGGTTTTGGTAACCGATGCCAGTTCAAATTGCGAACTTAGTTTCAGGCTGTCGCGGGTTAAGTGGTTTGCCCAGCCAAAAGATCCCTCGTATATTATTTTGCCCTTTTTAGCAACAAGTACATTGCCGTTAAACCCGCTAACCTTATGCAGGTGCTGCATAAACTCCTCAATTTTTTTATCGCCTTTGCTGGGGTCGTACTTCAGCAATTCGGTGGTGTTAAAAGGTTTGCCATTATCGGCTATACCTTTTTTATTATCGCCGTTGCCGGATGAGCAGGAAGTAAATACGAGTATGGAAAATATTGTGGAAATGGCAGCTGTGCACACTTGTTTCATAGATAAAAAGTTCTTTCACTTAAACGAAGGCGAAAATTAGA
Organism: Mucilaginibacter terrigena; assembly: GCF_004168255.1. Lineage (GTDB taxonomy): Bacteria > Bacteroidota > Bacteroidia > Sphingobacteriales > Sphingobacteriaceae > Mucilaginibacter > Mucilaginibacter terrigena. The sequence continues at coordinate 369,089 of NZ_SEWG01000005.1, read as the reverse complement.
AATTATATAGGAGGTATAAGCTTAAAATTCGATTAATGTTTCAACAAATTATAAACTGTTAAATTTGAGGATGAAATTTTTAGTGCAAACACTGCTATTGATGGTAATGGGAACCGGCATAGCAACCGCCCAGAATGCCGCTGCCCTAATTAAAGATGCCCGCCAGCTAAGCAACCAGAAGAATTATGCCGGCGCTGTTGAAAAATACAAAAGCGCCTTAACCATTGAGCCCGGAAATATAGCGGCAAACTACCAGTTGGCTTTCGCGCTTTTTGCAAGCGGCAAAGGCCCCGAAGGGTTGCCGTATTTGGATAAAGTCGTCAATGCCAATGCGGGCGCTCCGCTAAAAGCCGCATCGTACAGTTTAATGGGAAGTATTTATGGTAATGCTAAACAGTTGGCCAAAGCCATTGATGCCTACAAAAATGGCATCAAAACCGATAGTACCAACCAGCGCATTTACTACAACCTGGGTATTGTGCAATACCGCAGCAAGCTTTATCCCGATGCCGAGCAAAGTTTCATCAGTGCCATCAAGCGCGATTCGGCCGACGCGGGAAGTGTGCGGATGTATGCCCTAACAACTTTTCACGAAAATAAACGTGCCGAAGCCTTACTGGGATTTTGCAGGTTTTTACAGTTAGAACCCAATACGGCCCGCAGTAAAGAGACCTTTGACAACCTGCAAAATATCCTGCAAAGAGGAACATTGGAGGCTGAAGAAGGCTACCAGCCTACATCGGCCACCAAAGCCGAAGCCTTTACACAAAACAAATCCATTACCAAAGTACTGGCGGGCTTTATGACGCGGAAATATGCATCGCAAACGGCGCTGCTTACCGCGCAGCTGAAAGAATTATTTGCTGCGCTTGGATCGGTAACGGTCAAGCCATACCGGTACGCGCAATACTACAATGATCTATCGCAAACAGATAGTTTTGAAACTTTTGTAAGGGTGATCAGTCAGAGTGGTATCCCGGAAAATGCGGAATGGGTGAAAGGAAATGCTGAGAAGGTGGCCGCCCTGGATAGCTGGGTAAAAACGAATAAGCTACAGTAAAATAACAAAAAGATTACCTCCGTTCCTGTAGCTTAAACCCACATAAAACCCTAAATTTGCACCTGCAAAAACATACTATCGATATGAGTTTCAGAACCGAACATGATACCATGGGCGCGGTACAGGTACCCGCCGACAAATACTGGGGTGCGCAAACCGAGCGCTCGCGCAACAACTTTAAAATTGGCCCTGAGGCAAGCATGCCAACGGAGATTATAGAGGCCTTTGCCTACCTGAAAAAAGCAGCGGCCTACACCAATACCGACCTGGGTGTTTTACCTGCCGATAAGCGTGACCTGATAGCACAGGTATGTGACGAGATCCTGGACGGTAAGCTGGATGGCGAGTTCCCGCTGGTGATATGGCAAACAGGTTCGGGCACGCAATCGAACATGAACGTGAACGAGGTGGTTGCAAACCGCGCGCATGTTATACAAGGTAACCAACTGGGCGAGGGCAAAACCTTTATTCACCCAAATGATGATGTGAATAAGTCGCAGTCGTCAAACGATACGTACCCAACGGCCATGCACATTGCAGCCTACAAAATTTTGAAAGATGTAACCATACCCGGTATAGAAAAACTGCGCGATACCTTGCAGGCAAAATCAGAAGCTTTTAAAAGCGTGGTAAAAATTGGCCGTACGCACCTGATGGATGCTACGCCGCTTACCCTGGGCCAGGAATTTTCGGGCTATGCATCACAGCTTAATCACGGCTTAAAGGCCCTGCGTAATACATTTGACCACCTGAGCGAACTTGCCCTCGGTGGTACAGCCGTAGGTACCGGCATAAATACCCCCAAAGGTTATGATGTTAAAGTTGCCGAGTACATTGCCAAATTCACCAACCTGCCATTCATCACTGCCGAAAATAAATTTGAGGCCCTTGCCGCGCACGACGCCATCGTAGAAAGCCACGGCGCTTTAAAGCAAATCGCCGTATCCTTAATGAAAATAGCAAACGACATCCGCATGCTGGCCTCAGGCCCACGCTCGGGTATCGGCGAGATCCATATCCCGGATAATGAACCTGGTTCGTCTATTATGCCGGGCAAGGTTAACCCAACCCAAAACGAGGCGGTTACTATGGTAGCTGCCCAGGTAATGGGCAATGATGTTGCCATCAGCATAGGCGGATCAAACGGCCATTACGAGCTGAACGTTTTTAAACCGTTAATGGCGGCAAATTTTCTGCAATCGGCGCGATTGATCGGTGATGCCTGCGTATCGTTTAACGACCATTGCGCTGTAGGCATCGAACCAAACTACGACGGCATTAAAAAGCACCTGGAAAATTCCCTGATGCTGGTTACAGCCCTTAACCCGCACATCGGGTACGAAAACGCGGCAAAAATTGCCAAAACAGCGCTGAAAGAAAACAAATCGCTTCGCGAAGCCGCGGTTGGCCTGGGTTACCTCACCAACGAGCAGTTTGACCAATGGGTACGCCCCGAAGATATGATAGGCGGCTTAAAGTAAGAAAGCCCCACCCCAACCCCTCTCCAAAAGAGAGGGGCTTTTTATTTGCTTAGACCTTATGAAAAAAGCTTTCGCCTTTTACCTTTTAGCTTTAACCTTATTAACTGCCTGTACCTTCAACCCCGATGTGCAAATGCCCGGCGAGAGCTATATACAGGGCGAGTGGCAGCAGGATAGTGTAACAATGCAAAAGCAATTGGTAAGTTATTCTTTATATAACCTTAAGTTTAATTGCGATTCGTTTTTTGTGAGCATTAAAACTATCAGTAAAATAAACGCCGGGGCCGATAGCTGCACCAAAAGCGGCAGTTGGACAGAGTACGCCAAAGGCGTGTACGAACAACGGAACGACACCCTGCATGTACGCGGTTTATTTTGCAATGCCAATTATAGCTATAAAAACCCAACGGGATGTTTCCGTTCGGGAATTTATGAAGAGCGTTTTAAAGTGAGTAAAATAGCCGATTCGGTATTGCAGTTTTCGCCAATGTCGAGCGTTATATCATTTAATGCGCGTTTAATAAACAGAACTACCTGCACACCAAAACCATTATAAAATGAAGATCACGTTAGTAAAAAAAATTATCCTGGGCATTGCCATCATGTATCTGCCGGTACAAGCCATGGCCTGGGGCACCAACGGCCACCGCATCAGCGGGCAAATTGCCGATAGTTACCTGAATGCAAAAGCACGCGCTGCGATAAAAGCTATATTAGGCACCGAATCGATAGCCATGACCAGCAACTGGGCCGATTTTATTAAGTCGGACCCGCAGTACAAGTACTTATCATCATGGCATTATGTTGATTTTGACAAGGAGTACAGCTACCCCGAGATGCAGGCCTTCCTGAAACAGGATACAGCAACCGATGCCTACACCAAACTGAATTTTTTAATAGGCGAACTGAAAAAGAAAAACCTTACCAAAAGCAACAAGCTGCTTGCATTGCGTATGCTGATCCATATTGTTGAGGATATCCACCAGCCCATGCACACCGCCCATACAGCTGATAAGGGGGGTAACGATATTAAGGTGACCTGGTTTAACAACCAAACCAACCTGCACTCGATATGGGATAGTCAGCTGATAGATTTCCAGCAACTAAGCTATACCGAATATGTGGGCTGGATAAACCACACCACCGCTGCCCAGCGCACCGAATGGCAAAAAGCGCCCATTAGCCAATGGCTGTTCGAATCGAGCCAAATAGCCAATAAGATCTACGCCGATAATAAAGATGGCGACAAGATGAACGTTTACAATTACAATTTCAAATATATAAGCACCCTTAACAACCAGCTGTTAAAAGGTGGTGTAAGGTTAGCCGGGGTGTTGAACCAATTGTTTGGTGCATAATCTCGTTTGAAGGTTGGAACGTTATAATGTTGAAAGGTTAGAAAACATTATAACGTTCAAACTTTACAACATTTCAACAACTTTAACCATGAAAATATTAATGGTTTGCCTGGGTAATATTTGCCGCTCGCCGCTGGCGGAAGGAATAATGCAGCATCTGGCAGATAAAGCCGGGCTTAACTGGCAGGTTGATTCGGCAGGTACCGGCGACTGGCATATTGGGCAAGTGCCAGACAGGCGCTCGGTTAAAGCCGCCCGCGACCAGGGTATAGATATCAGCAAACAGGTTTGCCGTTTGTTCCGCACTGAAGATTTTGACGGGTTTAACCTGATACTGGTGATGGATAAAAGCAACTTAAGCAATGTACTGGCTATGGCCCGTAACGATGGAGACCGCAGAAAAGTAAAAATGCTTTTAGGCGATAAAGCAGTGCCCGACCCTTATTATGACGACGCCCAATTTGCCCCGGTTTTTAAGCTGATAGAGGAGGGCTGTAAAGAAATTATAAAACAGTATGCTTAACTTAGGGCTTACTTAATTAGGCCTGCTTTATCTATTACAAATGAACACTAAACTAATAATGATATTAAGCGCCATGTTTTTAGCGGTAGCGGGAATGGGCTTAACATTTTTTCCGCAAGAGTTAAACGCGTATATCGCCATTGGGGTTAACAAATACTTTACACTTATCATTCAAATAATGGGTGCGCTTTATTTTGGATTCGCGATGATAAACTGGATGGCAAAAGGAAGTATAATTGGTGGTATTTATAACAGGCCATTAGTTATCGGTAACTTTGCCCACTTTTTTATCGGGGGCATTGCCCTGGTTAAAGTTGTTTTAGCCGATGATCATATGCCCGCGGCCATTTGGATATTGGCGGGTATCTATTCGGTATTTGCTATCTTGTTCGGCATCTTGTTTAATCGGCATCCTAATGCTCAGGCTTAAGCAAATACATAATGTTAAATTTAAACGTTACAGTTTTATAAAACATGAAAAAAATATTTTTAACCCTCATGTTTGTGCTATCCATTGTGATGGTAAAAGCACAAAACACCGCTGTCGATAAAATTACTTCATCATACATCGGCGTAAAAAACGCTTTGGTTGGCAGTAATTCCACACTGGCTAAAACGCGATCGGCCGAATTGCTTGCAGCACTTTCTGCGCCGGTTAAAGGTTTACTGCCTGCACAGCAAAAACTAATGGCTACCTACCTGGATAAGCTGAAGTTTGACAGCCGGCACATAAGCGAAACCACCGTTTTAGACCATCAGCGAGAACACTTTGAAAGCCTGTCGAAAAACATGTACGCTTTATTAGCCGGATTAAAACTAAACAGCGCCACCCTTTACCAGCAATATTGCCCCATGAAAAAGGCTGCCTGGTTAAGCGAAACGGAAGATATCCGCAACCCCTACTACGGCGATGATATGCTGGAATGCGGCAAGGTTACCGCTACTTTAAAAGGGGCGAAATAACCGATATTAGGTCGTCGTACTCATAGAAATGTTCACGGAAATGTTCACGTTCACGTTTGCACAATAGTTAAGATATTTTATAATCAACTTAAAGTCAGCGTATTAAGGAGTATATATCTGACAGAACAGTGTCACCAATATTTACGATAAAATTTCTATAAACAAAAAATGCCCTGCAATTTGCAGGGCATTTTTTGTTTAAGTATATCATATTACGACGCGTTAACGTAGTTATTGATCACTTTAATGGTTTCCTCCTTGTTTTTATCCGGGCTCCATTTTTCTTTTTCAGATCTCTCTGCCAGAGCAAACAATTGTTCGTAAAGCAGTTTGCCATCTTTTTTACCGCTTAGTTTAATAGAGGCGTTTTTGGCATAAACGGCATCCCAGGCGGCGCGGGCATCGGCCCAGTAACCCTGCTGGCCTGCCCACCATTTTTTGGCATAAGCAAACTTAGCTTCATCAACCCTGGTAAACTCTTCGTAGCCTTTTTCCTGCGCTATCACTTTATCGCCACCGGCGCTGCGTACCACTTTGTTATTATCCTGCTCGTACATCCAGCCTTGCGGGGTAAGGTAAATACGGTTACCGCGGGCCAGCACATTGTAATCGCTGCGTTTGGTAAACTCGCGGCGCGGCAACGGCGAATCGGTTTTGCTCTGCCATTCGTGGCGGCCATCCACATGTACCCAGGTGCCAATACTTTCGTAACGCGGGCTGTCGTCAACCTGGTAAACTTTTTGCACCCAGCGGCCTTTTACGTCGGCAGGTTTAAGGGATACCTTTTTCCACGTATTATCTTTATCAAAGGCCAGTATGGTTGGCTGTTCATAAACCCAGTCTTCGCGCCAGTGTTTAATAACTGTGCTGTCACCAACAACCAGCAGGTGTTGTATCGATATCTTCTTTGGCGAATCTTCAACTACTATAGCCCATTCGTAACCCCAGGAATGGTAGCGGGGATAGAATTTATAAGCAGTATCCGGCGCAAAAGTTTCGGCATAATTAAACGTTACTTTATAATAGCCGGCTAATGATTTTATAGCAGCCCTGTCCTGCTCAAACTTTGATTGCGCCGATACGCTAAGTGCACAAATACAAAGCGACAACAAGAATATAATTTTTTTCATTGCGTTTATTTAGATTAAATCTAAACAAAGAAAAGCATTATTATTTATTTTGCAAATCATATGCCTAAAAAAATAATTTTAACTGTTTGAAATCGAATACTTAATAGTGTATTTTTGTTTAATGATGAAAAAGGCAGGCGTAATATTGTTAGTGTTGATGTACATGGTTACATCATCCGGCTTTGCCCTTAATTTACATTATTGCGGCAATATTGTAGTTGCCGTTAAAGTGAATGCACCACCAAAACCTTGTGCTAAGCCCCCGGGTGCATCTAAAAGCAAAATGAAATGCTGTAAGGATGTTAAGGTTGATGTGAAAGTTAAGGACGGGCACGAAAGCCAGCCAAACTCATCGGTACCCAAAACAACTACATTTGATTTGCCAAAGCTATCGCTTGGCGACTTTTTGATGCCGGCACAACAGGCATTAATGGAGTTGTTTTTTGACCGCGACCCGCCCGATGCCGCACCAAAGCAAAACGTGCCGGTATTTCTTAAAAATCGAACTTTGAAAATTTGATCGTTACCTGTTTCCGCACAGTTTAATCATCAATACAAATTCAATTTTTAATATCATGAAAACCCTTAAAATATATATCATCCTTTTTATAGCAACAGTTACTGCTGCAAAAGCCCAGTTCACCAAAGCCGAATTACAAGTTAGCGGCCTTACCTGCTCGCTTTGCGCGCGCACTACCGAAAAATCATTGAAAGCGCTGCCTTTTGTGAGCGAAATAAAACCCGACCTGATCCGCAATGTTTACTTCATCACTTTTAAAAATGGTGTGCCTGTAGATTTTGAACAGATCAGCAAGAAGGTAAAAAGCTCGGGCTTCTCGGTAAATTATCTGAAAACCACTTTTAACTTTGATAACACCAAAGTTGCCGATAATACCTTTACTTATGGCGACAATAACTACAAGCTTTTAAATGCCGATAAGCCGCTTACAGGCCCGGTGGTTTTAACCATTGTAGACCAGGGCTTCGCACCAAAATCGGTCACCAAAAAACATTTGGGCAAAAACCCCGAAGAAACACCAACCGCGGCCGGCCGCACCTATCATTTAGCTATCTAAGCGCCTCATAAAAATTTTAATTTATGAAGGTTATTTTATTGGCTTTTTGCCTTACGGCATTGGCGTACACTGTGCACGCGCAGGAATTATATGTAAACACCGAACCCGCCAGCAATATGGCTGCCCGGTCTTTAGGTATCAGGCTGGAGAACCAGGGCTATAATTCGAACGGGTTTAAAAACCGCACTACTTTAGAGGCAATGTACGGAGCAACCGGTAAATTAATGTTGCACGGGGCTTTGTACAGTTCCAATTTTTACCAACGCAGCCAGCGGTTTGAGGGCGGTAGCTTCTACGCCAAATACAGGTTCCTTTCTGTCGATACCGTTCAGGCGCATTTTCGCGGGGCCATATTTGGCAAAGTGGGTGTGAGCCGTAACCCCTATATGATGCAGGAGATAGCTTTGGAGGGCGATAACTCGGGATTGCAGGGCGGCGTTATTTTTACGAAGTTAATTCATAAACTGGCATTCTCCGGCTCGGCAAGTTACCTGCGTGGATTAAATAGCGCCAATGATAAGGGCGCAATTGCAGGAGCTAAAGGATCGCTGGCGTATACCATATCTGCCGGGTACCTGCTGTTGCCCAAAAACTACACCAGCTATAACCAGGTAAACTTAAACCTGTATGCCGAGTTGCTTGGTAAAACCAACCCGGGTTACGCGCAAAGCTACCTGGATGTTGCACCTGCACTACAGCTGATATTTAACAGCGTTTGCAGGCTCGATTTCTCGTACCGTACCCCACTTTACAACAATATGCAGCGCAACAGCGCCAACATGTATTTGGTACGGTTCGAGTACAATTTTTTTAATTTATAGCATCACCAATGAAAATATATCTTTTAACGCTCTGTTTGCTGATAATGGCCATTACGGCCAAAGCGCAGCAAATGGACCACATGGAGCACAATAGTACCACCAAAAAAGCTGCGCCGCACGATCATGCGAAGATGATGGCCGAAACGCAGCGCGATACCACCCACCATATGAGCATGAGCAGCCAATTCTCGCTCGACCTGCCTATGAACCGAGATGGTTCGGGAACATCGTGGGTGCCCGATGAAACGCCGATGTACATGTATATGGTGCACAGCAAAAAATGGATGCACATGTTTCACGGGAGCTTTTTTGCACGATATAATAAGCAGGACCTGTTTAACAAAGGCAGCCGTGGTGGCGGCCAGGTTGATGCGCCCAACTGGTTTATGTATATGGCGCAGCGCAGGATGGGTAGCAACGGCTTGTTTGCTATCAATACCATGTTCTCGTTAGATCCGTTCACGGTTGGTGCGGGCGGTTACCCGCTGCTGTACCAAACCGGCGAATCGTACAAAGGCAATAAGCTGGTAGACCGCCAGCACCCGCATGATCTGTTTGCCGAATTAAGTATTGCCTATACCCAGCGGGTTGCCAAAAATACCGATATCTCGCTTTCGGTAGGCATGCCGGGCGAACCCGCCCTTGGTCCGCCGGTGTTTATGCACCGCGTTTCGGCCATGAATAATCCCGATGCGCCGTTAAGCCACCACTATGCCGATGCCACGCACATTACCTTTGGTACAGCAACGCTGGGCTTTCGCTACAAAAATGTAAAGCTCGAAGGCTCGGTATTTACCGGGCGCGAACCCGATGAACACCGTTATAATTTTGATAAGCCCAGGTTTGATTCGTACTCGGTACGCCTGTCGGTTAACCCTTCAAAAGAATGGGCCTTGCAGGTGTCAAACGGCTGGCTCAAAAGCCCTGAGGAGGCCGAACCGCACGATGATGTGAACCGCTTTACCGCATCGGCCATACACACCAAAATGCTGGGCAATAACAGCTATACAGCTACCACACTGGTTTACGGGCAAAACCGTCACCATGGCAAAACACAGCCCGCGGTGTTGTTAGAGCACAGCCTGCAGCTAAACAAAACCGCCATTTATGGCCGCTACGAATATGTACAGAAGGATGCCGGCGAGATGGACTTAGAAACCTTGTTCTCCGCCGACCCAAACTTTAATATTAATGCCATAACTTTAGGCACAAACCGCATCCTGGCTACCTATAAACAAACCAATATTACCTTAGGCTTGCAAGCAACCCTTAACGCTTCGCCGAAAGCGTTAACGCCGCTATACGGTACGGCACCGGTAGGTTTCCAGGTGTACCTGCGTATAACCCCCTCCCTGATGAAAATGGGTGGCAGCAAACGAAAGATGGACCATGATATGATGAGTATGTAGTAAGGCTTTATGCTTTACTGCATGCTAATTCACCAATCTTCCGCTGATATCTACCTTCCTTGCAAAAGGGTTGAAAAAACGGTTGGCCAATACGGCAAATTCGCGGCGGGTAACGGCGCGGTTTGCATTAAAGTCGGTGGTGAACTTGTAATATGTTTTCCAGGCTTTCTGCATATCGTCCTGAAGGTTTTTGGGGTCGCGCAGGGTCATTTCGCTGATGTAGCTGAGCAGATTGGCAATGGTGAACAGTTCGCCCGGCTTTTCCTTATTAAACCACAAAAAGGAACGCGAATAGATCTCGTTTAAAAAAGGTTTTACTTCGGCGGTATGCACGGTGCTATCGGGCACAAATAAAACCTGCGCACTGTTGCCGTTTGGTTTCTGAATGCCCTGCAGTAAGCCTGTTGCGCCTACCTGTTGTATAGCGCGGTAATCGCGGTCGGTGGTTTTAATATCGGCAAAAGGCATCAGCATCCCTTTAAAATCCAGTATCTCGCCCTGTATAATACGGGGCCTTAGGTTTTTGGTGGTGGTTTCAAAAAATATGCAATAAGCCGCTGTGGCGCCCACGCCCTGCCCAAGTGTCATCTGTACCGATGGGTAGGTGATGCTGCCATTTACCAAATGCGTTACCGACATAGCCTTCTCCGTCACCAGTAAATTCTCCTGGTCCTTAACCACCACGGCGCCCAGCGGAATGGAATACGCAGGAAAAGGCGGGTAATTGATATACGGCGCGCCTGCTACGCTATAATGCTGGCCGGGCGTGGCATCGCCAACGGCAATGCTGGTGCGGTACAATTGCGAGCCGCGGGTGTACGGCGTATAAATATCGTCAAGCACCATTCGAACCACGCCTGCCGAGCGGCGGTTTTCGCGGATAAAAGGGATATAGGGCAAGTGGTCGGGTGTTTTAAAATCATCGGTGAGGCCCAGGTTTTTATAGCCCAACGCTGTTTGCAGGTAATAAATAAGGCCCAGTGTGCGCAGCCTTGCCTTGCGGAAAGTAGCTTCGCGACTTTCGGGCTTCAAATCGTCGCTGGTTACCGAGTACTGGTTTCCGCAATCGCTCCATTTTATAAGGTATTTATCATTAGGCAATTGCGCCGATGCCAGCATTTTTTTTATATCTGCGCTTTTTAAACAGGCGTATTCATTAGCCTCGTAACCTTCGGGTTTGGCAATGGTGCGGTCGGCCGCGCGGCCGTAATCTCTTAAAATGGTTAAGTAGCTGATATCCTGGATCTGGTTGGTGGCGTTTTGGGGGGCCAGCGCTTCTTTAGTATCGGCCCGGCTATCAAAACCCGACGTTAGCAGCACACCTGCCGCGGCGGTCACATCGCCCAGTTCGGTGGCATCAACAACCAGTTTGGCTTTTATGGTAACAGGCTTGCCGGCCTGTATAATGGTAACTTCCCAGCCGGTGCCGTCTTTTTTGATGGCGGTAAAGGGCGTGTTCATTTTTACGGTAAGGTTCTTCACCGTATCAGTTATGCGTTTAAGGATGGCTGCACCGGTGTAAGGTTCAAACCGTAGCGGGGCGTTGCGCGTAGTATCGTAACCTAACCGGGCTTTGTAAAAATCGCGGATGTGCCCCCTAAACTCGGCGTAAATGCCCGACGCCAGGTTTCGGTTTCCTTCCAGTATGCACATGCCGCCGCTGGTCATGCTGCCGCCAAGCCAGGGGCCTTGTTCAACCAGCATGGTTTTTATTTTACTGCGGGCGCTTTGTATGGCGGCCGCAACGCCGCTTGCACCACCGCCTATAACCAATACATCGGTGCGGATGGTTTCGGCAAAAGCTGCAGAGCAATTAAAAAACAATAATACCAGGAGTAATTTTTTATACATCTTAAGGCAAAATAACACTAAAACGCTAATTTAGCCCAATTCCTTATCTAACGATAAATTTTTAGTTATATCCACCAAAAAGAACATGACAGACGAACAAATGCGCTACCCCATAGGGAAATTTGTGCCGCCGGTATCATACACAGACGATGCCATGCGCCACTGGGTCCACGATATTGCCACATTGCCGGGCCGCGTGCGCGAAGCCATTATCGGCCTTAACTACCAACAGCTTGATACCCAATACCGCACCGGCGGCTGGACCTTGCGACAAGTGGTGCATCACCTGGCCGATAGCCATATGAACTCGTTATGCCGCTTTAAGCTGGCCCTTACCGAAGATAACCCCACCATAAAGCCATACGATGAAACAGGCTGGGCTATACAACCGGATTACCGCCTGCCGGTAGAGCCGTCATTAAAAATGCTTGATGGTATCCATCAGCACATGGTGGCCCTTTTCGAAAGCTTTAGCGAAGACCAATGGAACCGTACTTTTGTACACCCCGAATCGGGCAGTGTAACACCGCTTAAAAAAAACCTGGCGCTGTATGCATGGCACGGCAACCATCATTTGGCGCATTTAACAGAAACGGTTAAGAAGTTTAGGTAGGCGCTTTTTTCTTTGGTTTATTGCAAGAGACGAAAGAACCTTCGATAACCCTGCCTTACTTATTCTTTTTATAAAAATCCTCCAGTGCATCCTTATACTCCTCTCGACTGAACAGATTGGCCAGGTCAAGGAACGATTTGTAGTTGGTAACGTACGGGAAAGCGTATTTGGCGGCGGCAAGTTTTGAATCATCGGTCAAAAACTGGTTCATGAAGGTTACCAGCTGGTTTATGGTGATGCCCAGGTCCTTATCATTCACTTTGGCTTTTATCACCGCTATCTTCTCCTCGTCGGTACGCTGTTGCTGCATCTCTTTCAGGATAGCTTTGGCCTGCTCGCCGGTCATTGCTTTTTCCGGGTGGTTAATTTTATCGTAACTAATGGCCGGGGCGGTTGGTTTAACGCTTGGCGGGTTTGCCTGCGCCATTGTGGCACAAAGCAATAGGATTGGGATCAATAGTTTCATTGTTGATTAGGGTTGTTGGGATTAAATGTAGGAAGAATTGAGGAAAAGAGAATCAAATGAATCTTATTTGAAAATTAAGCTTTAAAAAGTTGTCCCCATTCGTATTATAGATTAATCCATAACCATGTCTTGCTGAACTCGGAGTGTCTATTCTTGTATTAGCTAAAAGATAATCTTCAAATAAGTTGCGATTTATGATGTGATAACAAACAACCTCTCCATCCTCTTTGATAACAATATAACCCTCAGTTCCGTCGTACTCTCCTGTCCAGGTCGTATTGGGCATCATTCCTAATGCAACTTCAGATAAAAACCGTTTTAGTTTATGCTCATAGAATTTATGCTTTAAAGATTGATCAAATCCTACGGGGTTGGTATTTGTTAAATAAGTACATAATGCTGATAAAGTAACTATATGATCTTTATAATAAGCTATTAGAGCCTCTGAAACTATGATAGGCAATAATGAATCGATAAGAACGAGATTATTATAAAATGTTTTATTATCAGTATCAACAAATTCAAGTGATGCACCTTTTTTATAAATAGTTTGAACTCTATCTCTAATTTTGCTTGATGTATTAATACTGTTAATTACGTTTACTTCGGAGGTTGAAAGACTAATGCCCTTGATTTTAAAATTAAGATTCGTAGCGGTACTTGCGTTCAACAATGTTGATGGGCTTCCTAACTTTGATTTGATACTAAAACCTAAAATTGGTTGAAAATTCGTTCTTGAATCATGTATCTGAATTACTATATCGGCTTTTGTCGATGAATTGGCTTTCAATGTGTATAAACCTAAGCTTTTTAGAAAAGTCTCTGTTGAGGCCACTGAAAAGGATGAACTCGACGATTTTATATTTGCTAATAAACTTAACGCATGTGATGCAAATTGAGTTACAGGTATACGTATTAAAGGGCTTTTACCATCTGAGATTATGATATCAGTCCCGCTTAGCGAGAAAGTCTTTTCCTTCGACAGTTCATTTTTCAGAACTGATATTACAGGATAAAAGAAGCCTGCTATTTTATTTAAATTGGCATCTCCTGGATACAGTTTCCCCTCTGCTAAAATTTTAAAAAAAGCATAGATTTCGCTCCATTCTCCTTTATTTCCTGTAAGCATATAATCTTATTTAAGTATTATCTTAATAATTTTTTCTGCCGTCGCTTGAATTGCTGGCACCGCTACTGAATTACCAAACTGTTTATATGCAGATGCGTCAGCAACAACTATTTTGTAGTCTTCCGGAAAACCTTGTAACCTCGCCCATTCTCTTGGTGTCATCTTTCTAATACCTTCTCGATTTACTTCGCTTTTGATCTTAGTTACTGGTGTGTAATCAACAATACGGTGGTCATAAACTAAATTTCTTTCACGGCCCATTCCTCCAACAACAATGGCATTCGCTACACCATCGTCAGGAATTATTTCAAATCCAAATCCATTGCCTTTATTAGCATGCCTTGCTTTGTGTTCGTGAAGGGTTTTTAAATATTGGGTTGATAGGTAGTACTTTGAAGAAACAACATTTTGTTCTTTAATATCTTCTAACACTTTCTTTGCGTCAAAAGGTTCAGGGTATTGAAATTCGGTGATGTTTAAATCTTTTCTAAAGCCAACTATAAATATCCGTTCTCTGTTTTGCGGAACACCGAAATTTTTGGCATTCATTATTTGGGGGTCAGGAACGTAGTAGCCCAAATCATTCCTAAGTACGTTTATGATGGTTTCTAAAGTTTTTCCTTTATCATGGCTTCTTAAACCTTTAACATTTTCTAAGAAGAAAGCTTTAGGCTTTTTTCGCCTTAATATTTCAGCCACGTCGTAAAACAGTGTTCCGCGAGTATCTTCAAATCCGCCCCTTTTCCCGGCAATAGAAAATGCCTGACAAGGGAATCCGGCACATAGGACATCAAACCCGTCGGGAATAAAACTTTTAACTTCTTCTTTGGTAATGTCCCCAAAGGGAACTTCTCCAAAATTTGCATAGTAGGTTTTCTTCGCTGATTCATCCCATTCGGAAGTGAACTCACATTTTCCACCAAGGTTTTGCATAGCTATTCGAAAACCACCAATTCCTGCAAAAAGATCAATAAACGTAAATTTCTTTTTTTCGGGTTCTAAAAAAGGAACATCTTCCGCACCAAATAATTTTTGCTGCAAAGCATGGTAAAATGTTTCGGGCTCATTGTATTCCTTACTATCATTTACTATTTCATAAGCTCTATTTTTGTATATTTTATTTTTTGATACAACGTAATGTGAAACAACAGCTTTGTCAATATCAAGGGTGTTATTTTTTGATGAGGTTAAGCTCATTTCGTTAACCCTCCATCAAAAGCTTCGCTATTAAAAAACTCTCTTAAACTAATCTCAAGAGCAAAAATTAATTTTTCAAGATTGATCACAGAAATATTTCTTTTTCCGTTTTCAACCTCGTTTACGTAAGTCTTATCTATCTCAGCTTTAAAGGCTAAAGCTTCCTGTGTGAGTTGTAAATTAGTGCGGTATTCCTTTATACGAAGACCTATTTTCTTTCGAATATCCATAGCTGCAAGCTATCTTCTATTCGACTATAAGTCAATCGGATATAAGTGAACTTTTAAGAAATTTGACGAAGATTTTCGAGCAAATTATTGAAAGTGTTTTCAAGCAAAGACTTTTTCATATCACATTGCCAAATAGTTATTATATTCCAACCCGCAGCCTTTAGCAAGGCTTCGACATTGACGTCATTTTTATTGTTATAGTTAATTTTTGTTTCCCACCATTCTCTCCTTGTTTCAGGCAAGGCAGCCTTTTTACACCCCTCATGCCCGTGCCAAAAGCACCCATGTATAAAAATCACGGTTTTGTATTTGGGTAATACAATATCCGGTTTGCCGGGCATATCTTTTACATGCAATCTGTATCGAAACCCGTTTTTATGCAGAAATTTACGTACGAGTAATTCAGGCTTGGTGTCCTTGCTTCTAATGCGCGACATATTATAGCTGCGGGTTTCTTTACTGTGTACGTCTGCCATTTTATATTAACTTATATAGTTGGGGTTTGTTTTTTAGTTCAAATTCTTTGCTTTATTTCAAAAATGAACAAAACCCCGTACACCCTGTTAATATTTTATGCGCTTCCCCATCCCATTCGCCTTCCTCCTCTTCACTCTACTCTCCTGCGGTGGTGATAAGCCCACGTACACCATTACCGCGGCGGATACCGTTACCGATACGGCGGGCCGCAAAACGGTGATATTGGCGCCAACGGATGGCACCGCGGATATGAACCATATCAACACCGGCAGCACCACCCCTGCCGAACTGATAGCTTTTGCACGTACCGCTATGGGCATCCCCTACAAATACGGTTCTACCGACCCGCAGCAGGGGTTCGATTGCTCAGGTTTTATTACCTATGTGTTCAATCATTTCGGGATTGCCGTGCCGCGTACTTCGGCCGATTTTACCAACGTAGATCACGAAGTACCGTTAAAAGACGCCCGCGCCGGCGACCTCATACTTTTCACCGGTACCGATAGCACCGTGCGCATTGTAGGCCATATGGGTATTGTAATTACCAACCCTAATGAGGAACTGCAGTTTATCCATTCCACCTCGGGTCGCGATAACGGCGTCACCATCTCCGTCCTCACCAAAGGATACCAGGAAAGATTTGTAAAAGTTGTGAGGATATTTGAATAAGCGAAAAGCTAAAAGACCAAAGCAGCAGAAAGCTTACTGATATCCGGCTTTTAGCTTTAGTCTTACTGCTTTTCGCTTTTTAGTATTGTCCAATACTCAGCAACACCAGCGTGCAGGCGTAATCTGTGGCTATGCCATTATCGTGGGCAAGGCGGCGCAGCTCGCTGTTTTCGGTGCCGGGGTTAAATATAATGCGTTTGGGGTGAGTGTTAATGATATAATCGTACAGCGGCGGCTGGTTTTGCGGGCCAACGTACAGCGTTATGGTATCAATATCGGTATGGATGGTTTCAGGTTTTTCGATGGGTACACCGGCAACCTCGCCGGTTTTTATGCCTACGTTAACAATGCTGTGCCCGCTGCGCACCAAGCGGTTGGCAGCAAGGTAAGCGTAACGGCTTGCATCGGGCGTGGCGCCCAGTATCAATGTTTTTTTATCGGCCATATGTGTAGAACATGCAAGGTAGCTGTTTAGTTTGCAAGCTGGTGCGGGATTTGTAGAGTGGGGAGCGGGGAAATCACTTTGGCTAATATACCTAACATCCGCAATCAATCCCCGCTCCACGCACCTCCCTCTTCAATCCCTTTCCAAAAAAATAAAATAATTTAAAATGTTTTCAAACCCTGCTCGTCTTTATCTTTAAACACACCATAAATTGACAGCAGCATCGATGCCCCAGGATAACAACAGCCATATCATACAAACCATTGCGTCGTATGGTAAAAGCCTGTTGGGGTTTATCCGCAAGCAGGTAAAAAATGATGCTGATGCCGAAGACATTCTGCAGGATGTTTGGTACCAGTTTAGCAATGTGGTAAACGCGGGGCCTATAGAGCAAACCAGCGCGTGGCTATACAGGGTAGCCAAAAACAAGATCATCGATAAGCATAAAAAACATACCGAGACCTTGCTGGAGGATATGCTGCCCGCAAGCGGTGATGATGACGACGAGGATAACCTGGATTTTCAGTCGATACTGCTTACCGAGGCCACAACGCCGGAAACCGCATACCTGCGCAACCTTTTTTGGGAACAGCTTTTTATAGCGCTTGATGAGCTGCCCGAAAATCAGCGACAGGTATTTATTTGGCAGGAGCTTGATGATATGCCTTTTGAGGAGATCGCCCAAAAAACAGGCGAGAACATTAACACCCTGGTATCGCGTAAGCGTTACGCGGTATTACATTTACGCAAACGGTTAAAACAATTGTATAAAGAAATTACAGAATATTAAAAAATTAAAGAAATAAGACAATGAAAAATACATTTTATAAATGGCGGTTTATATTTATCCCCATAGGGATAGCAGCCATATTAACGCTGGTAAGCTTTGTAGTAATGCAGCTTTGGAACCACCTGCTGCCCGATATTTTACACGTAGGTACCATTACCTACTGGCAGGCCATGGGCATATTTGTGCTCTGCAAAATACTGTTTGGCTTTGGCGGGCCTAAAGGCCGCGGCGGTGGTGCCCCGTGGATGCGCCGCAAACAAATGATGGAAGAAAGGCTGAAAAGCATGTCGCCCGAGGAGCGCGAGCACTTTAAAGAGCAAATGAAAAGCCGTTGTGGCTGGGGTGGCCGTGGCCGCCATCGCGACGACTGGCGCGAAGCCTGGAAAGATGCCCCGATAGCTGAGAAAGAGACGAAGGAATAAGTTTCGGGATAGAGGAACGGGGAGCGGTAACAGCTATTTTTAACGCTCTCCACACCGGGCCCCCCGTACCAACATAACAATAAACCCCTACTACTATGGATGTGCTGATATTTAAAACAAGTGTTGCCAGCAGGCAGGAAGTAAGCCGGATCCATCCGCTATTAACCTCGTTGGCCGAGATCCGCCAGTACAACTTCGACCTGGAAGATTGCGATAATATTCTACGTGTGGTAAGCAGCGGCATCGAACCGCAAACCATTAACCACATGCTGCAAATAGCCGGGTTTACCTGCGAGGAGTTGCCTTATTAAGTTGGCAGTTTGCAGCTATTTGCGAGCCGACAACTGAAAACTAACCTACAATCCTATGGAGTAAGGCAATTTGGCCGCTGTGGTAAACGTGATGTTGTACCAGGCCTTCAATCAAAGATTCGTGGCTTACTCCTGTACCCATTTCGCGGTTGCGGGCATCGTTAGTAGGCGCATCCCACTTATCCGCCGGCAAGTTTTGGATAATCCCTGCCAGGGTAACGTTGGCCAGTTTAAAATCGGCGATCAGTTGTTTCCATTTAGCCTCATCGGGATGGCCGGGGTCGGGCCAGTCGCCGCCTGCGGGTTCGCCGGCGGCTTGCCCGTTCATACGTGCGGTAACTTCCTGCGTCCAGCCCAGCATGTGCAATAATATACCGGCAATACTATGTACCGAGCCGGGCGGCAGTTCATAGGCTGCTTCAAAGCTAACATTATCGATAATATCATACGTTGCAGGGCCATACCATGGGTCGTGTGAAAGAATCTGCTGTAACGAATTTTGGAGTTTTTGGGCGATGATTGTCATACCTGGTTAAACGCACGGGCCGGCGCTTTGGTTTTGAACCGCGACTTATACGATATGACGGATTAAACAGATTTTGAAACGCGAATTATAAAAAGCAAGCCTGAATCTGCACCTCAATTAAAATATCTCGCCACCCCATCAGCACAATTCACCCCATCTATAGCCGCGGAGATAATACCGCCTGCATAACCTGCGCCCTCGCCACAGGGGAACAAACCTGCTACCTGCGGGTGCTGGAAGGTTTGCCTATCGCGAGGGACTTTTATAGGTGATGATGTGCGCGATTCTACGCCCACAAGGATAGCTTCGTTGGTATAATACCCTTTCATTTTACGGCCAAAGGCGGGTAACGCCTTACGCAAACGGTTGTGGATCCACTCGGGTAGTACCTCTTTCAGGTCTACACTTTTACAGCCGGGCAGGTACGAGTTTTCGGGCAGGTCTGCCGATACCCGGCCCTCCACAAAATCTATCATACGCTGGGCCGGGGCAACCAGGTTACCGCCGCCTGCCTTAAAGGCCATATGCTCTACCTGCTGCTGAAAGTTCAGCATCCTGAAAGGGTCGCTCATATCACCCTTTACATCTTCCATGTTTATCTGCACCACAGTACCCGAATTGGCAAAGGGGTTGTTGCGTTTGCTGGGGCTCCAGCCGTTCACTACAATTTCATCCTGCGCGGTAGCGCAGGGGGCTATGATACCACCGGGACACATACAAAACGAAAATACGCCGCGGTCTTCCACCTGCTCAACCAAATTATAATAGGAAGGTGGCAGGTCGGGGCCGCGGTATTCGCAATGGTACTGGGCGCGGTCAATAATTTCCTGCGGATGCTCTATGCGTACACCCAGGGCAAAAGGCTTGGCCTCAATCAAAATATCCTGGCTGTGCAGCATCCTGAAAACATCGTGCGCGGAGTGGCCGGTAGCCAGTATCACGGCATCAGCCAAAAGCTTTTCTCCGTTGGCCAGCTGCACGCCTTTTATCTTGCCAAAAGCCACCATAAGCACTGTTACCTTCGTATCAAACAGAACCTCGCCCCCTGCCGCCAAAATGCTTTCGCGCATGGCGGTTATAATCTGCGGCAGCTTGTTGGTGCCAATGTGCGGGCGGGCATCTACCAAAATATCTTCGGTTGCGCCATGGGCTACAAAGGTTTTCAATACGCCATTTACGTCGCCGCGCTTGGTGCTGCGGGTGTAAAGCTTACCATCCGAGTAGGTACCTGCGCCGCCTTCGCCAAAGCAGTAATTGCTTTCGGGGTTTACCAGGCCTTGTTTATTAATGTTGGCCAAATCGCGGCGGCGTTGTTTTACATCCTTACCACGTTCCAGGATCACCGGTTTTAGGCCTTGTTCAATACATTGCAAAGCGGCAAAGATCCCCGCAGGGCCGGCACCTATGATAATAACCCGTTTGGCGTCCTTTACATTTTTATATTGTGGATTGTAGCTCTCGGTTTGCACAGGTTCGTCAACAAATACCCTTACCTGCATGCGGTAAAGCACCTTACGGCCGCGCGCATCGATGGAGCGCTTTAATATTTTTATTCCGCTAATGCGTGTTTGGGGAATGTTGATAGCTGCCGAAGCCAGTGCTGTTAAAACCGTCTCGTCTTCGTGCTGCCCGGGGGGGCAAACAATCTCTACTTCTTTTATCATGCTGTGTGCCGGGTTTTTATCCCGGATAATGCAAAGATAAGTATTCAGTTGGCAGTTTTTAGTTTGCGGTTTGCAGGTAGATCTTTTAACCACAAAGAGCACGAAGGATCAGCAGTTTATAACCACAAAGAACACAGAGCCTTTTGATATCAAAACCTTTGCGCCCTTCGTGAAAATCTTCGTGCACTTTGTGGTCACATTTCGCTTTCCTATAAAAAAATTTCAATCCCATTGTTACACCCTGTCAGTATGTTACGTATGGCTTACGGCTTAGTGTATAAAATACACCAAAAAGCGTTCGGTAAGGGACGGTTAACTGTTCGCTATCGTACACTAAAAAAATAAAGTAATAATTATTTAACTGAAAACCAATCACTTACAAAAACGGCTCTGTTTTGGCATAGCCCGTTGTAGAATTAAAAATTACTAAAATGATGACCACCGTTGATAACCGTTTACAAACACTTTGGGAAGGCTGCCTGCGTAACGACAGGAAGCAACAAGAGATGTTATATAAAGTATTAGCGCCTAAAATGCTTGCGGTTTGCATGCGCTATGCTAAAGATAAAGACGAAGCACAGGATATATTACAGGAAGGCTTTATAAAAATGTTTAAAAACATGGGCAACTACCGTGGCGACGGAAGCCTGGAAGGCTGGATCCGCCGTATTATGGTGCACAGCGCTATATCGCGTTACCGCAAAGCTAAAAGCATGGTATTGGTTGATGATTTTGCAGAGCAGAACATCCCCGTAAGCAGAAGCTATAATGATAATGGTTTGGAAGCCCGCGACCTGATGAACATGGTTCAGGAGCTGCCAACCACCTACCGCTCTGTTTTTAATATGTACGCTATAGAGGGGTTCTCGCACCAGGAGATCAGCACTAAATTAGGTATGAGCGAACTTTTATCGCGCACTACGCTGCACCGTGCACGCGTTATCCTTAAAGATAAGCTGAACAAATTAGCGGTAAGAGAGCGCCATTGCATGGCAGGGTAAAAGCCTCTCCTCCAAAGGAGTTCTTTGAACCCGGCCCTCTTCGAAGGAGAGGGAGAAAAAACCAACTTCACAATGATTTATTGATTACCGACCGGCAAGCCCGCCGGGTTAATCAATAAATCAAAAGGTGAGCAGCTCTCGCTACCCACCTTTCAATTATCAATCAGTGTTCGATATCAACCGGACAACTAATCTCTACTCACCAACCTCTACTTGTGCTTACTGCTCATGTAAAACACCATTTCGCCGCCATTTATAATATCCTGGTGGGTGATGGTTAAGCTGGTATATGGTTTACCGTTAAGGGTCATTTTTTGCACATAAACATTCTTTTCGCTTTGGTTTTTTACAACGATATTAAACGTTTTGCCATTGCCAACCTGTATGGTGGCGTTGTTTACCGATGGACTGCCGATAGAATAATTTACTGAGCCCGGGGCTACAGGATAAAAACCCATCGAACTGAATATGTACCAGGCGCTCATCTGGCCGGTATCGTCGTTACCGCCTAAACCATCGGGTGTTGGTTTGTACATGCGCGGCAGTATCATGCGGATGCGTTCCTGCGTTTTCCAGGGCTTGTCTGTCCAGTTGTAAAGGTAAGCCACGTGGTGCGATGGCTCGTTACCATGTACGTAGTTACCAATAATGCCGTCGCGGGTAATATCCTCGGTTTCGGCAAAGTATTTATCCGGCAGGTTCATGGTGAACAGCGAATCGAGGTAAGGCACAAAGCGTTTATTGCCGCCCATCAGTTTTATTAAACCTTCGGGATCCTGCGGTGCAAACAAGGTATAGTTCCAGGCGTTGCCTTCAATAAAACCTTCGTTGATGGTGCTCAATGGGTCAAACTTAGCGCGGAAGGTACCATCTGCTTTCCTCGGCCTCATAAAGCCCGACTTTTCATCGTATACATTTTTATAGTTTTCGCTGCGTTTGATAAATTCGTTATAGATGTCCGTTTTACCCAGCTTTTTAGCCATCTGCGCTATTGCCCAGTCGTCATAAGCATACTCCAGCGTGTTAGATACCGATACGCCTGTCCTTTCGTCGGGAATGTAGCCTTTATCCATATAATCGCCAATGCCCTCGTAGCTGCGATGGCGGGCGGTGGCCACACAAGCCGCCAATGCTTTTTCGGCATCAAAAGGCGCATTACCTTTAACAACCGCATCGGCTAAAACAGATACGCTGTGGTAACCGCTCATGCACCAGTTCTCGTTAGCCGAGTTGCTCCAAACCGGTAACATCCCTTCAGGGCTCTGGTCAAAATGCACCATCATCGATCGTACCATATCAGCATTGCGCTGTGGCTGTATAATATTAAACAGGGGGTGCAGGGCGCGGTAGGTATCCCAAAGCGAGAAGGTGGTATAGTTGATAAAGCCATCTGCCTTATGTATGTTTTGGTCGAGGCCTTTGTACTGCCCGTCAACGTCCATGTAAATGGTTGGGTTTATCATGGTGTGGTACATAGCGGTATAAAAGTCCTGCTTGCGCTCGGTGCTGGCTTTAACCGTTATTTTTTCCAGTTCGGTTTCCCAAAGCTTTTGTCCGTCGGCTTTTACCTTGTCAAAATCCCAACCCGGTACTTCGGCCTGCATATTGGCCAGGGCGCCATCCATGCTCACCGGCGACAGGGCGAATTTGATCTTGATCTTCTCGCCTTCTTCGGTTTTAAAGTCGAAGTATGCACGGATCTGCTTGCCGGCTATCTCGGGGAAGTTTTTGCTTTGGTTGAACTTACCCCAGAAACCACCGTACACTTCGCGTTTATCATATTTTTTAAACCCATGCTGAATGAACTTTTTATTGAAAGCCATAGCGAAGTACAAGGTACGGGTACGCGCCCAACCATTGGTTTGGCGGTAACCTACCAGTGTGCTGTCATTTAATAGCTTTACATAGGTCCAAACGGTTTTGTCGGGGTAGTTGTAGATGCCTGCCATCAAGTCCAGAATAACATGCGACTGGTCTGACTTTGGGAAAGTGTACTGATGGAAACCAACACGCGCGCTGGTGGTCATTTCGGCAGTGATGTTTGAGGCATCAAGTTTTACTTTATAGTAGTTGGCCGCGCTTACTTCATTAGCATGCGAAAACCCCGAGCGGTAACCGCTGCCCGGTACATCTGCAACGCCGGGATTCAGCTTTAAAGCGCCTACGGTTGGCATGATCAGGAAGTCACCCAGGTCCGAGTGACCTGTACCGCTAAAATGGGTATGGCTAAAGCCCACAATGGTTTTATCCTCGTATTGGTAACCGGCGCAGTACTCATAAACTTTGGGGTTATATTTACCGTTTAGCTCGTAGCTGGCGGTATCGGTTTCGGGGCTAAGCTGCACCATTCCAAACGGAACAGTCGCACCCGGGTAAGTATGGCCCATACGCTGTGTACCGATAATAGGCTTTACGTATTGCACTAAATTTTCGTGTGTGCTTTGGGCGGCTGCATGCAGGCCGGTACAAATTAATAGCGCAGAAAATATCTTTTTCATTTATTGATGGTATGATATTGCGTGTCAGTAAATAGTTAAGTAAAGGCAAATATAAAATCATATAGCATGTTAGCCGTATTTAATTACATTTACACAGCCAATTATTGCCATTATGGCGTAAATGTTACGTTTTGTAACAACGGTATGCGTTTTGTAATCTAATTTGTAAATTCACATCACTATAAAAACTAAAAACACACAATGAAAAATTTATTGATCGCAATAGCTGTTGTAGTAGTACTGGCCCTTATGGGTGGCTGCAGTTACAATGGCATGGTAAAATCTGACGAGAACGTACAGGGCAAGTGGGGCGAGGTGCAAACACAGTACCAGCGCCGCAGCGACCTGATCCCTAACCTTGTATCAACCGTAAAAGGCGAAGCCAATTTTGAAAAAGGTACGTTAACCGAAGTTACCAATGCACGCGCAAGGGCAACATCTATCCAGGTTGACCCAACTAAGCTTACACCAGAAGCTATTCAGCAGTATCAGCAGGCACAGGGCCAGTTAAGCACTGCTTTGGGTCGTTTATTGGTTGCATCAGAAAACTACCCTACTTTAAGGGCTAATGATGCTTTCAGGAATTTACAGGTGCAGTTAGAAGGTACCGAAAACCGCATCGGCGTTGCCCGCCGCGATTTTAACGAATCGGTACAGGCATACAACAGCAAGATCCGTACTTTCCCGGCTAATATCACCGCTAAAATATTCGGTTTCGCTGTAAAAGGTTATTTCCAAAGCGATGCCGGTGCCGATAAAGCGCCAAAAGTCGCTTTTTAATTAGTGAATTAATGAGTTAGTGAATTAGTGATCGAGATCGCTTGTTTGCTAACTCCTTTTTATAAATCACTAAATTTAAAATTCACTAAATCACTAATTAACCATGGCAGTATTTACCGAAGAGGAACAGCAGCGGATACAAAAGGCTGTTGCCGATGCCGAGAAGAACACATCGGGCGAGGTACGCGTATGTATGGAGAAAACCTGTGCCGGCGACCCGCTGGACCGTGCGGTAAAATATTTCGCCCAGTTGGAGATGCATAAAACCAAGCTACGCAACGGTGTACTTATTTATGTGGCCACTGTTGACCGTAAGTTTGCCATCATTGGCGATGCCGGCATAAACGCCGTGGTACCTGCCGATTTTTGGGATGGCACCAAAGAAGAAATGCTGAACCATTTTAAATATGGCAACCTGGTTGAGGGCATTACAACCGGTGTTAAAAAAGCCGGCGAACAGCTAAAAAAATACTTCCCGTACATGCTTAACGATAAGAACGAGCTTCCGGACGATATCGCCTTTATGGACGGTCAATAAATTTATATAATGATCAAGAAACTATTTTTCTGCTTGTGCCTGGTGCTATGTTTAGCCCCTGCCTTTGCGCAGACCCTCCCTGATAAGCCAACTGCCAGCCCTGTTAGTGATTTTACTGGTACCCTATCCGGCGACCAAAAACAACAGTTGGACACTAAATTAAAGGCATTTGAAGATTCAACATCGATACAGATAGCCGTAGTTATAGTGCCTACAGTAGGCGATTACGAAATAAGCGACTACGCTTTAAAGCTCGGCCGGAAATGGGGTGTGGGCACAAAGGATAAGAACAACGGCGTAATGGTGCTTGTGGCGCTTAACGATCGGAAGATGACCATTCAAACAGGCTACGGCACCGAGGGCGCGCTTCCTGATATCATTACCCAGCAGATCATCCAGAACGATATGAAGCCCCGCTTTAGGGAGGGCGACTACTATGGAGGGTTAGATGCTGCCGTTACCAATATCATTAAATACACCAAAGGTGAATACAAGGCCGAAAAAAAGAATTCCGTAAGTAAAAAGGACGGCGGCTCAATCGGTTTCATTATTATTATTGTCATCTTTATACTTATCATCGTATTCCGTAAACGCGGCGGCGGTGGTGGTGGCGGCCGTATAATTGGCAGCCGCGGCGGCGCAAGCCCGTTTTGGTGGTTCCTGGCGGGTAATATGCTTGGCGGTGGTGGCCGTAGCAGTGGCAGCAACTGGGGTGGCTTTTCCGGTGGCGGAGGCAGCAGCGGAGGAGGTAGCTGGGGCGGTTTTGGTGGCGGCAGCTTTGGCGGCGGCGGAAGCAGCGGCAGCTGGTAAGGGTTAAATCCTAAACACTAAATTCTAAATCCGAAATTGTGCCTTTGACATAGCGTGAGGCGCTTAATTACTATGCTTATGAGTGAGCTTAACTGGAAGACCTGTTCATCTACCTACATACATAAAGGCCCCTGGGCTACCCTGCGCAGCGATAAGTGCGAAATGCCCGATGGCCGCATAGTGGAGCAATATTACGTGCTGGAGTACCCTAACTGGGTAAACGCTGTTGCCATAACCCAGGATAATAAAGTTTTAATGGTGCGCCAGTACAGGCATGCCGCCAACCTGGTTTCGCTTGAAATACCTGGTGGGGTAATTGATGGCGACGAGGCACCTGAGGCCGCTATGCGCCGCGAACTGCTGGAAGAAACCGGCTACCGGTTTGATGATATCGAACTGGTAAGCACCGTATATGCCAACCCATCCACCGCTAATAACAAAACCTTTTGCTACCTGGCCAAAGGCGGCAAAAAAGTACAGGGCCAAAGCCTTGACGAACACGAAGAACTTGTGGTGGAAGAGTATACAATAGCCGAAGTAAAACAGCTGCTGGCAGATAATAAAATAGCCCAGGCCTTACATTGCACCGGGTTGTTTTACGCTTTGATGAAATTGGGGGAACTTTAAGCCCGCCCGATAATTATTACAACTGTCAGTCTGAGCTTGTCGGAGACTTATACGCTTTCTTAATGGTTCGACAGGCTCACCATATTTCTTAAAACACAATTAATATCTGTCCTTTTTCAACTTTATCGCCGGGCTTTATTTTGATGGTTTTTACCGTAACATCTGCCGGGGCTTTAATAATGTTTTCCATTTTCATGGCTTCCAGTACAAACAGGTTATCGCCTTTTTTAATTTCGGCGCCTTCTTCAACCAAAACCTTTAATACCAAGCCGGGCATCGGGGCTTTAATATCGCTTACCCTGGCGGTCATCAGATTGCTCAGGCCCATCTTGTCCAGCAGTACATCAAACTGGTCTTTTGCTGCAAGGGTGTAAATATTGTTGTTCACCTTTATTTCGGCAGTCTTTGCTTGCGGGTCAAAACTTACCACCTCGGCGTTGTACGATCCATTATTGTTAATAACATGATACAGCAGGTCATTCAGTTGCTTGATATCCGCGTCGACGGTATCGTTATTTACTGACAGCGTATCGCCTTTTCTTTCAACTTCAAAATCGTGCGTATTATTAACTTTTATCTTGTACATATTGTCTGGATCAGGATCTTCCGAATTTATGAATTAACAGATAATTTATCTTATTTAGTGAAGATATATTGGATAAGGTTCGCGCCCATTCTAAGGGCTTTTAACCGCGCTTCCTGGCTGTCGCCGGCATAAGTGCCATAATCTTCCCAGCCATTGCCCAGGTCGCACTCGTAGGTATAAAAACATACCAGCCTGCCCTTATAGATCAACCCAAAGCCTTGCGGGCGTTTACCATCGTGTTCGTGAATTTTTGGCAGGCCTGCAGGGAAACTATATTTTTGGTGATAAATGGCGTAATTTGCCGGCAGCTCTACAAAATCAAGCTCGGGGAATACCTTTTTCATTTGCGGGCGAATAAATTTATCAAACCCGTAATTATCATCGATATGCAAAAAGCCGCCGCCGGTTAAATACTTGCGCAGGTTGCGCGCCTCCTGGTCGCTAAACAGCACGTTGCCGTGCCCGGTCATAAACACAAAAGGGTAATTATAGATCTGCTCGCTGCCCACCTCAACCACCTCTTCCTCGGGCTGAAAATTTGTTTTCAGGTTTTCGTTGCAAAATTTAATGAGGTTTACCAGGGCTGTGCGGTCACCATACCAATCACCGCCGCCGTTATATTTTAGCCTGCCCATTTTGTACGATGGCGCGGTAAAGCTACTGATGCAAAACATCAGGGCAATAGCTGCGGTAACAAAAATGGATCTCCTCATTTATCGGTTTAAAAAATTTACTTCGAAACATGCTTCTAATGCGGCTGTTTCGGTACGCAAACGGCTTTCACCTAAAGTTATGGCTTTATAACCGCTCTGCAAAGCGGCATCTACTTCGGCGGGGGTAAAATCCCCCTCGGGGCCTATCAGTATCAAATAACGGTTTTGTTTTAAGATAGATTGTGCCAGGCTTGCTTTTTCGCCCTCATCGCAATGCGCAATAAACTTTTGCCCGTCAAATGGTTGTTTTATAAATTGGGCCAGGTTAACCGGCGCATTCAAAACAGGGTGATATGCTTTGATAGATTGCTTTATGGCCGAGGTAATGATCTTGTTCAGGCGTTCGGCCTTAGCTTCCTTCCGTTCCGACCGCTGGCAGATGATCAGCGTTATCTCGTCGATCCCAATTTCTGTGGCTTTTTCTAAAAACCATTCTACCCTGTCTAAATTTTTTGTTGGCGCTATGGCTATATGCAGGTAATGGTTACGTTTATTAAACTGCTGTGTAACGGAGTTGATCTGCAGGATGGTACGCTTGGGGTGGGCATCCTTTATTTCGGCTTTATACAGGCCGCCCTTGCCGTCTATCAGGGTGACGGCATCACCAACATTCAGGCGCAGTACGCGCACGGCGTGTTTGCTCTCTTCCTCGCTTAAAAAGTATTGGGATAAAGTGGGGTCGATATCAGGTGTGTAAAAAAGCTGCATTTTCTTTTTTAGTATCAAGTAGTTAGTAGCAGGTATCAAGGTTTTTAAAGTAGTGGATCCTGGTCATGACACTAACTACTTGATACTCGAAACTAATGTAAATCTACAGCGTCCTCTTCGTTTATCAGCAGCTCCAGTTTTACAGATTCGATGTTCTGGTCAGATTTTTTCAGCACGGTAATGTTGTAGCCGTTACTTTCCTTTTGCTCACCTACATCAGGTATCTTACCAAAAATATGGCCCAGCCATCCGGATACGGTATCAAAGTCGCCATCCTCGGGCAGGTCGTGCGGCAGGTGCTCGTTCACGTCGTATATCGGCGCAAGGGCATTTACCACAAACTCGCGGTCGTTCAGTTTCTCAACAATTGGCTTTTCTTCGTCAAACTCATCCTGGATCTCGCCAACCAACTCCTCTACAATATCTTCCAGAGTAACCATCCCGGCCGTACCACCAAACTCGTCGGACACGATGGCTATCTGGATGCGCTTTTGTTGCAGCTCGGCCATCAGGTCGTTTATCTTTTTTGTTTCCGGGATAAAGTATGGCTTGCGGATGATGTCCTTCAATACTATCGGCTCGTTACGGGCCAGCAAAGGCAGGATATCCTTAGCGTGAACAATACCCACGATCTTATCGATCACCTCGTCGTAAACAGGCATGCGCGAGTAACCTTCGGTTATCAGGCACTCCAACAGGTCTTCCTTGGTGGTATCCAGTTCAATACCCGATATTTTGGTACGGGGCACCATAATGTTCTTTACCACACGCTCGTTAAAATCAAATACATTTTGGATCAGTTCGTGCTCGTTAGAGTCCAGCGCGCCGGTTTCCCGTCCCTGTTCTAACAGGTATTGCAGTTCTTCAGAACTATGGTGTGTTTCGCCGCCCTCTAAGGTTGTTATACCAAACAGCTTTAATATAAAGTTGGCAAAGCCGTTAAGCAGCCATATAGCCGGCCTGAAAACCACAAAGAAAAATCTTAATGGTAACGATACGGCCATAACCGTTCCGGCTGATTTTTGAATAGCAAGCGACTTTGGCGCCAACTCGCCAAATACAATATGTAATATGGTAATAACAGCAAACGAAACGATGTGGCTGGCGGTAATAAAGCCTGGGGTAAGCGTAATGCCTACGCTTAAAAACCCGCGTAATACAATATTGGTAACTACGCCCTCGCCAACAACACCAAGCCCCAGTGATGCTATGGTGATACCCAATTGGGTTGCGGCCAGGTAACCATCAAGATTATGGAGGATGCCGCGTGCTACTTTTGCAACGCCGCTGCCGGCTTTGGCCCTGAGCTCGATCTGCGAGCCTCTAACCCTAACCATGGCAAATTCTGCCGCCACAAAAAAGCCGTTAAGCAATACCAGGAAAATGGTAGCGAAAATGTAGAAAACACTAATTTCGTAATGTGCGGGGTCCATTAATTATTTTATTTGTAAACAGGGAAAGTAGATTTATATAACTCTAAACTTTCGGTAATTACTTTATGGGCGTAGCGTACACCTAACAAATGTTCAATAGTAACATTCTTGTCTTCCAGCTTCTTGTAATCTTTAAAAAAGCGTACAATTTCGGTCATGGCGTGTGGTGGGAGTTCCGTAAGGTCGTTAATATAATTAACCGACATATCGTTTTTTGCTACCGCGATGATCTTATCGTCCTGTTCGCCGTTATCAACCATGTGCATCACCCCTACAACCTTGGCCTCGATGATGGACATCGGGAAAACATCTATTGAGCAAAGCACCAAAATATCAAGCGGATCTTTATCATCGCAATAGGTTTGCGGGATAAAGCCATAATTGGCCGGGTACATTACCGATGAAAATAAAACACGGTCCAGCTTTAACAGGCCCGACTCTTTATCTATCTCGTATTTAGCTTTTGACCCTTTTGGTATCTCAATTATCGCGTTTACTATCTCAGGAATATTATCACCCGGTGAAACCTGATGCCAGGGATGTTGTGTGCTCATGTATTCTATCTATTAATTTTACTGTTCTTTTGATTTTGCAATTCGTCTTCTCACAAAAGCAAAAATCAGCGGAATTGTTGTAATAATTATCAAACCAAGTACAATGTACTCCAGATAATCCTTTAACTCGGGGAAGCGCCTGCCTAAAAAATAACCGGTTAAGGTTAAGGTTGTTACCCAGGCTACGCTGCCTATAATATTGTAAATGGTAAACTTTTTAAGATCAACTTTTACAACACCTGCAAATATAGGGGCAAATGTTCTAACTATGGGGAAAAATCTGCCTAAAATCAAAGCCATACCACCGTATTTGGCATAAAACTCTTCGGCAACAGCTATATATCGCTTTTTGAAGAAAAAGGAATCGTTTTTACTGAATAATACCGGCCCGGTACGGTAGCCAAACCAGTAGCCCGTATAGTTGCCTAAAATACCGGCAGCAATAAGCGAAAGTACTAAGGTGTAAATAGGCACATGGATTATCCCGGCGGCGCTTAACAGGCCTGCAAGAAACAGCAAATAATCGCCCGGTAAAAAAAACCCGAAAAACAAACCGGTCTCAGCATATACTACTATCAGCAACAGGTAAAAGCCACCACTGCTTAAAATAGACTGTGCGTCGGTTAAATTTTGAAGGTATTCCCAAAAGTTTTCCATTAACTATATCCGTAAAACTACAAATATTAAATCAAATTGTAGTTAGCAGCCCCTTATTAAATAAGGGCGGATATAAAGGCCGGATATACCCCGATAACGATGGTTGCAATCGCCGAAATGCCTAATACAAACTTATAATAAGCAGGTACTTCAACCTCGGCACGCTCGGCGCTGCGGAAATACATGGCAATAATAACCCGGAAATAATAGAAAATACTGATGATAGCGTTAACCACCGCTACAACCACCAACAAAGTGTTGTAGTGTGCCAACGCACCCGAAAACATGAAGAACTTACCAATAAAACCAGCAGTAAGCGGTATACCAGCCAGCGAAAGCATGCTTACAGTAAGCACCAGCGCCAGGAAGGGATTGTTTTTTGCAAGCCCGTTAAAGCCGTCGAAGTTATCGGTACGGGTTTGTTGTTTTACCAGTATAAGGGCGCCAAAAGCGATGATAGAGGCAATTGAATATGCTGCGGCGTATACAAATATGGAATTGGCCGAACCCGCGCCTAAAGCCACAATAGCAAATAGCAAATAGCCAGCGTGCGAGATGCTCGAAAAAGCCATCATGCGTTTAAAGCTTTGCTGATAAAGCGCGGTTATATTGCCAATGAACAGGGTGATAATGGTAATAACCAAAAGCACCGGTGCCCAAAAGGACGAGATGGTAAAAAAGCAAGCTGAAAACAGGCGTAAGAACGCCGCGAAACCAGCCACCTTAACCACGGTAGACATAAACAGAGTGATAAGCGATGGCGCACCTTCATAAACATCGGGTGTCCAGAAATGGAATGGGGCTGCACCCACTTTAAAGCAAAGGCCAACGATGATGAGCATAACACCCGTATAAAATAACGGGTCGTTACTGCGCGAATGGGTAACTATCCAATCGCGGATGCCATCCAGGTCAAATGAACCCGAAGCGCCATAGATTAGGGCAATACCGAACAACAGGAAGCCTGTTGAAAATGCGCCCATCAAAAAGTATTTTAAAGCGGCTTCGTTTGATGCAAAGTCTTTTTTACGGATGCCTGCCAGGATGTATAAACTTACCGACATGATCTCGATACCGATAAAAAGCATTACCAGGTTGTGGTACGATACCATCACGATAATGCCCGCTAACGAAAACAAAATAATGGCGTAATACTCGGCAATATGGCTGCTTATCCTTTCAAAATATCCTTTCGACAATAATAATATCAATATGGTTGAAACAATGCTTACCACCGAAAACGCGACAGAGAAGTTGTTGAACAACATCATCCCGTGGTAGATCGGCACGGCGCTATCATTCCATTGGGTAATAGCCGCAGTCATAGCCGCAAGTAAACCAATAATGGTTACCGGCAACAAAGCCTTTTGAACTTTATATAAACCCAGGTATAATATTACGATGGGTAAAACAGATATGATTATTAGAGTCGTCATTTATTTTATATCTGTATTAATATTTAGCATTGACAAATTTAGCGCTTACCGTATTAACCAAATTGGTAACAGCAGCTTCTGATATGTGCAGGATAGGTTGCGGATAAACACCTATTGCGATGATCAGCACGCAGATGATCCCAAGAACCAGTTTCTCTGAACCAGATATGTCGGTAAAGGTTAGCGTCAGCTCATTTGCTTCGCCCTGCATTACGCCTTTATACATGCGCAGCATATATACCGCGCCAAATATGATGGTTAAGCCTGCAACCGCGGCAAACCAGATGTTATAGTTATAAACACCTTTCAGCAACAAAAATTCGCCTACAAAACCATTGGTTAACGGCAGGGCAACTGTACCTAACAGGATAATTAAAAACGCGATAGAGAAATTTGGCGCTACTTTGGCGATGCCGCCCATTTGGCTGATGTCGCGGGTGTTTAAACGGCGGCTGATGATATCCCAGATAAAGAACATCCCCACTACGTTTATCCCGTGGCTCAACATCTGTATCATAGCACCCTGTACGCCTTGCGTTGTCCAGGCGAAGATACCGGCGGCTATGAGGCCTACGTGGGCTATTGAGGAGTAAGCCACCAAC
This sequence comes from Mucilaginibacter terrigena, assembly GCF_004168255.1. Lineage (GTDB taxonomy): Bacteria > Bacteroidota > Bacteroidia > Sphingobacteriales > Sphingobacteriaceae > Mucilaginibacter > Mucilaginibacter terrigena. The sequence continues at coordinate 335,535 of NZ_SEWG01000005.1, read as the reverse complement.
CGTTTACCGTCTTTTTGATTGAACGCGATAAGCGAAGCGTAAACAATGCCTATTACCGCTAAAATCATTGCCAGGTTTTGCCATTGCAGGAAACCCGCAGGCGCGTTTGGTATCAGCCAGCGTATAACGCCATAGATCCCCATCTTTAACATAATACCCGATAACATCATGGTACCGGCTGTAGGGGCTTCGGTGTAAGTATCGGGCTGCCATGTATGGAAAGGGAATACAGGCATCTTGATAGCGAAGGCAATAAAAAACGCCCAAAACACCCACGATTGCTGGGTTAAGTTAAGGCTTAGATCGTAAAAGCTCCTCAGGTCGTAAATGCCGCTTGGTGTTTGCAGCGCCAGGTAAATGATACCCAGCAACATAAACAGTGAACCGGCAAAGGTGTATATGAAAAATTTGATAGTAATGCGGATGCGGTTTTCGCCGCCCCATAGCGCGCAGATAAAGTAAATAGGGATCAATGCTGCTTCCCAGCCTACGTAAAACAGGAAACCATCTAACGCGGTAAATACAGTTAACATCCCCGCCTGCATAAATAATATCAGCGCGTAAAATGCTTTGGCGTTTTTATACTGGTGTTTATAGGTTGTTAAAATAATAAGCGGAACAAGTACAGTGCTTAATAATACCATTACCATACTTATACCATCGATGCCCGCTGTAAAATGTACACCCATTTGTGGGATCCAGGTTGCATCAACCGCGTATTGTACCGATGCATCGGGCACAAAGCCTGCCAGGAAATAAATAGCTACCGCAAGTTCTATTATAGAAAAGAACAAAGCCGCGTGCTTTACTGCCTCGTTCTTAAACAACAACACTAAAAGTGCTGCCACAACCGGTAAAAAAAGTAAAATACTAACCGTCATTTTATATGTTAAACGCCAAGCGCATTTATTTTAATTAAACTGTACACCAAAATGGCAATAATACCTACCACCATCATAAATATGTAGAAACCTACATTGCCTGTTTGCAACAGGCGCAGGCCCTTGCTTGTTTCCAAAGTGCTTTTACCCAGGCCATTTACAAAGCCATCGATACCCAGTTGTTCAACTACTTTATAAAAGAATACCGATATGGCATCCAACGGCTTGCGGATAACCTTATCATATAATTCGTCGATATAAAATTTATGGTACGACAGGTTGGCCAATGCCGGGCGTTCCTGCTCGTCAGATACCGGTACGTGGCCTTTTGATACATATTTACTGTAAGCAAAGCCCATCGCTATCAGTGCTAATAAAACCGATGTGCCCATCAGCACCCATTCGGTGCTGTGGCTTAACTCGTGCTCGCCTAACAATTTGTTCGATGCCTCAAATACCGGTGCAAGGTAAGCGCCTAATTCGTGATGGCCGCCCAAAATCGCCGGTACGCCTATCATACCCGCAATAGCAGATAATATAGCCAGCACGATCAACGGGATGGTCATGTTTGCAGGCGACTCGTGCAGATGGTGTTCCTGTTCGTACGTACCGCGGAATTTACCCCAAAAGGTAAGGTACATCATCCGGAACATATAGAACGAGGTTAACCCCGCGGTAATAACACCCACCACATAAAACGTTGTGCTATGCGCGAAGGCCGCAGCCAAAATTTCGTCTTTTGAAAAGAAACCCGAGAATGGAGGGATACCCGCGATAGCGATTGTACCAACCAGCATGGTAATAAACGTGATCTTGATCTTGCCTTTCAGCCCGCCCATTTTGCGCATATCCTGCTCACCGCTCATGGCGTGGATAACAGAACCTGCACCCAGGAACAATAATGCTTTAAAGAACGCGTGGGTTAACACATGGAAGAATGCCCCGGTATATGCGCCAACGCCAAGACCTAAGAACATGTAACCCAATTGAGATACGGTTGAATATGCCAGTACTTTCTTAATATCGGTTTGTGTCAAAGCGATCAATGCCGCAAACGCAGCGGTAGCTAAGCCGATAATGGCTATAACTTCCATAGTAGTCGGCGCAAGCGTGAACAGAATGTTTGAGCGGGCAATCATATAGATACCTGCTGTAACCATCGTAGCCGCGTGGATCAGTGCCGATACCGGGGTTGGGCCGGCCATCGCATCAGGCAGCCAGGTAAACAATGGCAACTGTGCCGATTTACCAACCGCACCCACAAATAACAATAAGGTAATTAATACTATTGGTGCACCTGCAGCAACCGCCTCCGGCGCTTTGGGGAAAATATCTGCAAAGTTTGTACTGCCAAATGTGTTTACCAACAGGAAGATGCCCAGCAAAAAGCCAAGGTCACCAATACGGTTCATGATAAACGCCTTCTTAGCAGCATCGGCATAACTTGGGTTGCTGTACCAAAAACCGATAAGCAGGTACGAGCATAAACCTACACCCTCCCAGCCAATAAACATAACCACATAATTACTGCCCATAACCAGCAGCAGCATAAAGAAAACAAAGAGGTTCAGATAAGCAAAGAACTTACCGAAGCCTGCATCATCATGCATATATCCGATAGAATAAAGATGGATCAAAAAGCCAACGCCTGTAATAATCAGCAACATAATAGAACTTAACTGATCTACCAGGAACGCGAACGGGATGTGGAAATTACCAACCGAGATCCAGTCGAACAGGTTTACATCAACTGGTACACCCGAGTTTTTTATCTGGAAGAAAGTAGCTACACTTAATCCAAATGCAACCAATACCAATAAGCTACCGATAGCACCGATAATACCTTTTGACAGGGTATTGCGCCCCAGTCCGTTAATAACAAAACCGGCTAAGGGTAGTACAGGAATAAGCCAGATCAAATTGTCCATAAGCCCCCTCTAAATCTCCTCCGCTGGTTAGCGGAGAGACTTTTTATTTTTTTAAATTGTAAACACTTTCAAATTTGCCTTTCTTAAGCCCTCTCCTTCGGGGAGGGTTTGGGTGGGGCTACTACCATTTCAACCTGTTCAGCACGTTAATATCTATGCTGTTGGTGTTGCGGTATATCATTACTATAATAGCCAGGCCTACTGCAACTTCCGCAGCGGCCAGGGCCATAATAAAAAATACAAATACTTGGCCGGCTGCGTCGCCACGGTAAACCGAAAACGCGGTAAGCAGCAGGTTAACCGAGTTAAGCATCAGCTCAACCGACATAAATATCACGATGGCGTTACGGCGTAATAAAACACCCATCACACCTATCGAAAATATGATAGCGCTTAATAAAATGTAGTGGTTAAGCGGAACCGCTTGAATGGTTTGGGTTAAACTTTCCATCAGATGGTTACTTTTGGTTCTTTAGGGTCTTTTGTTGCCAGCAATACCGCGCCTACCATTGCCGATAACAGCAATACCGACGATACCTCAAACGGTAACAAAAATTCGTTGAATAATACTTTACCAAGGTTTTTTACCAGGCCAAGCTCGGGATTTTTCAAAACCACCGGGTCTGATACGCCTAACGATTTTAGTGACGATACCAGCGCTACCGCCAGTATGCCACCGCCAAACACAGCGGCTATCTTTACCATAAATGGCTTAACGGGCTCGCTCTCCTTGTTCAGGTTTATCAGCATAAGCGTATATAAGAACAATACCAGTATGGCGCCCATGTAAACGATGAAGTTTACGATAGCCAAAAACTGGGCGTTCATTAATATATAGTGGATGGTGAAGGTAAAAAAGGTAAGTATAAGGTACAGTATGCTATGCACCGGGTTTTTTGCAGAAATAACCAGTATTGAAAAGAATATGGATAAAAACGCGATGAAGTAAAATGTACTCATGTTTATATTTTACAAAATACTTTTGCCTTGCTTAAATAGCAGGGCAAAGGTATAAAACTTCTGTTATTGATTTAAAGGTGCCTCTACTAATTTGTCCTTACCGTATATAAAATCTTTCCTCAGGTAATCTGATGGCACTATGTCACCATCAAGGTATATCGCTTCTTTAGGGCAGGCTTCTTCACATAATCCGCAGAAAATGCAACGCAGCATATTTATCTCGTAAACGGCAGCATATTTTTCTTCGCGATATAAGTTCTCTTCACCTTTCTGGCGCTCGGCGGCTTGCATCGTAATGGCTTCGGCAGGGCACGATAATGCGCAAAGGCCGCAAGCGGTACAACGCTCGGCACCGTTCTCATCGCGTTTAAGCGAGTGCAGCCCGCGGTAGTTTTCAGAAAACTCGCGCTTTACATCAGGGTAGGCTATTGTAACCGGCTTTTTAAAGAAGTGCTTCATGGTGATGGCCAGGCCACTCACAATAGCAGGCAGGTAAGCCCTCTCCCAAAAATTGAGCGGCTTTACTGTCAGTTGCTTCTTTTTATTACTTAATGATTCCATTGAAAATAACCTCTCTCTAATTTAATAAAGTAATAACAATACCGGTAACAACAATATTTGCGATGGCTAAAGGTATCAATATCTTCCAGCCCAGGTCCATCAACTGATCGTAACGGAAACGCGGGATCGTCCAGCGTACCCACATAAAAAAGAAGATGAACGCGAAGATCTTGGCAAAGAAAACCGCGGTACCAATTAGCGGGCCGATAACCGGGCCAACATGCGCGGTAACCCAATCCATACCCGGGTAGTTGTAACCACCCCAGTAAAGGGTAGCCATTACTGCCGATGATATGAACATGTTGATATACTCGGCAAACAAGTAAAAACCAAGTTTCATCGACGAGTATTCGGTGTGGTAACCACCAACCAGTTCGGTCTCACACTCCGGTAGATCAAATGGTGTACGGTTAGTTTCGGCAAAGGCACAAACCAGGAACAGGATAAAACCTACCGGTTGATAGATCACGTTCCAGTGCCAGCCGTGTTGCTGTTGGGCAATTTCGCCAAGGCTTAGCGTGCCGGTAACCAATAACAGGGCGATGATGGAAAGCCCCATTGAAATTTCGTAACTGATATTTTGTGATGCCGCGCGGATAGCACCCAATAGCGAGTATTTATTGTTTGATGCCCAGCCGCCTATCATAACGCCGTAAACGCCTAATGATACAACCCCGAAAATATATAGGATACCTACATTAATATCTGTAACCTGTAACGGGATAATTTTATCGCCAATTACAAAGTTTTGTCCCCACGGAATAACTGCCGAACCGATACACGCGGTAAGGATAGCTAACGAAGGGCCAACAATGAAAAGAAATGGCGTCGCGTTCGTCGGGATGATCTCTTCCTTCATGAACATCTTCATACCATCGGCCAATGGCTGGAACATGCCACCCGGGCCTGCGCGGTTAGGGCCCATCCTATCCTGGAAAAATGCTGCTATTTTACGCTCGGCATAGGTAGAATACATGGCTACTACCAGGCTTATCAGGAATATGACTATTATAAGCCCAAATTTTATGGCGATATCTGTTAATTCCATTACAGGCGTGTCTCCCTTTCAAATTGTTCTTTATTCGCTTCCATCAATACCGGGTTGGTTTTAACAACCGGCAGCGGGTGCAGCGTATCATAGTGGTTTGAGTTGATAACAGATTTATGCGATATTTTACGCGGGCCTTCTATTACCCAGTCATTGGTTTTCTTTTTATCAAAACGGCAGGTGTTGCAGATAAATTCTTCTGCTTCGCCGTACTCATCTTTACGTGCGGTTACACGGATAACATCCTCGCCCTTATACCATAAGGTAACTTTACCACAGCATTTTGGGTTCTCGCATTCGCGGTGTGCCTCAACAGGCTTGGTAAACCAAACACGGTTTTTAAAGCGGAAGGTTTTATCGGTTAAAGCGCCTACCGGGCAAACATCAATTACGTTTCCCGAGAAATCGTTATCAACCGCTTTTTGGATATAAGTAGAAATTTCTGAATGGTCGCCGCGATTTAAGATACCATGGATACGGTGATCGGTTATCTGGTCGGCAACAAAAACACAGCGGTAGCAAAGGATGCAGCGCGTCATGTGTAATTGGATCTTATCGCCAATATCTATTTTCTCGAATGTACGGCGGTCAAACTCGTAACGGGTTTTAGCCGCGCCGTGCTCGTAACCAAGATCTTGCAGGTGGCACTCACCGGCCTGGTCGCACACAGGGCAATCCAATGGGTGGTTGATCAATAACATCTCTACCACGCCTTTACGTGCCTCAATAACTTCGGGCGAAGTGATGTTTTTCACTTCCATACCATCCATCACAGTAGTACGGCAGCTTGCTACCAGCTTTGGCATAGGGCGCGGGTCTTTTTCAGAACCCTTGGTTACCTGCACCAAACAGGTACGGCATTTACCGCCACTGCCTTCCAGCTTGGAGTAATAGCACATAGCAGGCGGAACAATATCGCCGCCTATCAGCCTCGCGGCGTTCAGGATGCTTGTCCCGGCTTCTACTTCAATAGGAAATCCGTCTATCGTTACCTTCATTTGACTTTCGTCTTTTTATTTTTTCATCGTTGCCGATGCGTTTATTCTTTTGTGTCATTGCGAGCGTAGCGCGGCAATCTCGTAGCCTTGCCTGTCGCCCCTGTATGCGACGAGATTGCTTCACCGCTCATGTCACCGCACTGCCCTGGCTCGCAATGACATGGTTTTATTTTGACTTTCTTAACTCGCTGTTGCTTCTAACTTAGGAAGCGGATCCGCGTAATGCGCGATACCAAAATTCCTGGTTGTTGCTTCGTGCGGATGCGTTACATGCCATTCAAACTCATCCCTAAAGTGGCGGATAGCACTGGCTACAGGCCATGCTGCCGCGTCACCAAGCGGACAAATGGTATTCCCTTCAATTTTTTTACTTACATCAACCAGCAGATCCATGTCGCTCATTTTACCGTGGCCGTATTCCAGGCGGTGTAAAACTTTCTCCATCCAGCCAGTACCTTCACGGCAAGGCGAACATTGTCCGCAGCTTTCATGATGATAAAAACGCGCGAAGTTCCAGGTGTTGCGTACGATACACTGGTCTTCGTCATAAGCTATAAAACCACCTGAGCCCATCATGGTACCGCTAACAAAACCACCATCGGCCAATGATTCGTAGCTCATCAGGCGGGGTTCGTTATTAATGGTTTTCATGAACAGGTTAGCAGGCAGGATAGGTACAGATGAACCACCCGCAACAACCGCTTTTAAACGTTTGCCATTGGCAATGCCCCCGCAATATTCGTCGCTGTATAAAAATTCTTCAACAGGCAGGCCAAGGTCAATTTCGTAAACACCCGGTTTTTTTAAGTTACCACCTGCCGAGATCAGTTTGGTACCGGTACTACGGCCGATACCTAATTTTGCGTACTCGTCGCCACCTTCATTAATGATAGGGACAACAGCCGCGATTGATTCAACATTGTTTACTACCGTTGGGCAACCATACAAACCTGCAATAGCCGGGAACGGAGGTTTTATCCTCGGGTTACCGCGTTTACCTTCCAGTGATTCTAACAAAGCGGTTTCTTCGCCGCAGATGTAAGCACCACCACCGGGTTGTACGTAAAGTTCCAGGCTGTAATCGGTGCCTAAAATATTTTTGCCTAAAAAGCCTTTCGCTTTTGCTTCGGCAATGGCTTTTTCCAGGATGCGGATCTGCGGCATCATTTCGCCGCGTACGTATATGTATGATGTTTTTGCACCCAACGCAAAGCTGGCTACTATCATCCCCTCAATTAATAAGTGAGGGATATAGGTCATTAAGTAACGGTCTTTAAAAGTACCGGGTTCAGATTCATCGGCATTACAAACCAGGTAGCGCTCAACGCCTTCGGGCTTGGCCAAAAAGCTCCATTTCATCCCGGTAGGGAAACCCGCACCACCACGGCCGCGCAAACCCGATTTTTTTACCTCTTCCACCACTTCATCAGGGGTTAAGGTTTTCAGGGCTTTTTCAACAGCAGCGTAACCGCCTTTTGAGCGGTAAACATCAAATGTATTGATGCCGGGTACGTTTATATGTTCTAAAAGTAATTTACGTGCCATTACTAATATATTTTACCGCTAAATTTATAAGCAGCAATATGATTATTTATACAATTTGTAAGTACCATAACCGTTGACAAACCAACTATCAGGCTGTAACGCTCGGGCATATGAATATTTATATAGATCAGGATGCCTGTCAATAATGCGATGTCCCAGGTGATTAGCCTTGTTCTGTCTTTCATATTAGCTGTTACCTTTTTGCCTTAAATCACCAATCAGTTTATCAACCGATTGGGTGGTTAAGTTCTCGTAAAAAGTATACTCGGGGCCAATTTGCAGCACAGGGCCAAAGCCACATGCAGCAAGGCATTCTACACCTCTCCAGCTAAATAAGCCATCGGGGGTAACGTCACCTTCGGCAACGCCAAGTGTTTTTTCAATATGCTCCATTATTGGGGTTGCGCCCACAATTTCGCATGGGCCGGTACGGCAAACCTCTAACATGTACTTGCCCTGTGGCTTTAAAAAGTACATGGTATAAAATGATGCTACCTCGTAAACCTCTATCGGCTGGATAGAAAGATATTCGGCAACTTTATCCATTGCGGGTACGCTGGTCCAGCCAAATTCGGCCTGCACCAAATGCAGTATAGGCAACAATGCCGATTTTTGCTTCCCCGCGGGGTAACGGCTAACCACATCAGCAAATTTGCTGAGCAATTCCGGTGAAAATGTTACCGGTGTGTTGGTATCCTGTACACTAAGCATCTAACTCTCCGGCTATAACGTTTAAACTACTCATGTTAATAATAGCATCAGATAATAACATACCCTTGCTCATTGGTGCATACATCTGGTAATTGATGAAGCTTGGCCTGCGGAAATGCAAACGGTACGGCGAGCGGCCACCATCATTGATCAGGTAAAAGCCAAGTTCGCCATTTGCGCCCTCAACCGCGTGGTAAACTTCGGCAGTTGGGGTATCCACCTCGCCCATCACAATTTTAAAGTGATAGATCAAAGCTTCCATGTTATTATATACTTCCTCTTTTGGAGGCAGGTAAAACGCCGGCACATCCGCGTGGAATATATCGGTTGGTTCTTTTTCTATTTTGGCAAGCGCTTGTTCAATTATGCGCAGGCTTTGCCACATTTCTTCGTTACGTACCAAAAAGCGGCTGTAAACGTCGCCGTTCTCACCAACGGGTACTTCAAAGTCAAAATCTTCGTATGATGAATACGGCTCCATGGCGCGTACATCATAATCTACACCGGTAGCGCGCAATATAGGGCCGCTCCAGCTGTAGCTTAAAGCATCGGCCGCAGTAACTGCTGCTACACCTTTAGTACGGTCAACAAATATCCGGTTGCGGTTAAACAGCGCCTCAAACTCGCGCAATACCGGCGGGAACCTCACCAAAAACTTTTTGATCTTGGCGAATGCGATATGGTTAAAGTTTCTCTCGAAACCCCCTATACGGCCAATGTTTGTTGTTAAGCGCGAGCCGCAAATTTCTTCATAGATCTCGTAGATCTCCTCGCGATGCTCCATCATATACAGGAAGCCCGTGAAAGCGCCTGTATCAACACCCAATACACCATTACAAATAATATGATCGGCAATACGGGCCAGCTCCATGATAATTACACGCATGTAATCAACACGTTTTGGCGTTTGTATGTTCAACAGCTTTTCAACCGTCATGTGCCATCCCATATTGTTTATGGGCGATGAGCAATAGTTTAAACGATCGGTAAGTGGGGTTATCTGGTAAAAAGGGCGGTGCTCGGCAATTTTTTCAAATGCACGGTGTATGTAGCCAATGGTTGATACGCCGCTTACAATACGTTCGCCATCCATCTGCAATACATTCTGGAACACACCGTGGGTTGCAGGGTGTGTTGGGCCCAGGTTTAGCGTGGAGTACTCCGTTTGCGGATCGTTATCAGTGTATACCGGGTGGTTCTGCATTTTATATTATCTCCCGAAAAAGTAATCTTTTTTATCAACGCGGTTTGGATCCTCCAGCGGGAATTCCTTCCTCATCGGGAATACCGTCATGTCATCAACATTAAGTATCCTGCGCAGGTCGGGGTGGCCGTCAAATATCACCCCAAAAAAGTCGTATGTTTCACGTTCCATCCAGTTGGCGCCATCCCAAATAGTTGATGCCGTTGGGATATGCAGGTCCTCTAAAGTAAGGCCAACTTTTATACGGATGCGTGTATTGGTGGTTAAGCTATGTAAGTGGTAAACTACTACGATCTGTTTTTCCAGCTCGGGGTAGTGCACCGCGGTAAGGTCCGTTAAAAAGATGAACTGCAATGCAGCATCTGTTTTTAAGAAACTTAACACTTCGCTGATGCTTTCTTTATTGGCCTCAACAGTAAGCAAACCAAAATCGGCACCTGTTTGGGTAACCTGGCCGGCAAACTTATCGTTAAGCCTTTGCAGTAATTCTTCGTTAGATATTTTAGCCATTATTGGATACCGTATTTAGCCAGCAATTCCTGGTACTTAGGTTCTTCGCGCCTGCGCAAAGTTTCTGTTTGTACCAGTTTTTGGATAGCCATAAAACCATCAATAATAGCCTCGGGGCGCGGTGGGCAACCAGGCACATAAACATCCACCGGGATAACTTCATCAATACCCTGTAGTACAGAGTATGTATCAAATATACCACCGCTTGATGCACAGGCGCCTACAGCCATAACCCAGCGGGGCTCGGCCATTTGCAGGTAAACCTGGCGTAAAACCGGACCCATTTTTTTGAGATAGTACCCATTACCATTAAAAGATCGGCCTGGCGAGGCGAAAAGCTAAGCCTCTCGGCGCCAAAACGGCTTAAATCGTAATGCGAACCCATAGTAGCCATAAACTCGATACCGCAACATGATGTTGCGAAAGGTAATGGCCATAAAGAGTGTGAACGTGCCAAACCCACTGCCTGATCAAGCTTGGTGGCAAAAAACCCCGATCCTTCAACACCCGCAGGGGCTTCAACTATTTGAATATCACTCATTAATTCTTATCAAATAATATTAACTCATCAGTTAAAACTGATGCGCAAATTTACAATAAATACGCTGTAACAAATACACTATGCGGGTTCAGGAATATATTTAGAATCAGTCTAAACTAATTACGTCTTAGTCCTTTTAACATCTCTCTAATCGCTACCGATGGAGAGACTTTAACCCTTGCTGTAAGAAAGGCTGTGTAAACTAATCCCAGTTTAAAGCGCCTTTTTTGATAATGTAGAAGAAACCGGCAAGGAGCGTGCCCATAAATATGAACATCTCTATCATGCCATCGCGCCCCAGATCGCGAAAATTTACCGCCCAGGGGTACATAAAAATCACTTCCACATCAAACAATACAAATAGTATAGCCACCAGGAAGTATTTGATTGACATCGGGGTACGTGCGTTCCCAATAACTTCGATACCCGATTCAAAGGGTGTCAGCTTATCCTTGGTAACACGCTTAGGGCCTATTTTGTGGGTTACAAACATGGTTGTAACAACAAAACCAATAGCTACCAGCATCTGGAATATGATTGGTAAATAATTAACCGGCAAACTGTGTAATTCCATGGCGCAAATATACAAATGGGTACATAATAAAAAAAGCCCCCGTTTGTTAACGGAGGCTTTTTATTTATCTATAAGTTATTTGCCTTTGGTACCCCCGGTTTTACGCGAGAAGTAAGCTACAGCAGTTTTGTTAGTAGGGTCATACTCCCTTGCCTTGCCGTAATTCTCGGCAGCTTTAGCATCGTCCTTTTCTTTAAACTCATAATAAGTTCCTAAGTAAGCGTATGCTTCTGCTAAAAATAACTTGTCGTTATCACTTGTAGTGGTTTTAGCAGTTTGCAGTTGGATATATTGCTCGTAATATGGCTTTGCCAAACCTTTTGAAGTGTTTCTGTCCGGTTCTTTAAAATCATTTACACGGGCCTGGTACAATGCAACTATTGCAACAGGGGCGCTTGCCTTATGCTGAATATAGCTAAATGCCGAATCTGCTTTTACCAATAACGTGGTATCAGGTACTGGCTTTGGCTTAGCGGTACTAAAGTATTGCTCGGTAAACCCTTTGTAATAACTTAAACCTTCTGACAGGTAATCGTTTAAAGTGGCTTTGTTTGATTTTGCAATAAATGTTGCATAAGCCTCACCCGATTCTACATATTTTTTTTGCCCGTAAAGCGCTTTAGCTATCTCTGGGTAAACATCTACTTTGCTTGTATCTAAAGCCAACGCTTTACGCAAGGTTAAGATCCCTAACGAATCCTGCTTATTGGCAAGTTGTAAACGGCCCTGGTAAACATAATCGCGGGTGATGATACGTTTAGGGTCGGCCTTTGTAATCCAGGTGTTCATTGCTGCTAAACCTGCGGGATAATCTTTATTCTCGTATGCAGCATAGGCTATATAACGATACACTTTAAGGTTGCTGTTTGCAGAACCGGCCAATGCAGCGGCTTCTGTTTGCAGTGTTTTATAATCACCGGCGTATAACAGGAAGTCGGCATAACGTAAGCGCGACTCGATAGACATATCTGTTAACGACAGGTATTTGCGATAGTTATCAGCACCCTGTTTGATCTTCACAGACGCCATTTTAGGGTCTGATAATGCCCAGCGCACATCAGTTTCCGCCCATTCGCGGTAAGCCGGCCCGTAGTTAGGGTCGATAGCTAACGCGTTTTTAAACTCAGTTTCCGAACTTTCAAAGTTGTTCGCATATTTCCAGATAACACCCGTAGCCACTTTAGCGTGCGCCAGTTTAGGGTCTATCTCCAATGCGGCCTGGTAATTGCCCAAGGCATCGGTGTTTTTGCTTTGTGTGCGCAATGCATCACCCAAAGCCACCAATATTTCAGCATCTTTTTTATCTACCAGTTTGCCTTTATTCAGCACGTTAATGGCAGCGTTTGCATCTGCTGCAGGCACCTTGCCATCCTCGTCATTCAACAGGTAAGCCCGGCCTACATACAAATATGGCTTGCTATCCTTACCGGCTAACGATACCGCCTGGTTAAAATTAGTTGTAGCGGTTGCTTTATCTTTATCCAAAAACGCGGCAGCACCTAAACCTGCATAGTTCAATGCCGATTTTGGGTTTACAGCTATACCTTTTTGAAAGATAGTTTTTGCCGAATCGGGGTAATCCTGAAGAATATATACCCAGCCCAGGTAAAAGAAGTTCTCGTCTTTTGTACCCTGGGTAACTGTTAAATTCTTAAGCATCGATTTAGCTTTCTGAAACTGCTCGGCATCAATCGCTTTTTTTGCATCGGCTATACTTTGCGCAAAAACAGTTGATGAACCTACCAGTGTAAGTGCTAATACTATCTTACTTATCTTACTGATCATTTTCATCTTATCTTAGTTTATAAATATATATAGTTAGTGTATAATGTTTATTTCCCTTTGGGGGATCGAGTCTGGTAACAAACCCGATTTTAATATTATCCTTTGTCCGCGTTCGCTGGCCAGGAACGATGCAAAGCCCGAACCTAAACCCTTGCGGCCTGTACAATCAATTATATACAACGACCTGCTTAACGGATACGTATGTTGGACAAGCGTTGTCTGCGAAGGTTTAAAGTACTCGTTAGGGGCAATCCTGCTGTTTTCATCCCTAACACCAACAATTTTAACCTTATCAACCGCATCGGCATAATCCTTATCCGGATCGTTTAGCCAACTAAAGCCAGTTATTCCAACCGAGTTTGGATGTGTACTAACGTACTTTATAACTTCTTTACTCGAACTTAACGCGTAAATATTTTTCTGTTTCAACTCGTGGTTACCTGATAAGGTCTTCAAATACCTTACCAAACTTGAGTTAGGGTTATCAAACACGATGTTTTTATCTGTTTTCGATTTCCCATTTAGCATATTTTTAATTTCTTTCACCGAAATTGTTGTATCGTTAGATGCCTGATTTACAATGATCGAAATGGCATCTACAGCAAATTTAATAGTGTCTGCTGTTAAACTGCGCCTTTTTAATACCCCAAGTTCTGCTGTATCAAGGTTGCGCGATAGTATAATTACCCTCACTTTATCGTTCAGCAAATCATTTACAACTTCGGCCTCGGGCTTGTAGCTTATTACGGGGTTGGCGGCTGTAAACATTGCCTTAAAAATATACAGTTCTTCGTCGATAATAGGCGAAAAAGACTCATCGACAGAAAACGGCGCGGTGCCCGATGCAAAACCATCAAGTACCGGCTTTTTACTTGTACTTTGCTCGCAGCCCTGTAATACAGTTAATAACGCTAACCCTGCTAATAGCGGCTTAAAACTAATTTTCATTAGGGTCCTTTCTTAAATAGCGCGAAAAACGTAAAACTGCATATATTAATATAACCGAACCAAAAATGGTCCGTTGCGATTTAGGCAGATCAAGGGGGAAGTTATCCCAAAAAATGATCATTAAGCCCAATACACAAAAGCCAATAAATGCTGCGACTCCTAAAATAAGCAAAAACCGCCTTTTGGGCGATTTTTGCTTCTCATTGTTATTTGATAACATTAATTTTTACTCTTGCGCCAGTTGGAAGTTTACAGGTATACTGTATTGTACACGAACCGGGCGCCCGTTTTGAATACCTGGTTTCCACTTAGGAGAAGCTTTTAACACACGTATAGCTTCTTCATCGGTGCCGCTACCCAGTTGGCGTAAAACCTTAATATCGGTTAACGAACCGTCTTTTTCTACCACAAAGGTTAAAACCACACGCCCTTGAACGTTGTTTTCCCTTGCAATAGCAGGATAACGGATATTCTTACTTAAGTATTTTCCAAATGCACCTTCACCCCCCGGAAATCCCGGAGATTGCTCTACAGCTGTAAAGATCTGGTTAGGGTTTTCTTCAACTACCTGTTTAACATCAGAGTTACCTACCGGCTCTTCAATCCTGATATCGGCGTTAGGGTCACCCTTCTGGTCTTTTTGCCCAGGATCTGCAACCTCCAGCTCTTTTACGGTTGGCGGTTCTTTTTCCTGTACCTCGTTATCTGGTTTTACAACCGGAGGAGGGAAACGCACCTGGTCTACCTTTGGTTTAGGTGGTTCTGGCGGCGGCGGTGGTGGTTTCACCTGCTCGTTCACCGGTGGCGGCGGCAGCACCACTTCGGTAACTTTCACCTTCTCGTCAGCCTTGGGGATAAATCCCTCTATTGCATTGAGGATTGTTTTAAAAGATATAAGTAAAACAAATGCTGCTACACCAATTATAAGGGCCTTGTTTGTATTACGAGGATTTTCCTTTCTAAGTTCGTATGCACCATAAGCTTTGTTACGGCCTGTAAAAACAACGTCAATCCACTGCTGGTTTAGTATGTCTAATTTTGATCCAAACATTATCTTATAACGTTAATTTACTTTAATAATTCCTTAATAGTTACCATCGCGCTTAAGCAATTCAATTTCAGACGGTAAAATATCTACAATCGCGAATGATTGTATATTGGTTATTTTCATCTCATCCAAAACATCAACCAAATTTTTATAATTTGATTTATCGCTCGGTTTAATAAGAACTACCATATAGTTACCAAAACTCGCCTGAACTTCTTTGCCTTTTTCGATAAGGGTTTTGCGGATACCTTCTTTCCCATAACCTTCGGTAGTGGGCTGAGATTTACCCGGCTCGCCAATAAACCATTCCAGTTTATTGTTAGAGCCTAACAAAATTGTCATCGATCGTGAGGCTGCTACAGGCAATTGCTCTTTAGTATTCTCATCCTTATCAGGCATGGCCACATCCATTGCTTTTGGTTTCGAAAGCGTGGTGGTAAGCATGAAGAAGGTTATCAGCAAGAAGGCCAGGTCAACCATCGCGGTTAAATCCACGCGTGTAGAGGCTTTCTTACTTCTTACTTTCCCGCCTTTTTTTCCCCCGCCGGAGGAGGTGTCTAATTCTGCCATTTTTAATTATTTTTTAGGTGCAGCTCTAATCGTTGTAATTAGACTAAATTTGTTAATTTTTTGCTTTTGAAGAATACCGATCACCTTTTTAATGGTTGGGTACTCCTCTTTATTATCTCCCTTAATAGATATCCTTAAAGCTTTGTTGTGTAATGCCACATCAGCTTTACGTGCTTCGCGGATCCAGTCAGACAGCTCGTTGTTGTTGGTAGTATCGTTAGGGATACCCGGTTGCTTATATTCCTTCTTTTGGGCAGCATCTAATTGCAGAAATGCTTTCAGCTGGTTCATCGGAACACCAAATATTGGCGTGCCCGAGAATTTAACATATTCTTCTTCTGTAAAAGGTTGTCCGTATTTTTCGCTCATTTGTTTAAGCGTTTGTCTACGGATATCATTACCATCTACAGTAAAGAACACTTTTTGCTGCGAAACCGTAAGCATAAGCACGTTATCATCAGGTATTGGCTGAGTGACAGACGATGCGGGTATATCTACCGGCACAGGATCTTCTGTACGGGGTTTTGCTGTTAATATGAAGAAAGTAAGCAACAGGAAAGCTACGTCGCACATGGCGGTCATATCTATCGAAGTGCTCTTTCTTGCGACTTTTACTCTTGGCATATTGTTCTTTGTTTGAAAATATAATGTAAAGATAGTTAATTATCTCAATAATCCAAATTTAATTTGGTTAAAGCGAGAAAACACGCACTAATATTTTACAATTATTATTTTTTATGTGAAGCAGCAAACGTTTGAACAATGCTGAAGCCGGTTTCGTCGATAGCGTAAGTCAGTTTATCAATTTTTGATGTAAACACGTTGTACATTACAATTGATATAGCAGAAGTACCGATACCTAACGCTGTGTTGATAAGGGCCTCAGAGATACTGTTTGAAAGCGCTGCCTGGTTTGGAGCACCTGCAGATGCTAACTCGCCGAAGGCCTTGATCATACCGATTACCGTACCTAACAGACCGGTTAACGTACCGATAGATACTAAAGTAGCGATGATGGTTAAGTTTTGCTCTAACATTGGCATTTCTAAAGCCGTAGCTTCTTCAATGTCTTTTTGGATAGCTAATGCTTTCTGATCAACATCCATAGTTTGATCAACTTCCATTTCGCGGTATTTTTTTAAACCTGATTTGATAACGTTTGCTACAGAACCTTTCTGTTTGTCGCACTCAGCGTTAGCGCCATCAATGTTACCGGCGTTTAAGAAAGATTGGATCTTTCTAACGAATGCATCTACATTACCTGTACCTGATGCTTTGCCAATAACTACAAACCTTTCAATTGAGAACACGATAACCATTAACAGGTATGACATGATAAGCGGTACGATAACACCACCTTTGTGTACAGTACCGAATAAATCGCCTGGGTTTGGCTCGTTAGCAGGGTCGCCGCCTTTATAGTGGCTTGGGTGACCTAAGATAAATACAAAGATACAAATTGCCACTACTATGCAGATAGGAATGGTCAAAGTTGCAAATGCGCCCGATGCACTTGAGCTTTCTTTAACAGGAGTAGTTGGTTTTGTTGGTGCGTTTGCCATTACTTTTTAAATTTTAGTTTTCGTTTTGTTTATAATATAAGTTAATAAAAAATGTGTGCGTTTTTAGCGAATAACAAAAATAGAATTTAAATGAAATAAAAAAACTTTTTATGCAATTCTTTATAATAATTTAATATACAGCTTAAAGCGTTTTGTAAATTGGTGATTACATAACGCTCTGAAACAGAAAAATTGTCTGTCAGGCAGACAATTTTTTACAATACAACCCATTTTTTTTAATAATAACAAGCCCTAACTTATAAAAAGTATGTAACAGTAGTGATATAATACCGTCTAACTACACGGCTAATACCGTATTTGGGCCTGCATTTATTATCTCAGCGGTGCTATATGCGGCATATTTTTCAAAATTATTAACAAAGGCTGTAGCCAGCTTGTTTGCATTATCCTCATAATTTTCAGCGTTGGCCCAAGTGTTCTTAGGGTCAAGCACTTCATCGGGCACATTGGGGCAGGTAAGCGGTATCATCATATTAAACATAGGGTGCTGGTGGTAATGCACATGGTCAAGCACCCCGTTCATTGCAGCGGTTATCATGGCGCGGGTATAGGCAAGCTTCATACGCTGGCCTGTTCCATAGGCACCGCCGGTCCAGCCGGTGTTTACCAGCCATACATTTACCTGGTGGTCTTTTATCTTTTTACCCAGCAGTTTAGCGTACTCTACAGGGTGCAGCGGCAAAAAGGCTTCGCCAAAGCAGGCCGAGAAGGTAGCCTTGGGTTCGGTAATACCGGTTTCGGTACCGGCTATTTTGGCTGTGTATCCCGATATAAAGTGGTACATGGCCTGTTCGGGCGTTAGTTTTGATATGGGGGGCAGTATCCCAAAAGCATCGGCAGTTAAAAAGAAGATGTTTTTTGGCGATGCACCGATTGACGGGATAACGGCATTGCTTACATTAGATAAAGGGTAGGCAACGCGTGTATTCTCCGTCTTATCTATATTATTAAAATTAACCCTGCGTGTACCGGGGAAGAAGTTCACATTCTCTAACAGCGCGCCGTATTTAATGGCGCTGAAGATCTGCGGTTCCTTTTCGGCGGTAAGGCCCGAGCATTTGGCGTAGCAGCCGCCTTCAAAATTAAATATGGTGTAATCGCTCCAGCCGTGTTCGTCGTCGCCTATCAGGCCGCGGTCGGGGTCGGCAGAAAGGGTGGTTTTACCCGTGCCCGATAGTCCGAAGAATATCGCGGTATCGCCTTTGCTGCCCGTATTGGCCGAGCAATGCATCGACAGCACCTGCTTATCGTGCGGCAGCACAAAGTTCAATACCGAAAAAATGGCTTTCTTGATCTCGCCGGTGTAACCTGTACCTCCTATCAGTATTGTTTTTTTGCTAAAGCTGATGATAGAGAAGTTTGGCTGGCGGGTACCGTCCTTTTCAGGGTCGGCCATAAAGCCGGGTGCGGCAATAATGGTCCACTCGGGCCGGCTCTCGGGGTTAACCACCTCTGGGCGGATGAACAGGTGGTGCACAAACAGGTTCTGGTAAGCTGTTTCGGTGATCACCCGGATATCGATATGGTATTTTTCGTTAGCGCAGGCGCAGGAATCGCGCACAAAAATTTCTTTACCGGCCAGGTATTTGGCCATCTTATTATATAAGGCGTTAAATTTCGCGCCATCAAACTTAAAATTGATGCTGCCCCACCATACATTATCATGGGTAACGTGGTCGTCAACAATAAAGCGGTCTTTAGGCGAGCGGCCGGTAAATTTACCGGTATCAATAGCCAGGGCGCCGGAGTCGCTCAGTACGCCTTCGTTCCTTTTTATTGCGGCTTCAACAAGTTGTGCAGGGGTTAGCTGGTATAAAATAGCAGGGCCATTAGCCAGGTTTAGATACCCTAAATCGGGTACCCGGTTATTCATGCTGTTCATTAAGAAGATAATTTATAATTGGTTGCCCCAAAATTACCCTTTTGATACACTAAGAAACAAGCGTTTTGCAATATTTATTTACATAATGTATATTTTACACACTGTGTAACTGGCTGACAGCAAGCCATTAACAATGATAAATAAAATTAATCCCGATACACTATCCCCCGGCCTTTTTTGCCTTATAACCATCCGTTTGCAGCATGGTTAACACCTTATCCCTAAAATCGCCCTGCAGCAGTATCTCGCCATCCTTAACAGAGCCGCCAACACCGCATTTGGTTTTCAGTTTTTTGCCGATAACTTCCAGGTCGGCATCCACCCCGATAAAGCCGCTTACGCGGGTTACCAATTTGTTGCCTTTTATCCTGTCTAAAAATATCTTTAAGTTTTGCTGCTGTGGCGGCAGGGTTTGCTGCCCGCCCGCGCCCTCTTCCTGGTATTCGAAATCAGGATCGGTAGAATACATGATGCCGGTGAAATTTTTCTTTGCCATATAGCCCCCTCTTTTATTTTAGCCCCTCTAAATTAAGCCCCCTCTAAATCTCCTCCGCTGGTTAGCGGAGAGACTTTTTTAAATATATTTAAATGCCCTTAAGCCCTCCCTCTCGGGGAGGGTTGGGTGGGGCTTAAGCCCCCTCTAATCTCCTCCGCTGGTTAGCGGAGAGACTTTTTTAAATATGTTTAAATGCTCTAAAGCCCTCCCTCTCGGGGAGGGTTTGGGTGGGGCTTATACGCAGCCCCAACAATAACGTTTAACGCGCCTGGCACCACTTCAATTTTTATATCCGTGCCTGCAACCTGCGGTTCGCCATCCAGGTGGATGGGGCCTTCCTGCTGCCGGGTAATGTGGATGTTTTTACCTTTTATGATCTCTACATACTTTGAACTATCCGCCGATTTGGTGAACATACGCAGGCCCATTTCGGGGAAGCGCCACAGCGGGAACGGTTTAATGATACAGACATCCAGCATCCCGTCCTGCACCGATGCATGCGGCGATACGTGCGCGTTATTACCGTACTGCGATGAATTGGCCATGCTCAGCATAAAGGCTTCGCGGTCGTACGGCACGCCGTCAATTTCTACATGGTAAGTTTTTGACTGATAGTTGGAGATCTCTTTTATGGATGATTTAAAGTAGCTCACAAACCCGCGTTTCTCGCTGCCATTGGCAAATACGTGGCTAATGTGGGCGTCAAAACCCATCCCGGCCATATTAAAAAACCATTGCCCGTTCATTTTGCCGGCGTCAATACTAATGGTACGTCCAAAATTCATGGTTTTAAGCGCTTCCGCGGCATCCATCGGGATGCCCAGGAACCGGGCCAGTCCATTACCCGAGCCATAGGGCATAATACCCAGCACCGTATCGGTACCGGCTATTGCCGATGCTACCTCGTTAACCGTACCATCGCCACCAACGGCTACAATTACCTCGTACTCGCCCACGGCCGCCCTCGCCAGGTCGTGCGCGTGGAATATACCGGTGGTAAATTCTATATCGTATTCAAAAACAGTTGGGTCAAGGTACTTCTCTACAAGCTCCGGCACACCATCTTTTTTCTTCCCTCCCGATACCGGGTTTATTATAAATAAAGCTTTCCTTTTCAACTATATAGGTTTACAACGGGCAAAAGTAAATGTATTTTCGGCTTTGTGAAAAATTGTTTTATTTTTGCCACCCGAAAGTGGACTGATTTAACGCCCCCGTTTATTTTGGGACATTAAGGCCGTTCCCGATAGCTATCGGGAGCAACCACGTAAAAAAGTGCTAACCCTGCTCCTTTTACAACGTTTCAAAATAGTTTATTCACCTTTCGGTTTTAACGTTTATTTAATTATAATATGCCATACTTATTTACATCCGAATCCGTATCAGAAGGGCACCCGGATAAAGTTGCCGACCAGATCTCGGACGCGTTAATTGATAACTTTTTAGCATTCGACCCCGAGTCGAAGGTGGCCTGCGAAACGCTGGTAACAACCGGGCAGGTTATTTTAGCCGGCGAGGTAAAATCAAAAGCTTATTTAGATGTACAAAAAATTGCCCGCGATGTAATAAACCGTATTGGCTATACCAAAGGCGAGTATATGTTTGACGGCAGCTCTTGCGGTGTGTTATCCGCCATTCACGAGCAATCGCCTGATATTAACCAGGGTGTTGATCGCAAGGCTAAAGAAGAGCAGGGCGCAGGCGACCAGGGGATGATGTTTGGTTATGCCACCATCGAAACTGACAACTACATGCCATTGGCTTTAGATATCGCCCACGCTTTATTACGCGAACTGGCCGTTATCCGTCGCGAAAATACCGACATCAAATACCTTCGCCCGGATGCAAAATCGCAGGTTACTTTAGAGTACAGCGATGATAACCAGCCTACCCGCATAGATGCTATAGTTATCTCGACCCAGCATGATGATTTTGGCGAGGAAGAAGCCATGCTTTCAAAAATAAGCAAGGACATTGTAGAGATCCTTATCCCGCGTGTTAAGGCAAAATATCCAAAATACGCCCACTTCTTTAACAACGATATTACCTACCACATTAACCCAACCGGTAAATTTGTGATAGGTGGCCCGCATGGCGATACCGGCTTAACCGGCCGCAAAATTATTGTAGATACCTACGGTGGCAAAGGTGCACATGGTGGCGGTGCTTTCAGTGGTAAAGACCCATCAAAGGTTGACCGCTCTGCTGCTTACGCAACCCGCCACATCGCTAAAAACCTGGTAGCTGCCGGTGTTTGTAACGAAATATTGGTGCAGGTATCGTACGCTATTGGTGTTGCAAAACCAATGGGTATTTACGTAAACACTTACGGCACCGCTAAAGTTGGTTTAAACGATGGCGAGATAGCTAAAAAAGTTGAAGAGATCTTCAACATGACGCCATACGCTATCGAGACCCGCTTTAAACTGCGTAACCCGATATACAGTGAAACCGCTGCATACGGACACTTTGGCCGCCCAAGCGAAACGGTAACCAAATCGTTCAACGCGCACGATGGCAGCACCGTAACCCGCGAGGTGGAACTGTTTACCTGGGAAAAGCTTGACTACGTTGATAAAGTAAAAAGCGCTTTCGGTTTGTAATAAGACAAACTGATAAATATACAAAGGCGCACCACAATGGGGCGCCTTTTTTGTTAAATCCCTAAGCCACAATACGCAATGACGAAAAAACTTGCTTCGCCCTTACTGGTTGCCTTCGCGTTCTTCAACATCTATATCATATGGGGCTCTACCTATCTGGCGGTGGCTTACGGGCTGCAAAGTTTCCCGCCGTTTATATTGGTTGGCCTGCGTTATTTAAGTGCCGGGATATTGATGCTTGCCTGGTGTAAAATTAAAGGCGAGCAACTACCAAAAGGCAAACTCCTGCTTCGGCATGCACTCAGCGGTACCATGATGCTGGTAGGCGGCACGGGCATGATAGCCTGGGCCGAGCAATACATCAGCTCGGGCCAGGCCGCGATACTGGTTGCCACCGAGCCGCTTATATTTTTGTTGCTGGATAGAAAGAACTGGTCGGAATATTTCTCCAATAAATACATCATCAGCGGCCTGCTCATTGGCTTTACCGGCATCTTCCTGTTTTTAAAGCTGGGTGTGGCGGTAGCTAACCCATCGCCCATGGCGACTATTGCCAGTATAGTGGTATTATTTAGCGCTGTGCTTTGGGTGCTGGGATCGTTAATCACCAAAGACAGCAAGGGCAACAGCTCGTCTACTATGAACGCCAGCATCCAGCTACTGGCAGCAGGTGCGGCAAGCGCCTTTATTGCCTTTGCCAAAAGCGAGCAGGTTGGTTTCTCGTTTGCTTCCGTTAGCCTGCAAGCCTGGGGCGGGTTGATCTTTTTAATCGTCTTTGGTTCGCTGCTGGCTTATCTTTCCTTTGTTTGGCTCATCAGTATCAAGCCGCCGGCCATCATCAGTACGCATACTTATGTAAACCCGGTTGTTGCCGTGTTTTTAGGCTGGCTGCTGATAAACGAGCATGTGAATACTGCGCAATTGATTTGTTTATTTGTGATTTTAGCAGGGATACTGTTGGTGAATGTGCCGGGGTATTTGAAACGGAACCGGGATTTAGCAGATTCGCCGGATTAAGGGATTTTATTGCGAGCCTGACGAACGGAACGTTAGCTAAAAATGCGGCATTGGCCTGTTCGGGTAGCACAGGAACTGATAAAGCACTAACTTTCACAGAGCAGGGCGCAGCCGCGACTTTTCTTTGGTTACTTTCTTTTGAGAGAAAAGAAAGTAACATCCACTGACGGCTCATAAAGTATAATGCCATTCCTCACGAAGTACTGATCGACGAACTGTCTATCGAAGATTGCCGCGCTATCGCTCGCAATGACATGGTGGTATTACTTGCGCTCGTCTATAACGACTGCTTAACATGTTTAGCGATTGCATTGCAACGCTTAAAAAAACGGACATATTCCCTACCTTTACCCTATGCAGCACCCCGAAGCCAATCCCTGGAAAATAACCTCAGAAAAGGAAATTTACGATAACCCGTGGATAAACGTTACCGAGTACCAGGTGATCAACCCATCGGGCAACCCGGGCATTTACGGGCAGGTGCATTACAAAAATATAGCCATCGGCATTTTGCCCCTGGATGATGATATGAACACTTACCTTGTTGGCCAAGACCGCTTTACCCTGAACCAATACAGCTGGGAATTGCCCGAAGGTGGCGGCATTATTGGTGTCGACCCTTTGGAATCGGCGAAGCGGGAACTACTGGAAGAAACAGGATTGAAAGCATCGAAATGGACAGAGATCCAGCGGATGCACCTGTCCAATTCGGTTAGCGATGAACTGTGCATACTGTACGTTGCCCGCGGCCTGCAACAGTTTGAGGCCGAGCCCGAGGATACCGAGCAGCTCGTTGTAAAAAAAGTGCCATTTGAGGAAGTTTACCGCATGGTTTGTGCCGGCGAAATAACCGATTCGTTGGCGGTGGCGGCTGTATTGAAAGCCCGTTTAATGCAGTTAGAGGACACTTTGTAAAGTAAGGTTTATCAAATCTTCAAAAAAACTTTAAATTTGCCGGGCGCATGAAAAAGTTTTTAGGGTATATCCTATCCCCATTTGCCATTTTTGCATTTCTTTTATCGCTGGTGATATTTCACCCTATACAGTGGCTGTGCCTTAAACTGGGCGGGTATTCGGCACATAAAAAATCGGTGGATATATTAAACTTCTTTTTGCTGCACACCTTTTACATTTTGTTCAACAGGGTTATCTTCATTAATAAACAAAACCTGCCGCTTGGCCGGCCTATTATTTTTTTGGCCAATCATCAAAGCCTATTCGATATACCCCCCATGATATATTACCTGCGTAAGTATCACGCAAAGTTTATCTCGAAGGTAGAATTAACTAAAGGTGTCCCATCCATATCCTTTAACCTAAAACATGGGGGCGGTGCCAACATCAACAGGAAAGACCCGCGGCAATCCATTACCGAACTGATAAAATTTGCCGGCCGGATGAAGGATAATAAATGGGGGGCCGTGATCTTCCCCGAAGGTACACGCTCAAAAGATGGCAGGGTAAAACCTTTCCAATCGGCAGGCGTGGCTACCCTTTTAAAGAAATGCCCCGATGCGCTGCTGGTGCCGGTAGCCATTACCGATAGCTGGAAAATGATACAATACGGCCTGTACCCGCTAAACACCTTTACACCCATGAAATGGGAGGTATTGGAACCCATTGAACCTGGTACCGCCCCTGTTGATGAACTGGTAAAGCAGGCCGAAGACAGGATCAGGGCCATTGTTGACCCGAGTTAAATAGCATCTTCGATTAATAGTCCATAACAATTCAATCCAATAGAATGGTGACACAACTCCGCCACCATTTTGGAATTCAATTACCTGATTATAAGCTAATTGCAAAAAATCGCCTGCATGCGCAAACGTGAACGTGAACATTTATCTACTCAAGATCCGGCGCTGCAAAAGTATTGCCTTGCCTTACATCGCCCGTTTCGTACCCCTTTTTAAACCAATACATGCGCTGGGCGCTGGTACCATGTGTAAAACTATCGGGGTGCACTTCGCCCTGGTATTCCTTTTGCAGGCGGTCGTCGCCAATCTGGTGGGCGGCATTAAGTGCTTCTTCAATATCGCCGGGGTCTAATACATTCTTCAGGTTCTTTTCATAATAAGCCCAAACACCGGCATAAAAATCGGCCTGCAATTCCAGCTTCACCGATAGCTTGTTATACTCCTCCTGGCTCAGCTGGTTACGCGCCTGCTCCATTTTGGCCGATAAGCCCAGCAGGTCCTGCACGTGGTGGCCAACCTCATGGGCTATTACGTAGGCCTGGGCAAAATCGCCCGCTGCGCCAAATTTTTGAGACAGCTCATTAAAAAACGACAGGTCGAGGTACACCTTCTGGTCGCCGGGGCAGTAGAAAGGGCCGGTTGCGGCGCCCGCCTGTCCGCAGGCGGTGCTTACAGCGGCTTCAAAAAAGTGCAGGGTGGGTTCCTGGTAAGTTTTGCCCATATCGGCAAAAAGCTTATTCCAAACATCCTCGGTATCGGCAAAAACAACCTTGGCAAATTTCTTTTCCTTTGTATCGGGGATGGCCTGCTGGTTATTTTCCTGCGGTGCGCCGCCGTTTTGGACCCCGTTAAGTACTGCCGATGGGTCTATCCCTGTAAAAAAGTATATCGCAGCAGCGATAATGCTTATCACGCCACCCCCAAGGGCAAGCCCCCGGCCGCCGCTGCTGCTGCCATCTTCTGTGTTACTGCTTTCGCGCCTGCCAAACCATTGCATAATATTCCGGATTAATTTAGCTTTTAAACAGCGTTAGGTTGTAAAAGGTTTGACATTGTTGCAAAGGTTAGGAAAAGCTGTAAAATAAAAAAGGCTGTAAAGGCTATTACAACCCTTACAACCTCTTTAACTTTTATAACTTCTACAACCCTACTTCTCCAGTTTAGGGATCCTTGTTGGGGTATCCTTTCCAGATACAATGCTACGCGAGCTTAGCGCTATAGCGCGGATGGTGGCCACAATATTATTTATGTCAAGCGTCGCATATTCGTCTTTTACGGTGTGGTAAAACTTATCCGTCGGGATCTGATCTGTAGAGATGGTATGCGCCGGTACGCCTAAGGCAGCCAGCGTGGCATTATCGCTGCGGTAGAACAGGTTTTGCTCGGGGTATGGGTCCGGGTAAAATTTAAAGGCCGTGCCTTCCAGGTTCTTTTGCAAGATAGCCCCAAAATCAGAGCGCTCGAAACCGGTAATGAACGCCGAATTTTGTCCGAATTTCGCAGGCTTACCAATCATCTCAATATTAAACAGTGTTACTACTTTGTCCGGGTTTAACTGCTTAGAAAAGTATTGAGAACCAAACCCGCCTATTTCTTCGGCCGTAAAGGCCACAAATACTAAAGTACGTTCGTTATTGTTTAGCTTTTTATAGTACTTGGCAAGGGTAATAACTGCCGTAGTACCCGATGCATCATCATCGGCGCCGTTGGCAATGCTATCGCCTTCCATAGGTTTTAATATCCCCAGGTGATCGTAATGGCCACCAAAAACCACGTATTCATCAGGTTTTGTTTTTCCGGGGATAACACCTACTATATTACTTAACGGCAGTTCCTGAGATTTAACTTCGCAGCTTGCTTCAAAAGCTTTTGGCTGGGCAACGCCAAGCACATATACTATTGGCTGTGCTTGCCTGCCGCCCGCGATACTGCCTTTAATAGCCCTGTCCCGGACTTTTTTGAAAAGCCCTGCCATTGATGCATCAAAAATCACCAATAGTTTTTTACCGCTGCGCATAGCCGTACCCAATTGGCTGCGATAAGTTTTTTCGTCGGTTAAGGTTGTTATCAGTACCGTTGAATCGCTCTTCCAGCTAAACGACGTGCTTGTGGTAATGGCAACTTTCTCATCGGGCACGGCCATACCATCAAATACAACTTTAGGGTTAACCGGCACTACGCGTATTTGGCTAAATGTTTGCCTGTAGCCTGCATTACCCGCCATTGGTTTTAAACCAGCAGCTTTAAACTCGCCCTCAATAACTTTGGCGGCCTTTTCTATACCCGGGGTAAATGTGCCGCGCCCTTCCATATCATCGGCACTAAGGGTTTTAATGATGCGCTCCACATCGTCCTGCTTTATCAGCTTGTTTACATCCTGACAAAAACCAAGTATTGGTGAAACTGCTAAAGCGGTTATCGCTATTAAGATCTTTACTTTCATTATTATTTTACTTTGGATGATAACCAGCTGCTGCGGAAATCCTTTTCCTGCTGGGTTAATTCTTTGTTCGCCTTTTCGTAAGTCACTACCTCAAATGCGGGGCTTTCTTCTAAAACAATGGTGGTATCGTGATTGCCTGTCCGGTTCTTGTACGATACAGCCAGCTTATCGCCCGGCTTTTTATCCTTTATAATATCAGCAATGGCATTAGCGGCGGCAACATCTTTTCCGTCAATTTTTAGGATAATATCGCCGGCATCAAGGCCTGCTTTGTATACCGGGGTATTCGCTACGGTAGAAGCGGTTATCATTAAACCACCGTTCGCGGGCCTGCCATTGATACGCCCGGCCCAGCCTTTACCCGGCTGTGCTTTTTGCAGCAACAGCCCCGCATTTGCAAGTAATGCCTCATAATTGTTTTTCTTTACACCATAGATATAATCGTTGAAAAATGCGGCTGCAAATTTAGGGTTGGTGACCTTACCAAGCACGTTCTGCAGATCGGGTATGGTGTATGGTTTGCCGGTTTTGCCATAAGCAAGCCAAACCTGGCGCATGTAATCGTCAAGCGTTATTTTAAACTCGCTGCGTAAACGCAAATCAAGGGCGAGGGCGGTAGCGCCGCCATACACGTAATAACTGGTGAAAATATTGCCATAGTTGGTAGCATCAACGGCTACGCCTGCATCCGTAAACACAGCATAACGGCTCATTTGCGTTTGCGGATATTTTAACGACCCCGGCGGCACCAATACAGAGTTGACCAAACCTGCAATAGTACGTGTGTAATCCTCAACCGAGTTAAAACCACTACGCACCAGCAGCATTTCGCCGTAATATTGGGTAAAGCCTTCGGCAAACCAAAGCTCGCTGCTCATGTTGGCATGCTCAAAATTAAAAGGCTCCAATGATTTTGGGCGGATACGCTCTACATTCCAGCTGTGAAAGAATTCGTGCGAGTAGGTGCCTAACAGATTGTTTTCGTTCCCGGCAATTTTTTCGGCGCCATCAACAATACAGGTAGAGTTGCGGTGCTCCATGCCATCGCCAAAATTAGTGGGGTGGATATCGTCAAGAAAGGTATAGCTGCCGTAATCGTAATCGGGCTGTTCGCCAAAAACTGCTTTCTCTTCAAGTACAACCTTTTGCACCATTTTGGCAAAGTTGTCAACAGTAGCCTGATCGTCATCAGAATGCACCGCAATACCCATCTTTTGCTTTTTGCCATTGGTATTAACTACTTCCCAGTAATTTGTTTTAACTGCCGAAAGCTCGGTTGGGCTATCCATCATGTATTGCAGATCGGGTGCGCTGTAAACATTATCGCCTTCATGCTTCAACTGTGTGGCTACTTTCCAGCCATATTTATCAAGGTCGTTAAATTCAAACTTAACTGGCCTGTCGGCCATGCCTATAACCCACATAAAGCTTGCGGGCATGTTAAGATGGGCGTGGCTTGCATCAATGCCCACATAAGTGCCATCGGTATGGTTACCAAAAAGGGTATAGCTTACTTTTACGGTACCTTTATGCTCGCCAATTTCGTAAACATCGCCTTCTACCTGTTTTATTTCGATCTGTTTACCACTAACATCGGTTGCCTTAACATTATATATGTTCTTCCCAAATTCGTGCGTAGCATAACGCCCGGGTGAAGAGCGGCTCATCCTTACCCGAAATGCCATTGCAGACGGATCTGGTATGGTCATGGTAATTTCGGCTTCGTGATGCGCCGCGTTTGGAAATGAAACCGCATAGTAAATTGCTTTACGTACCTGGGGTTGGGCATTAGCCGTAAACGCGAATAGTGCGGCGGCCGCCAATAGTATAGTTTTTTTCATTTGGTGATATGATTCAGGTGATGAAATTACCAATTTATTAATAACTGCTATCTATCAATTTTATTACAAAAGAACCTCTCCCCAACCCTCTCCTTCGGAGAGGGAGCAAAACTATTTATCAATCGTAGCTATGCCTGCCCAGGTCATACTCAGATTGCGCCGTTATGATCTGCTTTCGGCGGTCAATATCAGCATCCAGCCCATGGTCGTAAGTACTATCGGTTACGGCCATATCACGGTCTTTATCCTTTTCGGCATAATAGATATTTGCCTCTGCAACTTTAGCAATGGCAGCGTCGTACGGCCCTTTTGGCGACATCAGTTTTACAAAAACCGGCAAGCATTCAAATAAAATAAACAGGTAGCCTATGAAAGAAATGGCCAGGTAAGTATCCAGGTCGCGGGTGCCGTCTACATTATACGATAGCTGCCCCAGCGCCCAGTTACGGTCGGCAAACCCGGCCACGTTGGATAGGCTATCGAGTTGCTTTTCGCTAAACAGGCGGGTAGCGTTTACGCCTTCGTAATCTTTACGCCTGCTCAGGTAATCATCTACCTGCCCCAGATTGTCTGTAACCGTTTTTAAACGCGCCTCCTTTTCCTGCAATACCTGGGCTTTTTGCTTGGCGTAGGTGCCATATCCGGTTATGCCCGATGTTTGATTGGTTTTATCGCCAAAAACTTCCTGGTTAAGCTGGTAGCGCGAGCGGTTGATGTCCCGTTCCAGCGAATCTTTTTCCTTTTTCAAGTCGCTATTTTTACCCAGTTCCTGCGCGTATTTTTGCTGATAGGTTTTTTGCAGGCTGTCTATCTTACTGTGTTGCCCTTTCAGGTAAGCGGTTTTAAGCTTAGTACGGATCTCTTTATCAAAGATCTTTAGTTCCAGCGGGCGCGATATTACCACGCCTATCATAATAGCCAGTAAAATACGGGGCGTTGCCTGCAGTATCTGGTTATTCATGCTGCCCTCTTTGTTGATGCTGGATACAATGTACCTATCCATATTAAAAATGGCGGTGCCCCATATCAGCCCAAATAAAATGGCAAAACCAACGGCAAAGGCATTACCGCTGAATACGAAATACATGGCATACCCGCCGGATAGCGATGCAAACAAAGCGGTGAAGAATATGGTGGCACCAATGCCCACATATTTGTTATGTTCTATAGGGTATTTTTTTAGCGTGTCCACGTGCGCGCCGGAACAAAACCAAAAAAACCTGGTTACTTTTTTCATTCAGGTAATAGCATAATAATATACGCTTAACCATAAAACGCACTTAGGTACTGATTGTTACAGATTGACTACAAATATTTGATAGAGAAAAACATACCTTTGGCTATTAATTACATTTAAGATGAAAGAAATAAGCGTACAGGAACTTAAAGAGAAATTAGATAACGGCGAAGATTTTCAACTGATTGATGTTCGTGAAGATTTTGAATACGAAACATCAAACATCGGCGGACTATCCATCCCCCTTGGCGGTATTTTAATTGAAGCTGATAAAGTTGCTAAAGATAAACCTGTTGTTGTGATGTGCCGCAGCGGCAAACGCAGCGCAGCGGCCATAATGCAATTAGAGGGCCAGGGCTACACTAACCTAAGCAACCTGCAGGGCGGCATTTTAGCATGGAAGGCCGAGATCGATCCCGAACTTAACGTTTACTAACATGGGTAAAAAGGTAGCACTTAACGTGTTTTATAACATAGGTATCTTTTTATGTGCGATAATTAT
Organism: Mucilaginibacter terrigena; assembly: GCF_004168255.1. Taxonomy (GTDB): domain Bacteria; phylum Bacteroidota; class Bacteroidia; order Sphingobacteriales; family Sphingobacteriaceae; genus Mucilaginibacter; species Mucilaginibacter terrigena. Next base: position 304,422 of record NZ_SEWG01000005.1, on the reverse strand, counting down.
ATACTCTGCCATTGAGCATGCCCGTTACGAGTATGTACTTGCATGCGCGTTTATTGCGGGGATATTGATCACCCTTAAAATAAAGCTAATAAAAGAAATAAAACGCCTGCAAAAACCTTAAAAAAATGATATTTTAGCACGATCCTAAACCATTAAATCTATTATTCCTGATAATTGATTTAATAACTATTTGTACAATGGAATTAACACAGCCTAATATTTTTCACATCCATATAGATGCGAAAAAAATGCCTCAATTATTTGACGAGTTTGCTATTAAAGAATTAGGGTTTTATGACACTGACTTTAACGGGCATCCGGAAGGGTATCAGCATTTTGAACCTATCAGGCATTTAACCCTTAAAGTAAAAACCAAAGAAGATTTTAGTGAAATTTGGGATAAATTGGAGCTAAAAACTAATGAGCATCCTGATTTTGTAGGATATTTAGAGGGTGAATTTATACCAAAAGACGAGTATATCCCTTACAAAGAATTTACTGACCACCCAGTTCCGTTTAAAATTGAACGACGTGTTTTAAGTGGCTCGGAAAAGGAGGCGTTTAGGCAAACCGAATTTCATTTAACGATGGAAAAGTCGCAATCGAGCCCGGTTTTAATGAAGAGATTGTTGGACAGTGGCCTATATGGGGCGTATATACCTAAAAAAGATGGGGAGTTTTTGGTACTTACCATGCAAGGGTTTATTAAAGACATTGTACCACTTTATGAGATATTGAAAAGTTATATTTTAAAAACAGGTGGAGCATACAGGTGCACCATAAAGGAGGAGCGGGCAATCAAGTTTAAAATGTATGGCATAGCGTCAGTTGATTTACCTGAAATTGCCGGCAATATCCAATATCTTGTACAGGCTTAGTTTGCTGTTATATTGCCTTTCCAATGAACAACTTTTTTTTCGAGGATTAAAATAATTTTATTTAGAAAATAACCCAATAAGCCAATAATGATTGTAAGCGCATACACTTCGGTGATTAAATAGGTTTCATAGGCTTTATAAACGCGCGATCCTAACCCGAATTCGCTGCCAATAAACATTTCTGATACCACAACTACAATTAAGCCAAAAGAAACAGCCACCCTTAATCCTATAAACAGAAAAGGTAAGGCTTCATAAAAGATAACTTCTGTAAATTTTTGAAACCAAGTTGATTTTAAGGAGTCCATTACTACCAAATATGTTTTGTTTACATATATCACCCCATAAGCGCTGTTTATCAAAATAACAAAAAAACAAGCTACAGTTACCATAGCTATTATGGTAGAGCTGCCTATTCCAAAAAACAAAATAAATAATGGGAATAAAGCAGTTACCGGTATCGAACGGAAAAAATCAAGTACAATTTCAAATGCTGCATAACCCCTTTTCGAAAACCCTAATATAAGCCCAAGCGGAATACCGAAAATGGCTGCTATCCCAAACCCTACCCCAAATTGTTTAAGCGTAGAAGAAATATCTGCCAGTATTGAACCCGTTATAAACAACTCCATAACCTTAGCAAAGGTCTCGCCCGGGGATGGCAAAAAATTGGTTCCGTTAAAAAAAACCAATTTAATTAGCCACCAAACTATTATTAATATAATAACACCCCAAAGCTTTAGCAGCTTAATATCAAAAAATTTATTTCTCAATTTATTTATTCAACTGTATTTTTTTAAGGTAGCTTGAATCAAAAAACTTTGAATAATCGGGCAACACCTTTTTCTCGAATCCTTTTTGGGTTTTTATAATCCATTTTCCTTCTTTTATTATTGCCTCTAATATTGCGTTGTCCATTGAAAGCTTAAATTCATACTCTTCCCAAATTTTTTCTACCACTGCCTTGTTTAAATTTAATACCCTTGCAACTATATCAATGCTTTCGGCCTTGTTACTTAGTAAAAACGCTTCGGCTTTTTCATAGCCTTTTAATAAGCCGTCGACCGCATCAGGATTTTTTTCAATAAAATTATTTGACCCGGCCAAATTCATGTAGCCGGTAAATATCTTCCTATCGGGAAAGGTGATGGCATTATTGCCCAGTGCCTTTTGAACATTATAAATAAACGGCTGCCATAAACTTATTGCATCAACGCCGCTCCCTTCAATAATACCCGATTGTAATGCGGGGGGTAAAAGATTAACTATCGTTACATCTTTTTTATCAATTCCTCTGCTTTCTAAAAATGTTTCGGCATAAACCTGTGAGGTAGTAGCAAGTATTACCCCTATTTTTTTATCCTTTAAATCGGCCTCTTTAGCTATTCCCCTGTCTTTACGGGCAACAATTACCGCATCGTAAATTTTTTCGATATTGCCCAAAACTTTTATTTTAGGATCGCTAAATCCCGCAAAAGCAACATTGGTTTCAACAATATTTGCAAAATCAGCCTTGCCCGCCAGCAAATCGTCCATAGCGATCTTTCCTGTTTTTACATAATTTATATTTACGGTAATTTTATTCTCCTTAAAAAAACCCTTTTCAATAGCGATTATAGTGGGGATGGAATATGCAGTTTGCGGGGCGGTTAAATTAACCTTTATAGCATTGCTCTTATCATTTGCCTGGTTACAACCATATAGGGCCAATGCTGTTACAAGTAATATTATCACTTTATAGCTTAGCGATCTTGTTTTCATACTATTTTAATTTGCGTTTTTAAATTTGTCCAAATACATGTCTTCTAAACCCTTATATATATGACGATTATCTGAGGAAAAACCAACTAATCGCCTTATTTTAACTGCCTGGCCATTCTCGATTTTATCTTCGTCGTGGTAAAAAATCAAAAGAGAATATTTATCAGTATTACAGTCAATCAGATATATTTGATATTGTGGATCTTCCTGGCAAAACTTTATTGAATCAAGACTTTTATTTTCCCTGTTCTTTTTGCACATATCAATAACAGTGTTGTTAAATTTTAAAAATTTTTCTTTTACTGTTGTTTGAATATCTTCTTTATTATTTTCATCAGATAATGTTATCTTAACTTTTACATTATCATTGTTTATTTCATCGTCGTAATTTATTTGCGAAAAATTCACACTGCTGGTAATCTTGTAATCTAACAGCCCTTCAAATTTTTCGCTTCTTTTATTTTCATTTTCAAAATATTCATCAGCAAATTCTGATACTTTATCCGGAGGACTCACTATCATTTTAAAATCAACAGCCTGTTTACTAATACCAATTAATAAGCTTGCAATTTTAACAGCGATATTATTACAGGTAATTATTTCAGCCGCGCCAATATCATTGTTATCTTCCTTCTTTTTAAAAACACGCAATATTCTTTTATTATATGTATGTAATTTACCAAAAGATGCAGGCCCATTCATGTAATAAAATTTATCTATCGTTCTTGCAGATACAGCCTCAAGGGTTGTTTCAATACTCTTAAAAATTTCAAAAACGTCCACAATTATCCTTCTTGACGCATCTATTGCATTTTTTGTTTCTTCTTTTAAGCGCTCTGTTTTATCTTCAAGTGCTTTTGTACTCTCCTTTATCTCGGCATTTGTCGCTTCTATATTTAATGTGGTACCTCTAAGTTCGTCTACAGAATTCGAAATCTGGTTCTCAATGCTGCTTAGTTCTCTTATTTTCTTGTCAAGTTCCTTATTTTTAATTTCATTGCTCTCCTCAACTTTTTTAGCTACATAGCACCCTACATATATCCCCAAAATACCAACGATGTAACCAATGTAATCTGTATGATGAATAACATCATTTAAAGTCAACCAGAAACATTCGCCTATTGTGCAATTAAGGTGCTGGTAGTATAAGCCTTTTATACCGAAGAAAAGTATTGTAGTTCCCGCTAAAAATATAGACAGATATTTACCGCTTATATATCTTATCCACCATTGTGGTTTTTCATTATTTGTATGGTCTTGCACGTTTTTGGCCATTATAACATTATATTTTGGGTTGATAAAAAGTTATCAAGCATTAAACGCTTATAGCTAACAAATTCTTTACTTAATAAGTCGCCGGGCGTCCGTGGGCGGTCTATTTCAACTTTTACATTACTAATTATTCCTGTTGGGGTACCACCAAGCAGCACCACCTCGTCAGCCAAATAAATGGCTTCATCCAAATCATGCGAAACGAAAATAATAGTGGCTTTTATTTCATGCCATATTTCTAATATTTTTTGCTGCAACTCAAATTTTTTGGCGAAATCTAATGCTGAAAATGGCTCATCCAATAATAATAATACGGGATCGGTAATTATGGCTCTTAGTATGGCAACCAGTTGTTGTTGCCCGCCGCTTAATTGGTAAGGATATTTTTCAAGATCAATATTTATAGCAAACTTACCAAGTAAATCTGTCGCTCGGTCTTTGCATTCGGCTGATTTAACGTTTTGTAGCTTTAGTGGAAGAGAAATATTTTCCCAAACGCGCTTCCAGGGGAATAGTGTTTCCCTATAATTTTGAAACACATAAGATACCCTATTTTTATAAAACTCGTTTTCCCAAACAACCGCTCCGTTATCTGCTTGTAACAGCCCAGAAATAATATTTAATAAGGTGGTTTTGCCAGTGGCATTTGGGCCAAAAATGCTGATAAAGTTCTCTTGCTTAATGTTAAGATCAATATTCTTTAATATCTCTTTTCCGTTAAAAGATTTACTAATGTTATTCAGAGACATTAACTTCATTAAAGAATTGATTATCAAGGTTAGGTTTCGGTTATGGATACCGCACTATCAAATCTAAATAATTTAAATCTGAATTAAAAGAGATATTAAATATCCGGCTATAAATAATTAATACTCTTGCAAATTTACAGCGTAATTAACCCCTTAGCTTTAGCATCCACCCAATCGTTACAAAATAATTAATGTTAAATATCAAAGGAGTTGTTATTTTATACTTAAATAACAACTCCCCTTTAATTATATATAGATTAATAATCTATTTCGCCGGCACCTTCAATCCCAGCGCTTCAATATATCCTTTGTTGGGGATACAGTTTATAAACTTGCTGTTCTCTAAAAACTGCCATAAAGCTTTCTTTATTTTTTCCCTGTCAGCATCGGCAGGTGCGGCTTTGCGGATCTCTTCGAAACTGCCGCGCGGCTTTTCGGTATAGGCGATGATCTCGTCGTAACCATCGGGTACATTAAAGCTGGTTATACCTTTCAGGTTGTCAAGCTTTTTGTATGGCCAGTAATGCCAGCCAATGTTGTTCTTTTCGCAAAGGACCTTAAAATCCCTTACCCATTCATCCGTATTTTCGCCTGTTTCGCCAACGTAAATAGGTACGTTGTATTTATCGCGGTAATCCATATACTCCTGTATCACGTCCTGCTTAACATCCGTCCAATACTTGTGAAAGGTGTACACGCTTTTGCTGTCGAACGGTTTGCCGAATGGTTTAAAATTGCTGTCCCACTGCGCACCGCCGATAAACACAATATGGTTCTTATCAACCGAGCGTACCGCGGCCGTGATCTGCTTAAAGGTAGGCTCCAGGTGCGGGTTTAGGGCTTTTACATCAAAGTAATGGGCAATGGGCTCGTTCAGCAGATCGTACCCCATTATAATGGTTTCATTTTTATAGTGGTTGGCAATTTTACGCCAGATATCCGATGTTAACTTACGGCTTGCCGCACTGGTGAACAAAAAGGGGTAACCATTGCCATCATCAATATTATCGCCGGTTTGGCCGCCGGGTGCGCAGTGCATATCCAGTATTACATAAAGGTTGGCTTTTTTACACCAGCCTATCACCCTGTCCAATAGCTCAAAACCACGATTAGGGTTGTTTTGCCCCATGTAATCCTCGTAAGTAAAAAGCTTGTAGTTAAATGGTATACGGATGGAGTTCATGCCCGTAGCTTTCAAAAACTTAATATCAGCCTCGGTAACATACGTGTCCTGGAATTTCCGCCAGAAAAGTTTCATCTCTTCGGGGCCAACAAGCTCGGTAAGCGCTTCATTTATCAGGCGCTGCGAGTTAACAGCTTTAAACTTGAACATGTAGCCTTCTGGTACCAGCCAGTTGCCCAGGTTTGTGCCACGGATTAAAAAGGGCTTGTTATTTGTGCCGATAATTTCTTTTCCTTTTACGCTGATGAACTTTGGGGTTTGCGCGCATACGCTAAACATAACTGCAGCTGTAAGGAGCACGCTGGTGATGAGTTTTTTCATTGCTTTTTAAAGATGTTGGTTAGTTTGTGCGCAAATTGGCAAGCGCCCTAACAAATGTAACGATCTGTATTATCATTTTACATTTGTGCCAATGTGTCAATATTACGTATTTTGTGAAACAACATAACAAGGATGGTAAAACTATTCACTAAAACGTTTTCGCTTTTTTTTATCGCATTGTGGTTTTTTACTGCCGGTGTGCAGGCACAAACTTTGAAGGTTGCCATTGCCGCAAACCTGCAGCCGGTAATGAAAGCACTAAAAAAAGATTTTAAGTTGAATACCGGGATAAACATTGATGTGATCTCCGGCTCATCGGGAAACCTGGCAGCGCAGATCCGTAACGGTGCGCCTTATGATGTGTTTTTATCTGCCGACAGGGATTTCCCGCAAACCTTACAGCGGGATGGCCTTACTATAAAAGATCCGGTTGTTTACGCACAGGGGGTGCTTATTATTTGCAGCACACATAACCTAAGCCTTGCAAACTGGAACGGGCTATTACTGACAGATAATGTTAAAAAAATAGCCATTGGTAACCCCGCGATTGCCCCTTACGGTAAGGCCGCGCAGCAAGCCATTATAAAAGCAGGCATTTATGATAAAGTACAAACCAAAATTGTATTTGGAGAAAGCATCAGCCAGGTAAACACTTATATAATTACCGGCGTTGTGCAGGCCGGGTTTACCACACTGTCGCTGGTAAAAGACCAGGCCAACAAGCAAAAGCTATTTTACAGCCTCATAAACCCTAAAAATTACGCGCCGATAGAACAGGCCATGGTATTATTAAAGCACTCAGCTAAAAATGCCGCGGCCGAAAAATTTTATCAATACATATTAAGCCCGCGGGCAAAAAACATTTTTAAAGCCTACGGCTACCACACCCTATAACGTATGGACCTGCAACCCATTTGGCTTACCCTTAAATTAGCAGCTGTAACCACCCTGATACTACTGTTGGTTGCCTTGCCTTTGGCCTGGTGGCTTTCAAAAAAGCGGTCGTTAGCGAAGATCATTATCGAGGCCATTATAACCATGCCTTTGGTATTGCCGCCATCGGTGCTGGGGTTTTATTTGCTGCTGGCGTTTAGTCCGCAGCGGGGGTTGGGGCATTGGTTGCAGCAAACGTTTAATGTGCAATTTGTATTCTCGTTTCCGGGTTTGGTGCTGGCATCAGTTATTTACAGCATGCCCTTTATGATAAGTCCGGTAAAATCAGCCTTTCAGCAACTGCCGGCATCGCTTTCGCAGGCATCGTATACGCTTGGTAAAACGCGGTGGCAAACCCTTTGGCATGTGCTGCTGCCCAACATCAAACCTTCGCTGCTCACTGCCGCGGTGCTCACCTTTGCACATACCCTGGGCGAGTTTGGCGTGGTGCTGATGATAGGCGGCAATATCCCCGGCGTTACCCGCGTGGCATCCATAGCCGTTTACGATGCTGTTGAACAAATGAATTACACTGCCGCCAATAATTATTCGCTTGTGCTTTTCGCCATTACCTTTGTGATGGTATTAAGCGTGTTTATTTATAACAAGTACCAGGCTAAAAGTCCGTTAGAATGATAGCAGTTGACATTGAAAAAAAGCTAAAGGCGCATAACGGGCTGCAAATGCTACGGATAAAAAAGGTATTTGTCCCCGGCAGTATCACCCGCATTACGGGCCCATCCGGCGCGGGTAAAACAACCCTGTTGAAAATGATTGCGGGTTTAATTACGCCGGATAGCGGCAGCATAAAAGCAAACAGTATTAGTTGGTTTGAGGCCGCACAAAATATCGACCTAAGTCCACAGCAGCGCAGGGTTGGCTTTGTTTTTCAGGATTATGCCCTGTTCCCCAACATGACGGTGAAACAACACCTGGAATACGCTACCAATGATGCAGAATGGATAACCCGGCTTTTGAAAACAGGCGGACTGGATAACTTTACCGGTCACAAACCCAACCATCTATCCGGAGGGCAGCAACAGCGGCTGGCCATATTGCGGGCATTGGCCATTAAACCAAAATTGATCCTGATGGACGAGCCCTTTTCGGCGCTTGATCTCAAAATGAAATCGGCACTGATAAAAGACCTGCAAATAATATTTACCGAACTTGGCGCAACAACGCTAATTGTAAGCCACAACCCGCAGGAATTGGATGGGGTTACAGGGGATGAGTTGGAAATAGGGTGATATAGATTTGACAACTTTTAAAAAGTTGTCAAATCTGATCGCATTTACTGCACCTGCCCTACCACTATTTTATCCAGATTATGCAAATACCTGCGGCCGGTTTTAAAATCAGTAGCGGATGTCATTTGGATACTTTCGGGCATTTTATCGGCCTTGATGCCGTTCTTTTCCATAATGATGTACACATGGTCGCCCACGGCGGTGTTATACAATTCATTCCACGAATACACCACTTTATAGCCATCTACCCCGGTGCAAACAAAGTAAAAACGGCTCAGTAATTTGGGGCTGGTGGTTTTAAATTTGGTATGCGATAATACATCTTTAAGCAAAACGCCCTTCAGTTCATCATCCTTGTGCTTGAATGCGCCGGTATGGTCGGTCACTTTGATATCGCCGATAGGGCTTATGGTATATTGCTTCAGCGAGTCGAGGGTAATGACCGATTCCTTTTCCACCTCGCCGGTGATGGCAAATTTTTGGGTTTGCTGGTTTTTTTCCTGCGCCATGGCCGCACCGGAGCATAGTAAAAGAAGAAGTAATATTTTTTTCATAATAGTAATAAAAAGCCCGGGGCCACATTAGCAGCCCCGGGCAAATTAATAAATAAGTGCCATTTAATTAAAGCACCGCCAAAATATCTTTTACCGACGCGCGCCTGCTATAGTCTTTATCAAAATGCACAAATGCAATTTTGCCGTCGCTGTTTATTACATAAGTTGCCGGTACGGGTAATACATTGTCGGTATTGCCGTTTGCCTTGGCCATATCAAGCCCATACCCTTTGTACTTGATAACGGTAGCCGCGTCCATAACATAGTTTACGCCATAACTTTTCATAATACTGTAGCTCTTATCCTGTACAATAGAATAGGTGGCTTTTGTTTTAGCGATGGTTTTATCAATATTTTCAACAGCTTCGGGCGTTACACCAACTACATAGGCGTTTTTACCGGTCAGTAGTTGTAACGAATCCTGGATATGCTGCATTTGCCTGTTGCAATATGGGCACCATTGGCCGCGGTAGAAAAACAGCACCACCGATTTGCCCGATCTAAGCACGGCTTTCAGGTCAATCGTTTTACCCGAATTATCCTTAGCTACAAATACCGGGGCTGTATCGCCCTTTTTTAACCCTGTTTGCGCCATAAGCTGTACCGAAAACGCCAACGCTATAGCTGCTGCAATAAATTTTTTCATTTTTTAAAATCAATAGGTAAAAAAAGAGGGGGCCATTCACAACCCCCGTCTTCAACACAAAACTAAGCCAAAGGGGAATTACATTTTACTGCCCATTTTATCCTCTTCCATTTTTGATGGTTCCATTTTCGATTTTTCCATCTTTTTCTTTTTCATCTTCATATCCTTCTTTTTCATTTTATCCATCTTTTTCATTTTGCCGGTATCGCTAACGGCAGTAAGCGACGGTGAAGAATGTTTGGTGACACCTGCGCTAAGGTTAAGGCTAAAGCATAACGCGATGGCGCCGGCTATAAGGGCACCTTTTAAAACTGATTTGTTGTACGTTTTCATTTTTTTAAGTTTTTTAATTTGCCGGCTTTGTCGCTTCTAATTAACAAACCTTACAAATGGTTTAACTTTTATTCAATTCTTTTTCTATCCGCTGCTTTAATTCCTTTTTAAAATCATCGTCAAGGCGGATGTTGGCCGGCGGCGGGCTTTTAAGGATCTGTTTTACCATCAGATCGATTTTATGGCTTTGCTTAATATACAAGCGGCATACGCCACAGGTAACCAAATGTAGGCGTAGCTCTATATTTTCCTGAAAACTCAATGGCTGCACCATCCGCTTTTCGATCATAAAGGTGGCCTTGCGGCAGTTGTAAAGTATTTTTGTAAGCTTGTTCATATTACATCCAGTTTTTTTGAAGGCAGGCCCTCATGTTTAACTTAGCCCGGTGTATAATTACCCAAAAGTTTGAGGCGGTTATTTTTAACTCGGCGCAAACTGTATCGGTTGTTTCATCATCCATATGCTTCATGGTAAATACCGATAGCCAAAGCGCCGGCAGCTTTTGCATGCACTTCTGCAATATGTGGTTAAACTCCTTTGCAGCCAATGGGTCGATATGGTCAATACCGAAGTGCGCGGGCCAATGTTCCTGGTGCCAGTGGCCTTCTTCGTTCCAAAAAAACTCAGTTTCGCCCGCGTAGGCATCGTTTATGCTTAGTGTTTTAAGCCCCTTTGTTTTTTTGCGATAGGTATCGATGATCTTGTTCCGTAGTATAGCCGTAAGCCAGGTACGTTCCGAGCTTTTGCCTTCAAACTTGTGCATACCTTCCAGCGCGGCTAAAAAGGTTTCCTGCACCAGGTCGCGGGCTTGCTCTTCATTATTTACCCGTGTAATGGTGTAAGCGTATAAATAATCGGCATGGGCGTTAACCCACCCTTGTGGTTTAAGCTGCGTTCGTTCGGCAATTATTTCTTTATTATCCATAGTAAAACGCATGTTAGTCGCTTGGGGATTTAAATCCTTACAACTTGTTTTTAATATCCTCTAAAAAAACTTAATCCTCAATATGCCTATTTACGTATATTTAAAACAACCCGTTTTAAATGTATATTTTCTTGTAAGGATTTTATCGCACCGCCGACTGATATCCCGAAAACAAGCATCATCATGAAAAATATAAAAATACTATTCGTTGTCTTTGCAGTTGCCGTTATGGCATTGGCATCGGCAGCATTCATCAATAAAAGCACGGTAAAGCCGGTAATTGTTACCAACGGCGATGGTTTTGCCGTGGTAGAACTGTTCACCTCCGAAGGCTGCTCCAGCTGCCCCCCTGCCGACGGGCTTATCGCCAAAATTCAAAAGGAAAGCGCCGGCAAACCGGTTTATATTTTAGCGTACCACGTTGATTACTGGAACCGCCTTGGCTGGAAAGATGTATTCAGCAAAGCCGAATTTAGCCACAGGCAAAGCGCTTATTCCGTTTGGTTAAAGCTTAAGGGCGTTTATACGCCGCAGGCCATTGTAAACGGCAAAACCGAGTTTGTTGGCTCGGAACAGGGGTCTTTGTATAATGCCATCCGCACAGGCCTTGGCAAGGGAACTGTTACCCCGGTATCGTTAACCAACGTTAATGTAAGCGGCCATAACGCCGTTTTAAAATACAATGCCGCCAATGCTGCCGACAACACTACGCTGCAATTGGCGCTTGTTCAAAAAAATGCGGTAAGCCATATAAAGAGCGGCGAGAACAACGGCCGCACCCTGTCGCACATCCAGATCGTGAATGAGCTTAAAGGCATCCCGTTAGGTGAACATAAACAAGGCGAAACCAATATCAAATTGCCCGGAAATTTTACAGCAGCAGGCTTTGAGCTGATAGCATTTGTACAAAACAATGCAACCGGCGAAATTACGGGCGCTACACGCGCCGCATTCACCGCAACTGTCACGGCAAGTAATTAATGCCCATGAAAACCATTAAACAGAAACATTCCTTAGCCATGCGGTGGACACATTGGGTAAACTTCCCCATTCTAACCATTATGATATGGAGCGGGATGCTTATCTACTGGGCCAATGATACCTACACGTTTGGCTTGTTCGGGCATACGTTTTTCAGGTTTTTCCCCAAATGGTTTAATGATGCCTTTAACATCCCCGGCCGCCTGGCCGAGGGTATGGCCTTCCACTTTTTGTTTATGTGGTTCTTTACCATTAACGGAATAGTGTATATCCTGTACACCATTTTCTCGGGAGAGTGGCGCGAACTGGTGCCCAAACGCAATTCATTTAAAGAGGCCTGGCAAGTGCTGCTGCACGATCTGCATATCCGCAAAATTGCTCCGCCGCAAAAAAAATATAATGCCGCGCAACGCATCGCTTATACGGCTATCATTATTATGGGTATCGGCTCGGTTATCACCGGGCTGGCTATTTACAAGCCCGTGCAGTTTAATACCATTACCTGGCTTTGCGGCGGTTACCACGCGGCACGTATCGAACATTTTGTACTCACCATTGGCTACGTATTTTTCTTTATTATTCATGTTGTGCAGGTAGTAATTGCCGGGTGGCGAAATTTCCAGTCTGTCATCACCGGCTTCGAGGTAGTAAATGATAATCCAAAACCTGTTATTAAACCTGCCGCTGATGAAAAATAGCAAGCTAAAAAAGGTTAAAAAACCCCTCACCATCGAGCAGCAAATAAACCGGCGCACGTTCATCTCGTTTGGTACGTTCACGGTGCTCTCGGGTGTGGCATATGGCGGCTGGAGTTGGCTTAAAAACTCGCCGAAAGAGATCCGTACGGCTACTGCCGGCGCCAAAGCGCCATTGCGCCGTGCGCTAAACAAAACCGAGCTTTTCTTCCGTAATTTTTTCAGTAATAACCACCTGGTTAAAACCTATCCTAAAGAACGCGCCGCAAAAGTGGTACGTTACAACAGCGGCATAGGCCTAAAGTCGATGATCGACGTAGAAGACTGGCAATTACAGGTAAAAAAGCAATCGGGCGAAGTACTCAACATCACGCTGGACCAGATCAAAGCCCTGCCCAAAACAGAGCTGATCTTCGATTTTAAATGTGTGGAAGGCTGGAACCAGATCTCGCACTGGGGCGGCGTAAAGTTCAGCGATTTTATAACGCACTTTAACCTTACCGACCAGGCTAAACTTGATTATGTTGGCCTGGCTACGCCCGATAAAAAATACTATGTAGGTATTGATATGCCCAGCGCTATGCACCCGCAAACGCTGTTGGCCTACGAGATGAACGATAAGCCGCTTATCCCAAAACATGGCGAACCGCTGCGGCTCATCATCCCGGTAAAATATGGCATCAAAAACTTAAAACGCATTGGCAGCATGGCTTTCAGCAACCAACGCCCGCCCGATTACTGGGCCGAAAAGGGATATGATTATTATTCGGGTTTGTAATTACCTGCAAACGATATTTATAAACCGCTCTACCACGTAGGTAGATAGCTGCCCGCCCGGGCCGTTAATGTTGTAATCGAACCCGTGGGTTGCCCAGGGCAGATCCAGGTAGTAATGTTTTACCCCAGTTTTAGTAAGCTTCGCATCCAGTTTACAGCTATGGATGGGCGATACCAGCACATCGTTATCACCATGAATAATTAAGGTGGGCACGGTTTGTTTATTTACAAATTCTATCGGCGAACTGGCGAAGTAATTATCGGGTACACCCTTGTAGGTGCCTCCCAGGTACCGCTCCATCACCGCGCGCGAATCCATCACCAGTTTGCTTGCCGGCATCGAGTAGCCCCAAACCATATCCGCGGGGCCGTAAAAATCTACCACGCCTTTCAAGCCTTTTTGAGGGTACTTGTAGGCGGATAAAAGCGCTATCTGCGCACCCGCCGAACGCCCCAAAAGCACAAAGTTATTGGTATCAATATTTAGGTTCTCCGCGTTTTTGCGCAAGTAGTTAAAAGCTTCAACTACATCATTCACCGCCACCGGTGCCTGATATTTAGGTGCCAAATGGTAATTTATCGAGACAACATTGTAACCCGCATTTGCAAGATAGCTATTCAGTTCGGGCAGTTGGTTGCTATCGCCGCTGCTCCACGATCCGCCGTGTACCACTACAACGCAGGGCTTTCTACCGGCAAAACGTGCCGGGTAAAAATCAAGCGTCTGCTCGGTATCATTACCGTAGGTTAACGTTTTATAATCTGTTGCTTTTGTGTTGGATGTTTTAAACAGGTTAAAAAAGCTGAAAGGCTGCTGGTTATTATCACCGTTTACAATAGTGCTGCCCGGCCCAAACACAGCAGCAAATTCCTGCTTTACAGTGGATGCAACTATGTAACCCCTGATGATAGGCGATGAAAACAGCAACAAAGCCAACACACCAATAATTGCCGATGTAAGCCGGTACTTCTCTACCCAAACTATCGCGATAAGCAATACCCCTGTAATACCAATAAATATCAGCGGGAACTCGGACACGGCGATAGCCAGTAACCATAAATGATAGGTGGGCGCTTTAAATACGGTAAGTAACGAAGCAAGCAGCAGCACAATGAGCAGTATAAGCACTATCATGCTTTTTGTTTTTGGTACATGCTTCATATACGATGAATGTTGTTTGTTGATTTGGTGTAAACATATATAATTTACCCCTGCTGCTGGAAATTATTTACTGCCCCCGCAAATCCTTAACTTTACCACATGTTTGACCAGCCCGCTTACGACGATAAAACCTTCGAGAAATTGGTGCTTACCGATGGCATCACCCGCAACAAGGAATTTCAAAGCTGCACGTTTCGCAATTGCGAACTTAGCAGCAGCACCTTTACCCGCTGCAAATTTTTGGAATGTACTTTTGAGGAATGTAACCTTTCGATGGCTAATTTTGACGCATCGACCATAAACGATGTAGTGTTTAAGGGCTGCAAGATCATGGGTGTAAACTTTAGCAAATGCGAGGATTTTTTGTTTGGTGTTGGTTTTGATGGCTGCATACTGGATTATGCATCCTTCGCCGGGAAGAAAATGGTAAAGACTAAATTTAAAAGATCATCATTAAAAGAAGTAAGTTTTACCCAGACCAATTTAACAGGATCCGTATTTGACGAATGCGACCTGCTGGATGCCGTTTTTAACCGTACCGATCTTACCTCCGTAAACTTTACCACCGCTTATAATTACATCCTCGACCCGGAGTTGAATATCCTCAAAAAAGCCATTTTCGCGATGACAGGCCTGGAAGGTTTGCTGACCAAGTATGGGATAAAGGTGGTGTAGAAATTCTCAATAATCCAAAATGTCATTTCGAACGAGGTACGAGGAGAACCGACCAAAGGGAGCTCATCGTAGATAAATCTTATACAACAGGCAGGTGGCGAACTTGCATGACCAGATGCGTAACGTATAAGATTTCTCCTCGCTCCCGCTCGTTCGAAATGACATCCAGGGGAAACCAAAAAAGCCCGCCTGCAAACGCAAATGGGCTTTCTTATCGTATTATTTTCTCTCTAATTAAACATGGAATTTATTAGCGGCCATGTAGTTGTAGCTTTTGGTGATGCTTACAAACGGGTCGCCGGGGCAAATATCCTGTTCATTGAAGAAGTACTTTAAGCCCGATGTTTTGGTATGCTTAAAGATCTCTTTGAAAGGGATAACACCATAGCCAACTTCGGTAAACATCTGTTTAGGGGTGTTGTCCATGTCCTTAACGTGCCACAGCGGGAAACGGCCCGGGTGTTTCTCAAACATGGCAATAGGGTCCTGCTTGGCTTTAAACATCCAGTAAATATCCATTTCCATTTTTACAAGGTCGGCGTCGGTGTTTTCCAACAGTACGTCGTATGGGTATTTGCCA
The DNA here is from genome assembly GCF_004168255.1 of Mucilaginibacter terrigena. Classification (GTDB taxonomy): domain Bacteria; phylum Bacteroidota; class Bacteroidia; order Sphingobacteriales; family Sphingobacteriaceae; genus Mucilaginibacter; species Mucilaginibacter terrigena. Next base: position 288,746 of record NZ_SEWG01000005.1, on the reverse strand, counting down.
TCCTGAGATGCAAATTCAAAATCGTGGTTGTGGTAACAAAGCTGTATACCTGCCTTTTTGGCTATTTCGCCTGCCTTATTAAGCTTATCGGCCGTTTCTTTGTAATGATCAAGGGTACCGCGCTCGTTATCTAACAAGTAAGCGCAAACCATGTATTGCAAACCTACTGCGGCTGCATCGTCAACGGCCTTTTGCCAGTCGTTGCTAATGGTACCTTTTGTATTAGGCATGCCTTCGCCCAGCATAAAGTGGCCGCTTGGCATAATTAAACCGTTATCGCTTAAAACTTTTTTAAACGCGGCGGGCTCCATTCCGTAGAATTTTTGGGTGCCGGTATAGGTAGCACCTTCAACCGAGTTAAAACCTACCTTGGCAACTTTAGCCAGGGTGGTAACCGGGTCTTTAGCCATTGCATCGCGCACAGTATAAAGCTGTACGCCTACATATCTTTTTTTATCCCCTGCAAATAATTGGGGGGCCATTAACAGGCCTGCCGAAACCACCGCGGTGCTTTTCAGGAACGAACGTCTTGATGTCATTATCTGGTTAGTTTAATTGGTTTGTGTAAATGTAACACATTGACTATACAAAACAAATAGACCGCATAAATATTACAAGGTTTAATCTGCCGGCAGATATTATGCTTTCCCCGGCGGGATATGGATCCAGTCCATCCATAAAAAACAAAACCCCGGTAACAGTGTCGCCGGGGGATTAATTATTTATGTTTTATAGCCTGCTATTGTTTTGCGGGGCGCGATGGTTTATTGTTACCAAACCTTTTAGGGTTACGCCGCCCATCTCGGCGCTGGCCGGATGCAGAACCATGTGGGCGGTCTTCTCTTGGCGGCGCTTCAATGCTTTGCAGCACCTCCGGCAGTTCTTTAAGGGCAATTGGTTTCTCTATCAGTTCCTCAATGCTCTTTAACCGTTTTAAATCGCGGTTGTTTACAAATGTGATGGCTGTACCTTTAGATGCGGCGCGCGCGGTACGGCCAATACGGTGCACATAATCCTCGGGGTCGCCGGGTACGTCGTAGTTAACCACCAGGTCTATCCCCTCTACATCAATACCACGCGATAGCGCGTCGGTACCAATAATAACGGGTAGCTGTTTGTTTTTAAAACGGAGCAGGATCTCTTCGCGCTCGTTCTGCTGCAGATCGGAGTGGAAGGCAGCCACGTTGATATGCGCCGACTTTAACTCTTTATAAAGCGATTTTACAATTTCCTTGCGGGATGCGAAAATAATGGAGCTTAGGTAGCCCCCGTCTTTTAAAAGCATTTTTAGTAATGGTGTTTTTTGCCCGTCGTGCAAGCGGTAGATCTGCTGATCGATACCTGCTGCGGGCTGCGATATGGCAATATTTATTTGCTGCGGATCGGTCAATATTGCCTTAGCCAAAGTACGGATACGTCCCGGCATAGTAGCCGAGAACAAAAGCGTTTGGCGTTTTTTGGGCAGGTAGCCAATAATGCGCATAATATCATCCTGGAAACCCATATCCAGCATGCGGTCGGCCTCGTCCAATACCAGGTGGGTGATATCATTAAATTTTAACACACCCGATGTAAGGTGGGCTATCAACCTGCCCGGGGTTGCTATAATAATGTTTACGTTGTTTTGAATACCACGGCGCTGCTGCTCGTAAGCCATGCCGTCGCCACCGCCAAAAACCGCCTGCGAGCTTACGCCCGTAAAATAGGCAAGGCCTTCAACCTGCTGGTCTATCTGCTGGGCAAGTTCGCGCGTTGGCGCAAGCACAAGGGCAGTAGTATGGTGTTTATGCGTATTGCAGATGTAATTTAAAACCGGCAGCAAATATGACGCTGTTTTGCCTGTGCCTGTTTGCGCGCAGGCGATAAGGTCGTCGCCATTAAGGATGGCCGGGATGGCCATTGCCTGTATAGGTGTTGGGGTGGTGTACCCCATGCTTAAAACGCCTTCTAAAAGGTGTTCGTTGAAATTAAAATCCTGAAAAGTCACTTATGTTATTAAAGGTGAGCATGCAAGGTAAGCATTTTTGTGGTTTTATACATGTTTACTTTATTATGATGAAGTATCGCATAATTTTGAAGCCGTGATAAAAGCACTCCAATTTGCTATTTAAGAAAACTATTTTCAGGATAAAGTATTTATAAGGTTTCTGTTAATATATGTCTACACCTACCATCTGCCCGGCTAAAGTTCGCTTTTTTTTAATGTCTCTGTTTCTATTATCCTCAGCATATAGTTACGCATCCATTCCAGATACATCGGCTATCAGGCCTTTAGCCGATACCGGCAAAATAGCTACCCGCATCGTCAACCGCGATTTTAATAACATCTACGTACAAAATTTAAAGCCCTCATTTTTTGGGCAGGAGCTTTTTCAGCCGGTTAAAACAAAACTGGTAGGCGATATCAACGCGCACTTTGTATTGTTCAACAGCGCCAGATCACGTTTCTTTTTTGACCTGTCGGCCAGGATAAAGGTACGCCTGCTGGCCCAATATGGCGAACCGGTAAAATCGCCAAGCTATATGCCCGGTGGCAATTTATATTACCGGCTAAACCGCGATGCTTATAAACCCCAGTTTCTGCAATTATCGTACACCCACCATTCCAACGGTATCCGCGGCTCAACGTTATTGCCCAATGGCGGCTTTAACCGCGACAGCGGCAAATTCAGCACCGATTTTTATTCGCTTAATTATACCATTGGCAAGCGGGTAGATAAAACCAATACCATTATTAACCAATACAGCACCGTGGGTATCGAACTGCACCGGGGTTTATTTGGAAACGATGCTGCCATGGGCCTGCCCGGCAGCTACGGTTTTACGCGTGTAAATGGCGGCTATATATATAACATAGCCAAAAAATATAAAGACGATATCGACCCTAACGCATCTACTTTTAAAAACTGGCAGCGCATCCAGTTCGATTTTACCTACATAGCCGATAAGTACCGGGGATACAGCGCCATTAACCTAAAAAAGCGGCTTAACGCCAGCCTTAAATATTATTACCAGTTCCCGTTTATGCAAAATGTATCGTTCATAGTAGGCGGCGGCTACCGCGGGCAGGACGATTACAATATTTATTTCGAAGACAGCTACGCGTACATGCAGTTTGGGATAGCTTCGGGGCTGAATTTTTTATTTCATAAAAATTAGATTTAGCGTTTTATTAAGCAGCATAACTCACAAGGGATCTTGTAAAAATTTTGATTGATAATTTACGTTGATATAGCATCAATAAAAATAAATACTACATTTAGCTGTTCTAATATAAAACAAGTAGTGCCCCCTTGCGCTGCTAAATCTGATAACCATATGAAAAAATTGATCCTCGGCGTTATGGCCGTTGCGGCATTGCAGTACTCGGCATCGGCGCAAACTAAAAAACTTTTTGATGGTAAAACTACCAACGGCTGGCACGCCTATTTAACAAAAACGGCAGGGCCCTGGAGCGTTGTTGACGGCGCTTTACAGTTTGACCCTAAGGCACCAAATTCGGCAGACCTGGTAACCGACGGCGAATACGAAAACTATGAGCTTACCGTAGACTGGAAAATTGCCGAGGGCGGCAACAGCGGGATCATTTTCGGCGTGCACGAAGACCCGGCACTGGGCGCAACCTATCTTTCGGGTATCGAAATGCAGGTACTGGATAACCAAAACGCCGAAGACAATAAAAAACCGAACCACCTTGCAGGTTCGTTATATGACATGAAAGCGGCCCCTGCCGATGCGGCAAAACCCGCCGGCCAGTGGAACGCGGTTAAGATCCGTAAAGATAAAGGCCATCTTACTTTTTGGCTGAACGGCAAAGAGGTGATCAACGTACAAATAGGCAGCCCCGAATGGACCGAACTGCTGAACAACAGCAAGTTTAAAACCTGGAAGGATTTTGCAGCTTACCCTAAAGGGCACATTGCCCTGCAATCGCACGGGGCGGTGGTGGCTTACAAAAACATCACCATAAAGCAACTTTAATCAATCACCTAAAATATTTATAGTTCGACATATAAATGGAAGATTTACAAATAAAAAAATCAACCACAGCCTACGATGTAGTAATTGTAGGCTCGGGTGCGGGCGGGGGTATGGCCGGCTACGTACTGGCAAATGCAGGCATTAAAGTTTTAATGCTGGAAGCAGGTGCCTATTTCGACCCCAAAACAGATTCGCACCAGCTAAAATGGGCCTGGGAATCGGCACGCCGCGGCGCAGGCACTACGCGCCCCTTCGGCGATTTTGATGCAGCCTACGGCGGATGGGAATTAGAGGGCGAACCCTACACCCAAAAAGATGGCACCGAGTTTGCCTGGTTCCGCGCGCGGATGCTGGGCGGGCGTACCAACCACTGGGGGCGGATCTCCCTACGCATGGGCCCCGAAGATTTTAAACCGAAGGACGGCCTTACCGACCCATGGCCAATTACCTACGCCGATGTTAAGCCTTATTACGATAAGGTTGACCGCCTGATAGGTATTTACGGTACGGTTGAAAATATTGAAAGCGAGCCGGATGGTATTTTCCTGCCGCCGCCAAAACCACGCTTGAACGAGCTTTTTATTAAACAGGGTGCAAGCAAAGCGGGCGTTAAGGTGATTACGGGCCGCGGCTCGGTACTAACCGAGGCTTTACCAAATAATAAGGACCGCGGTGCATGCTTCTTCTGCGGGCAATGCGGCCGCGCCTGTAAGGTTTACGGCGATTTCTCGGCATCTTCATGTTTGGTTATCCCGGCTATAAAAACCGGTAATTTAAAGGTGATTACCAACGCCATGGTGCGCGAGGTGATCACCGATAAGAACGGATTGGCCACCGGCGTATCGTATGTTAACAAGGATGATATGCAGGAGTACCAGGTAAACGCCAAAACGGTGATACTTGGTGCAAGCGCGGGCGAATCGGCACGGATACTGCTCAACTCTAAATCGGCAGCCCACCCTGGCGGCCTGGCCAACAGCAGCGGTGTGGTTGGTAAATACCTGCACGACAGTACCGGCTCGGGCGCTGGCGGCTTCCTTCCGCAGCTGATGGACCGCAAGCGTTACAACGAAGACGGTGTGGGCAGTGTGCACATCTACTCGCCCTGGTGGCTTGATAATAAAAAACTGAACTTCCCGCGTGGCTATCATATCGAATATGGCGGCGGCATGCATATGCCTTCGTACGGGTTTGGCGGCGGCATACAGGATATGAACGGCGCTGTACCGGGCCGCGATGGTAAGAAGAAAGACGGCGGCGGTTACGGTGTTGGGTTAAAAGACGATTACCGCCGTTTTTACGGAACACAGGTTGGCATGGCCGGCCGTGGTACTGCCATTGCCCGCGCTGATAATTATTGCGAGATAGACCCTAACGGTGTGGTAGATAAATACGGGATCCCGGTATTGCGGTTTAATTATAAGTGGACCAACGACGAGATAAACCAGGCCAAACACATGCAGGAAACCTTCCAGGAAATATTGCATAACATGGGCGCTATTTACGGCACTATGCAAGGCCCCGAAACCAATTACGGTTTAGAGGCCCCCGGTAAGATCATCCACGAAGTGGGTACCATCCGCATGGGCGACGACCCTAAAAAATCGGCATTGAACAAATGGTGCCAGGCGCACGATTGTAAGAACCTTTTTGTGGTTGATGCCGCGCCGTTTGTGCAGCAGGGCGATAAAAACGCCACCTGGACCATCCTGGCCCTGAGCATGCGCACAGCAGAATATATATTACAAGAACGTAAAAAACTTAATGTATAACGCATCATGAACAGACGCGACTCCCTCAAAGCAATAGGTTTAGGAACCATAACAACCGGGTTACTATTAGGCGGCTGCAAGCCGGGCGATAAAACCACTACCGAAACAGCCGACACCAAAGCGGGCGCGGTACCCGGCAGGCAGCCCTACGAAGTAGAACGTGAAAATAAGTTAAAGGCTGACAAGTATTTCGATGAGCACGAAATGGCTACTATTACGGTGCTGGCCGATATTATCATCCCTAAGGATGCACACTCGGGCAGCGCATCTGATGCTAAGGTGCCCGAGTTTATAGAGTTTATTGTAAAGGATATCCCAAGCCATAAGCTACCTATGCGAGGCGGCCTTAAATGGTTGGATATGCAATGCCTTAACCGCTATGGCAACACTTTTATTAAGTGTAACAATACCCAAAAAACAGAAATACTGGACCAGATAGCATACCCATATAAGGCCAAGGCAGAAATGCAGCAGGGCGTAGCCTTTTTTAACCGCATGCGCGACCTCACCGCCTCTGGTTTCTGGAGCAGCGAAATGGGCACTAAGGACATTGGCTATGCCGGTAACGCCCCAAACAAATGGACTGGTGTACCAGCCGATGTATTAAAGCAGTACGGCATGGAAAATGTAAAGATATAATATGAACGCCCCTGCGAAGGGGCATTTTTTTAAATAGCCAATTTAGAGGCGGCGTTAGGTGACTCCGCTGGAGTCAATACCATTTTGCTCGCTTTTCTATAAACAGGTTGCTCCTACGGAGCGTCTGCCCTCCAATTTTCTGTTACAGAATACTCCAACGGAGCTTACAACTATTGAAGGCTCCATAGGAGCCACGTGTTTGTAGAAAACCCTTACGTCCCAAGCCAGACTCCATAGGAGTCGCCTAAAACGGTTGAAATAATCGAAAAGAAATCTTAATTAAACCACTTCTTACTCGTTGCCACTTTTATGGCCGATGCCTTGTTGCTTACATGCAGCTTATCGTAAATATTGGCAATGTGTTTGCGTACGGTGTGTGGGCTGATGAATAGCCGCTCGCCTATTTGCTGGTAGTTTAACCCGTCCACAATACGGTTCAGGATCTCCATTTCGCGGGTGGATAGGGTGTGGTCGTCTTCCGGCTCTTCTTCCCCCGGCCTGGGTAGCTGAGCGGCCCCGGGCACATTTCTTAACAGGGCCAGCGCCTTGCGGGCTATGCGGGGCGACATAGGCACCCCGCCTTCGTAAACAATTTCGGCAATGGCTTTTACTATGTTTGATACCTTCTCGTCCTTAAGCAAGTAACCGCTTGCCCCGGCTTTAATGGCTTCAAAAAGTTTATCATCATCATCAAAAACTGTAAGCATTAAAAAATGCATTTCGGGGTATAGGTCTTTGGCAATGGCAACGGCTTCAATTCCATCCATTACGGGCATTTCAATATCCATTAATACCACCTGCGGGCGTTCTTCGGGTTTAAGCGCCTTTATCCCCTCTAAAAAGTTAGCACCATCGCAAGCCTGCAGCACAATGCTTATCTCTTTGTAATACGAGATATTGTTGAATAACGCTTCGCGAAGCAACGTTTTATCATCAACAATTGCTACGGGTATACTGCTCATGGTCCTTAGGTTTATCACTCTAAAAATAATGATATAAATTAATAAAGCCGTTCAAATTAATGAACAGCTTTATCAATTGTTGATTTGAATGGTATTTGTTTGTTGTATTAGCTTTTTTAGAAGTTAAAGCCAACGCGCAGGCCTAAAAAGCTTGCGCCACTGTATGCTTCGTAACGTACGCTGGCATCAAAACCGCCTAACTGCACACCAACACCCGGTGCATAGGTAAATTCAGAGCCGCTTACAGATTGCAGATCACCGTTAGCATCGCTGTAGTAAGAGCGGATGATTGACATACCAGCTTCGCCAATAGCATAAAAATTACTGCTCAGCATGTATTTGTAACCTGCTTTAATAGGGATATTTAACTGCGCTTTGCTGTCAACACCAAGGTTTGAAAAGTCTTTAGGTAAAAATGCAATTGCACCAGTTGTTAAAGTAATAGCGCTTGTTTCGTCAAGCCCATAAGCAGCACGGATGGTTAAACCACCACCAACGGTATACGCAGATTTTAAGTTACCCAAAGGTAAGGCGCCTTCTGCAGCTAAACCGAGTTTAAAACCGGCCTGTGCAAAAAGGTTTGAGGTGGTTAGTGTTGCCACCATAATAATTGCGATAGTAAAAAGTTTTTTCATTGTTTTAAGATTAAGTTATTTACTGATTTTTGTTAGGTTTTTTAATAGTACTAAGCAACGGCAATATTGATGCCCCTACAATACCGCATATGTGGTATATTGTTACGTAATTATACACTATAAAATATTTAAGCCTGTATAATATGTTCAAATACAACCCATATTAGCTATGCATAAAAATATTTAAACAAATATTAATAATACGCAAGCGCGAATTAATATGCTGAGATTTATTTGATATCTGACAAAGTCACAATTAATGTTCTTATAAACGGAGAGGTATTTAAAAAACCCGGTAAATAATATTTCCGGGCAGCGCATTCCGTGAAAATTGTTATTCTATAACAATTACCGAATCACCGTTAGGCTCTTCTGTTTGGGTGTTAGCCGGGTCGGGTATCCATTTGCCGTCTACAATAAACTTATAGGTAACCTTACCCGGTTCCGCCTCTGCAACTACTACCCATTTATCCTTCTTACGTTCCATTTTTGCGGCGCGCGAATCCCAATCATTAAACGATCCGGCTACGTACACTTCTTTAGCAGTATCAAAGCCTCGCAATTCAAAGGTAACGGCTTTAAGTTTAGGCGTACTTGCAGCAAGTTCTGCCATCCAACCTATCAGCGCCCCTTTCCACCTGTCGTCATTAGTAGCTTTTATAGACGATAGCATAGCAAGTTCCTGCGCTTTCTGTAGGGCAAGTTTTGCATTAATAACCGTATCGGGCTGTACACCCACGTGTTCCCAGTTACCTTTGGTTACCGGGTTAACTACTTTGCCTACAGGAACAAACATGCTGAAATGGCTGGTTAACCTAAGCACACCGCCGGGGTTAGCGCCGCCACCGGTGGGCTGGCCTATAATAGTGGCACGCTTAAGCGCCTTAAGATCATATGCCATCTCTTCGGCGCCCGAAAATGTGCCGCCGCTGGTTAATACGTATATGGGTTTATTTAAATATTTGCGGCCATTTACGTGCGCGTAGGTCCATGATTGGGTAAGCTTTGCATCTTTGCCATAATAAGTATCATTTAAATGCACGGGCGACTGGAAAAAGTAGCTGCAAAAATAAGGCACCGCATCCGGCGACATGCTGCCCCCGCATTTGCGCAGATCTATGATCAGTGCTTCAGTATGGGCCACGTAGGCCATCATGCTGTCGTAGACCTCGCCGGCAAATTCAGGCGATATCAACATATTGAAAGATAAGTAACCAATATTACCCTTTAAAATTTCCAATTTTTCTATGCCGTAATTGGTACGTTGAAACATCTCTGCCAACCCGGAGCGCTCCTCATCCGGTATACTCATCAATTCGCGGGTTTTTTCAATGGGTAATTCTTCGGGTGAGTATGCCGCCCACAGGTGTTTATCGTTCCCTGCGGCCTGCATATCATGGGTTAATGCCTGTGCAAACTGGTTGCCATCTGTAATAGGGTCGTACATCTTTTTAGCCTGTCTGTTACGCAGGTATTTCTCTACCTTTAAAGCAGCCTCCGGAAATATGTATCGTGTTTTAACAATTTTCACAGCGCTGTCTATAGTCTCGTTTTTTTGTTGCTGTGTTAAGGCCGCGCCCGGTTGTTGCGCAAACACGCTTATAGTTAACGCACTTAATAAAAAACTTTTGATAAGTATATGTTTCATTTGAGTAATTGGCTATTTTATACATTGACGTTTGTAAGAAAATTTCGTTACACGCCACATTCATAAAAATGAATAAATTGCAAGCCTAATTACAACTATGTTTTTTATCCTGTCGAAAGTGCTTTTGGTGTTTATTTTACCCCTTACCTGGGTATTTGCCTTAATGCTTTATGCACTTATCACAAAAAAACAAAGGTTGAGGAAAAGGCTGTTGATCATAGCCACCGCGCTGCTTTACTTTTTTTCGAACCGATTTACTATAAACGCTTTTGCGAACTTATGGGATGTGCCCCCATACCAGCCAGGCGGGGTTAAATACAGCTGTGTTATACTTCTTGGCGGATTTATAACCCGTGATAACGATGGAAACGCTTACTTTAACTGGGCTGCCGATAGGTATACGAAAGCAACCGGCCTGCTCGCAAATCATACTGCGCAACACCTGCTGTTTACCGGTGGTAACTCTGATATTTACCCGGATGGCTTTGCTGAGGCCGATATTGTTAAGGCTGAACTTAAAAAGAAGAATTTTCCGGATAGCCTGATACTTTTAGACCGAAGCGCGCGTAATACATTAGAAAATGCACAGTACTCTAAAAAGTTACTGAACGATGCGCATTTAAAAGCACCGTATTTATTGGTAACATCGGCTTTTCATATGCGGCGCGCGCAGTTAATATATAAAAGGGCTGGGGTTGATATTGTGCCGTATCCGGCAAATAACCTGTTTAACGCCAGGCATATTTATTTAGCAGATTTTTTGCCGGCATCCGACGCGGTGGGCAAATGGAATTTATATATTAAAGAGATAATAGGGTACTTAACCGTTTACTTTAGTTAATACAAACATGAAAAAAATATACCTTTTATTGGCAATGCCTGTTGTTTTAATACAGGCAGCCTGCGCGCAGCAAACCGTTAAAAAAACATCGGGCAACCCTATAGCGCAGGGCTGGTATGCCGACCCTGAAGCAACCATATTTGGTAAAGAATACTGGGTTTACCCAACGTACTCTGATAAATACGAGAAGCAGGTGCATTTCGACGCTTTTTCGTCGCCTGATTTGGTGAACTGGACCAAACACAATAACGTGCTGGATTCATCGAACGTGAAATGGGCAAAACGCGCTATGTGGGCCCCTGCCATTGTACAAAAGGATGGCAAATATTACTTCTTCTTTGGCGCTAACGATATTCAAAGCGATAACGAATATGGCGGTATTGGCGTAGCTGTTGCCGATAAACCCGAAGGCCCGTTTAAAGATTATTTAGGCAAACCCCTTATTGATAAAATAGTGAATGGCGCACAGCCGATAGATCAGTTTGTTTTTAAGGATACCGACGGCCAGTACTACATCATATACGGCGGATGGGGCCATTGCAACATCGCGAAGCTAAAAAATGATTTTACAGGTATCGAGCCCTCCGCCGATGGCAAAACTTTTAAGGAAATTACACCCGAGGGATACGTGGAAGGGCCAATTATGTTTATCCGCAATGGTAAATATTACTTTATGTGGAGCGAAGGCGGGTGGACCGGCCCCGATTATCGCGTAGCTTACGCTGTAGGTAACAGTATAAACGGCCCTTTCAAAAAAATAGGTATCGTGCTAAAACAAGACCCTGCTGTTGCCACAGGCGCAGGCCACCACTCGGTTATAAAAGTACCGGGCAAGGATGAATGGTATATCATATACCATCGCCGCCCCCTTACCGAAACAAATGGCAACCACCGCGTAACCTGCATTGATAAAATGACCTTTGATAAAGATGGCCTGATAAACCCGGTTAAAATTACATATGAAGGCGTTAGCGCTAACCCGATCAAATAATAACGTATTATGATGGTTACCCATTGTGTCATATTGGCTTAACCATTTAAGTAGCTGCTATCATGATGAAACGAATACTTACACTCGCCATTATAGGTTTACTGATAAGCTTAGGTGCATTTTCGCAAATCCGCAAAAAACAGCCTTCTAAACCTGTCGAACGCAATTCCATAGCACCGGTTGGCATTATTAAAAACATCAGCGATTCGGCCTTGCTTGATATTGTACAGCGGCAAACGTTCAGATATTTCTGGCATTTTGCGCACCCGGTAAGCGGCCTGGCAAGGGAGCGGGATAATACGGTTAAAGCCCAGTACTATTGGGATTACATAAATGAAGCTTACGACGAACCGAACTTAAGCAAAGGTACTTTTGGCCCCGAAGCCTGCGCCATTGGCGGTACGGGCATGGGCATACTGGCTACTGTAGTAGCCACAAACCGCGGCTGGATAGGCCGCGACACGGCCCTTAAACGCCTTATAAAAATTGTAGATTTTTTAATTAAAGCCGATTGTTACCATGGCATATACCCACACTTTATGAATGGCGCCACGGGCAAAGCAATCGCTTTTGACAGGGTAGATGACGCTGCCGATATTGTAGAAACATCGTACCTGATGATGGGACTGCTGGGTGCTAAGGAATATTTTAACGGCAACTCGGTACCCGAAAAGTATTTTCAGAAAAGGGTGCAGCAGATGTGGGATGCCGCCAACTGGAACTGGCACAGCAAGGAGGATAACAAACACCTTTACTGGCACTGGAGCCCTAACAACGGTTTTGATATGAACTTCCCGGTTGGCGGATACGACGAGGCCCTGATAACATACATCATTTCCGCATCATCACCAAGGCACCCCATATCTAAAGAGCTTTACGAAAACAGCTGGGTGAAATCTGACAGTTGGAAAAATGGTAAGACCTATTACGGTTACGAATTGCCCCTGGGGAATTTTGATAAAGGCGGCCCGTTATTTTTTGAACAATATACCTACATGGGCATCGACCCCAATGGTTTGAAAGACGACCACGGGATAGACTATGCTATGCAGACAAAAAACCATACGCTGATAAACCGGGCATATTGCATCGAGAACCCAAAACATTATAAAGGTTACGGCGCAAACAGCTGGGGGCTAACTGCCGGTGATAGCTATAAGGGCTATGTTGCCCATTGCCCTGAAGTTGATTATGGTGTGATACAGCCTACGGCGGCATTGTCGTCGTTCCCTTACACGCCGGAGTATTCCATGCAGGCGCTTAAACACTTTTATTATGACCTGGGGGATAAGATCTGGGGGCCGTATGGCTTTGCCGATGGGTTCAGCGAATCGCATAACTGGTATGCCAAAACCCACCTGGCCATTGACCAGGGCCCTATTGTGGTGATGATAGAAAATTACCGAAGCGGGCTCGTATGGAAACTGCTGATGAAAAACCCCGACATCCAAAACGGCCTGAAACGGCTTGGGTTTAAAAGCAAATGGATAAAGGAATAACCCGATTTACTTAAGCCTTACCGGGATCCAGATCTCTTCTTCTGATGCGGGGTCGTTATTTTTATATTTTTCGCCCAGTACCTCAAAATGCGGGCGGTTATCTGTTTCGTAGGGTGATGCAGGCAGCCAGGTGTTAAATATATAGTTGAACGTTGGCCCAAACTCTGCAGGGTTGCCTTTATACAGGAATATCGCATACATACCGGTGGGAATGGTAAAGGCTTCCATCCCATCCGGCAAATCATTAAAGCCATCAACCTCAACGGCCGCCCATTTTTGATGGATGGTATTAAGAGTGATGTCGTTAAAATTTAAATCCGGTTTATACACCTGCATGCAAATAATGTCGGCACTCAACGCATTCTTTATTTCGCCGCGGCGTGGCATAAACCCGCGGAACAACTCGCCGGTTTTGTTATCGGCAAGGCTCATCAACATGTGCTGGCCAACCAACTTTTTTGCAGCTATGGTTTTGGTGTGTGGCTGTATCATCGCTTTTATCCTGAATGACAAATATACTTTCTAACTTTACAAAATATATGGCAGACACATCAAAACCCATCCAGGATGAAAAAACTAACCTGCACCCGCGCAACGCGCACCGCAGCCGGTACAATTTCCAGGCGCTGATTAAAGCTGTTCCGCAACTGCGGCAGTTTGTATCGCAGAACGAATTTGACGATCTGTCTATCAACTTTACCGACCCGGAAGCCGTTAAATTCCTTAACAAAGCATTGTTAAAGCAGCAATACGGCGTTGCAGCCTGGGATATCCCCGAAGGCTTTCTTTGCCCGCCCATCCCCGGCCGTGCCGATTATATCCACTACTTAGCCGATGTGCTGGCCGAACACAATAAAGGCGAAGTGCCGACAGGTAACACAGTTAAAGTGCTGGACACTGGTGTTGGTGCCAACTGCATTTATCCGCTTATAGGCCACAAAACCTACGGCTGGAACTTTGTTGGCAGCGAGGTTGACTACATAGCCGCCGCATCGGCAAAAAAGATAGTTGAAGACAACGGGCTGGCTGCTGCCATAGAGATCCGCAAGCAAACATCGTACGCTAATATTTTTGACGGTATTATAAAACCCGGCGAAAAGTTTGATATCACCATGTGCAACCCGCCGTTTCATACATCGTCAAAAGAAGTGAACGAAAAATCGAGCCGCAAGTGGAAAAACCTGGGGCAGGATAAAGGTACCGAACTTAACTTTGGCGGCCGCAACAACGAACTTTGGTACGAAGGCGGCGAACCCCGTTTTCTGAACAAAATGATCACCGAAAGCAAGCAGTTTGCCAGATCGTGTAAATGGTTCTCGTCGCTTATCTCTCAAAAAGCTACGCTGGATGGCTGCTATAAATCGCTTGATTACTACAAGGCGGCCGATGTAAAAACCATCACGATGTCGCAAGGGCAAAAAACCAGCAGGGTGTTGGTTTGGAAGTTTTAGCAAAGCAACACCCTGAAGGGCGAGGCTAAAACCTATCCCAAAATGCAGGCGGCTCTATACCCAGGGCGCGCAAGTAAACATAACCCTGGCCGCGGTGATGGATCTCATTATCAAAAAGGTACTGCAGGGTATTGATAATAGTATTTGGGTACTGCCCAAAAGCAGCTTCTGTTTCAGAGAAACGTTCGGCTGGTATCTGCGGCCATAATACATCTATTTGTTCGGTTACCTCATCCCATGCCTCTAATATTTCGGCTTTGGTGCTAAGGTGTACATTGTCGTTAAAATGATCGAGCGCGGGGGAGGTTTCCCATTTGCCGGTTACGATGCCGTTCATGCCCGCGCTGGCCAGGCCAAGCATTTCGCCGGCAAGGTGATTGTAAGTGCGCATGCCGCCTATGCTAAATTCAAAAAGATCTTTCTCGGGGAAGGCCGCCAATACCCTGCGGCTTAACCCGCGGTGCGCCTGCCAGTTTTTTAAAAAAGCATCAGATGTTATTACCGGTGTGTTTGTTGTTGTTGCTGTTGTAGTTGTCATGGCTTGTTGTTTTAAGTTTATGATACAAATAAACCACAGGGGAATGACAGCAGTATGTCAGCAGTAACTGAGAATATTTATTTGTTTTGTGAATTTCTACATCTCCCCCGCCAAAAACTCATTCACTATCGCTACAAACAGATCGGGTATTTTGCTTTCGGGTTTGGGGTTGTAAGCTTCGCCAATGTAGCTGCCGTGTGTGCCCGGCAGTATAGCCAAACGTGCATGCGGTAAGGTGCGGGCCATTTTGGCGGCATGCTCTGGCGTGGGCAGGTCCTGGTCGCCAATTGTTACCAATGCAGGTGCTTGTATACTTTTCAATTGCTCGTCTGTCCAACCCTTAAAAGTTAGCATGCGCTGCACATCCTTGTTAAACATATTCATCAGGCCTTCTTTTGTGCCTATCTTCAGGTATTCATCTTTATAAACCTGGGGCATATGGCTAAAGTCGGGGTTTTCAAAACCTTTCCAAAAGCCTTCGGGTGCCGCATCGCGCGTGTAAAAGGCCGAGGCGATTATTAGCTTGCCCACTTTATCCGGGTGGCGGATGCCCAGTTCCAAACAGGTTTGGCCACCGTTGCTAAAGCCCAGTATATCCGCTTTAGGTATATTAAGCTGATTTAAAAGTTCGGCCACATCATCGGCATCCTGTATAAAACTTTCGGGGGCGCTGCGGTCGCCGGTGTGGCCGTGGGCCTGCAGCTCAACAGCTACAACCCGGTGTGTTTTGGCCAGTTCGGGCATTATCCGGCTAAAGTTTGTTTTTATGGTTGAGCCCCCGCCATGGATCAAAACCAGCGGGCTGCCCGCGCCATGGATCTCACAGTACATTTTTATGCCATTAACATTAGCGTATTTGCCGGTGGTTTGGGCTTGTGATTGATAAGTAGTCATAAGTAATATCAGGTTAAAAATAATTATCTTAATAATTCGCATACATCTATCGTTAAGTTTAGGAGACCGAAACAAGGGTTATACCCCCTCTCCTTCGGAGAGGGCCGGGGAGAGGCTCCTACGCCGCCTTATCCTTACTATATTTGTTCCTGTATTCTATGGGCGAAAGGCCGGTTATCTTTTTAAATATCATCCTAAAGGCTTTAGTATCGGTATAGCCTACATTATACATTACTTCGTTTACGTTCTCGCGAATGGTTTCCAGGCTCATTTTGGCGGCCTCGATGCGTACCCGCTGCATATACTCAACTACCGTATTCGAGGTTGCCTTTTTAAAACGGCGCTCCAGGTGGCGGCGGCTGATGGCAAACATATCGGCCAGGTGGTCGACGGTAATTTTGCCCTGGTAGTTATGCTCTATAAAATCCTGCGCTTTTTTGATCACCTCGTCCTCATGGTCTTTTTGCCCGTGGAAGATAATGAACAGCGACTGGCTGTTGCGCTCGATGTCTATCTCGAATATTTTTGAGGAATTGATGGCCATATCCCTGCCTGCAAATTTCTCTACCAGGTACAATAGCAGGTTTAACGACGAGTACGCCCCTCCGCTGGTATAGATCCCGCCTTCATCGGTGATGATCTTATATGGCATCAGGTTAACATCCGGGAACATCTTCCTGAACTCATCGGCCATTAGCCAGTGCGTGGTGCAGCTGCGGCCTTTAAGCAGCCCCGTAGAGGCTAAAATAAAGGCCCCTATGCAAAGCGAAACCACTTCGGCACCGGTTTTATATTGCTTTATTATCCAGGGGATAAAATCGCTGTTATCGCTTAATACTTTATTGATATCGCCATGCACCGCCGGGATAATGATCAGGTCGGTTTTGGCCACTTCATCATATGTCATATCCGGCTTAACGGTGAACAGCCCGTTTGTAAGTGCGGTTTCCTTATTCAAGCCCACCAGCTGTATTTTAAACAGCGGCGCTTTCTTCATCCGGTCGAGCGTTTGGTTCACCATCGAGAACATCTTATAAGTTGCCTCAATGTTGCTCAGGCTGGTTTCGCCCTGCGGTATAAGTATCGATATGTGTTTCATAGTTTCAAAGGTAGCGGGTATCACCGTCGCAATCAACCCCTTAGATTGTCGTAATTACACCCTTTTAAATATCACAAAGCCCTGCACCTTTGTATTGTATCAACACATTTATTTATGATGATCGAGGTTTTTAAAACAAATGTGCAGGAAAAGGAAAGTTCGCGGGTGCTTATCCAAAAGTTGCTGGAGCATTACCCCGCCAGCAAAATAAATTTCGACCTGGAAGATTGTGATAAAATATTACGTGTTGAGGGTAAAGACTTTTGCGCCAATAGCATTATAGAATTGCTTAAATTGAACGGACATTACTGCGAGGTGCTTACATAACAAATTATAAATTTATTAAAAAATAGAAACCATGTCAAAGATCAGCGCTTACATCAACTTTAAAAATAACCAATGTGCCGAGGCCATGAACTTTTACCAAAGCGTATTAGGAGGCGAACTAAACCTGATGCCGTTAAAAGATTCGCCTATGAAGGATAACTTCCCGGCTGAGGCACAAGGCGGCATACTGCACGCAGACCTTACCGGGCCGGATTTTAACCTGCTTGGCACGGATATGCCAAATTCAAACATCGAAGCTACCGTAGGTTTGGTATCGTTAACGATAACCTGCGCAACCAAAGCCGAGGTGCAACAAAAGTTTGCCCGGTTTGCTGAGGGCGGCCAGGTAGTACACGAGATAATGACCTTTTTTGCCGGTACCATGGGTAATGTTATTGATAAGTACGGCATTGGCTGGGGCGTATTTACCGAAGAAAAATAACAATTAAACGATACAACCATGAAACCAAAAACAATTAAGATCATCTATTGGGTGCTCACCTTATTATTCGCCTTGGCTATGCTGGGCGATGCCTACGGAGGCATTAGCAAACAGGAGGCCGGGCAGGAGGTTATGCGCCACTTAGGCTATCCAATTTATATTATGGTAATAACCGGTGTTTTTAAATTATTAGGCGCCATTGCTATACTGCAAAATAAATTTAAAACCATAAAGGAATGGGCCTTTGCAGGCTTTGCCATAAACTTTATTGGCGCGTTTGCATCAAGGGCGTTTGTAGGCGATGCTGCCGGGTTGTTAATGCCGCCGGTTGTAATGTTGGTGATAATGTTTATCTTGTATTACTTCTGGAAACGGTACGAAACTGTTAAAAACCTATAACCATGAACGATACCTTGTTGACCATCGCCGGGATTTTGGCCGGCATAATTGTAATAGTGATTGTACTGGCCTTAATAGCGCCTAAAGCATACACCATACAGCGCAGCATTATTATCAATAAACCGCGGCAGCAGGTTTTTGATTACATTAAATACCTGCGTAACCAGGACCATTACAGCAAATGGGTTATGATGGACCCCAACAAGCGCATGACCTATACCGGCACCGATGGTACCGAGGGCTATAACGCCGCCTGGGACAGCGATATAAAACAAGCAGGCAAGGGCCATCAAACCCTCGAAAAAATTGTGGAGGGAGAGCGGGTAGAGATCCGCGTGGTATTTATAAAACCCTTTGCCGGCGTTGCCGATACCTACATAGCCACGCAAACTGTAACGGATGACACCACAACAGTAAAATGGTCATTTGATAGCAGTATGCCATTCCCTATGAACGCCATGCTGTTGTTTATAAATATGGAAAAAATGCTGGGGAACGATATGGAAGAAAGCCTGAACAATTTAAAACGAGTACTGGAGAAATAATAAAAATCTTAAACACTAAACTTAAATATTATGAAGATCACGATGATTATTGTACGTACGCTGATGGGGCTTTTATTGCTTTTTGCATCGGTTGTATTTCTTTTTAAAATTAACATGGGTAAAATGCCTGCGATGAGCGAGGCAGCCCAAACGTATAACGCCGGCCTGGCCACCGTGCACATGATGAATATTGTAAAAATTATAGAGCTGATATGCGCCCTTATGTTTATTAGCGGCCGTTTTGTAACGCTGGCTAATATTGTAATATTCCCCATTGCCATAAACATATTGCTGTTTCACGCTACACTTGCACCAAGCGGTGTACCGGCAGGGGCATTTTTGGTAGTAGGCTGCCTGTTCCTGGCGTATTACTACCGCAAAAATTACGCGCCGTTATTTGCAGTGAAATAGGATATTAACCACAAATACCTCACAGAGAGCACAGCGGTTCAACCTCTGTGCTCTCTGTGGTTTAAGCGCTCGCTGATCCTTCGTATACGCTGTGGTTAAAAATTAATAAATTAGCGCATGCAAAAACTGGCTTTTATGATCCTTTTTCTGTCGATGATAAGCATCGGCGATAAAAAACCGATACGTAACAATGAAAAGGTACCTGCTATGTTCAAAGGGAACTTTGTAGACGATTACGGCATCCGTTACACCGTTAACGATACCCTGTTTATACAATATCCCCGCACTAAATACCATGTTATTAGGTGGAATGTAAAAGACCGGTACATTGTTGCCCGCAACGACGATCAAAATCCCGGCGAGGGCGGTTTATACACCCGGATAGACTATATGCAGTTCAGTAATATGGAGCCCTGGAAATGGGGCTTTTGCCTCAGCGTGTACGATGCCAAAACCGACCAGATTGCCGAAACTACCGCCAAAGCCGACAGGCAAAACCCAAAAAAAGGCTGTAACGGGTTCCCGTTTTCACGAATGAAGAGGGTGGAGTAACCCCTCGTATCTAATAAGAAAGCCGCACCAAACTGGCGCGGCTTTCTTATTCGCAAACTGCAAACTAATTACTCCCAACTGAAGAATTACCTCACTCTTCTCTTTAATTCGCTTATTGGCATATTCACCATACGGCCAACCTGCTTTTTGCCACGATAGGTAACAACACGTAATAACGTAGCATCAATAGGCACGGTAAGTATGCCTGTATATTTTGGATAAAACCTATCCGGATACGAGTTATCAAAACTGTAGTAAATATCCAGGCCCGGCACTTCGGTAGTTAAAGCTACGTTAATGGTGCTATCGGCATTACGGCTTGGTTTAAAATCAGGATCGTATACGCTTGGCGCGTATTTGGTTTCCGATTGATTAAATCGGTCAAAATGCTTTTCAACCTTGGTGAAAAAGGTATTAAAATTCTTTTTAGATGCCGGCGACCAAACGCTCTCGGCCAGCGCAAAGCCACGCGGCCAGGTCATATATTCCGCCTGGCGAATGTTGTAAACCTGTTCGGTCCATAGGTTCGCTTGCCCGCCTTTTATCAGCTTGGCATCAACACCTTCGGGCACAGGGTCAAACTCATACGTTTTACTTAAACGCAATGATGCATAAACACGCGGCTCCATTACCTGGTCGCTTTGCATATAATCAAGATACACAAATGTAGTGGGGCTCATTACCACTTCGTGGCCAAGTTTGGCCGCTTCTATACCGCCTTTAACACCGCGCCAGCTCATTAAAGCAGCATTGGGGCCAATGCCGCCTTCCAGGATCTCGTCCCAGCCCATAAATTTTTTGCCTTTCGATTCTACTATCTTTTCAAGGCGTTTTTCAAAATAACTTTGCACCTCTTCCTGCGTTTTCAGGTTCTCTTTGGCCATTAAGGCCTTAACCTGGTCGCTTTGCTCCCAAAAGTTTTTAGCGCACTCGTCGCCGCCCATGTGTATATATGGGAAAGGGAACAATGCCGCTATTTCGCCAATTACTTTATCCAGAAAGGTGTAAGTAAACTCGCCCGCCGGGTTTAAGGTATTATCAACCAATGCCGGATGGCCCGGTTTGGACCAGTCCATGATCTTCTCGCCCGAACGTACTACATATTTATCTGCACCCGCGGTAGCCGATAATTCGGGGTACGATGCAACTGCAGCTAAACTATGGCCAGGTACATCAACCTCGGGCATAATGTTTACAAAGCGTTCCTTAGCATATTTAATTACTTCGCGGATATCATCCTGGGTATAAAAACCGCCATAATTGCGCGGTTCGTTTGGCTTTGGTGGGGTAAAGTTACCAAACTCGCCTTCACGCTTTACATTGAACGCGCCAACAGTAGTAAGTTTAGGGAAGCTTTTTATTTCTATTCTCCAGCCTTCATCATCCGTTAAGTGCCAGTGAAAAAGGTTCAGTTTATATTTAGCCATATTATCAATATAGCTCATTACCTCTTTTTTGGTGAAGAAATGGCGCGATACATCAAACATCAAACCCCTCCACGCAAAACGCGGGTAATCGGTAATATCTACAACCGGTACCGCCCAGGTAACATTTTTTGCTATCTCTTTACCTTCAATTTGGTTAGGCAGTAATTGCAGCAGCGTTTGTACCCCGTAGTATAAGCCGGCTTCGGTATTTGCCCTTATGGTTATACCTTTTGCTTTTGCTGATAGATAGTACCCTTCTGTGCCAATTACATTATCGGTTGTTTTATTTAACACCAGCTTAATGGCTGCAGTTGGCGCAGCAGCCTTAACGCGGATGATTTTGCCGGTAGCCGTACTAAACTTATTTTTAATGAGGTTAAGTATCGGTGTCATTGCGTCCTGCGATCCGGATTGCACAACCAAAATCTTTGGCAATACATACCGCCCGGCATGCTGGGTGATTTTAACAGGCTCGGGGATAATGGCAATACTTGTGCTGGCTTGTTGGGCAAACGCTAATGTGCCCATAAGGCATGAGCATACCAGTAATGATAGTTTTTTCATGGAGTATAATTGAGTTTTTACAATTTAGGTAACAACATGCAATTTATAACTTTTTAAATAATATTAAAAAGTTTTTTATAGTTTAGAATACGGTTTATAACTGGCTGGTTATTAATATTAGGAAACATATTATCGTTTTAGTTTTTTTGTTAAATTGCCTACCGTTAAACCGCTAATTGCGCCTGCAATTATTAACCAATTATTAAGCTTAATTAAAATTAAACCATGTCAACCGACCGTAGAAAGTTTTTGAAACACCTGGGCACATCAGTTTTACTGACATCGGCCTCGCTTACCAGCTTAGCCGCTAAAGAAGAAAATGAAGTAAGGATACTGCGCGACGAGAAGCGCGTAACGCCAAACGACAAAATACGGATAGCTACCATTGGCATGGGTATTATGGGCTTTAATGATACCAATGCGGCTTTAACTGTCCCCGGTGTGGAGCTGGTTGCGGCTTGCGACCTGTACAAAGGCCGCCTGCTACATGCAAAAGAAAAATACGGCAGCAGCCTATTTACCACCATGGACCACCGCGAGATATTGGAGCGCAAGGATATTGACGCGGTGATCATCGCTACCAGCGATAACTGGCACAGCCAGATCGCCATCGACGCTATGCGTAAGGGCAAGGCTGTGTATAGCGAAAAGCCGATGATCCACAAGATAAGCCAGGGGCTTGAAGAGATCCAGGTGCAAAAGGATACCAAGATGGTTTTCCAGGTGGGCAGCCAGCGGGTAAGCAGCATTGCCTACCGCAAGGCAAAAGAGATGTACGAATCGGGCGCTATTGGTAAGATCAACTCCATCGAAGCATCGTTTAACCGCCAAAGCGCTTTGGGCGCCTGGCAGTATACCATACCCGGCGACGGCAATGTACAAAATGTAGATTGGGCGCGTTTCCAGGCAAACTCAAGTGTTAAGCACGATTTTGATAAGAACCGCTTTTTCCGCTGGAGGAATTACCGCGAATATGGCACCGGTGTAGCCGGCGATCTATTTGTCCATTTACTTAGCGGCATCCACTTTATCACCGGATCAAAGGGCCCCGAGAGCATTTATTCTATCGGCGACCTGGCGTATTGGAAGGATGGCCGCAATGTACCTGATGTAATGAGCGCGGTTGTACGCTATGGCGAAACCAAGGAGCACCCCGCTTTCCAGGTTACTCTGCGTGTAAACTTTATTAGCGGCGAGGGCGATAAAACCACCACCAAAATTGTTGGCTCGGAAGGGGTGATGGATATTGGCGGCGAAGGCGAAGCCTTTACCATCCATCAGAATAAAATGCCTGAAGCGCCGGGTATTGGCGGTTGGGATTCGCTGTTCACCTACACCGAAAGCGAGCAAAAAGCCCTGATGGACGATTACAACAAACGCTGGACAAAAGCACAGCAGGATACCCCACAGTTCCAGGCCATTAACTACCGTGCACCAGAGGGCTATAACGCTTCTAACGACCACTTCGCCAACTTTATGGAATCGGTGCGCACGGGCAAACCTGTTGTGGAAGATGCCGTGTTTGGCTTTAGGGCCGCGGCGCCTGCCCTGGCCTGTAACGACAGCTATTTTGAAAACAGGCTGATCCACTGGGATGCAGAAAATATGAAGATAGTTTAAAACCGGGCGCCCTATCCCCGAAGGGACACTTAGAAATATAATGAATGGCTGTTGATTTTCGACAGCCATTTTTTTTGTCCCGGCGATAGAAGCTTTCTGCTTTACAGGTTGTCTACCTTTCGTTCCGTAGTTTATCGCGATGCCGGGTGCCCCATTCAGATAACGAAGTCAGCACATCGCCCAGGGTATCGGCATAGGCTGTTATCTGGTACTCTACCACTACGGGCGTTTGCGCATGCACTATCCGTGTTACAAAGCCGTTTAGCTCAAGCTCTTTTAATTCGCTGGATAATACCCTGGCAGATATCCCGTCTACTGCGCGCTGTATCTCATTAAAGCGTTTGCTGCCTTCGCGCAATGCCACTATTACCCGCAGTTTCCATTTACCCCCAATTACATACAGCGCATCGCCGATAGATGTTAATCTCGCCGAACATTCACCCTGTGTAAGCCTTTGTGCTTTACTCATAACTTATTGATATTAAGAAAACTAACGAAAAGGTTACCGCTAACCTTTTGTATACTACTAATATTTTATAAGCAAATGTACATAGCTTTGACCAATAAATTTTAATAAAATGAAAAAGATACTTCATATAATATCCAGCCCAAGGGGCGATGCATCCATGAGTATTAAACTCGGAAACGCTATAATTGAAAAAATACAGGCCGGATACCCCGGCAGCAGTGTGCACGAGCATAACCTGGTTACGCAGCAATTCCCCCACCTGGAAGAATCGCACCTAACCTCGTTCTTTACCCCGGCAGAAAGCCGCACACCCGCAGACCTGACAGCTATACAGCACTCGGAAGAAGCAATTGCAGAGATAAGGGATGCAGATATTATCGTTATCGGCGTGCCTATCTACAATTTTAATATCCCATCAACCCTAAAGGCCTGGTTAGATCATATTGTTAGGCGGGGCGTTACTTTTAAGTATGACGAGAACGGCCCCCAGGGGTTACTTGACAATAGGAAGGTTTACCTCGCCCTATCATCCGGCGGTGTTTTTTCTGAAGGGCCTATGACCGGGCTCGATTTTGCTGTCCCTTACCTGAAGCACCTGCTGGGCTTTATTGGCCTTAACGATGTTACCGTTGTAAGGGCAGAAGGCCTGTCGATACCAGGCATACAGGATTCTGCTTTAGAAAAAGGCATTAATAGCGTTGTGATAGCTTAAGCGTTTTCCCATAAAAACAAAATGCCTGTAGGAAAACCTGCAGGCATTTTGTTTTTTTAGACCATTATGATATCCCGTTCTATTCGTCCTTGGGTTCCCAAAGCTCAATGATGTTGCCTTCGGGATCCAGGATGTGCAGGAACTTGCCGTAATCATATTCGGCAATTTCATCAACAATGGTTACGTTATCCTTTTTCAGTTCCTCAACCAGCGCAACCAGGTCCTCTACCCGATAATTGATCATAAAGGGCTTTTCGGACGGGTTAAAGTATTTGGTATCCTGCGGGAACGCGCACCAGGATGTGGATCCTGTTTTGGACGGATCATCGGCCTGCCGCCACTCAAACGTAGTTCCGTATTCGCTTGTTGTTAGCCCCAGGTTTTTAGCATACCATTCGTTCATATTTTTAGGGTCGCTGCATTTAAAAAACACCCCGCCCAGGCCTGTTACTTTTTTCATATAGTTTGTTGTTTTATACGTTTACTGTAGTAGGTTCAGATCTGCGCTTAAGTACAAGCGCTGCAATTAACGACATTACAATGCCAACCGGCGCAATTTCCATATAGGTAAACATCGCCCTAAAGGCAGCGCTTGTTTTATACCTGGTCATCATGGCAGCCATCTCTGCCGACTGCTTTTGTATCTCCGCAGCGCTGAGTCCGCCGGCCTTCATTTCGGCTACCGCCTGCGCCTGGTATTTTTCGCCAAAATCGGGCACAAAATAAGCAAAGTCTATCATCCAGATCGCCACGTAAACCGTAGAGGCGATAAGTGTTATCAAAAGGCCAATACCCAGCGCTTTACCAAAAGTTATCTGGCCATTACTGTAATTATCCCGGTAATTTTTGATGCCCACAAAGATCAGCGAAAACGCCAATACCATAGTGGCGTACCCGAAGATCATCCGGGTGGTCAGGCTTAAGCTATCGCCAATAACCGCCTCGCTCAGCACGCCCCACGATACACTTATAATGCCCGCTATAATCCCGCAAACCCAGATTATCTTTTTCATTTTATTTATTGGTTTAGTTTAAAGTCTGCTCAAAAATGCAGCAATGCTTTATGTTTTGGGTCATACTTTTGGGTGATTTTAAAGGAAAGCTACTATAACTAATGTAATAAATATCCGGCTTATGTAAGTTAAACAAAAAACCCTTCAGATTTCATCTAAAGGGTTTTAACTTTTTAGTGGTCCCGACGAGAATCGAACGTACCACTCTGATTTAAACACACTTTCTAATGTGTTTTTAGTAAATTCGCTTTGTACACTCACCAAATTTTCAGTTGTTTTTGGTTGCAAATGCTATAATATAAATTTCGTCAATTTAAACCTAATTAGCAAATAATAAAACCCTTTCTTGCTTAATCTTTAAGGAAACCCGTCCGATCTGGTCATCGAATCCGCTATTCAACTGCATAACGAAATGTTTGTGATGAACTTGGAGATATGAGGAAATTTTCCTCTTGAAGGAATCAGCTATAAAAGTAGCTAAAGGAAACAATTTCCAACATGTAATAGTCAAAAATCATTAATTTGAATAGTAACCTATTTAGCTTTTGAAGCGGGACTACTCGTTGCCGGCTTATTTAGTTCAGCCTCGTGTGGCACGATATAAAAATAAGTGAATGCCAAGGTCGCGATCACAGAAAAAATAGCTATTGCAATGGTTACCCATATATTTACTTTAAAGCGATTGTCCTCCTTACCAATCTTTGCTAATTCAAGTTCATGTGCTCTTTCCTTTTCCAGTTCCAGTGCTTCCAGTCTTTTTTCCTCAAGAATACGTTCTTGCTGATGCTCAACGAATAGACCAGTATAAGCTAACAGTTCAACATCCCAGTTCATTAAAACGGTTGTAATTTTCTCATTCTTAATAATTTTCTCTGCCGTAGTTAGCTGTGGATCAATTTCTGAACTCAACTGTTCATTTAGCTGCTTGGAAGAATGGATTTTTGAAATGAGTTTTTGGACCTCTGCCAGTTCCACCATTATTTTACTAAAATACGCTGGATAGACTGCATGTATAACACTGTGCGAAAAATCATCGCTGTAATTTTTGAACTTTTTAATTAAAATAACACATATTAACGAAAACACATCATAATAAGACCTATACAAATGTTCTCTTGCTCCGTAATAATTTTCCTCGAACTTTTTGTCATCATTTTCGCATGCTTTATCTAAATAGCTATATAAATGAAACAGCACGCTGCGTAACTCATTAATGTAAGTTATTTCTACTTTATCACCTAGAGTTTCCAGGTATTTTGCATACTGCGTTGTTTTTTCGAACAAAGCATAGGTCTCCTGAAAGAATTCATGGAATTCTTTCGATTTATCAGCCATTTAGCTAAGGTTACGGTTTATAATTGATTAAAGATTCCAAATCATAACCTAAAACTTCTTCAATTAAATCCTGAGATTGTTTATAGGTTCTAATATTACCCATCATCAGGTTAACGCTGCCGCGAACCTTTTGAAAACCAAACTGACTTTCATCTTTATCTTTGAGATCGAAATCCAAATCTTTTAAATCAGTAATTTGATACCGGGCCTTTAAAAAAGCTTCTATTGTCTTTCCTTCGGCCTGATATTTTTGTATATCTCCCTCCAAATTTTTTGAAAAATCAGGGGCCGGCGTTTGGCCCTTTTCTTTCATAATCGACATATTAAGCATATATAACTTTTTGAATAAACAGGATGCAAAGATACAACATTAATAAATGTCAAACAATAGTTATCAACACCATGTGCAGTTGTTAACACTTGCATAGATTTTATCATTCCAGTATTTAATTACAAAAAACAGCATCTTTTATAAAACAGAATTTGTTAGTTATTAACAAAATGTGGATAACCAATAGCTCCTTTCGCTTTAACTAAACGTAAAATACTGTTTATCAAATATTTAAGTAACAAAAATACGTCTTCTAAAAACTTTCAACAAAGCCATCTTATTAACATTTTAGGTGGAAAACCTTATCCCTAATAATACAGAATCGTCTTATTTTATCAATTCTTAACAACCCATGTAGGCAACTATTTTTAATATTCCATTCTTTACGTACAGGTTTGTATTCATTTTCTTGTTGTTTAAGCTCCAAATCTACCTTTGCGAAGTTTTCGCATCAAGATGTTTCAAAGTGAAACATGTTCGGGATTAAGGCTATGAATAATTCTAATTTGACATGTAACTCACCTGTTTTCAGGCTAAATAACACAAATAGTGAGCTCAAAAACACGGGAAAAGTACACCCAATGGTATTGTTTTAGGCGTTTTCATTCGTTTCTGCAGCCTACGTTCAGATATGGGTCGGAATCGAACCTAAATAGAGTTTTTTAAAATTCTGATTTAAAGAATGTTACGAATTTTCTAAAATTTGGATTTTAACCTGCACAGAATTTAATTAATCCACATATAAGTATCTAATTTAAAGACACTATATAGCAATTGGTGAGTAAGAATAAGTGGATTTCCTCACCTAATCACACTACTTATTCAAATAGAGCATTCAAAATGGAGGTTTTTTACAATTAAAAAACCCTATAAATATGTAATTTATAGGGTTTTAGTGGTTTCTACCACTAAGGTTCAGTGGTCCCGACGAGAATCGAACTCATATCTAAAGTTTAGGAAACTTCTATTCTATCCGTTGAACTACGGGACCAATGTTTATTTCGGATTTCGGATGTTCGATTTCGAATTTCCTTGTCCGGGTGCAAAGGTGCAAATTATACTTGAAAATTCAACACGCACATATGCATATTTTCATATCTGCATATATATAATTTATCTTATTACAGATCCGTTTGGCATTTCATCAGCAGGGGCTACAAAGCTTAGCTTGCCCTCGGCATTCTCGGCCATCAGTATCATCCCTTGCGACATGATGCCTTTTATTTCGCGTGGTTCCAGGTTTACCAGTATGCTTACCTGTTTGCCTATGATGGCTTCGGGTTCGTAATGTTCGGCAATGCCCGATACCACGGTACGCTGGTCGATGCCTGTATCTATTGTTAGCTTTAACAGTTTTTTGGTTTTGGCAACCTTTTCGGCGGTTAGGATAGTGCCGGTACGGATATCCATCCCTACAAATTCATCAAAGGTAATATTTGTTTTTGCCGGCGCTACAACGGGCTGCTGTACCACTGCCGATGCCGCTTTTTTATCTGCCAGTTTTTGAATCTGTTTCTCAATCGCTTCGTCTTCCACTTTTTCGAACAATAAAGCAGATGGGTTTAATTGGTGGCCATTTACAAATTCCAATTCCTGATCAAAAGTCACGGGATCTAAATTCAGCATGCCAAATATTTTGGTGGCCGTGGCCGGTAAAAATGGCTGCAGGCAGGTGGCCAGGTGGCCTATTAGTATCAAACTGTTATGTAAGGCTGTTTTGGCGGCCTGTGGGTCGCTTTTAATAGTTTTCCATGGCTCTTGCTCGGTAAGGTAGCGGTTACCAAGGCGGGCCATATCCATTACACTTTGCAAGGCCGCGCGGAAACGATAGTTCTCCAGGTTTTTACCCAGGTCGTCATAATACCCGCCTAACTCGGCATCTATTTTGGCATCGGTTAGTTTAATAACAGCGCTGTCGCTTTCTACCTTGCCATCATAGTACTTGTGCATCAGTATCATTACGCGGTTAACATAGTTACCCAAAATGGCAACCAGCTCATTATTCACACGTGCCTGGTAATCTTTCCAGGTAAATTCGCTGTCGCTTGTTTCGGGCAGTATGGATGTAAGTACGTAGCGCAGCTCGTCCTGCTTACCGGGGAATTCCTCCAGGTACTCGTGCAGCCAAACCGCGTGGTTGCGGGATGTGGACAGCTTATCGCCCTCCAAGTTTAAAAATTCGTTGGCAGGTACGTTTTGCGGCAGTATATAATCGCCATGCGCCTTTAATATCGCCGGGAAAATAATGCAATGGAACACGATATTATCCTTACCAATAAAGTGCATCAGGCAGGCATCGTCTTCTGTATTAACCTGTTTTTTCCAGTATTGCTGCCAGTCTTTACCCTTATCAATCGCCCATTGTTTGGTGGCGGATATATAGCCTATTGGCGCATCCATCCACACGTAAAGCTTTTTGCCCTTCGCTTCTTCAAGGGGCACATCTATTCCCCAATCCAGGTCGCGGGTCATGGAGCGTGGCTGCAGGCCCGATTTTAACCACGAGCGGCATTGACCAAATACATTCACCTTCCACTCGCCTTCTTTTTCATCAATCCATTTCTCTAACCATGGCTGGTATTTATCTAAAGGCAAATACCAGTGCTTGGTAGGTTTTAAAACAGGCTTTTTATTGCTTAGGGTTGATATAGGGTCGATCAGGTCTGTTGGGTTTAACGATGTGCCGCAGTTTTCGCACTGGTCGCCGTAAGCTTTATCGTAGCTGCAAACGGGGCAGGTACCGGTAATATAACGGTCGGCCAAAAACTGGTCGAAATCTTCATCATAATATTGCTCGGAGTATTTCTCAATAAACTCACCCTTTTCGTACAGGTTCAGGAAAAACTCCTGCGACAGATCGTGATGTATGGCCGATGAGGTGCGGTGATAAATATCAAAAGCTATCCCAAACTCTTCAAAACTATTCTTTATTTGGGTATGGTATTTATCAATAATAGCCTGGGGCGTAGTGCCTTCCTTTTTAGCTTTTATGGTGATGGCCGCGCCGTGCTCGTCCGAGCCGCAGATGTACACCACATCCTTTTTCATCAGTCGCAGGTAACGTACAAAAATATCTGCCGGCAGGTAGGCGCCCGCCAAATGGCCAATATGCAGCGGCCCGTTTGCGTAAGGCAATGCCGATGTTATGGTGTATCTTTTATATTTATTAAGTTGCGACATTAAACAGGGATGTTTATTAATTTGCAAAGATAACTTTTTAGTCGGAGAGATAGAACGGACGAAAGACAGAAAGACAAAGGATTAAAGACTGCTTTTCTAAGGAACATTAACCCACAACTTACCGAATAATGTCAGTATCAACCGAAACACAAGTACCCTACCTTAAAAGAGGCGACAAAGTGGCCATTACCTGCCCGGCCAAAAAGCTGCCCATCCCCATGACGGATGCTGTGAACCTTTTAACATCCTGGGGACTTGAAGTAGTGCTTGGCAAAACCGTGAATGCAAGCTACCACCAGTTTGCCGGGGATGATGCCCTCAGGGCGGCAGATTTGCAGCGCTTTATCGATGACGATACCATTAAGGCCATCATTTGCGCCAGGGGAGGCTACGGTACCATCCGGATGGTTGATAGGGTTGATTTTAGTCGTTTACAAACCAATCCTAAATGGCTGGTTGGCTTTAGTGATATCACTTTGTTGCATTCGCATGTTATTGCCAATTATAACCTGCCCTGCATCCACGGCCAAATGCCGTTGAACATTCCCGATGCTTCGGCATACTCCCTTGAAACGCTCAGGAAGGCATTATTTGGCGAAGTATTAAGCTACCGGATCAAACCGAACCTTTTAAACCGACAAGGCGAATGCAGCGGCATATTAATAGGCGGCAACCTTTCGCTTTTATTGGCCGTAAATAATTCGGTAAGCGATATGGACTATACCGGAAGCATTTTATTTATAGAAGATGTTGGCGAATACCTTTATGCTGTTGACCGTATGCTGCGCGCACTTAAACGCGCCGGCAAGATGAAAAACCTGGCAGGCCTGATTGTGGGTGCCTTCACTGATCTGAAAGATAACGACATCCCATTCGGACAAACACTCCCCGAATTGGTAATGGATGTAGTTGCAGAATACGGCTACCCGGTTTGTTTCGATTTTCCGGCGGGGCATGTGTCAAATAATTGCAGCCTTATACTGGGTAAAACGCTGCATTTATCGGTGCAAACCGATGAGGTTAATATGAGTTATTAATAAGATAAAACAGAGTGAATATGACATATTTAAGCAGTTTAAATAACTATCGTAACACCGGCTTGCTAATTATGCAGCTCGGGCTTGGTGCAATGATGATATACCACGGTTACCCCAAATTACTGGGCGGCACCGAAATGTGGGCAGGCCTTGGCAGTTCCACAAAATATGTAGGCGTAACCTTTTTACCGGTAATGTGGGGGTTTTTAGCTGCCTTAACCGAAACACTGGGCGGCTTTCTAATACTGATAGGCCTGGCTTTTAGGCCGGCAGCATTTTTTTTAATGATCAATCTGATTGTTGCAGCGGCCACCCATTTGGGCAAAGGTGATGGCTTAAACGGGGCTGCGCATGCTGTTGAACTTGCTTTTGTATTTGCAGGGCTGATATTTGTAGGGCCCGGTAAATACAGTGTAGATAAAAAGTGAATGAAGAACTTTGTGCTTAGCCCCCCTAAGCCTTAAGTTTACTTAAATGTATTAATACAAGGCGAATCGTAACGGTTAAATTTTCTGTTATGCAGTTTATCTGCTTGTTATTTTAAATGTGTTGAAAATATAACTGTTGCTAATTTCTTTCAACCAATCGTTTTTTGGTAAATTAGATTAATTAATAAATTATTAACCTAATCACCTTATCATGAAAAAGTCTCTAATCTTCTTAGGAAGCGTGCTTTTAATTTTGCCCCTGTCCTCTTTTAAAAGTGTATCAAATCAAAAGATCATCTCAGTTCATCAAAAACAGTTGCAAACATGGGATGCGGGCTATTTTACCGTAGGCAGCCAAATGTACCATGCGTATGCTGATCAACAGGAAGGAACAATTGTAGCCCTCTACAGAAGCCCAGGTGAGGGCAACCCGGATGGTATTGCTATTACAACTTTTTCGGGTTATAGTTATACTGCCCCGCCACCATCATATTCCGCTTCTGTTAACGTAACCTTCACTGATGGCACTTCAAAACATTATAAAGGACCGGTTACATATTAACTAATCATAAATCTTTGTCCTTTAAAAGGGAGGTATAACATCTCCCTTTTTTTATAACTGATAGCGAAAACAAAACACCATTAGCTTCTTTGCCAAGTGCCATTGATAGTATCGGGGAGTAAGCAATAATCACGAGGCAACTCTAAGATTCACTAAATTTTTAGTTGCTATTTTGTAACAATAACGTTACGTATCGAGTGCTTTCTTCTGGCAAAACTAAGTTTTACGTTCATTTTAATGCTTTGCAAATTTTGCCGTTCTAAAATAATGCTTTATAGAAATAACGGGCTTAAAGAGTTTAATTATAAAACAATAAAATTTATATATTTATATATAAATATAAACCACATGAAAAAGATAACCGCCTTAGCGCTTTTGCTGACACCGCTGGTAGCCATGTCGCAAGACAAAGTTGTAACAAAAAAGATCTCACTTAATTTAACAGAGCAATACCGTGTTTTAGCCGATAAAGATGTACGGCAAGGCTTATATATGGTAACCGATGCCGACGGTGGCGCCCTTGTAAGGGGGAAATATGATCAGGGCAAAAAAACAGGCGTATGGATGTTTTATGGCCCGAATAATCAATTAGTACAGCAGTACGATTATACTAACTCACGAATGGTGTATACTAACCTGGATTCGGGCTCGTATGTTCAAACGGATTACTCTGTTTCTGCACCGGATAAGGCTACGGTATTACCTCCGGTAAAAATCGGCGGTTCAACCCTGGCATTCCTTACCTTTTATAACTCAAAAGATATCCCACCGGCAATTACAAAAGAGAAATCGGATATAAGTATAAAGTATACTGTAAATGTTGAACCCACCGGACAAATTGCCGATGTATATGCAGATTATGAAAGCAACGGAACCCAGGAACATAAAAAACTTTATGTAAAAGCGAATTCATCGGGCCTGCTTGATTTTATACCCGCTAAAGTTGATGGGCAACCGGTTAAAAGCACTGTTATTTTAGCAACTACTGTTGGCACCGACCTTATAAAGGTTAATTATAATAACCAGATCATGAACAGTCAGAAAAATTAGATTATCTTTTTTATAAAAAACCCGATAGTTTTACAACTATCGGGTTTTTTTTACACTAACCGGCCATTCGTTATTATCATAACTCATTTGTTGTACCCCGTTCACATAATTTGCGGCTTAGCATAAATCACTTTATGATCTCTTATTCTCGCTATCTGTATTTTCTGTTTACTTAGAATATAGGAATAGCTTGCTAAATACAACGCATTGCAACATGCTCTTAGGCAGAATGCTATTAAAACACCTGTTCTGATAAGCTATCACATTCCCTACTGATAGTATCAACTATTCCTATCTTCAGCTAAATACATTATAAATATTCAACGTTAAACAAAAAAGGCTGCCCACTTTCTGGGCAGCCTTTTATTATCAAATCTACAGCGTAGATTATGGTTTTAAAGTCAACGTTTCGTGTATTACACGGAAACCTCCACCACCAGTATATTGGTAGTTTAAGTGGTACGTTTTGGTAGCAGGATCGTAATAGTTATCCTGACCCGGTACCGGAACGATAGGCTGAGAGGCACTTAATGCTCCGTCGAAAGTAACCAGGTTAGTAGTAGGATTAACAGTTATTATCAACGATCCACCAACGTCACCAATAGATGATAAGTTAGAGTTAGGGCCGGTTGTTAATAACGATTTATCTGCATTCAGATCCCTTGGGCCTGCAGTTGGGTGAACAAACTGACCGCTTGAATGATATACACCATCATATTGGTTTTTGTATTTCACACCATATATTACCGTACCAAAGTTACCGCTAACAGTACCCATAGATGCTGATGTAATAGTAAGAGGTATTACATAATTATGGTCAAAGTCAAACAAGCTTGGGTTAACAGTAATTGATACCACTGCCCTGCGTGTGCCTTTTTTGATAACCACATTTGCGGGTATCTGGTAAGATGCTGTTGGCGCGTTGGTAAGCAAGTCGCCTTGTACGTCTGCTTCAGCGTCATCAGGATCTTCACCGTTAGCTATTGCGTCTGCTCTGGCATCTGCAATAGTTTTGGCATTTGTGCGCGGAACCGCGTCACCGTTAACACCTAAATTTACGGTAATGTCTTCAGGTGCTACATCAGTTCCTGAGTAACTTACTGTTACATCAAACTTATCCGAAGTTGAGTATGTAAAGCCCTTTGTATACGCTGGATATAGATCTGT
The DNA here is from genome assembly GCF_004168255.1 of Mucilaginibacter terrigena. Classification (GTDB taxonomy): domain Bacteria; phylum Bacteroidota; class Bacteroidia; order Sphingobacteriales; family Sphingobacteriaceae; genus Mucilaginibacter; species Mucilaginibacter terrigena. Next base: position 254,225 of record NZ_SEWG01000005.1, on the reverse strand, counting down.
AGTTCCAGACGTATATGCATCGGTTGTATAAAACTCAACTATATTTTGAGGCTTCCCCCCAATTATCGGTTCATCCTTTAAACAAGAACTTAATCCTGTTACCAAGGCTAAAACCGAAGCTATTTTTAAATATTTTTTCATTTCTTTAAAATTTAAACAATTTAACTTTTATCTAGCCCAGAAAATCTTGTCAGTATAAGGACTTACACCACTTGGCACATTCGAGCTGTTGTAAGTGTATTCAGAAACAGGATATAATACGCGGGTAGGCAATTTATCCGGACCTGTAGCCTGTGATACTATCGAAGCAAACGAAGTGGTAGCAGAGTTACCTGTAGAACGTGGGTAACCCGTTCTTCTGTACTCGTTCCAGCTTTCGCCACCAAATTGGTAAATTAAAGCGATATACTTTTGGGTGATTATTGCTTCAAGTCTTTGGGCATCAGTTGTTGCGTCTTCGTAATGAACTAAGTAATTGCCTTCGTTAGCTTCCTTGTCCATATAATCCTGATAATATGGCTCCCAATCTTCTACATAATTAGGAGTAGTTGCGCTGTTTGGACCATTCGCCCTAAACAAATAAGCGTAAGCACTTTTAACACCATTATCAAAATTAGTCTTAGCTGTACCGGCCAATATTCCTTTAAGATTAGCTTCTGCCTGTAAGAAGTAACTTTCAGACGCAAGCATAATTGGTTGAGGAGCCGTTTCGCCTTTGAATATCCCTTCACCATTGCTTCCTAAAGATGCGTAAGTGTACCAAAATGCAGGGGTTGGTGCTTTAGGTGCATCTGCCCCGGTATAACCTAACTGGTTAGCTGGTGTAGTTGTGCCATTTGTTCCGCCCCATTGTTGGAAGATAAGCACGCCACGGGTGTCATCAAGTATTTTTGTTCCGTTAAAGAATGTCAAAACATATGGAGATGGCATGTAAACGTTAGCAGCAGTACGCGCAGCACCGGTTTCTGAATAAGCCCATCTGTCCCAGTATGGATTTTGCTTGCCTGCAACTTTAGTGTACCCAGGTTGTACTAAAACATCATTGGTTACAAAACCAACAGCTGCATCGGGAGTTGCTTTTGTGAAAGCAACTTTACCACCTGCGCGAATAATTAAGCGCAATTTAAGGGTATTACCAAATTTGGCCCACTTTTTTGGATCGCCACCAAACATTGGATCAGAAGTACCATTGAATATTTTTGGCACACTGGCAGCAGGTACGGTGTTCATGAAAGCAACAGCCGCATCAAGTTTGTCGCCAAGGTCTTTGTAAATATCTTCAGCCTTGTCATATTTTGGCTGCAATTTATCAAGTCCTTTTAATGCTTCAGTATAAGGTACATCATTATATGTATCTACCAGCATTTGGTAGTCATATGCCTTCATGATGTTTGCCGCAGCGTTAAATACGTTGGCTTCATCTGTTTTGTTTATCACATATTGATAATCTTCAAGGTTATCATAAGTGTTTTGGAACAGTCCGTTGTAATCACCGGTGGTGAAAGCGTAAGATATTAATACACCTAAGCTACCAAAACCACCTGCATTACCAAAGTAACCGTTCAGGGCTGATCCGTAAGAGTTATAATCTCCGGTATTAACAGCCAGCGCGGCTGTGGCAACAATTGCCTGGGGCAACACTAACTCCGGCGTTGATTGCAGCGGGTCGTTAGGATTGGTGTTGACATCTAAATATTTCTTGCAAGACGTTGCAGATAATAAACAGATACCTGATAAAACTATACTAAATATTTTTTTCATGATATTTTTTACTTAAAAAGTTACTGAGATAGTACCACCGAAGTAACGAGACGGAGGTGTTTGTCCCAAGTTTGTTAAACCAATTGCGTTACCGCTTGAGTTACCATCACCATCGCTATACTCAGGATCGGTATAAGCATTTGATTTTGGAGTAAACAAGAACAAGTTACGGCCTTGTACGCTTAGCGTTACAGCTTTAATAGCTTTAGTTTTGCCTAATAATGATTTTGGCAGATCGTAAGATAAAGCGGCTTCACGTATTTTCCAGAAAGCACCAGAGTAAACGTAGTTGATATCCATGCTTGAGCGAGGATCATCTGTCCAGTAACCGGTACCACCATCACGTACAGTGATATTAGTGTTTGGAACATAAGAACCAGTGGCTGCGTCAAGGTAAACCGAGTTAGGGATCACGAAACGATCGCGATTGTAGTAACCGCTAAAGTATGATGAACCAGAGAAGTCAAAAGTACCGGCTGCAGCATTGTAGATGTTGTAACCACCACGATATTCAGCTAAAGCTGAAAAACGCAAACCTTTGTATTTTACCGACAGGTTAACAGCTAACACATCTTTTGGCTGAGCGTTACCTAAAACAGTAACCTGATCTGATGCTGTTGGGTAACCAGTGATTGGGTCAACAATGATACGTCCTTGATCATCACGGGTGTAATCATGACCCATAATAACCGGGAAAGGCTGACCAGCAACTGCATAAGAACCGGCACCACCACCATAAACACCTAAGCTTAAACGCTGGATATCAGCAGATATCGATTCAACATTATTAGTTATGTGGGTATAGTTAGCACCGATTGTTAAATCCCAGTCGCGGTTTCTGAAAGCAGTTAAGTTAACGGAGCTTTCATAACCTTTTGAACTTGTTTGGCCAACATTGGTTCTGTAAGTGTTGAAACCTGTAGCAGTAGATACACCTGTTTCGATAGTTTGTGCATCAGTTTTTGTACTAAAGTAAGTGAACTTTGTAGAAACCCTGTTATCCCAGAAGTTTGCATCAAAACCTAACTCATAACCTTTGGTGATCTCTGGTTTAAGATCGGTAGATACAATGGTGTTACTGATAGTGTGACCACCAGCACCATTATACGGATAACCAGCACCCTGGCCGAAAGTAGGATCTAACGAGTAAGCACCAAAAGTTCCTGGTAAGTTAACCTGACCAACTTTAGATATACCACCACGTATTTTGATGAAATCGATACCTTTAATGTCCTTTAATTCTTTAAAAGCATCTGTAACTACGAATGATACGTCAGCTGCAGGGTAGAAGAATGAGCGGTTTTTAGGTAATAATACCGAAACCCAGTCATTACGGCCTGTAGCGTGTAAGAATAAGTAATCTTTGTAACCAACTGTAAAGTCACCGTATACGCCCTCTTGGTGAGCATTATATTGTGATCCGGAAGCAGTTGGTGTATTAGTACTGTTACCTAAGTTAAATACACCCGGCACAACCAAACCATTAACAGTAGCTGTTAAATCTTTTTGGTTATCATTACGGATACTGGCACCTAAGATAAGTTTGAAGCTAAAATCATCAACCGATTTTCTGATACCAACCAGGAAATCTGAATTGATACGGGTTTGATAATATGCGTAATCCTGGTTTGAACCTAAGATATCATTTACCTTGTATGTACCGGCTAACTCGGGGCGGGTTTTAGTGTAATCAGTAAACGCGAATTTATCAGCAAATACCTTTTGGCTTGTATTACGGGTTGTAATACCTACACGGTAAGTGAAGTCCAACCATTTTGTTGGGTTGTATTTCATCTCCACGTTACCTACCAAATAATCATTCCTTGTTTTTTGACGGTAGTTACCGGCAATAAAGTAAGGGTTGTTATAGTAAGCATTAAAGTAACCATTAGGGTTTGCATACTCATTGTTTCTCCAGTCTGAATAATCGGTAATGTCGATCTGACCGGGGCTGTTCAACAAGTTGTTGTAAATAGTTGCTGTTTGGTTGGTAATATCGTACCTGTTTTGAGTGTAACCAACAGTATAAGTTAAGTTAAGGTTGTCAAGGATCTTTTGAGTTCCGTTAACCCTTAAGTTAGCACGGTTAAATTTATCACCAGGAGTAGTACCTGTTACATTAGCGTACTGGCCAGAGGTATAGATAGTAGACCTATCGTTACCAGATGATAAGTTGAAATCTGTTTGGTTGGTTAAACCGTTTTGCCAAAATTTATTTTTAGCATCCTTATAAGAGTAAGGGATCATTTGTTGATCGCCATTTTCTAACGGTAAACCTACAGGCCTTACAACACCGTCGTAAGCCGGGCCAAACTGCTGATTTTCGTAAGCGATGTAAGCCTGAATATCACCAGATGAACCTGAACCGAAACCGGTTTGAAATTTAGGATAAAAAGAAACCTGCTCAATTGTTGTAGTGTTAGACACACGAATTGAAGTTTGGCCTCTTGTACCTTTTTTGGTAGTGATGATGATCGCACCGTTTGATGCTTCAGAACCATATAACGCCGCAGCACCTGCACCATTCAAAACCTGGATATCATCGATATCTTCCGGGTTGATGTTGCTTAAGATAGCGTTAGGAACAATAACGTTATCAACCACGATTAACGCGTCGTTATTACCCTTTAAAGAACGCATACCACGTAAAACTACACGATAGTTAGGGTTAACACCGCTGCTTGTTGCGTTGATTCTTAAACCGGCAACTTTACCGTTTAAACCTGCAATGGCATTCACCGGCTTAGAAGCTGTTAAAGCAGCAGGCTTAATAGTGGTTGAAGAATAACCCTGCTCTTTTTTACGGGCTTCCAAACCACCCGCTGTTACTACCACTTCGCTAAGCTGATTGGCTGTTGATGCCAGAACAATGTTTATAACATCGCCCGAACCGATAGACACGGACTGCCTGTCGAAACCAATAAACGAAAAGCTTAATGTTTTTGCCGTAGCAGGCACATTTAATGAGAATTTACCGGAAGCATTGGTTTGAGTACCAACTGTAGTTCCGGTTACTGTAACACTTACTCCTGGCAACGGCAAGCCGTCATCCTTTGAAGTAACTGTACCAGTAATTGTACGATTTTGTGCATATACCTGTGTTATGCATAACATCAGGAAACACAAACTTACTAGTAGAAGTTTTTTCATGTTTGTTAATAATAAGATCAGTTAATAGTTAATTAGTCATAAAAGTAGTGTTCCGGTATCAATAAATCAAATTAAAAAGTAAAAAAAGATGCTTTTTGATGAAAATAATTTTTAAAAATAAAAAAAAGATAAAAAATATAGTACTATGTATTGCATAATACATTCTAAAACATATATCTTTGTAATATGATTGTTGAAAATACACAAACCCAAATGAGGAAAGGCATACTGGAGTACTGCATACTTTCCATAATAGCAAAGGGCGAGATCTATGCCTCAGACATAATTGCTGAGCTTAAGAAGGCCCGGCTGCTTGTAGTTGAGGGTACGCTATACCCTTTATTAACCCGTTTAAAAAACAATGGCCTGCTCTCATACAACTGGGTGGAGTCGACATCGGGGCCGCCACGCAAATATTATGTGTTAAGCGATGACGGCCGCAAGGTGCTTGAGCAGCTTGACGGCACCTGGCAGGAACTGGCATTTGCCGTGCAAACCGCTATTGGCGACAGAAACAATTAAAAACCATTAATTATCACCCATCATGAATAAAACTATCATCATAAATATAAACGGCATCGTTTTTCATATAGAGGAAGATGCCTACGAGATACTGAAAAATTACATGACCGATGTACAGCGTCATTTTTTAAATTCGGCGGATAGCCTGGAGATCACAACTGATATTGAGAACCGCATAGCAGAAATGTTTAACGAGATTTTGCTTAAAGAGGGCAAACAGGTTGTAGTTATACAGGATGTTAAAACCGTTGTTGAACAAATGGGCTCGGTTGAGGATTTTGAAGTAGAGGAAGGTGGTGCAAAACCACATATGCAGCAAGCCTTTACCTATAGCAGCGAGCCACGCCGCTTGTTCCGCGATCCTGACGACCATCTGGTTGCCGGCATTTGCTCGGGCATTGCCAATTACTTTGATTTTAACCCGGTATGGGTACGCCTGCTATTTGCCTTAAGTGTTGTTTTTGCAGGTACCGGTTTTATACTATATATAATACTGTGGATAGTTGTGCCTAAAGCCGTTACCCGCGCCGACCGCATGGCCATGAAAGGCCAGAAACTGGACCTGCAGGGATTTAAGAATAATTTTGAGGAAGAAATAAGCGGGGTACGCCATAACCTCTCTAATCTGCACCAGGAAGCCCGCCCGTTAATATACAAAACCCGTGATTTTGCCGGCGATATTTTTGGCCACTTTGGCAACTTTTTAGGTGGTGCCGGTAAAGTTATAGGCAGGCTTATAGCCATAGGCATCGTAGCCGCCTGTTTTGCCGGTATTGTATTTACCATTGGCGCTGTAGTTGTAGCTATAGTTACCGGCCATGGTGGCATCTATCATGCCTTTCCGTTCACGTTAACCACCGACAGGATAAGCAGCATATTTCTGGTATGCGCCGTGTTAATGGCAGTTATACCGTTATTGGCAATAATACTGGCTATATTAACATATGTGTTTAATACTAAAAGCATTGGCCGCACTATTGCCTCAACTTTATTAATGTGCTGGATAGTGGCATTAAGCGTGGTTATATACTACTCTGTTAAGATCTCCGCCGAGTTTAAATCAAGCGCCAGCTACAGCCGTACCGTAAATATTGCACCGATGGCCGATAGTACTTATCATTTAACGTTGAATGCTATTAAATTCATGACAGCAGAGGATAGTATCCGTTATGATATTAAAGGCTTTAAAGGTGGTGTTATCCTTGATGACAATGACAATGATTTTGATTCGCCTAATTCAACAGCATATATTACTGTTGAGCGTGGAGATGTAAAACAACCGGTGCTGATAGAATCATTTAGCGCCCGTGGCGGAGATTACCAGGACGCTTTAACTAATGCACGTGCCATAATTTACCATTTTGAACAAATTGGCAATGTGTTAAAGTTTAACCGCCGTTTTGACAAAGGGGCAGACCGCAGGTGGCGCAACCAGGATGTAAGGCTTACTTTAAAATTACCGCTTAATGCCAAACTTATTATTGATGAGGAGCTTGACAGCATGTTAAGTGGTATAAACGTTTACGATTGTAAACGCGATAACAAAAAAGAAGCTGCACCATCGGCAACATTCATTATGACTGATAACGGCCTGCAATGTAAGGTAGATACTTTAGTTATCCCACAAACACCAAAACAAAAAGCTGCTGCAGATAGCGCTGCAAGGGCAAACGAAGAACAATAATGAAAACTATTATAAAATATATAAGCCTGCTGTTATTCAGCGGGCTTATATTACCTTTTTATAATTCGCCCTGCGTTAAAAAAACAGGGGTGGCACATAATGCAAAGGCCAATACTGCCTTCAACAAAACGCGCCCGGGGAATGACGGGCAAATACGATACTTTATATATCAGGATATCGCAGAATTGCTTTTGCCTGAATCCGAAAATTGAAATTTGAGTGTAACCTTTTCCGCTGATTAACATCTTAACATAAACGACAATTACATGCCCACCCTGTGGCCGGCATACAACATAAACCCATACCTATGCAAACACCTACACCAGCTATAACATAAGCCGCGCGGGTTAACCGCAATACAACAAACTTACGCCCATTCAAAAAAAACGAAGGAACATCCTTCGCGGGGCTTTTATTGCCTAAATTTTTTTACTCATGAAACAAATTACTAAACTATTATATATCCTGTTCATCCTGTTAACTGCCGCATCTGTTAATGCACAGCAAACTAAGCCAACAGCCAGCGTATCGGGCTTGTTGCATAACGAACAGGAAAAGCCTTTGGACTACGCTACCGTAACCCTGTTAAGAGCAAAAGATTCATCGGTTGTTAAAGGCACACTTACTAACGATGCCGGTAATTACCTGATCGATCGTGTTACTGCCGGTAAATACATTATCAAAGCAACCAATGTTGGCTACCAGCCAACCTTTAGCGCGGCTTTTGAAGTAAGCGCTGCCCAGCCAGCCGTTAACGCACCTCTTATAAAAATGCGGCAAAGCAGCCGCACACTGCAGGGTGTAACGGTAACATCATCAAAACCCCTTATCGAACGCAAGCTTGACCGTACGGTAATGAACGTAGAAAACAGTGTGCTTGCCGCTGGCAACTCGGCATTAGAGATACTGGAACGCGCCCCCGGTGTTACTATTGATAAGGACGATAACATTACCCTGAAAGGCAAACAGGGTGTAACCGTGATGATAAACGATAAGCTCACTTATCTTTCGTCGACACAATTAGCGGCATTGCTGCGTTCTACCGATGGCACAACGATACAATCTATCGAGATCATCACCAACCCATCTGCCAGGTACGATGCTTCGGGCAACTCGGGCATCATCAACATTAAACTAAAAAAGAACAAACAAAGCGGTACCAACGGCAGCTTAACTGCAGGGGTTGCTTACGGTAAAAACTTTAGGGATAATACCAGCCTTAACCTGAACCATAAAGTGGGCAATTTAAGTGTGTTTGGTACGCTTAGCCATGGCGACCTTACCCGTGAAAACATAATTGATATTAACCGCACAGTAATAAGTGGGCCTACTACAACTTATTTTATGCAAAATACACTAATGAAAAGGAAGCTGCACTATAACAACTTTCGTGTTGGTGCCGATTATAACACATCATCAAAAAACACTTTAGGGTTTGTGGTAAGCGGAGATCATACCAACGAATACAATAACAATAAAAGTGTTACTAAGATTGGCTCAACCCCTTTTGTTGTAGATTCGGTACAGAATACCCCTACAAGCGTAAATCAAACATATCGCAATATTGCTGTAAACCTGAATGATAAATTGGTTATAGATACCAGCGGACAAGAAATAAGTATAGACCTGGATTACTCCAAATTTAAAAACAATTCATTCGCCAATAACGATACCTACTTTTTCCTTCCCGATGGCAGCGTACAGCATCCGTCGCTTTTCTTACGCAACCAAACCCCGTCGAGCATTAGGATTTATACCGGCAAGGTTGATTATACTTACCCTATAAACAAAACCCTTAAACTGGAAGCAGGCATAAAGGCAAGCTCGGTTAAAACAGATAACGACCTGCGCGCCGAAATTGAAAGTAGTGGCACGTTTATAAATGATACTTCGCGCACCAACCGCTTTGTGTACGACGAAAGCGTGAGCGCGGCATACTTTAATCTGGGCCAAACATTCAAAAACACATCGGTGCAAATTGGCTTGCGTGCCGAACGCACCGTATCAACCGGTAATTTAATAACCTACAGCCAGGTGGTTCACCGGTCGTATCTTGATCTGTTCCCAAGTTTATTCATCAATCAAACTATTTCTGCCAAACATGAGGTGGGCTTCAATTTCAGCAGGCGTATCGACAGGCCTGACTACGATAACCTTAACCCGTTTGTGTATTACCTTGATCAATACACCTACGAAAAAGGTAACCCTTTTCTTAAACCACAATACACCAACTCGTTCGAGCTTAGCTACACTTATAATAAAAACATCAACGTTACCTTGGGGTACAGTCACACTACCGATGCAAGCGTAGATGTTTTATATACCGATACCGTTAAAAAAGCCACCTACAAAACCAACGAAAACCTGCAAACCCGGGATAACTACAACATCAATATCAATACACCGTATACTATTACCAAATGGTGGACAGGAAACCTGGATGTTACCGGCTTTTACCAAAAATTTAAATCAGCATCTTTATATGGCAGCATGCTTAGCAATGGGCAAGCCGCTTTCCAGGGACGCGCTACCCAAACATTTTTGGTGCCGGGTTACAAATTCGAATTATCGGCCTTTTACCAGTCGGCTTCAAGTTACAGCATATTTAAGCTTAAATCGCAATATGCTGTTGATGCTGGTGTAAGCCATTCGTTTTATAAAAAGAAAATGAATATCAAATTAGCTGTGTCAGATATATTTAATACCCGCAAAAACAGGCTGTCTACCGATTACGGAAGCACAAACCTTAACCTGGTACAGAAAAACGAAACCCGCGTAGCCCGCCTAACCTTTACCTACAATTTTGGCAACAGTAAAATTAAGGCGCGCAAACACCAAACCGGCGCCGAAGACGAAAAGGGAAGGGTGAAGAGCGGAGGATAAAAGCCCAGCCCCCCAGTCCCTGAAGGGGGAGCTTTTGACACGCATAAAGCCCTTTGATATTTGTCAAAGGGCTTTATTATGTTCCCCTCCAGGGCGTTAGAGGGTTTGCTCCCCCTTCAGGGGGCTGGGGGGCTTCGGCTGGAGGCTTGCTTGTCGGTTTATTGCCCCACCATAAACACAGCGTTGCTAAACAGCAGTTTTCCATTCTCCCAAAAACTGCGGAATAAGGGGTCGTCTACTATATATACGACTGAGCCGCGGCCAAGCGATTGAACGCCCAGCAACAGGCCATTGTTAATTTTCTGTTTGGATTGAAAGCCGGCGAAACCCGCTACATATCCGTTTTTCTCTATCGTTCCAACGTTCCAATCATCTTCGCCAAGCAATTCGTAAATATCATCGCTTAGCTTTAACGAGTAATAATAATTAGGGAAGCCAAATGCCAGCGGATGGGTATTATCCATATTCAGCTTAAAAATTGCGCCCGGTATGCTCGAGCGGATGGCATCCCTGTTGCGGTCGGCATAGATCTTTATTGTTGATCTGCCTTTTGATTCCGCCTTATCCTCTTTCTTGTTTTCTTTCTTTTTGATGCTAAACCCCTTTTTGTCAACCAGCGAAGAAACCGCGTTTTCCATGGCAATCAGCTTCCCGCCATCGCGCACCCAGTTATGTAAATTGTCAGATGACAAATCGTTGTACCTTCCATCGGGCATTATCAGCACATCAAAATCACCAAGCTTTATCCTGTTGATATCCTGGTAGCGTATAAGATTAATGGGATACCCTATCTGTTGCTCAAAAAAGTGCCATACCTCGCCCATCGCTTCCGAGTTTATACCGTCGCCGGTAACCAATGCCACACGCGGCTGGCGTATAAAGCGTACATCGTCCGACCCGATATCCGACCCTTTATCAACAAACCCCGATGACAATGGTGTTATTTCGTGCTCCATATCGGCAGCTGTTTGGGTAACCACCTGGTCAAAATCAATTTTTTCGTTCCCAGCGCGCGTTATGATCAATGACCCGGCCGTAAACTTTTTGCCCTGTGCTTCAAAAGGGGTTTCGGCATAGCGCACCTTTATCTTTTTCTTCAACAAGGCCGACAGGAATCTTACATCGGCAATTGATTGCCAGGCCGAAACATACGCATACGCTTTTGTTTTGGTAAGCGGCTGTTGTTTTACCACGCTCCATGTACTTGCTGCCGGTTTGTACGAATCTTTTAACCCGTATGCCTTTAAACCGTAGGCATAAGGCAATGCCCATGCGGTAATATCATAAGTGGCCGAATCGGGGATAAAGGTTTTGGGTTCCAGCAGCACATGCAGCAATACAGATTTTGGTTGATAGGCATTAACTACCAAATCGTTGGCGCTTACATTGTACTGCTCCGTTAGTCCGGTAAAATAATTATACCCGGTTACCGATTTATTGGCCAATCCGTAGCCGTATTGGATGCCGTTACGGGCAAACATTTTTGCCAGTTCGTTTACCTTTTCGTTATTATCGTTTTTAATAACGTATGTTTTATATTCTCCCGGCGGGTTCTGCCGGCTGTTATCATAAAACCGCTTAAACTCATCCACCACTTTTTGAGCATGCTCTGATACTATTTCGACTGTGCTTAAACCGGTGGTGCGATGATGCGATACGCGTTGGGCCAAAGTAAGCGTATCGCCGTTACGGGTAACCACCGCCAGGCCGGCGCTTATGCCGCCTTGCTCGTAGGTCATCCCTATGGCACCGTTATATAACGGATAAGTATCCCCGTACGATGGATAAAGCAGGTCAAATTCCTGCTTGGTGAAATACATCCACCCGTTTTGGTCAAAATATTTCGCGTTGTTTTTTCCTATCGTCACCTGGAAATCGCGCTGCCATTGGGTAATATCTTTGTGGTATGGTTCGGCGGCAGGGGCAAAATAGTAAGGGTTATTGTATCCCTGCTCATGAAAATCAACATGCACTTCGGGTAGCCATTTGTTAAATAAGCCTACACGCGCCTGCGTTTCTTTTTGGGCTTGCCATGCCCAATCGCGGTTCAGGTCGAAATAATAATGGTTTACGCGCCCGCCCGGCCATGGTTCCATATGCTCGCGCGATGTGGGGCTTGCATCGGGCACCATCCCACGCACCGAGTTATAGAAGTTTGTATAGCGGTCGCGGCCATCGGGGTTAAGGCAGGGGTCAATAACCACCACGCTGTTGGTTAACCATTGTTTTGTGCGGGTATTGGCAGGGTCAACCAGGTCAAATAAGGTCCACATCGCGGCCTCGCTCGATGCGGGCTCGTTACCATGCACATTATAACTTAGCCAGGTAATCACCGGCGAGTTGGGTGATACAGCCCCACTTTCCATCCCGGCAATACGCAGGTTATTATGGCGGATCTCATCCAGCCGTTTAATGTTCTCTTCAGATGCAATGAACATGGCTATCAGCGGCCTGCCCTCGTTGGTTGTTCCAAACTGCTGCAGCTCAACATTTTTGGCAACGCCGGCAACGTATTTAAAATATTCTACCACACGGTAATGCGGTGTAAATTTTTCACCTGCTTTGTATCCTAAAAATTCGGCGGGAGATTGTATTTGCTGCGCGAAAGTGCTTTGGCCGTAAAGCGCTATTATAATTATAAGGAGTAGCTTTTTTAACATGTATTAAATGCTTGTGTCAGTAAAGGCTAATCTAAAGATATTTTTTTGAGGTTTCATCATCAGGCTATTAATTCAAATCTGCACATTTGCATACAACGTAATGACACCTATACAAGCGCTTCAAAAATATTTCGGATACAACCAGTTCAGGCTTTCGCAGGAAGCTATCATCAACCACGTTTTAAACAAACAAGATACGCTGGTGCTGATGCCTACCGGCGGCGGTAAATCGCTTTGCTACCAGCTGCCCGCTGTATTGTTGGATGGACTTACCATTGTGATATCGCCCCTTATTGCATTAATGAAGGACCAGGTTGACAGCCTAAACCTAACAGGTATCCCCGCGGCATTCCTCAACTCCAGCCAAAGCCCGGATGAGCAAAAGGATATCGCCATTCAACTAAAAAATAACGAAATAAGGCTTCTGTATGTAGCCCCCGAACGTTTATTTGGCACCGATAACCGCATGATGGCGTTCCTGAAAACGCTGAACGTGGTACAGATAGCGATTGATGAGGCACACTGCATCTCGCAATGGGGCCACGATTTCCGCCCCGAATACTTGATGCTGGCCGGTTTAAAAAACGAGTTCCCTAATGTGCCCGTCATAGCCCTTACCGCCACTGCCGATAAGCTTACCCAAAAAGACATACTGGAAAAGTTAAATCTTCATCAACCTGCGGTTTTTATCTCATCTTTCAACCGCGAGAATATCACGTATAGGGTCAACCCAAAAAAGAACAGCTTTAACCAGCTGCTTAATTTTCTGGATGCCCGTAAAGAGGACTCGGGCATCATTTATTGCCTGTCGCGGAAGTCGACAGAGGCTTTAGCCGAAGACCTGAAGGAAGAGGGCTACGCTGCCGAAGCCTACCACGCCGGGCTTACCAACGAAGTTAAAGCACGCAACCAGGAAGCATTTTTGAAAGACGAGATCAAGATCATCGTAGCCACCATTGCCTTTGGTATGGGCATTAACAAAAGCAATGTGCGCTACGTGGTGCATACGGACCTGCCCAAAAACATAGAGGGCTATTACCAGGAAACCGGCCGTGCAGGCCGTGATGGTTTGGCATCAGATGCCCTGCTGTTATACTCGCCCGGCGACGCTATGAAACTGCGCGGTTTTGCCACGGTAGAAAACAACAAAGAGCAAAGCGCTATTATGCTTAAAAAGCTGGACGATATGGTAAACTATTGCCAGCTGCATGCCTGCCGCCGACAGTTTTTGATGCATTATTTTGATGAGCCGTTCCCGGATAACTGCGGCTCATGCGATTTTTGCCTCAGCGAGTTTGTAAAGTTCGATGGCACACTCTTAGCACAAAAAGCGCTCTCGGCAGTTGCAAGGTTAAAGGAGAAATTCGGCCTGACCTATGTGGTACACTTCTTAGTTGGCGCAAAAAGCCAGCGGATATGGGAGGAGCATAAGCTATTAAAAACATATGGTGCAGGGGCAGACATTAGCCGGGCCGACTGGCAGCGCTACCTGCGCGAGCTGATAGCCCAGGGCTTTTTACGCATCAGCGAAGACGGTTACTCGGCTTTACAGCTTACACCAAAAAGCGAAGCAGTATTAAAAAGCGAGCTAAAAGTTGAACTGATAGCATCAGAAGTTACTACCGAACAGGAGCAAGAAACGTTAAGCTACGAAACCGAACTACTTGCCAACCTGCGCAAAACGCGCCAGGAAATTGCCGTTGGCGAAAACCTGCCGGCATATATTATCCTGTCGGATGCTACCCTGCTGGAAGTTGCTACCTACCTGCCCCAAAAAATGGATGAACTAAGACTAATATCCGGCTTTGGTGATGTAAAGCTGGCCAAATACGGGCGGGAATTTTTGGCGATCGTTAATAGTTACAGCCAGGAAAAAGGCTTAACATCGCGTATAACGCAAAAATCTGCAAAGCGGGAACGCAAAGCAAAACCAAAAAGCGGTAAAGTATCGGATACGTTCATGGCGACTTATTTGCTGTATAAAGAAGGTAAAAGTGTTACCGAAATTTCGCAGGAACGGGGTTTATCCCCAACGACAATTGAGGGCCATTTAAGCCGTTTTGTACAAACCGGCGAACTGGATGTATACGAATTTGTTAATGAAAGCAAGATAGCCGCGATAAAGGATGCCGTTGAAAGTTATGGCAGCCTGATGTTGGCGCCCCTTAAAGAAGTTTTGGGAGACGCATATAGCTACGGCGAAATAAAGGCAGTTATTGCCTGGATGAATAGAGAAGTGTAATTTAGATTACAGATTTATCATGAAAACTACCATTGAACAATTATATCAACTCTACCTGCAGCACCCTGTTATCAGCACTGATACCCGTAAAATAGCGCCGGGCAGCCTGTTTTTCGCGCTAAAGGGCGATAAGTTTGATGCTAACACCTTTGCCGAACAAGCTATCGAAGCCGGTGCGGCTTACGCGGTTATTGATAACGCTGAATATGCCCTTGGTGAAAAGTTTTTACTGGTTGACGATGTATTAACCGCGCTGCAGGATCTGGCAAGGCACCACCGCAGCCAATTAGGCATTCCTGTTATAGGGCTAACGGGCACTAACGGTAAAACCACTACTAAGGAACTGATCAATGCCGTGTTATCGCAACGATTTAAAACATTGGCCACACAGGGCAACCTGAATAACCATATAGGTGTACCGTTGACTATTTTGACTATCGATAGTTCGCACCAAATGGCGGTGATAGAAATGGGCGCCAACCATCAAAAAGAAATAGCGCTGCTTTGCACAATAGCACAGCCAACACATGGTTTGATAACCAATGTAGGCAAGGCCCATTTAGAAGGTTTTGGCGGTGTTGAGGGTGTCAAAAAAGGCAAAGGTGAATTATACGATTATTTAGCCCGCTCCGAAAGTCAGGGCGATGGGAAGTCCGTAAGTCGGATTGCATTTGTAAACAGCGATGATAAAACCTTACTGGAAATGCAGGAAGCCCGGGAATTATCAAATGTGGTTTACTATGGCAAAAATACCTATTCCGATAATTTAGTGAGCGGTAAACTATTGGATAACTCGCCGTTCCTAACCTTAAAATGGCATGATCGTAAAAGCTCGTCGTATAATGTAAAGTCGCAATTAACCGGTTCTTATAACCTGGATAATATATTGGCTGCCATATGTATCGGCTGCTTTTTCGGGTTAGATTCTGATGAGATAAACCAGGGGATAGAAGGCTACCAGCCCAAAAACAACCGCTCGCAGATCACAAAAACGGCTACAAACACGCTTATATGCGATTTTTACAATGCCAACCCAAGCAGTATGTTTGTGGCTATCGAAAATATGGACAAGGTACAGGCATCCCACAAAGTAATGATACTGGGCGATATGTTTGAAATGGGTGCCGAATCGGCTGTTGAGCATACCTCGGTTATAAAAAAAGCCATGGGCGCGCAGGTGGATGAGCGCATTTTTATTGGCAAGGATTTTTCGAGCCAGCAAACCGAAGTGGAGAATACCGCACTTATCAATACTACCTTTTACCTTACCGCGGAAGATGCCATTATCGGATTAAAGCAAAACCCCATAACCAACGCTACTATATTAATAAAAGGATCGCGCGGGATGGCTTTGGAGAGGCTTGTCGAATTGTTTTAAATGTGTTCATGATTGGAAAAGCACAAACATCTGGCTTTCAACCGATTATACGATTTATTAATTTGATCAAAATCCAATCAGTTAATAATCAATTGATTATGAAAAGCACATGTAGCATTTACAATCGTGAACGTGAACACGCAAACCGCTGTAATTAAGATATTTGCGATTTTTAAAGATTTTAAATTGTAAAATAATCAAACCTTAAGCACCAATTCCGCTACCTCTTCCCCAACCAAACTACCCATGGCTACGCCCATGCCATTGCAGCGTACCGCGCAAAATATGTTGGGTTCCAGTTGCTTTACTATTGGCTTTATCTCGTCGCCAAAGCCCATAATGCCACTCCACCAGTAATCGATCTCGGCGTTTTGGCCGGGCAGGATAACTTGGTGCAGGTAATTGGTTAGCTTTTGTTTAACAGTATCGGTGTGCCCAAATTCAGGTGTTTCTTCAGCTGCAAAATCCAGGTTGCGGCCACCGCCAAAAAGTATACGGCCATCTATATTGCGGAAATAGTAATACCCTTCATTAAAATGATAGGTGCCCTTTATTTTTAAGCCAGGAATAGGCTTTGTAACCAATACCTGCCCGCGGCCGGGGGTAACTTGCAGCTTGGGATAAAGCTGTTTGGCAAAAGCATTGGTAGCCATAATAACCTTACTGGCTTTAAAGTTTCCCTGCGGGGATGTTAACAGAATATGGTCGCCGTTATTATGGATAGACAAGATCTCGCATCCGTTCAACACCAAAACATCCAGTGCATGAACCTTATTCAGCAAGGCCCGCATCATTTTACCGGTATGGATCTGCCCCTCAAATGGGTTATAGATTATGCTGCCCACGCCTTTAAAACCAAAATCGGCAATTTTAGCATCCGCAACTGCATAAATGTCATGCCCGTCAATGCCCGGTTTCAATAGTTTATTTAGGCGTTCGATGTTATCCTGCGCCTCTTGTGCGCTGGCTTCCTCATCGTGCATAAACAACTCATAGCCGCCGTACTGGTGATAGTCAATATTTTCATCGCCAAGGTTTTGCCTAAGGCGCTGCAGGCCGCGCCATTTATAATTGGCCAGTTGCACAACCTCCTCTTCAGTGGAATGTTTAAGCGCTTCCAATTGCTCGGAAACGGTACCAAAGCAAGCAAAGCCGGCGTTTTTTGTACTTGCGCCGCTGGGCAAAAAGCCGCGTTCTAAAACCAGCACCTTCAGCGTTGGTCCCCGGGTTTTAAGGTGAAGGGCGGCACTTAACCCCACAATGCCGCTGCCAATAATGATCACATCGGCATTATCAACAAACGCGGTACGCTCCCAGTACGAAAAGTTATTTGACATCATTCAAAAGTAAAAATTCAAAATTCAAAAACGCGATTTCAGAAAGCATTTGCGTTTTAACTTAATGTGGAATGCTTTTTGAATTGCTGTTTTTATAAAACTATTGAAAAATGATGAACCTATTATTTGTTTCCTATAATTCTGCCTGGCTGCTAATGATAGCAATTGCCCTGGTAAGCTTTATTGTGCAATGGCGTTTCAAAAGTAAATTTAAACAATATGCCGAAATGCCTTTACTCTCCGGTCTGTCTGGCAAGGATGTGGCCGAGCGCATGCTGAAAGACAACGGCATTTACGATGTGCAGGTAACTTCTGTTGAAGGCCAGTTGACCGACCACTATAACCCCGAAAATAAAACTGTTAACCTTAGCCCCGATGTGTACCACAGCCGCAGTGTTGCTGCGGCCGCAGTTGCGGCGCACGAATGCGGCCACGCCGTACAACATGCTAAAGCCTACAGCTGGCTTAGCTTCCGCTCGGCAATGGTGCCTGTAGTAAATGTGGCATCAACCTTAACCCAGTGGACACTGATGATAGGCGTTATGCTGCTGTTTTTTACCCACAACGTTTTTGTGCTGGCTATTGGCGTTGGCGCGCTGGCATTGGTAACCCTGTTCAGCTTTATAACATTGCCGGTAGAGTTTGACGCCAGTCAGCGTGCCTTGGCCTGGTTAAATAATAACTACACCGTTATGCAAACACGCGAGGAACATGAGCAGGCCAAAGATGCCCTTTGGTGGGCCGCCATGACCTATGTTGTAGCTGCTTTAGGCGCACTGGCAACCCTGGTTTACTACGCGTCGTTTTTATTTAACCGCAGGAACTAAGTCTTTTTAGATAGGATTAAAGACAAAGGATAAGATAAAAACGCCCCGAATTTACCGGGGCGTTTTTTGTTGGCTTGTAACAAACTAATACTATACTTCGTCATGTATATAGTAAATGAAATTAGCAGGCTGATATGCCCCAATAAATATAACCGGTTAGCAACGGTAAGCAGTAGTTTTTTAGTTTAATTAGTTTAGTGTTGAAGGCTGCCTTAAGGGCGGCCTTTTTTGTAGCCCCCCGCCCCCCTGAAGGGGGAGCTTTTGATTTGCACACAATACATTGCATATTGTGTTATCTTTAATAATGGCATCAACCGAAACCAAAAAAGACTGGCGTTTTAAACTGCACGAGATCATCTACGAATCTAACACGCGTGCGGGCAAGGCTTTTGATGTTGGCCTGCTAATAGCCATATTTACCAGCATTATTGTGGTGATGTTGGATAGCGTAGAAAGCATTCACCAGCAGTACGGGCATACATTTAAATATGTTGAATGGGTTTATACGGCGTTGTTTACCATTGAATATACGCTGAGGCTGGTCAGTATAAAAAGACCTTGGAAGTATGTATTTAGTCCCTTAGGCATTATTGACCTTATTGCGCTGATCCCATCTTATCTAAGTATATTTTTTATCGGCGCACAGTCGTTGCTGGTATTCAGGGCCTTGCGATTACTGCGGGTGTTCAGGATCTTTAAGCTGAGCCGCTTTTTAACAGAGATCAATTTTTTAACGGTAGCGCTGAAAGGTAGCCTGCGTAAGATCAGTATTTTCCTGCTTACGGTGTTGTCGCTCACGGTAATACTGGGCTCGGTGATGTACCTGGTAGAGCAGCGCGAGAACGGATTTTCCAACATTCCCGAAAGTATTTACTGGGCTATTGTTACCATTACCACAGTTGGTTATGGCGATATCGCCCCCGTCACAGCTACCGGAAAATTCGTAGCTTCGATAGTAATGCTGATAGGTTACGCCATAATTGCTGTACCCACCGGGATCTTAACCCATGATCTTGCAACCGCGGCACGCCAGAAAAAGGAACTTCCCGAAGCCTGCCCCACCTGCGGCCGCGAAGGGCACGATGGCGATGCTACCTTTTGCAAATTTTGTGGCTCGGCTTTGTTGTAAAACAAAGGTATTCGTTCGGGATGACAGGATAGTAATTTCGGCAACAAAAAGCCCCGGCATTTCTGCCGGGGCGTATATTCTATTCCCCCTTCAGGATGTTAGGGGTCTGCTAATTCAACCTGTAAGGTGCAATCAGGTAAAATTCGGGGATCTGTACATTAAAAACCGAGTTATCCAGCAGGCGCTCCATCTGGTATTCGCCTTTCATGCTGCCCATATCTGTTTTAAGGTTACAGCCGCTTACATACTCGTGCGAGCTGCCCGGCTCAATAACAGGTTGCAGGCCCACAACGCCTTCGCCTTCAACTTCGCGCTTGGCCCCGTTCGAGTCGAAGATATACCAGTGCCTGCTTACCAAGCGTACGGCATAATTGCCCATATTCTCTATATTCACCTTATAGGCAAACATAAAATGATCATTCATGGGGTTTGAATACTCGGGTTGGTAAATTGTTTCAACTGAAACCTTAACACCTTCAGTTATGGTAGTGGCCATTGTTTATTGTAACGTTATATTCAAATATATAGCATACAAACAAATATTACGCCATTTCAAAAGCATATTTTTTGTCAACCTGCGCTAAAATATCCATTATTTCTTCGATGGTAGCAGCAGTAACCAGTTGCATACGGTATTCTTTAAAGTCGGGTACGCCTTTAAAATAGTTGCTGTAGTGGCGGCGCATTTCAAAAATACCCGTTCTAAGGCCTTTCCATTCTATCGATTTTTGCAGGTGCGTTTTGCAAACCTCAATGCGTTCGGCAATGGTTGGCTTATCCAGGTGTTCGCCGGTTTTAAAATAGTGTTTAACCTCGCGGAAAATCCACGGATAACCTATAGCCGCGCGGCCAATCATCATCCCATCCACACCATATTCAATGCGCCAGTTAGCCGCCTTCTCGGGCGAATCGATATCCCCGTTACCAAAAATGGGGATCTTTATTCTCGGGTTCTTTTTTATCTGGCTTATCAGCGTCCAGTCGGCAACGCCTTTGTACATCTGCGCGCGTGTGCGGCCGTGTATGGTCAAAGCCTTTATACCTACATCCTGAAGCCGTTCGGCAACTTCGTAAACGTTTTTGGTGTTATCATCCCAGCCCAAGCGGGTTTTAACGGTAACGGGCAAATGGGTGGCATTTACAACCGCTTTGGTCATGGCAACCATTTTGTCAATATCCTGTAAAAGGCTGGCACCTGCACCACGGCAGGCTACCTGTTTAACAGGGCAGCCGTAATTAATATCCATCAGGTCGGGCCCGGCCAGCGAGGCTATCTCAGTAGCTTCGCGCATGTGGTCGATATCGCTTCCGAAGATCTGGATACCTATCGGGCGTTCGTATTCAAAAATATCAAGTTTTTGACGGCTCTTGGCCGCATCGCGGATCAACCCTTCGGACGAAATAAATTCCGTGTACATCATATCCGCGCCATTTTGCTTGCACACGTAACGGAAAGGAGGATCGCTCACATCTTCCATCGGCGCCAGCAACAGCGGGAACTCTCCTAAATCAATATTTCCTATTTGTACGGACATCGGTTATATTCGTGCAAATTTACGAAATTTAAGCTAAATGATGAAAAGCCCGGTAAATCACCTATCCCCGGCTAAGCAATTCCTGCTTTTTGTAGCTGTATTTGCAGGGGTATTTGTTGCTTGCAATATATTGGGCTTTGTAGTTATTGCGGTGTTTTTCGGGCTAAAAATATTGACCGATATTGGCACGGCTAATTTTAGCAATCCGCAAACATTACGCGCCCTTTATATATTGCAGATACTTGCTATGACCCTGCCCATTTTTTTGGGCCCCTGGGTTTTTAGTAAATGGGTAGTAAAAAACACGGAAGAATATCTTAGAACAAATAAGCGCTTCCACCTTATTTTACTGGCGTTGGTTTTTGTGATAATGATGGTGTCTGTACCCCTGATAGAGGTGCTGGGTAATTTTAACCAGGGTTTGGTACTTCCAAAATGGTTAAAGGGGTTGGAAGATTGGATGCGGGCTTCTGAAAAAGCAGCCGAACTGCTTACCGCAGCCATTTTAAAAATGAACACCATTTGGGATGTAATAAAAAACGTTATCCTGTTAGGTGTTTTAACCGCCATTGCCGAGGAAATTATGTTTCGCGGTGTGTTACAAACTATTTTACATAAATGGACCAAAAATATTCACGCATCTATCTGGATAGGCGCGGCTTTATTCAGCGCGTTTCATATGGAGTTTTATGGCTTTTTGCCACGCATGTTGCTGGGTGGCATTTTCGGTTATTTAGTGGCATATAGTGGCAGTATCTGGCCTGCCATATGGGGGCATTTTTTAAACAATAGCACTATTGTGGTGGTAACATATTTGTATCAGAAAAACATTATTACACTAAACCCCGAAGACACGAATGTATTTAATACCCCTATCTACCTGTTTAGCCTGATAATTATTATAATTTTGCTGATAGTTTATAAAAAGGTAGCATTGGATAAAAAACTTAACCCTGTAGTAAATGGAGAAAAATTGGGTTAAAATTTATACTTCATCCAATTTCTATCAGTCGGAGATCATCAAACAGGTGCTTACCGGGTACCAGATAGATGCTGTATTGTTTAACAAGCAGGCATCATCGCACCAGGCTTTTGGCGATATTGAAGTGTATATACACCAGGAAGATTTTAGCCGCGCTATTGAAATAATGATATTGAACCAAATTAATTTATGATGAAGACACGCGCCATAACGGGCTTTTTTTTTACCATAGTGATGATTGGCTCCTTTTTACTGGGGCACAATGTGTTTGGCGCATTTTATTTATTGCTAAGCGGCTTTTGCCTGTACGAGTTTTATACGCTTATTAAGAAAGAGACAGCCGCCCCTAATATAGTTGCAGGCTTGCTAAGCGGGGCGCTTATTTACGCGGCGTTTGCCTTTATTACTTATGACGCATCATTAACCCCGGCCGGCGAAAGCAGTATGCGAATAGGCCACACGCTGTTGTTTTTGGTTCCCCTGGGCGTGATCATAGTATTTATCTTCGAGCTGTTTAAAATTTCCGTTGCACCTTTTGCCAATATTGGCTATACCCTTTTAGGTGTAGTGTTTGTGGTAATACCTTTTACATTTTTTCATGCGTTGGCCTATGTAAGCGGACCTTACACTGTTCATATCCCGCTGGGCTTTTTATTACTGCTATGGAGTAACGATACCGGGGCTTACCTGGTAGGGATGAGCATTGGCCGTACCAAGCTTTTTGAACGCCACTCGCCAAAAAAAACCTGGGAAGGCTTTATTGGCGGCGTAGTTATCAGTGCCGCGGTTGGCTATATCATCAGCCTTTATTTCCCTGAACTTAGCTGGAAGAACTGGGTGTCTGTGGCCATCCTTATTTCCTGCTTCGGTACGCTGGGAGACCTGGTAGAATCTATGTTTAAGCGCAGCATCAACATCAAAGATTCGGGCACCATACTGCCAGGCCATGGGGGCTTGCTGGATAGGTTCGACGGGTTGCTGCTGGCAGCGCCTGTTGTATATACTTACTTATACTTCGCTGTAAATGTTTAATTTTGTAGAAACTTATTACCCTATATATGACTTTTCATAAAGAAGGATATACATCACTTGCCCTTACGGTGCTGTTCATATTTGTATTGAACGCACTTATCTCATTTTATTTCCCGGATGCACATGTTGTAAAATGGATAGTTTACATCTTGTCGTTTTTGCTGTTTGTAACCATTGTGCAGTTTTTCCGCAGCCCTATTTTACACATTAGCGCCGAAGAATCGCAGGTGCTTTGCCCTGCAGATGGTAAAGTAGTAGTAATTGAAGAAACGGAAGAAACCGAATTTTTTAAAGACAGGCGCATTCAACTATCGGTATTTATGTCGCCGGTTAACGTGCACGTAAACCGCAACCCAATAAGCGGGGTTGTTAAATATTTTAAGTACCACCCGGGCAAATACCTGGTGGCATGGCATCCCAAATCATCAACCGAGAACGAACGTACCACCGTTGTAACCGAAAATAGCGAAGGCACCCAGGTATTATTCCGCCAGATAGCAGGCGCGCTTGCCCGCCGTATTGTATGGTATGTAAAAGAGGGCGATGTGGTTGAACAGGGCCAGCAATTTGGCTTTATAAAATTTGGGTCGAGGGTGGACATTTTCCTGCCGCTGGGTACCAAAATAAATGTAGAGCTGAACCAGGTAGTAAAAGGCGGCCGTACGGTTTTGGCCGAATTGTTAAACAACGCTGCATTGCCCGATGAAACATCGGATGTGGTGAACGAAACTATCCCCGATCACACTGAACCTTTAAGCGAAGAGCATGGCGAAGAAACCCTGGTGATAGAACACGAGCCGAAAAAAGAAAAACCGGCAGCCGAAAAGAAACCCGCAGCTAAAACCGAACCTGCAAAAAAGCCCGTGGCTAAACCAAAAGCAGTAAAAAAGGACGATAAGAAATAAGCGTTTTTAAATATATTTTTAAGCCTCTGTGTATTTGCACAGGGGCTTTTTTGTGGTGCACATAACCTGCACGTCATTGCGCGGAGCGTGGTGACAAAGCAATCTCCCGATAGAAAATGGTAATGCAGGGCGTTGAAGCTTAGTTCAGAGATTACTTTGTGCCCCTCAATGATGCGTAGTGTTAAGCGTGGGGAAGAAGGGCGCCATCACATCCCAATCAACGCAAAAAAACCCGCCCGTATAACGGGCAGGTTCTGTAAATTTTATATGTATCCGCCTTGCGGCGAAAAGATAATTAAACCCTTTTTGATTTGATACGGGCTGCTTTACCGGTAAGGGCACGCAGATAGAACAATTTAGCGCGGCGTACTTTACCAACACTGTTTACTTCTATTTTATCGATGTTTGGAGAGTTGATAGGGAAAATACGCTCAACACCTATACCGTTAGAAACCTTACGTACGGTAAAAGTTTCGCTGTTGCCAACGCTGTTACGCTGTAAACAAACACCCTGGTAAAGTTGGATACGTTCTTTATTACCTTCTCTGATCTTATAATGCACACTAACAGTATCACCAGCCTTAAACGACGGGAATGTATTTTTAACTACTGATTGCTCTTCTACAAATTTTACTAAATCCATGATTTTAAGCTCTTAAAGCGATTTTTAACCCGTAAAAATCGGAGTGCAATAATAAGGATATTATTTTGAATTTGAAAACGTATTTTAAAAATTTCCACAAATTGTGTTTTGTCCACAAATTGGGGGCTCCAGCCTCCTGAACGAGGAGCATTTGAATGGCCTGAACTTTCTAAATCAGGTTCCCTTTTTAGGGGATTGGGGTGCTAATCCAAGAGATCGGGCCTGCGGATTTTGGTGCGCTCAAGGGCTTGTTCAAAACGCCATTTTTCAACCTCAGGGGTGTTGCCGCTTAATAATACAGCGGGTACTTTATGCCCGTTCCAGTCGGCAGGGCGGGTGTAAACGGGGGCATCCAGCATATCGTCCTGGAAAGAATCAGACAAGGCTGATGTTTCGTCGCTCAGTACGCCCGGGATCAGCCTCACCACGGCATCAACCAGTACCGCAGCGGGCAGTTCGCCGCCTGACAGCACATAGTCGCCTATCGAGATCTCGCGGGTAACGTAAATGTCGCGGATGCGCTGATCGATCCCTTTGTAATGCCCGCAAAGTATCATGATGTTTTTTTTGATAGACAGCTGGTTAGCTATCCCCTGGTTAAGGGTTTCGCCATCGGGGCTCATAAAAATGATCTCGTCGTATTCGCGCTCGCTTTTTAGTTTCTCGATACAGGCCGCGAAGGGTGGTATGGTCATTACCATGCCGCTGCCGCCGCCGTACGGGTAATCGTCAACGCTTTTTTGCTTTCCGGTGGCGTAATCGCGCAGGTTGTGCACCACAATTTCGGAGATGCCCTTTTTTTGCGCGCGCTGTAAAATAGAATGGGCAAAGGGACTTTCCAGCAAACCTGGCAAAACAGAGATGATATCGAAACGCATGGGGCAAATTTAGTGATTAGTGATTGGAGAATAGAGATTAGTTTTAATCTGGGTTCTTGAATCCTGAATCTTGCTGTCTTGATTCTTCTAAATCTTCTTCTGTATTTGCCAGCAATGGCCAAAGGGATCGATGATATCGCCCTGGCGGTATCCGTAATCAAAATCCTGTACGGGCGATGTGATCTTTGCCCCGGCAGCCACTGCCTGGTTAACCACGGCGTCTACATCATCTACAAATATATTTACCGACACAGTGCTTGCGCCGGCCTTTTGCGGACTTACCAGTTTGGTTTTCCATTGTTCGTGTAAATGAAACGTTGCCCCGTTCATGGAAAGCTCTGCTACATGGATGGTGCCATCGTCGTTACTAAAGCGGCGTATCTCTTCGGCACCAAAGGCTTTGGTGTAAAAGCTTACATCTGTTAACCCGTTAGGGACGATAAGCATGGGTGCAAATATTGGTGTGGCCATATGCTAATTTAGTTAATAGTTGCTAATCACCATCTTCCAGTTCAAAAATAGCTTCAACAGGTTTATCAAAAACCCTTGCAATTTTTAAGGCAAGCACGGTTGACGGTACGTATTTATTACTTTCGATGGTGTTGATGGTTTGCCGGGATACGCCTATTGCTGCGGCCAGGTCGGCCTGGGTAATGTTTTTTATAGCGCGCTCTACACGCAATGTGTTTTTCATGTTTGCGCGGGTTATAAAAGGTTAAGATTTAAACGGCTTCTTTCACTGTCTTCCTGCCGGATCTTATATAACCGGTAATGAAACACGATCAAAAATATGGTTGGGATGGTAGCCAGGTTAAATACCAGTACGTATAAAAATCCCAGGCCATAAACCGCAAAATTCCCAATTAAAAGTATAGCGTAATTTACATATACGGCTATTTGCATAGCATTTAGCCTTATGGTATTTATATATTCGTCCTCTTCCTTCTCTTTAGAGTAAACCCACAACAACATCACCAACGGCAAAAGGTAAGCGACCGAAAGTTTATTTTCGTCAACCCCGGCTAAATTTGCAATTATAAGCCCCGTGAATAACCCTACGGACAATATTATGCCCAGGATGCGGTATGGCTTATAGGATAAAAATCTCAGCGGCTTTATCTCATATTCTTCCTTGTTTTTATATAACAAATAGTAAAACCTTACTATCAGGATAACCAAAGGCATAAACAGGTTGTATACAGTAAAGGTTAGGTTATCTGAAGCGAACGATACAATGCTCCCGATACTTGTAATATGCACAATGGTATTTATAACAGCAAAAACTACAAGCACACCGTACCAGCAAAAATTTACCAGTATTGACCAATATAACGCATTAAGCCTCATTTTTGCCGTTAATTCATCCTCTGTCTTTTGCTTACTAAACGCTATTAAAAGCAGCCCGGTAATCACCATGGTTAGCGCAAGTTCGTTGGTAAAGTTTTCTGAAGCTGATAAAAAGAGCGAGCTCTTTTCCCGCAGTACCAATTCAAAGCCCGGAATATTATAGTCGTTGTAAACAACCTGGTAGCCCAGTACAAAGCCGGGTAACGCCAAAAGCCATCCCAATAGCTTAAAGCGGTGTGGAAATAATAATCGTGATCTCATGCCTGTAAAGTTTATAGTATGATTATGATAGGTCTGTTTCTTTTCCTGCATCCCTGTTCAGACGGTATATCATCCAGCGGAAACGGATAATAAAAAATATCAGCGGCGCCCATACGGCGGTTAAGATGATATGCATCAATTCCATGGTGTTGGCAAGCACAACACAAACAGCCAGCATAAAGTAGTTTAGGTACACCGCCCATTGTAACGATTCTAACCTGATGAGTGTAATGTGCTCGTCTTCTACCTTTTCTTTAGAGAAGGCGATAAATAGCAATCCCCCAAGTATCAGCAAGGCGGTAATGTCATGCCAGGTCTTTATCCCTGGTATTGTTGTATGGTGGATGGATTGCATGCTTACCTGTGGATGAATGATCCTGATCAGGATAGCACATAAAATTATTATCGCAAAGCATAGGTACCCTATACTTCTAAAATAATGCGGGAAAAGGAATCGTGATCTCATGGTTGTAAAGTTTGATTTACCAAATGTAAAACAAAGTTTACAAATGTCAAGTATTTTGGTAACTATATATCAGTTGGGACAAACTAATTTTTAAGATAATTAGCAATTAACTCAACAATAACTTTCGCCAGCACACCAGTAACAATTAAAATTATGAATTTCCAAATAGAGTTTAGCGACTTAATAGCTTTCGGAGTAATAGCATTCATTATATTCAAAACAGATTTTTTGAAGTCAGATAGGGCGTAACCCGTTTTATTTTTGTGATACAATGTGTCTGTTGGTTCGGGCGTCCATATTTCATAAGAAAACTCATTAGGGTGTTCTTTTACAGAACGCTCTGCATGTTCTTTTTCAACAATACCTAAGAATAGTTTATAAAAACCCTGCTCTTTATTTCTATTATTCTGATATAGGCTAACAACATCCTTGTAGCTCACTACATCGTATAGGTCTTGGTTTATCTTACGTAGCCAAATAGAAATAGTAACCTCTGATAATTCTTTAGTTTGCTTGTGTTTTATTTTAACCATAAAAAAAGCCTCCGATTTAGGGAGGCTTAATATAGATATTACTTTTCTTCTTTTTTGTCAGGGGCTTTAGTATTTACAGCCATGTTAATCATCTGCTCTAAAGTCCCCTCAAACTTTACCTTTTCCTCATACTTCTCTGCACGTGGTTTAGGTTCTGATTTTTTCTTCGTTTCTTTTGCCATACGCAAAATTACTTAATTAAATCAGCATAAGTTAAACGTACATTGTTGATGTTTTTAACAGCATCCTCAAAACGGTTAACATCTGTTGTTTTGCGGGTGTTATAGCGGTACTGAAACTCATTACAGTAACGGCCTAAATGTTTAGGGCTAACTTGATGATATATCCCGTAAATACCTCTTTTAAGCTGGCTAAAGAAACCCTCGATAGTATTAGTGTGCATTGCACCCCTTACGTACTCTTTATTCACGTGGTTAACAACTTCGTGGTTGTAAGAATGCTTAAGGCTACCGTACATAGTTGAACTATCGGTAATGATTAAAGAGGTTTCGGTAACGTTTGCCTGTATCAATGGTAACACATCAGAATATTTAACGCTATTAGCTTTTAATACCTGTGTACGCACTTGTCCGTTTTCACGATTAACCATTGCGATAACACTTGTTTTGCTAAAGTACTGCGCACCTGTTGCACGTAATTCAGCGCGTTTTTTTATTGCTCTTGTTTTTGGTTGCACCGCCGACGTATGTTTCATCGATTTCAATCGTACCGTCTAATTGTTTAGGTTGGTTAGCGTTTAACATTTCACGTATGCGATGTAAAATAAACCATGCTGTTTTTTGAGTAAGGTTTAAATCACGTGACAACTGCAAAGAAGAAACGCCCTTTTTATGAGCAGTACATAAGTACATTGCAGCAAACCATGTACGTAACGATATTTTTGTATTCTCGAATATTGTACCAGTGGTTACAGTAAATTTCTTTTGGCACTCTTTAGCCTTGCATTTAAAACCTCTATTAGTAATGTATGCGCCAACGTTACCGCAATGTGGGCATGCTGGTTCAGTACCCCAACGGCTGTTAGCTAAGTACGCTTTGCAGGTATCTTCTTCTTTGAAGAAATCTAATACTTGGATAAGGCTTTTGAATTGAGTTGTCATTGTTTCTTTGTTTGCTTATACAAATATAATATTAATAACTTAATGGGACAAATTTATTTGAAAATAATTTGAGATGGAGAAAATAGAAACGCACGATTGTGCATAATAATTAATTTGTATAATTAAATTATTATCCGTAATTTAGAGCATGCAATGACAGGAGTGGGGGATTGGGCTCGCGGCCTTACCCCCTACTATCAATGCCCTTAAAAGCAAGTTTACCCGTCATCGTTTAAAGTCGTGCGTTGTAGTCCATTACACTACTGCTAAGTTTGAAAGCTACTACTCTCAATTCTTACGGCAAATGTGACCGTCTTCGCCCGCACAATCTTAAACAACCTTAGAGGGGCAGAATTTCTGCCCTTTCTTTTTCTGTATCTGGATTTAAATAATACTTGTATTTCTTCCCTCTTGTATCAGCTTTTAAAATACCAGCCCTATACAACCTACTTGCAGCGCCTGTCAATCCGTTATATAATTTCTTTTGATCTGTATCATCACCTGCTTTCAAAAGGTAGTCTACCATGTGGTTTATATACCCACCCTCTATTCCTCTTAGAGAAAAAATAACTTTTTGGTCATAAGACATAAATGGGTCGAATTCTAATTGAACTCCGCTACCTTGAAGGTATTGAGATGGTTCTGATGTATCAGCCCCTACAATATCGTAAACGAACAAGGCGGCTCGCACCTTCTCCAGTTGCATTAATAAATTTGATTCCTTTTGTTTTAAATGTTGAACAACCTGTTCGTCTGTTATTTCTAAACTCATAGCTACTACTCTATGGGGGATAAAATTACAAAATAAAACTTAGGTTGCAAATGATTTTCGTAAAAAAGACAAATAAAAATGAAAGGGGCTTTAAAGCCCCTTGTCTACCATGTAAAATCATGTTTATTAGTTTGTCCCAACTGATATATAGTTACCAGTTTTTTTGACAAAATATTTTTGAAACAAAAAAAGCGCTATTTAAGCGCTTTAATCTTATTCCCACTTCGGGGGGTTAGGGGGCTTCGGCTAACTCTCCAGATATACATCCAGCAAACCATCCGGCAGCGCAATATAGATCTCGCCGCCATCCACGTCAATCCCTTTGATGATATCAACGTTTAGCGGGAACAGCACTTCCTTATTTTTAAAGTTTACCGATGCAATCAGCTGTTGCGGGTATTCTACCACATCCAGGATCTCGCCAAGTTCGCCGTGGGTTTCGTCAACGGCAATAAAGCCTTTTACATCTTTAAGGGTAAATTCCTCTTTCTTTTTTTTGGGCTTTACCTTGTTGGGCAGGTATATATCTTTCTTAACCAGCATGGCTGCTTTTTCAATAGTATCTACATCTTCCAGGTACAGGTAGGCCTGGTTCTTTTGCAAAAACTTTATCGAACTTACAAAATAGGGCACCAGCTTGCCGGCAATATCCACAAACAGTGATTTTATCTTAATGGTATCAGCATCCTCAAAATCAATGTACAGCTGCATTTCGCCTTTTAACCCTTTGGTTTTTAAAATACTGCCCAGCCTGAAACAATCCTCGGTTTTCATAATAATACTTTTAAATAACAATGGCGAAGAACCGTTGGGTTGCTTCGCCATTTGCTCTAGAACTTACGTCCAAATAATTATTCAGCGCTTTCTGCTTCGGTTTCAGTATCTGCGGCAGCTTCTTCAGCCGGTGCTTCTTCGGTAACTTCTTCCTCTGCTACTTCTTCAGCAACAGGTGTGTTTTTAGCAACGATAGCTGCAGCTTTATCTTCTTTCTTTTTCGCTTCAGCAATTAAAGCCAGTTTACGAGCTTCGTCTTTTGCAGCGTTAAGATTTGATTTTTTACCTGTTATTTTACCGTCTTTTTGATCTAACCACTCAGCAAATTTAGTTTCTGCCTGTTCTTCGGTTAAAGCACCTTTTTTAACACCACCTTGTAAGTGTTTTTTGTATAATACGCCTTTGTAAGACAGTATTGCACGGCAGGTGTCTGTTGGCTGTGCGCCATTGTTAACCCACTCAAGGGTTTTTTCGAAATTGATGTCAATTGTAGCCGGATTGGTGTTTGGGTTGTATGAACCTACACGCTCAATAAAACGACCGTCTCTTGGAGCACGGGCATCTGCTACTACGATGTAATAAAAAGGTTTTCCTTTTTTACCGTGTCTTTGCAGTCTGATCTTAGTTGCCATTCTTTTGTTTTTATGTATTCAACATTGTCCCCGGAGTTCTTTCTGCGGGGATGCAAAGGTATAAATTATTATTTATATATAAAAGGCTTGTAGTTAAATAGGTAGCTGTTTCATTTAGTTTACTCACTCCCTGCCCCCTCTTTGCAAAGCAAAGAGGGGGTCTTTTTTTCTTTTTTCTTCACCCTCTTTGCGCAGCAGAGAGGGTCGACAAGCGCAGCGTAGTCGGGGTGAGTAGCTGG
The DNA here is from genome assembly GCF_004168255.1 of Mucilaginibacter terrigena. GTDB lineage: Bacteria > Bacteroidota > Bacteroidia > Sphingobacteriales > Sphingobacteriaceae > Mucilaginibacter > Mucilaginibacter terrigena. The sequence continues at coordinate 222,532 of NZ_SEWG01000005.1, read as the reverse complement.
CGCGGAGGTATTGCACTTTGTAACAAGTTTTGTAAATTCACTTATGCCTTCTATCATTCAGTTATGCCGGGATCTGAGAAAACGACAAACTCCCGCTGAAAATTTACTTTGGAATATATTACGAAACCGGGGCTTAATAGGGAAGAAGTTTTTGAGGCAGCACCCTATTTGCGTAAAATCAGCAATGGGTAGATACGAATATTACATTCCGGATTTTTATTGTGCTGAGGCACGGTTAGTTGTTGAAGCGGATGGCCCGGTACATTTATTTAAGAAAGAATACGATAAGAATAGAGATGTGGTATTAAGAGACTTAGGATTGACCATTTTAAGATTTAAAAACCGGGAAATTGAGGAACATCTGGATGCCGTTTTAAAGAAAATTACGGAATACTTGTAACAGGGCGGCCTACCGCTTCATTAGTTTACTCACCCCCTGCCCCCTCTCTGCTACGCAAAGAGGGGATGTTCAAAACATCTTTTCAATTTCCCCACCCTCTTTGCGCAGCAGAGAGGGTCGCGCACGAAGTGCCGCGGGGTGAGTAAATAGCCGGGGCGCATCACTCCAAAAATATTTTCGCCGTTTTTTGTAACAACAAATATCACCCTGCATCATAATATCGCTATATAGCCAAGGTCTCATAAAGCTATAAGTTATTGTGAGGAGCCCGCACCTTAAGGGCCCCGTTAAATAAATCAAAAACAAAAATGTCTGAAACAATTATTCAACTCTGGTGGGTATTCCTGCTGGTTGGCGCTCTGGTGCTTTACAAATTTGTATTGCGCGTTTTATGTGGTATGATCATCGTTCCTGATGACCGTATTGGTTTGGTTGTTAAAAAATTCACCCTTTATGGGAGCAAGCGGCTGCCCGATGGCCGTATCATTGCCATTAGCGGCGAAGCGGGTATGCAGGCCAAGCCCCTTGCCCCGGGTTTGTACTGGCGCATGTGGCCGTGGCAGTATGTAATTACAATGGAGCAGTTTACGGTGATCCCGCAGGACAGGTTGGGCCTGGTAAAAGCTAAGGACGGCGCGCCGATGGATATTGGCCGTGTACTGGGCAAGCCGGTTGATTGCGACAAGTTCCAAGACTCGCAGGCCTTCCTGGAAAACAATGGCCAAAAAGGCCCGCAGGCCGCGTTCCTTACACCGGGTAGTTACCGTATCAACACTTTTCTGTTCGAGATTGTGATGGTGCCCACTACCAGCATTCACGAAAACAAAGTGGGTATTGTAACCACATTGGATGGTGAGCCTTTGGAAAAAGGCGAGATCGCGGGCGGATCGGTAGTGGGCCACCGTAACTATCAGGACCCGATGGCTTTTATAAAGGCGGGCGGTAAAAAAGGTTTGCAGGAAGATGTTATCCTGGCCGGTACCTATTATCTTAACCCCTGGTTTGCTATTGTAGAACAGGTAGAGATGGTACATATCCACATTGGTTTTGTGGGTGTTGTGAACTCGTTTGTTGGCCCGGAAGGTAAAGATACCAGCGGTACGGGCTTTACACATGGTAACATAGTCAAAAAATACGATAAAGGTGTTTGGGACGAACCGCTGGACCCTGGTAAACACCCTGTAAATATTTACACCCACACGGTAGAGATAGTGCCTACCACCAACATCGTATTGAACTGGGCAAACAGCCGTACCGAAAGCCACGAGCTGGATAAAAACCTGTGTACCATAAGTGTGCGTTCATCCGATGGTTTTACATTTAACCTGGATGTTTCGCAGATCATCCACATCCCGCGTAACGAGGCACCAAAGGTGATAGCCCGTTTCGGTAACACAAAAAACCTGGTATCGCAGGTATTGGAACCCACCATTGCCAACTACTTCCGTAACTCGGCACAAAAAAGTGGTGTGATAGAGTTTTTAACCAACCGTTCGCAAAGGCAGGAAGATGCGCGTGCGCAGATAAGCAAGGTACTTAACGAGTATAACGTAGAGGGTGTAGATACCCTGATAGGCGATATTGTGCCGCCGGAAGCCCTTATGAAAACGCTTACCGACCGTAAAATTGCCGAGCAGGAACGCGTTACCTACGAGATCCAAAAAAGCGCGCAGGTAGAGCGTAAGGAATTTGAAAGCGCCAAGGCAGGTGCCGATATGCAGCCCGAGGTTGTAAAATCAACCCGCCAGGTGGAAATAAACACCCAGATGGCCGCCTCTAAAGTTGCCGCTGCAAGGGGTGATGCCGAGTCGAGAGTGATCAACGCCAAAGCGGACGCCGAAAATAAAACCATTATTGCCCGTGCGGATGCCGAAGCAAAAACCATTAACGCCAAAGCGGATGCAGCTGCAACCGAAGTAAATGGTAATGCCGATGCCGGTAAAATTAAAGCCATAGGTTTGGCCGAAGCCGAGGTTACCAAACAAAAAACAGAAGCTATGGGTACCGAGCAATACGCCATTGTGCGTGTAGCCGAAGCCCTGGCCAACAACGGCATCAAGCTGGTGCCCGAGATTTTGGTGAGCGGGCAAAATGGTGGCGGCAACGGCATGATAGATGCCCTCATCGGTAGCGAAATGCTAAAGAAGATGCAGCGGGAAGCCGGTGAGAAAGTAGTTGATATTACGCCTAAGGCGGAGTAATGCCATAGAATACCATGTCATTGTGAGCGATAGCGCGGCAATATCGTAGCCAATGCATAAACGATAAGCATGCGACGAGATTGCCACGTCGCTACGCTCCTCGCAATGACATGTTTATATAAAGAAAAGCCCCGCAGAAATCTGCGGGGCTTTTCTTTACCGTTTGTCCAACCTTATATTGCCAGTATCTCTACTATCTTTAAAAAGTTGGGGTTAATTTCGATGTTGTGTTTGCAGGCGTGCTCAAACGGGGTGTACGATATTTCGTTATGGATAACACCTATCATTTCGTTACGGCGGCCATTCTTAAGGGCTTCAACGGCGGCAACACCAACACGGCTTGCCAGCACCCTGTCCTGGCAAGACGGGCGGCCACCTCGCTGGATGTGCCCAAGAATAGATACCCTGGTATCATAATGCGGGAAACGCTCTTTCACATGCCGACCTATCTCGAACGCGCCACCTGCATCATCACCTTCGGCAACTATTACAATTTTTGATAGTTTGTCTTTACGGCCATGCTCCAGGCGCTCGCAAAGGGCATCGATATTGGTTTTACTTTCGGGAATAACAATTGCTTCTGCCCCAGATGCGATGCCCGTACGCAAAGCAATAAGTCCGCTATCGCGGCCCATTACCTCTACAATAAACACCCTGTCATGCGACTCGGCGGTGTCGCGGATCTTATCAACCGCATCAATTACCGTGTTAATGGCAGTATCGTAACCAATGGTAAAATCGGTACCTAAAAGGTCGTTATCTATAGTACCGGGCAAACCCACTATAGGGAAATCGTATTCCTGGCCAAAAATGTGCGCGCCGGTAAAGGTACCATCACCGCCAATGCCAACAAGGGCATCAACGCCATGCTTTTTTAATTGGTCGTAAGCTAATTTACGGCCACCCGCTGTTCTGAATTGCTCGCTGCGGGCTGTTTTAAGAATAGTACCGCCACGCTGAATGATATTGGAAACAGATTTGCGGTCCATTGCAAAAAACTCGCCGTTTATCATCCCTTCGTACCCACGGCGGATACCGGTTACCTCAATATCATAATAAATTGCTGAACGTACAACCGCACGGATAGCGGCATTCATACCCGGGGCATCCCCACCGGAAGTAAAAACTCCTATATTTTTGATCTGCGTCATTATTAAAAGGGCGCTGTCGCGTTGTAAGTGTAAACAGAAAGAACTTTACAAAAGCCATGCAGGCTGGCTACATCGTTTTCGTAAAGTTCCGCGAATTTACATTAATTTTTTTTACCCGCCTACTTTTTATAAGCTGCGATACCGCTATCAAGATAAGAAATAAAGGTTTTAACATCCGTAGCGCCTATTGATGGTACAAGCGCATCGCCATTTTCATTAGTAATTACGTAGTTTGGCTGGGCGTTAGAATTGTATTTGGTTATCTCCAGGTCAAGCCATTTAGCGCCAATTTCAGTAATCTCTTTTCCTCCCGAGGTTGATTTATATCGCTCGGCAACCGGCAGGTCTGTTTTATCATCTATAACCAGCTGTAGTATTATAAACTCATTTTGCAGTCGCTTTAATACTTCGGGGGTTGGCAGTACCGTTTGCTCCATTTCGCGGCAGTTAACGCAGTTCCAGCCGGTAAAATCAATAAATATTGGTTTATGCAATTCTTTTGAAAGCTGTACCGCCTGGTCATAATCATACCATTCATCAAGGCCTTTTACTTTTGGCAAGCGCTTAAAAAGCTCTTCGTATTTTTTAACTTTTATGGTGGATGTATTGGCCGGCGTAGCAATTGTAGCACTGCCGCCGCCGGATATGTCAAAATCCTGTGTGCTTAAAGGTGGCAACAAAGCGCTGATGGATTTTAACGGCGCACCCCAAAGGCCGGGCACCATATATATGGTAAACGCAAACATACCCATGGCAATAAATGTGCGGGTTACCGACAGGTGCGTTAGTTCACTATCGTGCGAAAATTTGATCTTCCCTATGAGGTATAAACTCATTAATAAGCCTATCGCTATCCAAAGGGAAAGTACCACCTCGCGGTCTATCAGGTTCCAGTGATAAGCAAGGTCTACATTTGATAAGAATTTTAAGGCGAATGCGATTTCGATAAAACCCAGTATCACTTTAACGCTATTTAACCACCCGCCAGATTTTGGCAGGCTTTTAAGCGCCGACGGGAACATGGCAAATATGGTAAATGGAAGGGCTATGGCTAACGAGAAGCCAAACATTAATACTGCAGGGCCAAGTCGCTCGCCTTTAAGCACAATACTTGGTAATATGCCGCCAATTGCCGGCCCGGTACAAGAAAAGGATACTACTACCAATGTAGCCGCCATAAAGAAGATGCCGGCAAAGCCGCCCCTATCAGAGTTTGCGTCGAGTTTGTTTGCTAATGAGCTGGGTAGCGTTATTTCAAACGCACCGAGAAATGATGCCCCAAAAACCAACAGCATTAAAAAGAAAAAGAAGTTAAAAACGCCATTGGTCGCCAATCCATTAAGAGCGGCGGCGCCAAAAATGATGGTTATGATCAACCCGAAGACAACATAAATAAATATGATGGAAAGGCCATATAAGCAGGATTGCCATATGGCACTGCCGCGGCTGCCCCCCCTTTTGGTAAAAAAGCTAACTGTTAATGGCAGCATTGGGTAAACGCAAGGCAGTAAAAAAGCCGCGAAGCCGCCGGCAAAGCCAAAAATAAATAACTGCCACAGGGTTTTGGGAACGTCACTCTTTTCGGTGCCTGTATTTGTAGAAACACTTGTTGCACTGGATTTTTTTACCGGATCGGCTTTTACTTGGGCCAGCGAATCAGCCTTTTTCTTATTGGCTATAAGTTGCTGCGATGCCGAAGGAACATCCGTAAATTCCACATCATTGGTCGAAACCGTATCGGCGGTTTGCGCCCTTAACTGCTGCGGCGCTAAAACGGTGAGCGCTAAAAGCGTTATCAAAAATAAAAGCCCGTTACGGAACCGGTTGCGGCTGACGGCCGATGTGATTGTCCTCATTATTATTTACCTAACGGGATAGAAAATGCTACTTCGTCTGGTGGAAGACATTTTGAATCATTACAGGTCATAAATTCCACTTTACCTTTAACTGCCGAAGCTTTGGCCGACTTTAGTTTTATTTTTTGCTGAAATATAACCACGTTCTCAAAGTATCCAACATTCATGTTAAAAACCTTTTCGAAATGAGTTATCGGTTTCGGCTCACTTGGTTTACCAACCAACATATATTCTTTTGATGGCGCGAAGGTAAAACTGGTTTTTATAGGCCCGCCTTCTTTAACCGTTTGCGAGTAAATATGCCAGCCCTGGTCCATTGTCGCTTTTATCAAAACAACCGCCTCGGTGGCGCTGGTTTTTTTGGCAGCGTACGACCATTTTACGTGCGCTTCTATCTGCGCCTGCGCAGCAAAGGTTATCATTAATGCAATTACTGCTAAAAATACTTTCTTCATCATATCTGTTTAAATTCTTATCCTGTTCTTATTTCCCTATCGGGATGTTAAACGTTATCTCTTCGGGTGGTAAACACTGTGTTTTACAAGCCATATACTCTAACTTGCCGTTTATAGTTTTTTTATTTGCCGATTTTAATTTTACCTTTTGCTGAAAAACTACCAGGTTTTCAAAATAGATAACGTTTGCTTTAATTGCCGGCTCATATTTAACAATAGGCTTTGGTTCTAAAGTTTTACCCATCAATATATATTCTTTTGAGGGCTTAAAAGTAAATGTTGTTTTTAAACCTCCACCATCAGGGTTTTGCGAGTATATATGCCATCCCTTATCAATAGTGGCTTTTAATAATACCATCACTTCGGTAGCGCTTATTTTTTTAGACGCGTAAGCCCATTTAACCGGGTGCTGCACCTGTGCTTTTGCTCCAATGGATATCATCAGGGCGGTTATGGTTAAAAGTACTATTTTCATTTACGTGTTTACAAACTCTATTTCCTTTAAGTTGTAAAGCTGCCCGCCTGTATCCTGTTCAACCAACAGCAGGCCGCTTTCTTTAACATCCTTTATAACACCTTCAAAAACCTGCCCGTTCGACTTAAATTGGTGCCGTTCGTTTAACCGGTATAGTCGGTTTAAATAAGTATCCCTTACAAATTCCAGCCTGCCGGCTTTAAGATGCAGGTAATATGCTTCAATATGGTTACAAATTTCTGCTAATATATTTTTTAAATCATAATCCTTCTGTAATATCTTTCTCACAGAAGTAGCGTTAACGGCATTGTCGGGAAAATTTTGCTGGTTTACATTAAGGCCTATACCAATTATGGCGCTTTTTATTTGGGTGCCCTGTAATATGTTTTCAATAAGCATCCCGCCCAATTTATTATCTCCGTAATAAATATCGTTTGGCCATTTTATCTTCAGGCTGTCACGTAACAGGGGGTGCAGTGCGTCATATATACCCATACTAACGGCGCAGGTAAGGTAAAACTGCTGCGATGCCGATAAAAAGGATGGCCTTAACAATATGCTGAAGGTTAAATTTTTGCCCGGTTCTGCATGCCAGGTGTTTTCGCGCTGGCCGCGGCCGGCAAACTGGTGTTCTGCCATAATGACCGTTCCATCAGGTACTGGCTTGGAATTTGACAAGATATTTTTGAGGAATGTGTTTGTTGAGTCAACTTCTTTTAGTGACACTAAATTTTGTCCAACAAATAATCCTGAAAATATGTTATTTTGCAACGTATAATATTATTTAACCTTAAATCGTTCAAAACTAAATCTTTTTAATGGTAAAAAGTAAAGTGATAAATGAATCCACCTATATTTCTGAACTTGCCATACATGGCATGCAGGAAAAAAAGGGGAATGATCTTGTAAGGCTCGATCTTCGTAATATAAACAGCTCGGTAGCAGATTACTTTGTAATTTGCCACGCCGATTCGGCCACACAGGTAAAAGCAATAGCAAATAGTGTTGAGGAAGAAATTTATAAAGCGGTACAGCAGGACCCTTGGCGCAAAGAGGGGCTTGAGTACGGCGAATGGATACTGCTGGATTATATAGATGTTGTCATACACATCTTCAGGACCGATAAACGCGAGTTTTATGGTGTTGAAGACCTATGGGGTGATGCTGAAATTAAAAGCTATAAAAGCGCTTAAACAAAGCTCAAAAATACAATACCCTTTTAAAATTATTTATTTGATAAGTTGAGCTTGTACAAACATGGAAATTAAAGATAAAAAGTCCGATTCCTCAAAACCTTTACGCAAGGTTCCGAATAAAAAAATTACGCCTAAGCCGCCCAAGTTTAACCTGATGTGGCTGTATGCTATCGCCATTATTGGTATTGTGGTTGTACCTACCTTAATAACCGGCGGCACCGGCACACAGATAGATTTTCAAAGGTTTAGCACCAAAATGCTGCGCACCGGTGATGTTGAAAAAATTGTTGCCTACAAAAACGGAGACCTGGTAACCGCCGAGATCTTTATTAAAAAAGACAGCCTTACCAAACCCGAGTATAAAGATGCCGGCAAAAGCCAACGCGGTTTAGGTGTATCTAAAGATCCGCAGTATAACTTTACCGATGCATCCTACGAAAGCTTAAAGCAATCTATAGCTGCAGCGCAAAAAGATGTTCCCGAAGGCCAAAAAACGGCGATAGAATACCAACAGGGTAAAGAAAGCTTGCTAAGCAACTTTTTGGTGCAATGCGTTATCATGGCTATCTTGCTGGTTGCCATATGGCTGTTTATTATGCGCCGCATGGGCGGTGGTGCAGGCGGTGGCGCCGGTGGCCAGATCTTTAACATTGGCAAATCAAAAGCTACCCTGTTTGATAAAGAAGCCCAGGTATCGGTAACGTTTAATGATGTTGCCGGCCTCGAAGAAGCTAAACAAGAGGTTATGGAGATTGTAGATTTCCTTAAAAACCCAAAAAAATACACCAACCTGGGGGGTAAAATCCCTAAAGGCGCGTTGCTGGTAGGTTCGCCGGGTACGGGTAAAACCCTTTTAGCCAAAGCCGTTGCAGGTGAGGCACAGGTACCTTTTTTCTCACTTTCGGGTTCCGATTTTGTGGAGATGTTTGTGGGTGTGGGTGCATCGCGTGTTCGCGATCTGTTTAAACAAGCAAAAGATAAAGCCCCTTGTATCATATTTATAGATGAGATTGACGCTATTGGCCGTGCCCGTGGTAAAAACACCATGATGGGTGGCAATGATGAGCGCGAAAATACCCTGAACCAGTTATTGGTTGAGATGGATGGTTTTGGTACCGATAGCGGTATCATTATCCTTGCAGCCACCAACCGCCCCGATGTACTGGACAGCGCTTTAATGCGCCCGGGACGTTTCGACAGGCAGGTATCTATCGATAAACCCGACCTGATAGGCCGTGAGCAGATCTTTAAAGTGCACTTAAAACCTATTAAGGTTGCGGAAGGCGTTGATGCCAAGAAGCTATCGGCCCAAACACCGGGTTTTGCCGGAGCCGAAATTGCCAACGTTTGTAACGAGGCTGCTTTAATAGCCGCACGTAAAAACAAAGAGGCTGTTGATATGCAGGATTTTCAGGATGCTATTGACCGTGTTATTGGCGGATTAGAGAAAAAGAACAAGATCATATCTCCGGAAGAGAAGCGCATTGTGGCTTACCACGAGGCCGGCCACGCCATTGCAGGCTGGTTCCTGGAGCATGCCGATCCGCTGGTTAAGGTATCTATCGTTCCGCGTGGTGTTGCTGCGCTGGGGTATGCCCAATACCTGCCAAAAGAGCAATTCCTTTACACTACAGAGCAATTACTTGATGGTATGAGCATGACCATGGGTGGCCGTGTTGCCGAGGATATCACTTTCGGTAAAATATCTACCGGCGCGCAAAACGACCTGGAACGTATTACCAAGCTGGCTTACGCAATGGTTACCATTTATGGTATGAACGAAAAAGTTGGTAACGTATCTTTCAACGATACGCAGGGCGAATACCAGTTTAACAAACCTTATTCTGAAAAAACATCAGAACTGATCGATAACGAGGTGCGTACTTTAATTGGCGATGTTTACCAAAGCACCAAGCAATTACTGATTGACAAGCGCGAAGGATTAATTGCCCTGGCTAATAAACTGCTGGAAAAAGAGATCCTTTTCCAATCAGACCTGGAAGAAATATTGGGTAAACGCCCGTTTGATAACCGCACCACTTACGATGAGTTTGTGAACGGACCGGAATCAAACCAGGAACCTGCGGCACAAAGCCTGGTTCATGAAGGCGTTGGCGACCACTCGGGTACATTTGACCGTAACCCCGAAGAAACAGATACAACTAAAGAGTAATCTTAAGTTTGAAGTTAAAAGTCGTAAGTCTGAAAAAGGCTTGCGACTTTTGACTTTATACTTTTAACTTTCGACTTATAAATGAGGGATATTACTACATCTAAAGAAAAGTTATTGAAAAAGGTGCGTAAGGCGCTTTTGGAGAAACGCGATAATCCCTATCCAAACCTGGAAGAACTGCCTATGTACCCACCCAACGAGGAGATGCTGGAGGTGGTTTTTGCCGAAGAGTTTACAGCCGTAAGCGGCCAGTTTGTTTTTTGTGAGGACGAAGTACAGTTTATTGAAAACCTGCTGGAGCTTGCAGAAGAACGCAAATGGCATAAAATTTATTGTTGGGAACCCGCCTTGCAAGATATGCTTAAGCAGTACGAGTATCCTTTTTTTGAAACTGATAAAGATTTTGACCAGGCCGATGTGGGCTTTACCCTTTGCGAGGCTTTAATAGCCCGTAATGGCACTATCTTATTAACCAACGCCAACGCCGCGGGCAGGCGCTTAAGCATTTATCCCCCGGTGCATATCGTACTGGCCTACACTTCGCAGTTGGTGCTTGATCTTAAGGATGGGTTTAAATTGCTTAAAGAAAAGTATGGCCCGCGCATGCCATCTATGATCACCCATGTTACCGGCCCAAGCCGCACTGCCGATATCGAAAAAACACTTGTTTTGGGTGCCCACGGGCCTAAAGAGCTGTTTGTGTTTTTGCTGGATGGTTAAGGGTTTCGCCGTTTAAGGAGCAGAGAGGGCGCTCTTCGTATATATCACTCCGCTCCTCTTAAAATATTCAACTCCTCCAGCTTACATTCTTCCAGTACTATCCGCTCGCTTACTTTTTTGTGGTATGCCCATTTGATAAGGCGTATGCAGCCATCTGTAATTTCTATCCCGGTGATATCGCCATCGTTAAAACAGCAGCAGCCGGTATTAAAGTACGTGTCCAGGTAGCCGTTAAAATCTGGCTGGGTGTTACCCTGCAGGTGCAAGCCGGTTATTTTCTTTTCAAGTTCGGCTATTTTAACAAGGTCTTTAGCCTGTTTAGCTTTATCCAGGCCTATGTATAATATCTCCAGTTGGGTTAAGGATCTGAAAACCGGCTGGTGCGTATGCCCGGTTATCAGCAGCATGTTTTTCCGCTCACTGCTCCACTCGTACATAATGCGGTTATGATCTGTTTTTAATTGGTTATTATAAGCCGGCGTATTTAAGTTAATATGCAAGTAGGATTGCAGGGGCGCCCAAATATCCGATACGAACCATTTACTAAACCAGTTGCCATCGCTCTGCAGATCGCCCTGGTGGCCGTGGGTCATAAATATTTCAAAGGGTTTGTTGTTAATGATTGTTTGCAGCACCGCGCCTTCGTATATACGGATAGCCTTATCGTATATCTGCATCAGGCTTATCTGCGATAATGGGTCGTTATCCCAATACAGGTCGTGGTTGCCGAATATCTTTACAAACCTATCCTGCTGTATAAACAGCTTTTCTTTTTCGAAAGTGCTTTTATTATGGCGCTTTACGGTTACAAAAAGGTTCTCCCAAAGCTCCTCACTATCGCCCAGGTTTATGTAAATGAACTGTTCGTTAAAATAATGATCGAGCGCCGCCAGGTAATTGCCTGCGGCTTTGGCAAAAATATCCGCCCCGTCACGCGCGCCCTTGTGCTGGTCGGATAGAATGATGAACTTGTCCTTATGAATATCAAACGGGATAACCAACCCCTTTTTGCCGGGCTTTGTAGTAATATTTTTATAAAGGGCGCTTAAGGCTTTATTTACCCTTGCCTTGTTTGGCCGCGAAGAAAACCTGTTGGCAAGGCGCGAAACCGGTTTATAAAGTAAGCGTTGAAAAAAACGGCGCATGTAGTGTTAACATGCGCCGTTGGTAATTGTGTGATAAGGTATATATTCAATATTTACCGGAGCCGGTTACGGTTACTGTTTCGTCGGTGGTAAGGTCTATCATATTAACAGAGAATGTGTAGGAGTTTGAACCTGTTTTTGTAACGGTGCCGCCGGTTGATGAATATATGGTACTGCTGTTAACCGTACATATCACATACAATTGTGAAGAAAACGGCACATTATCATCAATCTCTACAACATTGCTTGTACCGCTGCTGCCCGTGGGTATATTGTAAACAATGAACGAAGCGCCGGTGCTTGATGCAATAATAGCATCAATGTTACCCGACACACCGCTTGTTGCCGGTATAGATTGGCATGGGCCACTAAATTTTGTGCCCTTTACCGTAAAAGTACCGGTTGCGCCTGCGCCTATATCGTTATCGTCATCTTTTTTACAACTGCCTAAACATGCTACTACTAAAATAAGCAGCAGGCTTTTAATAAAAATGTTTCTCTTTAAAGTTTTCATAGTTCGTATTTTTTATAATTGTGATTTTTTTAGAATGTGAACAGGTAGCTAACCCCTGCAAACGCATACGAGCCGCCGGTCACCTTTATATAGTTATAGCCAAAGCCCAAATGAGATTTTTCGCCAATATTTAAGCCTATTTTAGCCGCTAAAAGCAAATTGGTATCACTTGCGGAGTTGCCGTCATCGTCTGATATACGCAGGCTGTAAAGGCCAACTTGTGGCTCAATAAAAAACATATCGCCAAGCTTAGCCAGGTAGCCTATTTTAACGGGTATACCTGCGTATTTAAAATCTACATCCTCTTTTGGTAAAAAATAATTATAGCCAACTGTACCGGTTACCGCGCCGGCATCGCTTAAATGGTAAAGCGCCTTAAGGTTGATGCCCGCACCCGCCGATACCGAATTTTTAAAATTACCCAACGGCAATAGCGCTTCCGGCTCCAGGCCAATTGCAAACCCCGAGGCAGAGCCATCGGCGGCGGCAACGTTTTTAAAATATCCCTTTTGCCCAGGCAGGCTGTTTTCGGCCGGCGGAACGGTAATAGCAGGGCCGATAGCCTGGGTGTTGGCCGTTACGGCTACATAGTGGTTACTCACAAGGGAGCTTTGCGCACTTGCGCTAATACCTGCACATAACAGGGGAATAAACAAGAGTTTTGAAAAGTTAAGGTTTTTCATGTTATTAATTAGTTGCCTACTCTGTTCCGTTTTCGGCTTACCCGGCCGCAATTATCTGCAATTGCTTGATCACAAATCTCTGTTTGTAAGCAAGCCGCACCAACCCTTATAACACCCAAGTTATACTGTGTTTAAACCAGTTAAATACCGTGAAAACACGGGCGACTTAAAAGACCGGCGGCAATACCTTAGCCATCATTAAATTCATTACTAAACATTAATTATTCCGATCATGAAAAAACTATTATTAATTGCTTTATTACTTATAGGCAGCTCGGCAGCATTTACCGGGTGCAGTAAAAAAAATGATGACGATGGCAGCCCATCCGGTTCGGTATCAAAAAGCAAACTCATTGGCAAATGGCTTTATGTGAAGTTTGTGGAAGATGGCGACACCGAAACCTTTAACAATGGCGAATATTTCCAGTTTAATGAAGACGGTACAGCTTATGACAGCATGGATGACGATAACGCGCAATGGAGCGTAGCCGGAAATAAAATAACATTTGTTGTAGACGGCGACCCCCATGTAGCCACCGTAGAAAAGCTGACCGGCAGCGAATTGGTAATGTCTACAAATGATGACGGAGAAACTTCAACGGCTTATTTTAAAAGATAATAGGTTTGCAGGCAAAAAAACCGATTCGATTTTTTTGCTTGACGATATCTAAGTTTAAACCTAATTTACAACCACTTAAACAACACACACAATGAAAAAACTATTATTATTATTAAGCTTGATCCCGCTTATGATGGCGGCCTGCACCAGCAATGGCGACAAACCCGCTGCAGACACTACCGCATTAACAACTGCTGCTAAGTCGCATTTAAACTCCCTTAACGCCTTGCCCGAACTAATTACGCTAAATGGTGTGCCGTTGGCAACGGCTGATACTTTTGTAAGCAATTTTATAAATAAGCCAAGTGTTTATAAAAGCCCGACAAGTATCTGGTTTAGTAAAGCCTATGTGGATAGCCTAAAAGCGCTCCTTTACAAAGAGGGTGCTGATGGCTTCCGTATTTACTTTGCAACCTATCCAAACGGGCATAATGTTATCATTACATCTACCCGTGAAACCGGAGTACCCGATACCCACCAGGATTATTTTGAACATTCGTCTAAGTTTTTAAAAACAGCCGACGCAAGGGGTGTAGTGGATTACACAGGTAGAAAAGGCGCAACCCTGTATGACCCGGCTTTAAAGTGCCCGGGTACCGATAATTGCAACGCTACTTACACCCATTATTTAAAATGCGATGAGGCTGCCGCGAGAGTTAAAAACTTTACTAATGACAAATTTCTGACCACAAGCGAGTGGTTTGATATAGAGGTGTTAGATAATTTATCTAAAGAGTTAAATGGTAATTCAAGCGCCGATGGCATCCGTATTTATTACGCCCGCAACACCAACCCAACTAAAAACACACATGGTTTTGTTATAACAACTACCAAACCTTCTGGCACAAACAGTAGTACGCATGATGATTATTATACCTGTACCACAAAGTTTAGAGATCTGGATAACGGCGAGCAATGCCCTAACAATTGTAACGGCGTAACCTGGCCAAAACCATAAAAATCTCATGCTCAGATATCTTACCCTAAATATTTCAGTAGAACTTATCTGCCTAATTATTGCAATAGTATGCTTAAATAAAAAAGCGGGAAAAGCCTGGTTTAGCATGGTGCCCCTGTTGATAATAATATGTATTGCCGAGATATCAGGGAAGTATCTGAAAACAATATACCTGCAAGATACCGTACATAACCTGCCAAATTCATGGATATACAATTTGCTTTTGATTTTCCAGGCGTTATTTATAAGCCTGCATTTTAAATATTTAATAGGTAATTATGTAAACAGCAAGCCCCTAATTATTAGCGGGCTTGCTTTAACAGCCTTGCTGTATTTTTATGAATCGCTTGATCATGGATTGTATAAATATCACAACCTTACCAATACTACGCTATCAATACAGTTCATCATTTATAGCCTATACTATTTTTATAATTTATTAAAAGACGATAGCTATGTTAACCTGCGGTACTCGGCTGGTTTTTGGTGGGTTACCGGCATTTTATTCTTTTGTTTTGGCAGCGTTATTTCCAGCCTTTTCTATTATAAATTATCGGTTATTTTAATAACCACAAAAGGATCTTTAACTGCCTATATTTATTATGCGCTTAACATCATATTATACAGCTGCTGGAGCTATTCGTTTATCTGCAAAAAATGGCAAACGTCGATATTAAAGAAATAGTACTTATTGCAACCGTTATCTTTTTACTGGCACCAACCTTTTTGGTGCTTTATGTAAACATGTACAACCAACGCAAAAAAAAGCATATCGAAGAAAAAGCTTTGCTCGAATCCAAATTTCAGCAGGAACTCCTTAAAGCGCAAAACGAGATGCAGGAGCAAACGCTTACCCACATCAGCCGCGAGATACATGATAATGTTACCCAGGTTTTATCCTTTGTAAAGTTAAACCTGGCTATACCGGCCAAAGCCACCCGCGAGCAGGCCGAATTAAAGATAGGCGAAAGCCGTAACCTGATAGCACAGGTAATAAACGACCTGCGCGACCTTTCTAAAAGCCTCAGTTACGACCATATTGTGCAGCTTGGCCTTGTGAAAACTATTGAAATAGAAGTTGGGCGCATCAACAAGAGTGGCATTATTGCAATTGAGTTGGCCGTTGGCGGCGATGCGCATAATTTGGGAGAACAACGGGAGCTGGTGTTGTTCCGCATTTTCCAGGAGGCGTTGAATAACGCGCTTAAACACTCGGGCGCAAAACAGCTAAAGGTTAGTTTGGATTATTTTGAGCATTTGTTTAACTTAACCATCCACGACAACGGGGTGGGGTTTTCTGCCGGTGAAGCGCCAAACGGCGGCTCCGGCTTAAAAAACATGGTGAACAGGGCTGCCTTAATTGGTGCTGCTGCTGTTATTGACAGCGCGCCAGGCAAGGGTTGTTGTATAAAAATTAGCATTGACCCCCTTACACAATATACACATGCCAACCGAAACCACAATAGCGCTGGTTGATGATCACCGCCTTTTCAGGAGCGGTATTGTATCATTAATAAACAGCTTTACCGGCTACAAGATCCTTTTTGAAGCCGGCAACGGCGAGGAGCTGATGCGTAAAATATCGCCCAAATTTAAGCCCGACATAATTTTGCTGGATATTAATATGCCCGTTATGGATGGCATAAGCACGGCACAATGGCTACGCGACACTTATCCTGATATATGCATTATCATATTATCCATGTTCGAAGATGCCGAAAAGGTGCTTACCATGGTTAAAATGGGCGTTAAGGGCTATCTACTTAAAGATGCCGAGCCTAACGAGTTTGAACAGGCGCTAAAAAAAGTATCGCAGGGCGAGATATATTATCCCGATTTTGTTACCCGCCACCTGGTGCAAACTTTTAATAAACACAGCGAGCAAGTTAAACTAAACAGCCGCGAGATTGAGTTTTTAATGCTGGCGGGCACCGAACTCACTTACAAGGAAATTGCCGACCAGATGTGCATAAGCGCCCGCACAGTTGATGGTTACCGCGACCAGCTTTTTGAAAAACTACAAATTAAAAGCCGTGTTGGCCTTGTGCTTTACGCCATAAAAAATAATATGATAGAATTGTAATTTGCTAAAATAATTAGCAAATTTGTTTCTATGTCGCATGCGGAAAACGATGAATTTTTTAAGGGGCGCGGGGCGCAGGTAAACACCCACAACAAGTTTTTAAAAAACAAATATGTGCTGGAGCATATTGAAGGGCTTGACGAACAGCTGCTGGAAAACACGCATACGCAGCTTTTTGAGGAAACCCCAAAAAAGATTGTGAGCGAATCCAATAGTCCCGACCTGAGCCATATGTACTCAATTAACCCCTACCAGGGTTGCGAGCACGGCTGTATATATTGCTATGCCCGCAACAGTCATGAATATTACGGTTTTAGCGCCGGGCTCGATTTTGAACGCAAGATAATTGTAAAGCGAAATGCGCCGGAGCTGCTCGAAAAATATTTTAACAAAAAAGGATACGAACCAGTGTCTATCATGCTATCGGGCAATACAGATTGCTATCAGCCTATTGAGCGTAAACTTAAAATTACACGTGGGTTATTAGAGGTTTTTTTAAGATACCGTAACCCGGTAAGCATCATCACCAAAAACAACGTAATACTGCGCGACATGGATATATTAAGCGAGCTGGCCAGCATGAAACTGGCACATGTTAATGTATCCATTACCACCCTAAACGAATCGCTGCGCCAAAAGTTGGAGCCGCGCACCGTAACCGGGATGAGCCGCCTGGCAGTTATCCAAAAACTGACCGAAAGAGGCATTCCGTGCAGGGTGATGGTGGCCCCCATTATCCCCGGTTTAAACAGTAACGAGATCCCGGATATTATTAAAGCGGCAGCCGATAGGGGCGCAGTATCTGCCGGGTTTACCATAGTGCGCCTTAATGGCGCTATTGCCGAGATCTTTACCGACTGGGTGCACAAAGCCTATCCAGACAGGGCCGAAAAAGTACTTAATATGATAAAGGCTTGCCACGATGGGCGATTGAACGACAGCGATTTTGGCCGCCGTATGAGCGGCGAGGGGCATGTTGCCCAGTCAATACACCAGCTATACCGCATGGCATGCGTTCGTTTCCTGGCGGGCCGCGAAATGCCACCGTATGACTATTCCTTGTTTACACCTAAAAGAGGAAAACAGACGAGTATGTTTTAGAGGATTATAAGAGATTAGAAGGCAATTCAATCATTAAAGATTTATCTGTTTCTGTTGAATCAACACGACGGTTGTATATTTTCACCAAATCTTTAATGGTTAATCCTAAAACGTTTTTATTAAAACCACTGATTTCTTCAATATTTTGCGAAACGAAAGATTCAATGGATTCTACGGCGATTTGTTGTTGACAAAATTGTTCTGCATTTTGCCTTGCGCCTATTAGCTTGCTATCGGGAACTATTAAAAAAGGCTTATAACCTTGAGTGATGTTATACTTGCATTTTTCAAAAACTGCTGGCATTGGTGCGACAGTAACATGAAATGCAGTTTGTCCTATTAGAAAATCCCCCGGCCGATTTGTCTGCATATCAGCTGTACTCGCCGATTGATTAGATATTTCTATATTAGGAAAGCGCAATTGTAGTTTTGCTCCAATTAAATGTTGAGCAATATAACCAGCTTTACCTTCTTCGATTGATATTTGCAATAGGTTATGAATGATATACCAAGTTGAGAGATCCGGATTAAACAGCAATCTTATTTTTTGTCGGTTGTGATAATCTTTTACTCTTTCAACAAGAAAAGATTGCATATCTATTAAAATGCTATTTCTCTCATGTTTATTAAGCTGATCCAGTTGTAAATGAGATAGTGCCAATAACAACTCTTTAACTTCTGAAGGTCCACCACGATTTGTGCGCCCGCCTTCTTTTGCAAAGGGTCTATCTTCACCAAAGTTTTTTAAAATTGCGGAAACTGCAGAACCACTGGCTCCTCTTATCTGCATCCCTCCATCAGCTACATGTTCGTTAAAATCAAGAATGTACTCGGCTTGAAGTCGATTTAAAACTACCAATGCGGTTGCAATACTCCCATTGGCTGGGCCTTTATTGGCCTTGACCATCTTTAGGGATTCATACCAATTAATAAATTCTTTAGGCAAGTTTTGCATACTTTTCGATTCCTTTAACAGATTGTTCTTTTAGATTAATAACTTGTGTAAGCGCTTGATTAAGGTAATTATTAGCTATCCAAGTTATAACAGGAACACAGACAGCATCTCCAAAGCCAAATAAAGCTTCGTTTAATGTACCTGAAATATTAAAATCATCAGCGCCCATTAATCGAGCACATTCTTTAGGGTTTAATAATCTTATATTAACTTCATCTTTTCCAACTTGTAAAAGAATTTGTCTTGCACTACCTCCTTTAGGGGTTCGCAAACAACCAGCAATACCATCAAAGCGAATTTCAGCCATTGAACGTCCATTTCTTACACGTCTAAAAGCGGTTAAATAAGTGTAATCATTGCCTCTTTTTAAATTAAGCAATTTAGAAAGGTGTGCGTTTGATGTTTGATTTAAAAAATATTCAACTCTTTGTGCGTTCCACCATGTGTCAGAGTTCGAATCTACATTTTCTACAATACTTTCGATGGTGTTTCCCAGTTGAGGTAATGGAGCTAAGCCATGATTTATATCCCAGTTAATTTCTGGATTATTATAAATAAACTTGACTAATTTGGTGGGTCTAAAATCCGTTTCTGGAAAATACTCGCGAACTTTAAAAGTATCTTTTGTAAGTTGATTAACAAATTTACCAACTACAAATAGACGAACTCTACTTTGAGGAACGAAATTAGCAGCGTTTATAATAAATGCATCTACAGAGTAACCTAGTTTATTCAACGCGGTAAGAGCATCTTTAAAATCATTCCCTTCATTTGATGTCAAGAATCCGGCTACATTTTCCAAAAGCACTAATGGCGGCTTTCGTTTTCCCATGCCTTTTAAAATATTAATAAATCCCCAAAATGCAGAAGAGTGTTGTCCATTTAATCCCGCTCTACGTCCAGCTAACGAAAGGTCTGTACAGGGAAACGATGCCGTTGCCAAGGCGCTTGTAGGAATAGCTTCTGGCTTAAGTAAATGAATATCTTCAAGACAAAAATGGTCTTCGAAATTATTAAAATTGTTTTTGTATAGCTTCTCTTTTATCGGATCGATGTCATTGGCGAATGTTACGTTCCAATTAGCTTTCTCTAAGCCCAAACGCATTAATCCTATTCCAGCAAAGAATTCAACGACATTTTTTTTGAAAATATTTTTTATCATGAAATGCAATAGGGTCTTGCAAAATTTATCTAATATAAGATTTAATTATATTTAAGCAAAGACGTGTTTTAAGTTACATAACTTATCCAACTCTACTACATCCTCAACCTCAGCGATACCGATCTTCCCAGCGCCTGCACAAATTGCGGGTCGAGGGTGTGGTGCTCGCCTTCTTTTTGGATCCAGATGGTGTTTTGTTTTGTAAGCTGTAGCTTTTCGCCGTTAAGCAATAACTCAAGTTCGGTAGTGTTTTGGTTGATAAGGCGGCTATTTACAATCTGGTAAACATAATCCTTATCGTTAAAAGTAATCCTCAGCGGTAATCCCATATCTCTAATCTTCTCGGGGGTAAAGATAAACCTTAACGCGGGTTATATAATTTTATTTGAAAATTTAGGGGTTTTTAAGCCATTATTAAGCTTATGCGGCAAGTTGCAGCTCCACTTTGTGGATAAGCGCGGTAATGTCAAATGGCTTATGCAAAATATCGTCGGGGGCGCCATCCTGCCTAAGGGCTTCATCAAGATCGTCCTCGGCCGAACAGATAATTACGGGCATGTTCCCGGTTTCTTTATCGTCCTTTAATATTTTACAAATAGCCCGGCCATCCATGCCCGGCATTACAGCATCCATAATTAAAAGATCGGGGTGGGTGTTTTTTACTTCATCCACCACCATATCGCCGTTGCTTAATGATGATACATCGTATCCGCTATTGATCAGTATGTAGCTCATCACTTCAACTATCAATTCATTATCGTCAACTATTAGTATCTTCTTGGGCATGGCTATGTATTTCAGATAGTTATGCAAAGCCCATGCCGAAATTAACATTTGGTTAAAATATTTAAACTTGAGTTTGTTTGGGTGTGTGTCGCCGGTTACGTACTAATCTGTTTCAATTATCAACGAACGGCTTAAAATTCGTCGGCAGTAGAGCGCAGATCGCCGTATTCATCGCCAACAAAACGTACTACGGCCAAAGCTTTATCTATCTTAAAATTCCAGTAAGAATGCTGGTTATTTAAGTAATTTATAATACCCGAACAGCTAAAGGTAAGTTCCATATTGTATTTTATCCGCAGGCGCCCGCTTAGTAGGCTGGGGTTAAACTGTTTAACTTCAAAATGTAACCCAGTAAATTTTGGCGAACCAAATTTCTCTTTATTTTCTTCGGTTAACGCTGCTACTAAAGTCATATATGGTTCGCCGCCCTGGCTAAAAATAGCGTTCATGTTTTTTTGCACCCGGCTATTATCCCGGGGGATAGTAAAGTCCCCGGGCAGGGCCAAATCAAACTTCTCCTGCATTAGGGCATGCGGTCTTTTAGTTCTTTCACCTTTTCTTTACCCTCATCTTTCAACCGGTTTTTCTCGGCTTTAATTTCCTTTTTTGTTCTCCCCGCGGTATCTACGTTATCAACCCGTAATTTATAATCGGCCTTTACCTTTTCAATTTCCAGCTTAAGGCGGGCTTTTATAGCGTCATTGGTCTCCTCTATTTTCTTTTCCATTTTTGCTGCAGCCGTATCTTTTTTGCCAAAAAGCCTTTGGAAAAAATTAGGATGTTTAGGCTCCTCAAAAACCGGTGCAACGCCAACGTCGGTATCATCATCGCCCGTTTGCCGTATCAGGCTGTCGGCCACAAGGGTATCTGCCGGCGCTTCCCTGCGCAGGCTCTCGCGTAAACGTACGTTATAAAAGCCGTAAGCATTGGTATCGCGCTGTACCAGCCCCCTGCTTGCCATTAACCGGCCTATCAGGTTAAAATACCCATGAAGGCCCTGCCTTAAAGTACCATCCGGCTGAAAAGCGTACAATCCCGCTTTGGGGTTTGGCACAATACTGGCCAGGTAAATACTCTCGCCAACGGTAAGCTCTGATGGTGATTTGCCAAAGTAATACCTGGATGCCTCGCCTATACCATAAATGCCGCGGCCCCACTCAATAATATTAAAGTAAACCTCCAGCATACGGTTCTTACTCATGATGCGGTTATTCTCTATCAGCCAAACGATCAGGATCTCCTCTATTTTACGCGACAAGGTTTTGTTACGGCTTAAAAACGAGTTTTTGATCAGCTGCATAGATATGGTGCTGCCGCCGCGCTTAAATTTCTTTTCCTTGATATCTGTAACAAACGATTTACGGATCGATTCGTCCACAAACCCGCGGTTGGTATAAAAAGAAGGGTCTTCGGCTGTCATAACCGCATTGCGCAGGTTTGGCGAAATGTCCTGCAACGGCACAAAATCGGGGTTGCCGGGACCAATAGTATGCGGTGGCATAGCCTTCCCCCTTTCGTACGGCGTGTACACAAATGTTTTGTTCAGTTTACCCAGGTCGGCCTTGCCGTATTTAAGTATGCGAAAGTCGCCGTCCTTTTGCAGCCGCGAATCAAATACCATATCATCAATATGCGCCCAGTTCAAAAACAGGTTAAGGTTATAATTTAATTTACCCGTTACCTTTATCCCCTCTAAAGACTCGAACATCCCGGTAGGGAACGAGTCGAACACATCCTGCGCGTTCTGCCAGCCGGTTTTTAACTTTAACTCGTAGATTTTTACAGGGTTAAGCGTGTACTTGGCGTAGGGGTTAGCGGTAAGTTTTTTAAGGTGAATAACCGATGAGCTATCCAGCGATATATAATTTGTACCCACAAATACATTGGCGTCAATTGACCCGTTTGGCACTACGATATCTGCAACCGAGAGGCCCGGATGGTTAAGCAACAGGTTACGCACGCTCCACGAGCCATATATTTTTGTTTCACCATCGCTATGCTCAACATTACTCAGTTTGGTGCTAATGGTATCAAAGTTTAGTTTTAGTTTAAATTTCTTTTCGATAAAGGGTAACTCTACCTTTTTGCCATCGGCGTACAGGTGCACATCAATATCCTTATCAGATGGCTGCATTTTACCGTCGATATGCCAGGTTGCCGCACCTTCGTTTACGTTGATGGTTGATGCCAGTCTGCCATCTTTAATAATGGCGGTTTGGGCAAGCATTTTAACATGGGTGCTATCGTCCCTAAAACTCACTAAAAAATTATGCAATGATAGGTTATCGGGAATCTTGTACAACACTTCGTTAATAAGGTTGTTAGATAGTTCGGCCAGATCTACCCGGTTGCCGGTATTGGTAGTATCCTTTTTCTTTTTGAAAAGGAAATCGAAGTTTTTAACGCCTTTTACACTGGTTAAGTTAAGTTGGCCGTCCTGCAGGATCACATCGGCCAGTTTTATATTACCGAATATCAGCGGAAAGATCTTAACACTTACGCTAAATTGCTTAACCGAAACCAGGCTGTCGCGCTGGTAAGGCACCACGCTGATATCAGAAAAAGCAACGGTACTAAGGCCTGTAAAACGTGCCGAACCTATTTTTACATCTAAATTATAATCCCTTTTTGCTTTTGCTTTAGCTTTGTAGATAGCTTTTTGAAGCAATACCTCTCGTTTTGTATAGGCAATGTATCCGCCTATCAGCATAATAACTACTAATACAAGGGCGGTTATACCTGCAATACGGATATATTTGGGGTTAATACGGCGCATATAGGAAATTTGCTTCAAAACTAAACAATTACAATGTGGTGCAAACGGCTGCAAACTGCAAATTGTTTTTCATAACAAACGCATGCAGGTACCTGTTTTCGTATTTTTACGGTTAAATAAATATGGATTTTACTAAAGAACAAGTTTTACAAGCCCTCGGCAATGTTGAAGAACCGGACCTGAAAAAGGACCTGGTAACCCTTAACATGATCCAGGATATACATATCGACGGCAATAAGCTGAGCTTTTCGGTAGTGTTAACCACGCCTGCCTGCCCCTTAAAAGCCCTGATAGAAAATGCCTGCCGCAACGCCATCAGCCATTTTATCAGTAAAGATATCGAGGTTACGGTAAACATGACGTCGCAGGTGACCACCCAGCGCAACACGGGTGTACCCGGCGTGAAGAACATCATCGCGGTAGCATCCGGTAAAGGCGGGGTAGGTAAATCTACGGTATCGGTTAACCTGGCGCTGGCGCTTTCTAAGACAGGCGCTAAGGTTGGATTAATAGACGCCGATATTTATGGCCCGTCTATCCCCATTATGTTCGGCCTGGAAGGCGTACGCCCAAAAGCCACGCAGGACAACGGTAAAACCCGGATAGAGCCAATTGAGAAATACGGGATAAAGTTATTATCGATAGGTTTTTTCACCGACCCAAACCAACCCGTGCCATGGCGCGGGCCAATGGTATCAACCGCGGTAAAGCAATTGTTTAACGATGCAGACTGGGGCGAATTGGATTATTTGGTGATAGACCTGCCACCGGGCACCGGCGATATCCACATTACGGTTACGCAAAGTTTCCCGGTTACGGGCGCTGTAATTGTAACCACGCCGCAAAACGTAGCGCTGGCCGATGCCAAAAAAGGCATTGGCATGTTTATGATGCCGGCCATTAATGTACCTATTATGGGTGTTGTAGAAAATATGGCCTACTTTACGCCCGAAGAACTACCCAATAATAAATATTACATATTTGGCCAGGGCGGCGGCAAAAAGCTTGCGCAGCAACTGGATGTGCCTTTTTTAGGAGAGATCCCGCTGATAAAAGGCATAAGCGAATCGGGTGATGCAGGCAGGCCGATAGTTTTGGATGATGATGGCATAATGACCACCGCTTTTATGGAAATGGCCAGGCGTGTAGCCCAGCAGGTTTCTATATGTAATGCCCAAAAGGCAGATAACTTAAATGTGGTAAATAATTAATAACTTTACTTTATAATTTAATAAAATGAGTTTAACAGATCAGGTGGAAGCAGCGTTGGATACCATAAGGCCTTATTTAGAGGCTGATGGAGGTAACGTTTCTGTTGAAGAAATTACTCCTGAAAAAGTGGTAAGACTAAAGCTTTTAGGTTCATGCGGTTCGTGCCCTATGAGCATTATGACATTGAAGGCAGGAATTGAACAAGCCATTTTAAAGGCCGTACCAGAAATAACCGGCATAGAAGCAATAAACCTAACCGACGTTGACGACCCCAATGCCGTGCTTCCGGAAAATTTGCGATAGTGTTAAGAAGTGTTAAATACCTTATTGATAGCCATCAATGATGTATTTTTACCTGCTTGTTTAACGTTGATAAACATGGCAGGTAATTTGTGTTAAAAAAATAAATGAAAAGATTAATTGGCGTATTATTTTTACTTACATCCTTATCGGCTTTTTCCCAGAAAAAGGAAAGCCCGCTGATACAGTTTACGGGTGTGGTATATAATGCCGATAGCGCAGAGGTTGTGGTACCCTATGTTAGCGTTACCAACTTAAGTAACAACAACACGGTTAACATTACCAACTTTAAAGGCTACTTCTCTTTTGTGGCGCACGAGCAGGATTCCCTCCGGTTTACTGCCATTGGCTATGCGCCTGTTACTGTAGTTATCCCGGCCAACATAAAAAGCAAAAGTTATACGGCAAAGGTTTTAATAAAACCACAAATTACCAATTTGCCAATGGTTAGGGTATTTCCCTGGGCTACTACGGATGAGTTCAGGAGGGATTTTGTTAACGCAAAAATAGCCGATGACGACCTGGAGATAGCCCGCAAAAACATCAGCCGCGCCTCGTTAACAGCCATGACCAATTCGCTGCCAAGGGATGGGCAGGAAATACAATCGGCCACGGCCCAGGGCATGCACCAGGACATTGTTAACCAACACTCGCGCAGCAACCCTTTACTCAACCCGCTTGCCTGGGGCAGTTTAATCAAGTCCATTACCGACGGGGACAGCAAGTAAGAGAGGCAAGACCATTAGAGTCAAGAATCAAGATAGAAGATAGCTGCGAAAGCTGAATAATATACAAGGAAAGGGCTTCGATAATTCGAAGCCCTTTCCTTTTCGCTATATGTTTTCTTCGGTCTTGGCTCTTGTGTCCTGACCTCTTGATTCTCTTACCTCCCTTTCTTCGCAGCGGGGAATTTCATTCTATACTCCACATCTACAGCTCCTTTCGAAATATCGTTCAGCTTTTTCTCTATCAGGCGCTTGCGCAGCGGGCTTAACTTATCAGTGAAAAGTTTGCCTTCAATATGATCGTATTCGTGCTGTATAACGCGTGCTGCCATACCGCTAAAGGTATCTTCGTGGTGTTTCCAGTTCTCGTCGTAATATGATATTTTAATGGTCGATTTTCGAGAAACATCCTCCCTTATATCCGGGATACTGAGGCATCCCTCGTTAAAAGCCCATTCCTCGCCGCTTTCTTCAAGGATGCAGGCGTTGATAAAAACTTTCTTAAAATCTTTTAGTTCCGGTTCTTCATCGTCGAAAGGAGTAACATCAACCACAAACAAACGCATAGACATACCCACCTGCGGGGCCGCCAGCCCAACACCGCGGGCACCATACATGGTTTCGAACATGTTGGCTACCAACTCTTTAATATGCGGGTATTCATCAGGCTCAATAGATGTGGCTTTTTTCCTTAATACAGGGTCGCCGTATGCTATTATAGGATATTTCATAGGTGCAAAGGTAAAAGTTTTATTACTTAGGCTCAAATAATAAGGTTATCATACGGTCATTATCAAAAATTTCGTTGCTTATTTCCAGCAGATCTTCGGCAGTAACCGCGTTTATCCTGGCAAATATGTCTTCCAGCGAATCGATCCGGTTAAAATCAAGCAGGCTTTTGGCCATGGATACGATCAGGCTCATGCGGCTTTCTTCGGCCAGGGCTATCTGCCCTATAAACTTTTCTTTGGCTTGTTTTAACTGTACCGCCCCCAGCTTATTATCGCGCAGCCTCTTCAGTTCTTTATGCACCAGCTTTAATGCTTTGTCGGCCTTTTCGGCATCGGTACCAAAGTAAATAGAAAATATACCGGTATCGGTTAACGAGGTGTAGTTTGATTCAATGGTATAAGCGATGCCATGTTTTTCGCGGATCTCCAGGTTTAGCCGGTTGCTCATACCCATACCGCCCAAAACGTTGTTGAGCAGCAGTAAGCCATACTTGTTTTTGTGTGCCGATGGATACGCCCTGCCGCCTAAAATACAATGCGTTTGCGATATGGCTTTGGGTAAATGATATATGCCACTGTTAACTTCGCCCGGTGTTATCCTGTTCTTTTGATTGGTGTTTTCAGGTACGCTGCCAAAGTACTTCTCGCAAAGCTTTACCAGTTTTTTAAAATCATAATCGCCATAAACCGCGAAGATCATTTGGTGGGTATTGTTATTGGCAGTGGTAAACTGTTTAATATCGTCGCCGTTTAATACCCCAACACTCTCGGGCGTGCCCAAAATGTTATTCCCTATGGGATGGCCTTTAAACAAGTATTCCTCAAAATCGTCCTGTATAGCTTCCTCGGGCTGGTCAAGGTATGACGAGATCTCGTCCAGGATCACGCCACGCTCCTTCTCCATCTCTTCTGCCGGGAAGGTAGAGTGGAACAGGATATCTTCGAACAGGTCAACCGTGCGCTCCAAATGCTGTTTCAGCAACGACGCATGGATGCAGGTATACTCTTTGGTGGTATAGGCATTAAGGTCTGCGCCAACCAGTTCCAGCCTGTTCAGTATTTGCGGGGTGTTGCGCCTTTCGGTCTCTTTAAATAGCAGATGTTCAATAAAATGCGCCAGCCCTTCTTTTTGGGGCAATTCATCGCGCGATCCGGCGTTTAGTACAAAACAGCAATGCGTAATAGGCGAAGGCGAATGTTTAAATAATATACGGATGCCATTTGGCAGCGCGTGAACCTGGTGATCTGTCATAAAAGGTTCAAAGATAGCGTATAAACCTCCAAATTGTTTGGTATTGCTTATGTTTACCTTATGAAATTACAAATAGACGACCTTGAATTTGCGCCATTGTTCTCGCCCGAAGCCATACAGAAGCGCATTGCCGAAATAGCAGAACAAATAAACATCGACTTTGAAGGGCGCAGGCCCATATTTGTAGGCATCCTTAACGGCAGCTTTATGTTTGCTGCCGACCTGGTGAAAGAGATTGTTGTGCCCTGCGAAGTTACCTTTACCAAACTGGCCTCGTACTTAGGTGGTGTATCGAGCACGCGCACCCTTCGCGACGATTTTGACCTGCATGTAAATATAACCGGCAAAGATGTTATTTTGGTGGAAGATATAATTGACACCGGCAACACCATTAAGTACCTGATAGAAAAATTGCTGCTGCGCAACCCGGCATCCATTACCGTTTGCACCCTGCTTTTTAAACCCGATTCGGTTGAGCACAGTATCGAAGAATTAAAATACGTAGCCTTCCAGATCCCCAACCAGTTTGTAGTAGGCTACGGCCTTGATTATAAAGAGCTGGGCAGAAATTTGAAGGGGATTTATAAGAAGATTTGATACCTTTGGATATAGGTTTATCACAATTATGACTCTCTCTCGCCTTTTAAAAAAAGAAATCTTACTTTTTTTACTCTGCTTTTTGGCAAAGATATGCGATGCGCAAACATTGGGTACAAAAATCTATTATGTTAAATCGACCGGCTTTTCGCAAATGATTGTACCATCGATGGACAGCGCCGATTTTAAGCGCGTTTTACCGCCTTTTAATAAAGAAGATAAAGTAGTTGAGGTAAAAGAAATTTACCTTGACGGGAGGTTGAAATCGGTTACACAATGTAATACGGCATTTATTAATTTATATACAGGTATTGGCGAGTACAACGGAAAACGTATTACATTTTACCCGTCAGGAACAAGGGAAAGTATCTGTGACTATACTGATGGGAAAAAGAATGGGATGGAGTATCAATATTATAAAGATGGTAAGCCTCGTTTAGTTGTTAAGAACCAAATTAATTATATTTATCGTAACTACGACAGTAAGATAATAGACTTTTACGATAAAGGGGGTAATCAAATATGCAAAGATGGTAACGGAATGGCTATAATGTACGATTCCGACTTATTAGCTATTTTAAAAGGCCCAATAAAAAACGGCAAAATGGATGGCATTTGGGAAGGACTTTCAAGAGATATCAGTGATGTTAAATATCAGTTAATATTTAAGGACAATGTTTATCAATCTGGTATGAGCAATGAGTTAACAACAGGTAAATCATACACTTTCACAGCCTTATATGTTCCCGCACATAATGAAAAGGATATCGTTACCTTTGTCAAGAAATTCCGGAAAAACTTGAAAATTCCGGAAAACACTATATTGAACACTAAGCAAATTGACTCGATTGCGATTTACTTTGAGATTGAGGAGAATGGGGCCATTACCCATTTTTCAACAATTGAGCCCGTTTCAGATAAATTGTTGAACGCATTAAAATTAGCAATCGACCATTGCCCTAAATGGCAACCGGCAAAAATCTACGGAATCCCGTTGCGAACACAAATCGCCGTAAACTTAGGCTTTCAGCAAAACAGCAAGTTTAGCTATATAGGTAAGACGGTAGAAAACTACCAGATCCCATTATATCGCGGTATTCCACTCGGTGCTATACCAATTATCCCTAAAGAACTTAAGTAGCATTTATTATACACCAACAACCGTCATCTCGCTCAAAATCTCCAGCGCTTCGTCAATATTGGCTACCCTCTCGATACTTAAACGCAGGGTGTTTTTTACTTCTTTCAGATTGGTGCGGCGCGGGTTACGTTGTACAAATTCCAGTACTTCCTTAAAGGCTTCGGTCTCGAAATAAGCCGACTGCTGGTTGGTGATAAAATAGCCGCGCAGCACATTCTTTTTAAGTGATACTTTTTCGAAGCCTATAGCCTTGCCCAGCCATTGCAGGCGCATGGAATTAAGCAGGTCGTTAACTTGTTCGGGAATGGGGCCAAACCTGTCGTGCAGCTGCTGTTTAAAGGCGTGCAGCTCGGTTTCGTTCTCCAGCTTGCTTAACTCGGTGTACAGATTATAACGTTCTCCTATATTGGTTACATATTCGTCGGGGATCAGGATCTCCTGGTCGGTATCTATTTGGGTGAAGCTAATAAACGGTTTCGGCTTATCATCAGGGAACACACCCTTAAATTCGTCTTCCTTCAGCTCCTGGATGGCCTCGTCCAATATCTTGTGGTACATCTCAAAGCCGATCTCGGCTATAAAACCGCTTTGTTCGGCCCCCAAAAGGTTCCCGCTGCCGCGGATATCCAAATCGCGCATTGCTACGTTAAAGCCGCTGCCCAGGTCGCTAAATTCTTCAATAGCGCTCAGGCGTTTGCGGGCCTCGTTGGTTAAAGTACTCAACGGCGGACTAAGCAAATAACAATATGCCTTCTTGTTGCTCCGCCCCACACGGCCGCGCATCTGGTGCAGGTCGCTAAGCCCAAACATGTGGGCATGGTTTATGATAATGGTATTAGCGTTAGGGATATCCAGCCCGGCCTCGATGATGGTGGTCGCCACCAGCACATCGTACTCGTGGTTCACAAACTTCAGCATCACATCCTCCAGGGCATCGCCCTCCAGTTGCCCGTGGGCAATACCTATTCTCGCCTTCGGCACCAGCTTATGGATCATACCCCCAAGCTGCGGCAGGTCGGCAACACGGTTGTGGATGAAAAACACCTGCCCGTCGCGCTCAATTTCGTGCTGTATCGATTCTTTGATCAATGTATCGTTAAACACATGCAGCTCGGTAACAACCGGCTGCCGGTTTGGCGGCGGGGTTGAGATAATAGAAAGGTCGCGCGCGCCCATTAACGAAAAATGCAGGGTACGCGGTATGGGCGTAGCCGTCAGCGTTAACGTATCTACATTGGCGCGCATGTGTTTCAGCTTTTCTTTTGTAGAAACGCCAAACTTTTGCTCCTCGTCAATGATCATCAGCCCCAGGTCTTTAAACTTTACGTCCTTGCTTACCAAACGGTGCGTACCGATGATGATATCTACTTTGCCTTCCTTCAAGCCTGCAAGGGTGTCCTTGATCTGTTTGGTGGTTTTAAAGCGGTTTACGTAATCGATATTTACCGGGAAGCCCTTTAGCCTGTCGCTGAATGTTTTGTAATGCTGGGCCGCTAAAATGGTTGTGGGGACCAGTATTGCTACCTGCTTGCTATCTGCAACAGCCTTAAACGCGGCACGTACCGCAATTTCGGTTTTACCGAAGCCCACATCACCGCATATCAGCCTGTCCATAGGGTGCGGCGATTCCATGTCCTTCTTAAAATCAACGGTCGCTTTTTCCTGGTCGGGGGTGTCTTCGTACAGGAAGGATGCTTCCAGCTCGGTCTGTAAGTAGCTATCAGGCGAAAACGCATTCCCATCCTGCGCTTTACGCAGGGCGTACAGCTTTATCAGGTCGCGGGCAATGTCCTTAACTTTTTTTTTTGTGGTTTTTTTAAGGCGCTCCCAGGTATCGGTACCCAGTTTGTTCATGCAGGGCTCGGTGCCTTCCTTGCCGCTATACTTGCTGATGCGGTTTAACGAGTTGATGTTTACATACAGCAGGTCGTTATCGGCATAAACCAAACGGATCATTTCCTGCGTTTTGCCGTTCACCTCCACTTTTTCCAGGCCGGCGTATTTGCCAATGCCGTGATCAATATGGGTAACAAAATCGCCGGGCTTAAGGTCGCGTAATTCTTTAAGTGTAATGGCCTGCGAACGCTGGTAACCTTTTTTAAGCTTATACTTATAATAGCGGTCGAAGATCTGGTGATCTGTGTAGCAGGCCAGTTTTTGTTCGCGATCTATAAAACCCTCGCGGATGCTGATGCTTACCGGGGTGAATTTTACGGTTTTATCCAGGTCTTCTAATATAGCGTAAAGCCGCTCTACCTGCCGTGCCGAATCGGTAAGGATATAGTTCTCTATCTTTTCGGCCTCGTTATTTTTAAAGTTATGGATCAGCAGGCTAAAATCTTTATTGAACGATGGCTGCGGGCGCATGTCAAAATTGATCTGCGTAGCATCGGTATAAAAAAACTGCTTGCCAAATTCAACCAGGGCAAAATCGTGCAACTGGTCGGCAATCAGTTTTTCGTCGGTAAAGCTGAACTTGGGGTCTATCCAATCGGGGTTCTGGTTCTTTTCGTCTGATGAAAGGGCCTTCCAAAGCTGGTTGGCTTTTTTGTGCCCGGTTTGGATAATATCCAGTGTAAACTGTACATCTTTTATCCATACCTGCGTATCAGGTTCCACATATTCCAGCAGGGAAATATTATTCTCGGTAAGGAATTTAGATTGCACGTTTGGTACAATGGTGATGTTCTTCACCTGCTCTACAGATAGCTGGCTTTCTATTTCAAATGTACGGATGGATTCTATTAAGTCGCCAAAAAACTCTACCCGGTATGGCAAGTCGTGCGAAAAAGAGAAGATATCCACGATACCACCACGGACAGAGAACTGCCCCGGTTCGTAAACAAAATCAACCCGGTCAAAATCATACTCTACCAAAAACTCGGTGATGAAATCGATCCCTAATTTATTGTTAACCGAAATTTCCAGCGTGTTCTTCTCCAGCGATGAGCGGTCTATCACCTTTTCGGCCAGGGCTTCAGGGTAAGTTACTATCAGCTGGCCGTATGCTGTGGCGTGGTTTAGCTCGTTCAATACTTCGGCGCGGGTAAGCACGTTACTGCTGTCGGGTTGGGTAAATTCAAACGGTTTGCGGTATGATGATGGGAAAAGCAAAACTTCCTTCCCGGTCAAATTCTCCAGGTCGGCCAAAAAGTACGAGGCTTCTTCGCGTTCGGGCAGCACGAAGATCATGTGCTTGTGCTGCAAAAAATACAATGCTGCCGCCATGGCCGCATCACCCGATCCGACCAGCCCCCTAAGCTGCACCTTTGGATTTTTACCGGCATTTAAGGCTTGCGCCAATGCCTTTATCCGTTCGTCAACCTTATAACGCTCTAAAATATCACGGATGTTCAAAACGTTGTAAATATAGGTAAAAAAGCCTTTTTTCGGCGGCCGAACTATTTATCATAAAATTATAGCAAACAATTTGCGCTTATGTTTACTTTTAAATGATATTTCGAAATTGCAACAAAGCACCAAACTTTATACAACATGAAGAACTCAGTAATATTTGGATTAGTAATAGGCGTTTTAAGTTTAATATGGCTATTTGTTATGCGCCAAACCGGCTATAACTTAACCGATAGCCAGGCCAACCCAATAGAATATGTTTCGGTTTTGATCCCTCTTATCGGCTTGTACTTTGGCGTTAAAAACTTTCGCGATGGTGAGTTAAAAGGGAATATGGGCTTTTTAGAAGCATTGATACAAAGTTTTAAGATCCTGATAGTCGGCGGTATCTTAGCCGTTTTTGCAGGCATCATATTTATAAACTGGGGCGGCGCACAAAGCACCGATACTACGTTTCAAAGTTTTAGCGGCCGTATTTTTGGCGCCCTGCTGGTTGGTGTAATAGAGGCTTTTGCAGTATCTTTATTGCTTACCACCAAAAGCAACCGTGTCGATTAGAAAGATCTTTAACCGGTATTTCGAATTAATCTTCTGGATCGTGGCTTTGGCCTGCCTGGCGTTTACTAACCCGGCCGGCGAAAGCCATTTTAGTTTGTGCCCTTTAAAGGCATTTGGCATAACCTGGTGCCCCGGCTGCGGCCTTGGCCATGCCATATCGTATCTTTTTCATGGCGATATTAAAAACTCTTTCCACGCGCACTGGCTGGGTGTGCCCGTGCTGGTGGTATTGGTGTATCGTATCTGCAAACTCGCTATCGGGCATAAATACCGATTCGATAAGCAAGGTCAATAATAATAATTCTGTTCGCCGGATATATAACCGCGTTTACCGATAGATTGTAACAGGTTGCCAATTAGCAATATAAGGGTTTTTATCCCGATATTACTTTTGCATTCTTAAAACACACTTAAACATAAAAAGATGGAAACCTACAATCCGTACATGTCGTTGCCGGGTATTACTACCGAAGAATTGACAATTTTGCACCAAACCACAACCGGCCTGAGCGATAGCCAAAAGCAAAGTTTTTATAACGTGTATATAGGTAAAAGGAAAAACCCGCAAGAGATATTGATATTTGCGCTACTTGGCCTTTTTGGCATTGCCGGCATTCATCGTATTATGATGGGCGAGATAACGATGGGGATACTTTATCTTTTTACCGCTGGCTTCTTTTTTGTATGTACCATTATGGACCTGATAAATTACAAATCGCTTACCAACGATTACAATCAAAAAATGGCTTACGAAAGTGTTAACATCATTAAACTGGGTGTTTAACGGCCCCAGCCTCATAATCATAAATAAAGTAATGCCCGCCTGTATATACGGGCATTTTATTTTTACACTAAATTGTAAGCCCACTGTTTCTTATTACACAATGCAATACGCTGGTATATTCGCAATTTAAATAACAATAGCTGCATTAGCCCTCATCGGTAAAAAACCTACGCCTTATTCGCCGAATAAATAACCACGCTTACCGATGGTTTATTACAGGTTGCCTATTAGGTGTAGGTGAATTTTTATTCGGATATTAGTTTTACATCATCAATCACAATATAAAACTAAATAAAATGAACACTTACAATCCTTATATGTCATTGCCAGGCATCACACCAGAGGAAATGGCAGTATTGCACCAGGCTACAAGCAGCCTTAGCGACACACAAAAACAAAGTTTTTACATGGTATATTCCAGTAAAAGAAAAAGCGCCCAGGATATTTTAATATTCACGCTGCTTGGCTTTTTAGGCATTGCCGGGATACAACGGTTTTTATTAGGCCAAACAGCAATGGGTATATTTTACCTGTTAACTATTGGTTTTTGCTGGATAGGCACAATTGTCGACCTGATCAACCACCAATCGCTTGCCAACGAATACAACCAAAAAATGGCTTACGAAGCCTTTAACATAGCCAAGATGGGCTTGTAATTAAATAGAAACCTTTAATACATCACAAAATGAAAACTTACAAAAAACCGGTTATCCATAAATTAGTGTCGCGCTTTGATAAAGAGCTAATGAACATTTTGCTAAACGACCTTAAAATTATTAAGGCACGCAAACTGATGTACGCCACGCTATAAGGGAAACCTTTACATCCTAAAAGAATCAAAACGAGGTAAGAATTGGAAGGCCAAACGGCTTGCGCCAAAGAAAATATTACCTGCACGTTTTGATTTTTTTATTTTCTAACCGGCCCTCTCCTTAGGGGAAGGCGTTTAAAGGGGCGTCGTAAAGCGGGGGATTAAAAGTCTCTCCTATCGGGGGAGATTTAGAGGGGGCTAAAATTTCCAAACCTCGCCCCGCCTTGTTACCTTAGTACAATTATGAAATTAGCACAGCTAACCGCTTACCTGGAAAGCCTGGCCCCGCTGGCCTACCAGGAAGATTATGATAACAGCGGCCTTATTGTTGGCCAGCCGGATATGGAGGTGAACCAGGCCCTGATCTCGCTGGACTGTACGGAAGCCGTGGTTGACGAGGCCATTGCCACCGGCTGCCAGGTAATTATATCTCACCACCCCATTGTTTTTAAAGGCTTAAAAAAGTTTAACGGCAAAACCTATGTAGAGCGCGTGGTAGAAAAGGCCATCCGCAACAACATAGCGCTTTATGCTATCCATACTAACCTGGATAACGTGATGACGGGGGTTAACGCCCGCATTTGCGAAACTTTAGGTTTAACCAATACCCGCATATTAGCCCCCAAACATAATCTGCTTAAAAAACTGGTTACTTATGTGCCTGTGGCGCAGGCCGAGCAGGTGCGTAAAGCGCTGTTCCATGCAGGGGCCGGCCATATTGGCGATTACAGCGAATGCAGCTTTAACGCCGAAGGTACCGGCACTTTTAAAGGCGGCGAAAACACCGACCCATACGTTGGCGAGCCGGGCATCCGCCACCACGAAGAGGAGATGCGCATAGAAACCGTTTACCCCGCCAACCTGGAAAGCAAAATTATTATGGCGCTGGTATTGGCTCACCCTTACGAAGAGGTTGCGTACGATCTGTACAACCTTACCAACCAGCACCAGGAAATTGGCAGCGGCATGATAGGTGAACTTGATATGCCGATGGATGAGGCCGAATTTTTAGGTGAAGTTAAGGCCGCGATGGACTGCGCCGTTATCAGGCATACCGCCTTTACCGGCAAACCCGTTAAGAAAGTGGCAGTTTGCGGCGGCTCGGGCGGCTTTTTATTGAAGCATGCCATAGCGGCCGGGGCCGATGTTTTTATCACTGCGGATTATAAATACCATGAGTTTTTTGATGCCGAGGGAAAAATAGTGATAGCAGACATCGGACATTTTGAAAGTGAGCAATTTACGCAACAATTATTGTGCGAAATTATTCAAGAAAAATTTGTTAACTTTGCCATCCGTTTAACAAAAGTGAATACAAACCCCGTCAAATATTTTATTTAATGGAACAAACCATAGAACAAAAGCTGAAAGCTTTATACGACCTGCAAACCATCCACACCAAAATTGACAAGATACGCCAGGTAAGAGGTGAACTGCCTATGGAAGTTGCCGACCTTGAGGATGATGTTGCCGGCCTTGAAACCCGCATACAAAAAATCAAAAATGAGCTTGATGATCTGGAGGATGAAATTGTAACCCGCAAGAACCTGATCAAAGACGCTCAATCGAACATAAAAAAATACGAAACGCAACTTAACGAGGTTAAGAATAACCGCGAGTACGATGCCATATCGAAAGAAATTGAGATACAGGGCTTAGACATACAGGTAAGCGAGAAAAAAATTCGCGAGTACGGTTTCGAGATCGCATCAAAAACAGCTATTTACGAAAAAGCACAGGCCGACCTTGAAGCACGCCGCAGCGACCTTGATGCCAAAAAGGATGAGTTAGGCACCATTACCGCCGAAACCGAAAAAGAAGAAACAGAATTAACCGCACAGGCCGAAAAAGCTACCGCTACTACTGATGAGCGTTTGCTTATCGCTTATAACCGTTTGCGTAAAAACGCTAAAAATGGTTTGGCGGTAGTTACCATCCAGCGCGATTCATGTTCAGGTTGCTTTAACCAGATCCCGCCTCAGCGCCAGTCTGATATCCGTCAGCGTAAAAAGATCATCGTTTGCGAGCATTGCGGCCGTATCCTGGTTGATGAGCTGATGGCTTTGGAAGAAGAGAACGCTTAATAGCAAACCACATTCATAAACTTATATTTAAAGCCTCCTAACGGAGGCTTTTTTATTGCCCCGAAATTTGGCTTAACAAAAAAGCCGGGCCGCATATGGCCCGGCTTACATTATTATCAAATTTGGTTAAAAGGCAGATTTTAGCGTTATATATTTATTAATATCGTCAGATTTAAAGCCTTTTTCGCGCATTTGAGAAATATATTCAGGGGTAATGCCAAGGGCTTTAAGCGCAGTAGCATTATCTAACGAAACATTATCAAAACCCACGCTTTTAAAGCTTTTAATAAACTCCGGCGTAACACCAAGCGATTTTAAGCCAGCGGCCTTATCAGGCGTTATATTTGTAAACCCGGCATTTTTAAAACTATTAAGGTACTCCGGCGTAATACCAAGCGCTTTCATAGATACCAGGTTATCGTGCGATATATTGGTAAATCCCGCGTTTTTAAAGCTTTTTATAAACTCGGGCGTAACCCCTACCGATTTCATGGCAATAAGGTCATTGGTGCTTAAGTTGGTGTAGCCCGCGTTTTTTAAACTCGTTACATACGCCTCGTCAACATTAAGGGCTTTGTAGGCTATCATATCATCAGCGTCGGGGTTGTTAGCCCTTCTTGCCGGGGTTTTACCCTTCCCGCTTGCCGCGGCTTTCGCGCTTTTAAACTTCGAAATATATTGCCCGTTTATGCCTTGTGCCTTAAAGCTCACCAGCTTATCAAAGCTTACATTAGGGTAACCGGCCTTGCGTATCTCGTTGATGAATGCGCCGTTAATACCCATGGCCTTCCCGGTTATCAGGTCGTTAGCTGATGCATGCGGAAAACCATTTTGCTTTAGCGATACGATGTATTGCTCGTTCACCCCTAAAGCGGCCAGCGCTATCAGGTCGTTCTTTGATACATTTTTAAAGCCCTTGCGCTGCAGCATAGCAACAAACTCCTTTTTAATGTTGATCATAAAAAAGGCAAGCTCGTCGTTTTTATCAATTCCTGTTATGCCCTGGCTTTCCATGTATTTGTAATACCCGGGGTTACCGGTAAACTTATAATGGCCGCTGCCGGTGTTGCCGTCAAACTTACCGTTCAGGTTCATGGTGCCTGCCTCGCGTATCAATTTAAAGTCGCCGGGGGTGCCTTTTGGCAGGGAGGTAAATTCGCTAAGAGTGTACTCGTTGCTGTTCCTGCTATTGTGGTCCTCGTCCTTGCTCCTGAACTCCATTCTTATCCTGGTGCCGGTGATGGTGCCCTTCCACACGCCTTCGCGCGGGTCAAAAGAAGTATCGGCGGTGGTTTGTGACCGCAGCACCATCGGGCGGCGGCTTGCGGTCGGTTCGTTAAAGGCACACATCAAAAATGCCATTAAAGGCAGCAGGAAAAAGTATTTCCAGGTGGTGTGTATGTTCGATCTTTTAGCATTCATCATAACTATTCGTTTTTTAAGAAGTGATTGATTATAGTTGGTTGTTATCCTAAGCGACAGGTTGGGTACCGATACTTTCAGCAAGCTCATCTGGTACAGCTCCCGCTCTACTTCGTTGTTGGTTAATACATCGCTGTCGGTTAAAAATTCAAGGTTGTTCTCCAGTTCTTTCCGGTAAAGCCAGGCAAAGGGGTTAAACCACTGAAAAACCAGCATCAGTTCGGCCAGCAGCAGATCAAAGCTATGTCCCTGTTTTATGTGGATCTTCTCGTGCAGCAATATCTGGCTATAGGTTTCCCAATCGTACTTTTCGGGATTAATAAAAATGTAATTGCCAAACGAGCAGGGGGCCTTATCGGTATCCAGCTCCACTATCCTAAACTGCCCGTCCTGTATAAAGGGGCTTTTATATGCCTGCCGAACCAGTACTAAAACCTGCAACAGAAAGTTTAACCCAAACGCGGCCACGCCGCACCAGTATAACCAAAGCGTCCACTTTAAAAGCTGCGGAAGCAAGGAAACCGCCGTCTCCTGAACGACGCTTGTTGGGCTGGCAACCGTGGCCGGCTGCTTTGCCGTTGTTTCTACAACAGGCGTTTTCAATTGGCCCTGCGGTATTACACTTGCCGGTGTTGTTACAGCTACTTCCTGGGCTTTTCTAAAAGCCCATTGCTGCGGCACCCGTATAAGCGGCAGCAAAAACGTAACGGCCAGGCAGGCCAATAGCACCCAGCGGTTTAAATGATAAAAGGTTTCCTTTTGCAGCAGTACTTTGTAAAACAAAAGGCAAACGCCTATCAGCAATGCAACATGCAATACGTATGGTATCATTTCTTTTTGGTTTTAATCAGGTTTAAGATCTCTTCCAGTTCCTGTTCAGATATTTTTTGCTCTTTGGCGAAAAAGGCCAGCATGCTGGGGTACGAATCGTCGAAATACTGGCTCACGATATCCTTCATAGCATGCTTCTGATACTCCTCGCGGCTTACCCTGGGGTAATAATTGTAAATGTTACCGATGGTTTCATGGCCTAAAAAGCCTTTATCCTCCAGTATCTTCACCATGGTTGCTACCGAGTTGTAATGCGGCTTAGGATCGGGTAGTTCGGGTATTACTTCTTTTATAAAAGCTTTTCCCAGTTTCCAGTACACCTGCATTATTTGTTCTTCGCGCTTAGCCAGTTTTTGCATAAAATTCTAATTATAAAACAAGTTTAATACTAATCAATTAGTATTACAACTAATTGATTAGTATTGATTTCAAATTATTTATAACAAACTGATTATGAGAACAATAATTTTATTACGTGCGGTGGGTGTAAGCCTGAGCCTGGCGAAGGTTATGCGAGGGGCATAGTCCGCCAATGGTCGACAGGCTCACTATATACATTTAAACTGTCATGCTGAGCGGTAGCGAGGCATCAAATCGCCGCCGTAAAAGTTTGTGATGGATAGTTCGCCGATAGATCCTTCAGGATAACAAGGTGGGAAATATGGCTGCCACGGCTTACGCTATGCTAAAATCCTGCTACAGTGGATATCATAATTTTCTTATGAAATGGTGGCGCTGTTTTGTCAGCACTAACGCTTCAAAACGCCTTACTACCAACCAGTTACAAAAAAGCGCCTGTATGTGCAATCGTGAACGTGAACATTTTGATACTTAAATAAGCCCCTACAATACACAAAATGGCTTGGTCTACTTAAATATGCTCTGCGCCTTTTTAATGGTTTTTTCCAGGTCGATGCCCTTGCCGAGCACCCCTTTAAACAGGTCGCCTTCTTTTTTCAGCCTGTCGATAGTGTTATGAATGGTGAAGTGCTTCATGGTAAGGCCGGGCTTTACCTCGTCCCA
The DNA here is from genome assembly GCF_004168255.1 of Mucilaginibacter terrigena. Lineage (GTDB taxonomy): Bacteria > Bacteroidota > Bacteroidia > Sphingobacteriales > Sphingobacteriaceae > Mucilaginibacter > Mucilaginibacter terrigena. The sequence continues at coordinate 182,298 of NZ_SEWG01000005.1, read as the reverse complement.
ATGCAGGGGCATAGAAACGGTTGCGCCAGGCTTTGGACGAAGAGAATACGGGCCCGCAATGGTTGCGCCGGGGCGGTTCTGTAAAAAGTCGAGGTACATTTTGCCGCCGCGGTTTTTAACCATCCGCTCAAGCGAAGTATAATCGGGGATCTGCTGGTGCACAATGTTTACAATAAGCCTGGCAAACATTTGCGACTGATCATAATCGTACTTCGCACCCAGCGGGATATAAATATGCATGCCCGTTGAGCCGGATGTTTTACAGAAACTTGGCACATCAAGCGCATCCAAAACTTTTTTTACTTCCTGGGCGGCTTCTATCACCTGGTCGAAGGTGTTTTTGTCCGGATCGAGGTCTATGATGCAATAGTCCGGGGTATCCGGCGACTGGATGCGGCTAAACCAGGGGTTCATTTCAATACAGCCCAGGGATGCCATCCAAAGCAGGGTGGCTTCATCGTGGCCAACCAGGTAATCTTTGTCCTCACCCTCGCTGGTGGTGTAGGGGAATGTTTTTACCCAATCGGGCGATTTACCACGCACATCCTTCTGGTAAAAGCTTGGCCCGTGGATCCCGTTAGGGAAACGGTTCAAAGATTGCGGCCTGTCCTTAAGGTATGGTAAAATATACTCGGCAACCTGGTAATAATAGTTGAACATGTCGCGCTTGGTAATGCCGTCTTCGGGCCAGTAAACCTTGCTCAGGTGGGTAAATTTCAGGTCGTGCCCGCAGATCTTCTTTACCTGGGTTTCTTCCTTGGGGTTCAGTAAAGTGCGTTTTACACCTTCTTTAGGGGCGCTAACCAGCTTATGTTTAGCGCTGGTTTTCTTTTCGGGATGGTGTTCTTCCTCCACAATTTCATCCGTCTCGGCCTCCATTTCGCGGACCACATCTTTAGCTTTTTTGTCGTCGCGCATGCCCTCAAATGAAGGGTGGCGGAACACACCATCGCTTGTAACTTCGGCAAAACTTACTTCGCAAACCAGTTCGGGTTTTAGCCACGTGGCTTTTGCTTTTGGCGGGTTAGGGCGAAATCTTGACGGCTTGTTTACGTCCGGCTCATAGCCGAACGGGCTTTTGTCTACCTTTAGCGGGTCAAATTTCGCCATCATTTCTTTCTGTAGCTTATCAGAAAACCCTGTGCCCACTTTGCCGACATATTGCAGTTTTCCGCCCTCGTAAACCCCCAGCAAAAGCGAGCTGAACTGTTTGGCCGTCCCCTCGTTTTTGGTAAAGCCGCCGATAACCACCTCCTGTCGCTTGTTGATCTTGATCTTCAGCCAGTCTTTAGACCGGTTATCTGCCGAATAGGTGCTGCTTGCCCTTTTGGCCATAATGCCTTCCAAACCTATTTTACCGGCGGCCTCAAAAAACTCGGTGCCGTTGGCTTTAAAGGTTTGGCTCAGTCGTACACGGTCGTCATCCGTTGGGATCACATCGCGCATAATAGCCTGGCGTTCTATCAGCGGCAGATCCATCAGGTTTTTGCCCTCGTACCAAAGGATATCAAATATATACAGCACCAATTCACCGTCGGCCTCGCTGCGCCAATTTTGCAGGGCACCAAAGTTTGAAACGCCTTTATCATTCAGCACCAATATTTCGCCGTCTATAACCGCGTTCAGCTTCCAGCTTTCCAGCAGTTTTTTTAGCGGATAGTACTTTTCGTTAAAATCTTTGTTATTGCGCGATAGGAGTTGCACTTCGCCTTTGTTGATGAAGCCCAGCGTACGGTAGCCATCCCACTTTACTTCGTAGATCCAGTCCGGGTCATCAAAGGGTTCGTTCACAAGGGTAGCCAGCATGGGTTTTATGCCTGTAGGTATTTTGCCTTTAGGCGCTTTTTTGAGGATTGCGGAGGCATCCAGTTTCTCTTCAGCTGTATCGTCGGCCATGTCGGCTATTTCATCCGCAGGCTCATGGAGTTTTTTTTTTGATGCCTTTTTAGGCTTTTCTTTTTCTACGTCCCGCTCCCCGCCATCCTTCCAAACTTTTTCGCTTGTTTTTTCCATTTTCTCAATGGTTTTTCCGGAGAGTACCGATTTATCCTTTTTGGTGATATCCGTAGCCGACGCAAAATCATCTTTATGCTTGATCAGCAGCCAGCCATTTTCGCCCATTCCGTGGGTTTTTACCAGCGCGAATTCGCCTTCCAGCTTTTCTCCGTGCAGCTTAATTTTTAACGAACCGTCCTTAAGTTGCTTTAGCAGGTGTTTCTCCTGCGCTTTTTTGCCCTTTATTTCTTCAATAGGCTCGTAGGTACCCTCGTCCCAAACAATAACGGTGCCGCCACCATATTCACCTTGCGGGATAATGCCCTCAAAGTTGCGGTAGTCAAACGGGTGGTCTTCCACCATCATGGCCAGGCGTTTCGTCTTGGGGTCGGTTGAAGGCCCTTTTGGTACAGCCCAACTTTTTAATACGCCCTCCATCTCCAGCCTGAAATCGTAGTGCAGGCGCGTTGCATCGTGCTTTTGAATCACAAACATCAACTTGTCCTTATCCTTGCTTCTGCCGGCTTTGGGTTCCGAGGTTTTTGTAAAATCCCTCTTTTCGACGTATTTTTTCAGGCTCATAACTAACTAACATTCAGTCCCAATTATGGTTTGAAAAGAAGTTAATTAATAAGAAAGCGCGTGCTATTCCGAACCTATCTCAATCACCGATAAAATATTGCCGGCCGGGTCTGTAAACCACGCTATGCTTGGGCCACCGTTGCCTTTAGAAATATTATTCTCGTCGGTTTTTAGATACTCGCTATCGTAACTTTCAAACGTTACGCCGCGTGCTTTTAGCTCTTTTACTGCCGCCTCAATATTTTTTACCGGGAAGTTAAGGATAGTAAAAGTTGCCGGGGTATGGTTTGGCTTTGGGTAAGCCAATATATTATTGCCGTTTCCATTAACGTGGATAGTGAGCAAGCCGCCCATATCATCGTTCTTATCAACCTGCAGGCCCAGCGTTTCGCCGTAAAACTGTTTGGCGGCATCGATATCATTTACCGAAAAGCCGCTGAATGCTTTTGAATCTTTTAACATGACGTTGGTGTTTTAATGTTTTGTTACTGATTAAGATATACAGTTACAAATTTGCTGCCAATAAACCACAATAAGAGGGCGTGAACGCGACAAGTTAGGTGGCCAATTTGGACAATTTGGCGCTACTGCATGGTGCAAAAATAATCGGCTAAAGGTTAAACGCTGATGTTCTCTAAATATTTATACCCGCTGCCTGTATTTACCAATACTACCACTTCGCCGGGTTGAATCCACCCGGTGGTTTTAAGTTTTTTAAAGGCCTGCCATAACGCGGCGCCTTCGGGCGCTATCAGCATCCCCTCGTTGCGGGCAATCTCTTTTATACCGGCGTGCATTTCCGCATCGCTAACGGTAAGCGCCGTTCCTTTACTATCGCGAAGCACTTTCAGGATTATTTTATCGGCAAATGATTTTGGCACACGCAGGCCATTGGCTATGGTAAAGCCGCCATCAACAAATTGGGCGCTGGTTTGCCCGTCGTTAAACGCGCTTACTATGCCACCGCAGCTTTCGGATTGCACTGCTACCATGCGGGGCCGCTTGCTGCCTATCCAGCCTAACTGTTCCAGCTCATCAAAAGCCTTCCAGATGCCGATTAGCCCGGTGCCGCCTCCTGTTGGGTACAATACCACATCGGGCAGCTGCCAGTTAAATTGTTCGGCAATTTCAAAGCCCATCGTTTTTTTGCCCTCCAGGCGGTAAGGTTCCTTCAATGTCGAGATCTGGAACCAGCCGTGCTCGGCGGCGCCATCTGTCACCAATTTACCACAGTCGGCAATATTGCCGTCAATCTCTATTAGGTCGGCTCCGTAAAGGCGGCATTCATCTTTAAAAACCTGAGGGGTAAGCTTTGGCATATATACGATGGCCCTTATGCCCGCCCTTGCCGCGTAAGCCGCCAGGGCACCGCCTGCATTACCGGCGGTTGGCGTCGCAATGGCTTTTATACCTAACTCTTTCGCCTTTGACACCGCCATGCCTATCCCGCGGGCCTTGAACGACCCGGTTGGATTGCCTGCTTCGTTTTTCCAGAATACGTTAATGCCGCCGGTAAATTGTTTAAGGTTTTCTATTGGCAATATAGGGGTGAACCCTTCGCCCATGGTTACTATATTTTCCGCGTTGACAATGGGCAATAACTCGCGATAACGCCACATGCTTGCGGGGCGGCCTTTCAGGATAGCTATATCAAGGGGGCGGCTTAGATCGTATTGCGCGAACAGCGTGCTTGCACATGCCGTGTTTTTACAAAAAGTATTAGGAACCGGTGCATCGTATTCGGCGCCGCATTGCGGGCATTTTAAATTTTTTAATAGTGATCTGCCTTCTAACACGGTATTACTTAACATGGCCTTTTAATAAGGCGGCAAGGTATCAACAAGCCTATTCATCCACAAATTTTTAGCGATAATGTTACCCGGATGTCGCCGCCTCAGGGAATAAATATAGACGCGGTAAGTTTTACGTCGTTTGGCGTGTTGGTATCGCTTGATAATGTAATTTCGGGGATCTTTATGGTAATGCCCTGATCATCATTGGTAAAATTAATGGTTTTAGGCTCGCCTTTGTAGGATACCGCGCCATAACTACCTATCGCTTTAAGATGAAATTGCGAGCTTGTTAGTTCCAGATCGGACGATACAAGCCCGTAGGATATGCCCGAGGCGGGCTTGGTTAAAAACCCTAACCTTAGCATGTTACCATCTTTATCCTGTAATACATATTCTCCCTGGCCCCCACTCTCCGACCAGATAATAAATTCGATATTATATTTAGTGCCGTTGATTGTCCATGAACTTTCGTGAACCGGCTTTTGTGCATCCTTTTTACATGACGCTGCAAAAATTACTATAAACGAAATTATCAGTAGTGCGTATTTCTTCATCATATTTAAGCTAACAGGGTTTTGTACCCTGCTTTTTCAATGGCTTAAGATACATGATGTTTTTTATTTTAAACAACTAATTTACCGATAAGCCGGTGATACGGCCTATTAAAAAGGCCGCTGGTATACCGGCGGCCTTTTTTGTAAAAAACATACGTTTACTTTTCGTAAACTGATGCGGTTAGCTTAACATCGGCGCCGCCAGATGCGCTCTTAAGCATTATTTCGGGAATGGTTACTTTTATTTTACCCCCGGTAACTTCTACTGCAACATCTATTGCTGTACCCAAATAGGCATATGCTTTTCCATCGCCACCGGCAAAAAGTTCAAATTGATTACCGGTAATATCGCCCCCGGCGCCGCCCATAAGTTGAAAGGTACCGCTCGCTGTTGGTGGAGTGGCAAAGCTTAAGTTAAATGTGTTTACTTTGGGATCGTTAAACCCGGCATCGGCAAATATTACAAGCGTGCTGGGGCGTGCGCCGCTGGTAGCACTTTTGTTGGTATAAGCAACTTTATAAGTTGTTCCGGCCAGCGTCCAGGTATTGTTCCCGCCGGTTTTTTCAGTTTTGTCTTTTTTGCAGCCTGCAAAAACCAGCATTGCCGCAGCCATAATAAATAATATTTTTTTCATGATAGCAGGATTTTTATTGCCATTAATTTGACTATACAAACCAACAGCATTACAGCCCCTGCATCAATACCACTTGTACGGTATATTTATCTGCTATAGCGCTTTTCCATGCTTTATTATCTTCAACCGCCAATGTTGTATTTAATAATATAGCAAGCAGCCTTTTTATTAAAAAACCAGCCCCTGAAATTAAATATTGTATTATTTTTAACCCGTGAGACTACGTTTACTATTGTGCCTGTTGTGTGCCATACTTATAGCCGGTTGTAAAAAAGATAAAATAACAGACCCGCCGGGGAAACCGCCCGTTGATGTCCCTGTGAGTAAGCCGTTTTCGGTGGCCAATGTGCTGAAAAGCAATATGGTTATACAGCGCGATAAGCCTGCCAAAATATGGGGCTATGCAAAAGCACAAAGTACAATTACAGTAACTGCCAGTTGGGCCGGGGCCCCGATTACAGCAACAACTTCGGCCAACGGCGAATGGGAGGCTATTATACCTGCTGCACCTGCAAATGCAACCGCTCAAAACATTTCCATATCTACCCCCGGCGAAACAACAGTAAAGCTGGATAATATTTTAATTGGCGATGTATGGATCTGCTCGGGCCAATCAAACATGGCCATGCCAGTTGGCAAACTGCCTCCATCGTTTGGCGGGGTTGAAAATTACGAGGCAGAGATAGCAGCGGCTAACTACCCGCAAATACGGGCATTTACCGTAAAAGAAGATTACCAGGATAAGCCATTGGCCCAATTCACCAACCCTTCAGCATGGGTTACCTGCTCCCCGTCAACCGCCGGCGGCTTAAGCGCCACGGCATACTTTTTTGCCAGGAAACTGCACACCGATCTTAATGTACCTATCGGCATAATAGTTTCGGCAGTTAACGGCAGCTGGTGCGAAACCTGGACAAACAAAGCGGCGCTGCAAGCCAGCCCGGCCACAAGCGGTTACGTCGGCCAGCACCAAAGTTCAGCGCTTTTTAACGGGATGATAGCGCCCTTAACCAAAATGACTATAAAGGGCTTCACCTGGTACCAGGGCGAAAACAATCAGAAAATGGTGCCTGTAACTGATTATACCAGCCTGAATATTGCTTTGATCAATGGCTGGCGGACAGAATTTGCCCAGGGCGAACTGCCTTTTTATTATGTGCAGATAACGCCCTTTGACGATGGCGGGGCAGGCAATTCAACGCAAAATTACCTGGCCAAATTTCGTGAAACCCAGGCAAATGTTCGCAAAGGTACCCCCTCGGCTGGCATGGTGGTTACATTGGATATAGGCGAGGCAGACAACCATCACCCCAAGTATAAAAAACAGGTAGGCGAGCGCCTGGCTTTACTGGCGCTGAATAAAACCTACGCCGAAAATGTGCCGGATACCGGTCCGCAATACGCGTCCTTTTCGCAAAGCGGCAATAAAGTAACCATTGATTTTGTAAGCGGTACGGCCAACGGCCTGAATACCATTGCAGGCGCGCCGATCAAACAATATTTTTTTGTTGCCGGCGCCGACCAGGTTTTCAGGCAGGCTACGGCAAATATCAGCGGGGATAAAATTTTACTTGTTGCACCCGCAGATACACCATTACCCGTTGTGGCGGTACGCTATGCTTTTACCAATTTCCCCATAACAAACCTGCAAAACAATGCAGGTTTGCCAATGGAGCCGTTTAGAACGGATAACTGGAATAATTAGGTTTTTACTTTTCGTAAAGCGAGGCCTTAAATTTATAAGTGTCGCCAGGCGATGGAACGGCCACATTTATCTCGGGGATGTTTACAATTACCTGGTTGTTTGCTGTAACCAATACATCTACAGCTACCGGATCCCCTGTAAAGTAGGCGGTATTCCCGTTATCATTAGTTAAAGTAATGTGGCATTGATTATCTGTGAGTGAAGCATTTGATGCCACCAGCTGGTAGCTTCCACTTGCTGCAGGCAGCGTTTTAAAACTTAAGCTTACTGTTGCCTTTCCGCCTTCTGTATCATCTTTATACAAAATCGCTGTTTCAGAATTTGGCCCTATTGTACGGCTTGTGTTTGCTACAACATGCTCTGTTCCGTTTAACGACCAGCTGTTACTTGGTATTACCGGATCGTCGGATTTTTTTGTGCATGCGGCTAATAAAATCGTGGCTGAAAACAGCACAATTGATAGTGTCTTTTTCATATAAGTAGTATTGATGTTCGGCAAATATGCATTTTTTATCTAAAGGTTAAAAGCGCCAATTATATATTAACTGATGTGGCAATATTCCTTTTTGTTAAAACTTTTCGGCATAAAATTTGGTTAACTCATTATCAATTAAATTTTTAACCAAATTTTTACATTATGAAACTCCGAATATTTATGCCGGTGCTTTTTATTGTAGCTATCGCAGCAACAAGTTGTGTGAGCAACAAAAAGTATAAAGAATTGCAAGCCTCTTATGATAAGCTTGACAGTAATACACGTGAAATGAAAGGCCGTTACCTGCTTACCGAACGCAACCTTGGCCTTGCAACCGAGCGTGTTAAAAGCCTTGATGAGCAATTAGCATCTGAACGGGCCAACAACAAGCAATTACAATCGGCCCTTGATAAGTGTTTAACCTCAAGCGGGCAAGGGAACCTGAACATTTCAAAACTGGTTGACGAGATAAACAGTTCGAACAAATACATACAACAACTGGTGAACGCCAAAAATAAAAGTGATTCGCTTAATATGGTGCTAACCAACAACCTTACCCGATCGTTAAGTCAGTCGGAAATGCAGGATGTTGATGTGAAAGTATTAAAAGGCGTAGTGTACGTTTCTTTAGCTGATAATATGCTTTATAAATCGGGCAGTTACGACCTGACTGACAAAGCAGGTACAACCCTGAGCAAAATTGCCAAGATCATAAAAGATTACGCAAATTACGATGTGCTGATTGAAGGTAACACAGATAATGTGCCTATCACCATGAAGAACATCCGTAACAATTGGGATCTGAGCGCTTTAAGGGCATCGTCTGTAGTGCAGGCCTTGCAAACCACTTACCAGGTCGACCCTAAACGTTTAACCGCAGGCGGCCGCGGCGAGTATAACCCGATAGCCGATAATAACACCACTGCCGGTAAAGCGCAAAACAGGCGTACACAAATTATCATCACCCCTAAACTGGATCAGTTTATGGACCTGATAGGTAAAGCGCCCGAAACAGCACCAGCCAAACAGTAATATAAATTAGTTTTTATGTAAACGGCCTGCTCAAATGAGCAGGCCGTTTTTTGTTTTCCGTCGGGATGAGAAGATTCGAACTTCCGACCTCCAGCACCCCATGCTGGCGCGATACCGGGCTACGCTACATCCCGAAAAACTTTTATACAGGTAACTCCCACCTTCCCGACTCTTGTCGGGACGCGATACCGGGCTACGCTACATCCCGGAAAACTTTTATGCAGGTAACTCCCACCTTCCCGACTCTTGTCGGGACGCGATACCGGGCTACGCTACATCCCGAAAGGGAACGCCAAATATAATAAAGTTGTTAAAAATTTAAAATTCATTCGTTTGATATCCGCTGTTAAATGCCTCATTAGTTAATATATTTACTTTATTAAAAAAGTAACAACACCTCACCAATGCTAATTCGTTGCCGTGCTTTATTAATGCTGCTATTGCTGTGCAACGGCCTGGGGTTTTACGCGTATGGGCAAAAGCCAGTAATTACACCTAAACCAATACCTGTGCTTCCATTGGATGGCAGCGGTAAATACACTGTGCTTAAGGATGATATCGCCACTTATCAAAATAATACCGATTCGCCTTTGGTGGTATCTACCGTGCCAACCCGTTTAACCTGCGATAATTTGGGAAACCAAACTATAAAAGTTAAAGCTTTAACAAATGGCTCCGCTGTAGGGCCGCCGGTATTCAATGTCGCTTTCCCTTATTTTAGTGGTGCTGTGTATGATTATTATGGCAACTTATATTATTTACACGCTAAATTTGTTAAAAAGTTATCGCCGGATGGATATGTATCCATAATAGCCGGCACAGGTGTTCTGGGTTCACAGGACGGACCAGGAGCAACTGCGCGATTCGCAGATTTGCATGGTATAGCCATAGACGCCAACAATAACATTTATGTTGCGGATGCGGGGCGCAATACTATCAAAAAAATCACGCCCGATGGGTTTGTATCTAATTACGCCGGCACGGGTGCCGCGGGCAATGTTAATGGGCCAAGGGCTACGGCAGCCTTTAATACCCCTAAAAACCTGGCCATCAATAGCGAAGGGGATTTATTTATTAACGATTATGAAAACCGCCAAATACGTAAAATTACCCCGGATGGTATAGTAAGCATTGTTTGTACTACTGACGGGCCCTGCGTCAGCTTCGCGTTTGGCCCTGATGGATATTTGTATTGGGTTAATAGAATTAGCTCCGTCGGGGGAACTGACGGGCATGCGATTTACCGTATTAAACCGGGAGTTACCGAAAGCGAGCTCTATGCGGGCTCAGAAATATATGGTGATGTGCTGGGCAACAGGCTTGATGCCAGGTTTGGCGAAACCTTTTGTATCGCTTTCGGCACCGATGGCTCTTTGTTTGTTAACGATTCGTTTGTGATGAAAAGAATAAGCCCGGATGGTGTAGTCAGTCGCTTTTACGACTATGCCGCCCCACAGTTTATCGTTGATCCTTGCGGCAACCTGATCTATTTTGACTATGAGTATCTCCGTAAGCTTACTTTATCCAAACAGTATAGCTTAATAGCCGGCGGGCCTTTTGGGGCACAAACAGGCTATATACAAGCAAGCACTTGTCAAATGTCCGAAGCCACGATCCCGGTTTACATTCAAAGCAAGCCAACCATAACATCTATTCTGCCGCCGGTTGTTGTATCCGGCTGTGCTACGCTGGCCGATTATACCATACGCCTTACCGCAACCGATAACTGCCCTTCGCCAACAATCACGTACAGCCAGTCGCCCGCGGCAGGTACTCCCTTTACCGATAACAGCCCAGTTTTGGTTACCATTACGGCTACCGATAGTTACGGGGGTACGGATGTACAGTCGTTCACCGTTACCAATACCAGCGTGGGGGCTTCTGCACCAACGGTTAGCGTTACCGCGCAAAACAGCCAGGTTTGCGAGGGCGAACCGGCGCGCTTTCATGCCGAAGTAACGGGGGCCGATGCGGGCACTACTTATCAATGGCAGGTAAACGGCCTTAATACGGGCACCGATAGTCCCGATTTTGTAAGCAGCGGACTAAAAAGTAACGATATAGTTACCTGCGTGGTTACTACCGGCGGTGGCTGCGGGGTGCCGGTGCTTGGCCAACCTGTGCAGATGGTAGTATCGCCAAAGCCTGTTATTGCGCTAAACCCAACAGAACAAATATTAGCCGGTAACAGTATTACGCTTAACCCTTTGGTACCGGGCAATATAGTTGCTTACAAATGGTTGCCCGCCGCAGGCCTTAGTGATGCAAACTCGCAATACCCTGTTGCCAACCCGGATGTTACCACAACATACACGCTTACCGCAACCTCTGATATGGGTTGCGAGGCGGATGCATCCGTTAAGATCACTGTAGTACACAATATTGCCGTTCCAAATGCATTTACACCAAATGGCGATGGCAGCAACGACCAGTGGGCGATAAAGTACCTGGACAGCTATCCCCGATGCGCTGTAAATGTTTACAGCCGTAACGGCGGGCTGGTGTTTCAATCAAACGGCTATGGTAAGGCCTGGAATGGCAGCAGCGGCGGCAAGCCGCTACCCGCTGGTGTATATTATTATATCATCGATCTTAAAGATGGGTCGCACCCGTTAAACGGGAGTGTGACTATATTGAGGTAGCACATTATACCAGGTCGAAAGCCCGGGCATATTGCATCAGCTCGTAAGTGCTGGCGCTTAGCTTTTGTTTGATGTTTTTACGGTGAGTTTCGGCGGTAGCAACAGATATGAACAGTTCCGCGGCAATTTCTGCAGCACTTTTTCCCAATGCTATCTGGGCAAGCACTTCCTTTTCGCGTTTGGTGAGCCTGGAGAACCGCTCATAGTTCTGCCGCAAAAAATTATTTTCCTGCAGTAAGCGCTCGGCTTTGGCTGTCATATGGTGCATAGCATCAAGCGGCACCGAAATGGTTATGCTTGTGCCGGGTGTGCCGTTTTCATCCCGTGTAAATATCCTGGTGCTCGACATATGCCAGCTCCAGTCGCTTTTGCCGGGAAAACGCACCTGCTGAAAATATGTAACCATCTCTTCATCGTTGTTCCGCTCAAGTAATGCCAAAATTTTGGGAACATAATCCTCGGCATCCTCCTGGTTAAAATACAATTTATAATAATCGCCGGATGAAAGTGCAGTTATCTCATCTAAAGAAACCTCTAATTGGCTCAACCCCCTGTCAGACATATAAACAACCGACCAATCGCGCAAATCGTGTATAATCACAGTACATGGTAAGTGGTTATATGCCGCAGCGTATTCTTCAATTTGTGGCAATAGCTCTTTTTTAACCCGCGTTTTGTTTAGCATGCCTCTAAAATACACCTTTAAACATTGGCGGCAACCCGTTATTTCACGGTACATGCTGGGTTAAAACTCCGCAATACTGCTTTTAAAAATTACAACAACCCGTCGTCAGTCTTCAATATCGCCGATACTTTTAACTCACACCTGTTAAATTAGAGGAGGCGGATAATTAACCCTTTGCACATCAAATAGGTTAAAATACCTTTCATCCATATTAATTAATACTTTAATTTCGTTTATTGCGTAAGTTGGTACCTTAAAGCTAATATGACCTCTGCTGAAAACTATGATCTGCTGATCGAAAAGATCAACACCTTTATCCGCAAATACCATTATAACAACCTGCTGCGCGGGTTTATATTTTTGGGCGCGGGTTTGTTTTCGGCCTATGTGGTGATAGCGCTGGGCGAATATTTCGGTAATTTTAATACTACGCTGCGTACCATTCTGTTCTATTTCTTCATCCTGCTTAACCTTGGGCTTATTGTTTGGCTGGTTTTGCCTCCATTGCTGGCGCGATTAAAATTGGGCAAAACCCTAACCCACGACCAGGCCGCCGAGATCATAGGCCGTCATTTCAACGATGTACACGATAAGCTGCTAAATACCCTGCAGCTAAAAAAACAAGTAGATGATAATACCGCGCACCGCGACCTGATAGAGGCCAGCATCAATCAAAAAATAGAAACCTTAAAGCCCGTAAGCTTTCCATCGGCAGTAAACATCCGCGAGAACAGTAAATACCTCAAGTGGGTTATTCCTCCGGCGGCTATTATTTGCATCATCGCATTCGCGGCGCCATCGATACTAACAGAAAGCACCAAAAGGCTTATCCGCCATAACGAGTATTTTGCACCGGTTGCACCTTTTCAATTTGTGTTGCTCAACAAAAACATGTCGGCAGTGCAGGGCGAAGATTATAAACTCGACCTGAAATTAACCGGTGATAAGCTACCTGCCGATATCTATGTAGAAACAGCAAACACTACCTTCAAGCTTGATAAAGAAAACATCAGCCGGTTTCACTACCTGTTTACCAACTTACAGCAAAACACCTCGTTCCGTTTGTTGGGCAACGGCTTTGAGTCTGCCCCTTACGAGATAAAGGTTAATCTTAAACCCATACTACTACATTTTGACGCGGAGTTGAGCTACCCCGCCTATCTTCATAAAAAAAATGAGACCCTAACCAACGCCGGCGACCTGACACTACCTGTAGGGACAACCGTTAACTGGAAATTTCACACACAAAACACGTCATCGTTATTGTTTAAAATCAATGGCATTAATAAAACCATCCCGCTATCGGCTGACGATATCTTTGAACACCGCGAGCGGATAGTAAAAGCCACTTCGTACAATATTAGTCCGCTTAACAATGCGGTTAAGCGCAGCGATTCGGCCAGCTACCACATCAATGTAATTGCCGATGAGGCACCTGTTATCGAGGTGCAGGAAAAAGCCGATTCGGTAAGTATGAGGGCCTTTTATTTTAATGGCCGGATACAGGACGATCATGGCTTTTCGTCCTTAACGTTCCATTATAAAACGGGCGGCAAAGGTGCAGGGCGTTCTGTCAGCAGGCCCGTCAAAGCCGATTTGGCCGCAACCCAATCCAACTTTTTTTACCTGTGGAACCTGAAAGATCTTGGCATAAAACCCGGCGAAACGATTATTTATTATTTCGAGGTTGCGGATAACGACGGCGTTGCCGGCCCAAAAGCAACACGCACACCCGAGCGGACATTGAATATCCCCGATGCGGCACAGTTAGCCGATCAGTTGAACGCCGGGTCGGAAGCTGTAAAGGAAAAAATGCAATCGGCAGTAAAACTGGCCGCGCAGATAGAAAAAGCCGCGCAAAAGCTAAACCAGGCACTGCTCGATAAAAACAACCTCTCATTTGATGAGAAAAAGCAGGTTGAAGAATTGCTGCAAAAACGCAAGGACCTGGACGAACTGGTAAAAGATATACAGGCCGAAAACAAAAAAAACCTTTACAACCGGCAGGAAAACCAGCAGCAAACACAGGAACTTATAGACCTGCAAAAGCAGATAGAAAACCTGTTTAATAATGTGCTTGATGAAAAGACAAAAGATCTGCTTCAAAAACTACAGCAACTATTGCAGGAAAACCAAAAAGACAGCACCCGCGATGAACTGTCTAAAATGCAGATGGATAATAAATCGCTGAAGAAGGAATTGGACCGCATACTTGAGCTTTACAAAAAACTGGATTTTGAACAAAAACTCAATCAAAATATAAATCAGCTGAATCAACTTGCCGAAGACCAGAAAAAGCTATCCGACGAGACCCAAAAAACAGGCAGTAATGATAAAGACCTGCAGCAGCAGCAGGAAAAGCTAAACAAGCAGTTCGACAATGTTAAAAAGGCGTTAGACGATCTACACCAGGAAAACGAAAAAAGCGGCAATAAGCAGGATTTTAAAAATCCGGAAGCCGAGAAGCAGGCCATTGACGAACAAATGAACAAGAGCGCCGAGTCTCTTAAAAAGAACAATCGCGCGCAGGCTTCAAAATCGCAGCAACAGGCTGCCAAACAAATGAAACAGCTTGCCGATAAGCTGCAAAACGAAGAATCGGAAGGCCAGGAAAGCGAAAATGCTGTTGACGCACGCCAACTGCGGGAACTGTTAAAGTCGCTGGTTAACAGCTCTTTCACGCAGGAAAAGATCATGCAGTCGTTACGTCAAACCAACCCTACCGACCCTGGCTATATAGCACTGGCGCAAAAGCAAAAGGATGTAAAGGATAACTTAAAAACGGCCGAAGACAGCTTGTATTCGTTAAGCCGCAGAATCCCGCAGATCCAGTCGACAGTGAACAAAGAGATCTCGGGCATTAACGACCAGATAGACCAGGCGCTTGAAAATTTAGGCGAGCGAAAAACACCCGAAGCCATGCGCAACCAGCAGTTTGCCATGACCGCCATGAACAATTTGGCACTGCTATTGAGTGAAGCGCTTGACCAGTTGCAAAAGCAGCAAAATAAAAGCGGTAAGGGCAAAGGAAAGCAGCCCTCATTATCGCAGTTAAGCAAAATGCAGCAGCAACTTAACCAGAACATGCAAAAGGCGCGCGAGCAAATGCAAAAGATGGGCAACCCGCAGCAGGGCAAAACCGGGCAGCAGGGCATGAGCGAACAGTTTGCTAAAATGGCGCGCGAACAGCAAATGATACGGCAATCCTTACAGCAGATAAATAAGGAAAACAATAAGGATGGCACTAACGGTTTGGGAAGTTTGGATAAAATTTCAAAAGAAATGGAACAAACTGAGAACGATCTCGTAAACAAGAGAATTACAAACGAAGCGTTAAAACGCCAACAGCAAATACAAACACGCTTGCTGGAGGCCGAAAAGGCGGAACAGGAGAGGGAGCAGGACCAGAAAAGGGAAAGCCGCGCGGCAGGCAATATGCCGCCGGGGTATATTAAAGCTTTGCAGTACTACGAGCAGGTTAAGGCAAAGCAAACGGAACAGATTAAAACAGTACCAGCGGCGCTTAACTTATATTACAGGCAAAAAATTAAACACTACTTTGATCAACTTAATGGAAAATGATATGGAAGAGGCAAATGTTCAGACATCTCAACTTTATACCTTACAACTTCCGTCGAAATACGAGAGCATAACACCGCTTGAGGCTTTGATAGAAGAGGTAGCGGATAAATACCTGGTGGGCGAGGATACTTTTGCCAACATGATGACCTGCCTTAACGAGGCCGTGATGAACGCTATAATACACGGAAATAAATTAGACCCTAATAAAACTGTTTTTGTTAATGTAGAGGTTGATAGCAAACGTATTATATGGACCATTACCGACGAAGGCCCGGGTTTTGACTATAACAACCTGGCCGACCCCACCGCACCGGAACGTTTGGAGGAACTTACCGGCCGTGGTGTATTCATTTTAAAACACCTGGCCGACCAATGCGTATTTAATGCCGCCGGTAACGAGGTTGAACTACATTTTAAGATCTAATGCCCGCCATAACTTTCCACGAGGAAGACATCAACTATAAGTTAAAGAACAAAACCGCGGTACGTAAATGGATAACCGATACCATTAATACCGAGGGCTATAAACTGCGCGAGCTTACCTATATATTTTGCACAGATGAATACCTGCTGCAGATAAACCGGCAATATCTTGACCATGATACCTACACCGATATTATTACCTTTGATAATTCGGAAGAGGATGGGATTATTGCCGGCGATATTTTCATCTCGATAGAGCGCATCCGCGAGAATGCAGGTAAATTTAATGTTACAGAAGCCCAGGAGCTGCACCGTGTATTGATACATGGCGCGCTTCATTTGCTTGGTTACGCAGATAAATTGCCGGCAGATAAGAAAAAAATGACGCTGAAAGAAGATTTCTATTTGGATAAAAGAGGTTTTTAATAACTAATTTTACATCTGTTAACCAACCATCTGCGTAAATCATTCGTAACATTATAAAAACATGAAATTACTGACATTAATATGCGCCATGATGTTTATTACATCGGCCCCTTCATCGGTTTATACCTTTAAGCTGAAAACAATCGATGGTAAAGATTTTTCCCTGGCTAAATACAAAGGAAAAAAGTTATTGATCGTAAATACGGCGTCAAAATGCGGTTTTACTCCCCAATACGCCGAGCTGCAAAAACTTGCTGACCAGTTTAAAGATAAGGTTGTTGTAGTGGGCTTCCCCGCAAATAACTTTGGCGGACAGGAACCCGGCACAAACAGCGAAGTAAAAGAGTTTTGCCAGAAAAACTTTGGTGTAACTTTCCCGCTAAGTTCAAAGGTGAGTGTTAAGGGCGATGATATCGACCCAATATTTGCCTATTTAACAACAGCGCCAAATCCTGATTTTACCGGTGAGATCAAATGGAACTTCGAAAAGTTTCTGATAGACGAGAACGGTAAACTGATACACCGTTACCGCTCAACAACAAAACCATTATCTGACGATATTACAAAAGCATTATAACAAAAGGGAGGCTTTAGCCTCCCTTTTTTGTTTATCAATACCCTATCCGTAATTGCGAGGAACGAAGCAATCTCAAAACAATACATAGTCGACATGCTTATTGGGAGATTGCTTCGTTCCTCGTAATGACGGCTTTTCTTACTATATCTTAATTACCTTCCTTTTTCTTCGCTGCCTCTTTAGCTGCTTTTTCTTTAGCTTCCTGGATCTTTTCCTGTGCTTTTTTGATAGAGTCCTGTTTGGCTTTGGCCGCTTTCTTTTTCTTGTTAAAGAAACCTTTTAACAGGAAGTTGCTTTGCGCGGCCTTCAGGTCTTCATTCAGCGTTGCGGTGGTGGCATGCACGCCTTTCATGGTGGTTTTAGCCTGCCTAACAGTCCCTTCAAGGTCTTTAGCCATTTTGTCGTCGTTAAGCAGCTTACCTATACTGCCTTTGCCATTGTTTATTTTGGCTACAATTTCAGATAGGTCGCCGGTAAGGCTTTCGGCATTATCTGCTACCTTAGTTAGTTTATTGATGATCTTATCCACATCAACAGGGTTAACCGAGCCAAGCTCGTTACCTTCCTGCACCTCAGTTTGGCTTTTTATGCCCCCGGGCGCAATAACAATTAGCTTGTCGCCCATTAAACCGTCGCTGCCAATACTCATTTTCGAATCGGTCTTGATGAATTTCTTTACAGAATTATTCAGCGTAAGGTCAACCCGTACCGAGCTATCGGTAACAATGTTAATGGCATCAACCACCCCCACGTTTATCCCTGCAAAGCGCACGTTATTACCCACGGTAAGGCCGCTAACGTTTTTAAACGTTCCGTACACCCTGAAGGTGGAGCTGAACAGGCTTTTTTGATTGCCGATGTAAAACACCGCCAGGAACAGCACAGCCATCCCTACGATGACGAATGCCCCTATTTTTATTTTTTGAGATGATGTGGTTTTCATGTTGTTTCGTTAAAAAATGACCTTACCAATTTATCGTCCGATTTTTTTAGCTCATCAAACGAGCCCTCGGCTATATATGTTCCCTCATTCATGATCACCACACGGTCGGCCGTAATTTTGGCGCATTCCATGTCGTGGGTTATAATGATGGATGATGTTTTATACTTCTTCTGCATGTTCAGTATCAGTTCGCTTATCTCGCGCGAAGTGATGGGGTCCAGCCCGGTGGTAGGCTCGTCATAGAGCATAATTTCCGGCCGTACGATCATCGTTCGGGCCAGCCCTGCACGTTTACGCATACCTCCCGAAAGGTCCGATGGAAGCTTATCTATGGCATCCAGCAGGCCAACACCGTCAAGGGCTTCTTCCACCCTTTTATCCAGTTCGGCCTGGTCTGTTATCTTCAGGATACGAGTGAGCGGAAATTCAAGGTTATCCCTCACGGTCATCGAATCGTACAATGCCCCGCTTTGGAACAGGAAGCCAACTTTAGTTCGTAATTCTTTCAGTTCTTCATCATTCATTTCGGCAACATCATCACCAAAAACCGTAACCTTGCCCTTGTCGGGTGTAAGGAGGCCAACAATGCACTGAATAGTTACCGATTTTCCCTGGCCCGATTTTCCCAAAACGACCACATTCTCGCCGCGCTTTAGCTGCAGGTTAATATCGGTAAGCACCTGCTTTGTGCCGAAAGATTTGCTGATATGATCGATATCAACCACCACTTCGTTTTTATCGTGCCGCTTTACTTCTTCGGTATGTTTTGTTTCTGTTTCCATTGTTACCTGTAAAATAATAAGCTGGTGATCTGTACAGCGACGGCATCGATAACAAAGATCCACAGTGAAGCGGTTACCACCGCCGAATTGGCTGCAATGCCCACGCTTTCTGTACCTTTATTAGAGTTGTACCCTTTATAACAGCCTACAAAACCAATGGCAAAGCCAAAAAACACGGTTTTAATAAGAGCGGGGAAAAAATCATAAAACTCCAGCGATGCGATGCATTTATGAAAATATAATGAGAAGCTGACATCGTCGGTAAAGTTTAACGCTAAAAACCCTCCAAAAAGCCCAATCGCATCGCCAATAAGGGTTAACAATGGGATCATTAAACTGGTAGCGATGATGCGGGTAACTACCAGGTATTGCAACGGGTTTGCGCCCGATACTTCCATCGCGTCTATCTGCTCGGTAACCTTCATGCTGCCAAGTTCAGCGCCAATACCTGATGCTACCTTGCCCGCGCAAATAATAGCGATGATAACAGGTCCGATTTCGCGCACAAAAGCTACGGCAAGGGTTTTGGGCAAAATGCTTTCGGCACCCATTTCTAACATAGATGGGCGCAACTGCAGAATAAGCACAAGCCCCATGATAAAGGAGGTAACACCTACCAGCATCATAGAGCGGTAGCCTATTTCGTAACACTGGCGTACAAACTCCGACCACTCAAAACCGCCCCTAAAAATATTGCGGAAAAAGCTTTTGAAGAACACGCCCTGCTCCCCAATGCCTTCCAGCCATTTTTTATATCCGGTAATTGCCTGTTCTGCCATAAGTTTCTTATTACTTGCCAGTTATAAACAAATCATCTGCAAAATGTTTTTACTGCCGAAACTTTATTTTGTGGCAGCTTACAACATCGGTACTTCTATGATCAATATCCGGCTTTCGCTATTGGTTTCTATCGTGAACTCTTCAGTATCATAAACGCCAATGGCATCCCTTTTGTTTAAGGCTGTGCCGGCAATATTAACGTCGCCTTCAATCACAAATATGTAAGCACCATTCCCGGCGGTTTTTATAGTGTAATCAACCGTTTGTCCGGCATCAAATTTCCCTTGCGAAAACGTGGTATCCTGGTTTAACCAAAGGGTATCGTCGCTTTTTACAGGTGATATCATAGTCGTAAACTGGTTTTGAACCATCACCTCAGTAAAGTTCTTTTGGTCGTAGCGCGGCTGTATATTCCTCACTTTAGGAAATACCCAGATTTGCAATGCCTTTGCGGGCTCGGTTTGAGATGGATTGTACTCCGAATGCACAACGCCGGTACCAGCCGACATTACTTGTACATCGCCGGGTTTTATAATTCCTTTATTGCCCATGCTATCTTTATGTTCCACAGCGCCTTCTAATACAATAGTGGTTATCTCCATATTGTCATGCGGGTGGCTGCCAAAGCCCATACCTTCGCCAATGGTATCATCATTTAACACGCGTAATGCACCAAAGTGTACTTTTTCGGGATTATGATATGGGCCAAAGCTGAAAGAAAAGTTTGCTTTTAACCAGCCGATATCATTATGGCCCCTCTCGTTTGCAGGATGAAATACTGTTTTCATTTTAATAATGTTTAATGTGTAAAACCAATATTATGTAATTAAATACATGTTTAAACATACAATATTTATTCCACAATTTAATTATGTGTATTTTTGCACGTTAAACTGACCATTAATGGCATATAAAGCAATTATAGCAGGCGCAAGCGGCCTTATTGGCAGTAATTTACTAAATATACTGCTGCAACACCCTGCCTATAGCGAGGTATTAATTTTAGTAAGAAAGGAACTTCCTATACAACATCAAAAATTGACGCAGCTGGTAATTGATTTTGATGAGCTGGATAAGCATGCCGCAGCGATTACCGGCCACGCCGTTTTTTCTTGCTTAGGTACAACTAAGAACCAAACGCCTGACGAAAAGACATACTGGAAAATAGACTACGATTACCCACTGCGACTGGCACAATTAGTACGGCAAAGCGGCGTTGAACAGTTTCATGTGGTAACTGCTATTGGCGCAGATAAAAACTCATCCACCTTTTACCTTAAACTAAAGGGCAAGTTAGAAGAAGCATTGCAAAAACTAGACTTAAAAACCCTTCATATCTACCAACCATCGATGCTGATGGGCGAGCGGGCGCAAACCAGAAGCATTTTGGAAAAAATGGCCGGTGCCATATTTAAAGTAATAGATCCGTTGCTTGTTGGCGGGTTAAAAAAATACAGAAGCATTAAAGGCATTACCGTTGCCCATGCCATGTACAAAAAATCATTAGAAAGTGCAAAGGGCACTTTTATATATACATCAGATAAAATACATACTATTTAGTGAGCACTTATATATCGGCCGAGAATTTAGGCCACTCCTTTCATGATAATTGGTTGTTTAAGAACCTAACCATTGGCATTAACCGCGGCCGCAGGGTGGCATTAGTGGGCATTAATGGAGCTGGTAAGTCTACCTTGTTAAAAATACTGTCGGGTTCGTTAAAACCAACCGAGGGAAAAGTTGCGCAAAGTAAAGATCTTAACGTAGGCTACCTGGAGCAGGATCCGCATTTTAAAGGAGCTATCAGTATCAGCGACTATATTTTTCATGCGGATAATATCCAGCAGCAATTGATCCGCCGTTATGAGGAGTTGTTGGAGAACGATCCTGATAACATGAAGGAAATGGATAAAGTGATGGAAGAGATGAGCGAGATAGACGCCTGGGAGTATGAATATAAGATTAAAACAATTTTAGGAAGACTTGACATACATCACCTTAACCAGCACATCAGTACACTATCAGGTGGCCAGAAGAAACGTTTGGCTTTAGCTAAATTGTTAATTGAGGACCCTGAGATATATATTTTAGATGAGCCAACCAATCACCTTGATATCGATACCATTGAGTGGCTGGAAAAATTACTGACCGAAGGCAGCAAAACTATCCTGATGGTTACACACGACAGGTACTTCCTGGATAACGTTTGTAATGAGATATTGGAAATAGACCGCGGCAAGATCATCCCTTATTTTGGCAACTATGGTTACTATTTAGAGAAAAAAGCCGAAAGGGAAGCCTCTGATGAAGCAACATTTCAAAAAAACTCCAACTTATTACGTAAGGAACTGGAGTGGATGCGCAGGCAGCCAAAAGCCCGTGGTACTAAATCAAAATCGAGGATAGACGCCTTTTACGACCTGGAAGCCAAAACGAAAGACCGTGGCGGTAAAGAAAACGTTGAACTAAGCGTTAAGGTTTCCCGCCAGGGTAATAAGATCATGGAGATGCACCATATAAGCAAAGGCTTTAATGGCAACACCTATATAAAAGATTTTAGCTACACGTTTAAAAAAGGCGACCGTATTGGCTTAGCTGGAAAAAATGGTAGTGGTAAGTCAACTTTATTAAACTTAATTACAGATGGCCTGCAGCCTGATAGCGGCGAGATCATTAAAGGCGAAACTACCGTTATTGGATATTTTAACCAGGCTGGATTAAGTTTTAAGGAAGACGAGCGCGTTATTGATATTGTAAAGAATGTTGCAGAGTTTATTACGATGGCTGATGGCAAGCTCATTTCTGCTTCAGCATTGCTTACATTGTTCCTGTTCCCGCCTGTTAAGCAGTATGGCATGGTATCAAAGTTAAGTGGTGGCGAAAAGAAACGCCTGCACCTGATGAGTATCCTTATCAAAAATCCTAATTTTTTGATATTGGATGAGCCTACCAACGATCTGGATATTGATACATTAAATGTGCTGGAAGAGTTTTTAACAAACTTCCCGGGAATATTGATTATGGTATCGCACGATAGGTATTTGCTTGATAAACTAACCGACCAGCTATTTATAATGGAAGGCCAAGGCAAAGTTGTTATTTATAACGGCAATTACACCTCGTACCGTATAGAACTGGAAGAAGCCAAACAGCAAAATAAAAAGCCGGCAACGGCTGCTCCTTCACAAGTTGAATCACCTAAGAAAGCCAAGCTTAGTTTCAAAGAAGAAAAAGAATTTGAAGGCCTGGAAAAAGAAATTGCCGATATTGAAAATAAGTTATTAGAAACAACGGAGGCGTTAAATAAAATAAATATTGACCCTAAAGAATTAACTCAACTAACGGATAAGATAACCTACTTAAACAAACAGCTGGATGCTAAAACATCGCGCTGGATGGAATTAGGCGAAATTAAAGAAGCATAAGATGAAAACATCAGACATAATTGCATCTGTTGGGGTTATTATTTTATTGATTGCATTCCTATTAAATATGTATAAGAAGGTTTCGGCCCAAGGCCGCGTCTATACAGGAATGAACTTTTTAGGAGCTGCGATTTGCTGTTTTTCGTCGTATTTGATTGATTTTTACCCGTTTGTAGTATTAGAAGGCGTTTGGGGCGCATTTGCACTCTACTCCTTTTTGAATGTTCCACGTGGAACATCTAAGTAAAAAATCACATAATGTTCCACGTGGAACATGGAGGTTATATGTTTAAAAAATATAATGTAATAGTAGTTGGTGCCGGACACGCGGGCTGTGAAGCTGCTGCAGCCGCTGCTAATTTAGGTTCGTCTGTTTTGCTCATCACCATGAATATGGGAACGATAGCACAAATGAGTTGCAACCCTGCTATGGGCGGTGTAGCCAAAGGGCAAATAGTGCGCGAGATTGATGCATTAGGTGGATACTCGGGTATTATAACCGATAAAACTTCTCTGCAGTTCAGGATGCTTAACTTAAGCAAAGGCCCTGCTATGTGGAGCCCACGGGCACAAAGCGACCGTGCAAGGTTTGCCGAGGAGTGGCGTATTGCACTGGAAAAGACACCAAACGTTGATTTTTGGCAGGATACGGTTACATCGCTATTAGTTAAAGGAAATACAATTGCCGGAGTACGCACATCTATAGGTGTTGAGATTGAAGCAGATGCCGTAGTGTTAACCAATGGCACCTTCCTTAACGGTGTGATACATATAGGCGAAAAGAAATTTGGAGGTGGCCGTACTGGTGAAAAAGCCGCTACCGGGCTAACTGAACAATTGGTTACCCTGGGCTTTGAATCGGGCAGGATGAAAACAGGCACCCCTCCCCGTGTGGATGGACGGAGCTTAAATTATTCGTTAATGGAAGAGCAATGGGGCGACGAAGAACGCGGTCGTTTCTCTTATACAGATGTAGAGTTAGCCAAAGACCAACGCTGTTGCTGGATAACTTACACCAATACCAAAGTACACGAAACGCTAAAAGAAGGATTTGAAAAATCGCCGATGTTTACCGGCCGAATTAAAGGCTTAGGCCCTCGGTATTGCCCTTCTATAGAGGATAAAATAAATCGTTTTGCCGAGCGCGACCGACACCAGATATTTGTTGAACCGGAAGGCTGGAACACTTGCGAGATCTATGTAAATGGTTTCTCCACTTCGTTGCCCGAGGATGTGCAATATAAAGCATTAACACAAATACCGGGTTTTGAAACTGCAAAAATGTTCCGCCCGGGGTATGCTATCGAATATGATTTTTTCCCGCCTACCCAGTTGGGCTTAACGCTGGAAACAAAACTGATCGGTAATTTATATTTTGCAGGGCAGATAAACGGCACCACCGGTTACGAGGAAGCGGCATCACAGGGATTTATTGCCGGTATAAACGCGCATCAAAAGATAAATGATAAGCACGAATTGATCCTTAAAAGGTCAGAATCATATATTGGTGTATTAATAGATGACCTGGTAACAAAAGGCACAGAAGAGCCTTACCGTATGTTTACCTCACGGGCCGAACACCGCTTATTGTTGCGCCAGGATAATGCGGATATCAGGCTGAGCCCAATAGGCCATGAACTTGGATTAATAAGCGATGAGCGTTTGGATAAGGTAAACCAAAAGATCAAAAACTCCGACGATATTGTTGCCTTTACACGTACCAAAAGCATCGATCCATCTGCAGTAAATGCATTACTGGAAGAAAGCGGTACATCGCCAATAAACCAAAGCGCCAAATTGTTTAATTTGCTTACCCGGCCTCAAATTGGTTTTAATGAGCTAAAGCGCATAGATGGCTCATTACAAGATAAGTTGTCGGGTTATGATAAAGAAACTGTTGAACAGGCTGAAATAAAAATCAAATACGAGAGTTACTTTATAAAAGAATTGGAAATTGTTGACAGGATGAAAAAAATGGAAGACCGGGAAATTAATCCCGAGTTTGACTACCACCAATTGGTTTCGCTTTCAAAAGAAGCACGCGAAAAGCTGATGCGAATAAAACCACGTACTTTAGGCCAGGCTTCCCGAATTTCGGGTGTATCCCCTTCGGATGTCTCGGTTTTGATGGTACATGTGTCAAGATAATATATAAATAACTGACAATCAATAAATTATAAAATATCGTTTATAAAGCATTTTTTCTAATTTTTAATATCGCAATTCATCAAAACATAAAAATCGTTTATAGGGCATAAAAACAATGTTAAATCCAAAATCGGTTATTTTCAGCAAAAATTTCTTTTTCATATTAGTCGCTTTAATCGTTTTTGGCTGCGCGAGTATACAAAAGCCCATGGGTGGCCCGCGCGACCTTACCCCGCCGAAGTTATTAAAAGCAACGCCCGAAAATATGACCCGTAATTTCGCGGCGAAAGAAATAAAATTAGAATTTGATGAATTTTTTAAACTGAGCAACCAGTACCAGGAAATTAGCATCAGCCCTGCCCAGGAAAAACCGGCCGAGTATAAGATAGACCGCAAAAACCTGATCATTGATTTTAAGGACACGCTGCAGAAAAACACAACCTATGTTATCAACTTTGGTAAAGCGATACAGGATGTGAATGAAAGCAACGTGCTGCCCAATTTTACTTATGTATTCTCTACCGGTCCGCATATCGATTCGTTAAGCATGTCGGGAACTGTGATAAACAGCATCACGCAGGAAAAAGAAAAAGAAGCTACAGTTATGATCTTCCCGATAAGGCAGGATTCGTTACTATTCGGGAAAAAGAAACCAACCATTTTTGCAACTACCGATTCCTCGGGCAATTTTTCGCTTAATAACCTGCACGATGGTGAGTATAAGATTTATGCCTTAAAAGAACCAAGCCCAAATAAGATCTTTGATAACGACAAAGAACTTATCGCGTTTTCTAACAAAACCATAAATCTTACCAAAGACACATCAAATATCAAGTTGTCGCTATTCCAGCAGATACCCGAAAAGTTTCGCCTGATGGAAAAGAAATTTACGCCCGATGGTATCTTTTCAATGATATTTAATAAGCGCCTGGAAAATCCTTCTATAAAGGTCGTATATCCACCCGCGTTTGATAGTCAAAAAATATTGGAGATAAGTAAAACCAAGGATACCGCTTTGATTTATATGCGTAATATGGACTTCGACTCGTTACGTGTTGCTATACTTGACAATAACAAACCGATAGATACCGTTTACCAGCTAAAAGGCCGTAAAGAAAGCTTTGCACGTAACCTTAATTTTAAATACAGCATTAACCGGGATAACAAATTAAAACCCAATACCGATCTACGTATTACTTCTAATTTACCAATAGCATCGTTTGAGCCCGGGCTGATCGTGTTAATGCAGGATTCGGCCAGTTTAACAAACTTTACCATTCAAAAAGACACGGCAAATACCCGGAACCTGTTCCTAAAATATCGTTTTAAGCCGGGTGGCAGGTACCAGTTGCTTTTAAATGAAGCGGCGGTTACCGACATATATGGTGATAAAAATAAACGTGCAGGTATTAGTTTTGAAGCGGATAAGCCAGAAAACTACAGCATGCTTACCCTTAAGGTTTCTGTTCCTGATACCAGCAAACGTTATGTGGTAGAATTACTTGATGAGCAAAAGGTATTAATGCGCAGCGACCCGGTCAGTAAAAGCACGTCTGTTATTTACAAAAACTTTTTAACAGGCAAATACAAGGTAAGGGTTATATATGATAGCAACCGCAACGGTCGTTGGGATAGTGGTAATGTAAGGCGCAAAACACAGCCCGAAAATATATGGCTGTATGAAAAAGAAATTACATTAAGGCCAAACTGGGAGGCTGAAGAGCCTATTGATATACCAAGGGAGCCTGTTATTCCTTAAACCAGCCGGAATACATAATATAGTTTTGCGGCAGCTTATTTAATAAAGCCTTTTGCTCATGGGTAAGGGGCTTTATTTTTTTGGCTGGTGTGCCGGCGTATAGGTAACCTGATTCGCAGATGGTATTCTCCAGCACTACGGAACCTGCCCCTATTATCACATATTCTTCCACTATGGCATCATCCATAACAATGGCCCCCATACCTATCAAAACGTTATCTTGCAGCGTACAGCCGTGCACAATTGCGTTATGGCCAATAGATACATTATTACCAATATTAGTTGGCGCTTTTAAATAGGTGGCGTGGATCACTGCACCGTCCTGGATGTTTGTGTTATCGCCTATTTTAATATAATGCACATCTCCACGGATAATCGCGTTAAACCACACGGAACAATTGTTGCCCATTACCACATCACCAACAATAGTAGCATTTTCGGCAATAAAGCAGTCCGTCCCCCATTGCGGAGATTTATCTTTTACGGGAAGAATAACAGGCATAGTTTATTTAGTGATTTTTTCAATTAGTGAATTAGTGATTGATTTACTTTTCTTATGTTTGAATGCTAATATAAGCGGAAATAGCTCAGTTGGTAGAGCATCAGTTTCCCAAACTGAAGGCCGCGGGTTCGAATCCCGTTTTCCGCTCAATTAAAAAACTGTATCCTCCAATACTTCCTGATGTTCAGGGTAATCGGTAGTATAATGCAACCCCCTGCTCTCGTGCCTTGCAGTAGCCGATTTTACAACCAAATAACTTACCTGGATAAGGTTACGCAGTTCACAAAGCTTAACTGATAGTTTGGTTTTTTTATAGAAATCTTCTGTTTCTTCGTATAGCAAGCGCAGCCGGCGCATGGCTCTTTCCAATCGGAAATCGGACCGGACGATACCTACGTAATCATTCATCAGTTTCTGCATCTCGCGGATATTATGGGTAACCAGGATATCCTCGTTAGAAAGTTGTACACCATGCTCGTTCCAATCAGGGATGTTTGTTGGGATCTCTAAACTTGCAAAATCAACAATAGCGTCTTTATAGATACGATGCGCAAAAACCAAAGCTTCCAATAATGAATTTGAGGCCAGCCGGTTAGCACCGTGCAAACCGGTTGATGAACATTCGCCGCAAGCATAAAGCCTCTTAATTGACGACCGGCCCTGATGATCTACCAACACACCACCACACATGTAATGGCAGGCAGGTGCAACCGGGATCATATCACGTGTCATATCAATACCAATCTCCAAACATTTGGCATATATATTAGGGAAATGTTCGATAATATCTTTCTTCTTTTTATGGCGGATATCCAAGTAAACAAAATCTTCGCCCGATTTTTTTATTTCAGCATCGATAGCTCTTGCTACGATATCCCTTGGCGCTAATGATTTACGTTCATCGTACTCCTGCATAAATTCTTCGCCATTGGTACGTTTTAAAACACCACCCATACCACGCACAGCTTCCGAAATCAGGAACGACGGATATTCCCCCGGGTTATATAAAGCAGTTGGGTGGAACTGGATAAATTCCATGTTACGCACCTTACCTTTAGCACGGTAAACCATAGCTACGCCATCGCCGGTGGCAATAACAGGATTGGTAGTTACCGAATATATGTGCCCGGCACCGCCTGATGCCATTATAGTAATTTTTGATTCAATATTTTCTACCTGGTTATTTTCAGTATTAAAAGCGTATATACCATAGCACTTTATATTATCTGATGATTTATCAACAAACTCGCCCAAATGGTGCTGGGTAATCAGGTCAACTGCAAAGTAATGAGTAAGTATCTCAATATTAGGTTCGCGATGGATCTCTTCTAATAACGAACGTTCTATTTCAAAGCCGGTAATATCCTTATAATGTAATACCCTAAATTCGCTGTGCCCGCCTTCTTTAGCAAGATCATAAATGCCTTCATTGGTCATGTCAAAGTTGGTACCGTAATCAATAATCTCGCGGATGCGCTCGGGGCCTTCTTTAACAACGGCTTCTACAACTTCTCTATCGCAGAGGCCATCACCCGCAATTAGGGTATCATTAATGTGTTTTTCAAACGAATCTTCTTTTTTATCAACAACAACCGCAACACCACCCTGGGCATACTTAGTATTACTTTCATCTTCATTAGCTTTTGTAACTATCAGTACCTTACCATGCTTTGCAGCTTTTAGTGCAAAACTTAACCCGGCTATACCCGACCCTATAACCAGAAAATCAACAGTTTTTGTCATGTTTAGTATATGTATTGTGTAAAATTAGCCTTTATGTTAATAAGGGGTATAAAAGATGTTAACTTTGTGTAAGTAAAAATGTAACAAATAAACATAACGTTGGTAAGTCTGAAATTTACAGTTTTTACGTTTACTTTTGAGCAATTTGTAAGACGATTTTACATCATAACTAACATTTTATTGAGCAGCTAATTATTAACAAATAAGTATTTAAATTAAAACTTGTTTGTCATATTAATCTTTAAATCAATAATATAAAAAAATAAAGAATGCTGTTAATTGTTAGTAAATAGTGAAAAACAACTTTTCATATAAATCGTATCACAACTTTTAAACATAACTAACACCTTAATAACAATAGTTTTATTTATATATAAAAAAAGAGTTATTATTAATTGATTTGTTGAATGGATATCTTCGAAGAAATAAAAGTGAAAGGTTTTGCAGACGAGTACATCGATCCGTCGCTTGATCTTTTCGCCGAAATAGAAAAACTTAAAAAAGAGAAAAATGCTGTTATACTGGCGCATTATTACCAGGAAGGAGATATACAGGATATTGCCGATTATATTGGCGATAGCCTGGGCCTATCTCAGCAGGCAGCAAAAACTGATGCAGATATTATTGTTTTTGCCGGTGTACACTTCATGGCCGAAACAGCAAAAATATTATCACCAAATAAAAAAGTTCTGTTACCGGATATGAAGGCAGGATGCTCGTTGGCGGACAGCTGCCCGCCCCATTTATTCAGGAAATTTAAAGAGAATTATCCTGATCATTTGGTTATCACCTATGTGAATTGTACTGCTGAACTGAAGGCTTTAAGCGATATAGTTTGTACATCAAGCAATGCGGTACAAATAGTGGAAAGCTTGCCAGAGGAACAGAAGATAATATTTGGCCCGGATAGAAATTTGGGTGCCTGGGTAGCTAAAAAAACAGGTCGAGATTTAGTACTTTGGAACGGCGCCTGTATGGTACACGAGATTTTCAGTAGAGAAAAAATAACTAAACTGAAGGAACGCTATCCAAATGCAAAGATACTGGCGCATCCTGAATGTGAGGAAGTTATATTGCAACTGGCAGATTACATAGGATCTACTACTGGTATCTTAAAATATGCTACTAATAGTCCCGAAAAGGAATTTATTGTAGCTACCGAAGCAGGTATATTACATCAGATGCAAAAGGATAACCCGGATAAAACATTTATCCCGGCGCCGCCAAATAACACCTGTGCATGTAACGATTGCCCGCACATGAAACGCAATACACTTGAAAAGCTGTACCTGTGTTTAAAAAATGAAATGCCCGAAATTGAAGTACCGGCACATATTATAGAAAAAGCTGTAAAACCTATTGAAAGGATGCTGGAGATATCGGCAAGTTTAGGTTTATAAAAAAATATTATGTTCGAGAAAGAAGAGAAAACCAATATAGAAAATCTTGGAGAGTTTGGCCTGATAAGCCACCTCACTAAAAACATAATCCTTACTCAAAAAAGCACAATAAAGGGTGTTGGAGACGATGCCGCGGTATTGAATTTTGAAGAAAAGAAAACCCTGATATCTACCGACCTGCTTTTAGAAGGGATCCATTTCGATCTGGCTTATACCCCACTTAAACATTTGGGTTACAAAGCTGTACAGGTTAACCTGAGCGATATTTATGCAATGAATGGTACGGCCAGCCAAATTACGGTTTCTATTGGTATGAGTAGTAAATTTCCGTTAGAGGCCATTGAAGAACTCTACGAAGGCATTTACCTGGCTTGCGGTAACTATAATGTGGATATAGTTGGTGGTGATACCAGCGCGTCAAAACAGGGATTGGTTATCAGTATAACTTCTATTGGTTATGCCGATGAAAAGGATGTAGTTTACCGCAACACCGCCGAAGAAGGTGACCTGATATGCGTATCAGGCGATTTAGGTGGTGCATATACCGGGCTACAGTTATTAGAGCGAGAGAAACTGGTTTATATAGAAAACCCTAATATCCAGCCAGACCTGGAAGGTAAAGATTATATAGTTGAACGCCAATTAAAACCCGAAGCGCGTAAAGATATTATTGACCTTTTAAAAGAGTTAAGTGTTAAACCCACAGCCATGATAGATGTATCCGATGGTTTGGCGTCAGAGATATTACACATTTGCAAACAGAGCAACAAAGGCTGTAAATTATACGAAGAAAAAATTCCTATCGACCCAATGACTTACGAAACTGCCCGCGAGTTTGGCTTGGACCCAACCGTGTGTGCGCTAAGTGGCGGCGAAGATTACGAACTGCTTTTCACCGTTAAACAAGCCGATTACGATAAGATTAAACATAAAATGGATTTCTCTATTATCGGTTACATTACCGAACCCAATGAGGGTTGCAGCTTAATTACAAAATCGGGCAATTTGCATGAATTAAAGGCGCAGGGTTGGAATGCGTTTAGCCCCCCAGCCCCCTGAAGGGGGAGCTTTTAAAAGCAATTCTTACAAAGAAGTTAAATTCGGTTCCCCCTTCAGGAGGTTAAGGGGGCTTTCGTCAAGATACTTACCATCCAACTGCTTATTGGCCTTAGCACCCAAGCCTTTTATTTTTTCGGCCGTTTTGGTTAAATTACCATTCCCATCAACCAGTTTATTAAAAGCACTGTTATAAACCGATTGTGTTTGGTTGATGTTTTTGCCGATATTTTCCATATCGGCCATAAAGCCTACAAACTTATCGTACATACTTCCGCTGAGGCGGGCAATTTCCAATACGTTGCGGTTTTGGCGTTCCTGTTTCCATATGCTGGCTATAGTGCGCAGAGTGGCCAGTAAGGTACTTGGGCTAACAATTACCACCCGTTTATCCCAGGCATCGCTAAACAGGTCGGCATCCAACTGCACGGCAAAACTGAATGAGGATTCAATCGGCACAAAAAGTAAAACAAAATCGGGAGAGTTTACCTGGTACAGGTCGTGATAATTTTTGGAGGATAGCCCATGCACATGGTTCCGTAACGATTCTACATGCGCTTTTGAATAAAGCTTTCGTTCTTCTTCAGTTTCGCAATTCACCAAACGCTCGTAAGCTATCAGCGACACCTTAGAATCAATTATTAAATGTTTATCATCCGGAAGGTCAATAATTACGTCGGGTTGCAGCCTGCTGCCATCTGTGTGGTTCAGGCTGGCTTGTACGCGGTATTCCCTGTCGCGCACCAGGCCGCTGCGCTCTAAAACCTTTTCTAATATTACCTCACCCCAATTGCCCTGCTTTTTGTTATCGCCTTTTAAAGCCTTGGTAAGGTTTGATGCTTCGGTACTGATCAGTTTGTTCAGGTCCATCAACTGCGTTATTACACCCTTAAGGGTATTACGTTCAGCGGCTTCCATGTTGTAAACCTTATCTACCTTATCTTCAAAAGCTTTTATATTTTCTTTTAGCGGGTTTAAAATAGTGTCGATACTTAGCCGATTCACATCCGTAAACTCCCGTGATTTTTCCTTCAATAATTTTTCAGCGATGTTTTCAAATTCCCGTTGAAAATGCTTGCGGGTTTGCTCAATTTCTTCTTTTTGCTCGGCCAGTTTTTCCTGCTGGGCTTTAAAATATGTACGCGATGATTCTAACGACTGATTAGCCTGGGCCAGTTGTGTACGCTCGTATAAAAGCTCGTCTAACAGTCGGCTTTGCTCATCTTTAAAATGTTTGGTAAGGTTTTCTTTTTCGGTAAAAATGCCCGCTGCCTTTTCTTCGGCTTTAGCTACCGCTATTTTTAGGGAGTCGTTATCAGATCTTAATTGCGAAACCTCATCCGCAGAAATACCGTTTGCTGCCGGCCGTTTTATAAATAAAAAAACGGCAATTAACAATACAACTAAAGCGGCACATAAAATAATAGCATCCATTTTGATAAAAATATTAGCAAAACGAATGTAGTAATTTTAGTATTAAAATAAAATGTTTAGTAATTTATGGATTGCTCTTTAATGTATCTTTTGGAGTATTTGTAGTACCAGACCCATTCCCGCTGCTATCCTTCCCGCCGGTTTCTGTAGGTGTAGTTGGGTATTTATTACTATCCGCAGGAGCCTCGTTGCCAACATGTGCCTGGCCAGAATCCGCAGCAGATGTATCAGTGCTATTACTTGTTGAACTGCCTTTGCAAGATGCTATGGAAATTGCCAGCACGGTAAATAAATAAACAAATAACTTTTTCATAATTAAGTATTTAGTGTACATAAACTACAAGCAGAATTATTTAGGGTTTTAATTATTTTATTGTAGATGCTATTGAGCTTTCTCTACCCTTAAACCGGCGTCAATAACCTCGTGGAGTGGGTTATCGCGCATGTTCTGCTCAATTTCAAAATGGTAGATACCTTTAGCGGGAAACTTGTACTTGGTACGCAAAGGCAATTGGTAGCTGTATAAATTACCACTGCCGCTGCCCAGCCATTCGCCGTCTTTATTGGCAAGTTTAAACTCGTAGCGGGTAGTATGCGTTTTTTTGCCGGGGGATGTTTGCATTAACAGCGCGAAAATATTGGAGTACTTGTAACTGCCGCTTACCCTTACATTAAAGTAAAGGTTATATGGCACGCTGATATCATCTATCTTAACATCAAATTTTACCCGGTTAACGTACGACCAGTTATGATTGCTTATCTCGGCATTCTGATCAATTATCGCGTTTGGGTCAGAACAGCCTTGTGCCCCGAAAATCCCAAAAGCAACCAATACACCAAAAATAAATTTAAATGCTCGCATTATTCCGGCCTGGTGGGGTTATCGTTAGATGATTGGTTGTTATTTGGCCGCGGACGATTATTGCGCCTATTATTATTGCGGTTGCCACCACCTTCAGGCCTTGGCCTGGCTTCCTGCCCATCGGGGCGGTTGCCGCCTTGTTGATTTTGCTGGCGGTTACCCTCGGGCCTGTTGCCCTGCGGGCGATTGCCGCCACCTTCGGGTCTGTTTCCGCCTTCCGGCCTTTGGCCCTCGGGGCGGTTACCACCTTGCTGTTGCTGCTGGCGGTTGCCATCGGGCCTTGGGCCTGCCTGCGTACCATCAGGCCTATTTCCGCCTTGCTGGTTGCGATTGCGGTTCTTGCTATTTTTATTACGGTTATTATTATTGCCGTTGTTATTACGATTGGCATTGCGGCGATCGTCAAGGCGGGTAAGGCTATCCTGGCCAACAACGTTCTCGTAATCCAATACTTTTACCGGTTTGGTTTCTATCTCAACAATTTCGCCCAAATCGGCAGGGATAATACCCTCACGGTTTTGTTGCTGTATCTCTTTTACTTTGGCAATAGGCATAGGTACCCAGGCTTCTTCGCGCGGGTAGCTAAACCACATTATCTTTTTAAAAATATCGGTTTTTTGCAGGCGGGCATCACCCTTTTCAGTCCTCAGCACGTTCACATTATCAGGGATATGCTTCAGCGCATCCATGTAAGTATCCAACTCGTAGTTAAGGCAACACTTTAATTTACCGCATTGCCCGGCCAGTTTAAGCGTGTTTAATGATAGATTTTGGTAACGTGCCGCAGAGGTAGAAACAGTTTTAAAATCGGTTAACCAGGTGCTGCAGCAAAGTTCGCGGCCGCATGAGCCAATACCACCAAGGCGGCTTGCTTCCTGGCGCATGCCTATCTGGCGCATCTCGATACGGATGCGGAAACTCTCGGCCATTTTTTTGATCAGCTCCCTGAAATCCACACGGCCTTCGGCAGTATAATAAAAGGTGGCTTTGGTTTTATCACCTTGGTAATCTACATCGCTTATCTTCATAGATAAGTTTAGCTCCAGTGCCAGCGTGCGCGATTTGTGCATGGTTTCCCATTCCATATCCTTGGCAAGTTTCCACTTGTCAACATCGGCAACCGTAGCTCGGCGATAGATCTTTTTAACCACATCGGCTTCCTTTACGTGGCGCTTGGTCATTTGCATGCGCACCAGTTCGCCGGTGATAGAAACGTGGCCAATATCGTAGCCGCCTGTAGTGGTTTCTACCGCTACCAGGTCGCCGGCTTCCAGGTAAATGTTATCGTTGTTATGATAAAACTCCTTACGCGAACCCTTGAATTTTACTTCGATTATTGAGTAAGGCTTATAGTTAGTCGGCATATCCATATGCGATAGCCAATCGTGTACATCTAATTTGCTGCAACCATTTGTAAGGCACGAGCCATTACTTTTGCAGCCTGCAGGCGAACAACCGCCGCCTGTTGAGCAACTTCCGCATCCCATAATTAATTCGGTATATAATGATTCCCCGCAGGGACAGTTTTCAAATTTAGAACTTTTATAATTTGTAAAGATACGTCTAAAAACAAGATTTTAGGGTTAGCATTACGTTCTATATGATAATGAGCCTTTTCAAGCTCGGTTATAATGGCCTGCGCCATGGCGTTATTGATAACCGCCGACATTTTTTTGGCCGTTTCCATCTCCTGTTCGGGCAGTTTCACAATGCGTTCGGCGCCGGCACGCAGAAGCGTACATTCGCGGATAAAGCTTGTACCATAGCGTAAAAAGTTCTTTTGGTTTTCGCGGCCCATTTTAGCCATCTGGTCAACAAAGCTTAAAATTTCCAGCCCCTTATTCCCAAAACACAAACGCAGCCACTGCACAAATAAGGTGTGGTAGCTTTTGGTATCGTGCTGCAGCATGGTTAGGGCTTCGGTCATATTGCCGTTGCTCAGGTAAGCAATTTCTGATGCCGCTGCTTCTGTTTGATGATGCTTATTCATCAGCTCGCCTTTAATATCCTCGTAATTTAAGCAAGGTATTTTGATGAGTTGCGTGCGCGACAGGATGGTGTTCAATATCTGGTCCTGGTTTTGGGCTACCAATAAGAACAGTGTATTAGGCTGCGGCTCCTCTATCACCTTTAAAAGGGCATTTCCCTGCTTGTCTAAAAACTCCGGAAGCCAAAGAATCAATACCTTGTACACCGACTCGAAGGGTTTAAAGCTAAGCTTTTTGATGATCTGATGGCACTCGGCGATATTGATATTTGCCTGTTTATTGCCCGAATCTACATAACCGCGCCAAATATCTAAACTTAGGTAAGTATTAGTTAAAAAAGCATCGCGCCATTGTTCAATAAAGTCGAGTGATGTTTCTTTGGGAGTACCAAAGGTTGGGTACGAAAAATGCAGGTCGGGGTGCATTAGTTTTTGATACTTGCGGCATGACGAACATACCCCGCACGAGTCATCCGTCTGCTTATCCTCGCACGATAAATACTGCGCGTAAGCGACGGCCAACGCTAAACCACCCGCACCCTCGGGACCCAAAAACAACTGCGCGTGGCTCACCCTGTTCTCGTTTACCGATGTGATCAACCTTTGCTTAATTGCCCCTTGCCCTATAATATCCTTAAACTGCATTTGGTGCAAGGTAAAAATTAGATGTGAGATTTTAGATATGAGATTTGAGACAGGGCTAAAATAGATGTGAGATACGAGACTTGAGATTTGAGACTGGCCCGGGATTAATCTATCTTTGAGAGTCTTATAAATTAGCCGTTAAGCCATGCAAATTATCTCACATCTCATATCTAAAATCTCACATCTACTATGAGGATCATGGCTTTCGACTATGGCACCAAGCGAATAGGCATTGCCGTTACCGACCCGATGCAGATCATCGCTACAGGGCTGGATACCATTCACCCGCTAAAAATTATCGATTACCTGAAAAAATACCTGCAAACCGAACCTGTGGAGCGCTTTATTGTTGGCGAACCCAAGCAAATGGACAATACGCCATCACAATCGGCCATACATGTAAAGGGGTTTGCCAACCTGCTTAAAAAAACTTTCCCCGAGATCCCGGTAGAAATGTTTGATGAACGCTTCACATCCAAAATGGCATCAGCCACCATCGCCCAAAGCGGCATGGGTAAAAAAGCAAGACAAAATAAAGAGTTGGTGGATACAATATCGGCAGTGATACTGCTGCAGAGTTGGATGAGCAAGAGTTTCTGAAGCATAATTAGCCTGATTAAAGGATTGCCTGATGCCCTGCTTATGATGGGGGTTTTTAATTGTCGATTTTACAGTTTTGTTCACGTTCACGATTGCACAACCAGCGCGATTATTGTAATTAATTTATAATCAAATGTTTGCGTTTTTGATTGGTGTCAAAATGGTGTCACCATAACTATCGAAATCGCGGTCAAAAATAATTTCCGTACCTTTGCAGCCATGGAGATCCTTGATCCGGCCTTGCAGGCTTACCTTGATAACCATTGCGACCCGGAGCCCGCGGCGTTGCAAAAAATAAACCGGGATACTTACCTGAAGGTGCTTAAACCGCACATGCTATCGGGCCATTACCAGGGCCGGGTGCTGAGTATGCTCAGCAAAATGATACAGCCAAAGCTTATTTTAGAGATCGGGACGTTCACCGGATACTCGGCCATTTGCCTGGCCGAAGGTTTGGCTGATGATGGCATTTTACATACCATTGAAGTTAACCGCGAGTTTGAGGAAATGCTTAATTCACATTTTAAATCAACAAATGTGGATAAAAAAGTAAAACTTCATTTTGGCGCAGCAGAGGCTGTAATAGCTGATTTAGAGCTCAATAACATCGACCTGGTATTTATTGATGCGGATAAACGAAATAATTTTAAGTACTTTGAGTTAATAATTGATAAAGTAAGGCCAGGAGGCTTAATAATAATTGATAACGTTTTGTGGAAAGGAAAGGTGTTTGGCGCCGACAAAGATGCCGATACCGATAATATCCGCAAACTAAATGAACTAATAACCGTTAACACACAGGTGGAAAAATTCATCCTGCCAGTGCGTGATGGCCTATTGATCATCAGAAAAAAATAATTATGAAGAAACTCTTAACTATTACACTTCTTTCAGTTTCCGCATTAATTGCATCTACAACGGCCGTATCGGCACAAAGCGCAGCACAATCATACATTGAGAAGTTCAAAGATAATGCCATTCGCATTATGCATGAAACAGGTGTGCCTGCAAGTATTATTTTAGGCGTGGCCATACACGAATCGGCCAGCGGAAAGAGCGCCGTAGCAAAAAACCTGAACAACCAGTTTGGAGTAAAAGGCGGAGGGACTGTAGTTTATTACAAACACAACAAAAAAGTACGCTCATCATACAAACGCTACGATAGTGTTTTGGATTCCTTCAAGGATTTCGCCCGCATCATGACAGAGCGCAAGCAGTTTAGTCATTTGCTTGATAAATTCTCAACATCTGATTATAAGGGCTGGGCAAAAGGTATCCAACGCAGTGGATATGCCAGCAGCAAAACATGGGCGGCCCAGGTTTTAGGCATCATCAACAGATACGACCTTAACGAACTTGATGAAGATACTACATCGGCCCCTGCTAAACAGGAAATAGCTAACAATAATTAATAATTATATTTTTAACCTTAAGTTTGGCTAACAAAAAAGCTAAAGCTGCATGCGTAGGATCTATACATTATTAGTTGCCGTTCTGTTATTTACATCGTGCTCGGCACATAAGGGCACTATTAGCCGCAGCAAGGCCTCAAAAAACAACAAAGCCATCCAAAAAAAAAACCGTGCATCTATTGCATCGCACCGGGATTTTACCTCGCTGGAGTATATAGAGCGTTTTAAAGCCATTGCCATACAGGAAATGAACAGCTATGGTATACCGGCAAGCATTACGCTGGCGCAGGGTTTGTTTGAAAGCGGCAGCGGCAACAGCGAGCTGGCCAAAGTTGCCAATAACCACTTCGGGATAAAATGCGGCAGTACCTGGGCCGGCGAAAGCTATTATAAAAATGACGATAACGAGAACGACTGCTTTAGGGTTTACAATAACCCTGAAGAATCATTCCGCGACCACTCCGAGTTTTTAAAGAAGAAAAATTACGCCCGCCTTTTTGAGTTGGACAAAAACGATTTTAAAGGATGGGCCTACGGGTTAAAGGCTTGCGGCTATGCCACCAACCCTAAATATCCGCAGCTGCTGTTGAATATTATTGTAAAATACCAGCTTGACCAGTACGACCGGCCAGAGGGCGAACTTGCCAAAATAAAACGCGAGGACCGTGTGCTTACCGAGATAAACGATAGTATAGGCCAGCCAAAGCGCGATTCGATCACTAAAACCACGCCCGACGATAAAATTTACACCGTAAAACAGGGCGATACACTATACAATATTTCTAAGCGTTTTGATATCACCGTTGATGAATTAAAAGCGCTTAATAAAATGGCCGACAATAATCTCAGGATAGGGCAAAAACTTGTTGTGGTGAAATAGTGTGTTAAAGATTGTTAAAGTATAGTTTATCCCTCCCCAAACCCGTAGCTTTAAACTTTATCATGAAGTTATGGCTTACCCTTTTTTTTAGCATTTTATGCGCTGCCGCTTTCTCGCAGGAAAATGAGGTTACCGGCATTGTGTTTAATAAAGATACCAAGGCGCGTATTGCCAAAGTAAATGTTCAAAACATCACATCGGGCAAGGCTGTTTATAACACATTTAAGGGTGAGTTTAATATTGCCGCCAAACCGGGCGATGTGCTTGTTTTTAGCAAACCCGACCTTTACAGCGATACGGTTAAGGTTATAAACTATACCGCGCTGGCCGTATACATGCGCCCCAAAGCCATTCCCTTACAGGAGGTTACCATACGCGATAGTTTCCTTACCCCGCAACGGCGATTGGCCAACACGCAGCGCGAATACAGCAAAATATATGGATCGTTAAATAACGCCGACCTGCTGAGCATAAGCCCGGCGGGCTTTGGCTTTAGTATGGATGCGCTTTACAACGCATTTAGCAAAAGCGGGCGCAACGCCGAAAAGCTGCGGGGTATTATTGATGCCGAGTACCGGCAAAGCATTATTGATTATAGGTTTAACAAAGCCTTTGTGCAGGGCGTTACCCAT
The DNA here is from genome assembly GCF_004168255.1 of Mucilaginibacter terrigena. Taxonomy (GTDB): domain Bacteria; phylum Bacteroidota; class Bacteroidia; order Sphingobacteriales; family Sphingobacteriaceae; genus Mucilaginibacter; species Mucilaginibacter terrigena. The sequence goes on along the minus strand of NZ_SEWG01000005.1, from coordinate 142,202 downwards.
TTGGAAGAGCCCCGGCTTACCGATTTTATGCAGAAGTACCGCCCGGGGTATTACCTGGTTACCACTGCCGGCGATTATGATTTTATATCCTATATCAGAACTAACCTGAAACGCTACCTGCGCCGCCCTAACGCGTACCAGCTTGCACCTCTTCCACCTGTTAAATGGGATACCGTTTCAAAATAATTATTGTACCTTTTTTAAAGGTTAGCGGCATAGCGCTGTTTCCGTTTATTTTGGTGAATAGCGAGAAGCTGTTAAATGATGCTGTGGTTATTAACCACGAACGCATCCATCTGAAGCAACAGGCCGAACTGCTTGTTATACCCTTTTACCTGTTATACCTGCTCAATTATATGGTAAATTATGCCATATACCGCAACCACAACCGGGCGTATTTAAATATTGTTTTTGAACGCGAGGCTTATGCCAACGAAGCAGATATGGGTTATTTAAACCGGCGCAAATGGCTGGGCTGGCTCAGGTATTTTTAATTAATGCAATGAAATAACAGATTTTTGCGTTTTATTTGTGATATGTTGAAAACCAGTATCAGGCTTTTTTTCTTACTGTCGTTCACAATTACATTGTCGGCAAATGCGCAAACTACCGATACCCTTAAAAAGGACACGGTTAAAATAGACACCAATTTATTAAACAGGTACCGCATCCCGGCAAAGAAGAATATTATACCTGTGCCGCCAACACCGATTCAGATTCAGCAGGAACTGATACCGGTAACCATGCTTGATTATAAGATAAGCTACTGGCGCAAATATGTAACATTCGGGTTAAATTTTAGCCAGGCCGCCTTTAGCGACAACTATGCCGCCGGCGGGGTAACCGCGGTAGCGTTAAGCTCAAACTTTATATACCGGGTAGAATACAACAAAGCCCCGTTTAGTTATACTTCAGAACTTAACTTGCTTTACGGCAAATCAAAAAACAAGGGCCAGTCATCCCGTAAAAGCAACGACCGTATATTTTTTGATAACAAGGTAGCCACGCAGCTATCAAAGCATTGGTTCTTCTTCGGGTCGTTAAGCTTCGAATCGCAGTTTGATAAAGGGTATACCTATACAGATGCTGCCGGCGCGGTGCTTGCCCAGCCGTTGCTGATCTCAAATTTTATGTCGCCGGGCTATCTTACCGAATCGATAGGTTTTGAGTATAAGCCAACCACCTATTTCGATCTGCGTTTGGGTACGGGCACCGCCCGCCAAACCTTTGTGCTCGATACCACCATTTACCATAACCAGCCTGCCAACTATGGCGTTACGCCGGGCAAAACAATCCGCACCGATGTGGCTTTCCAGATGGTGGCTATTTTTGATAAGGATATTGCCAAAAATATGCACCTTAATGCACGTTACGATATGTTTATCCCTTATGGGCAATCGCTTAGTTACGTGCGCCACCGTGTAGATGCCATACTGGCAGCAAAAGTTAACCGCCTTATAAACGTATCTATAAACGGCACGTTACTGTTCGATAAAAACACATCTCCAACCGTGCAGGGCACCGAGGGCCTGTCGCTGGGTATCTTGTATAAGTTCCCGTAATTTAAGGTTGTTTATCCCTTATTGTGTTTTTTCAGGCTTTGAAAATCTACGTAATAAAGGAGCTTTAAAGAGAAATTATTATTCTGTGGCTGCTCTACAGTATTCCTAAGATTACTAAAATAGCCCTGTGTAGCCAAATTTGTATCGGTATATGTCGAGTTTTTCCAGGCCAGGCTCAGCTCGCTGCCGGGCGAAAACTGCCAAATATATACCATGTCCACATTCCAGATGTTGGCGTTTTGATTTATATCGTGATCAAAATTTTCTGATGCCAGGTCGGTAAGATAGCCGTCCTTACCAAGGCCAAAAAACTTTTTATTGTTAACCTTACTCCAGTAATGCCTTAAACGCAAATTAAGGCCCATAATACTGCTAAAGGTATATTTAAGGGTAAAGGTATTATCAACCGTGTGCACATCGCGCAGGGCAAAAACATCGTTCTTGTCATCATCAAAAGTTGCAAAGCCGGTATAGTTTATCCTGGGGCTGATAGTTACATCCTCACCAAATGAGAACTTATTGCTGATACGTACATTGTAGAACAGCTCCAGGTCGTTACCGTGCCCGCCGTGGCCGTTAGCCAGCCATTGGTCCGAGTACCAGAACCCGCCCGATAATACCTTAGCCCGGTTTGTGCTCAAATTCCAGTTCAGCACAAAGTTTTCAGGATTTTTGAATACCCTACCTGCAAAACGGGGCTCATAAAAGTCGTTTCCTTCAACGCGGTAATGGGCGTTGATGTTCACCTGCCAAAAGTTTTTAAAACTGGCGTTTCCCCCAAAGTTTTGGTTAAAATATTGATAAGCCGTTGGCGATACCCGGTACGACGAATAGGTGTTTGTCCAAACATTCCACTGCGTAAAAAGGTGCTTGGGTTTATAGTTAGCGTATTGAAGGTTCAGGAAATGGTCGATATAGTTGTTGTTGAACAATATCCCAAGGTCGTTTGAATCGTATTTACCGTCAACCCGGTCTTCGCCAATATTCCAGGTAAAATTGCCCGATACCTTACCAAAAACCACCTCGTAATTGTACCCGGTTACGGTTTGCTCTCCTTTGTAAAATTTGTTGCTCATCAGCGCGTAACCTGCCAGATTATAGGTATTCTTTTTATTGTTAAGGTTCCACACAAAGCCGCCAACATCGGCGGTATAATCTTTACCAAAGCGGTTAACATTGGTGTTGATAAACGTTACAGACGAATTATTCTTCAGGTTTTGATCCAGCACGATAATGTTATAGTTGGTAACCGGGCTGGTTTGCACAAGGCGACGATTGCCGGTAACCGAATCTTCGACGGTGGCATAGGCCGTATTGGTTAAGCCGTTAAAAACGCCAATGCCCAACCCGTTTGACAGGCGGCCCGATAATTTTACCGCGTTGATCAGCTTGGTTTCGCTGGGATTGCTTATAATGGCCTCGTGGTCGTTCAGCGTAATATCGTAGTAGTGCAACGGCTGTCCGCCAACCCTGCGCGAATAAAACAGGTTGCCCTTGTTAAACAACTCGGTTCCCTCGGTAAAAAAGGCGCGGTTCTCGTTATACTTTACCTCAAAAGGCGTCAGGTTCAGGATCTTGTTGTCAGACTGTACCTGCCCAAAATCGGGGATCAGGGTAAGGTCGAGCGTGAAACTTTCGTTAATACCGTATTTAACATCCATCCCGCCGTTAAAACTGGTTTTTGTATTGGCAATCCCCGGCGTATTATACGGGTAATGGTTTACGTAGGTAGAAAAATAAGGGTAAAAGGCCAGGCGCACCGGTGGTACAATTTGTTTAAGCCCGGTTAGCAACCCTTCCTGGTTTATCAGGCCGTTCATTTTTGGGTCCAGCTCGTTCCACCAAAGCTGCTGCTGAACGGTTTGGCGCCTGCGTATCAAATTCATACCCCAGGTTTGCATGTCCTTTTTCGCGAAACGCAATGCAGAATACGGAATCCTCATCTCGCATGTCCAGCCCAGGCTGTCGATATTTACCTTGCTTGTCCATACCGCGTTCCAGGTCTCATCCTCTGAGTTTCCGTTAGGATTGGGCGCGTATTTAGCGTCGAATTGCCCGTTGGTTGATGTCACAAAAAAGCCCGATCCATTGATGCCATCTTTATAGGTATCAAAAATTATCCCTAAAAAATCGGCATTGCCAACCTGGTCGCGCGTAGCAAACTCACGCGCAATTTTCGACGGGTCCTTCTCATACATACGGGCACCTATGTAAATAGCCGTGTTATCGTAAATGATCTTTACCTCGGTTCGGTTTTCATGTTTTTCGTGGTTGCCGGCGTTTGGCTGTAGTTCAACAAAATCGGTAGCTATGGGTACGTTTTGCCATACGGCATCGTCAAGGGTGCCATCAATTTTTGGCGGGGTTTCAGTTTTTACGGCCACTAATGTTTTTTTCTCGTTTTGTGAAAAAGCCGTTAGTGTTATAGCAGATAGCGATATGGCAAGTATAAATACCTTCATTTAGGATAGTTAACAGTTTCCATAAGATGCTTTAGAATGTGTAAACGTTACAGGATTTTTTGTTAAATGTTGGTTAAGAAGCGTTATTTATTGTTTTTGTGTTACGATTAGTAAGCAAATTGCTTCAAAATCATAACTTTGTATCCTCAAAAATTAGGAATAAATAATGTTTGAAAATTTATCGGATAAACTCGACAGGGCGTTTAAAGTACTGAAGGGACAGGGTTCAATAACTGAAATAAACGTGGCCGAAACCATGAAAGAGATCCGCAAAGCTCTTTTGGATGCCGACGTTAACTATAAAACCGCCAAAACCTTTACAGATGATGTAAGGCAAAAGGCATTGGGCGAAAACGTATTGACCTCTATTTCGCCGGGGCAGCTTTTAACCAAGCTGATGAACGACGAGCTTACCGCGCTGATGGGCGGCACCACCGCCGAACTGGAGCTGAAGGCATCGCCAACCATTATACTGATAGCGGGGCTGAACGGTGCGGGTAAAACTACCTTTACCGGCAAGCTGGCCAATTACCTTAAAACACAAAAGGGCAAAAAACCATTACTGGTTGCCGATGATATATACCGCCCCGCGGCCATAACCCAATTACAGGTTTTGGGCGAGCAGATAGGCGTACCGGTTTATGCCAACCTGGAATCGAAAGACCCTATAGCCATTGCGCGCGAAGGTATTGCCCAGGCTAAGCAGAACGGAAACAATGTGGTTATTATTGATACCGCGGGCCGCTTGTCTGTAGACGAGGCCATGATGGTTGAGATTGAGCAGGTGAAAGCTGCTGTACAACCGCACGAGATCCTGTTTGTGGTCGATTCCATGACCGGCCAGGATGCAGTGAACACCGCCAAAGTGTTTAACGACAGGCTTGACTTTACAGGTGTAGTTTTAACCAAGCTTGATGGCGATACCCGTGGCGGGGCCGCCTTATCCATAAAATCGGTTGTTAACAAGCCTATTAAATTTATTGGTACCGGCGAAAAGATGGAAGCGCTTGACGTTTTCCACCCGGACCGTATGGCATCAAGGATCCTGGGCATGGGCGACGTGGTCTCGCTTGTTGAACGCGCGCAACAGCAGTTTGACGAGAAGGAAGCCGCCGAACTACAGCGCAAGATCCGCAAGAACAAATTCGATTTTAACGATTTTTACAGTCAGATACAGCAGATCAAAAAAATGGGTAACATGAAAGATCTGATGGGCATGATACCGGGCGTTGGTAAAATGATGAAGGACGTGGAAGTAAGCGACGACTCCTTTAAAGGAATAGAAGCCATCATCAACTCCATGACTCCGAAGGAAAAAGAAAACCCGGACCTCATCAACCCAAGTCGCCGCAACCGCATTGCCAAGGGCTCGGGAACTGACCTGCAGGAGGTTAACCGCCTGATGAAGCAGTTTGACGATATGCGCAAGGTAATGAAACAGATGAGCAACCCGGCAGCCATGGCTAACATGATGCGCCGGATGCCGAAGATGTAATTACCTGTAGGGGAAACAAAAAAACTGCACGGATCGGTAACTCGTCGGTACCTTTGGTTGAAGGGTAGTATTGTAATAACCAAAGACACGGCCTTTTTCCGTACCTTCGCATGTCAAAATGACTTTAAAATTGCACTGGCGCAATTATTGAGTTTGGTGCATCATATATAAAATAATATGTTAGATTTTTTCAGTAAGCTTTTTGGAAGCAAATCAGAACGGGACGTTAAGGCCATTTCGCCTATAGTTGAGAAGGTTAAGGCGGCATATGCGAAACTTGACCAGTTAAGTAATGATGAACTTAGGGCCAAAACCATAGAATTTAAAGAGACCATTGCGGCCGGACTTGCCGGCATCGACAGCGAGATACAGGCCATAAAAACCCGTACCGAAACCGAATTGACCATGGAGGTAAGCGAAAAGGTTGCCCTGTATACACAATTGGATAAGCTGGAGAAAGACCGCAACAAGGAGCTTGAAGATATATTGATGAATATTTTACCCGAGGCGTTTGCCGTGGTGAAAGAAACATCGCGCAGGTTTGCCGAAAACCCCACTATTGAGGTTACGGCCAACCAGTTTGACCGCGAACTTGCGGCTAAAAAGACCAATGTAATTATTAAAGGCGATCAGGCTATCCACCATAATAAATGGCTGGCTGCCGGTAACGAGGTTACCTGGAACATGGTACATTACGATGTGCAGCTGATAGGCGGTATTGTATTGCACCAGGGTAAAATTGCCGAGATGGCTACGGGAGAGGGTAAAACACTGGTAGCTACGCTGCCTGCTTACCTTAACGCGCTTGCCGGCCAGGGGGTACATATAGTAACTGTGAATGATTACCTGGCACGACGCGATAGCGAGTGGATGGGCCCATTGTACGAGTTTCATGGTTTGGCGGTTGATTGTATCGACAAACACGAACCAAATTCTGAAGAACGCCGCAAAGCATACCTTGCCGATATCACCTTTGGGACCAATAACGAATTTGGTTTTGACTACCTGCGTGACAATATGACACGCAGCCCCGAAGAGCTGGTACAGCGCAAGCTTCATTATGCCATGGTTGATGAGGTGGATTCGGTGTTGATTGATGACGCGCGTACGCCGTTAATTATATCAGGCCCTATCCCGCGTGGCGATGAACACGAATTTTATGAGTTAAAACCGCGTATAGAGCGTTTGGTTAACGCCCAGAAAGCATATGTTAACGGCATTTTAAACGACGCCAAAAAAGCGATGAACGAGGGAGATACAGGTATTGATGGTGGTGGTTTATCGCTGTTACGTGCCCACCGCGCATTACCCAAAAACAAAGCCCTGATTAAATTTTTAAGTGAAGGCGGCAACAGGCAGGTACTTCAAAAAACAGAGAATCATTACATGCAGGACCAGGGCAAAGAAATGCCAAGGGTAGACTCGGACCTGTTCTTTATTATCGACGAAAAGAACAACTCGGTAGAGTTATCTGAAAAGGGTATCGAGCTGATCACCGCATCGGGCGAAGACCCCGGGTTTTTTGTAATGCCTGATGTAGGAACCGAAATTGCCAACATCGAAAAATCAGACCTTCCGGCCGAAGAGAAGATCGCACAGAAGGATGAGCTGATGCGCGATTTCTCAATAAAATCAGAACGTATCCATTCGGTTAACCAATTGCTTAAGGCATATACTTTATTTGAAAAAGATACCGAATACATCCTTGATGATGGTAAAGTAAAAATTGTTGATGAGCAAACAGGCCGTGTATTGGATGGCCGCCGTTACTCTGATGGTTTGCACCAGGCTATCGAGGCTAAAGAGAATGTTAAGGTTGAGGACGCGACACAAACTTTTGCAACAGTAACCCTGCAAAACTATTTCAGGATGTACCATAAGCTTTGCGGTATGACAGGTACTGCAGTTACCGAGGCCGGAGAGTTTTGGGAAATATATAAGCTGGATGTGGTGGAGATACCAACCAATACACCCATAAGCCGCGACGACAGGCAAGACCTGGTTTACCGTACCGTTCGCGAAAAATACAACGCCGTTGCCGAAGAGATCGTAAACCTTACCAAAGCCGGCCGGCCGGTGCTGGTAGGTACAACATCGGTAGAGATCTCGGAATTACTAAGCCGTATGCTTAAACTGCGCGGCATCAAACATAATGTACTAAATGCCAAGATGCACCAGAAGGAGGCCGACATTGTGGCCGAAGCCGGGCAGGCTGGTACTGTTACCATTGCCACCAACATGGCAGGCCGTGGTACAGATATAAAATTGGGCGAGGGTGTACAGGCATCAGGCGGTTTAGCCATTGTAGGTACCGAGCGCCACGAAAGCCGCCGTGTAGACAGGCAGTTGCGTGGCCGTGCAGGTCGCCAGGGCGACCCCGGTTCGTCACAGTTCTTTGTATCGTTAGAGGATAACCTGATGCGTTTATTCGGATCAGAACGGATCTCGAACCTGATGGTGCGTATGGGTATAGAAGAGGGCGAAGTAATACAGCACTCTATGATCTCGAAATCTATCGAACGTGCACAAAAGAAGGTTGAAGAAAACAACTTTGGTATCCGTAAGCGGTTGCTGGAGTATGATGATGTAATGAACTCGCAACGTACCGTTATTTACGCTAAACGTAAGAACGCCCTGTTTGGCGAGCGCCTTGACGTTGATTTAAGTAATACGGTTTTTGATGTTATAGAAGATGTTGTAACCGAATACAAAGAAGCCAACAATTACGAAGGCTTCCAAATGGAAATTATCCGCCTGTTCTCGATAGATACCGAGGTTAACGCGGAGGAGTTTTCGGCAACTAACATAGCCACCCTGGTTGACAGCACCTTTACAGAGGTTACAAACTTCTATAAACGCAAAGCCGAAGCGGTTGCGCAGCAGGCTTACCCGGTATTAAAGGATGTTTATGATACCCGCGGCCAGTACGTGGAGAATATTGTAGTGCCTTTTTCTGATGGCGTACATGGCTTGCAGGTTTCTGTTCCGTTGAAAAAGGCGGTTGAAAATAAAGGTATGGAGGTGTTTAAATCGTTTGAAAAGAACGTAACCCTTTACCTGATAGATGATGCCTGGAAAGAGCACCTGCGCGAAATGGACGAGTTGAAGCAAAGCGTACAAAACGCCGTTTACGAACAAAAGGACCCGCTGTTGGTTTACAAGTTTGAGGCGTTTGAGTTATTCCGCCAAATGTTATCAACCGTGAATAAGGAGTTGGTTAGCTTCCTGTTCAGGGGAGGTATCCCGGTACAGCAGGCACCCGAGCAGGTGCGCGAGGCAAAACCGCAGCCAAAGCTTGATCTGCGGAATATGCGCACCTCAAAACCCGAGCTGGTAAGCGAGGCTAACGGCATGCCGATGGACGATACCCGCGAAATACAAAAGCCAACCCCGGTAAAGGTTGAGCAAAAAATTGGCAGGAATGACCCTTGCCCATGTGGCAGCGGCAAAAAATATAAGAACTGCCACGGCGTAGGGCAAAATTAAAAATAAGTTTTTGTCATCCTGGGCGATAGCGAAGGATCTGTTAGTGAATATGCATGTCGCCTATAGAAGCTTCACTATCGTTCAGCATGACAATTATTAATAATAGAACATGAAAAAAGCAATACCTGATAACAAAGCCCCAATAAGCCTCATCAGATATTGCTTTTTGTTTTTACTGCTATCGCTATCTGCTAAAACATTTGCACAGGAACGGGGGAAAGTACAAGTAGTGGCGCCGCCCTTATTTGATACACTTTTAGCCAAACGTGCCGAACTTAACAAAAATACCAAAGGCGGGGCCGCAGCGGGATACTCATCATCATATGGTTACCGCGTGCAGATCTACAGCGGCAGCAACCGCAACTCGGCGTATAACGCGCAGGCAAAGTTTAACCGCGAGTTCCCCGAAATGCGTACCTATATCATTTACCGCGAGCCAAACTTTAAAGTTAGGGCCGGCGATTTCAGGTCGCGCATCGAGGCCGAGCGGATGAAAGAACAGTTAAAGCCCATGTTCCCGGCTATGTTCATCGTGTCAGAAAAAATCAATCCACCCAAAACGGTTATCACTAATGATTAAAGAAAAGATCCAGGCTTTAGCAAAAGATATTTTTAATGAGGTAGTAGCTAACCGCCGGCATTTGCACTCACACCCCGAGCTTTCTTTTCATGAGGTAGAAACTTCGGTATTTGTTGCGAATAAGCTGGAAGAGCTTGGACTGGAATACCATAAAATGGCCGACACCGGGTTGGTGGCCCTCATAAAAGGCGATAAGCCGGGCGACCAGGTAGTAGCCCTGCGTGCCGATATGGACGCGCTGCCTATCACCGAAGCTAACGATGTGCCATACAAATCGCAAAACCCAGGCGTAATGCACGCCTGCGGGCACGATGTGCATACTTCATCGTTATTAGGCGTAGCTAAGATATTAACCGACCTGAAAAGTGAATTTGGCGGTACTGTAAAACTCATTTTTCAACCTGCCGAAGAAAAACTGCCCGGCGGTGCCAGCCTGATGATCAAAGAGGGTGTGTTGGAAAATCCAAAACCACAGGCCGTTATCGGTCAGCACGTTATGCCGCTGATAGATGCCGGTAAGGTAGGCTTTCGCGCAGGCAAGTATATGGCTTCTACGGATGAACTTTACGTAACTGTACGAGGTAAGGGGGGCCACGGCGCACAGCCGCAGCAAAATGTGGATCCGGTTATCATCACCGCCCATATTTTAACCGCATTGCAAACCATCGTTAGCCGTTCTGCAGACCCCAAGAGCCCATCGGTACTATCCTTTGGTAAAGTAATTGCAAACGGGGCCACCAATGTAATACCCAACGAGGTTTACCTGGAAGGTACCTTCCGTACGATGGACGAAAAATGGCGCAGCGAGGCACATGTCAAAATTAAAAAGATGGCCGAAGGCATTGCCGAAAGTATGGGAGGCAGCTGCGAGTTCAACATCATGAGGGGTTACCCGTTCCTGATCAACGAAGAAAAATTAACTGCCAAAACACGGGCGAATGCCGAGGATTATTTGGGTAAAGAGAACGTGCTCGACCTTGATATATGGATGGCGGCAGAAGATTTTGCCTATTACTCGCAGGTAGCTGATTCCTGCTTTTATCGCCTGGGAACCCGTAACGAAGTTCGCGGTATCACCTCATCGGTACATACCCCAACCTTTGACGTGGAAGAAACCGCCCTTGAACAAAGCGTTGGCCTGATGGCTTATTTGGCTATTAAGCAATTGGGGAATTAGTTAGTCCATAGACTATGGTCGATGGTCCATGGAAAAACCTTTTCTATATTCTAACAATATCATTTCGGCCATGGTCTATTGACTATCGACTATGGTCTGTTTTCTCCGCCCCGTCTTTTATAACCAAATTACGCTTCGCCAACAACCCTGTCATATATCTTTTCAGGAATAGCCAGTCAGCCAGTTTACCTAATACACCCAATGGCGATTCAAACATAAATACATCCCGCATAACGGTTTGCCTGTCGTCCCCGGTAAAATAATGCTCGTGCCGGAAACTTTTGAAAGCGCCGCTAACCATCTCATCAGCAAAGAAAAAAGGCGCGTTAAACTCCGTGATTTTTGAAGTAAGATTTTGCCAGATGCCGAAATGCTTTGCCCGCCAGGTAACGGTTTCGCCCAATTCAATTAAGCCGCTGGTACGGCCTGCAACAGCCTGCTCGCCGGTATGGGCGGTAGATGCCACATGCACGTCGATATCCCTTGCAACATCAAAAACGCTTTGAACAGATGCTTTAATTTCGGTAACAAGTATGATTTTGGCCATTGTTATTGAGTGAAAGCTATTCGGTAGTATCGCGTCGCAAACGTCCACCCACATTAAGCACTCGTCACAGACGAGCGCAAGGAATCTGTGAAATCTATCTTAGAATCTGTGTAATCCTAATACTAAAATTCCGCGTTTTTCGGGAACCTTGGGAAAGGGATAACATCGCGGATATTACCCATACCGGTAACAAACAGCACCAATCGCTCGAAACCTAAACCAAAGCCGGCATGCGGGCAGCCGCCGTAACGGCGGGTATCCAGGTACCACCAAAGTTCATCTTTGGGGATGCCAATCTCGTCCATACGCTGCTCCAGTTTATCAAGGCGTTCCTCGCGCTGCGAGCCGCCTACAATTTCGCCGATACCCGGGAAAAGGATATCCATTGCGGCAACGGTTTTGCCGTCGTCGTTCTGGCGCATGTAAAAAGATTTTATCTCTTTAGGGTAATCTGTAAGGATCACCGGTTTTTTAAAGTGTTTTTCAACCAAATAGCGCTCGTGTTCTGATTGCAGATCGGTGCCCCAGCCCTCAATCAAATATTGAAATTTCTTCTTTTTGTTTGGGGTTGATTCTTTCAGGATCTCGATAGCCTCGGTATAGGTAAGGCGCTCAAAATTGTTATCCAGGCAAAACTGCAGTTTCTCTAACAGGTTAAGTTCAGAGCGGTCCTGCTGTGGTTTTTGCTTTTCCTCGTCCAACAAACGCTGACTCAAAAATTCGATATCGTCCTTGTTCTTATCCAGCGCGTAGCGGATAACGTATTTCAATAATTCCTCGGCCAGGTCGGCGTTGTCTTTTAGGTCATAGAAAGCCATTTCGGGCTCTATCATCCAAAACTCGGCCAGGTGGCGGGTAGTATTCGAGTTTTCGGCACGGAAGGTAGGGCCAAAAGTGTAAATATCACTCAGGGCCATAGCACCAAGTTCGCCCTCCAGCTGGCCGGATACGGTAAGGTTGGTAGCACGGCCAAAAAAGTCTTGTTTAAAATCAATTTCACCCGTTTCGGTTTTTGGCGGGTTGGCCAAATCGAAGTTGGTTACGTGGAAAGTTTCACCTGCGCCTTCTGCATCACTCGCGGTGATAACAGGGGTATGCAGGTAAACAAAACCGCGTTCCTGGAAAAAGGTGTGTATAGCAAACGACAACGTGTTACGCACCCTGAATATAGCCCCGAATGTGTTGGTGCGGAAACGCAGGTGCGCTATCTCACGTAAAAACTCAAGGCTGTGTTTTTTAGGTTGCAGTGGGTATTTCTCAGGATCGCTATCGCCTAATATTTCTATAGAGGTTGCTTTAACATCAACGCTTTGGCCTTTACCAAGCGATGCTACAAGCTTGCCGCTAACGCTAAGCGCCGCGCCGGTGGTAATGCGTTTTAATAAAGCAGGGTCGGTGTTCTCAAAATCAACAACAATTTGCAGGTTGTTATTGGTAGAGCCATCATTTAAAGCAATAAATTGATTGTTACGGAAGGTGCGCACCCAACCTTTAACGGTTACATCAATATCGGTTTTACCGCTTTCAAGCAGTGCTTTAATTTTTGTACGAGAGCTCATATAAATAAAGTATATGCGGCAAAAATACAATTATTTGCTAAAAAGCCCCCTCTAAATGTCCCCCCGGCAGGAGAGAATTTAGAAAGGGCTTTAATTACAGCTTTGATCCCTTCGTTACCCTTCTGAGGTCATTAGGTAGTGCGAATTAGTTTCGTGGCAGATATATCAGGAATTTACCGTTGGTGTATTTAACGCTATCCGGGTAAATGCTTGACGATGTTGGGAACGTACGCTTAAGCTTAAGGGTGAATTTCCCGGCAATTGCATGGTTTACAGAATCTACATCGGTAACTTCAAGCGAGCTGCCGTTGGCTACCCCAATGTTGTAGCGGCTAACGGTATCGGTGTTAATTTTTTGATAATATTTAGCTTGGTTGCCTGTTAATGCGTAAACACCTTTACCGGTGTATTTAATATGCATTTTGATACCTGCATCCTGGCTTCGTCCCATTATAGAAATAGAATCGGCACCTACTTTAGCGCTTCCCGGTTCACCATAAACCTGCAGGCCATTCTTTTCGGCAACAAAATATGGCTGATAAGGCGCGGTGCAGCAATTGTCATCATTTTTTATGCATGCCGTAAGCAACAATGCCAACGCCGCAATTGATGTAAATGTTAATTTTTTCATGATCAGTATTTTTTGAATGTGTTATTTCTACTATACGTTAAAAAACTTGCCGGTGATACAAGGAGAATGTTTTTTTGCAAAACCTGAGGGTTTATTCATCCTTGGCCTCTCTTTCGGAACCAGCGCGTCGTCGGGGGTGAGTAAGCGAGGGCAGCAAATGCGAGAGTTATTGGGGGGCGGGGAGACTGAATCCGCATTACATTTAATTAGAATTTTCTATATTTAGGGAGCAGGTAAAAACTTACTTTTGTACCCGCTCAATCGCGATTAACAAACATGATCACCAAACCCACCGTCGACCGTATAATGGAAGCCACAGATATTGTGGAGGTGATTGGCGAATTTGTGCAATTAAAAAAACGCGGTGCCAATTATGTGGGCCTTTCGCCGTTCGCTAACGAGCGTACGCCTTCGTTCACGGTATCGCCTGCAAAGGGTATTTTTAAAGATTTTTCGTCGGGCAAGGGGGGCAGCGCCGTTACCTTTTTAATGGAGCTGGAAAAGTTTACCTATCCCGAAGCTTTAAAGTGGTTGGCCAAAAAATACGGGATACCGGTTGAGGAAACGGTAGATACGACCGAAAACCTGGAAGAACAAAATCATCGCGAGAGCCTGATGATCGTATCCGGCTACGCGGCAAAGTTTTTTCACGAGAGCCTGCTGGATACCGATGAAGGGCAAAACATAGGCCTTAGCTATTTTAAAGAGCGCGGGTTTAGTAACGATACCATCAAGAAATTTGAGCTGGGCTACTCGCCCGACCAATGGGAGGCATTTACCGGAGAAGCCATAAAGCAGGGTTACCAGGAGGAGTACCTGGTAGAGAGCGGCCTCTCGGTGAAACGGGACAACGGATCGCTGTACGACCGTTACCGCGGGCGCGTAATGTTCCCCATCCATAGCTTTACCGGCAGGGTGATAGCCTTTGGCGGGCGAACGCTGAAAAGTGACAAGAACGTACCGAAGTACGTAAACTCTCCCGAGTCGGAGATCTACCATAAATCGAACATTTTATACGGGTTGTATTTTGCCAAGCGGTCTATCCGCGAGGAGGATAACTGCTATCTGGTAGAGGGTTATGCCGATGTGATATCGGTTCACCAGGCGGGGATAGAAAACGTGGTGGCATCATCGGGTACATCCCTAACGGTTGAGCAGATCCGCCTGATAGGCCGCCTCACCAAAAACATCACTATTTTATATGATGGAGATGCGGCGGGGATAAAGGCATCCCTGCGCGGGCTGGACATGATCCTGGAAGAAGGGCTCAATGTAAAAGTGGTACTGTTACCTGATGGGCACGACCCGGATTCGTACGTGCAAAAATTTGGTACAAATGCCTTTAAAACGCATATCGACCAAAATAAAAAAGACTTTATTGTTTTTAAAACAGATATACTGTTAAAAGAAGTAGGGGACGATCCTATTCGAAAGGCAGACGCAATCAGAGATATTGTAGAATCTATTGCAAAAATTCCTGATTTTATTAAAGTAGAATTATTCGTAAAACAATGTAGTAGCTTATTAGCAATACAAGAAAGGTCATTACTTACGGAGGTAAACAAAATAAAGCTTGGTAAACAAAAAAAATATTATGATCAACAAAAGGTTGAACTGAGTAAACTTGATGTTGAAAAGATTGAAATTAAGGAAAATCCGCCCGTAAGTAAATCTAATGTCGAGGACAAAAGCCAAGAAGAGGAAGTTATAAGATTATTAGTTACTTATGGTCATAATTTGATTAATTGGGATGGAATTGCTGATACATATATTGGCAGTTTTATAATTGCCAATATAGCTGATGTAATATTTGCAAATAAAACAAGACTCGACTTTATAGAAATTTATAAAAATGAAATTGAAGCGGGAAAGACACCTGACGAAACATTTTTTATAAGTCATATTAGGTTAGATATATCAACCCTTGCTATTCAATTATTATTATCACCATATGTTTTGAGCCCAAACTGGTTAGAATTACATCGAATTAATGTCAACGATGAAACTAAAAATATGAAATCCACTATTTTGGGCGGTATCTATCATTTAAAAAAAGCAAAAATAGAAAGAATGAAAACTTTGCTATCTAAGCAAATTAAAGAGTCTACCATACCCGACGAAGTAGATATTTTACTTAGTCAATTCAATCACTTAAAAAAAGTTGAAAGAACAGTTGCCGATTATTTAGGTATCGTAATATTAAAATAACATGAAATCCGGGAGCTTTATACTGACGCTCGCTTTTCAATTATCGTTATTGTTTTGGATTTATAATTTAGTGCTTGTGGCCGTTGTTTTCCTATTCGTTTTGTTATCGGGGTTATTGATGTGCGTTTTTTATCGTAAAATAAAAGCGTCCGTTAAAGAACTGGGATGGGAATGTTATACGGAAATTTAAGCAGTATCAATATAAAATAATGGCAACCCACAACGATTTGGGCCAAAAAGGCGAAGCAATGGCAAAAGCCCATATGGAAGCCACCGGGTATGAGATAATGGACGAGAACTGGGTTTTTGGCAAAGCCGAGATCGACCTGATAGCTTACAAAGCCGGGGTTATCATCTTTACAGAGGTAAAAACCCGCACCGGCAATGCCTTTGGCGAACCGGAGGATTTTGTAGATGCCCGCAAGCAGCGTTTACTTGTTGAAGCTGCCGATGAGTACATATATTTGATGAACCACCAGGGCGAAGTGAGGTTTGATATAATATCTATCCTTTTCGACCGTAATAATAACCACACATTAAAACATATTGAAGATGCCTTTTGGCCTTCTGCCTATTAAGATGAATAAACGTATAACCCTCTTAGCCCTGATAGCCCTTTTTGCATACAGCTGTAAAGACAAGGATAAAGCCGACGAGTTTACCATAAGCCCCGATGCCGGCAGCAACTATAAATCGGGCGAGTCTATCGCCCTTAAAATTGGCTATCCGGCCGGTACCAAGGTAGATTCGGTGGTTTATTTGGTAGACTCTACCCGTGTAGGTGCAGTTAAGGATTCAGCCGCAGTAAACTTAAAAACCGACAGCCTTGCTTTGGGCGCGCGTGTTGTAACCGCCCGTATTTTCCAGGCCGGCAAAAGCCAGGATGTTACCACCAATATTAATTTGCTGGCAGCCAAAGCCCCCGAGGAGCTTATATACAAGGTTGAAAATGTTTTTCCTCACGATACCACACTTTACACGGAAGGTTTGATATACGCGGATAACGGCTTTTACGAAAGTGGCGGCGGTTACGGTGTGCCCATGGGCGGCATACCTGTTGATGGCCCTTCTAAATTAGTTAAAACCGACCTAAATACCGGTAAAATACTGCAAAAACAACCTATAGATGATAAAATATTCGCGGAAGGGATAGTGGTGATCGGCGATAAAATAATGCAGCTGACCTGGAAAGACAAAATTGGCTACGTTTACGATCGCAAAACCCTGAAACCGCTTAGCAAATTTGATAATAATGTTGGTGTGGAAGGCTGGGGCATGACCTATGACGGCACCAAAATTTACATGGACGATAGCACCAACCGCCTTTGGTTTTTAAATAAAGATACTTATCAACAAACAGGCTTTGTAGATGTATACGATGATAAAGGCGCGGTTAACGAGCTGAACGAACTGGAATATATTGATGGAAAGATATACGCCAACGTTTACGGCACCAATAACATAGTTGTAATTGACCCCAAAACCGGGGCCGTACTGCAAAAGGCCGATATGACCAGCCTATATCCCCAAGCCAGCCGCAATCCCGAAGCAAACGTGCTTAACGGAATTGCCTACGATAAGGCTACGGGCCGCATATTTGTCACCGGCAAAAAATGGGATAAACTTTTCCAGGTTAAATTTTATAAGAAGTAGCGCAGGGGCTCGTTCCCAAAACCATGCAGAGGCATAGATATCAGGCGTTTTCCTGAACCCTCCCATTAGGGGGCCGGGGGGCTAACGCTGATGCTTGCCCTTTTTACCCCAACATTCCCATCCAGATCCGCGCCTTCGGCAATAATAGTGTACTTGCCCGGCGCATCTGCAGTGTAAAAACTTATGGTAGCCTTGCCGTCTTTATCGGTAATAATATTTGGTTCCCAATGTATGGTCGATCGGATATCTGTCATATCGGGCAAGGGATCTAACCTGTATTTTGGCGCGTAAAACTGCCTGGGGATGTTAATTGGCATTGGCCTTAGTACATAAGTGCCAATCGCTTTTTTCATAAATGGCCCGTGCCCGCTTCGCGTGGTAACCTCAATAAAGGCATGTTCCCACGGTACTGCCATAGGGTCTACAAAACGAGAGGTATAAGCCGCTACATTTTTCGCTCCGGCCATAAGTTCAATCCCTTTAATTTCCTCTGCATCGTAATACTCAAGATACTGGTTAAAATAATCGTACGGCTTAACGCCGTCGGGTTTTAAAAAGTCAATATCAATTCCATCTATAATAATGTGGAGCAACTGCCCCCTCACCCGGTAGTAGATTACTCCAAACTTATTTGCAATTGGGCCAAATCCCTTAATGTTTTTATAAAGCAGGTCGCGCAGGGTTGTCCTGCCTGCTTTTTGTAGTTGTTCTTCGTCAATGATAACATCAGCCTCGCCCGGCCCGTTCAGGTTCTTCGAATCTTTAACTATACGTTTGCTTTTTATAGTAACTCCTTTAAGCATTTTGCCCCTAAAATTATCATAGTTCTGTTTTAAGGTCACCTGGTTTTTCGCCCTGCTTAAACTGCTGTTATCAATATTAAGGTACCAGGGTACAAGCCGTTCGGCCCGGGGTGTAAAAACAGGTGGCTGAAATTCATCTATTTCTATACCTACGTTACTGCTTTTCCCTTTTTTGTTGCGCGCCTGGATAAAATATACCGCCGTATCTGAAGGCATTACATCTTTAAATGTAAAAACCCCGTTAGCATTGGTAAGGGTATCTGTTACCATCAGGGGTTTTTTGGAGAGCAGGGTTATCCTTGAATTGGGTACAGGCTTGTTAAATATATTGGTAACGCGGCCGGTGATCAAAAATTCAGATTCGGCTGCATGTGGCAGGGGCTTGGCCGGTAAAAATGCGGTTGTCCAGTCGTAGCTTGTCCATCCCTGCGCTAAAAGCAGGCGGTCCAGGTTCTGCCATTTGGTAACATCATCCGCGCTGTTCTCATAATAGCCAGGGTCTTCCACCCCGCCTTTAAGGTCGGATGTAAGCAGCATATAACTTATTATCGGGTTGCTTTTTAAACTGTCGGGTTTTACCTGCCCGTCATCAGTTACAGCAAGCGAAAAACTGCCTTCAACGGGGGTACCATAAGCGTCTGTTACCTTCATGCTTAGCGCAACGCTATCGCGCTGTTTATATACTGTTTTATTGCTGATAATATCGATGCTTAATTTACTGTTGCGGTCGGCAAACACAAGGCGCTCGTTAAGGGGTTTTTTATCGGCACCCATTAAAGTAACGCGTAATATCCCGCCCGGCAAAGTTTTTTTATTGATAAGCAGTTTTGCAATGCCATTACTATCAAATTTTACTAAAGCACCAAAAAAAATCATCCCCCTCATTTGCCCTAACAGGTAATAGCTGTTTACCGCTGTCGCGATATCGGGCGTGGCGGCAACAAATACCGTAATGGAGTCGCTTTTGAACGGGTTATTCACTTTAAGCACAAAGCCCGAAGGTTTAACAGCCGGCAACGGGAAGCTTTTATAAGATCCATCGGGCATTTTTATTTTGGCCGAATAAACCTCGCCCGCTTGCGGCAGCATATGGAATGCACCAATGCCAGTATGCAGCGGAGTAAACGCCGCCACCTCTTCCTGCCTGCTGTTGTATATACTGCCCGATACATCGGTACCGTGCCCGTCTTCGTTGATGGCTTTAAAAGCAACGTAGGCGGGTAAGCCTGCAACCAGGTTTCCCCCTTCGGGCATAAATTGCACATCGATATTTTGCGGGCGGTTAAGCGTCATTGGCATTACCAGCGTACGGTTGCCCTCGCCTTTCCGCAGGTCGCGCAGGGATAACGACAGGTTTTTAAAGTCGGCCTTGGGTGGTAATTCAAAGGTTACGTTTGCCAGGCCCTCTAAATCGGTATTAATATTGCTTTTTAACCAGGTACGTTTGCCATCGGTTAGTTTTAACTGCATTTCGCGCAGGCCAACGGGGCCGTCATCCAGGGTATTAGCTTTTAATGCGAGCTGTGCGTTATAGGCCTCCTGTTTTTTTTGGGTTTGAGCATTGTAATTTATCAGCCAGTCGCTGTTGGCAAGCTTGCTGAAATAAAAGGGTTTGCTGTAAATATAAGCTTCATCAAAATTGCGCATCCAGCTGGTATATGCCCTTAATATGTAGGTGCCCTGGGGCATCTCTTTTTCATCAAGCACTATATTACCATAAGTTATGGCATTAATAGGCGCCATTATCCGTTTTATCAACTTACTGCTATCGTTGGCTATCTCGATATACATTATCCCGCTCTTTTCGCTCGCCTTAAGTGTGGTGCTTTCTAATAAATAAGCTTTAAACCGCAAAGTGTCCCCGGCCTGGTAAGCAGGCTTATCTGTTTGCAGGTATATTTTTTCGATAGCCTGGCTGGCGTTACGGCTGTTAACCGTTGTGATAATATTGCTGATAGCGGCTTTGGCCGATTCCTGGGCGGATACCGAAATATTTAACAGGCATAATATAGATGCCATTAAAAAAAGCGGCGCGGTAAGGATAGGTTTAGGCATGGGTATTTGTGTAGGCGGAGGGCTAATTTATATTATTGTACTTATTCCTGTATTCTACAGGCGATAAACCGGTTATCTTTTTAAAAACCGTACGGAAGGCTTTGGTATCCGAGTAGCCAACATCATACATCACCTCGTTGATGTTTTTACGGCTGCTTTCCAGGTGCTTTTTGGCTGCTTCTATTTTAACGCGTTGTATGTACTCCAGCGGGCTGTTGTTGGTTGCCTTTTTAAACCGGCGCTCGAAGTGGCGCTTGCCGATGGCATATTTCAGGGCCAGGTCTTCTACCGAAATTTTTTCGGTAATGTTGGCCTCGATAAATTCCTGCGCTTTTTTAATGGGCTCGTCCTCGTGCGTTTTTTGCCCGTTAAACATAATAAATGGCGATTGGCTTTTGCGGTCGATCTCCAGGGCAAACATTTTTGCAGCCATAATAGATATATCGCGCCCGGCATGTTTTTCTATCAGGTACAAAAGAAGGTTCCAATAGGATGTAGCGCCACCGCTGCTGTACAAGCCTTTTTGCTCGGTAACAATACGGTCGTCAACAAGTGTAATATCGGGGAACATTTCGCGGAACTCGTTTGCAAAGCGCCAATGAGTAGAGCATTCTTTGCCGTTTAGCATACCCGTTGCCGCCAGCAGGAACGCGCCAACGCAAAGGCTGGCTACCTCGGCGCCTTTATAATGCTGATCGGTTATCCAGGGGATAAACTCCGCGTTGCGCGCTATAGCGGTAGCCATATCTCCCCCAAAGGCCGGAACGATGATCAGGTCGGTTTTTTTAATCTCGCCCAGCACCGCATCGGTATGTACCGAAAACAAACCGCCATGCAGGCGTATCTCTTTTTGCAGCCCCACCAGCTGCACGTTAAATGCGGGCGGTTTACCCAATGCGGCCAAAAAATCATTAGCGCCGGTAAAAATAATACGCGGGTCTACAATGCTTGCCAGCACGGCCTCGTTGGTTATCAGTATGGATACGTGTCTCATGATGAAAGGTAGTTAGCGGTTTGCAGGAATAAATGTAGGAAAGAACAAAGTCGTAAACAACCCCTAATAAGTCCTTTTTGCACCTGATGGAATATTTAGCTGTGCGGTACATTTGTATTATCAAAACAAACAGCAAAAATGAGAAAGCTAAAATTACAAATGCAGGTTAGCCTTGATGGTTTTGTAGCCGGGCCAAATAATGAAATGGACTGGATGACCTGGAACTGGGACGATAAACTGAAAGAATATGTACAGGAAATTACCGGACCGGTAGATGCCATTGTACTTGGCCGTGTACTGGCGGAAGGTTTTATCCCGGTTTGGAAAGAACGCGCCGCCGACCCGGCCGCCGACAGCTTTACTCATAAAATGGTAAACTCCCCTAAAGTAGTGTTCACCAAAACCCTTACCGAAAACCCATGGGAAAACACCACCCTTGCTACAGGCAATATAGTTGAGGAGATAAATAAATTAAAGGGACAGCCCGGCGGTGATATTGTGGTATATGGCGGAGCAACATTTGCATCGGCGCTAATAAAACACAACCTGGTAGACGAGTACCATATTTTTGTTAACCCGGTTGCCATTGGCAAAGGCAAAAGCATTTACAAGGCGCTGGAAGCAAAGCTTGCCCTGAAACTGGTTAAAGCTACAACGTTTGATTGCGGTATTACCGTGCTTTGCTATAACCCCGCGTAAATACTATGCGCAGGTTAATTGTATCGATGAATATAACCCTTAACGGTTTTATGGCCGGCCCCGATGGCGAATTGGACTGGCATGAACCTTATTGGGATGAAGAAATGGGAAAGGTTATTGCCAAGCAATTGGGCGATGCGGATACTTTATTGATAGGAAGGAACACCTATCAGTGTATGGCGCCCTATTGGCAGGCTCAGCAGGCAAACCCTTCTGCGCCACGGGATGCGGCAGACTTTGCCGATATGATGAACCGGTACAAAAAGGTAATATTTTCTAAAACGCTTAAAACCGTAAGCTGGCAAAACGCGCGCCTGGCCAGCCGGCCAATCAGCAAAGAAATTATGGCTTTAAAAGCCCTTAAAGGGAAGGATATGGTTGTATATGGCAGCGGCAAGCTGGTTACACAGCTTATAAAGCTAAATTTGGTAGATGAATACTTAATATGGATTTATCCGGTGGCAATAAAACAAGGCCGGCCGCTCTTTAAAACAAGGCTGGACATACGGCCCTATAAAACGCGGGTTTTTGATACAGGGGTTGTGCTGATGTGTTATAAAACTAATTAAGGGTGACCAGCGGAAGCGCGATTATATTAAATCGCAGCTTCTCCCTTAAAAACCAATTCGGCAGGCCCTTCTAAAAATATATTGCTGAATTTTTCGCCGTCGTGGTCAAAGCGGATGTTGAGATCGCCGCCTAAAACTTTTATGGGGGTAGCAATTGTGCCGATTTGCAGATTATGTTTGGCCATAGCCAATGCCACAGCAGTAACACCGGTGCCACAAGCGTAGGTTTCGTTTTCTACACCACGTTCAAAGGTGCGCACAAAGTACCCCTCGCCGTTTCTTTCTACAAAGTTTACGTTGATGCCATCCTGTTTATAAGTGGGGTTATTGCGTATGGCGTAACCTTCGTTATACACATCTTTAATATCCAGGTTGGCGGTTAGTTTAACATAATGCGGCGAGCCGGTGTTAAGTACATAGGCCTCGCCATCGGTATCAATATTTGCTACGTCTATCATTTGCAGGCTAACCCAGTTGCCTGCATCTGAAATTTTAGCATGGTGCACGCCATCCGTAGCCAGAAATTTTGTTGTGCTTTGAATAATGCCCAGGTGTTTGGCAAAAGCCACTATACAGCGGCCGCCGTTGCCACACATGCTGCCTTCGTTGCCATCGGCATTGTAATAAACCATTTTAAAGTCGAAACCCG
This sequence comes from Mucilaginibacter terrigena, assembly GCF_004168255.1. Classification (GTDB taxonomy): domain Bacteria; phylum Bacteroidota; class Bacteroidia; order Sphingobacteriales; family Sphingobacteriaceae; genus Mucilaginibacter; species Mucilaginibacter terrigena. The sequence continues at coordinate 119,073 of NZ_SEWG01000005.1, read as the reverse complement.
CTTCATTTTCAAGTAGCATCAGGCCATCACCTCCTATACCGAAGCGCCTGTCGCATAATTTTGCAACAGACTGTTTATCAATACTGTTCACAATATTGCTGCGGTTATCTATCAGGATAAAATCGTTTCCCGCGCCCTGGTATTTATAAAAGGTTATCTGCACAACAGTTTGTTATCTTTACACGTTAAATTACAAGAACAAATATACCCTACTATTTATAGTAATTTAACACTTTTTAACATTATTACATATACCTTATTATTGATTATATCGTCTATATGGTATTAAATTTGAATCTCGTATCAAAAAAGTAAAAAAGAAAGTGAATAATAATATGAAAAAAATCGGTTTAACATTATTAACCGCCTTTGCAGGTGGTGCCATGGCGTTAGGCGTATATAAACTTGTCGAAAACAAGTATGCCGACAGCATGAGCTTAGAAGACAAACAAAAAGTTTATTTTGCCAGCAACCGTGCAGGTGCACCAGTTACTTCATCTGCCGGTTCGGTAGATTTTACACAAGCCGCTGCAGACGTAACACCGGCAGTGGTTTATATCCGCACAACGTATTCAGATAAAAGCAGCGGTCAGCAGGACCAGCTGGAGCAAATGTTCGGACAGATGTTCGGCCAGCGTATGCGTCCGCAGGGCCCGCAAATGGCTTCAGGATCAGGGGTTATTATTTCTCCGGACGGTTACATTGTAACCAACAACCATGTTGTGGCCAAGGCCGAGAAGATCCAGATAGTTACTAACGACCACCGCAACTTTGAGGCGAAGGTAATTGGTACCGACCCCAATACCGACCTTGCACTGATAAAAATTGATGCTACTAACCTGCCAATTGTAAAATTGGGTAACTCCGACGCGGTACGCGTAGGTGAGTGGGTGTTAGCTGTAGGTAATCCGTTTAAGCTTAATTCAACCGTAACCGCGGGGATCGTTAGCGCTAAAGGAAGAAGCATCAATATTATTGGCCGCGACGAGGATGAAGACAGCCCGTATCCGGTTCGGCAGCAGGAAAACCCAACATTAAGAAAAGGTATCGAATCGTTTATACAAACGGATGCTGCTATTAACCCCGGTAACAGCGGCGGCGCGCTGGTTAACACCGCAGGCGAACTGATAGGTATAAATGCCGCTATCGCCTCGCATACCGGCTCATATGAGGGCTATGGGTTTGCCATCCCTATCAACCTTGCAAAAAAGGTATTGAATGATATTAAAAAATACGGCGCGGTTAAACGTGGTTACATTGGTATTGGCTTTGCCGACCTTAGCGACCCTGATGCTGCAAAACAAGTAGGCAGCGATAAAACCAACGGTTTATACGTAACCAGCCTGATAACCGGCGGCGGTGCAGAAAAAGCAGGACTTAAAACCGGTGATATCATTACAAAGGTTGAAGGTAACCCGGTTTTTGAATCGTCTGACCTGCAGGAGCGTGTAGCCCGTTTACAACCCGGCGATAAAATTAACCTGACTGTTTTGCGCGATGGCGGCGAAAAATCATTTGCCATTACCTTAAAGGCCGATGCACCTGCGCCACGTACAGCTGCTGTTTCAAAATCGGCTGCAGAACTGTTCAATAAAATGGGCGCAAGCTTTCAGCCGCTAAATGCAGCGCAGAAAGCCAAGTTTCATGTAAACTCGGGCGTATTGGTTACCCAGGTGCGCCCTGGCGGTATATTTGATGACACCGAGATACCGGTAGGTTCGGTAATTACTTCGATCAACAAGCAGCCAATTAACAGCGTTGCCGATATGGATAAGGTAATAACCGCCCTAAGAAACGGCAGGCTGATCATCACCGGTTACTACCCTGATGGTGGTAGCTTCAGCAATGTTTTTGAGGTTCAATAATTAATAAGTTCGATTCTAATGTAAAACCCGGCCGAAAGTCCGGGTTTTTTTATTGAATACCTTTATAAAAAGTATCGCCTACCTGTAGTAATAAAAAGACAGGCCGTTGTTGAACACTAAATGATGTTATTAGCCATAGGTGCAAGCCGCCGCTTACTTATGGTACTACCGGATAAACGGCGCGCAGGATATTCGCACATCTGCACATCAAACATTATATTTGCCGGCATGAATATCCTGCTCCTTGGTTCGGGCGGAAGGGAAAGCGCCTTCGCCTGGAAAATTTCGCAAAGCCCAAAATGCGACAAGCTTTTTATTGCGCCGGGTAATGCCGGTACAGGCCAGTATGGCACCAACATAAATTTAAAAGTTACCGATTTTGAGGGCATTAAAGCCTTTGCTTTGGCAAATGATATTAAAATGGTACTGGTTGGCCCCGAGGAGCCGCTGGTAAAAGGCATCCATGATTTTTTCCTGGCTGATGAACAGTTAAAAAGCATCCCGGTTATTGGGCCGCAGCAGGAAGGCGCGCAATTAGAGGGCAGCAAAGATTATTCAAAGGCATTTATGCAGCGCCATAACGTACCAACCGCGGCATCGCGCACTTTTACCCGCGATAATTTACAGGAAGGGTTTGATTACCTGGCTACTACCGGCCTGCCCGTGGTGTTAAAAGCCGACGGATTGGCAGCGGGCAAGGGCGTTTTGATATGCCTTACCCTTGAAGAAGCCCGCCAGGAGCTTTTAGAGATGCTGACCGAAGCCAAATTTGGCGATGCCAGCTCGAAAGTGGTGATAGAACAATTTTTACAGGGCATAGAGCTTTCAGTTTTTGTAATGACCGATGGCACCAATTACAAAATATTGCCCGAAGCCAAAGATTATAAACGTATAGGCGAAGGCGATACAGGCCTAAATACCGGCGGCATGGGTTCTGTTTCACCGGTACATTTTGCCGATGCTGAATTTATGCAGAAGGTAGAGCAGCGGGTAATTATCCCAACCGTGGAAGGCCTGAAAAAAGAAGGCATCCCTTACAAAGGGTTTATCTTTATTGGCCTGATGAATACCTACGGCGAACCCTGGGTAATTGAATACAACTGCCGCATGGGCGACCCGGAAACGGAAAGTGTAATGCCGCGCATTGAATCGGACTTTGTTGATCTGTTGATGGGTGTTGCCGAAGGAAATCTGAACGAGAAGGAACTGATCATATCCAACAAAACGGCTGCTACAGTGGTTTGCGTTGCGGGTGGTTACCCCGGCGAATACCTTAAAAATAAAACCATAATCGGGATAGAGAATGTGCGCGATTCGCATGTTTTTCATGCGGGAACTGCCTTAGATGGCGATAACATACAGGCAACCGGCGGCCGGGTATTAGCCGTTACCAGCCTGCAGGATAATATGTTTGACGCTCTGCAGCAAGCCACTGCCGATGCTGCACGAATTTATTACGACGGCGCTTACTTCCGTAAGGATATTGGATTTGATCTGTTAAATTAGCCATTGGTCAATGTGCTTTGCGTCTTCGTTCATTGCATAATTTTAAAAAGCAATGCCGGGATTGCATTTTGGCAATCCCGGTTTTTTTAAAGTTCAATGACTCAATGACGCGGAGCCCGTCAATTATATTTTTCCTAATAGTTCTTCCAGCTTTTGGTCAAGCTCGTCACCACGCAAGCCCTTTGCAACAATTTTTCCTTGCGGATCTATCAAAAAACTCTGTGGGATAGAGTACACGTCATAAAGCCTGGCCGCCAGGTTGCCCCAGCCCTTCAGGTCGGATATCTGTGTCCAGGCCAGCCCGTCGCTTTTTATGGCTGCAAGCCACGATGCTTTGTTTTGGTCTAATGATACGCCAAGCACGGTAAAATTCTTGCCTTTATACTTATTATATAATTTCACTTTGTTGGGGCTCTCCTGCCTGCAAGGGCCGCACCACGAAGCCCAAAAATCTACCAGCACATATTTGCCGCGTAATGATGATAGCTGCACCGGCAGCCCGTTTACATCATTTTGAGAAAAATCCGGGGCTGTAGAACCAAGGTCGGTTATTTTTAACCGGTCGATAGCCGCTTTTATTTGCATGCCGCCTTCAGAGTTTTTTACTTCGGCCGATAACTGGTTAAACAAAGGTTCTATATCAGCCGCGCTCGGGGCCGGGCCAGCGGTATTAGATAGTGCCGCCAGGCTTACAATACTGCCCGGATGCTTAGCTATAAAGTTTTTTAATAGTTCCTTTTGCTCTTTCTGCAGGGCAATGTACCGGGCCTGTATGGCATTCTGAAAAGCTGCCGAGCGCTGCTGATCCACAGTGGCTTTCTGCGCGTCGCCTGCTATGGTTTTTGCTTTGTCAACAACTGTTTTAACAAGCGCCCTAAGCGCTTTATCATCATCATTGGTTGGCGAGCCGGTTATAACAGCGCTTGTTATCGAATCTTTACCGGTAATAGTTGTATTGCCTTTCTCCAGGTAAAAGCCTAACCCATCCACGGATTTTGAGGGGCCGGCAGCTGTAAAATTTTGGTCGATATATTTTTTTAAGCCCATGTTGTTATGATCTATAAACAACGATGCGGTGAGCGGCTCCATTACAACGCCTTCAAAGCTAAATTCGCCGTTAACAACATCGGCAGAGTCTATAATGTTATTAGCCCCTATATAGTAAACCAAATAAGCTTTGGCGGGGCCTTTAATCGTACTAAGCCTGGTTTTAACGGTATACTGCTGCGCGTTTTGTGCAAAGGCCAATGCCGGCAGAAACGCCGCAATGGCGAATAGAAATTTCTTCATTTAATATCAGTAAATATCAATAACGTGTAAACGCTTAATCAATTGCAGGTTAGTTTAGTTTTTGATAGGTGCGCCACCACAGGTCGGGCATTTCGCCGGATACAGCGGTTTTATAATCATCGTACCGGCAGGGCACCAGGTGGAAGCGTTCGTTTTTGGAGCCACCTGCCGGATAGGGTACCTGCATCCACCAGCGGTCGCTTTTTTTGCTTTTTACAAATACCACTTCGTGGTCGTCGTGCTTAAGGCTGGTTTTGTAAATAAGGTATTGCGATTTTGGGTTCAGCGGAAAATCGCGCTTGCGGTTGTAAACGCCATCAATAAAATACCATATCATTTGCGAAAGCAGCATGGCAGTTTGGCCGTTGCTGTCATAAGCAGGGTTAAACTCGTAAAACCCTATCGAAGTTAGTTTATCATTAAACCCCGCGTACCTGCAGATCTGGCAGGCCTCTTCGCCATAAAAGCCGTTTGGTTTGGCATTGGCGTTGCCTGCCGCGTCCGACGAGCGGATAGCGCTCATATCAAAACTCACCATATTGGCATTACGGATGATCGGCTCGGCCACTGCTATATTTGAGGTAAGTTCGCCCAGGCGGTGCACATCAAAATAAAGTTTTTCCATTACCCTTAAACTATCCTGGCTGGCAAAGTAGGTTTGGTAGCCCATATTGCTGTAGTTGAACAGGTAGTTAGGTTCGTGCAGGAATATTTTATTTAGGTAAGATGCCGATGTGGTTTCGATAGTTTCACTAAAGCCATCGTCCTCGAGGTCAAACTGCGAATCAACTACCAGCATATCTACCTTTTGCTCAAGGTTTTCGTAACCCAGGTATTGGGCATAGGTAAGGTCCTGCCCGCCGCCGATGATAAGCGGGATAATGTCTTTTTTTATCAGCTCTTCTACAACGGTTTTTAGCGCGTAATAGGTGTCAACAACTGTTTCGCCACGGGTAATGTTACCCAGGTCTGCTATTTTGGTATTGTAGCCGCCCTCGTTTAGCTGGTATAGTTTCTCGCGTACGTAATCGGGGCCTAAAGCGCAGCCGGGATTATTTGTAGCATTGCGGTCTTCAAGCACACCAATAATGGCAATATCCGTTTTTTGCTCCAGGTTGGGGAAATCAACCGAATAATGTTCGATCTTATCACCCAGCTGGCTGGTGAAGTATCCATTTTTTGGTATGATCTTTTTTAGATCGATGGGTGTAAAAAAATCGGCTAAAGACATTGTTTAATTTGAAAATATATTGATTTGAAGATTTGAAAAATCAACTCCCAATAAGCTGAACAAACATATTAAATTTCAAATTCCGAATTTGATTAATCTTCAAATTACTTTTGTGCACTTTTACATTTTCAAATCGTCAAATTATAATATGATTTTAGTAACCGGTGCGACGGGTTTTTTAGGGGCCGAATTAGCAAAGGAACTTATCCTGCGTAAAAACCACATCCGCTGCACCAAACGGGTATCGTCAACAATACCCAAAATTTTGATGCCTTATACATCAAAGATTGAGTGGGTGGATGCCGACCTGATGGACGAAGCCGCGCTGGAAGATGCCCTGGATGGGATTACGCAGGTTTACAACTGCGCCGCCTTTGTATCGCTAAAACAAGCCGATAAAGAACCCATGATACGTACCAACGTACGCGGCACTGCCACCCTGGTTGACCTTTGTACCCAAAAGCGCATTCGCATGGTGCACACCAGTTCGGTAGCGGCCGTGGGCGAGGCTAAACCCGGCGAACTGATCACTGAGAACCATCACCTGGATTCATCGACAGAAACAGATGGCTACGCGATATCAAAACTGGAAAGCGAGATGGAAGTTTGGCGCGGCATTGCCGAAGGCCTCGACGCCGTTATTGTAAACCCTACTATTATTATTGGCGCAAGCGCAGGTACCGCGGGCAGCGGGCAAATATTTGAGACCGTGCGCAAAGGCCTTAAATTTTATACCCGCGGCACAATTGGGTTTGTTGATGTGCATGACGTAGCCAAATGTATGATCGCCCTGATGGAAAGCAGCATCAGTGGCGAACGTTATATCATAAATGCCGAAAACAGGGCATATAAGCAACTTTTCGAGGAAATAGCAGGATGCCTGGGCGTGCCTGCCCCAAAAACATTGGCCAAACCCTGGATGATGGAACTGGCCTGGCGCGGCGCGGCATTTATGGGTGCGATAACGGGCAAAGCCCCGGCATTGGATAAAACCAGCGCACGTGCTGCATCGGTAACGCGGGAGTTTGATAACAGTAAAATAAAAAAGGCTGTTGAGGTGGAGTTTAAACCGGTTAGCGAAACCATAAAAGAAGTTTGCCAGGTACTGGGTAATTAAGGCATTCGCTACGGTGTTATTTGCGCCCCAATGTTCACGTTCACGTTTGCACATGCAGCCCCTGTTTTTGTAAACAACTAATAGTAAGCGAATTACATAAAAAACACTGACGTTGTAGTGTCACCACTATGCATGCTTTTTTTGTTAGGGAATGTAAACCCCCGTATACCGGATAATTAAACTTATCCTGCCAGCGCCTTACTCGTTTTTAAAGCGCTCAGTTTCTCAAGTTTTTGGTATAAGGCAGCCCCCTGGAATGGTTTCGACAGGTAATCGTGCATGCCGGCTTCTTTAATTTTATCGTAGATATTATGCGAAACAGAAGCCGTTAACGCTATTATCGGGACAGATGCTTTGGCCGGGTCAGGTAGCGCGCGGATAACCTGGGTGGCCTGGTAACCATCCATCACGGGCATATGCAGGTCCATCAGCAGCACATCAAAATCTTGTTCCAGTAATTTATTTACCGCCTCCTGCCCGTTGTTGGCAATTACCGCATTTATATGCCATTTGTTTAAAAGCTTCACCAGCAACAACGAGTTTACATGGTTATCCTCGGCAATTAAAACCCTCATTCCTTCGAGGGAGCCACCCATTACGGTGTGCAGCGATACCGGGCTAACATTGCCTTTATATAACTCGAATTGAATAACGAATGAAAATACCGAGCCTTTGTTTTGTTCGCTTTTTAACCGGATGGTGCTGCCAAAAAGGTTAAGCAGCCGCTTTACTATGGCAAGCCCAAGGCCCGTGCCCCCGTAATGGCGGGTGGTATCTGCCGATGCCTGCATAAACGGATCGAAAATTACATCAAGCCTGTCGGCGGGGATACCAATGCCCGTATCGGCTACCGAAAAATTGATGGTGAGGTGGTCGGCGGTGCTCTCGTTAACGATCGCCTTTACGCTTACCTCGCCCGATTCGGTGAACTTAATAGCATTGCCCACCAGGTTATATATCACCTGCGTAAGGCGGGTTGGGTCGGTAACCACCCACTGATCTTTAAGCTGCGGGTCTACATCCAGGATCAGCTGAAAACCCTTTTCGGATGCCTTTTGCTGCAAGCCCGAGCACACCTTATGAAGCAGTACCGGCAGGTGAACGGGGATAGCCTCTAACACTATCTTATCGTTTTCGCCTTTATTATAATCCAGGATATCGTTTACCAGCGTAAGCAGGCTAACCGCCGAAAACTCCAGGATGTCCAGGTTCTCGGTTTGATCGGGCGTGGCAGTGTCTTTGATGAGGCTGGTCATCCCAATAACCGCATTAAGCGGCGTGCGCAGTTCGTGCGACATGGTGGAAAGAAATACCGAGCGCGACTCGGCCAGCGCCTTTGTTTCGGCAACGGTAGCTTCCAATTGTTTATTCAGTACCTCTTTTTCGTTCACATTATCCCGGAAGGCCCGGTAGAACAGGTAATGAATAAGTACAATGGTTACAAAATTAAGGAAAACGATCACCTCGAACCCCGGCGATGGCAGTTCCTGTGTAACAGCATCCAAACGCCAGTTGCTCCTGCTTGTAACTACCAGGTAATACATTACGGGCACTATAGCCAAAATACTGTATACAACAGCGAAACGGTTATTGATAAGGTAATACCCTACAAACGTTACCATAAATACAAATTGCACGGTAACCAGGTTAAGGTTTTGATGAAGGATGATAAGGTTTGACCAAATGCCGCCGAGGCCGGTTAAAAGGATAGCATGCGCAACTACATCAATTTTGTTGGGTTTATACAGCAAATATTTGGTTAACCCTATGTAGAATAAAAATATAAAGATAACACGATATAGCTGGTGGTTTTGTATGTTGCCGTAAACCAAAGGGAATAGTATAACTATTTTTAACAGGGTTAGCAGTAAAGTGGTATATACAATTTTTATGCGGGCACGTTTCAAATTATCAGACTGCCCGGCCAATACCTTTTTAATGGAGAAATTTAAAAAAGGTACAGGAGCATCCATAGTAACTGCAATTAAAAGGGTAGGTAAGGGTTGCTTTCTGCAAGCTAATTTACCAAAACATTTTTACAAATATTGCCCTGTAATAGCTGTTAAGGAATAATAATTAACTTTTGCCGATGAACTACGCCGGGAATTAAGCAACCGGCAATTAATTTAACCGGCGGGTGTTATTTACGCAGTTTCAAAAGCGCCACATTTTCAACATGTTGCGTGTGCGGAAACATATCTACCGGTTGAATTTTTACAGTATCGTACTTTTCTTTCAGTATCAGCAGATCGCGGGCCTGGGTGGCGGCGTTGCAGCTTACGTAAACTATCTTATCGGCTTCAATTTCCATCAGGCGGGCAACAACATCGGCATGCATGCCTGCACGGGGCGGGTCGGTAATGATCACGTCGGGTTTGCCGTGTTCCACAACAAACTCGTGCACCAGCACATCTTTCATATCGCCGGCGTAGAACTTGGTGTTTGTGATGTTATTTATCTGCGAGTTTACCTTAGCATCTTCAATAGCCGACGGTACGTACTCTACCCCTACCACTTCGCGTACATGGCCCGCAATAAAATTGGCGATGGTGCCGGCACCGGTGTAAAGGTCATAAACCAGTTCGTTACCTGTAAAGCCTGCAAAATCGCGGGTTATTTCGTAAAGGCGCAGGGCCTGTATCGAGTTTGTTTGATAAAATGATTTTGGCCCAACCCTGAAGCGTACTACATTGCCATTAGCCGCCGGCATTTCCTCGTGGATAAATTCGGGGCCCTTCCATGCGTGTACTTCCTGGTCAAAAATAGTGTCGTTCATTTTTTGGTTAAGGATGTACAGCAGCGATGTGATGTTTGGAAACGCGGCATCCACGTAATTCATCAGCAGGTTTACCTGCTCTTCGTCCGCGTGAGCGAAAACCACGATCACCATGATCTCGCCTGTAGACGAGGTACGGATGATTAGGTTACGCAAAGCGCCGGTATGCTGGCGTACATCGTAATAGCTGATGCCATTTTCGCGGGCAAATGCGTTGATGCTGTTACGCAGATCGTTTGATGGTTCGGCCTGCAGGTAGCAATGGTTTATGTTCAGGATCTTATCAAAACGGCCTGGGATATGGAAACCCAGGGCGTTCATATCCAGGGTTTCATCTTCGCGGTTCTCGCCATCGTAAAGCCACCGCTTGTTGGAAAAAGTGTATTCAAGTTTGTTGCGGTAGTAGCGGTCGGCAGGGGATGGCACAATGGCATCCATGTGCTCCACATCTATTTTGGCAATGCGGGTTAGCGCATCGTGCACAGCTTTTTGTTTGAATTTAAGCTGTGCCTCGTAGGTCATGTGCTGCCACTTGCAGCCGCCGCAGGTGCCGAAGTGCTCGCAAAAAGCAGGTACCCGGTATTCTGATGGTTTGATGAGTTTGGTGATCTTGGCTTCGCCGAAGCTTTTTTTGCTGCGGTAAACTTCTATGTCTGCAATATCGCCCGGAACGGCCTTTTCAATAAACAGCACAAAATCTTCGGCTTTGCCCACACCCTTGCCTTCCTCGGCAATATCAATAACGGTTACGTTCTCAAAGAACTTAGGTTTTTTTGCAGATCTACTCATCAGGCTGCAAAGGTAAATGTATTTATTAATTTTTGGAACGGGGTTTTGGCTAAAGCCATCTTGGGCATTTTATTTAACCGTCCCTTAAAAGGGACGGCAATGAATAATGATAGAAATAATATCATTATTCATTGCCGTCGACTTTAGTCGACGGAGAACAAGATATGCACTTAGGCTTTAGCCGAATAATCAGGTGAGCAAATAGCGGTTTTAATTTATTGATTTGTACTCAGGTATTTTCATCAGGCATAATTTCCAACTTATAAAAATATGAACAGCCTGCAATACAAAAACAGTAGGCAAATGTAATACAGATATAATCTGCATTTATTCTAAATCCTGGCATAACAGAAAAAGTAATAACAGTTAATAAAACACCTATTAATGCAATCAGATATTTCAAATATTTGATTTTTAAAACGTCTCTCGTTACAAGCAACCTTATCAAAAAGTAAAAGCTAATCCATGTTGTCAGCGAAAATATAGCACTAAAAAGTACTATAAACATGTAAGCGCCAGCTAAGTAATCAATGAAATTATGTCCAAGAAATTCATCATCATAACAGTGAAAAAGATTAGTTGCTCCAAAATAGATTAAAGGCCCAACGACAACACTTGTTAGCCATACTTTTAAACTGTAAGAAAATGAGTTTGATTGTGCGCCGATGAATAGATATACAAAAGAGCCCATTAGCAGTTGTATTTATAGCTTATGGATTTATGATCTGCCGGCGCGGCCGTCAAAGCTTCGATGGTTTTTCTGTATTTATACTGCATCTTTTTAACATACATATCAAACGTTACACCGCCGGCTTTAAAAAGCTTTTTATGGGCAAACCATACCAGGCACGATGTGGCATGGAAAAAATGCTTGTACGCCACCTTGCGCCAGGCTTTTGAGAAGGCCGGCTTTCCCTCAAAAATGATGGCCAACCGCTCGGTCTGAAAGGTGATATGCGGGGCCTCGTCAATTAAAATATCGGTACAGATCTCTCTGAGCAAGCGGCAGTCTGTAGCATCCTTAAGCGCCTGGTAAAAGATCTGGGCGGTGCTTTCTACCACGATCACGGCCAGGGTCCATATTTCCATACTGGTGTTAAAATACCGCACCTTCCTGAACAGGGTATCGCCCCAGTTTTGCTTGATGCGTTTTTGGCCAATTTTATCAATGTAGCGGCCAAGGTTATAGCCATGTTTTTGTTCCTCTTTGATAAATAGCTTAACGGCATCTACATAATCAGGGTCGCCCAGGCGGTAAGCATAACGGGTTGATGCCGCTATCAGGTGTTCGCCCTCTGATGTTTCGCCAAGCTGCCAGGCCTGTAACGATGGCAGGATAGTGGCGATTTCGTCGTGCGTAATAGCGGGGGCTAAGGTCCAGTTCACTCTTTTGTGGCGGGCATTTTCCTGGAAATACCTGATCCAATAATTGCTTGTATGCATGGTTTTGATGTTTATTAGGTTTTTGTAAAGGCGCTATACCTCGCGCCTTTAATGAGTAATATGATACCGGATTAAAAAGAGACGCGAAGTATCGCGCCTCTACGGGTTAATGTTTATCCCAGTTTATTTTGCGCGAGAAATACATGAGCAAACCTGTAATAATGAACAGCGCGATACTGCCTATCATTAATGCCAGGTCTTCCAGTTGGATAATGACGAAAATAAAGACGTAGATAATGGATAATATAAGCGCGAACAGCGCCGCCGCCCCTTTATTTTTAAGCAGCGAAGCGATGAAAACCGACACCAGCCCTATGGTAGCCACCGAGGCTATAAGGTAGGCCATGTTATAACCAACCTGTTCTGAGAACGATAGCAGCAGGGTGTAATAAATGATCATGGCTGCGCCGATAAGGATATAATTAAACGGATGGATCCTGTTTTTGCGGATAACCTCGGTAAGGAAGAGTGATACAAAGGTTAGCAGCACTATCAGTATGGCATACTTGCTGGTGCGGGTTATTTTCTGGTACTGGTCAACCGGCAGGCGCAGCTTAACGCCGAACGACGCATCGGCAAGTTTATTCTCATCAGTAAGCAAATTATTATCAGCCACCCATTGCTGCGGGAACGGGCGATTGTAATATAGCATGCGCCACTTTGCGGTAAAGCCACTGGTATCTACATGGCGGTCATCGGGCAGGTAACGGCCATCAAAACTTGGCGACGACCATTTGCCCGCCACTTCAACATCGGTTGTTTTGCCCAGGTGTAAAAAATGAAGTTCCTGGCTGCCTTTTAAGTCGAGCGTGTAATCAAAAGTAAAAGCACCGTTTGATACATTGGTCAAATTCAGGTTTGCCTGCAGGCCACCGTTAAATAACGGGTGGGCGTTAAACGACGGCTCGGCGGTAAGCTGCTGGCCGGCGGCGTTTACCATGGGGTTATTTTTTAACCCTTTCAGGTCCGAGATGCTAAACTCCAGCCTCGCTTTATCCAGGATCAACTGCTCGGGCATTAACGACAGGCTGCCCAGTTCGGCTTTGCCAAAATTGCCCGATACCCTGATAGACGAATTGTAAACTACCGTTTCAAACATGCCCCTGTGCAGCAGTTCGGGTTTTAAGTTTGCTTTGATTTTTAAATTCTCGGGCAGGATGTATAAATTCTCAATTACATCGCGCGTTATTTCTTTCTTATCATTATCACTAAACTTTGTGATTTTGTGGTAAGGTATCACCAAAACCGGGCCCTTTACCGTTTGGCTGCCCGACCACGTATCGGCTATCCCTTTTACCATTTCATCCTGCCGGGTGGCACGCTCGCGGATAAGGTCGCCAATTAATGCTGATGGGATGAGCAGCACCAATATTAAAAAGCCAATAAAAACTAATTTAACGGTGATCGACTCCTTGAGCCAATTCATAAATCCCCTAAAGGCGGATGGTTGTTGTTCTTGTATCATTTGTTTATTTAAAAGTACTTTGAATTACAAAGCATTTAGGTAAAAAAATATAGTTTATAGTGATCTCTGATTTTTAATGATCTGTTCTAAAGCGTTAAGGTGTTGTTTAAAGGCCTGCTTGCCTTTGTCGCTCGCCTGGTAATTGGTATTTGGCTTGCGCCCCAAAAACGATTTATGTATGATAATGTACTCCTCTTTCTCCAGCGCTTTAAGGTGCGATGCCAGGTTACCATCGGTGGTATCCAGCAGCTCCTTCAGCGAGTTAAAATCGTAACGATCGTTAACCATCAGCACACTCATTATTTGCAAACGCAGCCGGTTCTCAAACGCCTTATCAAGTTTTTCAAATGGAACTTTCACCAATATTATTTTTTAGATAGGATAGCCCTTCATGTGTGTACACATCAAGCTTTACTATCGTATTTTAAGTACATAATGCTGCCGTAAACAATGTGCAGTACGCCAAAACCTACAGCCCAAAACAGCAAACCATAACCCGGCAGTAAAGCGGCAAGCAAACCTAAGATAATTTCGCAAATGCCTAAGTATCTAACATCTTTAAAAGTAAAATTACTTGCATTTATAAGTGCCAGGCCATAAAATATTAACGTTGCCGATGCTACAATGCCCACATAACCCCGGCTTATTAAAATAAGGGTTAATGCGCCGCCTGCTAATAAAGGTACAGTCATGTTAAATAGTATCTGGCGGCTGCTGCTGCCCCAAATGGGCTGGTTCTTCTTTTTAGCGTTACCCATGGTGAGTATTACACAGGTAGCCACGGATGCAATCAGTACAACCAATGCAATAAGTATTAAAGTGTAAAGATCTGCAGACGAGCTGCCCGAATTGGCAATAACATAATCGCGGTAATTAAAAAAACCACCGGAGCCATAAATGATATTATAGGCCAGGCCCGCTCCTATCAGCGCGTAAACACCCGCAAGCACCCCGCTAAGGCCGCTTAGCGAAATAAATTTTGAGGAGCGCTCCATCATGCTGCGGATAGAGGTAAGCTCGTCTTGTATTTCGTTTTCTTTCACTTAAAAGCACTTTGTTATTCAAAGTAAGTTATTAAAAACGTACAATCCAAATAAAAATCAAAATAATTACACGATGATAGCCGCCTTAACCAAATAAGGCAGGATCTCTTTTTGAAAAGAAACGAAATTTTTGCGCACATCGCTGTCGCTTACCGAGGTGAACGCGAAGCTGAACACAATGCTTTTGCTGCATTTGATGAGGAAACGGATGCGCTGTTGGTAAGTTTCGTGCTTGCGGATACCGGCCAGTTGGGTAAACGAGAGGACCAGCAGTTCTTCCAGCTCGTTTGACAGGTTCTTTAAAAAATCCTGCGAGTTGGTGCTTTCGCGGATAAAGTCCCAGCCAATAAATTCGTTACAAACGGTGTACGACAGGCGGCAGGTTTTCATGATGAGGTTGCTCAGGTGGGCTTCCTCGTCCATATCGGGGGTGTTGGTGGTTATCAGGTCGTCAACACTCACCTTAATATAATCCATCAGCAAAACGTGCAAAAGCGCTTCCTTACTATCAAAATACTTATAAATGGTTGCTTTTGCAATTTTAGCCCGTTTGGCTATTTCGTTCACACTGGTTTTGTGGTAACCGAATTTGCGGAACAGGTCCTGCGCCGCCCGCTTAATGCTGTCTTTGATTTTATCGGCTTCCATGGGTCAATTTGAAACAAATATCTCAAATTGTGTCGTATTTACAATGTACGACCTGAGATATTTGGTGGCCGGGGCTTTAACCGGGCTGCCATCAGATAATGAGAACTTTGACCCGCTGCATGGGTCGGTAGCGGTAAAGCCGGTATCATCAACCGTAATAGCGCAAAGTTTTTCGGGCTGGTAGCTGCTGCAGCGGTCGTAAGCAGTGTATGAACCATCCACCTGGCGATAAATAATGATCCCGGCAACGCCTGCACCCGCTACGTAAGCAAACCCTCCGGGAGCGCTAAGCGAGGTGTACCGCGGATCTGTTTTTACAATTTTTACGTTTACGGGTACACGCGGCACTACATTTTCGGCTTTACCGCAGCCTAAAAAAAGCAGACAAATAATAAGCAGGGCCGGGATATTCCTCATCTATATAATATCGGTGGTGAATTGTTTTAAGAAACGCAGATCGTTCTCAGAGAATAAACGCAGATCGCGGATCACATATTTCAAATTGGTAATACGCTCGATACCCATGCCAAAGGCAAAACCGGTATATTTTTTACTGTCGATACCGCAATTCTCTAAAACATTCGGGTCAACCATTCCGCAGCCCAATATCTCTACCCAGCCGCTGTACTTGCACATGTTGCAGCCCGCGCCTTTACAAATGGTACAGGATATATCCATTTCGGCAGATGGCTCGGTGAACGGGAAGTACGAAGGGCGGAAACGCACCTTAGTACCCTCGCCGTAAAGCTCCTGTACAAAATGATAAAGGGTTTGCTTCAGGTCACTGAACGAAACATTCTCGTCAACATACAATCCTTCAACCTGGTGAAAAAAGCAATGTGCGCGTGCCGAGATGGCTTCGTTACGGTAAACGCGACCCGGCATAATAGCGCGGAACGGCGGTTTACCGTTCTCCATCATGCGCACCTGTACCGATGAGGTGTGGGTACGCAAAGCGATATCATCCGTACCATCACCCTTGCGGATGAAAAAGGTGTCCTGCATATCCCTTGCCGGGTGTTCCTGCGGGAAGTTAAGCGCCGAAAAGTTATGCCAGTCGTCCTCTATCTCGGGTCCTTCGGCTACAACAAAACCAAGGCGCTTGAATATATCGATGATCTCGTTACGTACCAGCGAAAGCGGGTGCCGCGAGCCTACCTCAAAGCCATCGCCGGGCAGCGTAAGATCAAGTTCCAAGTCTTGAGTCTTAGGTCCTGAGTCTAAAGATTCTTTGATCTCGTTATACCGGCCTTCGGCAAATTGCTTAAACTGGTTCAGTACTTTACCAAAGGTGCGTTTCTCTTCGGGGCCAACGGTTTTAAACTCCTCAAAAAGGTCTTTTATTATACCCTTGGTACCCAAAAATTTTATGCGGAAGGCTTCCAGCTCATCCGCTTTGGCGGCAGTGAAAGCTTTTATCTCGGCAGTATATTGGTCTATTTTAGATTGCATTATAATGTTCTTAGAAATTGTTCGGCAGTTAATACCGGTATTGTCGATTGCTTGTAGTCTTTTATATTTCGGGTGATGATTGCATCGCATCCCCCACTAATTGCAGCGTAGTATTGAACAGCATCTTCAAAATCGGGCGAGTTGCTCTTTAACGCCATATCAATTATTTCTTCGTCTACATTGATTATGGAAATAACTGACCGTATTTCATTTAACAAGGAAAACTTATTCAATCTATCGTACTTGTTAAGAAAGTAATGAATATTTACAAAAGCTACTGAGGAGGTTACAGCGTTAAAGTAACCCTTTTCAAGCAAGTGTATAATATTAAGTGCTGGTAGAAAAAACACCGACCTTTTTAACGATAAATCTAACAGAATATCGCTGTCTAAAAAAAGCTTTTTCACACCCCGTATTTTTGTTCAAGGTGGTTATGATATTCGGCTTTGTGGTCAAAGTCAGGCACAGGATCACCTGCGATAGAAAACCTTTTTGCCAGTTTATCTAATTCATCAAGGCTTTTCATTTGAAAAGGCTCACTTTCAGTATCTATCACCTTTTTAAAAAGGCCTTCCGTTATTTTTGACAGACTTGTATTTTTTTTCTTTGCGACCTCTTTAATTTGATGAATTAATCCGGGGTCTATGTTTAAAGTCAGTTTCATACCCTGTAATTTATACGTACAAATATAAATAATTTATACGTAACTATTTAATCACCCCTAAAGCTTTGCCCACTTTGGTAAACGCGGCGATGGCCTTATCCAAATGCGCAACATCGTGCGCGGCAGAGATCTGCACACGGATACGTGCTTTGCCCTGCGGAACAACCGGGTAGTAGAAACCGATCACGTAGATACCCTCTTCCAACATTTTAGCTGCAAACTCCTGCGCAAGTTTAGCTTCGTAAAGCATTACCGGTACAATGGGGTGCACACCGGGTTTTATATCGAACCCTGCTGCGGTCATTTTCTCGCGGAAGTATTGGGTGTTGCTTTCCAGTTTATCGCGCAGGTCGGTAGTTTCGCTAAGCATATCCAGCACGGCTATTGATGCGCCGGTAATGGCGGGGGCCAAAGTATTGCTAAACAGGTATGGGCGCGAGCGCTGGCGCAGCATGTCGATAATTTCTTTACGGCCCGATGTAAACCCGCCCGATGCACCGCCTAAAGCTTTGCCCAATGTACCGGTAATGATATCTATTTTACCCATTACGTTATGGTGCTCGTGCGTACCGCGACCGGTTTTGCCCATAAAACCACTGCAATGGCTTTCGTCTATCATCACCAAAGCGTTGTACTGCTCGGCAAGGGCGCAAATTTTATCCAGCTGCGCTATGGTACCATCCATAGAGAACGCGCCATCGGTAACGATGATACGGTGGCGAAGGTCCTGCGTGGCTTTTAGTTGCTCTTCCAGATCGGCCATGTCATCGTGCTTATAACGTTTGCGCTGTGCTTTGCAAAGACGCACCCCGTCGATGATGGACGCATGGTTCAATTCATCGGATATAATGGCGTCCTGATCGTTAAAAAGCGGCTCGAAAACGCCACCATTGGCATCAAAAGCGGCGGCATAAAGAATGGTATCTTCGGTGCCTAAAAATTCCGAGATCTTTTGCTCCAATTTTTTATGGATATCCTGCGTACCGCAAATAAAACGAACTGACGACAAGCCGTATCCATGCGTATCCATAGTGGCTTTGGCAGCCGCAATTACTTTTGGATGTGCCGAAAGCCCCAGGTAATTATTGGCACAAAAATTTATAACTTCTTTACCGCCCTGTACGGTAATATCAGCGCCCTGCGGCGAGGTGATAATTCTTTCGCGTTTATATAAGCCGGCACTTTCAATGTCGGTAAGTTCCTGCTGTAAAACGGGATGCAATGTTTTATACATATGTGATGATATTAATGGCTCAAAATTAAACAATAACCTGTAATTGAACGGTTATGCAAAACATTTTATGTAAATTACGTGTACCACCAAACATTTTGCCTGTAAATACTATTAATCGTAAAATTCCATATGAGAAGATATTTACCTTTTGTTTTATTTATACTAACCTCCCTGAGTGTTTCGGCACAGCAGTATGTGCTATCGGGGCTTGTTACCGGCCCAAATAACGAGACGGTGGGCTTTACATCGGTATATATCCGTAACTCTACTTACGGCACAACTGCCAACGAAGAAGGCAGCTACCAGTTTAAATTAAGCCCCGGTACATACAACGTTACCTACCGCTTTACGGGCTATAAAGAACAAACCGAAAGCATTACCATAACCGACCATAATGAGGTGCATGATGTGCAGCTTGCCGGCGAGGTTTTTAAATTCAGCGCTTTATCTGACAAGTGGAAGGAAAACCTTGACCCCGGCGATACCATTATGCGCATGGCCATTGCCAAACGCAAGCAGCACCTGGAAGAAGTAAACAGCTATTCATGCTCGGTATATATTAAAGCAGTGCAAAGGCTGCTTAGTTCACCAAAATCGTTAACCAGCAAAGCAGTAACTCAGGCATTAGACCTCGACTCGAACGGGCGGGGTATCCTTTATCAGTCAGAGCTGCTATCTACGTATAATTTTGCCAGGCCAAACAAAGTTAGGGAGGTTACCATAGCCTCAAGGGAAGCAGGTATAAATACGGCGTTTGATTATAGCAAAGCGTCAGACCTGCAGGTGAATTTTTATAATGATGTTTTTAAAATTAACGGCCTTAGTACCCGCGGCTACATATCGCCGCTGGCATCAAACGCGTTCGATTTTTATAATTACAAGCTAATTGGCAGCACCATACAAAACGGGCGTACTATTGATAAGATAGAAGTTATACCCAAGCGGGAGCATGGGATGTATTTTCAGGGGAGCTTATATATAGTGGAAGGCGACTGGCGAATTTACAGCGCCGACCTTTACCTAACCAATACCATGAGCAGCCTTAACCTGGTTGATACCATGCGTATAAGTCAGCAATACATCCCTATTACGGATAGCGTTTGGATGCCGGCTGCTATACAATTTAATTTTAAAGGTTCGGTATTAGGGTTTAAGTTTGGCGGTTATTACGAAGGGATTTTTAACAACTACAAAATAAATCCCAAGTTTCCGCCCGGCTTTTTCAATGGCGAAATATTACGGATAGATACAGCCGCCAACAGTAAACCATCGGCATATTGGGATACACGCCGCCTTTTGCCCTTAACCCGGTTAGAAACACGCGATTATCAAAAGAAGGACAGCATTGCGGCATACAAAAAAACAGACAGGTATTTAGATTCGTTGCAGCACGAAAAAAACGGCATTAACTACCCCGGCTACCTGATATTCGGCTACGATGCCAGTAGCCGCGATGAGCGCGATTCGCTGCACGTTTTCCCGTTCTTACAAACGTTTTATTACAACACTGTAGAAGGCTTTGGTATAAACGCCAAAGTACGCTATACCCATGTTATTGACGATTGGCATTCGTACAGTATTACCCCTGCCCTGCGGTATGGGTTTGCTAATAAGTTATTCAGCGCCAATGTACATGCCGAGTATTTGAATGACCCTTTCCATAACGCCAAATTTTATGTTGATTTTGGAAGCGATATCCTCGACCTGAATAATGTTGGTACGCGGTCGTTATACTTTAATACGCTGAGTACGCTATTATCCGAGAATAACTATGTCAAATATTACCGTTCGCAATTTGGCGGCTTTGGCTACCAGCGCGAACTATCGAACGGCATTTTGTGGATGGGGGGATTAAGCTATGCCAGTCGCACACAATTGTACAATACAGCTTTTGGGCATATCAGAGATGTGAAAGATAAAGAGTACACCTCTAACAACCCTAAAGCACCTGATGACGCTCCAGCCGATGACCACTCGTTCTTATTCCCGCAGAACCAGGCGTTAACTTTTAATACGTCGGTAACTTTTACGTTCGATCAGCAGTATATCACCCGGCCTACAGGCAAGTTTAATCTGCCATCAAAATATCCCACCCTAACCCTCAATTACCGTAAAGGGATCAACAAGGCTTTCGGCTCGGATGTAAATTATGATTTCGCATCGGCAGATATTTCGCAAAATAACCTGCGGATAGGGCTTTCAGGCTTTTCATCGTTCAAATTAACCGGGGGCAACTTTTTTAACCACAATACCCTGTACTACATGGATAATTACCACTTTTTAGGTAACCAGGGTACCACTTTCGACCCGACATACATCGGTAGCTTCCACTTCCTTCCTTTTTATCAGTTTAGCACGGGCGGGGCATTCTTCGAGGCGCATTACCAGCATAATTTTGCAGGGTCGATATTAAGTAAAGTGCCGCTCATCCGTAAACTAAAACTCGAAGAGGTTATAGGCGCCAACTTTTTAACAACCAAAGAAAACCCCAATTACCGCGAATTTTACGTTGGCGTTCAGCGCCTTATTTTCCGCGTAGATTACGGCGTATCTTACATGGGCAACAAAAAATACCTGCAGGGTATCAGGATATTTTACGGGATACGGTAGAGAGTTGAAAGTCTAAAGTTCGAAGTCAAAAGTTAATCTTTACTACTTTCGACTTTGAACTTTCAACTTTTTACTACATTTGCACCTCATTTAACACCGTTTGCAGCGGTATCAATGTGGTTATGATAAAATACAACACACTACTTTACTATTGTTATTCAACAATAGCCGATGGCGAGCAATTTGCTGCCGATCATTTAAAATTTTGTAGATCTCTTGGATTAACCGGGCGCATTATTGTAGCCAACGAGGGATTGAACGGCACAGTATCCGGCACAGCCGATGCATGCAAAACCTATATGGATACCTTGCACGCAGACGAGCGGTTTGCCGGTATCGATTTTAAAGTTGATGAGGTAGAAGAACCTTCGTTTGTGAAAATGCACTGCCGCTATAAATCAGAGATTGTACATTCGGGCCTGCGCGACCCAAACATCATCAACCCGCAACAAAAAACCGGCAAGCACCTGGAGCCAAAAGACTTTTTGGCCATGAAAGACCGCGACGATGTAGTTATCCTGGATGTACGCTCCAACTATGAACACTCCCTGGGCAAATTTAAAAACGCGGTTACTTTGGATATCGAGAACTTCCGCGACTTCCCTGCCATGATCAACGAGCTTGCCCAATACAAGGATAAAAAAATACTTACCTACTGCACCGGCGGCATCAAATGCGAAAAGGCATCGGCCCTGCTATTGCACGAAGGCTTTAGCGATGTTTACCAGCTGCACGGCGGAATTATTAAATACGGCAAGGAAACCGGTGGCGAGGATTTTGAAGGCAAATGTTACGTGTTCGACAATCGCCTGTCGGTTGATGTAAACAGCGTAAACCCGGTGGTTATCTCAACCTGCCGCAACTGTGGCAAAACCACTCCAAAAATGATCAATTGTGCCAACCCCGAGTGCAACGAGCATTTTACCCAATGCGACGAGTGCGGCACCAAAATGGATGGCTGCTGCAGCGATGCCTGCCAGGAGCACCCGCGTAAACGTGTTTATGATGGCACCGGATACTATGTAAAAGTACCGCAACCGGTTAACACCGCTAAAAAAGGTACCGTTCAGTTAGCTGGCGAATAGTTTCGGCTAAAGCCGGATTTGCTTATCATTGCCATCGCATTTATAGGACGGCAATGAATAAAAGTTGCTATCGGCCGAAGTATTAAGACCCATCCTCACTGTGGGCTTTAGCCGACGGATCAAAATCGCTCGGGTTTTGGCTTCAGCCAAAATGTAACCTACTGTTTATTCAATAGCAAATTGTATTTTCGTACAATTACATCGTGCCATAAACACCTATGCGTAAACACATCCTGTTTGCATTTTTTTTATTGAGCAATATATTGGCCAGGGCGGCTGATATAAAGAGTATTGGTGTGCCCTATGTTCAAAATTATACCAAGGCGCAATACCAGTCGGGTAATCAAAACTGGTCGGTAACGCGCGATGAGCATGGCATTATGTATTTTGGCAATGATGAGGGCCTGCTCTCGTTCGACGGTAAATACTGGCAGCTTAACCGCATGCCCAACGGGCTTATCGTGCGCTCGGCAGCTACCGATGGCAAGGGCAAAATATATTCGGGCGGCTTTGGCGAGTTTGGCTTTTGGGAAAACAACTCAAAGGGCTTCCTTAAATACAACTCGCTTACACAACTTATCCCTAAAAGGTACCAGCCCATAAAAGAAGAGATTTGGAAAATATATGTAGACAATGATAGGGTGATATTCCAGTCGTTTGGCTCCATATACATCTATGCTAATGGCAAAATTACTGTTGTAAAAGCGCCAAAGCCTTTCCTTTTTTTATTTAAAACAGGCAGCCGGTATTTTGTAGAGCAGGTTGACGCGGGTTTGTTTGAACTTAAAGGCGATAAGCTTAGCTATATTGAGGGCAGCAATGTATTAGGCGGTCGTGTTTTATCTGTGCTGCCTTTCCAAAAGGATAAATACCTTATAGGCACGGCCAAAAACGGCTTGTTTATTTACGATGGCAAGCAAATAACCCCCTGGCAAAACCAGGCCAACGACTTTTTAAAAACTTACCAGCTTAACAATGGCACTATTATACTGGGTAAATACATTGCTTACGGGACTATTTTAAACGGCGTGATCATTATTGATACCGCGGGCAATGTGGTACAGCATATCAATAAATCGAGCGGGCTGCAAAATAATACGGTGCTGAGTTTATATGTAGATACCGAGCAAAACCTTTGGGCCGGGCTGGATAATGGCATCGACCGTATCGAGATCAACTCCCCTCTTTATTTTTACTTTGATAAAACCGGCAGGTTTGGCACCGTTTATTCCAGCATTATTTTCAATAATAAAATATACCTGGGCACCAACCAGGGTCTTTTTTACAGCGAGTGGATAAGTTCGGGCACCAAGCGGCTTTTCCAGTCTTTTGATTTTAAGCTTATTCCCGGCTCGCAGGGGCAGGTATGGGAGTTGTCGTTACAGGATGGCCGCCTGCTTTGCGGGCATAATGATGGTACCTTCCAGGTTAATGGCAGCTCTATCACCAAAATAACATCGCTAAGCGGCGGGTGGACCATCAAAAAATTTAATAGTAACCAGCTCATCCAGGGCACATATACGGGGCTTATCATATATCATAAAGACGCGTTTGGCAACTGGGTGTTTGATCATAAGGTAGAGGGCTTTGGCGAGCCATCGCGCTATGTAGAACAGGATAACAAAGGCCAGATATGGGTAAGCCATGCCTATAAGGGCATCTACAAGGTTACGCTTAGTGAGGATAGTAAAAAAGTGGTGTCGCAAAAATATTATGATAAGCGTTCGGGCCTGCCCGATAGTTACAACGTGGGTGTATTTAACCTCGATAACCGCATCGTGTTTTCATCAGACTCGGGCTTTTATGTTTATGATGATATTACCGACAGGTTTTACAAGTATCAGCAGCTTAATAAAAAGCTAAACACTTTTGCATCGTCAAATAAGGTAATAGCAGCTGTGGGCAAAAAATATTGGTTTATAAACCATGGGCGGGTTGCCCTGGCAGACCTTTCTGTACCGGGTAAACTAAGTATCGACTCTAACAGGTTTAGCATGCTAAACGGCCAGATGGTGCAGAACTACGAAAACATCAACCTAATTAATAACCAAATTTACCTGATAAGTGTTGACGATGGCTTTGTGATACTGAACGATGAGGATGCATCGCGACAACCTAAGTTAAAACTGCCGCCGGTATTGATACGGAAGGTGGAGAATATCACCGATAAAACATCGGCCCTGAGTGATATGAACAGCGATGACATTGTGATATCCATCCCTTACAATCAAAATAACATCCGCATTTCATACTCGCTGCCGTACTATAAACAGTCAAAAATTAAATACCAATTTTACCTGGAAGGCTACTCGCGGCAATGGAGCGATTGGAGCCCGCAGAGCCAAAAGGAGTTTACAAACC
Source organism: Mucilaginibacter terrigena (assembly GCF_004168255.1). Taxonomy (GTDB): domain Bacteria; phylum Bacteroidota; class Bacteroidia; order Sphingobacteriales; family Sphingobacteriaceae; genus Mucilaginibacter; species Mucilaginibacter terrigena. The sequence goes on along the minus strand of NZ_SEWG01000005.1, from coordinate 94,494 downwards.
TTAACCAGGGCACATATCATTTTAAGGTGCGGGCAAAAATAAACGACGAGAATGTATCGGCGGTAACAACCTTTACCTTCGAAGTATTGCCACCATGGTATGCCGGTAAGTTTGCCATTATACTTTACTTATTACTCCTGGTGCTAATATATTACAGCATCAGGTATTACTACCGTTCAAAATTAAAACGCCACCGCCAGGAAATCCATGAAAAACTGCAGCGCGAAAAAGAGGAATTTTTACGCCGCGAGGCCGTGGCCAACGAGCAGCATATCGTAACAATAAAAAACGAACAGCTACAGGCCGATCTGGCAAGCAAAAGCCGCGAACTGGCTAATTCGGCTATGAATATTGTTTATAAGAACGAACTGTTGCAAAAAATAAGCGACGAGATCAATAATTTTAAAGATAGTACAGGCAAAAAACTTTCAGAAGAACAGCTTAAAAAGATCCACAAGGTTATTGACGAGGGTATGAGTGATGACCGCGACTGGAACGTTTTTGAGAACAGTTTTAACGAAGCGCACGAGAACTTCTTCAAAAAATTAAAACACGGCCATCCGGACCTTGTGCCTAACGATTTGAAACTTTGCGCCTACCTGCGTATGAATATGAGCAGTAAGGAAATGGCATCCTTATTAAACATTTCACTGCGCGGGGTAGAGATACGCCGCTACCGCCTGCGTAAAAAGCTCAATTTAGCACACGATAAAAACCTCGTTGAGTTTCTCATCGAGCTGTAACACTACATCATTACCACACAACAGGCTAAAAACCCACAAATTGTATCCCAAGGCATTTGTAGTATGTAGTGCGTACACTACTGTGCTGTAAAAAACTGTTTATCAATGGTTTAAATATTCTTCTTAAAATTTTTGTGAAAGTAATTTGCGGTTGATGTATTAATGTAGAGTTACATTATTTGCTTAAATTGTAATATCTGCACAATTTCGAACCTACAAAAACCAATTAAACCAGTACTTAAAAATTAATTAACCACTATGAAGAGAATTTACACAATCTCGGGGTTACTCTTATTGTTTACTTTTTTCACAACCGCGGTTCTCGCGCAGAATGTTACCGTAAAAGGTAAGGTTAGCGACGCGAAAACTGGTGAGGCCCTTATAGGTGTTACCGTTGGCGTAAAAGGTACAACAACAGGTACCCAAACAGATGTTAACGGCGCTTATACCATAAACGCCGCATCAAATGCTACACTGCAGGTATCCTATATAGGGTACACAACGCAGGATATTGTAATAAGTGGCCGAACCAGTATTGATGTTAGGCTCCAGAGTGCTACTAACGAATTACAGGGCGTGGTAGTTGTGGGTTATGGTACCCAGCGTAAACTTGATGTTACCGGGTCGGTAGCTTCGGTAAAAGGCGAGGATATTTCAAAACAGGCCTCAACAAATGCTATCAGTTCGTTACAAGGCAAGGTTGCCGGTGTTCAGATAACCAACAATGGTTCGCCAGGTTCATCACCGGAGATCCGTATCCGCGGTTTAGGTACCGTGTATGGTAATGCCAACCCGCTGTATGTGGTAGATGGGGTTTGGTTTGATGATATCAGTTTCCTTAACCCTAATGATATTGAAAACATCAGCATATTAAAAGATGCTTCGAGCGAATCTATTTACGGGGTTAGGGCGGCTAATGGTGTTGTGCTTGTAACCACTAAAAAAGGTAAAGGCAATGCCAGTATCAGCTACAATGCATATGCGGGCTGGCAAAAAGTTACCAACCAACCGCAATTGGCTAACGCCTCGGAATATGCTACATTGATAAACGAGCTTAACGGAAAAAATACCTTTGCTGACCCGGCAAGCCTGGGCACAGGTACCGATTGGCTTAATGTTGTGTTGCGCGATGCCTTCACCATGAAGCATGACCTGACCGTTAGTGGCAGCACAGAGAAGTCGAGTTATTCGTTTTCTGCCGGCTACCTTAAGCAGCAGGGTGTTGTAACCGGTAACGATTACGACCGTATCACCGCGCACTTACAGCAGGACGTACAAGCCACAAACTTTCTTAGGTTAGGGTATAACGCGGTATTACAATCCAGCAAATCAAAAGATATACCGGGCGGGGTAATTTACAAAGCGTTTACCGCAGCGCCCGTAGTACCGGTATTTTATGCCGACGGAAGTTATGGCGACCCTAACGATTATCCGGTTGGTAACATACCAAACAACCCTAAAGCCCAGCTTGATTTTTTTAATCAGAAATCAAACAACTACAGGGTTACCGGTAATGTATTTGCCGAGCTTAAACTGGTGAAGTTTTTAACCTTTAAAACAAGCTTCGGCGGCGAATTTGGCCAGGGCGAAGTTTTAAGCTATAACCCGGTTTACCAGGCTACTACAACACAATTTAATAAAATAAGCGACCTTGATGTATCGCGCGCTGAAGTGCGCAACTGGATCTGGGAAAACACGCTTACCTTTGATAAAACCTTCGGCAAGCATCACTTAACCGTGCTGGCCGGCCAGTCGGCACAGCGTTATAAGGCCTATTCAATATCGGCTTCGGCACAGAATGTGCCAAACACCAGCGATGGCGACCAATACCTTACACTGGGCAGTAATGATACAGCTAACCCACGGTCTGTATCTGATGGTGGCTCGCTGGCTACTTATCAGTCGTTTTTTGGCAGGGTTAACTATTCTTTTGCCGATAAATACCTGTTAAATGCATCATTCCGTGCGGATGGGTCATCTAAATTCATCGGTAACGAGCGCTGGGGTTATTTCCCATCTATCGGCGCGGGCTGGGTTATCAGCAACGAGGAGTTTATGAAGGATCAGCACATTTTTGATAACTTGAAAATAAGGGGCAGCTGGGGTAAAATAGGTAATGCATCAGTTCCGGCAAATTTATCTACCCTGCTTGTAAATCAAAAAGCCGGCTTTACGGCAGTTTATAATAACGAACCTGCAACAGGTGCAAACATCACCCAGATCGTTCCTCCAATTACTTATTGGGAGCGCGGTGTAGGTACAGATGTTGGCCTGGAAATGGCGTTCCTTAGTAATAAACTAACATTCGAGGCCGATTACTATAAAAAGGAAACTCAACAGGCAATATTTGCAATACCTGTATTAGGATCGTTAGGTACCGATGGAGGCACAATTATAGGCAACCAGGCTACCTTCCGTAACCAGGGTTTTGAGTTTGCCTTAGGTTGGAGAGATAATGTAGGGAAAGATTTCTCATACTCGGTTAATGGTAACTTCAGCATAAACAATAACAAAGTTTTAAATACTGTTACAGGTGCCAACCCTATATATGCAGGTGGCGGCGCAGCTACAGGTGGGCAGTTAAGCACCCGCACTATTGTAGGCCAGCCAATAGGCGAGTTTTACGGCCTGGTGGTTGATGGTGTGTTCCAAACTACTGCAGAGATCGCTTCGTCGATACAACCGGATGCCAAACCGGGCGATTTTAAATATAAGGACCTGAACAACGATAACAAGATAGATGCTAAGGACCGCGCTGTAATTGGTAACCCTAATCCTAAATATCTATACGGTTTAAACACCTCTTTCAATTATAAAGAGTTTGACCTTAGTGTTGATTTCCAGGGCGTAGGCGGTGTGGATGTTTACAACGCTAACTTAGGTTTGCGTTATGGTTCAGAAAACTTCACTAAAGATTTTTATGACAACCGCTGGCATGGTGCAGGTACTTCTAACACCTACCCATCTGCTAATATCGGCGGCGGCCAAAACTATAAGCCAAGCAGTTTTTATGTAGAAAGCGGTGCGTATTTCAGGGTGCGTAACCTTCAGTTAGGTTATACTTTGCCATCAGCTTTAGCATCAAAATTATTTATGAAAAGGCTTAGGGTATATGCAAACGCGCAAAATGCCTTTAACAGCTTTAAATACAGGGGCTTTAACCCCGAAATTGGCGGCTCGGCTACTAATGCAGGCATTGATAACGGTGTTTACCCGTTGTATGCAACCTACAATTTTGGTGTAAATGTTACTTTTTAACTTAAAAATATTCAGTCATGTTTAATAAAAACATAAAATACGCACTTGCACTAAATATATGCGCAGTGCTGACGATATCGCAAGGTTGCAAAAAAAGCTTCCTTGACGTTCCGCCACAAGCACAACAGCCCAGCGTTGAGTTCTTTAAAACACAGGAAGATGCAACCAAGGCGGTTAACTCTATTTACGCTAACCTGCGCGAATGGAAACAAACAGCATTTGCCCCCATGGCTGTAGAAAGCCTGGGCAGCGATGAGACCGAGAAAGGCAGCAGTGAAGGCGATGCTACTTACATGAACGCTTACGACAATTTTACCGTATCGGCAACCGACGGGCAGCTGCAGGATTTTTGGAACGGCCAATATCAAAGCATCCAGCTTTGTAACCAGGTGCTTGATAATGTACCGGGGATAGATATGGATGCCGGTTTAAAAAGCCGCTACCTTGCCGAAGCAAAATTTGTTCGCGCTTACAATTATTTTAGGTTAGTACGCGCGTTTGGCGATGTAGTATTAAGGCTGCATTTACCAAAAGATGCATCAGAGTATAACTTGCCGCGCACACCCAAAGCAGAAGTTTGGGCTGCGATTGAAACCGACCTTACTGATGCTGCTGCCGTTTTACCTCAAAATTATGGTTCGGCAGATGTTGGCCGTGCTACAAAAGGCGCTGCATTGGCGCTACATGCCAAAGTTGCCATGTACCAGAAAAAATGGGGCGATGTTTTAACCTATACCAACCAGGTTATGGGCATGGGTTATACGCTGTTCCCTAACTTTGAACAGTCGTTCCGCATTGCTAACGAAAACAATTCCGAATCGGTGTTCGAGATCCAGGCTAAAAGCTTGCCGGGCATAAAAGATGCGTCTACAAGCCAGTACTCACAAATTCAGGGTGTGCGTGGCCAGTCAGGCGGCGGATGGGGCTTTAACGTACCTACCCAGGCACTGGCAGATGCCTTTGAAACCGGTGATCCCCGCAGGGATGCCACCATCATTTTCCGCGGTGAAACAACACCCGAAGGAGATGCTATTGCCGCAACCGGCGACAACCCGCGCTATAACCAAAAATCATACGTGCCTTTTAACGTTCCGTTTGTGCAAAACGAGGGCGAAGACCAAAATGTGAGGGTTATACGATATGCAGAGGTTTTGTTAATGAATGCCGAAGCTGCCAACGAAACAGGTGATGCTACAAAAGCATTAGCCGATCTTGAACTGGTTAGGGCGCGTGCAAGAAATGGCAACAACGCCGTTTTACCTAAGGTTACTACCACAGATAAAGACGCCCTGCGCACAGCTATCTGGCATGAACGCCAGGTTGAGCTGGCTATGGAGTTTGACCGTTACTTCGATGTTATTCGCCAGGGACGCGCGCAAGCCATATTTGGCCCTAAGGGCTGGAAACCTAATAAAAATGAAGTTTGGCCGGTACCGCAAAACGAGATCGACCTATCTGCCGGTGTGCTTACACAAAACCCCAATTATTAATAATTAATATCAGCAAAATGAAAAATATAATGAGAAAGCTTACTGTGACCCTGCTTTGCGGCATAGGGGTAAGTGTGGCATTAACAGGCTGCCAGGAAAAAGCTAACGATTACCGTCCCGAAAAACCGATCCCTAAAATTGGCGGATACAATAGCGCTAATGAGGTTGGCTCGGGTAACCTGGTTATGTATTTGCCATTTAACGGCTCAACTACCGATAGTGTTGGCAATTTAGCAGGCACTGCCACCGAAACAAGTTTTGGTGCAGGTATAAAAGGCCAGGGCTTTGAAGGCGACCCTACCGGTTATGTAACTTACGGAAGCACCGGGGCTACTATCCCTGTGATGAAGAATTTTACGGTATCGTTCTGGATAAACGCCCAGGCGCCTAAAAAAGACGACCCGGCACGTGGCATATTCTCGTTAAATAACAATAAGGACTTTTGGGGGAATATTGACATTTACCTTGATGGATACCGCAGCTTAGATACCATGAACTTTAAAGTGCACATTAACAACGATGCGGTTAACTGGAAAGGCCAGTTTACCAACGCGCTGGTTTCTAACGCGTGGGGTAAATGGGTACACATGACAGCCGTTTACAACGATACTACTTCGGTGTTTAACATTTTCGCGAACGGCGAACCTATAGAAGTTAGTACGGCCGGAAACACCACCAAGGTTGGCCCTAAACTGCATGGCGACGACCCTGCAGCTGCCGATGTGCCGTACGGCCCGTTAAAGTTTGTTAACGCCACAGCAATGGTTGTAGGTAGCTGGCAGTTTCAAACTATGCCTCCTTTAACAACCACAGCATCGGCACAAGGCTGGGCTACAGGGTTTTCCGGGGGATTAGATAATTTCAGGATATATAATAAAGCGTTGAATGCAGAGGAAGTAAAATCGCTTTACTTGCTCGAAAAATCGGGAAGATAAACATTTGGTTGAGTATGAGGTTGTTCGGTTAATAGCCGGGCAGCCTCTTTTTTTGGAAGATTTTGCGGCTATGGCTTACTTAAACGTATAGATGATGAGAGATTTAAAGATTTTTGCAGGTTGTGGTTTACTGGTATTGCTATTTGCCTGCAAAGGCGGGGGTGGGCCAAACCCGGTACCGCCGGTGCCGCCACCGGTTACCCCTGCATCATTTAGCTTTTACGCGTTAAAGGTTAACGGAATATACAGTGGGTTTACCTATACCAACGTAAACAAAAAACCGGTTATCAAAATCACTTTCTCAACACCGCTTAACAAGTCATCCGTTGCCTCTGCAATCAATTTAAAAGATAAATCGGGCACGGCAATTAGCTACACAGCCACTTACGAAAACAACGACAGCACAGTAATTATAAAGCCTGCGCTGGCTGCCATAACCAAATACACATTGGATGCCACCACCGGCCTTAAATCGGCCAAAGGCGGCAGCTTACAATCAGCCCTTAACATTAACCTTACAACCGGTATCGATTCTACAGATAAGTTTACTGCCATATCAGACAATCAACTGCTGGACCTGGTACAAAAGCAAACGCTTAAATACTTTTACGATTTTGGGCACCCCGTAAGCGGCCTCGCCCGCGAGCGCAACTCATCGGGCGATGTGGTTACCACAGGCGGTTCGGGCTTTGGCATTATGGCCATGGTGGTTGGTGTAAACCGCGGCTTTATAACCCGCGCCGGGGGCCTTGCCCGTATGCAAAAGATAGTTGGGTTTTTAAAGACAAAAGCCGCTACTTTCCATGGCGCGTTCCCGCATTGGCTAAACGGAGCAACAGGCGCGGTGCAGCCTTTCAGCGCGCAGGATAACGGTGCCGACCTGATCGAAACATCGTACCTGATGCAGGGCTTATTAACTGCCCGCCAGTACTTTAACGGGGCCGGTGCCGATGAAACAACCCTTCGTGCCGATATCAACACGCTTTGGAATAATGTAGAGTGGGATTGGTTTAGGCAGGGCGATCAAAATGTGTTATACTGGCACTGGAGCCCAAGTAATGGCTGGGCCATCAACATGAAAATAAGCGGCTGGAACGAAGGGCTGATAGCATACGTGCTGGCGGTATCGTCAACAACACATGGCGTGCCGAAGGCTGTTTATGACAATGGCTGGGCGGGCAATGGCAGCATGAAGAACGGGAATACTTATTATGGCGTTAAACTGCCATTGGGCCCTGCGCAGGGCGGCCCGCTATTTTTCGCGCATTATTCATTCCTTGGGATTAACCCCAACGGGCTGGCCGATGCATATGCCAATTACGATGGCCAAAATAAAGCGCACAGCCAGATCAATTATAAATACGCCCTGGCAAACCCTAAGAATTATTACCATTACGGAGCCGATTGCTGGGGCTTAACCGCAAGCGACATTGAGGGCGGTTATACTGCCAGTTCGCCAACAAATGATGTGGGTGTTATAGCGCCTACAGCGGCAATATCGTCGCTGCCGTATACTCCAACCGAATCGATGGCTGCGCTGCGCTTTTTTTATTACAAGCTGGGTGATAAAATGTGGGGGCAATATGGTTTTTACGATGCTTTTAACCTAACCAACCCATGGTTTGCCGACTCGTACCTGGCTATTGACCAGGGGCCGATAATTGTAATGATAGAAAATTACAGAAGCGGGCTTTTATGGAATTTATTTATGAGCTGCCCCGAAGTTAAGAATGGAATGAAAGGCTTAGGATTTACGGGTCCATCATTATAGTTTGCCAATTATATATCGGCTGCAAGCCTTGTATTGCGGCTTTATTAACCTATTAATAAATTAACTGATGAAGAAAATATTACTATCAGCCTTTATGGCAATAGCATCCGTTTGCTGCGTGGCCCAAAAGCCTGCTACCAATACGGGTGGTATAAAACCGGTGGGGATCATAAAAAACCTCGGCGACAGCGCGCTGTTAGATGTGGTACAGCGCCAAACGTTCCGTTACTTTTGGGATTTTGGGCACCCGGTAAGCGGCCTTGCCCGCGAACGCAGCAACCGCTCTTTTGATTATGGCGACGAGGTAGTAACCACCGGCGGTACCGGCTTTGGTATTATGGCCATGATAGCGGCCGATCACAGGAAGTTTATTACACACGACCAATCTGTTGACCGGATGCTTAAGATAGTTGAGTTTTTATTCAGGGCCGATGCTTACCATGGCGTGTTCCCGCATTGGTTAAATGGAGAAACCGGTAAAACCATCCGTTTTGGCCGCAAAGATGATGGCGGCGACCTGGTAGAGACCGCCTACCTGCTGCAGGGGCTTTTGTGCGCCAAGCAATACTACGCCGCCAATACCCCAAAAGAACGCCGCATACGCGATGTTATCAGCTGGATCTGGGGTGAGGTGGAATGGAGCTGGTACACGCACGAAGGCCGCGATAACCTGTACTGGCACTGGAGCCCAAACAACGGATGGGCAATGAATTTCCCTATCCGCGGGTTTAACGAGTGTTTAATAACATATATCCTTGCCGCATCTGCAGACCGCTACCCGGTTAGCGCCGATGTTTACCACCGCGGCTGGGCACAAAGCGACTTTTTTAAGAACGGGCATACCTATTACGGCTATAAGTTGCCTTTAGGCTTCCCGTATGGCGGGCCGTTATTCTTTTCTCAATATTCTTTCCTTGGGCTAAACCCTAAAGGTTTAAAAGACCGTTATGCCGATTACTGGGAGCAAAACGTTAACCATACCCTTATTAACCGGGCATATTGTATTGATAACCCTAAAAAGTACAAAGGTTACGGCGAAAACTCATGGGGCTTAACCGCAAGCGATAACTACGAGGGCTACAACGCCCATGCCCCCAATAACGATTTAGGTGTAATAAGCCCGACAGCCGCATTATCCGCTTTCCCGTATACACCAGAATATTCCATGAAGGCGCTGCGTCATTTTTACTACGACTTAGGGGACAAAATATGGGGCGAATATGGGTTTACCGATGCCTTTAGCGAATCGCATAACTGGTATGCAAAATCGTACCTGGCTATTGACCAGGGGCCGATTGTGGTGATGATAGAGAATTACCGCAGCGGCCTGTTATGGAAGTTATTTATGAGCTGCCCCGAAGTACAGCAGGGGTTAAAAAAGCTTGATTTTCAAAGCCCTGCACTTGCTGGTAAATAGTTATTAGCCTGTGCTTTAATAAAATACTTTGCAGGTTTTAGATAGAAAGGCGTTAATTTACGTTTAAAAAGGGTTAACCGAAATTAAACTTCTATCAATGACATTTAAAAAATTAGCAATATTGGCAATGCTGGGTACCATGTACCTGGCATTGCCTTTTTTAGCGCAGGCACAAACCAACAGCGCTTTTGACAGGGGCTCGTTCATCAATAAAACGGATACCCTTGCGTACCGTATTTTGTTCCCCAAAAAGTTCGATCCAACTAAAAAATACCCGCTTATCATTGTGCTGCACGGCGCGGGCGAACGCGGCAGCGATAATGAAGCACAAATTAAATATGGGCCAAAATTGTTTCTGAACGATACTATCCGCCAAAACTACCCTGCTATAGTAGTTTTCCCGCAATGCCCGGCAAACAGCTTTTGGTCCAACGTAAAAATAGAACAGAACACGGCCAATAAATACGTTTTCAACTTTCAGGAAGGCGGCGAACCCACTACCGCCATGCACGCCCTGCTTGGCCTGGTTGACCAACTGCTTGATAAGCCTTTTATAAATGATAAACAGGTTTACATTGGCGGCCTGTCTATGGGGGGTATGGGTACATTTGAAATGTTACGGCGCAAGCCAAAAGTATTTGCGGCCGCTTTTGCCATTTGTGGCGGAGATAATACCAACAATGCCGAAAAGTATGCGAAAAAAGTGCCGCTATGGATCTTCCACGGGGCTAAGGATAGTGTGGTGCCGTTTGAACATTCGCAGGTAATGGTTGATGCCATTAAGGCAGCCGGCGGCGACCCAAAGTTTACCGTTTACCCTAATGACGACCACAACAGCTGGGACGATGCCTTTGCCGAACCCCAATTAATACCGTGGCTTTTCTCGCACAGTAAATAAAAAAAGCGGCCCCGAATATCCGGGGCCACCTTTTTAGTTGAGGTTTAGTTGATATTATTGTTTGGTTACTTTACCTGTGAAAGTGCCTTGCTCAACAAAAGCCTCTTTACCGGCTTGTGTGTGGGCAACTATGTAAAATGTACCTTCGGCTTCTGTATCGGTAAGCTTGGTTATTTTAACCTCGCCGCCACCTGTCATGCCACCAGTTGCGGCATAAGCAGTACTGTAATTTAATGTCGGATCGGCAGTTTTAGTGTAGTCTTTTAATAACACAGCTCCATTGCCGTCGTTGTTGGTATCGTCAAGGCTAAATGTACCTGCACCGGTTACATTACCTAATACGATAGTGATGGATTCGTTACCATTATCACGGATAGCAGTCAACGTCCAAAGGTTGCCCACCTGTACGATTGCTGCTTTTGTGCTTGTAAAGTTTGTGCCGTTAACACCATCAAAGCCATAGTTGCTTGCTTTTACGGTTACCGCCCCGGTAGATGCCTTAACGTTGTCATCCTTTTTACATGATACCGCTGTTACGGCAATTAGCATTGTTAGTATAAATGCGTTTTTAAGTTTTTTCATCGCTTTGTTTTTTTAAGTTGTTTGTTGTAAACAAAGTTGATGAAAGCGGCAAGGCTGTACAATCGCCTTTAAAGGGCATTTTTTAGTACGTACTAACCGCAAGACAACATCAGGAACATATTAAATGATCTTGCGTTCGTAGGCATATTTAAGCAGGCCTACCACTGTTTGGGTGTTGGTTTTGCGCAGGATGTTTTTGCGATGGGTTTCTACAGTGCGCTCGCTTATAAAAAGCATATCGGCAATTTGCTTGTTGCCAAAATCCTGCTCTATCATACGGATGATCTCTATCTCGCGGTCGGTAAGGCGCGATGATTCGTCCTGGTTGCGCTTAAAGGATTTCATGAGCTGCAGGGTAATATCCTGCCCAAAATAATTTTGGCCTGATGATACTTTGTTAAGCGCTTCTATCAGTTCCTGCTTGCCGGTATTTTTTAAGATATACCCGCTGATGCCGGCATCAATCATTTCGGCAACCACCTGGCTCTCGCTAAACATGGACAGGGCAATGATCTTAATATGCGGAAACTTCTTTTTTACCAGCCGGGTAAGTTCGATGCCGCTCATTTCGGGCATGCTTACATCGGTTAACAAAATATCGGCATTCAGGGCGGCAAGGCAATCAAGGGCTTGCGTGGCGCTGGTGCTTTCGCCAACTATCTCAAAGCCGCTAATGGTGTCAATTATTAGCCTCAGGCCATCAATAACCATCTGGTGGTCATCTACAATAAAAATACGTTTTACAGCTTCCATATTAGTTTAGGGGAATTAAAATAGCAACCAGTGTACCTTTGCCCGGCGATGATGAAATATCTACCGTGCCTTTTAAATATTCAACACGGGTTATGATGTTCTTTAACCCAATGCCTTCAAATTTTTCTTTGTCTGATGTATCAAACCCCCGCCCGTTATCCTCAATGGTCACTGATACCTCGTCGCCTTCCATCTGTAGCTGTATATCCAGTAAGGATGCTTTGGCGTGCTTTATTACATTGTTCACCGTTTCCTGTATCACCCGGTAAAGCACAATCTCTATACTGCTATCCAGCCGGTTTGCCAAGCCTGCAACATCAAGCACTATCTTAAGCCTGTGCGAGTCTATCTTATTCACAAAATCGCGCAGCGCGGATGTAAGCCCCAGCTTAAGCAACACGTTCGGCATCATCTGGTGTGCAATGGTGCGTACCTCTTTGCAGCTTTCATCAACCATGGCCATGGTTTTATCGGCCAGTTCGCGCGTTTCAGTATCGGCTATATTTAATCGCTCCAGTAAGGTATCAAAATTCATCCGCGTGGCCGATAGCAGCTGCCCCACACCGTCGTGCAAATCACCGGCTATACGCCTGCGCTCATTCTCTTCAGCTTCTATAATGCTTTTTGTGGCCATGTCCTGCTGCCTCATTACTTCGGCCTGTAAAATGGCGGCCTGTTTTAAACGGTAACGGTTATAAAATAGGTAAGCAAAAGCAGCAAACACAATAAATATACAGCATATTATAAATATTGTGGTATTTCGCTTATCTATTTTTAATTGCTGTATCAGCGTTTGTTTATTAAGCAAATTTATACGCTCTTCTTTCTTCTCGGTTTCGTATTTGGTTTGGATCTCGGCTATCTGCTTTGCCGAAGCCTCGTTCATCGTCGAATCTTTATAATCGGTATGCAGCTTAAAATATTCGATAGCTTTTGGATAATCCTTTTTGCGGTTATAAATGGTAAACAACGACAGGTACCCATCGCGCAGGCCTACTTTAAAGTTAAGTTCTTTTGAAATGGCAATGGCTTTCAGCATCAGGTCCTGCGCTTTAGCCAAGTCGTTTTTGTCTAAGTATACGTTGCCTATGTTTACGTAGGATGTAGCCACGCCTATCTTATCGTCCTGGCTTTTACGGATCTCTAATGATTTATAATAATAAGGCAAAGCTTTATCGGGTTTGCCGCTGTAGAAGTACATATTGCCAATATTGTTATACAGCACCCCAATACCCCGCACGTTATTTAACTTTAATTTGAGCTTAAGCGATGCCAGGTTATACTTTAACGATCTGTCATAATCTTTTTGCTCCATATATACATTGGCCATATTGGAGTAGGCGTAGCTTTGGCCAAGCTCATCGTTCAGTTCTTTATAGATCTCGAGGGCTTTGCCATGATACTCTAAGGCGCGGGGATAGTTGATAATGCCCTCGTAATACACATTGCCTATCCAGATGTAGGAACCGGCCAGGCCTTTTTTATCGTTGATCTTAGCGCGGATGCGGGCGGCTTCGGTGTAAAAGCGCAGTGCGTTTACGTAGCTGTTCTGGTCATAGTTATTGTGCCCCAGGTTCATGAGCGAGTAGGCCGCGCCAAGGCTATCCTTTATCCGCAGGCGGGTACTAAGCGCGAGGTTTATCAGCGAATCGCTTATCCTGCGCTCGCCGCGGAAGTTGTAGAAGGTACCCAGGTTGTTTTGGATATTGCCTAATATTTTATCAGCATGGCTTTTTAAGGCAAGGGCCATACCGCTGTTGGCGTATTTGATCGCCAGGGCGCTGTCGGCATCCACATACTCCATCATCAGGTTGTAGTACACCTTTGCCTTAACAGTATCCTGCTTGGTGGTTTTAAGCACTTTTACCAATGAATCTACCCGGACTTTATCCTGCGCGAAAGCATTACTCAGCAAAAAGCTAAGCAGCAGGACTAAAGCAAATTTTAATTTGTGCATTCTTAATCAGAACCGGCGGATTTACAGTTTAAGGGGAAGCTATAAAAGTAGGTTTTGCCAATTCTGATAAAATACCGTCTATCACGTATATATATCTGCGGGATTTACGCATTTTTTAAATTTCAACCCGATGCGCGGTGGGTGTAAACAAAAACAGCAGCCGGTTGGGCTGCTGTTAGTATTCATTTTATTAGGGCTTAAAATCGCTCATCATTTTCAAGTTCATCAGTGCCGGCGCTATCGTTATTGGTAATGTGGTTGTCGGCGTTCAGCTCGGTTGTGGGCTCGCTTTCACTCAGGGTTTCGGCAATGCCGCCTATATCGGCAACAACGCCGTCCTTGTTGGTGGCCTTTTCGGTGTCATCTTTATTGGTGATCACATCCTGTTCGGCGGCATTTACTTTCGGGTCGCCGGTTTCGCCTTCTAAAGGAAATTTATTGCCGGGTGTGGGGCTATCTGGAGTATTCATGGTTATTCGTTTTTTAAATAATAACGCATGAATGATGTGGTTGTTTGGCAAGCGGCAGGCTATTCGGTGTCCCTTTTATATTGACATTGGGCTAAAACTCCAACTCCAGCAGCACCGGGCAATGATCGGAATGCCTGGTTACAGCTAATATGGCGAGCGTTTGGTAGCTGCCTTTATACAGTTAGGTACTTTTCGGCCATTTTTCTTTTTCATACCCGCTATTTTGTAGCCTGCCCAGCAGGGCCCCCGTTTTCCACGATGTGCCATAATATTAATTTTAGTTTAAAAGATTATGGCAAGGATTGTTCCAATTTAGATTTGAGATGTGAAATTTTAGATGTAAGATGAAAAACTCGTTAAAAAAAGTGAGATTTAAGACCCTGTTCAGGGTCTCAAATCTCACATCTAATATCTCACATCTGAACTTATTATTCCACCGTCACCGATTTGGCGAGGTTACGTGGCTGGTCTACATTACAGCCGCGCATTACCGCAATATGGTATGATAACAGTTGCAACGGTATGGTAGCTAATAATGGCACAAAGGTTTCGCCTGTTAACGGGATCTCTATGGTGTAATCGGCCATCTCCTTAACATCGGTATCCCCTTCTGATACGATGGCTATAACGTGGCCGCCGCGTGCTTTTACTTCCTGTATGTTACTGATCACCTTTTCGTACGATGAGTTTTTAGTTGCAATAAATACCACAGGCATATCTGCATCGATAAGCGCGATAGGCCCGTGTTTCATTTCGGCAGCAGGGTAACCTTCTGCATGGATATAAGAGATTTCCTTAAGCTTAAGCGCGCCCTCTAAAGCAACAGGGAACGAACTGCCGCGGCCCAGGAACAGGCAATTAGCCGAATCTTTAAAACGCTCGGCAATTATTTTAACGGTATCGTTACATTTTAAGGTTTGCTCTACCAATGCGGGGATCTCGTCCAGTTCGGTAAGGTATTCAATAAACTTACTTTCGGTAATGGTACCGCGCTGCTGGGCTATGTAGAAAGCTATAAGGGTTAACACGGTTACCTGCGCAGTAAACGCTTTGGTTGATGCTACACCAATTTCCGGCCCGGCGTGGGTATAAACCCCCGCGTGGGTTATACGCGGGATAGATGCCCCCACCACATTACAAATGCCAAATATGGTAGCGCCTTTTTCTTTAGCCAGTTCAATAGCTGCCATGGTATCGGCCGTTTCACCGGATTGTGATATGGCTATAACCAGGTCTTTCGACGAAATTATAGGGTTACGATACCTAAACTCCGACGCGTACTCAACCTCTACCGGCACACGGGCGTATTCTTCTATCAAATACTCCCCAACCAACCCGGCATGCCACGATGTACCGCAAGCCACAATAATAATACGGTCGATATTTTTAAGCTTCTCGATATACTCTTTTATACCACCAAGCTTAACCAAACCTTGCTCGGGGTATATACGGCCTCGCAGACAGTCGCGGATGGAGCGGGGCTGCTCGTATATCTCTTTAAGCATAAAGTGGTCGTAGCCGCCTTTTTCAAGCATTTCCAGCTTAAGCTCAAGTTCCTGTATATACGGGGTTTGTATGGTATTATCAATGTGCTTTATCAGCAGGTCATCGCGCCTTACATAGGCAATTTCGTTATCATTTAAATAAATAACGTTTTTAGTGTATTCAACAATAGGGGTAGCGTCTGATGCAATGAAGTATTCGCCTTTGCCAACGCCAATAACCATCGGGCTGCCTTTGCGGGCGGCAATAAGTTCGTCAGGCTCTTCCTCGCTCATAATAACAATGGCATAAGCACCTACAACCCTGTTCAGGGCAAGCCTTACGGCTTCGCGCAGGCCAAGGCCGGTTACGTCTTTTATTTCTTCTATCAGGTGTATCAATACCTCGGTATCGGTATCGCTTTTAAACACATGGCCTTTTGATAATAACGCTTCTTTAAGGGTAGCATAGTTTTCGATTATACCATTGTGTATGATAGTAAGTTTTCTATCGCCCGATGAGTGCGGGTGCGAATTCCTGTCGCTTGGCGCGCCGTGGGTTGCCCAGCGGGTGTGCCCCATACCAGCCGAACCGGCAAGGTCTTCGCCGCTAACATGCGCTTCCAGGTCGCTTACTTTTCCGGCCTTTTTAAAAAGTTTCAGCCCCTCATTTGCTAACGCGATACCTGCACTATCGTACCCCCTGTACTCAAGCCTGTGAAGTCCTTTTATTACTATTGGATAGGCATCCCTAAAACCTATATAACCTACTATGCCGCACATAAATGAATAGAATTTTGATGTAAAAAATAGAATTAGATGTGCGACAAAAGTAAGGAGATAAATAGCATTATCAATGCTAAAAAACGGATATAAAAAAAAATACCCCATTTGGGGTATTTTTCAATGCCTTTAAAAAGTTTTTTACTGGTTTAATTTGGTATAAATTATCTTAAGCCTTATCCGGTATGGGGAGTCCTTTCCTACCAGTATTGATCGTTCCGCATACGATGGGGTAGCCGTAATATCAATATTGGCTGTGGTTGGGTCGGTAGGCGCTAAAAACGTGCCATAATCTACTGTTTTCCCCCTGATAAGATCTTGCATATAAGCTGTTACTATAAAATGATACTCGCCGGTTGCAGGATCATACTGCCCCCCAAAAACAGATGCACGCGGGTCTGAAGTGGACGCATCCTGCAGGTTTATACGCTGATGAGCAATATCGTATTTATATAACGTTAATCGTTTATTGGGCGCAAAGGGCGTAGTAGTACCGGGCCTCACTTTAACAATTAATTCGGCCCGGTTTATAATTACCTTATTCTGTATAGAATCGAACATGGTTTTGACATTCGGGAACGTTAATTTAGCCTTTAGCCCCAAAAGCCCTTGCATATATACATTGCCATCTGTTGATGTTTTATCTAAAGCGGCCTGTACATTTGCGGTGTATGTGTGCTTTATCTCGTTCACGTTTACACCCAATGGCAAAGCTATTGACGCGGTATCTACGGTAGATCCTACAGCCAGTTTATAATAAACCACTAACGCTGCCGAATCGAGGCTGAAAAACATATTACCGCCGGCACCATCTGTAACATGGTTTTTATCTATTGTGAGGTAAATCCCTTTAGTATTATTTTCAAACAACGGGTTAGAGGCCAGCGCGGATGCCGAAGCGTTAAAAAAATTAGTATAAATAAACTGAGGGTCTATAGGTATGCGCACTTGCGGCCTTACTTTTCTTAAAGTATCCGGGGCGCCTTTAATAATCTGATATATACGTATGCTGTCATGAGCCCTTGCATAAAAGGTTTTTGTACCTATCTGGTCGGGGTTAAATGCAAAATGTTTGGTGTTATAGTATGATTTTGAAGCAACAATATTCTCAGTAAGCTGGTGTACATCTACCTTAAATGTTGATATAAGCGAATCACCATAAAAACCATTGGAGGAATAAGGCAAAACTAACCGGGCCGAGTCAATACTGATTTCGCCGGTGGGCTTCGTGTAAGCGGCCCTTCCGGGTAAAGATAATACCGCGGCTATATTCGCTTCGGTAGTGCCAAAATCCGTGTCTTTAAAATACGCCAAAGGCGCCCTGGCAAATAAATTATTAGTTACAACACTATCCTCGGGCACAGTAGTGGCTATCATACCGGTGTCTGTTACCATGCTACCCTTTATCTGCGTATCCGGGTCCAGGCCTATGCCATCCTGGGTTTTACAGCTATTCAAAATAAAAAGACTTATTAACAGGGTTAATAAGCCTAATTTGTAAAATTTCATATATAATTTTAAAGCTTATGCAACATCCACCAATTGATCGTTGGTGATTTCGTCGTAAAAATTGTAATAATTTTCGAAATCAGAAGTGGAAACGTATTCTAATACCGATTTATTGCTGTTTTTAACATTATTTAACACATCTGCATCAATATCGGCGCTGCCTAATACAATACCGTCGCTGTAGTGGATAGCACCTGCATACATGGCATTGTTGGTGCCCTCTTTATAAACTTCGGTGTTTGCTTCGGTCATATCGCCCATTACAGCTTTACGTGCAAAATCAGGATCCATTGTTTCTTTAAAATCATTGCCGTAAATAGAATAAACTACTTTCGAGTTTTTAAAGGTAGGGTCGTCTTTGTATGTTGTTTTTAAATACGCAGGCACTAAAGCGCTCATCCAGCCATGGCAATGGATAACATCAGGTGCCCAGCCAAGTTTTTTAACGGTTTCTAAAGCGCCCTTGCAAAAGAAGATCATGCGCTCATCGTTGTCGGCATAAAACTTACCGTCTTTATCGTTAAACACATGCTTACGCTGAAAATACTCTTCGTTATCTAAAAAGTACACCTGCATACGTGCTGCAGGGATTGAAGCAACCTTTATGATCAGCGGATTATCGTTATCATTTATAACAATATTCATCCCCGATAAGCGGATAACTTCATGTAAGCGGTTCCTGCGCTCATTAATATTCCCGAAACGCGGCATCAAAATGCGTATTTCAAACCCCTTTTCCTGCATTGCTTGCGGAAGCTGGCGTGTTATTTCGGCAATTTTTGTGAGTTCAAGGAAAGGAGACATTTCATGAGTTATGAACAAAAGCTTAGATTTACCCATCACTAATCAGTATTAATAAATGTAAAGAAGTCAAAAAATTTGAGTTTGCAAATATAAGCATTATTATATGAACTGGCAACCACTTGTGCAATAGGGTTTGGTAGTTTTTAAGTATTTGTACACCTTTACCAAATTTTCGCAACCTTATTTTAGCTTGAAAACATTTACTACCCGCCGGCATCTCCGGGAATTTTTAGCTGCGCAAACCACTGCAACCATTGGGTTTGTACCTACCATGGGCGCATTGCATAACGGCCATCTATCGCTAATTACGCAGGCTAAAGAGGCCAACACTGTTACCGTTTGCAGCATTTTTGTAAACCCAACCCAGTTTAATGACCCCAAAGACCTGGAAAATTATCCCCGCCCCATTGAAGCTGATAAAGCCAAACTGGAGCAAGCAGGCTGCGATGTTTTGTTTTACCCCGGTGTAAGCGAAATTTATGACGATAATGAGCAATGGCATTTAAATATAGGCCCGCTGGAGCATTTGCTCGAAGGCGAATTCAGGCCCGGCCATTATCAGGGTGTAACGCAGGTGGTATATAAACTGTTGGATATTGTTAAGCCCGATACGCTTTATATGGGCCAAAAAGATTACCAGCAGTTTATGGTGGTTAAACGGATGGTAGAGCTGATGAACATCCCTGTTAAAATGGTGATGTGCCCAATTGAACGCGAGCCCGACGGCCTTGCCATGAGTTCGCGCAACATTCATTTAACGCCCGCAGACAGGCAGCATGCGCTTGTACTATCAAAAACCTTGAACTGGGTTAAAGCCAATTTTAACGGCGATGATATAGCCACCCTACAGCAGCAGGCTATGGAAAGGCTGGGCGCTGAAGATGGCGTACAGCCCGAATACTTCAGGATAGTAGATGGTAAAACGCTTTTACCCGCCAATAGTAACAGCCTAACTATTGTAGCCCTAACCGCTGCCCGCGTGGGTAAAACAAGGCTGATAGATAATGTGTTGATACGATAGTTAATGGCATATGTTCATAGAACCGTCATAGATATATTACAAATGCAAAACATTACCATGAACCATCAACTATGAACCATCAACCAATTATTCCTACCTTTGCGCCATGATCATTGAGGTATTAAAATCAAAACTTCATCGCGTTAAGGTAACACAGGCCGAACTGAACTATGTTGGCAGTATTACCATTGATGAGGATCTTATTGAAGCGGCCAACATTATCCCTAACGAGAAGGTACAGATAGTGAACAATAATAACGGCGCCCGCTTTGAAACCTACGTTATAAAAGGCGAACGCGGCAGCGGTACCGTATGCCTTAACGGCGCAACCGCAAGGCTTGCGCAGGTTGGCGATGTTGTTATCATCATGTCGTACGCTTACATGGAAACCGAAGAAGCCCGTGCATACGAACCTATATTGGTATTTCCTGATGCGAATAATAAATTATTAAAGTAACTGCTTAATTGGCCGGGCTGGCAGATATGCCCAGTACAACTTTTAACCTGGCATCAATATCAATTTTATTGCGCAGGTGGTAAACCATGCGGATCCGCACACTTTTTTCGCGGATAAGCGCATCCAAAAACTTGGTGTTATCGATATCCAGCACCAGCGAGTTACCCACGTTAGGGCCAATATCGCTGCGCGATGCTACCATAACTTCTTCATCGCCATTCATTTTCGACATATAAATTTTAGCCGATGCCAGGTTGCCAATATTAAACTCTGACGGATTTCCTGCCGATATTTTTGCAGAGACAATGCGCACATCATTAACCCTGGTGCCCGTGTTACCAAAATTTTGGTCGAAACTGTTGCCGGTACTTGTAGCGGTTTGCGCTGTGCCAACCGGTGCCGATGCAGGTATAACCACCGCGGCCGTGTAAGGGAAGGTTGATTTTACAATGGATTGTACCGTGGCGCAGCCACAAATAACACAAATAAAAAGGGTGGCGATAAGTAAGGATTTTTTCATGATTTTATATTGTGCAAGGTAGTTTTTAGTAGTGCAATTAAAAATAATTAATGATTTGTATATCATCAGCATAACACACGAAGCGGATATCACATTAAAATTACAAATTTAAATTTCAAATCCCCGCAAATTACTATCTTTGCACCCCGACGCTGAGGTCGGGATTTTTCGCCTTTCAGCGCATAGGATTTTCAAGTCCTTAGTCGGTAGTCGTTAGTCTTTTATCGCTTGATCTAAGACCCTGGCTTAAGACTTTGGACATAAGACTTAAGACTTAAAAAACTATGCCCAGAGATACTTCCATCAAATCCGTTTTAATTATTGGTTCGGGCCCTATTATTATAGGCCAGGCGTGTGAGTTTGATTATGCCGGTTCGCAGGCTGCGCTTTCGTTGAAAGATGAAGGTATATCTGTAACCATCATCAATAGCAACCCGGCAACCATCATGACCGATAAGGTTATTGCCGACCACGTTTACCTTTTACCCCTTGAGCCGGAAAGCATAGAGAAAATATTACAGGAACGCCAGATAGATGCGGTGCTGCCTACCATGGGCGGGCAAACAGCGCTTAACCTTTGCATCAGCGTTGCCGAACGTGGCATTTGGGAAAAATATGGCGTTAAAATAGTTGGTGTTGATTTAGATGCCATCGAAAAAACAGAGAACCGCGAAGCCTTCCGCCAGTTAATGGTTGATATAGGCGTTGGGGTGGCTACATCAAAAATTGCCAACTCGTTTTTAGAAGGTAAAGAGGCCGCGCAGCAAATTGGTTTCCCGCTGGTTATCCGCCCAAGTTATACCCTTGGTGGTAAAGGCGCAGGCTTTGTACATAAAAAAGAAGATTTTGACGCGGCGCTAAGCCGTGGCCTGCAGGCATCGCCAACCCACGAGGTTTTGGTAGAGCAGGCGGTTTTAGGCTGGAAAGAATACGAACTGGAGTTATTAAGGGATGGCAATGATAACGTTATCATCATCTGCTCTATCGAAAACTTCGACCCGATGGGTATCCACACCGGCGACTCTATAACCGTGGCCCCGGCCATGACCCTGAGCGATCGCTGCTACCAGCAAATGCGTAACCAGGCCATCAAAATGATGCGTGCCATTGGTAACTTCGCGGGTGGCTGTAACGTACAGTTTTCGGTAAACCCGGCAGATGAAGAGATCATCGCCATAGAGATAAACCCGCGTGTATCTCGCTCATCAGCATTAGCATCAAAAGCAACAGGTTACCCAATCGCTAAAATAGCTGCGAAGCTGGCCATTGGTTACAACCTCGACGAAATAGAGAACCAGATCACCAAAACAACTTCGGCTTACTTTGAGCCAACTTTGGATTACGTGATCGTGAAGATCCCTCGCTGGAACTTCGATAAATTTAAAGGCGCTAACCGCGAGCTTGGCCTTACCATGAAATCGGTAGGTGAGGTAATGGGTATTGGCCGCAGCTTTATCGAGGCTCTACAGAAGGCTTGCCAGAGTTTAGAGATTGGTCGTGCCGGCCTTGGTGCCGATGGCCGCCAGAGCCGCAACCTGGACGAGATCATGCACAGCCTTGAGCATCCAAGCTGGGACAGGTTGTTCCACATTTACGATGCCATGAGCCTGGGTGTACCTATCGAATCTATCCGTAAGGTAACCAAAATTGACCGCTGGTTCCTGAACCAGATCCAGGATGTGGTAAACATTGAAACAGAACTTCGTCGTTACTCATTAAATAATATTCCTGAGGATTTCTTCTTCACCCTTAAACAACGTGGTTTCTCGGATACGCAAATTGCCTACGTTTTAGGTAACGTAACCGAAGAGGACGTTTACCAGCGCCGCAAAGCCCTGGGCATAAAACGTGTTTACAAAATGGTGGATACCTGCGCGGCCGAGTTTGCTGCCAAAACACCATACTATTACTCAACTTACGAAGGCGAGAACGAATCAATCGTATCCGATAAAAAGAAGATCATCGTATTAGGATCGGGCCCGAACCGTATCGGGCAGGGTATCGAGTTTGATTACAGCTGTGTACATGGCCTGCTTGCCGCCAAAGAAAGCGGTTACGAAGCAATCATGATCAACTGTAACCCCGAAACTGTATCAACCGACTTTAACATGGCCGACAAGCTGTACTTTGAGCCCGTATTTTGGGAGCATGTACGCGAGATAATCGATATGGAGAAGCCAGAAGGCGTAATTGTACAGCTGGGTGGTCAAACAGCCCTTAAAATGGCCGAAAAGCTGCATCAGCATGGCATTAAGATAATCGGTACATCATTCAATGACATGGATGTTGCCGAAGACCGCGGCCGCTTTAGCGACCTGTTGAAAGAACTGGGAATCCCATACCCTAAATATGGCGTTGCCGAAAGTGCCGAAGAAGCATTGGTTGTGGCACATGAGGTAGGTTACCCGGTATTGGTGCGCCCAAGCTACGTGCTTGGCGGCCAGGGCATGAGCATTGTGATAAATGATGAGGATCTGGAGAAAGCTGTGGTAAACCTGTTGAAAAATTTACCCGGTAACAGGGTATTAATTGACCACTTCCTTGACCGCGCTGCCGAAACCGAGTCTGATTCTATCCACGATGGCGAGGATGTGCACATTATTGGTTTGATGGAACATATCGAGCCGGCCGGTATCCACTCAGGCGATTCATTCGCGGTACTGCCACCGTTCGATCTGAGCGACAACGTGATACGCCAAATGGAAGAATACACCGAAAAAATTGCACGTGCCCTTAACGTTCGCGGTTTACTGAATATTCAGTTCGCGGTTAAAGATGATAAGGTGTATGTGATAGAGGCTAACCCGCGCGCATCGCGTACGGTGCCGTTTATAGCTAAAGCATACGATGTACCTTACATAAACATAGCCGCCAAAGTAATGCTTGGCGTAAACAAATTAAAGGATTTTACCATTGAGCGCAAGCTTAAAGGATATGCAATAAAAGAGCCTGTGTTCTCGTTTGATAAGTTCCCTGAGGTTGAAAAACAACTGGGCCCCGAAATGAAATCTACAGGCGAAGCCATCAGGTTTATCCCTGATCTGGAAGACCCTTATTTCAGGCATCTGTATAAAGAAAAATCAATGTATTTGAGCAAGTAATTTAAAACTGGCATCAGTTTTGAATTTAGGATTAGCCGCCGTTAATTTTACGGCGCTGGATGGTTTAATTTAGTACTATAGTATTGAGAGTTAATTTGAAGAATGCGCCGGTTGGTAATTTGAGCAATATCGACCCGGAGGATGTAAGTGATGTTTTACTAAAGATCGAAAGATCGTTCAATATCAGGTTCACAGACAACGACATTAGCACAATAAAAACCTTTGGCGCACTATGCGACCTGGTGGTTGAAAAAGTTAAATTAGTACAAAGCGACAGCTGCACCACGCAGCAGGCCTTTTACAAATTGCGTAACGCCATTAACGCCAAAAAGCCCATTGAAAAATGCGAGTTGAGGCCGCAGACCAAACTTTGTGAGCTTTTTCCCCGCGATAACCGTATTGAAGTTGTAGGCGAACTGGAAAGCGAAATGGGTTTCCACGTTAACCTGTTACAGCCTAAGCAATGGATTGTTTACGGCTTTGCCGGATTATTGCTGGCCGCTATTACCCTGTCATTTTATAATAATATAACCGGGTTTATTTTGGCCGGTATTGCGGTTACAGGGTTGGTACTTGCAGGTAAATTTGGCAAGGAGCTAAAGGTAAAAACCCTTGGCGACCTTGCCGAAAAAATTGCCCGCGAGCATTATCTGAGCTGCCGCCGCAACGCATCAACCATAAACCGCGCCGAGGTAGCCGAGAAGGTGCGGGAGCTTTTTGCCGATTACCTGCACGTAGAACCGGCATCATTACGAAAAGAAGCAAGGTTTGCATAGGTAGCGTAAAGCTGAAAGGAATAAAGCGTAAAGCTTTTTGACATAGCGATGGGTTTTATACCCATCGCTATTTTGTTTAATAAGGTAACCAAGCGATGAACCCCCTCCCACAACACCGACCGCCACACTCCTCCCACCGAAGGAAGTGAAACCATCGTTGCAATATGCACGCTCGGTCATCCTGAGCCTGTTGAAGGGCGCGCAGGCCCAACGGCTAATGGTTCGACAAGCTAACCATGACATTTTTAAAACTGCAAACTCACCTATCCACCATCAACCCCCTCACCTCAAATGTTATCCTTGCTTTGGGGTTAACCTTTTCCTGGTGCTGTTTGGCACCGGTAACCGTATCGCCTGCAAAGTGCTGCATATCATCTGCCGTTAGCAGGCGCTGGGCTACACCTTCGATAATTACCGTACGCCCGTTTATGGCTTCGGGGAGCCTGATGTTGTAATTTTTAAAATGCGCAGCAATCACTTTCCCGTTGCCGGCATCCATGTCAAACCAGCCGCCTTTTTCTTTGGTAACCCGGATGATCCTGCCAACGATGGCCGTAGTTTGGCGGATTTTTTTTCCCATAAGGGTTTCTATCTTTTCGGCAGGTACTGGCGCTATCTCAGTAGGTTTATCGCCAAAAACCATTCCGTGTGGCAATGGGGTATGCTTTTGGGCAAAGCAGTTTATCCTGCAAAAAACAAAGGCGATAAATACTAATTTCTTCATCAAATGTTTAACATTCGTAATAGTTGTTAGTTTGAACAATTGTACCATCCATAGTTTATTTATCAACAGGTATTGTATGCGCACGGCTTATTTTAAGATATTTGCACCAGAGGAAGCAAGCGCGAACGGATGTTATTAGCAAGGTACCAGCACGATTTTATTGAAGCAGGATGTGACGAGGCCGGCCGCGGCTGCCTTGCCGGGCCTGTTTTTGCCGCCGCGGTTATCCTGCCCCGCGATTTTGACCACCACTTGCTAAACGACTCTAAACAGCTTACCGAAGAAGTGCGGTACCAGCTGCGCATCGAGATAGAAGAAAAAGCCATTGCCCACGCCGTGGCCTGGTGCGATAATACCGAGATAGACGAAATCAATATCCTTAACGCATCCTTTCTGGCCATGCACCGCGCAATTGATAAGCTGCTTTGCATCCCCCAGTTTTTAATTATAGATGGCAACCGCTTTAATAAATACGGCGAAATCCCGCACCATTGTATTGTAGAGGGCGATGCCAAATACTTCAGCATTGCTGCGGCTTCCATACTGGCCAAAACCTACCGCGATGATTATATGAAGCAGATTGCTTTAGAACACCCCGAGTACGACTGGCATACCAACAAGGGCTACCCAACTATAAGTCACCGTAAAATGGTTTTAGAACGCGGCCACACACCATATCACCGTAAAACATTTAAAGTTACCCAGCCGGGCCAAAGGGGCGTACCAATTTCTGAAGAGTTTGTTGAAAACGCCTCACCCCAAACCCCTCTCCGGCTGGAGAGAGGCATTAAGAAAAAGTCTCCCCTACCGGGAGAGATTTAGAGGGGGCTTGCCAAACCCTGTAAGGATTAATACCTTTGCCTTACCAATTATCTACGCGTTTTGAGGATTCTGATATTAACACATCGTGCGCCGTTCCCGCAGAATGGGGGCTACCCCATAGTGGTTGGCAATACCATTAAAGGTTTTATTGGCCTTGGGCACGATGTTACTTTGATATCCCTCAATGTTAAAAAGAACAGCGCCCCGCGCGAACGCGACGAACTGCTTGATAAAATAAACTACACCGAGTACGATATTGATACCCGCGTTACCATGATAGAGGCGGTGAGCAACCTGTTTACCAACAACTCGTACAATATTGATAAGTACTACAACGCCGGGTTCGAGAAACTCCTGCAAAAAAACCTGCAGGAAAACCAGTACGATATTATCCAGTTGGAGGGCATTTTTGTTGCGCCATACCTTGGGGTTATCCGCAGAAATTCAAAAGCAAAAGTAATCTTCAGGGCGCATAATATCGAGCACCAGGTTTGGCAAAAGCTGGCCCAGCAAAAAAGCGACCCGTTTAAGCGCTGGTACCTGCAGCTGCTGGCCCGCCGCATAAAAAACTATGAGCTGGAATTGCTGAATAAATTTGACGGCATGGTGGTGTTTACAGCGCAGGATAAAACTTCTATGCTATCCTTTGGCACCGACATCCCACTTACGGTGCTGCCTATCGGGATAGACCTTTCGCTTTACAACCCCGACTATACCAAAACCGATTACCCAAGCCTGTTTTTCCTGGGTTCGCTTGACTGGCTGCCCAACCGCGAGGGGATAGAATGGTTTATTGATAATTTCCATAAAGACCTTACCGACGGCAGCCTGAAAGCCAAATTTTACGTGGCCGGCCATAACATCCCCGAGCGGTTCGACGATTACGAAGTGCTGGGCAAAGTGTTTATCCACGGCGAAGTTGACGATGCGCTGGAATTTGTGAACAGCAAATCCATCATGATAGTACCGCTGCTTTCGGGTGGTGGTATGCGGGTGAAGATCGTTGAAGGGATGGCGATGGAAAAATGTATTATCTCTACCTCGCTTGGGGCCGAGGGCATCAATATCGAGAATGGTAACAATATCATCATTGCCAACAATTTGGATGAGTTTTACGAGGCCGTTAAAAAATGCATTACCGACGAGCATTTTTGCCGTGAAATTGGGCGTAACGCCCGTAAGCTGATAGAGGAGCAGCACGATGTAAATGCCGTAACCCGCCAGCTGGCTGATTTTTATAAATCAATTGCATAAACAAGCCTGTTCACTACAGCTATTTTGCTATTTTTGCCACGCGACAAAAAATAATAAATGAAGAATACAGCTTTAACACAAGTACATACCAACCTGGGTGCTAAAATGGTACCATTTGCCGGGTATAACATGCCCGTACAATACGTTGGCATTAATGCCGAACACGATACCGTACGCAAAGGCGTGGGTGTGTTTGATGTAAGCCACATGGGCGAGTTTATTTTAAAAGGCGAGAACGCGCTCGACCTGATACAGCGCGTTACCAGCAACGATGCATCTAAACTATACGATGGCAAAGTGCAGTACTCCTGCCTGCCAAACGAGGACGGCGGCATTGTTGACGACCTGCTGGTTTACCGCATAGACGAGAAAACTTACATGCTGGTTGTTAACGCCTCTAACATAGAAAAAGACTGGAACTGGATCTCTAAATACAACACCAACGGTGTGGAGATGAAAGATATATCAGACCGTACATCGCTGCTTGCCGTACAAGGCCCTAAAGCTGCCGACGCGCTGCAAAGCCTTACAGATATCGATCTGGGTTCGATGGAGTATTATACCTTCAAAAAAGGCCGGTTTGCCGGTATCGAAAATGTAGTTGTATCTGCAACGGGCTACACTGGTGCGGGTGGTTTCGAGATCTATTTTGATAACGAGCACGCCGGATTTATCTGGAACGAGGTATTTAAAGCAGGTGAGCCATTCGGTATAAAACCAATTGGTTTGGCCGCGCGCGATACCCTGCGTTTAGAGATGGGCTTTTGCCTTTACGGTAATGATATAGACGATACCACATCGCCATTAGAGGCCGGACTGGGTTGGGTAACTAAATTCAGCAAAACATTTACCAATTCAGAGGCTTTACAGCAACAAAAAGCAGCAGGTGTAGAACGCAAGCTGGTAGGCTTTGAAATGATAGACCGCGGTATCCCCCGCCACGATTACGAGATCGTGGATGCCGATGGCAACGTTATAGGCCGGGTAACATCGGGCACCCAGTCGCCATCGTTGCAAAAAGCTATCGGCCTGGGTTATGTGAAAAACGAATTTGCCAAAGAAGGCACCGAGATCTATATCCTTATCCGCGATAATAAAGTAAAAGCACAGGTGGTAAAACCGCCGTTTTATAAATAAGGGCTTTGCCCGTCATTGTGTCATTAGGTCATTGTGTCATTTTTTGTGACCAGTGACCTAATGTTTTTTCCAATGACCTAATGACTCAATGACCCAATGACACGAAGTTTAGACGTTTGCCTAACCCCTGCCCTGATCCCCTTGTATAATGTTGAAAATTATATTGTGGTGGTGATAGATATTTTCAGGGCTACTTCCTCTATTTGTTATGGGATCGGGAATGGCGCAGAGGCTATTATCCCGGTAGCTGAAGTGGAACAATGCGCCGCTTACCGCCAGAAAGGCCTTGGCTATTTACTGGCTGCCGAGCGCAACGGTGAGGTAGTTGCCGGGTTTGATTTTGGCAACTCTCCATTCTCGTACACCGCCGAAAAGGTAGCCGGTAAAACCATTGTACTTACTACCACCAACGGAACGCATGCCTTGCATTTATCGCGCAAGGCCAAAAAGGTTGTCATAGGTTCTTTTTTAAATTTAACAGCGCTTTGTAACTGGTTAAAAACACAGCCGGAAAACATCCTGCTGGTTTGCGCCGGCTGGCAAAACAATTTTAATTTGGAGGACACCCTTTTTGCCGGTGCAGTAATAGAGCAGCTAAAGACCGGCGCCTACACGTTAGACGACCCCGCCATTGCCGCTAACGACCTGTTCCATCTCGGTAAAAACAATATTAGCCAATACCTTGGCAAAACATCGCACGGCGAGCGCCTCAGAAAATTGGGTATAGAAAAAGACATTGAATTTTGCCTGCAGGTTAATCTGACAACCGCTATACCGGTTCTTCATGGCGAGCGGCTGGTTAAGCTTGTTTAGCCAGTCTTCTTTTACCTCTCCATCTTCTTATCCAAATGATAAGTACCGCAATCATTAGTAGCAAGTACCAGTTTGCCAATAAACCAAAGAACAGGCCTTGCAATGACTCCCAGCCGTTTATCAGCGCATTTTTTAGTTTGTAACCAAACCCATTGCCTGCTGCAACCTGTTCCGGTTGTTTGGTGTAAAACGTAACAGTTAGCGAACTGTAATCAACCTGCTTGCTCATATAGTTCAGCTGGCTTTGGGTCGATTCTATCTCGCTGCGGATCTGGGTCAGTTTCTCCTCAATATCAAGCAGGTCGCGCATTTTATCGGCACGGTTTAGCAGGTTCAGGTAACGTTTTTCGAGCTGTAGTTTATTATCCAACCGGGTTTTGGTATCAATAAATTGCGTGGTAACATCTTTTATGTGGATGTTGCGGCTATCTATTTTGGTGGCAGTTGATGAAACCGTACCCAAAAAGGCATCGAAGTTTTTGGCAGGGATACGAACGCTCAGGGTATATTCCTTACTGCCTGCATCTCCGTCGGTGGTTTCGCTGTCGTCCTCCGCATAGCCGCCGAGATGTTTTAATGAAGCGATAATTTGTTTGCGGGTTTTGGCTACATCGCTCGTTTCAAAACGGATATCGCCCTCTTTGATGATCTTCTTTTGTACCTCCGCCGGCCTTTCTTCAACTACCTGTTTAACATCGGCAACGCCAACGGGTTCGTCAATCTGTATTGCATTTGCCTCAGGCATCGCTACTTCCATTGATTTTTCGGCCGTTGCGTCTATACTTTCTGCATCGGGCTTTACAACAGGCGGCGCAAAACGCACTTCGCTCACGCTTTCGCCTTTGTTGTGGGATGGTTCATGTTTACAAGCTGCAAATGCCAGGGCAACAGCAAACGGTATAAATAGGTACTTTTTCATAATAACATAGATTTGATTAGTCAATAGCAAATCTACATTATTATATTTTGATATCGCAAATAAAACAGAATAATATTCTGTTTTATTTTTGTTTATGGAATTATATAACGCAGAATGCTATTTTAGTTTCTCATTATTCTGATGCCTTTCGGCATCGCGGATACTTTTCTTCTGCATGTTTTTCTCCAATGCGTCCGTCAGGTCAATTCCGGTTTGGTTAGCCAGGCAGATGAGTACGAACAGCACATCGGCCATTTCATCCGCCAGGTTAACTTCCGTATCCGATGCTTTAAACGATTGCTCGCCGTATTGCCTTGCCATAATGCGGGCAACCTCGCCAACCTCTTCCATCAGCATGGCGGTATTGGTCAGTTCGTTAAAATACCTTACCCCGGTTGTTTTTATCCAGTTATCTACAAGATGCTGCGCTTCTTTAATTTCCATAAAACAATATTACAATAATTAGTAATCGGTTACTATATCGCTCTAAGAGTTTACCCACCCCGACATCGCTTCGCTGGTCGACCCTCTCTTCGCTACGCGGAAAGAGGGTATAAAAACCTTTCAAATTTCTTATCTTCTTTGCGAAGCAGAGAGGGTCGCGCACGCAGTGCCGCGGGGTGAGTAAACTCTCCGGCAGGTGTTCACTATAAAGCAGCCACTCAACCATTCACCACCTAACTCACTCCCTCTCCTTCGGATAGGGTTGGGGAGAGGCTTACAATTCTTATCTTTGCCCCCGATATGACGATAAGTGCGGGCACCCCTTTCCAATTTTTAAACCAGGATCTGTTACTGTTACCTCAAAAGGCCATTTACTGGCAGCAGGAAAAAGCCCTGATTGCTGCCGATGTGCATTTTGGCAAGGTGGGGCATTTCCGCAAGGCGGGTATCGCTATTCCCCGCAATATGGAGCAGGACGACCTGGCCATGCTATCCGACCTTATCCACGAACACCGCCCGGATAAGGTGATCTTTTTGGGCGACCTGTTCCACAGCGATATGAATAACGACTGGGATTGGTTTGTGCTTTGGCGCAGTCAGTTTCCCAGGTTGCAGATCATTTTGATAAAGGGTAACCACGATATCATTAGCGATAAACATTACACCGACCTCGGCGTCATCCTGCACAAACGTTTGGTTGTCGGTCCGTTCCTGATGCTTCATCACCCGCTGGCCGATCCGGAGAAAAAAGAGGAAGATGGATATGTTCTATGCGGCCATATCCACCCCGGCGTTAGCCTGGTTGGCAGGGGCAGGCAAAAGGTTACGCTGCCATGCTTCGCGTTTGGTAAAAACCAGGCCATACTGCCATCGTTTGGGAAATTTACGGGAAAGGTGGCTATACTAAGCCGCAAAGCCGACAGAATTTTTGGGGTATTAAAGGATAAGGTGATCGCCATCAATTAAACCCGTCCAATTTATTTTTTCAATATAACTTATTGTTTTTCTATTAGTTATTTGTAAATTGAGGTCTCCAATAACCTTAATTTATATGAAAAGCGTAAAACACATCCTTGCCCGCAAGGGCAGCAACGTTATTGCTGTGCCCGCCCAAACCACTGTTTTAAACGTGCTGAAACTGATGTCCGAAAAAAATATCGGCTCGGTAGTAGTTACCGAAAACGACCAATACCTTGGCCTGGTAACCGAAAGGGATTACGCCCGTAAGATCATATTAATGGGTAAACACTCGGACGATACCACCGTTGGCGAGATCATGAGTAACAACTTCCCTAAAATAACGCCCGAGTCGTCTGTTGATAGCTGCATGCTTATCATGAGCGAGAACAACATCCGATACCTGCCTGTTTTTGATATGGAAGAACAGCTTTGCGGTATCATCTCCATCAACGATGTGGTTTACGAAACTATACACTCGCAAAAAGAAACTATAGAGCAGTTGCACAGCTACATACAATCCACTTAATACCGGCCAAAACACGTTTAAACACACAACTTTTTCTTGGTGTACTTGTAACACCCTGCAATGAACTTCCGTCATAATAGTAATAAAACGTTACCATAATGATATCTACCAGGAATTTTAAACAGCAGGGACCGAGTGAAAGCAGAGAAATAAAAGGGGTACGCACGAGTGTAATTCTCAGTACCGAATGCAGTGGCGGAAACCTTACCATTATTGAAGAGGAAGTTAATGTGGGCGCCGGCTCGCCGCCTCACATCTGCAACGGCGAAGACAAAGTAATTTTAGTAACAAATGGAAACTTCATGCTATTTGCCGACGGCAAAAAATACGAGGCTGCAAAGGGTGCAAATATTTATATCCCGCACGGCACCATACACAGCATTAAAAACGTGGGCACACAAACAGGTATACTGCTGGTTACATTAACACCCGGTGGCCAAAAAAGCTTGCTTAAACCTCAAAGCCAAACCGTTAAGGTGTTCGGTAAAAATACCGCCGCTGTGCAGGATGTGGCGAAAAAATACAATGTGGTATTTGAATAACGCATGCCACCGGCTGTAAAAAAAGCAGGACACCGTAAGTGCCCTGCTTTTTTTTGATGAAAATTTATATTTTACCTGATAAAGCATAAACCGCAGGCAAACAATACGTTTACAAGCAATACAACCGAAAACAGGTTTTTATTATGCACACTTATAGTAGCCAGCCGCGCGTTCAGTTGCTTAAACATGCGGTTATTTAATAATATAAAATGGTTTATAAGCAAAAAGCCTACGGCGCCAAACATGATAGCCACATAGGATGACAGGTTTAATGTAAGCCACTTTGCTTTAACAAGCAGTTCGGTAAACAGCATAGCATTTGTTAACACCACAACCAGCAAAAAGCTTACGTTAAACAACGATTTAAACTGGGGCAATGTACCCTGACCGAAATTTTTGAAGCCCCACCTGTAAAACTTTACATAAATGGATTGAAACGCTTTTGTCATGATGTTAAAAATTAAGTGAACAGATCGGGTTAATTCTTATAATAGCCTCACCGGGTTATTATATATTTCAATTATACGAAAAACATTTTAAAAAGATATATTGTTTTGAAATTTTTTATTTTTCCAAATTATATATAGGTTATATTTAAATTATCCGAACTAAATTAAATTTAATAATTGTAGTAAATACACACAGTTTTGACGTTTACCTTGTTATAAGGTTTAATCCACTATTCGGTAAACGAGGCCAGCAAATTAACATTAGGGTCGATCTTTATCTCCGGCGCAGCCGATGCGACAGGTACGCTGAATGTAGTAACGGCATCTTTAACTTCGGTTTTATACAATTTACCATCAACCAGTAACTCCAGCGTAAATTGATAAGGCTTTTCCTGTAGCTGGTTTATATGGATGGCAACCGTTTTATCGGTTGCGTTGTAATCCCGGGTTATTTTTAACTGCGGGTGCCCGGCCGTACGAAGCCACTGGTTAAAAAATTGCTTCAGGTCCGTCCCTCCGGCTTTTTCCATTATCAAGCGCAGATCGTTGGTATTAGCATTGCCACCGTTATACTGTTTATAGTAATTGGCTACCCCTTTCCAAAAAGCTTCGTTGCCAATTTTGCGGCGCAGCATATGCAATACCCAACCACCCTTTTGATAGGCATTATCATTAAGCATGTTTATCATGGGTCCTTTAAACGCAGAGTCTACCACAGGGGCAAGGTATCTTTTTTCAAACCCGAATATAGTTTTCCTGTCAGCTTCCAGGCGGCTTTTCAGGGTATCCGCACCGTAAGTCCCTTCCAGGTAAAGGTTGGTCATGTAGGTAGCAAAGCCTTCGCTAAGCCATACATGCCACCAGTTTTTTTCGCTTGTGGCATCGCCAAACCACTGGTGGGCTATCTCGTGCGCCATCAGGGATTCCATGCCCTTAAAGTCGTACACCGATTTTTCGTAATAAAATATAGCCCCTGCATTTTCCATACCGCCAAAAACGGTTTTAGACTGCACATTAGCCAGCTTTTTATACGGGAACGGGCCTATTCTTTTTACAAACCAAGGCAGTATTTTAGTCGCTACCGCATAACTTTTAAACCCGGCTTCCTTGTCCTCGGGGAATACGTAAGTATAAACCGGCGTACCACCCGGGTTGCCCGCGTTAGCCACCGCAAAATCGGCCACGCCTATTACCATCACCTTTGTGGGCAGCTTAGCGGTCTCGCTCCAGTGGGTAAGCTTTTTATTGCCCGGAAGTACCTTCTCCGCAATTTTTAAACCATTGGCTACAACTTTATAATGGGCGGGCGCGGTCACCAAAAACTCTACGGAAGCTTTATCGGCAGGATGATCTACACATGGCAGCCAGTTGCGCGCGCGGGTTGCCCAGTTATCGCCAAAAAAGGTACGGCGCTTGTGCAGGTTGGTTGATATGATCAGCCCGTCGGTAGGGATACCCCGGTAGGTTATTACGTAGCTATGTACCGTTCCCGCAATGGACTTTGTATTGATGATCAGCTTATCGCTATCCTGTGTAAATTTAACCGGCCTGCCTTGTTCTTTTAAAGCTGTTACCAGCATACCTTTACCATCGTTGTTTTGCCCGGCCAGGTCCAGCTCAAATTGCTTTGTGGTTCTCAGGAATTTTGCGGTAACGGTAGCCTGTCCTTTTATTATGTTGTCGGCATCGTTTAAAGTAATGGCAAAGCGGTAATGCTGCACGTCGATAGTTGCGCCCGGCGCCTGGGCACGGGCTGATAAACCAGCCATCAGCGGGACAAAAAATAAGAGGGTGAGGATCTTACGCATGTGGTAATATTACTAAAAATCCGGCAAACGGAATACGCGGTTATCACAAAGTAATATCACCCCGGGTTTGCAAGCAGCCTCCGGTTATTCGTCTTACAGCATCTAAAACCGTCCACTGCCCCGCGCCAACAATAAGCAGCATAAACAGGGCGCTGCTTACTTCGGTTATTTCTACCACACCTTCTAAGCCGTAGCCCTGGCTTAGGTTGCCTGCGGCAGCAACAAACATGGTAAACAGCATCAGGGCCGATGCTACGCGCACACCAACGCCAAGTACCAGGCAAATGCCGCCAACAAGTTCGGCAGCCATGGCCATAAAACCCCAAAAGGCCGGTAAAAAGCTGATGCCTATATACTGCATGTTATTGCCCAGGCGTTCCCAACCCGCTATACCGCCCTGCAGTTTTGGCCAGCCATGCAAAATAAACATGCTGCCAATGCCTATCCGCAGCACCAGCAATCCTATGTTGATATTGCGCCCGTTCATCTGTAATTGGGGATATTATAGCCCAGGATAATATCGCGTTTGCAAACCAGTATGCCGCTTGTGGTTTTACGCAGCTTTATAATGCCGGTACCGCCACGGTCTTCGGCCTTATCGCGTAATTCGCGGGTAAGCAGCGGGTCGTTATCAAACTGGTATTCGTCAATATAATATTCGTTTATGCCCGGCTCTTTGATAACCGGGTGAATGTGCGCCGGGTTACTACGCTGCGGATAAGGCGCGGGCATGGTTGTATAAAACCTGTATTTGCCATCGCAACCGGTTTTTACCCACCCGCGTAAATAACCATGGCGTTTTCCCTGTACCTGGTTGGCAAAAGGGCTGTAATATCCCTTGCTATCGGTATGGTATATGTACACAATAATATTGGGCGCTACCGTACGCCCATCCTTGCGGTACACTGTTCCTTCAACGATCAATTTTTTCCCGCCAGCTGCCCAGCCGGGCAGGTAGCTGGTGTTGCTAAGCTTGCCGGGCATTCCCTCGTACATCAGTTCGCGGCCATCGCAGCCGCCGCCCACCGGGCCTGGGTCAAGTATCTTTAATGCCCGTTTTGCCGATACTACTATGGGCACCAGGCCCAGCGTTAATGCCATTATAAATTTTTGCCTGTTCATAATAAATTTGATTTAATAAGGGCAATTTGGGGTGTTTACGGGTTAAAAATATATTTAGTAGACCAACGCGAAGTTTTATAGACCAACCGCTATGCCTGCTGCTGCTTATTAAACTTTAATGCCCTATTTTTACAGGTACAATGCAACAGGCTGTTAAAATAAAATCCATTACATGGCAAAAGGTATTGCCACAGGTGTGCTTTTGGCTGCTGATAACGCTGCTGTTTTTATACGAACGGCGATACCTTATACATAAGGCGGGTTTACCAAATTTTATTGCGTGTGTTAGCGTTAGGTTGGCGCTCATTATGGGGTTGGCCTACCTTAACCTATATGTGCTTATACCACGTTTTTTTAACCGGCAGCGGTATGTGGTTTTCACGCTGCTTCTTATAGTATCGCTTGCGCTATACGTTGGCCTGCAAAGTGCATATGACATGTTTTTGTTCGGGTTTATTATTGGCGATACGCGTTACGCACAGTTCTGGCGCTCGCTGCCTTATAACGCGGTAAGTTCGGCGTGGTACCTGCTGATAACGGTAAGCTTTAAAATAAGCCTCGATTGGTTCCGCCACAAAAAGGATCTGGCCGCAGCGGCCGATTCGGTTGAGATCAAAACCGAAGCGCCCGAATACCTTTATCTTAAATCGGGGTTAAAAACGGTGAAAGTTTGTATAGCCGAGATCATTTACATACAGGCGCTGAAAGACTATTCTATCATTTATACCAATGCCGATAAAGTGATCACCAAAGGCTCGCTAAAACATGTGGAAGAGATTTTACCTGCCGGATATTTTTTGCGGGTGCATAAATCTTACATCATTGCCAAAAGCAAAATAGCATCTGTAGAGCGCACTAAAGTAGTGCTGAACGGCCGGGTGAGCGTACCCGTTGGCCGCAGTTTCCAGGACAGGCTGGAGGGTTTTTAAGGGGCTTATTCCCTAACCTTAGTATCTATTGTGATGGTAACCGGGCCATCGTTCACCAGGCTTACCTTCATATCGGCGCCAAAAATACCGGTGGCTATTTTTTTACCGGTGATGGTTTCCAGTGTTTTTATCATCTGCTCGTACATCGGGATGGCCTTATCCGGTTTTGCCGCGCGGAGAAACGAAGGACGGTTGCCCTTTTTAGTTGCAGCAAACAAAGTAAATTGCGATATAAGCAGGATATCCCCACCAATATCGGCAAGGGCTTTGTTCATCAGTCCGTTCTCGTCGCCAAAGACGCGCAGGCCGGTTATCTTTTGGGCAAGCCATTGCAGGTCCTCGTCGGTATCGGCATCCTCAACACCCAATAAAATCATAAACCCAATGCCAATCTGCCCTGTGATGCTACCATCAACCTTGCATGATGCTTCTGAAACCCGTTGTATAACTGCCCTCATAGAATAAAATAGAATCAAGAAGTCAAGACATAAGAATCAAGACCTTGTTTAATGTTATTAAATATTTTTCTTCCTGTCCCTTGCTTCTTAAAATCCTGCCTCGCTTAAGCTCTGGTATCGTGCCCATGATAAATACTTAAATAGCTATTATACCGCGACTGTGCTATTTCGCCCTCTTCCAGCGCGTCCAGCACAGCGCAGCCGGGTTCGTTTATATGGCGGCAATTGTTAAAACGGCATTGGTTCATACGTTCGCGCATCTCGGGGAAAAAGTGGCTTAACACCTCTTTTTCGATATCGATAACACCCAATTCGCGGATGCCGGGGGTATCAATAATGTATCCGCCCTGCGGCAGTTCAAACATTTCGGCAAAGGTGGTGGTGTGCATCCCCTTGTCGCTCCATTCAGATACCATGTGCGTGCGCAGGTCGAGATCGGGAAGCAAACGGTTAATCAAGCTGGATTTACCAACACCCGAATGCCCGGAAATAAGCGTTGCCTTATCCTTTAACAGGACCCGTACCTTATCTATATTGGTACCCTCTAATGCCGAAACAGAATAGCAGGGATAACCAATGTTCTCATAAATTGCCTGGTAATCGGCCAATATCTCAAGCCCTTCGTCGCTAAATAAGTCGAGCTTATTAAATATTAAACAGGCGGGGATATCGTAAGCCTCGGCAGTAACCAAAAAGCGGTCGATAAAACCTAACGAAGTGCGTGGCGATGCAAGGGTAACTACTAAAAGCGCCCTGTCCAGGTTAGCCGCGATGATCTGCGCCTGCTTGGAAAGATTGATAGCCTTACGGATAATATAATTTTTGCGCTGGTGCAGGTTGGTGATAACCCCTGTGCCCTGCTCCGGTTCCATATCAAAATCAACTAAATCGCCAACCGCTAATGGGTTGGTAGTAGTTATACCTTTTATCCGGAATTTCCCCTTGATGCGGCAATCGATGGTTTCGTCGCCGCTGCGCACCTGGTACCAGCTCCCGGTTGATTTTGTTATCAGTCCCTGCATAAGTCCGCAATTTAGGAAGATTTAAAGGCTTTGAAAAAATAAAACAACATTGCATTTGTTATTTCAAATAAAATCTACTTACTTTACCGACATTATATATATGAACATTAACGCCACCATAATTACAACCATTATTACCACCGGGATAAAAGACGGAGGAAGATAATCGTATGGTGTAAAAACATAAACAAAACCAAATGAAAGCCTTCCTCCGCAAAGAGGAAGGCTTTTTTTTAGCCTTACGGCCTCACCCCAAACCCCTCTCCGAGGGAGAGGGGCTTAAAAAGAAAAGGAGTTACAACCCTCTCCTTTGGAGAGGGCAGGGTGAGGCTAACGGTAGCATTTAATTTGATACTAAAAATGAAAATTCTAAAATTCGGTGGCACTTCGGTAGGTTCGGTAAGCAGTATCCAAACTTTACTTGATATTTTAAAGAACGAAGACAAGCCCGGTAGCCGCCCGGTAGTGGTTTTATCTGCCATGGGCGGGGTAACCAACCTGCTGGTATCCATGGCAGAGGATGCCGCAAATGGCAAAGAATTTACCGCGCAATTAGCCGAACTGGAAAAACGCCACTTTGATGCCGTAAAGGCCTTGCTTAGCGTGCAAAACCAAAACCCTGCCTACACCCGATTAAAAATTCACTTCAATCAATTGGAGGAATTACTTCAAGGCGTACTTACCCTGCGCGAGCTTACTCCCAAAACCCGCGACCAGATCCTGAGTTTTGGCGAGCGCTGTTCATCTATTATGGTGAGCAAAATTGCCGCGCAGCATTTTAAGGATGTACTTTTTGTTGATGCATCAGACCTGATCAAAACTGATAGCTCATTCGGCAATGCTAAAGTCAACAGCGAGTTAACCGACCTGCTTATTAAAACTTTTTACCAGGAGAACAGCGATAAACTGCTTATCGTAACCGGCTTTATTGCGGGTAACGATGCCGGCCAAACCACAACTCTTGGCCGCGGCGGCAGCGATTATACCGCGGCGATATTTGGCGCGGCTTTAAATGCCGAAGAGATCCAGATCTGGACGGATGTTAACGGGATGATGACCGCCGACCCGCGCATGGTGCAAAAAGCATTCCCGCTGGAGGAATTGACCTACACCGAAGCGATGGAGCTTTCGTATTTCGGTGCCAAGGTGATTTATCCGCCAACCATGATCCCGGCATTTTTAAAGAAGATCCCCATTGTTATCAAAAATACTTTCGAGCCTGCTTTTGCCGGTACGGTTATCCGCCACGATTGTAAGGCATCAAACCTGCCTATCAAGGGTATCTCGTCTATCAATAACATCAGCATCCTTAACTTAGAGGGTAGCGGCATGGTTGGTAAATCAGGCTTTAGCGGCAGGTTATTTTCGCTGCTGGCAAGGGAGCAGATCAACATCATATTGATCACCCAATCATCATCAGAACATAGCATCACCTTCGCCGTACAGCCAAACGAAGTCGATAAAGCAAAACTTTTAATAGAGCAAGAGTTTGAACTGGAACTTTTAGCCAACAAGCTTGAGCCATTGGTAGTAGAAAAAGACCAGGCCATATTAGCCGTAGTGGGCGAAAACATGAAACAAACCCCGGGCATGAGCGGCAAGCTTTTCCATGCGCTGGGCCGTAACGGGGTTAACGTAAGGGCAATAGCCCAGGGTTCGTCGGAGTATAACATCTCGGTGATCATCTCGGCTCACGATTTGGCTAAGGCGCTTAACGCTGTGCATGATGCCTTCTTTATCGAACTGACCAAAACCCTGCATGCTTTCTGTTTAGGCACCGGCAACATTGGTAAAACCTTGTTTAACCAATTGAATGCGCATACCGATTTCCTCCAAAAAAATAACGGCATCCAGGTAAAAATAGTGGGCATTAGCAATACCCGTAAAATGGTTTTCAATTCCGATGGCTTATCATTGGATACCTGGCAGGACGATCTGCAGGCCTCGGACCATAAAGCAGACCTGGCAGGTTTCGTCGCTAAAATGAAGGAACTGAATTTGCCAAACTGCGT
This sequence comes from Mucilaginibacter terrigena, assembly GCF_004168255.1. Lineage (GTDB taxonomy): Bacteria > Bacteroidota > Bacteroidia > Sphingobacteriales > Sphingobacteriaceae > Mucilaginibacter > Mucilaginibacter terrigena. The sequence goes on along the minus strand of NZ_SEWG01000005.1, from coordinate 53,827 downwards.
ATTTATTGATAACACCGCCAGCCCCGCACCTATCGCGTTTTACGAGCACGTTTTTAAAGCGAACGTATCGGTTGTTACGTGTAATAAAATAGGCAACTCGGCATCATTCGCTCAATACAAAACATTCAGGGATACCGCACGCAAACATGGTGTCGACTTTTTCTACGAAACCAACGTTGGTGCGGGACTGCCTATCATCCGTACCTTAAAAGACCTGATGAGCAGCGGCGACCGTATCCAGCGAATAGAGGCTATCCTGTCGGGAACTATCTCCTTTATTTTTAACCATTTTAAAGGTGATGCCAATTTTCACGATGTGGTAAAAGAAGCCCAGGAAAAAGGCTATACCGAACCGGACCCACGCGACGACCTGAGCGGAAAAGATTTTATGCGTAAGATCCTGATCCTTGCCCGCGATGCCGGCCACGAAATGGAAGAAGCAGATGTACAGATAGAAAGCGTTTTGCCAAAAGCATGCCTGGAAGCGCAAACGGTGGAAGATTTTTACGCGGCGTTAAAGGCCGAAGATGCTTTCTTTACCAATCTTAAGGAACAGGCTGCGAAAGACAAAAAAGTACTGCGTTACATAGGTAAGCTGGAAAATGGCAAGGCATCCATTACCCTGCAAAGTGTTGATGAGAACCACCCTTTTTACATGCTTAGCGGCAGCGACAACATCATATCTTTCACTACCGACCGGTACAAAGAGCGCCCGCTGGTAGTAAAAGGCCCCGGCGCAGGCGCCGAAGTAACCGCCGCAGGCGTATTTGCCGATCTGATAAATGTGGGTGCTAATTAAGGGAAGCAGGATTTTTAGAGTCAAGAGACAAGATAAAGACACAAAATTTCCGGCTCCCCTCTTGAGAGGGGTTGGGGTGTGTCCTTAAAAGATAGATAGTTTATGAGTAACGATATAAAAGATTTGAAACAACCGGCTAAGGCTGGGCAAAAGCAATTGGATAGTATCCACGTCTTTGCGCCGGCAACCGTTGCCAACGTGGTTTGCGGGTTTGATGTGCTGGGCTTCGCGGTTAACGAACCGGGCGATGAAGTAATTATGCGCGTAACGGATAAGCCCGGCATCACCATCAGTAAAATCACCGGCGATGATGGCAGGCTGCCGCTTAACCCGGCAAAAAATACCGTAAGTGTAAGTGTGGAGCATTACCTGCGCAGTATCGACAGGCTGGATATTGGCCTGGATATCGAACTGCACAAAAAAATGCCAATAGGTAGCGGCCTTGGCTCCAGCTCGGCCAGTACGGTTGCGGGTTTGTTTGCTATTAAAACACTATTGGGCGACGATACCGATCCATCGACATTATTGCCATTTGCCATGAAAGGCGAAGAAATGGCGTGTGGCCATGGCCACGCGGATAATGTTGCGCCCGCCTTGTTGGGTGGTTTTGTATTGATTCGTAGTTACGAGCCATTGGATGTGGTGCGCCTGCCACATCCTGCCGGGTTGTGGTGTGCCATCGTATTCCCTGATGTGGATGTCCCGACAAGGGAAGCCAGGCAGATCATTCGCAAGAACATCCAGATGAAAGATGCCGTAACCCAGTGGGGTAACATTGCAGGCTTAGTGAGCGGTTTGTTTATGCAGGATATTGACCTGATTGGCCGCAGCATGAAGGATGTATTGGTAGAACCCGTGCGCAGCATGTTGATCCCCGATTTTTACCTGATGCGCGAAATGGCCATGGAAATGGGCGCGGTAAGTTTTGGCATTTCCGGCTCGGGGCCGTCGGTATTCGCGTTTACCCGCGATGAGGAAACTGCCAAACGTATCACCCAAAAATTACAACAACACTTAACCAATATTAAAATAGGCTCTAATGGCTACGTATCAACCATAAATGATGCCGGGCCGAGGGTGTTGGGGTAATTGCACCAATCCGTCATTGCGAGGTACGAAGAATCTCTTTAGGACAATTGTACACTTTGCATGAGGGACTTGCTTAAAGAGATTGCTTCGTACCTCGCAATGACACGCGGGGGTATGACATAAAGGAAATATTTAACACATAAAATAAAAGTCTCCCCTTTCGGGGGAGATTTAGAGGGGGTTTATGAAATTCTACAGCACTAACAATACAGACCTGCGGGTTGGCTTTAAAGAGGCGGTTTTTAACAGCATGCCGCAGGATAAAGGTTTATACATGCCGGTGGAGATACCAAGGCTTGATGATAAATTTTTGAACAACCTGGACCAATATACCCTGCCTGAGATAGCGTTCCATGTGGCGCAGAATCTTTTGGGCGATGATATACCTTCGGATGATCTGAAAGCCATTATCCAAGATGCCATCAACTTTTACGCGCCGGTAGTAAAGCTGGAAGAGAACGTTTACGTGCTGGAACTTTTCCATGGCCCGTCATTGGCATTTAAGGATTTTGGCGCCCGCTTCATGAGCCGTATAATGAGTTATTTTCTTGAAGAAGGCGAAAAGCAGCTCGATGTACTGGTTGCCACATCCGGCGATACCGGCGGTGCTGTGGCCCTCGGCTTTTTAGGTGTACCAAATACGAGGGTAACTATTCTTTACCCAAAAGGCAAAGTAAGCCAGATCCAGGAATTGCAATTAACCACCAACGGCCAAAACATCCGCGCATTGGAAATCGACGGTACATTTGATGATTGCCAGGCCCTGGTTAAACAAGCCTTTACCGATCAGGAACTGAATGAGAAGTTCCGTTTGACATCGGCTAACTCTATCAACATAGCAAGGCTTATCCCACAAACATTCTATTATTTTAACGCCTATGCCCAATTGCTTCGCGAGGGTATTAATAAAGTGTTTTTTGCCGTTCCAAGTGGCAATTTTGGTAATATTGGTGCGGGGCTGTTAGCATGGAAAATGGGCCTGCCTGTAGAGCAATTTATCGCGGCAACAAACGCTAATGATACTGTTCCCGAGTTTTTAAAAACCGGCGTTTATCAGCCGAAACCATCAGTAGCAACGCTTTCAAACGCCATGGATGTGGGTAACCCAAGCAACTGGGTACGTATTGCCGATCTGTTTAAAGAAAACCCCGAAGCGCTTAAAAAACTGATCGTCGGTTACACTTACAGCGATGAGGAAACCCTGCAATCCATAGAAGCGATCTCTAAAGAATACAATTACATAGCTTGCCCGCATACGGCTATTGCCTGGAAAGCGTTAAAAGCGTATCAGCAGGGGCATGATGCCAAGGATACCGCGGGTGTATTTTTATCAACCGCGCATCCTTGTAAATTCCCGGATGTATTTACACAAGAGCAGGCCGATAAAATTGATATCCCGGAACAAGTGACAGCCCTGGAGAAAAAAGCGCACCACGCAACAAGTTTAGGTACAAGCTTTGAAGAATTTAAAGGATATTTGCTAAATAATGCTTAGCAATAATACCATGTTCAAAAGTGCTGTTTTAAAGGTTGTTATGATCGTTTCGTTTGTTGCAGCGCTATCAAGTTGCGATTATGTTATCAAAAAAGAAAAGTTCACCACCAAGGGCTGGGACGAGGGCGACGGCATAACCTTCCCAAAGCGCGACGGAATGATCGACGACCTGCTGGCAACCCACCAATTAAAAGGTCTTACATATAAACAAGCTTTAGGATTATTAAAATATCCACAGCGCAACGGCCTCGTGCAAAAAAGCATGGAATACGAGATCATACGCAAGATGGATGGAATAGATACCATATATGCCAAAAGCCTTGTGCTTTATCTGAATAAGGACTCGGTGGTGAGCAATTATAAAGTTACCGAGAAGGACAATAAAGAGAAGCTGAAACTGAAGTTTGAGAAACAGAACGCGGAGAAGAAATGATCAATACCATCATATTCGACTTGGGTGCAGTGCTTATCGACTGGAACCCGCATTACCTCTACCGTAATTTATTTGCTGATGAGCAAGAGATGACTGATTTCCTGGGTAACATCACCACGTCCGATTGGAACGAAGAACAGGACGCGGGTCGTTCGTTACAGGAAGGGACAGACCTATTGGTTGCCCAGCACCCACAACATGAAGCAAATATCCGCGCGTTTTATGGCCGTTGGGACGAGATGCTTGGCGACGCCATTGAGGGCACTGTCGAGATATTCAAACAATTAAAAGATAGCGGCAAGTATAAGATTTATGCGCTCACCAACTGGTCGGCAGAGACATTTCCGGTTGCTTTGGAACGTTATGATTTCCTGAACTGGTTCGACGGCATCGTGGTATCCGGTATGGAGAAAATGCGTAAACCAACGCCTGCTTTTTATAAGATTTTGTTAAACAGGTATCACATATCACCCAAAAAAGCCTTATTTATGGATGATAACCTGCGCAATGTTTTGGCTGCAGAGAAGCTGGGCATCAAATCCATTCATTTCACTTCGCCCGAAAAACTGAAGAGGGAACTGGAGATCTTAGGGATCAACCGACCCCAATAAAAACGAAAACCCGGTAACTACTCCGGGGCTTTCGTTCTAACTAAACTAACTATACTATTTATTGGTTCCAAAGGGGATATAAACCCCGAAGGTTACGTTGCGGCCCATGTTGTAAACCCCGTAGGTTGGGTCTTCCTGGCTATAGCGGCCTGGCCTTAAACGGCTAAGCGCGTCGTAATATGCTTTATTAGTAAGGTTGGTGCCCGATACATAAAGTTTCAGCGGCTGTTTGCCCATATTAAATGTTGCGCCTATACCCGCGTTAAGCAAAGTATAACCATCTGTTGGTGTTTCAAACGTGGCATCAATGCGGTTTTGTTTAAAGTAATTGTCGATACCGGCATAAAAGTAAAAGTCTGTAAGGCCTTTTACTTTTGGCTCAAAACGCAGTGTATTATGCAGCGTGCCGGCTGGTATCAAAGGCAATGGCCTGTTTAACGATGTGTTTTTTGCCTCGGTATAGCTAAAGGTGTTTTCGAAATGGATAAAAGATACCGGATGCAGGGTTAAATTACCTTCAAAGCCATAAAGATTAGCGTTTACCTGCCCGTAACGGTAAGCGTCATAATCCCGTGGCAAGCCCGATTCTTCATCGATAACCGTTATCTGCTCCTTATTGGTGTTTGATGCATAAATAAAGTTATGTATATAGTTTTCATAGATGCCGAAACTGCCGGTTATAAAACCCGAACCATACTCTAAAGTGGCATCGGCCTGGTAGCTTCTTTCGGGGCTAAGGTTGGCATTACCTATCTCGTAGCGGCTCGTACCTTCGTGCACTCCGTTGCTGCCTAACTCGGCCGGGTTTGGTGCTCGGAACGCGGAACCCACATTGGCCTTAAAGCTCAACACATCGTTAAAAATGTGGGTGTAGCCCATTGCCCCGCTCACGTTCGAAAATTTGTTGTCGAACCCGGTAAAGATCGTATTGCCCTCATCATCGTTTTGCGCCTTGCCCTTATTTTTAATATAATCGAACCTTGCTCCAAGGCTAAAGGTATTTTGGCCCCATACTTTTTTGGAGTATATGAACGCGCCGGTGCTGTATTCGTCATAAGCAGGTATTAGTAACTCCTCGCCCAGGTTAACGCTGTGGCCAAGGCTGCTGCTTAAGCCAATTACCGGGTGCCATCCATGGCTTTCGGGAAGGTAATATTTTGCATCTAACGAATAAGTATTCATGTCGAAGAACAGGTTTGGCGTTGGGCTGTCCTCCAACTCGCGGCGCTGATTTTTTTGATAACCCAGGTCGAGCTTCAGCGAGCTTGAACCGAACAGGAAATTATTGTTCAGGGCTATTTTATAGTGGCGGATATCCTGTCGGGGATAATCTATAGTGCGGCTGGTGTTATCATTGTACAGCGGGTCGCCCGGCTCTGCATCGTAAAAGCCGATATTATCCTTAAAATAAGAAAAGTTTACATGCGAATAGCCCCACGATTTATTAAGGCCAAACATACCGCTAACATTGGTTTGGTTAAAGCCGCTGTTAATGTACCGGCCTGCAGGTGTGTTAAACGAATAGGCGTTCTGATAGGTGCCGCGGCCCCTACAAACAAAACCGTTTTGGTTGCCGCTAAGCATTACCGATGTATTACTAAGCCCATTATTGCTGGAGTAATTGGTTAAAAACTCGCCCCGAATATTACCCTCGGCAGGTGTCGGCGGATCGATAACGTTGATTACGCCACCCAGCGCATCCGATCCATATTGTAAGGACGCCGCGCCACGCAGCACCTCCACACGCCCGGCAGCAAACTGGTCCATCTCTATACCATGTTCATCGCCCCATTGCTGGCCTTGCTGCTTAACACCGTCGTTTAAGGTAACCACGCGGTTATAACTTAACCCACGGATAACCGGCTTGGAGATGGCCTGGCTGGTTGTTATCTGGCTTACGCCCGGAACCTGCCTGGCCAGGGCGTCAATTAAATTGGTTGACGAACCCTGCAGCTGCTCTTTGGTAACTACAGATGCAGACGTGCTATTGCTGCGGCTGCCCGATGTAATGGGCGTGCCGGTTATAACCACCTCGTGCGACTCGATAACGCTGGGCTGCAAGACAAATACCATTTGCGCCGGCGACGAAAAATCAACCGTTTGGGTAAGTGTTTTATAGCTAAGATATTGTACCTGCACCACAAAGCGGCCTTTAGTGGGGATAGATTTAATGGTGAACTCGCCGTTAATGTTTGTGGCAACAGCTATGCGCAGGTCGGGGATGCTAACGGTGGCACCAATAAGGGCCTGGTTGGTTTTGGCATCAACAACTTTACCTTTAAAATCTATAACTTCTGCAAAGGCAGCAAACGGGATGAAAAAATATAAAAAGCAACTAAAAATCTTCAGTTTCATAATAAAAAGTTCAAGAAAATTCAAGAAAATGCCACATAAGCGGCGTTAATTGGGGATCGTAATTATTATGAAATTACAGGAGGTGCACGGCCCTGGGAGAGGATTAGGGCTATGCTTTTGAAATTATATTCAAAAGTTACAAAAACATGGTCCGTAGCAGATAACAAGGAATAGTTAGTATGGCTCGCCAGCTCCATGCTGTTGTGGTGCATGGCATCGCAAAGCTGGCATTTCTCGGCCAGGGTTTGTTTCGCGGTGTTATGGCAATCGTGGCAGTTTGCTTCGTGGGCGGCTTTTATTATAGGGTGCTGGTGGGCATATACCATATACTGCCCCGCAACAAAGCAGAACAATAGCGCCCAGGCGCAAAAAATATGATATTTGCTTTTTTTCAAAACCACTTACCGTTTAACGGTACACCGCAAAAGTAATTAATAATATGTTATCCATATTTTTAAAACGTAACAATGTTGTTAATTGTATGTCACCAAAAAAGCATTTAACCGCATTACATCAGTATATTTGCCCATATGAAACCTGCCGAAATTAATTTGAAATGGGCCGCCCTGCAAGACCGCATTGCCACCGAGTTTGATAACGAGAAACCGGATATAAAAGTGGTAATGTTCCTGATAGGGGTGCAGGAACTGGGCCAGGGGCCAAAAAAATTCAGCAAGCGGCAAAAAGAAGAATTAATGCATATTGCCAATTGCAAACTGTTCAGCAAAATGGGGTTTTATGAATTGGAGGGGCTTGACCAGGACGGGTGGCCGCATTGGAAACTGGTAAAAACAGTGCCCAACTATACCATATTGGAGCAGGAGATGCTGATAAAATCTTTAATAATTGATTACTTTGAAGCGGAGATGGAGTGGGAATTTTAATACTTTAAACAAATGAAAAAAATATTTACCCTTTTTGTGCTGATGCTTACCATAAGCATTGCCTTTGCCAAACCGCCTAAAAATCAATACGTACGTATAAAAACCAGCTACGGCAGTGTTATTATCCGCTTGTATAACCAAACGCCATTACACCGCGATAATTTTATAAAGCTTGCCAAACAGGGCTTTTATAACGGAACGCTGTTTCACCGGGTGATCCAAAATTTTATGATACAGGGTGGCGACCCCGATTCGCGCGACACGGCTAAAAACAAACCTGGCGTTGAACTGGGTAATGGCGACCTTAAATATACCGTGCCTGCCGAGTTCAGGGACAGCCTGTTCCACAAGCGCGGTGTACTGGCCGCCGCAAGGGACGATAACCCTAAAAAAGCATCCAGCGCCTGCCAGTTTTATATTGTAGAAGGCAAACGCTGGACAGCCGGCAAGCTGGATACCCTGGAAATGACCCGGCTGAAAGGCCGCAAGATCCCGGCATGGCAGCGCGATATTTATACCACCGTGGGTGGTGTGCCCCACCTTGACCAAAACTACACCGTTTATGGCGAGGTAGTAAGCGGTATTGATATGGTTGACCTGATCGTAGCCGTTAAAAAAGATGAGCGCGACAGGCCTATAACTGATATACCCATGACTGTAGAACTGCTGAGCAAAAAGGAGTGTAAGCAGCTGGATAAGATACTTAGCCCCACAGCCCCCTGAAGAGGGAGCTTTTTGAGAACTAAATTTTATGACATTAAACAAAAATTCCCCCTTCAGGGGGTTAGGGGGTATGAAGATAATTACCTATAACGTTAACGGTATCCGGTCGGCAATAAATAAGGATTGGCTTGCCTGGCTGCAGGCTACCGATGCCGATGTGGTTTGCCTGCAGGAAATTAAGGCTACGCCCGATGTGATCAAAGAGCTTGGCCTGGTTGATGATATGGGCTACCAGCACTTTTGGTTCCCGGCCGAAAAGAAAGGGTATAGCGGTACGGCCATTTTCACCAAGCGACTGCCTAACCATGTAGAATACGGCTGTGGCATCCCCGATTTTGACCGCGAGGGCCGTTGTATCCGGGTAGATTTTGATGAGGTTTCTGTAATGAGCGCTTATTTTCCATCCGGCTCAAGCGGCGACGAAAGGCAAGTGTTCAAATACCGCTTCCTGGATGAATTTGGAAAGTACTTGACGTTATTAAAAGTTACGCAACCCAACCTGGTTATCTGCGGCGATTATAACATTTGCCATCGCCCTATTGATATTCACAATCCGAAATCAAACGCCAATTCATCCGGTTTTTTACCCGAAGAGCGCGAATGGATGGAGAATTTTATAGAATCGGGGTTTGTAGATACCTTTCGCCATTGTAATAACGAACCGCATAATTATACCTGGTGGAGCTTCCGTGCAAACTCGCGCGCCAAAAACCTGGGCTGGCGCATTGATTATGCCATGGCCAGTAAAGAACTGGAAGATAACATTAAACGCTGCGCCATATTAGCGGAAGCAAGGCATTCCGATCATTGCCCGGTGCTGCTGGAGTTGGAGTTTTAGCCTAATGCCCATATAAAGGGGCACCGGATAGCCTGCCGCTTTCCAAACAACCACATCATTCATGCGTTGTTAACTAAAACCGAATAACTAGTATACGCAAGATAGCCCAACTCCAGGCAGTAAGTTTCTTTAAAGCAATTGATAGTAAAAATCAATTAATTATTATCTTTATATAGATATTATTGATAATGACTATAACACAGCTTGAATATGTGATAGCGGTTGATACTTACCGCAGCTTTGTAACAGCGGCTAATAAATGCTTTGTTACCCAGCCCACTTTAAGTATGCAAATACAAAAGCTGGAAGATACCCTGGGTGTAAAGCTTTTTGACCGCAGCCATCAGCCGGTTGTCCCTACTGAGATTGGAGAAGAGATAATAGCCCAGGCCAGGGTGCTATTGGCCGAAAGCGAAAAGATCAAAGAGATTATAAGCGACAGGCAAAAGGAACTGTCGGGCGAGTTAAAGGTAGGGATTATCCCTACTGTTTCGCCTTATATCCTGCCCAAGATACTAAACGGTTTTATACAGAAATACCCGCAGGTAAAACTTATTGTTTGGGAGCAAACCACCGAGATGATCATTCAGCAGCTTAAGCTGGGCACGCTTGATTGCGGCATCCTATCAACCCCCCTGCATGAAAGCAGCCTTACGGAGATCCCGGTTTTTTACGAGAATTTTGTGGCCTATGCATCAAAAAACAGCAAGCTTTACAAAAAGAAGACCATAAGCCCTGATGATATTGATATGGAAGAGATATGGGTGCTGAATGAGGGGCACTGCATGCGCGAGCAGGTATTGAATATTTGCCAGCGGCGCAAAGCAACAAAGGGGTTCCAGCATTTTGAGTACAACACAGGCAGCGTAGAAACGCTTAAGCGAATGGTTGACATGAACAATGGTGCAACTATTTTACCAGAACTTGCGCTTGCCGAAATGAGCGACAAACAGCGCGACCGTGTACGCTATTTTAAAAGCCCCGAACCCGCCCGCGAGGTGAGCATTGTTATGCACCGCAATTTTTTAAAGCGCAGGATGATAGAGGCTTTGAGAGCCGAGATATTGGATTTTGTGCCCAAACGGTTGCGTACTAAAAAGAAGAAGGAAATAATGGAAATATAGCAGACGAAAGCTATAGTATGTTGCTTATGACAGGTGTTTATTAACCGCCTGTATCTATGCTTTATAATCTGATATGTTTAGCCTGTTGGGGCAAAAGCTATATTCATGCTCCTGGTTAGAGCACACGATGGTTAAACGGTCCTCGCTGAATTTTTCTATAAGGCTTAAATACCAGTCTATCCCTTGCGTGTCCAGGTTCGAGGTAGGTTCGTCCAGCATCAACATCGGGGTATCGGCACAAAAGGCAAGCGCCAGTTTAAGGCGCTGTTTCATGCCCGATGAAAAATATTTAATGAGTTTATTGCGGCTGCCATCTAAATTCAGGATATCGGCAACAGCTATTTTATCCATCCCCGGTTTAAACGCTTTAAACTTAAAATGAAAATCGATCATCTCGTTAAGCGAAAACTCTTCGATAACTTCTAAGTAGGGCGCGGCTAAACTCAGGTAATTAAAGATCTCGCCGGGGTCTATGCTATGGCTACCGTCAATATAGCTGATAGTGCCGGCAGATGGTACCAGGCTACCGTTTAAAACCTGCAGCAACGTAGATTTGCCTGATCCGTTTGGCCCCAAAACGGCATAATTGCCATTACCTTCAAAGGTGTAGTTTACCCCCCTGAAGATCCATTCACGGTTAAAACGGCGGCCAATGTTTTGGAGGGTGATGTTCATGGGGATGGTTCATAGTCCATGGTCCATGGTCCATAGTAAAGTTCTTCTATGGACTATTAACTATGGACTATCGACTAATTAGCTGCTTCCAAAGCCCTTCATAATACCACGCTGAGAGTTTTGCACAAAATTAATGATCTCGTCGCGTTCGATGGTGGGGTTAAATTCGGCTTCAATGATATCTAAAGCTTTTGTGATGTTATATTTTTTAAGGAAGATAATGCGGTAGATCTCCTGGATCTCGTTAATGGTCTCGGCCGAAAACCCTCTGCGGCGCAGGCCAACCGAATTGATGCCGATATATGACAATGGCTCGCGACCGGCTTTGGTAAACGGGGGTACATCCTTACGTACCAAAGACCCACCCGATATCATGCTGTGCGCGCCTATCTCAACAAACTGGTGCACGGCAGATGTGCCGCCGATAAAAGCATAATCGTACACGTTAATATGGCCCGCCAGCTGAACGCCGTTTGCTATAATAACATTATCGCCAATTACGCAATCGTGGGCTACGTGTACATAGGCCATTAATAAGCAATTTTGGCCAATGGTAGTTGTGTTTTTATCAAGGGCGGTACCCCGGTTTAGGGTTACGCATTCGCGAATAACGGTATTATCGCCAACGGTAACGGTACTGGGTTCGCCTTTGTATTTAAGGTCTTGCGGCGGTGCAGATACAACAGCACCCGGAAATATGCGGCAATTTTTACCAATGCGGGCACCGTCCATAATTACAGAGTTTGAACCTACCCAGGTACCTTCGCCAATTTCCACATCTTTGTGTATGGTAACAAAAGGCTCGATAACCACATTGTCGGCAATTTTTGCCTGTGGGTGTATATATGCTAAGGGCTGTATCATATTATTTGTATCTAACTATTTGTGCCATTAGCTCGGCCTCAACAACAATTTTTTCGCCAACCATTCCAATACCTTTCATTTGTGCAATGCCACGGCGGATAGGCGCAACCAAGTCGCAACGGAATATTAACGTATCGCCGGGTAAAACCTTGTCTTTAAACCTTGCATTCTCAATTTTAAGGAAAAGCGTTAACCAGTTTTCGGGATCGGGCACGGTATTTAATACCAGTATGCCCCCGGTTTGTGCCATGGCCTCAATTTGCAGAACGCCCGGCATAACGGGCGCACCCGGGAAATGGCCTACAAAGAAAGGTTCGTTCATGGTTACGGCCTTTAAACCTACCACATGCGTTTTGGTAAGCTCTAAAATTTTATCGACCAATAACATTGGCGGGCGGTGTGGCAATATGTTCATGATCTGAACGGTATCGTACACCGGGGTCATGTTTGGGTCATACACTTTTACATGCTTACGGCTGCGCTCTTTTTTAATAAGCGTTTTTATTTTTTTAGCAAAGGCAACGTTTGCCGCGTGGCCGGGCCTTGCAGCCATAATGTGGCCCTTAAGCGGTACACCTACCAAAGCAAGATCGCCTATCATATCCAGCAGTTTATGGCGGGCGGGCTCGTTCTGATGCCTAAGCTCGATGTTGTTTAAAATACCCTGCGGTGCAACATTAATATCCTTACGGTTAAATAGCTTTGCCAGGTGTGCAAGTTCTTCTTCGTCAACCTCCTTATCAACCACTACAATAGCGTTATTAAGGTCGCCGCCTTTTATCAGGTCGTGCTTAACCAACATTTCCAGTTCGTGCAAAAAGCAGAAGGTTCGGCTTGATGCTATTTCCTTCTTGAACTCGGCAAGTGTAGATATTGTTGCATGCTGACTGCCCAGCACTTGCGAATTATAATCTACCATACAGGTAAAGCGGTATTCATCATCTAAAGGCATGGCAACCATATCAACCTTGCGGTCAGCTTCAGAATAATGGATATTGTATGGGATATGGTAATATTCCCTGTCAGCAGCCTGTTCTTCAAACCCGGCTTTTTCAATAGCATCGATGAATTGTATCGAACTGCCATCCATAATAGGCGTTTCGGGGCCGTCCATATCAATCAACACATTATCTATCTCTAAACCAACTAATGCAGCAAGTACATGTTCAACAGTACTTACGCTGGCGCCGTTTTGGGTAAGGGTTGTACCCCTTGATGTATCCGTTACATTATCAACATCGGCATCAATAATAGGCTGGCCGGGCAGGTCGATCCGGCGGAATTTGTAGCCATGTTTTTCTGGGGCCGGGTTAAAGGTCATGATAACTCTTTCGCCGGTGTGTAAACCCGTACCCGAAACCGAAACGGGTTCTTTAATAGTTCTTTGTTTTACATTCATGTTATGAAGATGTTCATAGGTCCGTCAGTTCAGTTGTTCATTGGTGGGTTATTCAATTAATCGCTTTCGCAATGCTAATAAACCAATGAAAACTGAACTAATCGCCTTTTTTCTTTAGTTCTGTAATTATCTTTTCCAGTTCGTTAACTCTTTTTTCCAGTTCGGGCAGCCTGCTTACAACCACGTTTGAGCGCATGTTGTTTGCATACGCAATTGCCGGCGTACCGGCCCATTTTTTTCCTTCTTCTGTTATAGTGCGGCTAATGCCCGATTGCGCCTGCACCTGTGTGCCTTTTGCAACGTTAATATGCCCTACAATACCTACCTGTCCGCCAAGTATTACATTTTCGGCAAGCTTAGTGCTGCCCGCAATACCAGATTGTGCCGCTACTACCGTGTTTTGCCCAAGTTCTACATTATGGGCTATCTGCACCAGATTATCCAGTTTTACGCCTTTGCGTATTATGGTCGACCCCATTGTCGCCCTGTCTATAGTAGTATTGGCACCCACTTCAACGTTATCTTCAATAACAACGTTACCTATTTGTGCTATTTTGGTGTAAGTACCATCGGCATTGGGGGCAAAGCCGAAGCCATCGCTGCCAATTACCGCGCCCGAATGTATTACAACATTATTGCCAATTACACAATCAAAATAAACCTTAACACCTGGGAATAAAGTTACGTTATTACCCAATGTTACGTTATCGGCTATATAGCAGCCGGGATAGAGCTTGCAGTTATCGCCCAAAACAACATCCTGGCTGATATAGGTAAACGCACCAATGTATGGCTCGGTACCCACTTTGGCCGATGTATGTATAAAGCTTGGCTGTTCTATCCCGCTTTTGTTTAGTTTAATGGTGTTGTATTTTTCGAGCAGTAAGGTGAATGCGCCATAAGCGTTATCTACCCGTATCAATGTAGTGTTTACCGGTGCGGTTAATTCCTGGCTGTTGTTTACTATAACAACCGATGCATCGGTTGTGTACAGGTACTGCTCGTATTTAGGGTTAGCCAAAAATGATAACGAACCGGCGCCACCCTCTTCTATTTTGGCCAGGTGGTTAACCGCAACAAGCGGATCGCCTTCAACTGTTCCGTTTAGCATAAAGGCTATATCCTTTGCGGTAAATTGCATTGTACAAATTTAAATGTTAAAACCATAGCAACAAATTATTAATAATGAGTAGTTAATGGTGCTCGAAGATGAACTGTATGTTAACTGTTCATCCCCCGATAGCTACCGGCAGATCCACCCTCATTATCTATAACAGGTCTTTGGTATAGCAAAGTATATATTTTTTTACAGTTTTTGATAATGCCTCCAGGTTAGAGTTATCGCTGGCCAGCGTAATATCTTTAATACTGCCGTCTTTCATTAATATATGGATATTCCCATCCCCTTTATTATAAGCATTGTTGCGTATAGTATCGGTAAAAACAAAGTACGAGGCTTCATGCTCGCTGATGTTATATTTTTTTATAGCGCTGGCGGTTAATTGCCTTACAAATGCTTCATCGGGCCTTTCGGCGGTAATATCAACATGGTACAATCCGCGGTTTATCAGTTTGTTGCAAAGGGTAGCCAGTACAAAGTCGTCGCTATCGGCCCAGATCTTTACGGCGGCCATTACATCGGTATCATCCAGCAGGGCAAAGGTTTTTAAATGCCGTTCACTCGCTATAAATTGTTCTTTGGTAATAACGTTCTCTAAAAAATAGCTTAAGGCGGGTGTTAACGGAAAGTGCATCCCTTGCAGCGCAAGTTCCCGGCTGCGGGTAAAAATTTTGCAAAGCAACTGCTCGGCAGCTATAACGGTTTTGTGCAGGTATACCTGCCAGTACATCAGCCTGCGGGCTATTAAAAATTTCTCTATCGAGTAAATGCCTTTTTCTTCAACCGTAATACTGTCGTCTTTAATGTTCAGCATTTTGATGATCCTGTCAGAACTGATAACCCCCTCGGATACCCCGGTAAAGTAGCTGTCGCGGTTCAGGTAATCCATCCTGTCCATATCCAGTTGGCTGGATACCAGTTGATGTAAAAAATGCTTCGGATAATCGCCCTTGAATATGCTGATTGCTAAAGATAACCTGCCACCAAACTCCTGGTTCAACTTATTCATCAGCAGGATAGAGATATCCTCGTGGCTAATATCTTCTACAATCGTATGCTCTAAAGCGTGCGAGAAGGGGCCGTGCCCTACATCGTGCAGCAAAATGGCTATCATTAAGCCTTCCTTTTCTTCGGCCGAGATCTCGGCACCTTTATTACAAAGCGTTTCTATGGCCAGGCTCATCAGGTGCATGGCGCCCAGGGCATGATGGAAACGTGTATGCAGCGCGCCTGGATAAACCAGGTGTGTCATCCCCAATTGCTTAATGTAGCGCAGCCGCTGAAAGTAAGGATGCTCTATCAGATCGTACACCAACTCGGTTGGGATGCTGATAAACCCGTAAACCGGGTCGTTTATAATTTTCTTTTTATTCAAAGCAGCTGTTAAGAATACAAATGTGTTGAATTATGACAAAACAAGCACGGTGTATTTGTTAATTAATGTTAATCCTTTGTATATTTTTACAACAAAACATACAACCCCGGGGTTATAGGGGAGTAAAAATAAATATATTATGCAGGATACCACTATATTATGGGCCGATGACGAAATTGATCTGCTAAAACCACATGTTCTTTTCCTGAGCGAGAAGGGTTATAAAATTACCACCGTTACCAGCGGTAACGATGCTATTGAAGAATTTAAGAAGCAGTACTTCGACCTGGTTTTCCTGGACGAGAACATGCCGGGACTAACCGGGCTGGAAACGCTGCAGCAAATAAAAAATATTAATAACGACGTACCGATTGTACTGATCACCAAAAACGAGGAAGAGTATTTGATGGAGGACGCCATTGGCTCCAAAATTGACGACTACCTGATTAAGCCGGTACACCCTAAGCAAATACTGCTTACTATTAAAAAACTTACCGAGAACAAGCGCCTGGTTACCGAAAAAACAACCATGGCCTACCAAATGGATTTCCGTACCCTGGGCATGACGCTGAATGATAACTTAAGCTACCAGGAGTGGGTTGATGTTTATAAAAAACTGATTTACTGGGAGTTGGAGCTGGAAACACTGGAAGACGCCGGCATGCACGAGATACTAACCCTGCAAAAAGCCGAAGCCAACGTGCAGTTCTGCAAGTTTGTTGAGCGTAACTATTTAGGCTGGATAAAAGACCCCGAGAACGGGCCGACCATTTCGCCGCAGCTTTTCAAAAAGAAGGTATTCCCTAAGCTGGATGGCAAAGGGCCGCTGTTTTTTATATTGATAGATAATTTAAGGTACGATCAGTTCAAGATCATCAACCCCATTATTTCGGAATACTTCAGGCTGGAGGAAGAGGATACGTATTACAGCATCCTGCCAACGGCTACCCAGTACGCGCGTAATTCTATTTTTTCGGGCTTAATGCCTTTGGAGATGGAAACCCGTTACCCGCAAATGTGGCAAAACGACGAAGACGAAGGCGGTAAAAACCTTTACGAATCTGACTTTGTTACCGATCAGCTTAAACGCGTTTTACGCAAGGATATCAAACACTCGTACCATAAGATCTTAAATATCGACGAAGGCCGCGCGCTGAACGAATCGGTAAATAACCTGATGAATAACGAGCTTAACGTGGTGGTGTATAATTTTGTAGATATGCTTAGCCATGCACGTACCGATATGCAGATGATCCGCGAGCTGGCCAGCGATGATGCGGCTTACCGGTCGTTAACGCTGTCGTGGTTCGAGCACTCGCCTTTGTTCGATCTGTTGAAGTTTTTGGCATCAAAACAAGTAAGGGTGGTTATTACTACCGACCACGGCACCATCCGCGTTAAAAACCCAAGTAAAATCATCGGCGACCGTAACACTAATACCAACCTGCGCTACAAACAAGGTAAAAACCTGAATTACAATGCCAAAGAGGTATTCCACATCCGTAACCCGCACGATGCCATGCTGCCAAAACTGCACGTAAGCAGCAGTTTTGTATTCGCCAAAGGCGACAGCTATTTTGTGTACCCCAATAATTATAACCACTTTGTTAATTTTTATAACGAAACCTTCCAGCACGGAGGTATCTCGTTAGAAGAAATGATCATCCCGATAGTTACTTACGGGCCTAAATAAGATTTTGAAGTATTAATTTCGCCCCGTCATTGCGAGGTACGAAGCAATCTCAGAACTTTGCATAACCGGTATGCATCTTCGAGAGATTGCTTCGTACCTCGCAATGACATTAGGGAGAGTATATTATGGACTTACACACCACATCCACAACCGACCTGCCTGCGACAGCAGCAGAGATATTTAAGTATGCCGGCGATACCCGCATCTTCCTTTTTTATGGCGATATGGGCGCGGGTAAAACCACGCTTATCAAATCGCTTTGTAAAAAGCTCGGCGTTAACGATGAAGTAACCAGCCCAACATTTTCTATCGTAAACGAATACGAAAGCAGCGACGGGCCTGTTTACCATTTCGATTTTTATCGTTTAAAAGACCACAGCGAGGCGATGGACATGGGTTACGAAGAGTATTTTTACTCGGGTAACTACTGCTTTATAGAGTGGCCCGAAAAAATTGCCGACCTTGTACCCGATAGCTATACGGGCGTACGCATCCATGTTTTAGATGCCACATCCAGGCAAATAACCGTTGAAAACATTTCATAATCAAACCTGTTTTTTTCTTATCTTCATCAGCCGGAAAAAATAGCTATCATGAGTACAGGGAAATACAGTGGGTTCTCAAATGTTGCCAGGCAGGCAATGATGCAGCCCCAGGAGTCGATGCTGGAAGTTAAAAGCAAAAAGAACAAACTTTACATTGGCATCCCTAAAGAGGTTTCCTTCCAGGAGAACCGGATTCCTTTAACCCCCTTATCCGTAGCCTTGCTTGTAAATAACGGGCACGATGTAATGCTGGAAAGCAACGCCGGGCAGGCCGCCAATTTTTCTGACAGCAATTACAGCGAGCAGGGCGCCCAGATAGTTTACGACACCAAAAAAGTTTACGAAGCCGATATCATTATAAAAATTGCCCCGCCTACTAAGGAGGAGATAGAAATGATGAAACCCGGCCAGCTGCTTATATCGGCCCTGCAGGTTTCAACCCTAAAAGCAGAGTGCCTGCATGCGCTGATGAAGAAAAAGATAACGGCCTTGTGCTTTGAGCACCTCGAAGACGAGGGCGGTTCGTTAACCGTTGTGCGCGCCATGAGCGAAATTGTAGGGGCCACATCTATCCTTATCGCCGCCGAATACCTGAGCAATATTTTTGAAGGCAAAGGCCTGATGCTTGGCGGTATAACCGGCGTACCACCAACCGAAATTGTGATACTTGGCGCCGGTACCGTTGGTGAGTATGCCGCGCGCACCGCCATATCGCTTGGCGCACAGGTTAAAGTGTTCGATCCGTCCATTTACAAGCTGCGCAGGTTGCAAAACAATATCGGTACCCGGATATTTACATCGGTAGTGCAGCCCATAGTGCTCGAAAAAGCCATAACCACCTGCGATGTTGCCATTGGCGCCATGCGCGCCGATGATGGCCGCAGCCCATGTATAGTTTCTGAAGAAACGGTTAGCAAAATGAAACCCAACTCGGTTATTATAGATGTGAGCATTGACCAGGGGGGCTGTTTTGAAACATCAGAAGTTACCAATCATACGCATCCGGTTTTCCGCAAGTACGATGTGATCCATTATTGTGTGCCTAACATAGCATCGCGGGTGGCGCGTACCGCAACCTATGCGCTTACCAATATCTTCGCGCCTATTTTACTGGACATTGGCGAGCAGGGCAGCCTTAAAAATGTGATTTGGCAAAAAGCAGGGATTCGCAACGCGGTTTACATATACCAGGGGCATCTAACCAACAAGCACATGGGCGAGCGCTTCTCTATCCCCAGTAAAGATCTTGATCTGCTGGTAGTATCTAACCATTAAGTTAAGAGAGACAAGAAATTAACAGGCAAGAAATATAACGATGTTGCAAGCTTCTTATTTATTTCTTGGCTCCTGAGTCTTTATTTCTTGCTTCTACTCAATAGTTAGTAAACGGCCTTATCGCTTCAGGATGGTTTATTTCGGGCTGATACTTTTCGGGGATCTCGTTAGTATGGTGCTTATCGCCGTAATAGTCTATTGCCAGTTCAACCTTGCCGTTATCTTTTACCGTTACCCTAAACAGCATATCATAATCTTCTTCATCAAGCGCGGTAAAAGGCATCTCGGCACCAAAGGCGTTCAATAACAGCATTACCGTATTTGAGTGCCCTACTACTAAAACATTGTTGCCTTTAAAATTCTTTAAAATTGCTTTCGCGAATTTCTTGAGGGCGGCGGTGTCAGTATCATAAACGCGAGGCAAAACCTTTATTTTATAAGCCAATGACCTTGCGGTAAGCCCGGTACGTTTATACTTGGTTACGTATATGGCCTTTATGTCTTCGCGTTTTAATTCTTTAGCCAGGGCTTCGGCGCGTTTTTGCCCTGCGGGGCTTAAAACAGGGTCGGGGTCATTAGTGCTATTGGCCGCTTTTTCGGCATGGCGCACTATCCAGATATTGGTTTTTTGCGCCCGGGCACTAAAATTGCTTAGTAACAAACAAATAAACAATAACTTAAAAAAGTTAGCCGGCATCATTACAATTTTCATAAAATGGTGTTGTCTATTTTTAATAGGGTAAGATACTAACAAATATATTCGATTTTTGATATGAAAGTTTTTAGCAAAGAATATTTAAAACAGCTATGGAAAGTGCTGATGGCCACCTTCAGTGGCTTTTCGGCTGATAACGGGTTAAAATTTAGCGCTTCATTAGCATACTACACTGTTTTTTCATTAGCCCCTTTGCTGATACTTATTATCTCGTTAACAGGTCTTTTCTTTGGTCATGATGCCGCAACAGGTCGTTTATACCCCGAAATTGCACATTTTGTTGGCGATAGCGCTGCCAAACAAATCCAGGAGATGTTAAAAAATCTTGAGTTCTCGGGGAAATCCGGTATCGCAGTTACGATATCGGTTATTACCCTTTTAATTGGTGCAAGCAGTATATTTTTAGAGATCCAGGATTCGTTGAACATTATATGGCGTGTAAAGGCCAAGCCCAAAAAAGGCTGGGTAAAAATGTTGCAAAACAGGTTTTTATCTTTTTCGCTTATCATCAGCCTTGGCTTTTTATTGATAGCATCGCTCGCGGTTAATATTGTGATAACCGCATTAAGTGATAAGATAACACACTTTTTACCCGCTGTTACAGAACTGGTGATGAAAGGCATCAACCTGTTTATTACTTTTGTAGTGATCTCTGTTTTGTTTGGTATCATATTTAAATTCCTGCCCGATGTTAAGATCAAGTGGAAGGATGTACGTTCGGGAGCTATGTTTACCGCTATTTTATTCATGTTGGGGCAATACATCATTAGCTTGTATATACAATATACCGCGCAAGGCTCCACATATGGTGCGGCAGGGTCACTTATCGTTATTTTAGTGTGGATCTATTACACATCAGCTATACTTTACATAGGCGCGGAGTTTACCCAGGTATATGCAGAAGCCATAGGCAGCCGCATTGAACCCGCCGAGTACGCAGTACATGTTCAGCAAACCGAAGTGGAGCGCACTGTTACCAAACTGCCCCCGCAAAACCCCGAACTACAAGGCAATCTTAAATGCGATGATGACAAAGATGGTAAGAAGCCCGAGGGTTGTTAGGCCATAAAAATTAGTTTTGTTAAAACAGCCTGTTATCTGTATCGGGCATAAAGCGAACTGTTATTTTATAAAAAAATAGTGTAGCTTTAGCTTCCAATTCAAACCAGGTGTTAGCCGGTATATACAAATATCCCAAGTTTAAACATATATGGCTCGCTGTCATATTAAATTGCCTTTTCATATCGGCAAATGCGCAATCTTTTGATGTTGACAGTAACCGTAAAAATGTAAACGTCCCGTTTAAGCTTGTCCGCAACATGATGGTGATAAAGCTTAATATTAACAATAAAGGCCCCTTTAATTTTATATTAGACACTGGCGTTGGGCTCATGATCATAACCGAGCCTAAACTGGTAGATTCTATAAACATTGCATCAAAACGCATTATTAAGTTATCCGGCCTTGGCGAGGGCGAGGCATACGAAGCCTATGTTACATCGCCCTTAAATGTTATGATCCCCGGGCTAACAAGTAACAATGTATCCGCAGCTATATTAAAAACCGATTATTTTAACCTGTCGACTTATGTAGGCATGCCTATACACGGCTTATTGGGATATGAATTTTTTAACTCCCTTGGCGTAAAAATAGATTTTAGCGACAGTACAATGAATGTTTGCCGCCCACAGGATCTTAAACCATTTAAAAAAAGCCAGAAGATACCCATTACCATAGAGGATAAAAAACCATATATGGAGGCAATGATAACGTTCCCCGATGGCAGTAAAGCAACTAATAAATTTATCATAGATCTTGGGGCGGGGCACCCTTTATCACTCGAAAACATGCTGCAAAAGCATGAGCTTCCTAAAAAAGCTATACAAGCAAACTTAGGGGTTGCGCTTAATGGGCCTATAACTGGATATTTAAGCCGGATAAAAGACATTACGCTGGGTAGTTATAAAATAAAAAATGTTATTACCTCTTTTCCGGATAAAGATTATATAGAAAGAAAATTCAGTATAGCCCGCGATGGTAACATCGGGATTGGCATACTTAAAAAATTTAACCTTGCATTTGATTATAGCAACAACTTGCTTTATTTAAAATCGAATGAAAAGTTTAAAGAGGCGTTTGAGCATGATATGAGCGGAATTGAATATTACATGGCCGGTGAAAATTACTCGCATTTGATAGTAAGCCGTGTAGCTCCCGGTTCGCCTGCCGATGATATCGGGTTGTTAAAGGATGATGAAATTACTTCTATAAATTTTAAACCCATATCAAAAATGACTGCCGAAGAAATTGACGGGTTCTTTAAAACAAACGAGCGAAGCTTATTGCTCGAAGTTTATCACGATAAAAAGTATGATAGAGTTATCATCAATCTAAAGCGCCGCATATAACACAGTTACCAAACGTAACGAACTTGTTGCGTTCGTATTCTCAAGCATATATTCTATATTTTTAGCCTACTTATTATTTAAACAGCCAATGAACAGAAATTTACGGGTAAATACTTACCTAACCATAGCCGCTTTTACAATAGCAGCTTTCGCAAGCTCGTGCGCTACTAAAAAACAGACAGAGCGTACAGTTACCTTAAAAACCACAACCACGCCAGGCGGTTCAACCGCTACTGCTACAATTGGCGCCGGCAAAAAAGAGGGCATTAAAAAATTCAGCGATCTTATTGGAAAAGTAAAGGCCGATACAGGCCTTTTTAACACTTATAAAGTTGATGGCAAGTATTATTTTGAAATACCCGATAGCCTTATTAACCGCGAAATGCTGGTGGTTACCCGCTTTGTAAAAACCCCCACGGGCTTAAAATCATTTGGGCAGCAGTATGGCGGTGAAGAAATTAACGACCAGGTGTGGAAATGGGAGCGGCATGATAAGCAGGTTTTCGTGCGTGTACCAAGCTACTCGGTAAGGGCCGATAGCACCAGCGATATGTACCAGTCTGTTAAAAACTCAAACCTTGATGCAGTACTGGCTGCTTTTGATATTAAAGCCTATAATAAAGATACTACCGGTGTATTAATTGATGTTACAGATCTTTATAATGGCGATGTCGCTGCCATAGGCCTGCCGGATAACATCAAAAAAATGTATAAGATAAGCGCGCTGGATAACACGCGCTCGTATATTGATACGGTAAAAAGCTTTCCGATAAACATTGAGGCACGTACGCTTAAAACCTATCGTGCCGGCGAATCGCCAACTGATAACAGTAACGCCGCGGTTACTTTTGAGTTAAACACCTCGATGCTGTTATTGCCAAAAACGCCAATGAATGCGCGTTTGAATGACGACCGGGTAGGTTTTTTTGGCCAGCGCCAAACAGATTATGGCACCGACGCCCAAAAGGCAGAAGCTACGGGTTATATTCACCGCTGGAAACTGGAGCCCAAAGATGAGGCTGCCTATAGTCGCGGCGAACTTGTTGAACCTAAAAAACAGATTGTTTATTACATTGACCCGGCAACACCTAAAAAATGGGTGCCATACCTTATTGCAGGTATAAATGATTGGAACAAAGCCTTTGAAGCCGCCGGTTTTAAAAATGCTATTGTGGGTAAAGAAGCCCCAACTGCCAAACAAGACCCCGAATTTAGTACCGAAGATGCCCGCTACAGCGTTTTAAGATACTTTGCATCTGATGTGCAGAATGCTTACGGCCCGCATATATCAGACCCACGCAGCGGCGAGATCCTGGAAAGCCATGTTGGCTGGTATCATAATGTTATGAGCCTGCTGCGCAACTGGTATTTTATACAAACAGCAGCCGTTAACCCAAATGTACGCATGGCTAAATTTACCGATGCGCAAATGGGCGAGCTGATCCGCTTTGTATCATCGCACGAAATTGGCCACACTTTAGGCCTGCCGCACAACTTTGGGTCGAGCTATGCTTACCCGGTTGATTCGCTGCGTTCAAAATCATTTACTGATAAACACGGTACCGCCCCTTCTATAATGGACTACGCCCGTTTTAATTATATTGCCCAACCGGGCGATGGTGTAACCCATTTATACCCGCAAATTGGCGAGTACGATCTATGGGCGGTTAAGTGGGGATACAGTTATTTCCCTGGCAAGAAAACTCCAAAGCAGGAAAAAGAGCTATTAGATGTATGGACAAAAGAGAAAGCCGGCAACCCGCTTTATTACTATGGCAGGCAGGGCACCTCTATCGATCCGCGCTTACAGAACGAAGACCTTGGCGACAATGCCATGAAAGCCAGCGTTTATGGTATTGCCAATTTGAAACGGATACTGCCTAACATTGAAAAATGGACCTTCCAGAAAGGTGAGGATTATGATGACGTACAAACATTATATAACGAAGTTATTGGGCAGTTTAACCGTTACATAGGCCATGTTACCATGAATATCGGCGGGATGAACGAAAACTTTAAAACTTACGACCAGCAAGGAGCGGTTTACGGTTTTGTAAACAAAAGCCTTCAGCACGATGCGCTGGTGTTTTTAAATCAGCAAGTATATATTACACCGCGCTGGTTAATTAACAATGCCGAACTTAGCAAATTTGATAACGGCGTTGTTATTGGGCGTATAAAAGCCCTGCAGGTAAACTCGGTTGCCAGCGTACTTAATCAATCGCGCCTGGCCCGTATGTTTGATAACCAGGCCAAAAACGGTGCCAGCGCATATACCGTTGCCGATATGTTTAACGATCTGCGCCCGGGCATTTTTACAAACAGCACCCCCGATGAGTTTAAACGCAACCTGCAACGCGGTTACATTGATAGGTTAAGGATTTTATTGAATGATGATGCCAACCCGAGTTTCCCCGGTGCTACGCCGGCACAACTGGCGGGTTACGGGTTAACGCCAATTAATATAGCGTTATCAGATATCAGGCCAATGGTACGTGCCGAATTGGCTAAAATAAGCGCAAGCCTGCCAAAAGGTGGCGATGCTTTAACATCAGCTCACTTTGCCGATCTGCGTTTACGCATTAAAGAAGCTTTGTATCCAACCCGCCCCGTTGTTAATATTGCAGCCGGCGGCCCGGGGCGTTTAAACGACGAAGCCCCGCAAATTGATTACGATTGCTTCCCGCAAACAAAACAGTAATATATCAATGCAACAAAAAACGCCCCTGTAAATTTACAGGGGCGTTTTTTGTATAACTTTCAGAAAGCCATACCGGCATATTATTTTAACTGACTTATATTTTCAAAAAAAGCTGTTTGCAGGTCTAACAATGTTTTAACGCTTACCTTTTCGCCGTAAGTATCAAAACAAAGGAATTTTGCTTTGGCGGGGTCATTGTCCTTCCACTTTTCAAAAAAATTGAAAGTTTCAAAAAAATAATGGTTAGTGGTTACCTTACTTTTACCACTGGTTTGCGACGTATTAAGCCTAAAGCCAATAGCATCTGTCCATTTATGCACTTTAGCGTGCAAAGACCCTCTAAAATTATCCATAGGTTAAATGTTTTTAATGTTTAACGAAAAAACCGTGCCCAAAGTTATGGCTTAATAGAAATAATTATTAACAAAGGTTGACAGCTATTGTGGATATCTATAGCATATTATCCCGGGTTTTATAAAAATATTATCCACAAACGCCAATTTATGAAACCAAATGTTAATAACTCCGTACAAGACCCTAACACTCACAAAATGGATATGAAAAAAAACAGACTTTTATTAGCCACTATAGCGCTTAGTCTTTTAACGGTAGGCGCGTGTAAAAAATCAACAACCCCGGGGCCGGCAGGGCCAAAGGGTGAAACAGGAGCGAAAGGATCTACCGGTGCAACGGGCGCTACAGGCGCACAGGGTTCACAAGGCCCAACAGGAGCAACCGGGGCTACTGGTGCCACAGGCGCTACAGGTTCACAAGGCCCGGCCGGGCCGGCAGGACCACAAGGCCCGGCAGGCCCGGCAGGAGGACCGGTAGGCCCAGCAGGAGCAACCGGCGCTACAGGCCCGCAAGGCCCGCAGGGTGAAACCGGCTCAACAGGTGCTACAGGCCCGGCAGGCGCAACCGGTGCTACAGGCGCAACAGGTGCCACCGGCCCGCGTGGACCACAAGGCCCGCAAGGCCCAACTGGTGCAACCGGCGCAACCGGGCAAGCCGGACAAAACGGACAAAACGGACAGGATGGCAACGCCAACGTACAAAGCTTTTTGCTTCCAAATAAGAGCGTTACATTAACCGGGCTTACAAGGCTTTCGGTGCCGGCTATTACACAAGGTATTGTTAACCAGGGCCTGGTGTTGGTTTATTTTAGGGTAAATGGTTCGGGTACAGGATATTACGCGTTGCCATACAGCGAGGCTGACCGTACCATCAGCGTGTCGAATTACGGAGTAGGATATGTTGATATCAAAGCTAATTTTACAGCAACCGGGTTAGATTTCAGGGTAGTTGTAATAGAAGGAACATCAATTACTACACTATCTGTTAGTCACCCCGGATTAAATGTCAGAAACTTTAACCAGGTAGCCTCTACTTTCAGGTTAAACTAAAAAACCAGTGTTGTACATTAATATGTACAGGTAAAATTCTTAAAAGTTTGTATGAAGCCCTGCAATTGCAGGGCTTTACTTTTATAATATGTAACAATCCTATTGTTTGATATTAAAATATGTAACAATGCTATGATTATTAAATATATAAATTTAATTAAGTGAACATTTGCACAATAAATGTGTCTATAGGGTACTGTAACAGCCCTTTATGTTATTAAAATTATGAAATACCTATATTTAATATTAGCATTAATTTGCTTTAACGCTTCCAGGTCAGCAGCGCAGCAACGGTCTGTAAGCGGAACTATAATTGATTCTACCAAATTATCCCTGCCCGGTAGTAATGTTAAGCTGCGCAACGAACTTGGCGACAGCTCAGTTACCATTGCAGATGTGAACGGTAAATTTACTTTTCCATCAGTAAGAGGCACAAAAATAACACTAACCATCAGCTCCATCGGATACGAAGGTTTAATAAAACATTATACACTCCCTGCCGATAGTAAGCCAATTGATTTTGACCCTATAATTCTTAAATCAGCAACCAGGCAGCTGGGTGCCGTTACTATTGTGGGTGTAAACCCGGTAGTATTTAAAGAGGATACGGTGCAGTACAGCGTATCGGCATACAAGGTGCGCGAAAACGCACCGATAGAGGATGTGCTTAAAAAGATACCCGGCGTGGATGTAGACAAGGACGGTACCGTATCATCGCAGGGCAAGCAAATAACCAGGGTGCGTGTAAACGGTAAGGACTTTTTTGGTGGGGATGTACAAAGCGCTACCAAAAACCTGCCCGCCGATGTGATTGAAAGCGTACAGATTATTGACGACTATGGCGACCAGGCCAACCTTACCGGCGTTAAAACCGGCGAGCCTGATAAGATATTAAATTTTACTATTCGCAAGGATAAAAACTATGGCTACTTTGGCCAGGCTACAGCCGGGGATGGCTCTGACCTGTTACCAAAAGAGCCAGGTGTTAAAAACGAGAACCGGTACATAGGCCTGGTAAATTTTTTCAAGTTTAAAGGCGACCAGCAAATATCTGTATTGGGCAACCTTAATAATACCAACGTTAATACTTTTAGCTATGGTTCACCAACCGGCGGCGCCTCAGGTGGCGGTGGTTTTGGAGGCGGCGGCGGTGGGCGTGGCAATGCATTACGTGGTGGAAGCAGTGGCTCTACCACCAATGCAAACGGTATAACTAACGCCCGTTCAATAGGGTTAAACTTTAGGGACCAGTGGGGTAAAGCATTGTCTGTTTATGGTAGCTATAGCTTTAGCAACAATAGCACATTTACTAATTCAACCACGCTGCAAACAAATACATCTTCTAACCCAAGTATTAGTAACCAAAGCAGCCAGGAAACCAGTTCGCCAACCAACCACAGGTTTAATTTTAACCTTGAATGGAAACCCGATACGCTTAATTATTTAAAGGTTACACCAACTTTTAGCTATAATGGCGCCGATGTAAGCAGCTTTGATGATCAATCGCTTGTTAGGGGTGGCGTTACACAATTGGCATACACATCAACAACCATCAATACATCAACCGCGCCAAACTACGGCCTGAACGGGTTTTTCAATCATCGTTTTAAAAACAGCAAGCGTAATTTAAATATTGGCTTTAATGCAAGTAATAACATAAACAACGATTACGAAAACACAATAAATAATTACACCATAAGTTTAACAGAACGCGCACCGGCTAACCAGGTTATTTATACGGATAGCCGCACTACATCATACGGCTTAAACCTGTCGTACCAGGAGCCGATAGGCCGGGTATCGTTTTTGGAGTTCAACTATGCCTTCAACCATAATTTTACAACCAGCAATAAGGAAACGGATACGCTTTATTCGGCATCGCCGGATAGGTACCATAAGTACGACTTATCGAGTAATGATTATAACTACACCTTTACCACAAACCGCTTTGGTCTAAACTATCGGGTTGTTGAGAAAAAATACAATCTTACATTGGGTGTTGGCGGCCAGCCCTCAAAGCTGGATGGTGTAAACCTGCTTAATAATGTATCCACAAGCGTATCAACCTTTAATGTTATACCTGCGGCAAGCTTTAATTACAACTTTAACAGGAGCCAGGCATTGCGTTTTAACTACAATGGCCGCAGCAACCAGCCGGCATTTAACCAATTGCAGCCGGTTATCGATTTTTCAAACGCATCTTATCCGGTACAGGGTAACCCTAATTTAAAACCAGAATTTGCTAATAATGTATCGTTGCGCTATAACGCGTTCAGTTTTCAAACAGGTAATATATTCCTGATAGGCTTAAGCTATAACCAAACCAACAATAAAATTGTACAGAATATAGTAAATTATGCCCCAAGCTTTACCCCGTCGGTATTGGCTGCCAACCCAACCCTGGATAAACTTAGAGGGGCTACGTTAATACGGTATTTAAATACTGATGGCTATTATACAGCGGGTGCGTTCTTCATGTATTCGAAACCATGGAGCGAGCGTAAATACACTTTATCATTAAATGCCAATGTTAATTATACTAATAATATAGGCTTTTCGCAGGATGTAAATGAAGACAATACAGAAACAGCGATTGCGAAGAACATTGCGAAAACACTAACGTTAAGTCCGCGTTTAAGTTTCCGTACCAATATAACCGATGTAATTGACGCGGAGATATACACCAGATACACCATTAATAAATCTGATAATTCGATAACTACATCAGGTAATCAAAACACCAATATCCGGGGATTAGAATTGGGTATAAACGGTAAAAATTATTTTTGGAAAGATTGGACCTTTAGCTATGATTACACCAAAAATTTAAATTATGGATACACCATTCCGGTTAAAAACCCCAACATATTTAATACCTACGTAGAGCGCCGGTTTTTAAAAGACCACCGCGGTACGTTACGCTTAGCGGCGTATGACCTGTTCAACGAAAATACAGGCTTTTCTACCGTAACCAATGGCAGTACGGTCACTCAGTCTAATGTAAATAAGCTTGGCCGTTATTTCCTGTTAACCTTTACCTTCCGCCTGCAAAAATTTTCGGGTAAGGCCCCATCGGCAGAACCGGGACGTGGTATGAGAGGCGGCGGCGGCGGTGGAAACAGGCCCCCACGCGACGGTGAATTTTAAGAGTTGCCGCATAACAAAAAGAGCCATACCGATTTATCAGGATGGCTCTTTTTGTATCTTGAAAATATTTTAGTTTTTGAGCAGCACCGAGTTGATAACACGCTCAAGTTCTTCCAGGTCAAAAGGTTTAGCCAGGAAAGTTTCGGCGCCTGCGTGGTCGGCAAGCAATTGAATGTCGCTATTGGCCGAAAAGTATACTACCGGTATATTTTTTAAGGTTTCTTCTTTTTTAAGGGTTTGTGTAGCAATAATGCCGCCTGCATCCGGGATCCAGTTATCCATCAGTATCACATCCGGGGAAATGCCTGCAACTTTTTCGGTAATGTTATTACAATCGGTAAAGGTGTGAACCTCCCAGCCCTGTTCCTCTAAAATGTAGCTGCAGATAGATAGGATGTCCTCATCATCATCAAAAATGATGATCTTTTTTGTTTTATCGCTCATGGGTAATGTAGAGGCGTGAAGCTATAAATAACTTTTAAAAAAAGCAAATTTTTTAATTGGGGTGGAAAGTAAGGCGTACTTATTCCAAATTTATATATCTTAAGAAAGGTCTTGTCAAAAAATTTACTATTAAACATCAAATCTTTTATTCCAGTATTCCAATCTGCCATTGGCTAATATTGCTGCGGCTTTTAACTTTTGAAAATCAAATTGCAAATCCCCATTATCATCATATCTGTACACATCTGTTGTAAGACATCTGGTGTTAGTCAGACACAAATCGGCCAAAGAACGATAAATGACTTCGGGCTCAACAATTTCCAACGGTGGGGACCAAATCAATATCTTTCTGTAATTCGGACTATTCGGGTCGCAATCCAGCAACAGAAAATCACCACCTCCGCTATCAAATAGCGGAAGCTTAAATTTTAATTCTGGAATGTTCTTGTATAAAGCATTGTATTCGCTTGTGGCCTGTTCAACTGATAAAAACAGTCCATTATCGAATAAGAGGCTTTGGTGTAAATTCAATTTACTTTCTATTTTAAATCCATTTTTTAAACGATATAAACTAAAAACCTCTGGAGGGAATTTGAAATTTACCGTAGATTCAAAATTTTTAATTTCAATTTCTGATAGTCCGCTATCTAAGTTATTGTATAACTTCTTGTTAAATCTTTTTACGGTATCGAAAAATATTTCAATTGCCGTATTTATTATTTCTGTATTGTACATTATTTACTTACAAGTCTACATTACCCCGCCCACCCCTCTCTATCCAAACTCCTGAAATGTATGGCTTCGGCAAGGTGTTCTAATAATATTTCTTCGCTGCCGGCAAGGTCGGCAATGGTGCGGGCAACTTTCAGGATCCGGTCGTAAGCTCGGGCGGAAAGGCCAAGCTTCTCCATCGCCTTTTTAAGCAGCGTTTGGCCGGCGGTGGTTATTTTACAGATATCCCTTACCATTTGCGGGCTCATCTGCGCGTTGGCGTGCAGGTCGGGGCGGTCGCCAAAACGTTGCATCTGCACCTCTCGGGCTTTTATCACCCTGTCGCGGATCAGTTCGCTTTTCTCGGCCAGCCTGTCAGACGATAGCTCGCTAAAGTTAACCGGCGTAACCTCCACATGCAGGTCTATCCGGTCTAAAAGCGGGCCCGAGATCTTGCTCAAGTATTTTTGCACTGTCCCTGGCGGGCATATGCAATCCTTCTCGGGATGGTTGTAATACCCGCAAGGGCATGGATTCATAGAAGCAACCAACATAAAACTGCTGGGGTAATCAACCGTAAACTTGGCGCGAGATATGGTAACCCTGCGCTCTTCCAGCGGTTGGCGCATTACTTCAAGGGCGCTGCGTTTAAACTCGGGCAATTCATCCAAAAACAATACGCCATTATGCGCCAGCGAGATCTCGCCGGGCTGTGGGTTACTGCCGCCGCCTACCAGCGCAACATCGCTAATGGTATGGTGCGGCGAGCGGAACGGCCTTGTAGTAACCAGGGCATCGGCTGCGGAGAGTTTTCCGGCTACGGAGTGGATCTTGGTGGTTTCCAATGATTCGTGCAGGCTCAGGGGCGGCAATATAGATGGCAGCCTGCGGGCCAGCATAGTTTTCCCGGCTCCCGGCGGGCCTATCAGTATTACATTATGGCCACCGGCGGCGGCAATTTCTAAGGCGCGTTTGATGTTTTCCTGCCCGCGCACCTCGCTAAAATCGCTGTCGTAGGCGGTAAGGCTGTTAAAAAACTCATCGCGGGTGTTTACTACTTCGGGCACGAGTGTGGTATCGCCGTTAAAAAAGTCGGCAACCTGTTTTATATTTTCAACACCATAAACCTCAAGGTTATCTACAATGGCTGCTTCGCGGGCGTTTTGTTTGGGCAGGATAAACCCTTTGTAGCCTTCCTTGCGAGCCTGTATTGCTATTGGCAATGCGCCTTTAATAGGTTGCAGGCCACCATCAAGCGATAACTCGCCCATAATAAGATATTTATCCAGATCTTCGGCTTCTATCTGGCCCGATGCTGCCAAAACACCGGTAGCAATGGTCAGGTCATATGCCGATCCTTCCTTTTTTATGTCAGCGGGCGCCATATTAACTACTACCTGCTGCCGGGGCATGCGGTATCCGCAATTTTTTAGGGCCGATTCTATCCTGAAATAGCTTTCCTTCACGGCAATATCGGGCAGGCCAACTATAAAATATTTAGTGCCAGCCGCAATATTCACTTCAATTGTAATGGTAATTGCCTGGATACCATATACCGCACTTCCAAAGGTCTTAACTAACACGTTACAGGATTTTTGTAAACCGAAAGATATAGAATTTATTTGAGGCGATAATTGAAATATTGAATATTTGTTAGCGTAACCGTTATCAAATAAAAAGGCTAAAATATACCTCCGGGGCTTAAGGGCCGTTATTATCTTAACAAGGCAGGTGGTGCATTATTAAAACCATTCGTTTTTTTAAAAGTTAACCATTTGCAGGATAAAAACATCCCTCAGGATATTATATGCATAATTCATCAAAAGCACAGGCTACGCCTATCATGATCGGCGCCGAGGTTTTTATTGAACCGGGGCAAACACCCGAAGAGATCGACCTTTGGTTTCGCAGGCTGCAGGATGCCGGCATGACGGTTACGCGTATCCGCCTGTTTGAAACCTATATGCACCAGCCCGACGGCAGATGGGATTACTCCCTGTTTGACGCGGCCTATAAAGCAGCCGAAAAGTATGGCATTAAAATATACGGTAACCTGTTCCCCGCCACGGCCTTTACCGACCTGGGCGGTTTAAAATTCCCGAAAGATGAAGACCACCTTGGCGCTATCGCCAGATATATAGAAAATGTAGTTGTCCACTTTAAGCAGTTCAAATCGTGCTATGGCTGGGTGCCGGTGAACGAGCCGGGCGTTGGGCATTTTCCGCAAGGACAATTTGCTACCGATAAATATCAGGAATGGAAGGCAGCCCAGGCGCAGGTAGATTATAACAGCAACGGTTACGATCATTTTGATTTTGCCGACGAGCGCTTTCACCTGTACTATAACACCTGGTTTTTGCAATGGCTTACAGATGAGGTCCACAAGCACGACCCCGACAGCATTATACATGTAAACAACCACGCCATTTTTAAGAATGTTGCCGAGTACGATTTTACAAGCTGGCGAAGCTTTCTCACCAGTCTTGGGGGTTCGGCGCATGCAAGCTGGCATTTTAGTTATTTTAACCGCGGGCAGTATGCCCTGGCGGTTTCGGCAAATTGCCAGATCATTCGCTCGGGTGCGGGCGATATTCCGTGGTTTATGACCGAACTGCAGGGGGGCAATAATACCTACAGCGGCTTTTTATCGCTTTGCCCAACTAAAGAAGAAATTTGCCAGTGGTTATGGATAGCCATTGGCACAGAAAGTAAGGGCGCCATATTTTGGTGCCTTAACCCGCGTTCATCAGGTATCGAAGCCGGGGAATGGGCGATGCTCAACTATCACAACCAACCATCAGACAGGCTGCTGGTTGCTGCCGAAGTTATTGAAACCGTAGATGAGCATATAGGATTTTTTGAGCAGGCCAAGGAGATGGAATCGGGCGTTAATATATTATACACCCGCGAATCGTTATGGATAGAAAAAACGCTGCAAATGGGAGGCAAAAGTTACGAGGGCCGCGATGAAGGCGGGGTAATGAAATCTGCCCTGGCCTATTTCGAAGCGTTAAGCGAGGCTGGTGTGCAGGCAAATTTTAAAGAGGTAAGCGAGTTTGATTTTTCGGAAGACGATTACCGGGGCAAGGCCATTATCCTGGCGCACCAGATCTCCATCCCGTCGAAATACTGGCCTTTACTTACAGCCTTTGTACAAAAGGGCGGCAAGCTTATCGCCGATGGATTAACGGGTTATTATGACGAGAATGCTGTCGGCCTGATGCGGTTGGGCTTCCCGCTGCGTGATCTGATGGGTGCCGATGTGCTGGAATATAAAGCCATTGATGAGATGGAAGAGTTGGTAGCCAACGGTATTGCCCTCCCTGCTTACCAATGGAAAGGGCAGCTTAATATCACTACAGCCACCCCAATGGCTAATAGTAATGGAGATGTTACCGCCACGCAAAATAACTTTGGCCATGGAACAGCTTACTGGCTGCCATCGCTTGTTGGCTTGGGCAGCCGAATGATGGGCGATTATACCCACTTGAATCTTTTTATGGTAAAGGCACTTAATTATGCATCCCTAAACCTGCCATTTGTTTTTGAAGAACCGCAAAAGGGCGTGCTGATGAAAGTATTGGGGGCTAATAACGAAGTGGTGACCATCATCATCAACAAAGCACCGATACGCCGCGAATTTAAAATACTGGTAAAAGACCCAATGCTTCAGCCGGTTGTGCTTTTTGCCAATAAAGGCGGCAAGGCCGGGGGCAACCACATTAGTATAGAAGCCGAAGAAACGCTGGTGATAAAATGGGTGTAACGGGTTAATTTTTTAATTTAGCCCCCGGCGCTGCCATTGCAAAAAAATGAAAAAGACTTCCCTGCTTATCGTATGTATCATACTCGGCTGCACAATTTATGCAGCCGCACAACCCTCTAAAGCCATTATACCGCTTGGCGGCAATGCCTGGGTTAAGGGCAATGCTTTATTAACAGATACTGGTGTAACAAGCTGGAAAAGCGCGAAGGATATCATCAGCATTTATTTTAGGGCAGATGCCGCGCAGGAGCTTATGCTGGCATTACGCTTACGTGTGCCCATGGGTAAAAGCAGGGTGAGTATAACGATTGGTAAAAATGTTTTTATAAAGCAGGTTGCCAACCCCGTGTTTGATACCATAACTATTGGTACAGTTGCGGTACAGCCCGGCTATTTAAAAATCGACCTGAAAGGGTTAAGCAAAACCGGAAGGACATATGCCGATGTAACCGACCTGGTTGTAAGTGGTATAAATCCAGGTAACGAACTCACCTATGTAAAAACCGGCTCATCGTTCCATTTTGGGCGCAGGGGGCCATCGGTGCATTTAAGGTACGATATCCCGCAGGAAATAAAAAAAGATGTTAAATGGTTTTATAACGAGATAACCGTTCCTCAAAAAATGGACGTGACGGGCTCGTACTTTATGGCCGATGGTTTTAACGGAGGGTATTTTGGCATGCAGGTAAACTCGGCAACCGAACGCAGGGTGCTGTTTTCGGTATGGAGCCCCTTTAACACCGATGACCCTAAAAGCATCCCAGATAGTTTGCGCGTAAAACTGTTGAAAAAAGGAGCTACCGTACACGGCGGCGAGTTTGGGGATGAAGGTTCGGGCGGGCAAAGTTATATGAATTACCCCTGGATGGCCGGTAAAACCTACGCATTTTTATTAAAGGCCGAGCCCGACAATTTGCATAATATCACTACTTATACCGCCTGGTTTAAAGATATTGCTGCCGGTAAATGGTTGCTGATAGCCAGCTTTAGCCGCCCCCAAACCAATAGTTATCTTAACGGCCTTTACTCGTTTGTAGAAAACTTTGAACCCAATAACGGCGACAAGGTACGCATGGCTTATTTTACCGGGCAATGGCTGGGCGATAGTGCGGGTAAATGGCACCGCATAACCGGCGCAACCTACACCGGCGACGAAACAGCACGTAAAAATTACCGAAAGGATTATTCGGGCGGGCTTACAGGCGGGAAGCTTTATCTGCGTAATGGCGGGTTTTTTAATGATCTTACGCCGCTAAACCAAAAGTTTAGCCTCAGCGCCGGCAGTCATCAGCCGGCAATTGATCTTAAAAACTTGCCGCAATAATTACTTCGCCTTTTTTAACCTTTTTGTTTCGGCATGTCCGGCATCCTCTTTTACACGGTATGCTACAATTTTTGCTATCAGGCTCAGCGGCATGGGTTCGTCAAGCGGAAATTGAACCGAACCCTTTGCACCTTTATAAGCCGCCAGGTCGTTTTTAAACTGCACAATTGCCCCGGCACCCGGGTAAAAGCCAACGTGGTTTTCCCAGCCGCCAAAATACACCAGGTTACCGTGCTGCTTGTAGGCAGGCATACTATAGCTAATTATTTCCTTTGCGTGTGGCGCGGCTTTTTTAATAGCATTGCGCACCTGCTGCAGCTTTTGTTGTACACCGGCAGGAAAACTGCCGATGTACTCGTCAACATCTTTTGGTTTATTCATAGCTGTAATTGGTTTTACTATATTAAATGTTGCTATTTTCCATGCTTGCTCATATCCATAAACAGCGCGTTCCAACGGTGGCCGTCAAGGTCGGTAAAGGCGCAGCCATACATCCAGCCCTGGATCTCGGCAGGCGGTGCAAAAACATTACCGCCTGCAGCGGTTACCTTTCTGGCAACTTCTTCTACTTCTTCGCGGCTTTCGGCGCTGAATGAAAAGATAACCTCGGTGCCTTTTTCGGTATCCGATACAGGGTTTTGAGTCGCGCCTTTAAATACATCCTCTACTATCAGCATCACAATTGTTCCTTTATCGCCAACTGCAAGGGCTGCCATAGTATCGCTATTGCCGGGGCCATCTTTAAAAGAAAATCCTATAGCATTGAAAAATTCTCTTGAGCGGTTAAGGTCCTTTACAGGCAGGTTCATCCATAGTTCCTTTGTCATGATTACAGTTTTTTAATGGTTAATGATAATTCAAAGTTAGGGGCGTTTTTGCATGCCAGCAGGGTGTTATTGCGACCATTTAAAGGGTAAATCCCGCCATGCTGCCCCCTTGTGTAAAATTTAAAGCTAATTTAATCAACGCTTGGTATTTAAAAATATAATATATACTATTGTGTAATAATGACACAATGCCACTGGCTGTGTTTTAACCAATTAACCGTACAGGCACAGCGCTTGTATGGAAACCGCCTTAACCCGGAAGTGTTTTATGAGAAAAAATTACCTAATGCTGATTGCGCTGCTGCCATGCGCCGTATCGGCACAAAACAAATGGACAGAAACCCAAACAGGCGATTTGGCCATTGTAACCAATAAGGGCGGCCAAAGCCTGGGC
Organism: Mucilaginibacter terrigena; assembly: GCF_004168255.1. GTDB lineage: Bacteria > Bacteroidota > Bacteroidia > Sphingobacteriales > Sphingobacteriaceae > Mucilaginibacter > Mucilaginibacter terrigena. Next base: position 16,690 of record NZ_SEWG01000005.1, on the reverse strand, counting down.
TATTCAACTAGATCGGGCGTTAAACTACTTACTGTTGATGGCCTTGCGTTTAAGGACCTAAACAGGAACGGTAAACTGGACAAATACGAAGACTGGCGTTTACCGGTTGATGTGCGTGCCAAAGACCTTGCCGCTAAAATGAGCGTTGAGCAAATTGCAGGCCTGATGTTGTACAGCCGCCACCAAATGATCCCGTCTATTTCGGTTGGGCCATTTGCAGGAACTTACGGTGGCAAACCCCTTGCCGAAAGCGGTGCAAACCCGTATGACCTGTCTGATCAGCAAAAACAATTCCTGTCTAAAGATAATGTGCGCCACGTGCTGGTAACATCGGTAAAAAGCCCCGAAGTTGCCGCCAGATGGAACAACAATGTACAGGCATTTGCCGAAGGCACCGGCATGGGTATCCCGGCGAACAACAGTTCGGACCCACGCAACGGCACCCAGGCTACTGCCGAGTTTAACGCCGGCGCGGGTGGCAATATATCCATGTGGCCAGGCTCGTTAGGTATGGCCGCAACGTTCGACCCGGCGGTAACGCAAAATTTTGGGCACATAGCCGCGCAGGAATACAGGGCGCTGGGCATTGCAACAGCGTTATCGCCACAGGTGGATATTGCAACAGACCCGCGCTGGAACCGCGTAAGCGGCACCTTTGGTGAGGACCCGCAGCTGGCTGCCGATATGGCCCGCGCTTATATCGACGGCTTCCAGACATCATCCGGCACTAAAGAAATAAGTGGCGGTTGGGGCTACAACAGCGTTAACGCCATGGTGAAACACTGGCCGGGCGGCGGCGCGGGCGAAGGTGGCCGCGATGCGCATTACGGTTATGGAAAATACGCGGTTTACCCCGGCAATAATTTCAGTGAAGCAATGATCCCGTTTACACAGGGCGCGTTTAAGCTTTCCGGTAAAACCGGGATGGCTGCAGCGGTAATGCCATACTACACCATCAGCTTTAACCAGGATACCAAGAACCACGAGAACGTGGCCAATAACTACAATAAATATATCATCACCGACCTGCTGCGTAACAAGTACCATTACGATGGTGTGGTTTGTACCGATTGGCTGGTAACCGGGGATGAAACCGTTATCAACAGCTTTTTGTCGGGTAAATCATGGGGAATGGAGAAAGCTACCATTGCCGAGCGCCATTACAAGATTTTGATGGCGGGCGTTGACCAGTTTGGCGGTAATAACGACATAGCCCCGGTACTGGAAGCCTACCGGATGGGGGTTAAAGAACACGGCGAGCCGTTTATGCGATCAAGGTTCGAGCAATCGGCTGTGCGTTTGTTGAGGGGGAGCTTCCGTACCGGGTTGTTCGAGAACCCGTACCTTGATGTAGAAACGACCAGGAAAACCGTGGGTAATCCCGAATTTATGAAGGCCGGATACGATGCGCAGCTGAGATCGATAGTAATGCTGAAGAATAAGGCGAACATATTGCCGCTGCAAACAGGCAAAACGGTGTATGTGCCTAAAAAGTTTACCCCGGCCGGCAGGAACTTTATGGGTATGCCAACGCCAGAAAAGCTGGAATACCCGGTAAATATAGAAACGGTTAAAAAATATTTTAAGGTAACCGATAACCCTGATGAGGCGGACTACGCGTTGGTATTTATTGCCAGCCCTATCGGCCATGGTGGTTATAGCGAAGATGACGCTAAAGCTGGTGGTAACGGCTATCTGCCGGTATCATTACAATATGGAAAGTACGTGGCCGAAACCGCGCGCGAAAACAGCCTTGCAGGCGGCGATCCGCTCGAAAAATTCACCAACCGCAGTTATAAAGGCAAATCAGAAATATCAACCAATGTAACGGATATGGCCATGGTAGCGGATACCTATGCCAAAATGAAAGGCAAGCCGGTTATCGTATCGGTAAACTTAAGCAACCCTATGGTTTTTGCTGAGATCGAAAAACAAGCTAACGCCATAATCGCCGATTTTGACGTGCAGGGGCAGGCCAGCCTGGATATTATTACCGGCAAAGCAGAACCATCGGCATTGTTGCCATTGCAAATGCCCCTGGATATGAAAACTGTTGAGGCACAGTACGAGGATGTACCGCACGATATGAAATGTTATACCGACTCTGAAGGCCACACCTACGATTTTGGCTACGGTTTAAACTGGAAAGGTGTTATCAAAGATAGCCGCACAGCAAAGTATAGTAAACCCGCTGCAAAACCGTAAATTCGGTTGATCTCTAAACTGTGGTAAAACCTCAACCCTGAATTATGAAACGCTTATTATTACTTCCGCTGATTTTATTAAGTTTCGGATGTTCCGCGCAAACCGCTTTTGATGTAGTACAAACCGATGCCGGTAAGATCTCGGGAACCACGAGCGAGGATAAAAGCGTTCATATATTTAAGGGCATCCCGTTTGCGGCACCGCCGGTTGGCGAACTGCGCTGGAAAGCGCCCCAGCCTGTAGCGCATTGGATTGACGTAAAACAATGTACCGAATTTGCCAAAAGCCCCATGCAGGGCAAACCCAACGAGTTTGGCGTTTATACCCGCGAGTTTTTAATAAAAGACGAACCCCTAAGCGAAGATTGCCTGTACCTTAACGTATGGACAGGCGCTAAAGCACCAACGGAAAAACGCCCGGTTATGGTATGGATTTATGGTGGCGGCTTTGTAAGCGGTGGTACCAACGTACCAATTTATGATGGCGAAGCGCTGGCCAAAAAAGGTGGGATACTGGTAAGCATCCCTTACCGTGTAGGCGTACTGGGTTTCCTGGCACATCCCGAACTTACCAAAGAATCGCCCAACCATGCATCAGGCAATTATGGGTTGATGGATCTGCTGGCGGCCTTAAAATGGATAAAAACCAATATAGCTGCCTTCGGCGGCGACCCGAATAATGTGACTATAGCGGGGCAATCGGCAGGATCAATGGCTGTGAATAGTTTAGTGGCTTCGCCCTTAGGCAAGGGTCTGTTCCAGAAAGCGATTGCTGAAAGCGGGGCCAGTTTCATTACCGGGCCGTTTGGTGGCTCCACTTTGAAACGCGCAGAAGAGAACGGTGTAAAAACTGCGCAAATACTTGGCGCGGCATCATTAGCCGAACTGAGAAAACTACCGGCCGAAGCATTACTAAAGCAATTTGGCGGCGGCCCCATTATTGATGGTTATGTACTGCCCGAAAGTATCGCTGCTATTTTTGCTGCCGGTAAAGAGAACCAGGTACCCGTACTAACCGGCTGGAACGCCGATGATGCATTTATAGGAAAAATGAAAGACGCGGCCACCTACCAGGCCGACGCTAAAAAAAGATATGGTGCCCGCGCGGCAGAATTTTTAAAACTTTACCCCGGCGCTACCGACGCAGAGGCCGAACGCTCTCAGATCAATATCTCCCGCGACCAAACCTTCGGCGTGCAAAACTATACCTGGGCAAAGGTGCAAAGCGCAAAAGGCAAGGCAAAGGTTTACCTGTACCGCTTTACACGCCGTTTGCCCGCTACTGAAGATTTTAAAAAGTATGGTGCATTCCACACCGGCGAGGTGGCTTATGTATTTAACAACCTAAAATTTTTAAACCGCCCGTTTGAGCCGGTTGACAATGAACTTGCAAATACCATATCATCGTACTGGGTAAACTTTGCCAAAACAGGTAATCCCAATGGTACCGGCTTACTCGCCTGGCCTGCCTACAACAATACCACCAGCCAGGTAATGTATCTGGGCGAAAAGCCTGCAGCCAAAACCCTTGCGGATAAAGCCGCATTGGAGTTTATGGTGAAGGACGCGATGAAGTAGATAACCCAAATTGTGATTGCGATTTGTTGCTGTCGCGAGCTTTTAGCTCGTGATACTGCATGGCTACAGCTTTCAGCTGTCGTAAGCTGGAAGCTTACTTTATGCTTTATCACGAGTTACGCTGCGCTAAACTCGCGACAGCAACCGAAATTTTACGTTACCTCACCCCACAGCACACCTTCCAAATAGGTAAATCGTATTATTACAAATCGTATCTTTAAAGATAAACCTATAATACATTTCCCGATGAGATCTACATTTACTGTTGCAACCTTATTGCTATGCTTTTTTATTTCTAAAACTGCCGTATCGCAAAGCATCAATCCCGACATCTTAAATAAAAAATGGCGGGCGCAGTGGATCTCTGTCCCAAACGAGCCTAATAAGGAATACGGCGTTTACCACTTCCGCAAAAGTATCGACCTCCCCACCAAACCTGCCAAATTCGTGATCCATGTATCGGCAGATAACCGATATAAACTTTATGTGAACGAGAAACTGGTATCGATGGGCCCTGCCCGGGGCGATACCTATTACTGGAATTACGAAACCATTGATATAGCGCCCTATTTAGAAGCGGGTAAAAATACCGTTGCCGCCCTGGTTTGGAACGATGGCGACGTGCGTGCCGAAGCCCAAATATCTGAACGCACCGCGTTTATTTTACAGGGCGATACTCAAATAGAAGAGGCGCTTAACACCAACAAAACCTGGAAATGCATCCGCAACCAGGCCTATAAGCCATTAACGGGTGTAGGTTACTCCACCTATTATGTTGCCGGGCCCGGCGAAATGGTGGATATGCACCAAACCCTAAAAAACTGGGCGGGCAGCAGCTTTAACGACAACCAATGGCTGCAGGCGCAGCAGATTGATAATGGCAACCCCAAAGGTATTACCAATGGTTTTGGGTGGATGCTGGTACCCTCGGCTATACCGCAAATGGAATTAAAAACACAACGGCTGGCATCGCTGCGCCGGTCAAAAGGCTTTAATGCCCCCGCGGGTTTCCCTGTTGAAAAAGCCACCGTGACCATCCCGGCCAATACGACAGCTTCTATGCTGCTCGATCAGTCGTTCCTGACCAATGCCTATCTAACGCTGAACATGAGCGGCGGCGATAAAGCGGGCATATCGTTCACCTATTGCGAATCGCCGATGGTTAATGTGGGTAACACCTACCAGATGGTTAAGCCGAACCGTAACGACATAGAAGGCTACAAATTTGTTGGCCGCAAAGACAGCATTACGGCAGACGGCTCGTCAAACCAAAGCTTTACAACGCTGGCTTTCCGTACGTTCAGGTATATTTTGGTGAACATCACCACCAAAAACCAGCCGCTGACCATCGATGATATTTACGGCACCTTTACCGGGTACCCTTTTAAAATGAATGCCAAACTGCAAACGGGCAACCCCGATAACCAGCAGATATTGGATATTGGCTGGCGCACCGCCCGCTTATGCGCGGTTGAAACTTATTTCGATTGTCCGTACTACGAGCAGTTACAGTACATTGGCGATGGCCGCATCCAGGCCATGATATCGTACTACAACGCCGGCGACGACCGCCTTGCCCGCAATGCCATTAATCTGATAGACCACTCGCGCATTGCCGAGGGCATTACCCTCAGCAGGCACCCTTCCTACAGTCCGCAGATCATCTCCACCTTCTCGCTTTGGTACATCAGCATGCTGCACGATTACTGGATGTACCGCAACGACCCAAAATTTGTAAAGGGCAAGCTGGACGGTATGCGCCAGGTGCTGGCCTTTTTCGGTAAATACCAGCAAGCCGATGGTTTATTAAAAAACCCACCCTACTGGACGTTTGTTGACTGGATTGATACCAAGGGCTGGGATTTTGGACAGCCGCCAAAAGATAAGGACGGCAACTCGGCCATACTGGACATGCAACTGTTGCTCACCTACCGCCAAGCCGCCGAAATGGAAACCAAACTGGGCATGCCGGTTTATGCCAGTCAGTATACAGCCAAAGCGGCGCAATTAAAATTATCCATCCAAAAAAATATTGGGATGCTGCCAAAGGGCTTTATGCCGATACCAAGGATAAGGATCTCTTTTCGCAGCATGCCAACGCGCTGGCCATATTAAGCGGCGTGGCAAGCGGCCCCGCGGCGACCGCTTTGGCTAAAAGATTAGAGAATGATGCTCAACTGGTAAAATCTACCATCTATTTTAAATATTACGTGCACCAGGCCATGGTAAAAGCAGGCTTAGGCAACGACTATATCAGCTGGCTTGATGTATGGCGTAATAACATTAAAATGGGCCTCACCACCTGGGCCGAGATCTCAGACCTGGAGCATAACCGGTCGGATTGCCACGCATGGGGCGCCAGCCCTAATATTGAGTTTTTCCGCACGGTGCTGGGGATAGACAGTTATGCCCCTGGTTTTAGCAAGGTAAAAATAGAGCCACACCTGGGTAAAATGGAAAATGCTTCCGGCGAGATCCCGCACCCGAACGGGACTGTGGCGGTAAGCTACGTTAAAAGCGGCGCTAAATGGAATATCAGTATCAGCCTGCCTATAAAAACGGATGGGATGCTGGTTTGGAAAGGGAAGAGCTATTATTTAAAGGGCGGCATTAACAAGTTTGCCATTTAAGGTGCACGAAGACGCATAACTTTTTTGTGTTAGGGATTGCAGCGGATACCGGCCCTGTGGCTAAGGCCCGTGCAGTATGAGCGGAAAGCCCGGGCCGCAGGCAACATCATTATTATTAAAATTTATGCGATTATATTAATCTTATAATCCACAAACTTTAACTACCCCATCCGTTGCTCCAATGTCATAAATACACCCCTTAAAAACCTCAAGGGCTTAAACTGGTTACTACTACAACGTCTTCGCAGATAAAATAACACCTGCATTACATTTATATTACCTGTTTACCGTTTATTTGGCGTTAATATTATAGCTAATAATACCTATTTATTATTTAAAATGTGATATTTACAGCGCAATACCTGTAAACGCATTCAACACATTATCACCGGTTACATGAAAACTACACCTTCCAGGCTCAAGATCCTTTCCATTGATATCGGTGGCTCAAGTATTAAAGCTACAATACTGGACAGTAAGGGCGACCTTACCATGGATTACAAGAAAATAGCTACCCCAAATCCGGCCAATCCCGACAATGTGGTTAAGGCTATTAATACGCTTGTAAAAGATTATCCCGCCTTCGATAAGGTTTCTGTGGGGTTTCCCGGCTACGTGCGTAACGGTGTTGTAAAAACAGCGCCCAACCTGGGTAACGATTTCTGGAAGGACGTTGATTTCAGGAAAAAGCTGGAAGCTGACCTGGGCAAAGATGCGCAGGTAGTTAACGATGCCGACATGCAGGGCCTTGGTGTGGTAAGCGGCAAAGGGCTGGAGATGGTGATTACCTTGGGCACAGGCTTTGGCACTGCCCTGTTAATGGACGGGCACCTGCTGCCGCATTTGGAGGTATCGCACCACCCGGTATCAAAAGGCCGCGATTACGACCAGTATATCGGCGATAAGGCGCTTGAGGATATAGGCGAAAAAAAATGGAACCGCCGTATGAAGAAGGTTTTTAAAATATTGAAAACCGTATTCAATTACGACTACTTATATATAGGCGGCGGTAACTCTGACCTGCTTGATTTTAAGCTGGATAAAAACATGAAAATAGTAACCAATGCCGATGGCATTAAAGGCGGGGCGAAGTTGTGGCAAGAGGAAAAACATCCGGTTACGCACACAGCTATGGCAACCCCAACAAAATAATAATCTTTCTTTTTTTACACACAACAATGGAAAAACAAAACAAAGAACTTGAACAGTTAGCAATAGATACCGTAAGGATACTTTCGGCAGATGCAGTACAAAAAGCAAACTCGGGCCACCCCGGCACGGCAATGGCTTTGGCGCCAATGGGCCACGTACTTTGGACCAAGTTTTTAAATTATAACCCCAAAAACCCCGATTTTGCAAACCGCGACAGGTTTATCCTGTCTGCCGGTCATGCCTGTATCTTACAATATAATTTCCTGTATTTAACAGGGTACGACCTTTCTTTAGATGATATCAAAAACTTTCGCCAGTTAAACAGCAAAACCGCCGGCCACCCCGAGTATGGTTTGGCACCGGGTGTTGATGTAACTACCGGCCCGCTTGGCCAGGGCTTTGCAAACGGTGTTGGTTTTGCCATCGCCCAAAAACATTTAGCCGCGCGTTATAACAAACCGGGGTTCGATCTTTTCAACTATAAGGTCTACTCGATAGTGAGCGACGGCGATATGATGGAAGGCGTAACTTCTGAGGCTGCTTCGTTAGCGGGCCACTTAGAGTTAGGTAACCTGATATACCTATACGATGATAACCATATCTCGATAGAAGGCAGTACAAATATAGCTTTCAACGAAGATGTAAGCGCGCGTTTCCGTGCATACGGCTGGCATGTACAGGACCTGCCCGATGTTAACGATACCCATGCTTTAGAGTTGGCTTTGATAAACGCGAGATCCGAAACACAGAAACCATCTTTGATCCGTGTTCGTTCGCTGATCGCCTATGGTAGCCCTAACAAATCGGGTACCGCGGGTTCGCACGGTTCGCCGCTGGGTGCCGATGAGATAAAGCTGGTGAAAGAGTTCTTCGGCTTCGACCCTGAAAAATCATTCGATGTGCCTGCCAAAGTATTAAAATATTACCACGAAAAAGGCGCGCGTGGCGAAAAGACCGAAGCCAAATGGAACGAACTTTTTGCTAAATATAAAGAGAAATTCCCTGAGCTTGCTGCCGAATACGAAGCTGCTTTTGCTGGCGAATTACCAAAAGGCTGGGCCGATAAATTGCCAACCTTTAAAGCATCCGACCCTAAGATGGCAACCCGCCAGGCATCCGGTAAAGTATTGAACGCTGTTGCTGCAAGTTTGCCAAACTTATTGGGCGGTGCTGCCGACTTGGCGCCGTCAACAGAAACCAACCTTAAAGATTTTGATTCGTTTACATCCGAAAACAGGGGGGGGCGTAATTTCCACTTCGGCATCCGCGAGCATGCAATGGGTTCGGCATTAAACGGCATGGCCTTAACAAAGGGCCTGCTGCCATTCGGCGCAACCTTCCTGCAATTTGCCGATTATATGCGCCCGCCTATCCGTTTGGCGGCCATTATGAAGATAAGCCCGATATTTGTTTACACGCACGATAGTATTGGCCTTGGCGAGGATGGTACAACACACCAGCCAATAGAGCATTTAGCATCATTACGCGCTATACCAAATGTTACGGTTATTCGTCCGGCAGATGCAAACGAAACAGCCTTCGCGTGGAAGGTAGCTATCGAGAAAAAAGGCGGCCCAACTGTACTGGTGTTCACCCGCCAGGGCTTACCTATCCTCGACCAGGATAAATACGGCAAAGCAAGCGGACTTGAAAAAGGCGCGTACATTGTATCTAAAGAAAGTAAAAACCATGACCTGATCTTATTGGCTACCGGCTCTGAAGTTGCCCTGGCAATGGATGCACAGGCACAGCTCGAAAAAGACGGTATCTCTACCCGTGTGGTAAGCATGCCATCATGGGAGTTGTTTGAAGCGCAGGATGCCGCGTATAAAGAAAGCGTATTACCAAAAGCAAGCCGCAAACGTTTGGCAGTAGAAATGGCATCGCCAATGGGATGGCATAAATACACCACCGATGAAGGCGATATGCTGGGCATGACCACCTTTGGCGAGAGCGCCCCGGCAGATGACCTGTACAAACACTTTGGCTTTACAGTTGATAACGTAGTTAAAAGGGCGAAAGCATTATTGTAAAAGATACAAGAGATAAGAATCAAGAGTCAAGACAAACCTCGCTCTTGGTTCTTGACTCCTAATTCTTGACTCTCTCAAAAATGGATAGTTTAATCAGTAACCTGGAGTGGTCATCACAGATCATTAACCCGGCCGGCAAGCAAAAGGTGGCGCAGCAAATTGCCCAAAAGGTAAAGGATGGCGATGTGCTTGGCGTGGGCTCGGGTTCTACGGTTTACATGGCGCTGCTGGCGATAGCTGAAAGGATCAAGGCCGAAGGGTTAAGCATCCTGGCTATCCCTACATCATTAGAAATAACGATGTTTTGCGCCAAACTTGGTATACCGTTGACTACCCTGTTTGAACATACGCCCGATTGGTTATTTGACGGTGCCGACGAAGTTGACCCCAACAACGGCTTAATAAAAGGCCGAGGCGGGGCGATGTTTAAAGAAAAACTATTGATCAGGAGCAGTCCGCTTAATTTTATTATTGTAGACGACAGCAAACTGGTACCAAAGTTGGGGACTAACTTCCCGGTGCCTGTAGAAGTGTACCCGCAGGCATTACTGCACGTAGAGGCCGAGTTGAAAGAGCTTGGCGCTAACAGCATTGCCCTAAGGCCTGCCAAAGGCAAGGATGGCCCGGTAGTAACCGAGAATAATAATTTAATTTTAGATTGCCGTTTTAATGAAATTAAAGACAGCCTTGAACGGGATATAAAAGCCATAACCGGGGTGATAGAAAGCGGCCTGTTTATAGGTTATAATCTGCAAATATTAACAGCAGAAAATGACTAACTATTTGTGACGTAAACCTAACATAATAAGGAGATTAAGATTACACTATCAGCTTTATTAAAGCTGAGATTTGTGCAACGGAAAATAAAAAAAATTTGGCCTCCCCCAAAAAGGATAAGCTTTAAAAGTCTCTCCGCTAACCAGCGGAGGAGATTTAGAGGGGGCTAAAAGCAATAAAAAATTAACAAGAATCAAAAACAATATTATATACATTTATCATGGCAAACAACGTAAAACAAATACATGATTTCGGCCAGAGCATCTGGCTTGATTTTATTGACCGCGAGATCATCGCATCAGGTAAATTAAAAAAACTGATAGATGAGGATGGCATCAGAGGTGTAACCTCTAACCCCGCGATATTTGAAAAAGCCATAACCAGCAGTTCTGATTATGATGCAGATATAAAAGCACTTGGCGCAACAGCCAAAACAACCGAAGAGCTTTTCTTTGGGTTAGCTATCAAAGATATACAGGCTGCCGCCCAACTATTTGAAGGTGTATATAACGAAGGTGTTGTTGGCGCTGACGGGTATGTAAGTTTAGAAGTATCTCCATTTTTAGCTTTAGATGCCGAAGGCACCGCTAAACAAGCCGAATTGCTTTGGAAACAAGTTGATCGCAAAAATGTGATGATCAAGATCCCTGGTACAAAACCGGGTTTAAAAGCCATCCGCGAGTCTATCGCCAAAGGCATCAACATCAACGTTACGTTGCTGTTCGGTTTAGAGCGTTACGAAGAGGTAACTGAAGCATACATAGCCGGTTTGGAAGACCACCTGGCAGCAGGCCATAACATCGGCCACATTTCATCTGTCGCGAGCTTCTTTTTAAGCCGTATTGACGTGGTTGTTGACCCGTTATTGGAAGAAAAAGGCGCTAAGGAGCTTGTTGGCGAAGTTGCTATCGCGTCAGCAAAAAAGGCGTACGAAATTTACAAACGCGTATTTAGTACAGAGCGCTGGAAAGCGTTGGAAGCAAAAGGCGCTAAACCACAACGTTTACTTTGGGCAAGCACAGGCAGCAAAAACCCCGCGTTTAAAGATACCAAATACGTTGAGGCCCTTATTGGCCCGGACACTGTTGATACTGTTCCGTTGGAAACTATCGATGCCTTCCGCGATCATGGTATAGCTGCTGATACTTTGATGTTGGGCTTAGACCAGGCTACCGAAACTCTGGGCAGGTTAAAAGCCTTAGGTATCGACCTGGATAAAATCACCCAGGACCTGGAGGATGAAGGTATCGAGAAATTTAACAAGCCATTTGAAAAACTGCTGAAAGCTATCGAAGACCAAAAAGCAAAGGCATAATTTAAGCCGATGGAAAACTCAGATCTGAAGATCCTTTTCTTTGACGTTGGCGGTATTTTGCTTACCAACGGATGGGGGCACGAGTCGCGCCACGAAGCAGCCAAAAAATTTGGTCTGGATTATGACGAGGTGAACGCCCTGCACAACTTCATATTTAACGTGTACGAGATAGGGAGCATCACGCTGGACGAGTATTTGGATACCGTAATTTTTAACCACCCGCGCGATTTTGTGCGCGAGGACTTTAAAGAGTTTATCTATGCGCAGTCGGTTGAGCTGCCTGATATGCTGAAGTGGTTGAAGGAGTGGAAAAAGGATTGTGGTTTCCGTATTATCTCCGTTAACAACGAAGGAAAAGAGCTGAACGATTACCGCGTGCAGAAGTTTAAGCTGCACGAATGCTTTGATGCCTTTATATCATCGTGCGAAGTGAAAATGCGCAAGCCTGACCCGGGTATATGGCAGCTGGCCATGGGTATTGCCCAGGCCAAACCAAGCCAATGCGTTTATTTTGACGACCGGATAATGTTTGTGCGCACAGCCGAAAAGCTGGGCATCCGCTCGTTTCAGCACGTCGATTTTGAGACAACCAAAAAAATATTAAACGACCTTAAGAAAGAAAATCTCAATTAACATGAGCAATACAAAAGATAAATATGCTTTCGGCATGATAGGCTTAGGCGTAATGGGCCGCAGCCTTTTACTAAACATAGCCGACCACGGATATGCAGCCGCCGGTCATGATAAAGATGCCGGGAAAGTAGCATCGTTAAACGAAGAAGCAGGCGACAGAAAAGTAAAGGGTTTTGGCGATGTAAAGGAATTTATACAAAGCCTTACCACGCCGCGCGCCATTATGATGCTGGTACCTGCGGGTAAAATTGTAGACGCCGTTATAGAGGAACTTACCCCGCTTTTAGAGAAAGGCGATATTTTAATTGATGGCGGTAACTCGCACTTTACCGATACCAACCGCCGTGTTGAAGAGCTGGAGGCTAAAGGCCTGCACTTCTTCGGGATGGGTGTATCCGGTGGTGAAGAAGGCGCACGCCGCGGTCCAAGCATGATGCCGGGCGGCGACAAGGATGCCTACAACGTAATGAAACCAATCTTCGAAGCTATCGCTGCCAAGGTTGATGGCGCACCTTGCGTAACTTACATTGGTCCCGGTGCATCCGGTCACTTCGTGAAAATGGTGCATAATGGTATCGAGTATGGCATTATGCAATTACTGGCCGAAACCTACGAGATCATGAAAAAAGGTTTGAAGCTGGATGGTGACGCCATTGGTAAGATCTTTACCGATTGGAATAACGGCCGCCTGCAATCGTTCCTTTTAGATATTACAAAGGATATTTTCGCCTTTAAAGCGCCGGGAACTGACCATTTGCTTTTAGACGATATTAAAGACGAAGCCCGCGCAAAAGGTACCGGCAAATGGACATCGCAAAGCGCGATGGACCTGCAGGCACCAATCCCAACGGTAGATAGCGCGGTTGAAATGCGCGACCTTTCTAAATACAAAGCCCTGCGTACAAAAGCCGCAGGCATCTACAGTAAGGATGAGAACCAGACTATTGAGGGTAACGTAGATGAATTATTATCCGATTTAGAGCAGGCTTTCTACTTCACCATGATCATCAGCTACTCGCAGGGGATGCACATGTTATCGCTTGCTTCTACCGAATATAAATACAACCTGAAGCTTGACGAGATAGCCAAGATCTGGAGGGGCGGATGTATCATCCGTTCTAAATTCCTCGAAAACATTTACGGCGCGTATGGTAAAGATAAAGGCCTTGAGCATTTGTTATTAGACAGTGATGTAGCCGAACTTGTTAAAGGTACGCTTCCGGGCATCCGTAAGGTGGTTTCATCGGCAGTTAATGCGGGTATAGCCATCCCTGCTTACGCGGCATCGTTAGAGTATTTTGATAACTTCCGTAACGAGAGGATGCCATCGAACCTTACACAGGCACAACGCGACTATTTTGGCGCGCACACTTACGAGCTGATAGGCAAAGAAGGTACATTCCACACGCAGTGGGAACCGGCCGGTTAGTAGCAAGTATATCGTATCAAGTATCAAGACCAATCGAAATCTTGATACTTGATACTAACTACTTGATACGATAAAACTTATAACATACTACAATGAGCAGTAACAGCACAAAATCAGAACCCACCATATTTATCATATTTGGTGGTACGGGCGATCTAAACTCCCGTAAAATTGCACCGGCCCTTTATAACCTTTTCTTAGATGGCTGGATGCCAGACCAGTTCTCTATCATCGGCACCGGCCGTACCAAACTTACCGACGAACAGTTCAGGGAAAACCTGCATAACGATATCAACCAGTTTTCGCGCAGCGGAAAAGTGGAAGCCAAAAAGTGGGCCGAGTTTTCAAAAAGCATCTACTACCAGGTATCAGACGCTACCGATTCGGAGACCTATAAAGAATTTGGCAAGCGCATCGATGCGCATAACGAGGAATGGAAAACCATTGCCAATGTTATATTTTACCTTGCCGTAGCGCCAAACTTTTTCCCGATCATCGCCTCTAACATATCAAAAGCCAAACTGGCCGAGGATAAACAAAAGGTGCGCATCATTATCGAAAAACCATTCGGCCATGACCTGGAAACCGCCAAAGAACTTAACGAATTGCTTAAAGGCATTTTTGACGAGTGCCAGATCTACCGCATCGACCATTACCTGGGTAAAGAAACCGTGCAGAACATCATGGCCTTCCGCTTTGCCAACTCCATTATGGAGCCACTGTGGAACCGTAACTATATCGAGCACGTACAGATCTCGGTTACTGAGCAATTAGGTGTGGAAGACCGCGGCGATTATTACGACGGCTCGGGCGCTATGCGCGATATGATCCAGAACCACCTGCTGCAGTTGCTTTGCCACGTAGCCATGGAGCCGCCTGTCAGTTTCAACGCCGATGAAGTGCGCGACCGCAAGGTTGACGTGTTGAAGGCGATGCGCAGGTTTAGTCCCGAGGATGTGCGTAACTCGGCCGTAAGGGGCCAGTATGGCAGCGGCTGGATGAAGGGCCAGGAAGTGCCGGGCTACCGCGAGGAGCAAAAAGTAGACCCGCAATCGAACACCGAAACCTTTGCCGCCATTAAATTTTTTATTGATAACTGGCGCTGGCAGGGTGTGCCGTTTTACCTGCGTACCGGTAAACGCATGCACCAGTCGTCATCGGTTATTACCATCCAGTTTAAGGATGTGCCGCACCTGATATTCCCTACCGAAGCGGCCGAAAGCTGGCAGCAAAACAGGCTTATCATCAGCATACAGCCCGAAATGAGCATCCGTTTACAGGTACAGGCCAAACGCCCCGGCATAGATATGGTACTAAATGCCGTTGATATGGTGTTCGACTATAAAGGCACTTATACCAACCAAGCGCCCGAAGCTTACGAAACGTTGATACTGGACACTATGCTGGGCGACCAAACCCTGTTTATGCGTGGCGACCAGGTAGAAGCTGCCTGGGATTTGGTTATGCCGATATTAAGCACCTGGCAAAACAAAAAGAGTTTGAATTTCCCTAATTATTCTGCCGACTCATGGGGGCCTGAATCTGCCGAGGCATTAATTGCCCGCGACGGGTTTAACTGGTTTACCCTACCTGTAAATGGAAAAAAATAATATTGATTTGAAGATTTGAAGATTTGAAAATTGACCCGGCATCTTCAAATCTTCAAATTAACAAATCTTCAAATTGAAAGATGAAACTGAACGTATTTGAAAAGGACACCGAAGTACTGGCCGCACTGGCCGACTACTTTGCAGCTTGCGCCAAAGAGGCCATAGACGCCCGCGACCGCTTTATAGTGGCGCTAAGCGGCGGCAGTTCGCCCAAAAAATTGCACGAGCTGCTGGCCAGCGAGTACCGCGATAAAATTGACTGGGATAAGGTGTACTTCTTTTTTGGCGATGAGCGCGATGTGCCGTTAACCGACGCGCAAAGCAATTACCTGATGGCCAAGCAAACCTTGTTCGACCCGCTGGGGATAGATCCCTCGCATGTTTACGCGGTGCAAACGCCTTTGGGTGCCGAGGAAGCCGCTAAAGATTACACCCGCCACCTCATCCACTTTTTTGACGGGCACAACGCCTGTTTCGACCTGGTGATATTGGGGTTGGGCGATAACTCGCACACCGCGTCGCTGTTCCCGCATACTTCTGTGTTGACGGACGAAAGCGCGTCCATCCAGGCATTGTATATCGATGAGGTAAAAATGAACCGTATTACCTTCACCGCCCCGCTTATTAATAACGCCCATCACATCGCGTTTTTAGTGTACGGTGCAGGCAAGGCCGAAGCTGTAAAGCATATTTTAGAAGACAACAAAAATATCCAGGAGTACCCCGCCCAACTCATTAAAGGCAAGGACCTTCAATGGTTTTTAGACGAACCCGCAGCCGCTAAGTTGGAAAAGAAATAAACAGAAAAGCCTCCGCAAATCGGAGGTTTTTCTGTTTAAAAATAAGGTCTGCGTTCACTAAAATGTTCACGTTCACGTTTGCGCAAGCAGGTGTGTTTTTCGTAATTAATTAATAATCAGTAGGTTAAATGTTAAAGTGGTGGCAAGGTGGTGACACCACTTTGTTAAGGAAAATTTATATAGCCGTTAGCCGCACAGGTGTCGTCTTCAGAGGATTTGGGGTGTGTTAATGAAGCGATAAAAGCTTGTCATGCTGAACGTAGTGAAGCATCTATCAGCCGCTATGCTAACCGTCACGCCGTCCGTTAGTCAACGGATCGGCACCACATGCAAAGTGCGAACTAACCACTCTCTACCATATAATTGCGGGCGGTAGCGTGGCAATCTCGTCGCAAGCAAAACGGATATGCTAAGATTGCCGCGTCACTTCGTTCCTCGCAATGAGATAGTGGTAAAAGGTGTCATTGCGAGCGATAGCGTGGCAATCTCAGAGGACAAGTAACCACTCAACCCGTCATGCCGTCCGTTA
>NZ_SEWG01000004.1 GCF_004168255.1 Mucilaginibacter terrigena | reverse complement strand
TGGCCAACGGATGGGAGAGCAGGTCGGTGCCCAATCTTAATCCGTTAGTTAACGGAGTAAACAAGAACCCGTTATCCAAAAGATAACGGGTTTCTTTGTTTATAATACTTTCTGTCCGTCATGCCGCTCCCCGCTCCCCGCCACTATCTCCCCTCCAACATAACAGACCCTTCGCTCACTCCGGACAACAAACGATGCCAAATGTTCACGTTCACGTTTGCACAACCAGCATGCTTTTTGTAAATGGCTCAAAATCAATACTTCCAATATAAAAATGGTGACAAAACGCTGTCACCATGAACATGATATATTTTCATAGGAGTAAACAGCTCCCTTAATTCCAAAGGTTGACAAAAAACTCTTTATAAATTTCACACGCACGCATAAAAAAAACTGCTACCAAATAAATGGTAACAGTCCCCGTAATAATAAAATAATTATCGTTTATTGAGTAATTAAAGGCTATTTAACGCGCTCTACATATTCGCCTGTACGGGTATCAACCTTTATTTTGTCGCCCTGGTTTACAAATAGCGGCACCCTGATTTCTACCCCATTTTCTGTAGTGGCCAATTTTAACGCACCGGATGATGTATCCCCTTTTACCGCGGGTTCGCTGTAGGTAATTTCAAGTTCTACATGGTTTGGCGCTTGTGCCATTATCGGTTCTTCGCTTTCAAAAGATACGATAACGTTCATGCCTTCTTTCAGGAACTTAACCGACGGGCCAAACAGCGCCTTTGGTATATTGTGCTGATCGTAAGTAGTGTTATCCATTATAACCATCGAATCGCCTTCTTCGTACAGGTATTGAAAATCGTTGGTTTCTACCCTGCAGATCTCAACCTGCTCATCAGTAGCTAATCGTGCTTCTACAATTTTCCCTGTTTTTATATTGCGGAACTTATCTAAATAAAATGCCCCGCCCTTGCCCGGTGTACGGTGAAGAACCTCGGTAACAGATACCAGTTCGCCGTTAAAACGTAATATGTTTCCTACTTTAATTTCAGATGCCTTAGCCATAATTATAAATTTGAACACGAAGATAAATTAAGTTATGGAAACAAGTGCCTTTAAAGGTGTTTTTTGATTAAGCTATCGCTTACTTGCATATCTGCATATCTAAGCTTATCTTAACCACACAAACCATTATAAATATACTACTATATGAAAATCGCTATGCTTGGCTCGGGCTTTATCGCGCGTTTCTACGCCGATTCGCTTATCGGACACCGCAGGCTTGATACCCTGCATGCCGTTTACAGCCGTGATATTGCCAAGGCCAAAATTTTTGCCAACGATTATAAACTTCCTGTATACAGCGATGATATGCACGAGGTTGTGAACCATCCCGAAGTGGATGTGGTGGTGATCTCGCTGCCGAACGACCTGCATCTTGCCGCTGTAGCCGCCTGCGCCAAAGCGGGTAAGCACGTGCTATGCACCAAACCCCTTGGCCGTACCGCTGCCGAAGCCAAACAAATGCTGGATATGGTAGAACAGGCGGGCGTTATGGGCGGCTACCTGGAAGACCTGTGTTACACCCCCAAGTTTAACAAAAGCCTGGCCAGCGTAAAGGCCGGCGCGCTGGGCAGGATCTTGTGGGCCAAAAGCCGCGAAGCGCACCCCGGCCCGCACAGCAATTGGTTTTGGGATAAAGAGCAAAGCGGCGGGGGCTGCATAGTTGATCTTGGCTGTCATTGTATTGAAATTGCCCGGAGTTATATTGGCAAGGACATTAAGCCGGTTGAGGTGATGTGCTGGGCGGCCACGCAGGTGCACCCTATTGATGCCGAAGACAACGCCATAGGCATGGTAAAGTATGCCAACGGCGCCATAGGGCAGTTTGAGGTGAGCTGGTGCTTTCGCGGCGGTATGGACCTGCGCGACGAGGTGATGGGCACCGAGGGCACCATCTGGATAAACAATTTTTTGCGTACCGGGTTCGATATGTTCAGCACCGGCAAGGGCGGCGGCTACGTTGCCGAAAAGGCCGAGAGCAGCCAGGGCTGGCTTTTCCCCGTGGGCGATGAGGTGAACGAACTGGGCTATAACCACATGTTTACCGACATGTTTGAGGCCATTGAGCAAAACCGCCCGCCTGCCGAAACCTTTTACGACGGTTACGTGGTAAACGCCATTATCGACGCGGCCTACGCCAGCGCCAAAAGCGGCATTTGGGAACCCGTTAAAATAGAAGATTGGCGCGGCAGCACCCAAACCAAAATAGCCACCGACTTCGCCAGTTTCGACGAGCAGTACTACCTCATCAAAGAAGAGATACTGCCGCATGGAGAGCGGAAGCTGATATTAAAGGATAAGACGACGGGGGAGGTAGTAGTGAGGGATATATAAAGGTAAGTGGTATTATAATAAACTATGTCATTTCGAACGAGGTACGAGGAGAAATCTTCTACGAGTAGTAAGTGAACGCGTGTATCCGAATGACTGCCCTTTACTTTAAACAAAATGTGGAATTATAATTATTACGTATACATTACTACTAATTACGATAAAACGGTGTTATACATTGGTGTTACAAATGATCTGAGCAGAAGGCTTTATGAACATAAGTAGAATAAAGGCACAGGCAAGTCGTTTACAGGCAAATATTATTGCTATAACTTAGTTTACTATGAGCATTTCTCTAATATTGAACATGCTATTGAACGGGAGAAGGAAATAAAGAAGTGGAGGCGAGAGAAAAAAGATGCTTTAATTGCGACTATAAATCCCGAATGGAAATTTTTGAATAATGAAGTAAATGAATAATATTATATCGATTGTCATTCGAACAAGCATAGCGCCGTAAAAGCAGGGCGTAGAAGATTTCTCCTCGTACCTCGTTCGAAATGACATCTTGATTTAACCAATAAACCAACATGAACAGAAGAACATTTATATACAATAGCGGACTGATCGCAGCCGTAACGGCCGCTTCGCCTGCCATAGCCGATACCATCACCGGGCGGGCAAAACCTGCCCGGGGCATCCAGCTTTACATGGTAAAGGAAGATATGGAGCGCGACCCCATTGGCACCCTTAAAAAACTGGGCGCAATGGGCTACATCCAGATAGAAAGCTATGGCAGCGATAAGGGGATCTTTTGGGGCAAAACCAATATGGAGTTTAAGAAGATTGCCGCCGGCTACGGCCTTAACCTGGTAAGCACCCACTACAACCCATGTACCCTGCCCGAATTTGATAAACTGGCATCACAAGCCGCCGAGATTGGCATGAAGTATCTGGTGTGCCCATGGCTTGGCCCGCAAAAGTCTATCGAAACCTTTAAAACTTTCGCGGATGATTTTAACAAGCGCGGAGCAATCTGCAAAAAACATGGCCTAAGGTTTGGCTACCACCCGCACGATTATCCCTACAAACCTGTAGACGGGCAGCTGCCTATCGATGTGCTGCTTGCCGGTACGGATAAAGAACTGGTGGACTTCCAGATGGATATCTATTACGCCGTGACCGAGGGCGCCGATCCATACGCCTACATTACCAAACACAAAGGCCGCTTTAAGCTGGCCCACATGCGCGATGTGCTGAAAAAGCGCCTCCCCGCAGGTAGTAAAGAGGAGTCGGCATGTGACCTGGGCGAGGGTGTTATCGATTTTAAAAAGTTCATCCGCGTTGGGCAGGATAACGGCATGCGCTATTTCTTCGTAGAGCAAAGCCGTTTCCACAACGAAACCCCGCTGCAAAGCGCTGCTAAAAACGCCGGGTATTTGCGCAGGCTGAAGCTTACGTTGTAAATTAATTCCCTCCCCACGGGAGGGTTAGGGAGGGGTTAATCGCCATGCAAAGTTTGCTAACACACCCCTGCCATTGCGCACATACCGTCACACCCCCTCTCCAGAGGGGAACTGCGGGCGGACACCACAAAAAAAGCCTGTACAGCATAAACTGTACAGGCTTTTCTTTTGTCTTTGATCTTTATCCTTTATCTATAACAGATAGATCTTGAAAAACTTTTTACCGTATTCGCCCCAATCCTTCATTACGTTTGTCAGGGTGGTTTTAAGGCCGGTGTAGGTAACCACTTTACCTTTTACGGGTGCTTTTAAGCTGGTTTCGGCTACTGGCACATCAGTAACTTTGGTGGCAAACCAGGTAACATTCTCGTGCGGCAGGGCAAGGCCAAGTATCATGCCGGGTAAACCGGTAAACGACTCAGGGCCGCCTGATAGCGGGATCTCATCGCTATAAAACGCCACTACATATATCGAATCCATCACCAGCGCGTTGGCGCGTCGGCACATGTAGCCTGCAATTTCGCGGGTTTCGTCAGTTATTTTCCAGTTTATCTTGCGGGCGGTATCTTTCACCAAAAAGGTTTCTTCAAACACTTTTTTGTTGGTGATGCTAAAGTTGGTGTTAAGGTCGGTATAAATGGTGTTTATTTGCTGCGCCAGGGGCATATCGCTAAACCAGCTGTTTGATGGCGGGGCATCATCAGGCAGCGGGGCGTAAACCGTTTTGTTGCTGCCAAAAGTAAGGCTGCTTTTTAGCACCTTAAATTGGGGGTTGTTTTTTTTGTATTGTTCAAATGCAGGGGCGTACCAGCTTTCGTTATCCTTGTTTATAACGTTTTTGATTACGCCGTACATGTTCACCCTTTTCTCGTACTCGATGGTACCCGCTGTGGTAAAATGCGTGTTTTGTGCAAATGCGCTGCCACCAAACAGGCAGGCCATTAATATTAATAAATGCTTTTTCATTTGATATTGCTATTGTGTTATACCGTTAACTTATTTTTTTGCAGCTTTACCGCCGCCCATGCCGTTAAAATCCCAAACTACCGATAGCATATAATACCTGCGGATGGTGGTATACCTGTTCTCGGTAATTAAATTGCTTGATGCACTGCGGGTAAAGCCCGAGTTTTGGTTAAGCAAGTCGTTGCCGCGTAATACAAGTTTAAGGTTTTCGGCCTTAAAAAATGATTTGCTTATGCTGGCATTGATAATGGTTTGGCGGAAATCATCGTCAAAAGATTGTGTAGCGGCGGTATACTTGTACTGGCCATCGCTGCTTATCTCTATTTTGCCCGGCAGGTAAAAATTAACATAATAATCGGCGTTAAAACCACGGCCGTTGTTATTCCTGTCGGGTTGTAACGATGCCTGGCCAATGGTATAGGTTGGGCCGCCGCTTACGTAAATGTTAAACTTCTTTTCCTTGTATTTAGACAGGCCTATAGAGCCGCCGTAGGTATTTGAATTTGTTTTGTTAAGCTCGTTGTTTACCATACTGTAGTAAATGTTACCGCCGGTGTTTAACCTTGCATTAATATTAAGGCCTATAAAGCTTAGCTTGCGGCTCATATCAATGCCAAAGTTATAGTTAGATTGCCTTTTGCCGGGCAGGTTAACCGCTTGTATGGTGCTTTTGCCCAGGGTAGCATCGGTAACTACGTTGTTTACAATTGGGTTGGTGGTAAAGTTATAGTTACCATTCATCCAGATGGACTGATCGCTTATCACCTTATACAGGTTATAGTAACCATACAGGCCGTTGGTAAACGATGGTTTAAGGTTAGGGTTACCCAGGGTGATGTTCAATGGATCGGTGTTTACACGTATCGGCTGCAACTGATCGATAGTTGGCTGGGTTTGGTTACCATAATAACCTATGCTAAGCGAGCTGTAGGTAGAGAATTTGTAAGAGTAATTTGCTTGCGGGCTCCAGTTGGTAAAGTTGCGCCTTGCCGAGTTGCCGGTTATTTCGTCAACCTGTTTATAATCTATATTGGCTATACGTGTACCAAAGCGCAGGTTGCTTTTCCCTTTTTTATAGTTAAAGTTAACACCTCCCTGGTTTGATGTTTGGTTAAAAACGTAATGGTTACTTAACGAATCGTTCAGCAAATTATAATTACCCGGTGCCGATTGATCGAATGATTTCCTGTCGGCATTGCTGTTGTTTAAGCTGAAGCCATAATTAAACACTACCGATAAGAATTTAGAAAGCGGCTCGGTATAGGTTAAGTTGGTATTAAATTTAGATGTACGGGTATTGTCTGTTTTCTTTTGATCCACCCGCTGGCTACTGTCAAGCTGGCTTTGCTCGTTATACAGGTCGAGCTGTGATTTTAAAAAGCCGTTTGCCTTGCTCTCTGTCATCCCTGCCGCTACATTCAATGAAATGGTACGGCCCGGTTTTTTTAATTTTTTGGTATAAAAAGCCGATGCGTTAAATAACCGCTGATCAACTTCGTTGCTTAGGGTGCGGCTGTTAGCGTTAATAAGCGAATTATCCAACCTTCTGCTGGTGTCTCTGTTGGTGGTGTGGGTATCGCTGTTTTTTAAGGTACCGTCAACAGATATTTTCAGGTTAGATGTGGTATCCAGTTTTATAGAGTACGTTGCATCCAGCTTTTGCCTGAACATGGTGTTATTAAAGGCTTCGTTGCTAAGGCTGTTAATTACGTTGGTAGAATCGCCCGGCAGGTTTTGCTGCGATTTGTTGTTGCGTGTACCGTCAACCTCCAGCGATCCAACTTTGTAATTGGTGTTAAGGCTGTATTTATCGTTGTTCCATTTATTATCGTAATGCACACCGCCGGTGTTGGCTATCGGGATACCCCGCCCATCGTACTGGCCGCTGAACGAATCGAGCCCGCCATCGTTACCACCCATAAAATATATCCCGCCATCATCGCTAAACTGCATGCCATCGCTGGTGCCAAGCTTGTTGTTATCGTTCCAGCCTAAGCCTGTTTTACCGGTGTTACCAAAGGTGCCGTAAACCGAAAACTTCTTTTTACCCTGGAATTTATTGTAAAGACCCTGGCCCTGGTAAAAGCCATCGGTACCAATACCGGCATCAATTTTACCAAAGTAGCCGTTCTTTTTATCCTCTTTAAGCTTAATGTTAATGGTTTTGGTTTTCTCGCCGTCGTCTATCCCCGTAAAGGTGGCCTGGTCGCTTTTTTTATCGTAAAGCTGCACTTTATCCACCATATCGCCGCGGATGTTTTTGGTAACCAGTGTTGGGTCATCGCCAAAAAACTCTTCGCCATCTACCAGTACTTTTTGTACGGTTTGGCCCTGGGCGGTAATTTTACCATCCTTATCAACCTGTATGCCGGGCAGCTGCTTCAGCAGGTCTTCTACCTTCGAGTTGGGTTGTATGGTGTAGGCCTTGGCGTTAAACTCGGTAGTGTCGCCCTTTATCTTGATAGCGGCTACGGTACCCTTTATCAGCACCTCGTTCAGCAACCTCGATTTAAGGTTCATGTTAATGTTGCCAAAGTTCATGGTGGTTTTGGCGGAGTCTAATGCAAAATGTTCTACGTAGTCGGCATAGCCGGGGTAGGTAACCAGCAAAATAAATTTACCCTTGTTAAGGTTGGTGATACTGAACGTGCCATTGGCCGCGGCCCTGGTAAACTTACGTAAAGTAGAATCTTTAGCGTTTAATATACTGATGGAAGTATTAACCAATTTTACATTGGCAACGCTATCAACAGATACGCCTTTAACCGAATAAGTGTTCTGCGCAAGCGTAGAAAGAGAGCACATGCATAGTAGTACCAGCGCCGTAATTGTGAATTTCATACTTAGGATTTATGAACAGCCAAGATATAACTAAAATCTTAGTAATAGAAAGGGTGGACTTGTTAAAAAGTGTTAAATATGCGTTTAGAGCGCTTTAGTCACGTTATTGTTACTAATGGCTGAAAATAAATTTGAGGCTGCGATAGTACAGGCGGGGGTATTTAAAAACTAAACGGACTGTTAAAATCT
Organism: Mucilaginibacter terrigena; assembly: GCF_004168255.1. GTDB lineage: Bacteria > Bacteroidota > Bacteroidia > Sphingobacteriales > Sphingobacteriaceae > Mucilaginibacter > Mucilaginibacter terrigena. The sequence continues at coordinate 562,008 of NZ_SEWG01000004.1, read as the reverse complement.
TTAAAAGCGGGCTGCGCCTGGTCTTTGGCGGATAGCAGGGCGTCCTTTTCGGCAATGCCCCAGCCTATGGCCAGTTGGGGGTCGTTCCAGGCCAGGCCAATCTCCGATGCTTTGCTGTAAAGGCCGCCGCTAACTTTGTAAACAAATATGGTGTTGTCCATCAAGGTTAAAAAACCATGCACGCAACCGGGAGGGATCCAAAGCTGCAGTTTATTTTGTGCCGATAACTCGTAGGCCACGTGCCTGCCATAAGTTGGCGAGCCTTTGCGCGCATCAACAGCCACATCTAAAACAGCGCCTTGCAAAACCCTTACCAGTTTGCCCTGTGCTTGTGGCGGTGCCTGGGCGTGCAGACCGCGGATGGTGTTTTTCTGCGATAAGGATTCGTTGTCCTGCACGAAGCTGGCATCTATACCCGCTTCATCAAAAGCTTTTTTGCTGTAGCTTTCAAAAAAGTAGCCCCTGTCGTCGGCAAAAACTTTTGGCTCCAACAGCAGCACACCGGGTATAATGGTCTCGGTAATGTTCATTTAGTCGACAGTTTTCATTAAGGTGTTGAATAACACAAAGCGCTCGTTAAATTGCTGCTGGTGCTCCTCCTGGAATTTAAACAGGTGTTTTGTATAATACTGCTGAAACTGCTCAATGGTATCTGCATTGAACTGTACGCAGTAAGTGATGCCATCGTTAGGCGAATCGATAATGGTAAGCATCTGGTACGAACTGAAGTACCCGGTAGCCATAACCGCCGGGATATAATAACCCTTCATCCATTCCAGCCATTCCTGCTCAACGGTATCCTCTAAAATTACGGTGTCGTTATATATGATCATATCGCAAAGCTACAATTTTGATTACACAGAATGTGAGTTGATTTACACCGATTGTCGGTTTTGGATTGCACCGGTTGTCAGGAAGCATCATTCTTATCACCCCTTAACAGCCTGAACCGTTTGCGGGCATCGTTTATCCAGAGGCTGGCGGGGTAATCGGTTATAATTTTCTGATAATAGGTTTTGGCCAGATTGGCATCGTTTAGTTTGGTTTCGTAGATATCGCCCAGCATAAAAACAGCATCATCGGCCCAAAGGTCATAACTATGCTTTTCGGCAATGTTCTTTAGCAATACAACAGCGTTTGGGTAATTTTTTTGCTGTATCATAATACGTGCCTTGGCCATCAGTATATCAGCCTCCAGCGCGTTGCCGGGGTATTTTTTATCGATGCTATCCAGGGTAAGCATGGCTTTTTCGGGCTGCCCGGCAAATATCAGCAGATCGGCCCGCGAGTAGATCTTTAAGGCGTTGCCGCTGCTATCGGCGTTAAGGTTATCCGTTATCAATAGCGACAGGTTAAGCGCATCGTTGGCTATCAGTTGCGTGGTGGCGGCCTTTAATATATCCAGCTGGCGGCGTGCCCAGTTAAAGTCGGCGGTGTAGTAAGCCATTTTAGCATTGCGCAAAAGGGCGTCTTGTGCAATAGCGGTGTTTGGGTTATCTTTTTCTACCTGGCTGTAAACCAGGGTAGCATCCCATGGCTGGTTGTTAAGCAGGTATATATCCCCCAGGTCCAGCTTGCAGGCGGCAAGCAGCGCGGGCCTTACGCCCTGTATGGCAATGGCGCTTTCCAGCAGGGTTTGCGCGTCTTTTAACTTATGCAATTTAAAAGCCTGCAGGTTGGCCAGCTTTTGCATGGCAAACACGGTGCCCCGGTTGCGGCCTATCTCGTTCAGCAGGTCGTTATAATCTTTCTCCAGGCCAAGCAGGTCGGCCTGTACGTACTGGCCCGATGTTACCTTTAGGTTTTTGGTATTGATGAGTTCGATTTTAGCCGATATGTAATTTTGGTTATCCTTATCGCCCTTACTGATAATATACTCGTAACCCCGAATAGCAACATCGTAAGCCTCGTTCATCACCAGGGTGCGGCAAAGCTCAAATACGTTTGTGCCATCGTCATTTAAGCGGCGGCTTAATGCCAGTGCCTGGTTAAGGGCCATGTCAAAATCCTTTTGCTGCATAAACTGCCAGGTAAGCAGGTTGGTGTAAACTATTTGCTGCGGGTCTTTTTGGATGCGTTTAAGCAGGGCAACCTTAAGCATATCATAATCTTCGGGGCCCTCGTATACGGTTGCCAGGGTGCTTTCGGCCTGGCTTATAAATACCGGGTTGGCAGGTAAAAAGTTCAGGTATTCTTCGGTAAGGGCAACCTTATCGCGCTTGTAACGGTAAAGGGTTATCAGCTCAAAAGCAAAAGCGGCATCATTATGTATCAGCTTACGGCCCTGCAAAAAAATCTTAATGGCGTAGTCGGCATTGGCGTTCTGGTAAAATTGGGATGCTATTACCGATATGGCGTTCTGGTCGGCAGGCATATTTTTGATCAGGTCGTTGTACAGGTCATCGGCCTTGGCAGTGTTGCCCTGCTGTGTATAAACCGAACCAAGCGCTATAATGTACTCGTTATTACCGGGGTTTTTGCGCAGCATTTTTTTGGCGACGCTTTCGGCATCGTCAAATTTTTTAAAGCCCATCAGCGTAGTAAAGTACTGCTGAAAATAAAGCTCCCCATCCTGTTTAAACAACTTTTGGTATATATCAAGCGCCTTTTGCTGTTCGCCGTTGGCGGCGTATTGCCGGGCCAGCAGCAGGTCGTTTGTTTGCGCTAAAACGCTTGTGACACAAATAAATACCAGCAGCACAAATACATACAGTCGCTTCATTCTTTTTTTATATTTTAGCCCGGCAGGGGTATATTATATGTAACGTTACAAGCGGGTAAAATTGTAGTGACATATGTATAAAATTAACTAAATTAACTAATTTGACCTCTCTTACAATTAGGATTAGCCAAATGCAGGGTCGTTTAAGATCATTTTTTATTATTGTTTTTATAATACTTATCTGTGCCTGTAAACAAAACGAGGTGAGGCAAATACCCGTTAGCGCGTTTTTTAAGACACCCGAGCGCAGCTATTTCAAGATCTCGCCCGACGGTAAATATATCTCGTATTTAAAGCCTTATAAAGATAAACAAAATATATACATCCAATCGCTGGTAACGGGTGCCGAGCAAATGGCCACCGGCTTTACCGATTACTCGGTACGCGATTATACCTGGACATTTAACAACCAGATAGTATTTACGCAGGATATCATCGCTGTGGATGAATTTAAGATCTACACGCTTGATGTTGCCACATTAAAAGTTAAGAGCCTGCTTAACCTGGAGAAGGCCCGCATACGCATACTAAACCGCAACCGCCAGCAACCAGATATTATAACGGTTGCCATGAACAAGCGCGACCCGGTTAATTTTGACGTGTTTCGCCTTAACGTAAAAACGGGCGAGCTTAAGCCTTACCTGATAAACCCCGGCAATATTACCAAATGGTACCCCGACGCGGATGGCAGCATCCGGCTGGTAAAAGTATCTGACGGGGTGAACGAAACCATCCTTTACCGCACTAACGATAAAAGGCAGTTTAGGCCCATTATCAAAAATAATTTTAACGACAGGGTAGAGCCTATTGCCTTTACCGGGGTTAGCAATAATTTCTACGCGTTATCAAACGTTAACCGCGATAAAACCGCGCTGATAGAAATAAGCGCCGAAACAGGTAAGCAGCAAAAGGTGGTTTACGCAAGCGATAAGGCCGATATACTGGATGTAAACTACTCAAAGGTGAAACGCCGTTTAGAACTGGTTACCTGGGAAGAAGCCAAGCCCCAAAAACATTTTTTAGATGCTGATATGGAAAAGGTGTACAGCACCCTCGCAGCTAAAATAAAAGGCACCCAGATAGATATTGTAGACCGCGACAGCGCCGAGAATAAGTTTGTGATCGTAAGTTCGACCGATAAAAACCCCGGCTCGTACTACCTGTATGAGCGCAGCAGCAATAAGCTAAAAAAGCTTGCCGATATAAACCCCGATATACAACCCGCGGAGCTTTGCGATATGCAGCCGGTATCTTTTAAAGCCAGCGATGGCATGCTGATAAACGGTTACTTAACCATCCCCAAAGGGAAGGAAAAAAGAAACCTGCCGGTGGTTGTTATGCCGCACGACGGGATCTGGGGCCGTGATTCGTGGGATTACGATGCCGAAGTGCAATTTTTGGCTAACCGTGGCTACGCGGTGTTCCAGGTCAACTTCCGCGGCTCGGCGGGGTATGGTAAAGCATTTCGTACGGCGGGATTTAAGCAAGTGGGCGGCAAAATACAGCAGGATATTACCGATGGGGTAAAATGGCTTATCGCTAATAAAATAGCCAACCCAAAAAAGATAGCCATTTTTGGGGGTAGTTTTGGTGGTTTTTCGGCTTTGTACGGGGTTTCATTTCACCCCGAAATGTATAACTGCGCCATTGTTAAATACGGGCTCATCAACTTTTTTACTTACTTAAAAGATGCCCCGCCTTTTTTTAAGCCATACCTTAAAATGAACTACGAAATGGTTGGCAACCCCGAAACAGAAGCCGACCAGCTAAGGGCTATATCCCCGGTTTTCCATACCGATAAAATAAAAAGCCCGCTGCTGATCTTCCAGGGCGCTAAGGACCCCCGCGCCAATATCAGCGAGCTTAACCAGTTTGTGCGCGAACTTAAAAAGCGTAACGTACCGGTAACTTACCGCCTTAAAGAGAACGAGCGCGCCTATTTTAAAAGCGACCACAACCGGATGGAAATGTATGCCGAGATAGACTCGTTCCTGAGTGCCAATATGCAGGTTAAACCCTAACCTGTTATGAAAGCGCAGAAAAGTATATACCGCAAAAATTTTTCGCTGATAACCGCTTTCCTGGTACTGATAACGGTAAGCCTTGTTATTGCCGTGATCATATCTTACAACTTAACGGCTAAGTACGTCGAGAACGAGTTTGCATCAAAGAAGATTGAAGTGCTCGACCAAACTGTTAAGCCGTATAACGATTTCTTCCAGCTTAAAATACCCGAGATAACCTCCTACCAGGGTTTCCTGGATTCGGCATCGGCGGCAAATTATTCGGCTACGGTTTTTAAAAGTTACCCCTTTGTACGCAGGGTTTTGTTTTACGATCTGCAGATCAGTAACCCGGCATCAAAGGCAACTATTACCCATAACCAGGGGATATCGGTAAAGGCTGTTTACCAGTATAAACCTAAGCATGGCAACGTAAAGGGCGCTAAAGATATGGCATGGTCAAATACCGACGACTTTAAGCAGATGGCCCTAAAGCTGAGCAATTTTATAAGCGTTGCAGATACTTCAAGGCTGCCCACACAGGACGAGATCTTCCGCACATTTTATAATGTTACCCCCGATAAGATAAGTTATCTTAACATCCCCCGCAGGGAAGATATCAGGATCTACCAGTCGTTACTGAAGAATGGCAACGTTAAGGCATTTTATAAACAAAATATGATGACCTTTTTGCTTGATGCCCACCAGCTTAAAGTAAAAAACACGCATCCCGAGTTATACCAGCAAGTTACCATACAACCCGTGGTGTACGATCCGCTTGATTTAGACGGCGGCCGTAAGGTAACCGAGGCGGCATTGACCGGTGCTTTCTCTAATTTCAAGCTCTACTTTATCTCCACTAACGAACACCTCGACCACGAAATAGACCGCCGCTTTTTGCCCATCGGCGCTATTGTGCTGCTTATATATTTCTTCCTGGTGCTTATTGGCTGGCTGATATACCGTAACCTTAATATCAACTTAAAAGTGTTTAAGCTGCAGTACGATTTTATAAACAACTTTACCCACGAGTTTAAAACACCGGTAAGTGTTATAAAAATAGCCGGCTCGAACCTGAAGGGGGATGCGGAATTAAGCGAACGGCAGCGAAGGCATTACGGTAAAATACTGGACGAGGAGGCAGATAAGCTAAACGAGCTGATGAACAAGCTGCTATCGTTTACGCAACTGGAAAATAAATCGATAACGGTTAAACGCGAGGAAATAAACCTGCAGCAATTTGTTAAGGGGTATATTGATACCTTTAAAATAAAATATCCTGATTTTAACCTTACCTATAATATCGAAAATGTAAGCGGGTTTTATAGCGACCCCGTACTGTTAGGCAGCGTGTTCCAAAACCTGATGGAGAACGCGTATAAATATTCGCACCCCGGCAAAAAAGAATTATTTATAAATATAAAGCCCGAAAAGCGCAATATTGTAATTTCATTTACGGATAAAGGAATAGGCATGGCCCGGTACGAGCATGGCGATGTGTTTAAAAAATTTTACCGGATAGAGAACCAATATAACCAAAACGGGAGCGTGGGCCTTGGCCTTGCTTTTTGTAAAGAACTGGTTAACTTTATGGACGGCGAAATAAGCGTGACCAGCAAGATAAATGAAGGTTCGACGTTTACAGTTACGTTGCCTTTAGGGGTTTAATAAAGACAGAAATGGATGCTCCGCAGGAGCAACCGATTTGTAGATAAAACAAAAATACAATTCATTTGCTCCGTAGGTGCAAAACATATTGATAAGCGATGAACAAAGAAATTAAAATAGCATTGGTTGAGGACGACGAGAACCTTAGGTTTTTAGTTTCCGAGCGGCTGCAAAGCGAAGGTTACAAAGTTTTGGAAAGCGGCAACGGCGAAGAAGCAGAAGCCATGATACTGGAAGAACAGCCGGATATTGTACTGCTTGACTGGATGCTGCCCGGCAAGCAAGGCAGCGAAGTGTGTGCCAGCCTGCGCGAAAAAGGATTTGATAAACTGGTGATCATGACGACCGCTAAAGCCCAGGATATTGATAAGATAGGTGCCTATAACTTCGGCGTAAGCGACTATATTACCAAGCCGTTTAATATGGATGTGCTGGTGGCGATGATAGATAGCAAGATCAAATTTTCGCTGAACAACGAGAAGACCGAATCGCATAAGTTTGGCAATATGGAGCACCTGCCCAACACCCACCTGTTGATACGTGATGGCCGCAAAACCGAACTTACTATTCTTGAGAACCGTATATTACTATACTTCCTTAAAAATAAAAACAAGGTGATAAACCGCGAAGAGCTGATGATGGAGGTTTGGGGCTACAACGCCGATGTAAACACCCGCACGTTGGACATGCACATTGTACGCCTGCGCAAAAAGATTGAGAACAACCCCGATTCGCCAACCTACCTGCAAACCGTAAGGGGGATAGGGTATAAGTTTGTTTATTAGAAGTTTGCAGCGACGATCTTTTTAAAATCAGATAAAGTAACCATCAAGGTAAGTTCGTATTTATTAACCTGTAGCAATAATTTATCGCCGGTGATAAAATAATCTGCCTTTGCCATTTTGCTTAAGGCAAAAAGATAGTTGTCTTTTTTGTCGGATACTACCCGTTCTATTTTGGAAATATGGTAAGTGTTTGTTATTAAGTTATATATGTCAAGCAAGTTTTTGATATCAACATCACTAAAATATTTCTTAAACTTTGATCGTGACAGCACATTGGATAACTCTTCAAACAAATCCTGGCATGTTGCTACATTTATGCCACTTTTCTGAAGCTGGTATAAAAAATTTGTTTGCCGGCTAATTGCAAGCGAAAGCCAAATGTTACAATCTAAAACAATTGTCATTCTATTTGCCTGCCCTATAAGCCCTAATTTCTGCTACAATCTCATCCATAGTCGGTATCTCATCTGTTTTACCCCTACTATCAAATTCTTTTGTAAGCTTTAAAATATCAGGTTCAATGGTTGCGCCTAACTCTTTGAGCAAAGATTTTATCAATTTGGATTTTTTTTCAGGAATTTGTATTGTTAATCTTTCCATACTCAAATATAACAAAAAGTAAAAGGTTAATAAACACTATTGAACCGGCTTTTTGTAAACTTTACTCACCACAAATTCTCCAAAAAAACTTTTCTCATCAACAACCTCATACCCATAATTATTGAATTGCCCGGCTACATTGGGCAGGCGCCATGATTGTACCCCGCAAAGTATTTTAAAAAATAGCAGCATGCTTTTCAGCATAGCGTACTGCCACCATTTACCGGTAAGTTGAAAATCGGTATAAAGCCAATGGCCGCCGGGTTTTAATGCCTGGTGTATGTGCGTGAATATTACGGGCAAGGTAGCTTCGGTAAAGTTATCGAACAGGAAAGGGGTTATCACCATATCAAAATCGGGCGACAGGCCCAATTGCTCTATCCCCTTGTTTATCCAGGTTATTTTATTTTGGCCGGTGTTTCTTTTCCTGGAGATGGCCATCATATTGGCTGATAACTCTACGTACGTAATACTTAACCCCGCCGGATGCAATTTGGTTATTTCTTCCAGCACCCAACCGGTACCGCCGCCAGCAATAATAATATTTGAGTTTTTGGGGATATGAGGTAACAGGTAAACCTGCGCATCAACCAGCGCCCTGCCAAAAACCAACCGCGAAAGGGTATCGTAAAAACGGGCCGAATTATCGTAATTACCCGGCATAGCTATCGCCAAAAAACAAACTGAAGCCCAGCATAAAAACGTACTGCAGTATCAATACGCCATCTAAATAAAAAAAGTAATAATATTCATCCTTCTCCCATTTGGATTTAAATATAAGCCAGCCCATTAAAATGGCGGTTATGGTTAAAGCCCAAAAATCAAGGCTAAAACCATTATTCCTGAACATGAAAAGTAATACGATGTACCCCGCAAGCAGGAACTGACAAAACAAATATGCGTTTTTTTCGCCCCAGGCTACGGGGATAGTTTTTAAGCCCGCCTGGCGGTCGCTGAACAGGTCGCGGATATCAAAGGGAATGGTAAGCGCGGCTATTATTAAAAACCGCTTGGCTATCAGGATAGTGATATCGCGTGTAGAGATATCCGCCATGTGGAGGTCTTGTGCTTCCAGCACAGGCAGCAACACACAACTCATGGTCCATACCAGGGTTATCAGGAAAGTTTTTAGGCCGGGAATATTACGCAGGCCAAACTTTTGGTCGCCAACTGTAAACAGGGGCAGGCTGTAGCAAAAAGATAATATGGACAAAAATATCAGCAGGATGCGCGACTCCATCGATAATAAAAAGAACAATGGGATTAGCGATAGCAGGGAGATCATGGTAAAGGTGACCATAAGCCTGTAGTGAGAAAAGAACCAGCGCACACGCTTATATGGCGATTGCTGGGGATGTTTGGGTTTACTTAACAGGATGCTGAAATTATAAATGCCCAGTGTTGAACTAAACAACAGGCCTACTACCGTATAAACGGGCTTGGAATCTATCAGGCGAAAAGTAACCAGTGCCTGCGCCACCGCACATAACGACATGAAGATGTTACTGAAAAGCAGAAAATCAAATGCGCTTTGGAAGGCTTTTTTCATCGGTGTTGCTAAAATACAGGAATAGCGATAAAAAATAAATAATTATTTTCACCGCAGTCGCCCGGCTCCAGCCGGGTGACCGCTATTGTAAGGCCTCCGGCCGCCATAGATGTTATGTTGCGGCGGGACACCGCGTAATAATTGTCGTCCGGCTGGAGCCGGGCGACTGCATAAATTTTACTATACCTTTAACCCGGGGTCTTCGCCGGCCTTTAAGGTAAATATGGTTATCTCGGGTAGTATGCCAACTCTGCCCCTGATGCCTGCAAAGCCGTAACCAACGTTTACATAAATTTGCTGGTGCTTTTCGCGGTACAGGCCGGCCCACTCAGAGTATACGTATTCTATAGGGCTCCATTGGAATTCTTTGGTGCGGATGCCAAACTGCAGGCCGTGGGTGTGCCCTGCAAATACCGCGTCTATCTGTGGGTATTTGGGTATCACTTCGGCCCGCCAGTGCGATGGATCGTGCGACAGGAGCAGCTTAACCGGCAGGTCAGCTGTATTTTTTACAGCCTCTTCCATTTTGCCGTATTTAGGGAAACGGCTCATTTCGCCCCAGTTGCCAATGCCTAAAATGCCAATTTCCTCGTTACCCACCTTTAGGCGGCGGTTCTCGTCTATCAGAATATCCCAGCCCATATTTTTATGGGTGGCAATAATATCGGCATTGTTTTTTTGTTTGGCTGCAAGCGATGGCCAAGTGCCATAATCGCCATAATCGTGATTGCCTAAAATAGAGTAAACACCAAGCGGTGCCTTTACCTTCGCGAACAGGTCCTGGTAGTCCCTCATTTCCCAGGCAGCGCCGTTTACCAGGTCGCCGGTAAAAAATGTTACATCGGGCTTTTCGCGCTGCAGCATATCTACACCTCCTTTAACCGCGGTTTTGTTATAAAAGCCACCCGAATGGATATCAGAGATCTGCCCTACCTTCATGCCATCGAAAGCTTTGGGCAAGTTAGGCAGGTAAAGATCGACGTAACGCACATGATAATCGTAGCAGCCTTTGCTCATGCTGAGTTTTATAGCTACCAGCGGCACAAAACCCGACAGCAGCCCCGCCTTCATCAAAAACTCCGAACGTGGGATAGCATCGGGATTATTTTCGGTTAAAGGGGTATCTGTAGCAGGCTTCTTATTTTTCCTGAACAAATAAATAACGCCTCGGCGTATGTCGTCAATAAAAACGAAGAAGAGGAAACTGAATTTAAATATAAATACCAGTGTATATCCAAAAAGTAACCCCGCCCTTTTACCGGCGTTTAAAGGCGAATATATGCCAACCAACAAAATGGTAATAAAAAATACAGCGCTTAACCAATATAAAACTACAAACCACACCGGGAACCGCCATTTTTTGAATGCTGCCCTAAAGCCTTTCAGGATATAAAAATCGAAGACTAATAGTACAATTACAAATAATATGGTTAAAAGCGGTCCCTGCATTATGCTTAAAATGGTGAATAATTAGTAACGGTCGTCAAGATCAAGGTCGTCGTCATCGGGCTCTAAGTTAAACAAGCTGTTAAACATATCCGAAAAAGCGAAACCATTATCAAGGAACCCCTTACTTAACTGCGAAAACTCGGCCAAACCATGCAGGATAAACTCCATTAACAGTAGTGTTTGGTTCTCGCTCAGCTTAGGATGGAACTTTTTGACCACATCCTTTAATCCCGGTACGGCATTAAGCGCCTTTTTATAATCCACTAACGACAGGTCATCCACCAGCGACAAGGTGTTGCCATCACCAAACCAGTTGATGATCTCGGCATATGGGTTTGGCTGCTTGGATTTTTTTGACTTTTCGGGATCGGGGAAAAACTGCAGCAATAATGTTTTTATGGCTTTGCCGATAAGGATATTGGCAACCTTGCCGGGGCCTTCCAACTCGCCTTCGTAAACCAATTCGATCTTACCGGTGATAGCCGGGATAACACCAAGGAAATCGGAGATACGCACAAATGTAGTTACCTCGCCATTGATAATCATGCGGCGTTCGGCATTACTGATGAGGTTCTCGTACGATGAGATTGTTAACCGCGCGGATACACCCGATTTTTTATCGATATACTCGGAGTTACGGGCCTCAAAAGCTATCTGCTCCACCATATCTTTTACCAAACCATCGGCTTCGATATTGGCGCGCTGTTCCGGCGTAAGCAGGGCTTCCTGCTGGGTTATTTTACGGGAGATCTCTACTGTACGCGGGTAGTGGGTTAGTATCTGGCTTTCTATACGGTCTTTTAAAGGTGTTACGATGGAACCACGGTTGGTATAATCCTCCGGGTTGGCGGTAAACACAAACTGGATATCCAAAGGCAGGCGCAGTTTAAAACCACGGATCTGGATATCGCGCTCCTGTAAAATATTGAACAGTGATACCTGGATACGCGCCTGCAGGTCGGGCAGTTCGTTTATCACGAATATGCCTCTGTGCGCGCGTGGTATCAACCCAAAGTGGATAACGCGTTCGTCGGAGTAAGTCAGTTTCATCGTGGCGGCCTTTATCGGGTCAACATCACCTATCAGGTCGGCAACGGTAACATCCGGCGTAGCCAATTTTTCGGTATAGCGTTCGCTGCGGTGGATCCAGCCGATGGGGGTATCATCACCTTTGCTTTCTACCGTATCGTGGCCATACCACGATATGGGTGCCAACGGGTCGTCGAATAATTCCGAGCCTTCAATATACGGGATGTACTCGTCAAGCAGGTTTACCAGCAGGCGGGCAATACGTGTTTTTGCCTGTCCGCGTAAGCCAAGCAACAATATGTTATGTCGCGATAGGATAGCGGTTTGCAGATCGGGGATAACGGTATCTTCAAAACCAATGATGCCTTCAAAACCACCTTCTTTTTTTTGCAGCTGCGCGATAAGGTTAGCCCTCAGCTCATCCTTAACCGACCGGCTTTTATAGCCTGTTTTCTTAAGCTCGCCAAGGGTTTTTATATTTTTTATATCCATGTTATTATTAAGATTTCACCGATTGATTTTGATTTCACCGATGATATGAAAATTTCTTTTTTTGCTCCCCCTTCAGGGGGCCCGGGGGGCCTACTTCACATTCTTCCTTCTGTTCCTGGCGTAGTCTTCAAAAATGTATTCGCCTAAATTGTTAAGCGAACTGTAAAAGGCCTTGCCGCCGTTGGTTTCGGTAAACTTGCGTACAAACTGCTGCAGGTAGGGGTCTTTAGCTATCATAAAGGTGGTGATAGGTATTTTAAGCCTCTTGCATTGCGCGGCCATGTTCAGTGTTTTGTTTACCACTTTCCTATCCAGCCCTATGCTGTTTTTATAATACTTGGTTCCTTCCTTTAAACAGGTGGGCTTGCCATCGGTTATCATAAAAATTTGTTTGTTATGCGTTTTACGGCGGCGAAGCATGTCGGTAGCCAGCTCTAAGCCTGCATAGGTATTGGTATGGTAGGGGCCAACCTGCAGATAAGGCAGGTCCTGCAGGGTTATGGGCCAGGCATCGTTTCCAAAAACCACAATATCTAAAGTATCCTTAGGGTATTTGGTGCGGATCAGTTCGGCAAGGGCCATGGCAACTTTTTTGGCGGGGGTTATCCTGTCTTCGCCGTAAAGGATCATGGAGTGCGATATATCTATCATCAGCACGGTGCTGGTGAGGGTTTTGTAATCCATTTCCTCCACCTCCAGGTCGCGCTCGGTCATCATAAAATCGCCGCCTATACCGTGGTTAACCTGCGCGTTCTGGATAGATTGCGTCATGTCTATCTGGTCCAAACTGTCGCCAAATTCAAACTCGCGGCGTTCGGCGTTTTTCTCATCGCCCTGCCCGCTTTGCGGCGAACGGTGGTTGCCCTTGCCCGATTTTTTTAGCTTTCCAAAGATCTCTTCTAATGCCGATTGACGGATGCTTTGCTCTGTTTTGGCTGTAATATTAAACCCTCCGTTTTGGTTATCCTCGCTCAGGTAGCCTTTTTGTTTAAGCTCGTCAATAAAATCGCCCATGCCATATTCGTCATTGGTGATGTTGTATTGCTTATCCAACTCGTTAAGCCAGGCCAAAGCCTCCCCGGCATCGCCCGCGGTATAGTTTAGTAACTCCAGGAATAACTTTAGTAATTCTTCAAATCCGCCCTTCGGGATCTGGTTTGGTTTAAACTCTGAAAATCCAAAACCACGCATATTTTACCCTTTCTAAGTATAAAGTAACGGATAATTTGATTTAAAAGTTTGAAACCGCGCCATTTAAACGCAATTGTTAACTAAGCGTGACAATAGGGCAAAGGGCGCAGGGGTTAGCTCTTTTTTATCCGGCTTATCTCATCCTGGTTATAAACCGGGTTGGCGCCACGCTGGCTGGTTACATACGCGCCAATGGCACAAGCGTTTAACAGCAGCTTGGGCATGGGGTTGTTGGCCATTATGCCTGCAATAAAAGTTGCCAGGAACGCATCGCCCGCGCCAACGGTATCGGCCACATCAACGCTAAAACCCGGGTGCTCAAAAAACTCGTAATCGTGCCAGATGATCGCGCCGTGTTCGCCGCGGGTTACGCAAATGGTTTTGGTATGGTACTTATTACGGAACTCGGTTATCTTGCCTTTAAGGTCGCCGCTGCTGCCGCCTATTAACAGGTCGGCTTCTTCTTCGTTCATTTTTATAACGTTGGCGCGGGCCGCAAGGGTCTCGATGGTAGCCAAGGTATAATGCGGGTGGCGCAGGTTTACGTCAAATATTTTTATCGCGTCGGTTTCGTCGAGCAGGTTCAGCAGGGTGTCATGCGTTGTTTTATCGCGGCAGGCCAGGCTGCCAAAAACAATAGATGATGAACGTTTTGCCGCGTCTTTAAGGTTGTTATCCAGGTGGATATTATCCCACGAAACAGGTTCGGGGATAACGTATGTGGCCTGGCTCTTTTCGTCAAGCTCAACGGTAACTTCGCAGGTGGGCAGGGTGTTGTCGCGCTGGATCAGGTCAGAGTACAAGCCGTTCTTTTTCAAAAAATCTACCAGTTCGTCGCCCGATGCATCGCTGCCAACACGACTGGCAAAAGCCACATTAACATGCTGCTGCACCAGGTGCCTCGCAACATTCATTGGCGCGCCGCCGGCTTTTTTCTCGTCGCCGAAGGCATCCCATAAAACTTCCCCAAAGCATAAAACCCTGTTCTTCATATATAGCGGATAGTGTGGCCGTAAAGCTAAAAATGATTTGCGGTAAACCGTGTTAAATTTTTAATATTAACCCGTACCATTTGTTAACAATTGTTTAACAATAGGTTGCTTTCTTCCTTAGTCATCAGAACGAAACGCAAATCAAATCTCTTAAATCTTTCTAATCTGCTAAATCCCGGTTATATTTATCCTTATGAAAAAGTTCCTCATCTCCTGCCTTTTGCTTCTTACATCTTTTTTTTGTTTTGCCCAGGATAGGGAAGCTATCCTAAAAGTAATGCATAACCAGCAAATTGCCTGGAGCAATGGCGATATCGACGGCTTTATGCAGGGGTACTGGAAATCAGACTCGCTGATGTTCATAGGTAAGCGCGGCCCAACTTACGGCTGGCAGCAAACGTTTGATAATTACAAAAAGGGCTATCCCGATAAAGCCGCTATGGGTAAGCTTACCTTTAGGATTGATAAAGTAGAACTTTTGGGCAAACGCGATGCCTTTGTAATGGGTGCCTGGAGCCTCGCCCGCGCAAAGGATGCCCCCGGCGGATATTTTACACTATGGTTTAGAAAGATAAACGGGGAGTGGAAGGTGATTTGCGACCATACGAGTTAACCTAACACATAAGAGCGTGTAATAAGCAAATAACAAGGTATTGTGAATATTGATGAAATTATAAACCAGATATATGCTTTGCCACCGGCATCGGCATTACGGCTTAAACAAACAATTGAGGAAGTTAAGTATCCAAAGGGGCATATTTTATTCGAAGAGGGTAAAACAGGGCGGAGTGTTTACTTTATAAAAAAGGGTATAGTAAGGGCTTTTTTGTATCAAAATAATAATGAAGTTACTTTTTGGTTTGGCACAGAGGGTGACACGGTTATTTCTATGAAAAGTTATGTGAGTAACAAGCCCGGTTATGAAAGCATTGAGCTTTTAGAAGACAGTATTTTGTATCGCATACAAAACCGGCAGTTACAAAAACTTTTCGACGAAGATATATTTATTGCTAACTGGGGGCGTAAATTTGCCGAAACCGAATTGGTAAAAGCGGAAGAAAGATTTATTTCCAGGCAGTTTATTGCCGCTGCCGACCGGTACGAAACCCTTATCAGTACTAACCCCGCTTTGCTGCAAAGGGTGCAATTATGCCATATAGCCTCTTATTTAGGCATTACACAAGTGAGTTTGAGCCGCATACGGGCCGATGTTAAATAGTTTATTATTTATCATATGTTAAATTTTAGGTGGATAAAGCTTAGCAGTTTTGTACAACAAATTTTTACAGATATGAATTGGATAATATTAATACTGGCGGGCTTATGCGAAGTAGCATTTTCGAGTTGCCTGGGCAAAGCAAAATCTGCAACAGGTAATGATGTTTATTTGTGGTACGGTGGCTTTTTAATTACCTGTACCTTAAGCATGGTTTTACTGATAAAGGCAACGCAGACCTTGCCAATAGGAACAGCTTACGCCGTTTGGACGGGCATTGGTGCAGTAGGTACTGTAATTGTAGGCATACTTATATTTAAGGATCCAGCCAGCTTTTGGCGGCTCTTTTTCCTGAGTACGTTAATTATATCTATTGTGGGGTTAAAATTTGTTGCCGAGTAGCCGTAACAACAACTTTTGCACGTTTAAAAGGGTCGCTTAATCCTATATCTATTGCATCGCGCCTGTAGCCGCAATACCAGGATAAGCACCCGTCGCGGGCGGGCGCTTATCCTGGTGTAATTACCCACCCTTCGGCGCAAATACTATATGCACCGACCGGCCATCCCTCACCGTAGATGCGCCGGGTTTTATATGATCTTTAAGGTCTTCCGCGAAACGGCGCAGCAGTTCTTCGCCTACCTCCGGGCGGGTAATTTCCCTCCCCCTGAACATTACGCTCAGCTTTACCTCATCACCCTTGCCAAGGAAGCGGGTAATATGGTCGATTTTTTCGGCGTATTCTATAGGATCTATTTTTGGCCGGACTTTAACTTCTCTGCTCATGTTGATCGTGGTTAATTGCTATAATTGATTTAGGTGCATTATAAGTACAGCAATGTAATCAAAATCAGAAAAATAAATTTGAAAATAAATTTGCGTAGTTAAATAGCTACATATATATTTGTAGTCAAATAGCTACACGATGAATTTAAGGAGAGATGTATTCCAGGCCATAGCCGACCCTACCCGCAGGGCAATAATGCTTTTGGTAGCTTCGCAGGCCATGTCGGCAGGTGCCATAGCCGCAAACTTTGATACTGCCCGGCCAACCGTATCTAAACACCTGCAAATACTAACCGAGTGCGAATTGCTTAAACCCGAGCAAAACGGCAGGGAGATCTATTACCATATTAACGCCAAAGGAATGAAGGACGTAGCCGAATTTATTGAGCCGTTCCGCAAAATGTGGGACGACCGGTTCAACGCTTTAGAAAGTATCATGAAAAATTATAAAGCCAAATAATTATGGAACTGAAAACAAAGATAATTGCCGAAGAAGGCAGGCAGGACCTGCTGATAACCCGCGAATTTGACCTGCCGGTAGAGCTGCTTTTTAAAGCCTTTGCCGAGCCGGAAATTGTGGAGCAATGGATGGGTACCAAAGTACTTAAATTGGAAAGCAAAAAGCATGGCAGCTGGCAGTACGAAACATCGGACGCTAAAGGTAACGTGGTGTTTAAGGCCGATGGCACCATTCACGAGTTTAGCCCAAACCGCAAAATAACCCGCACGTTTGAAATGGCCAATGCCCCCTTTGGTGTGCAGCTGGAGGTGCTGGAATTTGAAATGATCAACGGCGATACCAGCAGGATAAATATGCACGTGATATACGAATCGAACGCCCTGCGCGACCAGATGCTGAAACTGCCGTTTGCACAGGGTATAAACATGGCACACAATCGTTTACAAGACATCTTAAGCAAACTAAAATAACATGACTAAGACAAAATTAATTATCTATTGGCTGGCAACCACCCTGGTTGCGGTAGGCATGTTTGGAAGCGGCATGGCTCAAATTATGCATGCAAAGGAAATGATAGACCTTGTGGTCCCCTTAGGGTACCCGGAATACTTGCTGTACATTATTGGTACCTGGAAGGTGCTTGGGGCCATAACCATTGTAGTGCCACGGTTCCCGCTGGTTAAGGAATGGGCTTATGCCGGCTTGTTTTTTGTGATGACAGGTGCCTTTGCATCGCACCTGCTAAGCGGCGACCATAGCCTGAAGGGATTGGCCGGGCCATTTTTCCAGACTGTTTTTATTATCTTGTCGTGGTATTGCAGGCCGGCCAACAGGAGGTTAGTACCCGTAAACCAATAATATTATTAGCAACGCCAAAGAATTAACAGCGCCCGAGCGCGATGGGCTACTAAAAACGTTAAAGGCACGTTTTGAAAATAACATGGGCCGCCATGCAGGTATGGAATGGGCTAAAGTACAGGCCCGCCTGGATGCTGAGCAGGCAAAATTATGGTCGCTAAATAATATGGAAATAACCGGCGGCGAACCTGATGTAGTTAGCTATGACGAACAAACCGGCGAATACACCTTTTATGATTGCTCGGCCGAGAGCCCCAAAGGCCGCCGAAGCCTTTGCTACGACCGCGAAGCGCTGGATAAACGCAAGGAATTTAAACCCCAAAATACCGTTATTGACGTGGCTGTAGCCATGGGCATTGAGGTGTTAACGGAGGAGCAATACCGCCACCTGCAAACGCTTGGTGGTTTTGATGCCAAAACATCCAGCTGGCTAAAAACACCCGACGAGATCCGAAAACTTGGCGGCGCTATTTTTGGCGATTTTAGATACGATACGGTGTTTGTGTATCACAACGGTGCCGATTCATACTATGCTGCAAGAGGTTTTAGGGGTGCGTTGCAGGTCTGAATTTTTAATGGGCAGCTATCAAAAATAAAACATGAAAAACCCAAAAGTTGATTTCTATTTCGATAAAGCCAGAAAGTGGCAGGAAGAGGTAACGAAGCTGAGGGTCATTTTGCTCAATAGCGGACTAACCGAAGAGCTGAAGTGGGGCTGCCCTTGTTATACTAACCAGGGCAATAATATTGTTCTGATCCACGATTTTAAGGAGTACTGCGCATTGCTGTTTTTTAAAGGCGCTTTGCTGAATGATCCGCACGGCATCCTGGTACAACAAACAAAAAATGTACAATCGGCAAGGCAGATCAGGTTTACCAATACGGAAGAGATAACGGAATTGCAACCTGTTTTAAAAAGTTATGTTTTTGAGGCGATAGAAGTGGAGAAAGCCGGGCTAAAGGTAGAGCTGAAAAAGACAGACGAGTTTGCCATGCCGCAGGAATTTAAGTATAAGTTAGACCACATCCCTGCGCTTAAAGCCGCTTTCGGGGCCTTAACCCCGGGACGGCAAAGGGCTTATCTGCTTCATTTCTCGGCACCTAAGCAATCCAAAACCCGCGAGGCGAGGATAGAAAAATGGATGCCGCAGATATTGAACGGTAAAGGCTTGCTGGATTAGGAAGCGTTATGATTAATTGAATATAAAATGGATAGAAAAACATCATTTACGATGGCCGAAATTGAGGCAATCAAAAAATTAGTCAATGAAAAGGTTATTGCTACATCAAACAAACAAAAAGCAATAAGAGACAAAATCCGTAAGATTGGTTTTCACTTCTCGGATTTTAGCTCAAAAAAAGGATACACTATTAAGGACTTCGAAGAATTAATTAGTTCAGGGGCAATAAAAATTTTAGGAGAAGGTATACAACGCACATTTTCTACAGGAAATTCAAACCCTATTAGACAAATAGCTTTAAAAGCCAAAGACAGTGAATTATCTAAGCAACACAAAAAGTCTCTTGAACCGCTTGTTGATGGTAGCATAGAAATTTTAATTCTGGGATCGATGCCAGGGGAATATTCCCTTTCTGTTGGCGAATACTATGCACACTCGGGAAATCGATTTTGGAAAATCATTGCACAAATCACCAATTCTAAAATTCCTAAGTCCTATGACGAAAAAAGGGGTTTGTTAAAAGAATATAAAATTGGACTTTGGGATGTAGCTGATAGTGCGATGAGAATAGGTAGCTTAGATTCAAATATGACAGGTGAAATTCCTAACGACATTAACGAATTTCTAAAGAATCATTCAAAGATTAAAGTCGTTGGTCTTAACGGTGGTAAAGCCGTGAATTTATTTAACAAGTTTTTTAATAAACAACCTAACGTTATCTATTACAATCTATCAAGCACAAGTGGGGCAAATACATCAATAACCTTTGAGGAGAGCTGTAGAGATTGGCAAAGAATTTTTAGTTAATTCAGAATCTTACTGTCGCAGACAAGCGAAGGCATAGCCCGTTTCATTGTTTTTTAATTATATAAAAATAACCTACTTTTAGTAATTACATTTATGTGATCCTAAACGGCAATGAAAGACAACCCCGAGCAGCTATATACCCTGTTACAATCTATTGAAGGGATAGTATGGGAAGCAGATGCCGGGATGCAGCATTTTGCTTTCATTAGCGATCGTGTACAGGACATTACAGGCTTTTCATCCAAAGAATGGATGGCCCGGCCGGGGTTTTGGAAAACGCGCATCCATCCCGATGACCTGCAGGTGGTAGATGAGTATGCCGCGCTGCAAAGCGGCGCTGTTAAAAGCCGCACCTTCGAGTACCGGATGATGTGTGCCGACGGGCAGATCGTCTGGATAAAAGATAATGTTTCGGTACTGTGCGGCGATAAAGGGGCATGCCTTTTAGGCGGCATTATGCTGGATAATACCGTTGCCGAACGGTTAAAAGCGCTTGAACGCCTGGAACGCGATGTGCTAAAGCTAAACTCAGACCTTACCGTAACCCTGCAGAATGTGCTGCTCAGCTATTTGCAGGGCCTCGAAGCGTTGTTCCCCCAAATGCAATGTTCTATTCACCGGGTAAAAAACGGCAGGCTGGTAACCGGCGTGGCGCCTTCGCTGCCTGCAGATTACATGAGCGCACTTGCGGGGGTGGATATAGGCAAGCACCAGGGCTCGTGCGGGGCAGCCGCGGCAACCAAACAACAGGTTATTGTAAACGACATTGCAACCGATATTAAGTGGACCAAATTCCGTGACCTGGCCTTGAGTTATCAATTGAAGGCATGCTGGGCAAACCCGGTGATAGATGCTGATGGCGTAGTGATGGCTACACTGGCGATGTATTACCAGGAAAGCAAAACCCCCACCGAAGAAGAACTGCAGGTGATGGAAAGGGCTACTGCGCTGCTCCGTATCATCATGGAAAACCGCGGCAAAACCGAGATCATCAGCGAAACTAACCTGCTGATGATGCAAAGCCAGGAACTGGCCCACTTTGGCAACTGGCGCTGGGATGTGCAGCACGATATTGTTAGCTGGTCGCCGGCGCTGTACAATATTTACGGCCTGGATCCGCAGGATTTTAAGGCCACCTTTGCCGGTTACCAGGCACTGCTGCACCCCGACGACCGTACCCGCGTACGCGGCATCATAGAAAATGTACTGCACACCCGCGAAGACAATAATTTTGAGGAAAGGATCATCCGCCCAAACGGCGACCTGCGCTACCTGCGGTCGTGGGCCAAGCTAAAAACAGATTCGCAGGGGATGCCTGTAGAAATGATAGGCGCCTGCCTGGATATTACCGAAACCGTTTTACAGGTGCAGGCCATTGAGCAGCGAAACCATCAGTTGCTGGAGATTGCCTGGATGCAATCGCACATGATCCGTTCGCCGCTTACCCGCATTATGGCCCTGGTCGAACTGATTAAAGACCCATCTAATACTGATGCCGAGAAGGCTGAGTTCCTGGACCACCTATTAACCTCTGCCCACGAACTGGACGAACAGGTAAAACGCATTAACCAAAAAGCGGAAAATACGGGTTGAGGATAAAACTAATACGGTTTGCCCGCTGCCAATTCCTGCTCGGCCCATTTAATAGCCAGTTGCTCGCGGTATTTGGCGTACTTTTCTTTAAAAGCCATTTTTAGTAGACTATCTAAACCTCCTTTTACGGCAAGGTTATAAACGCTGGCAGCCTTGCGGGTAACAGATGCATCCCAGGCACGCAGGCTTAGCGAGTAGGAACCATCGATATATTTCATCCAGTGCCAGTAGCCGGTTGGCATAAACAGGGTATCGCCATGCTCCAGGAAAACCTCGGTGCCTTCCACACCTTCCAGCGCCGGGAATTTTTTGGTATCGGGGTTGGCTACATCATAATCTTCCAGCGCGTAGGTAGCGTTTGGGATGCAGTATAAACGGCGTTTCCACTTATTCTCGAACAAAATAACATGCTTGCGGCCGCCAAAGTGGGTATGGAAGATATGCGGCAGGTCGATATCGTAATGTAAAAAGGTAACCGAGTTGGAGCCACCAAAGAACATGGATGGCATGCTTTCGATAAAGCCGCCCATCAAATCTTTAGGGAAAACGATATCATCAAGCAACTGTGGGGCCTGTTTAAAAATATTAAAGAAAAAAATACGCAGCTCGGTTGGCTGCGATTTTATCAGGTCGATATACTCATCAAAAGGCATTTCTGCCGCCGACGAGTTGATGGGCTTTGCAGGGTCGGCTTTGGAATTATCGTACAAGGGCACTACCTTTTTACCTACTACTTCTTTTAAGTACTCGGGTGTCCATTTATCGCGGGCGGGCCAGTTTTTGGTCATGCCCTTTATAACCAGCGGGCGGCGCGGGTTAAGGTAATTCTTTTTAAAATCCTCCGGACTAATGTTCTCAACCGTATCTATGGGGCGCAGTATAAAGCTCATATCTTACTAAATTAAGTACCTGCCAATCATCCGCAGGTGCCGGCAAAATTAAGCTTCTTAAAATAAACATCAGCCTAAAAAGCGGCCTATGCTGTTTTTTTGACAAAAAACAAGCCCGGCGCTTTTGCAACCGGGCTTATTTTAGTTTGCAGTTTAAAGTGTGCAGTTTGCATTCATTGTATTTTTGCCAACTGCCAACTACCAACTACTAAATGACTAATTAGGCATTAACACTGTATTTACAACGTGTATTACGCCGTTGCTTTGGTTAACATCGGCAATGGTTACCCAGCTTTTGCCACCCTTTTCGTCAACCAGGTAAATTTTACCGCCCTGCATCATGGCTTTCAAAATACCACCGCTAACGGTGTTCAATTCGGCAGTGCCTTTACCGGCTTTAATTTTTGCCATTAACTGGGCCGCGCTCCATTTGCCGCTTACCACGTGGTATGTTAAAATTTTAGTTAAGGTTGCTTTGTTCTCGGGTTTTAAAAGGGTTTCAACAGTGCCTTTTGGCAATTTGTCAAAAGCAGCGTTGGTAGGCGCAAATACGGTGAACGGCCCGGCCGACTGTAAAGTTTCTACCAAACCGGCAGCTTTAACAGCGGCAACAAGGGTGGTGTGGTCTTTTGAGTTTACAGCGTTTTCTACAATGTTTTTGGTTGGATACATGGCCGCGCCGCCTACCATTTTAGTTTGAGCGTAAGTGTTGGGCGCAATTGCAATAGCTGCTAAGGCAAAGGCCGCGATAATTAATTTTTTCATTTTTTTAGGTGTATGTTATTTAAACAGAGATACGCCTTAACTTTTCCGGCGGTTTTTATGGCGGGGTATATTTCTAACAACTAATTGCTATACCTAAGTGTTTTGGCTATTAAAAAAATAGCGCGGCCGCAATATTATCGGCATATAGCTTGCCATGCGGGGTAAGGGTTAAAACGCTGCCGGTTCGACTAATGCTGCCATCATCAAAATAGGGGCGGGCAGCTTTTAAAAGTAAGGTTGATGCACCGGGCGCTATGGTATCCAGTTTATTGATATCAAGCCCCCAAACAGTGCGTAGGGATGTCATAATATATTCGTTAAGACG
Organism: Mucilaginibacter terrigena; assembly: GCF_004168255.1. GTDB lineage: Bacteria > Bacteroidota > Bacteroidia > Sphingobacteriales > Sphingobacteriaceae > Mucilaginibacter > Mucilaginibacter terrigena. Next base: position 538,647 of record NZ_SEWG01000004.1, on the reverse strand, counting down.
ATTGCTTTCGGTAAGCACCTCAACCTCGGCAGGGATGGTGTTTTGAGTTAGGGCAGCGATATATTTGGCGTTATTAGCCACATTCCATTGCCGGGTTTCGCCGTTAAAGGAATGTGCCGACGGGCCTATTCCCAGGTATTTAACACCCCGCCAGTAATTGGAGTTATGGCGCGAGTAGCGGCCCGGCTTGCAAAAATTCGAGATCTCGTATTGTTCAAAACCATTGGCTTGCATGGCATCCAGCATCATGTTAAACTGCTCGGCGCTTTGCTGCTCGCTCATGGGGGGCTGCTTTTTTTTGCCTATGAAAGCTGCCAGCGCGGTTTGTGGTTCTACCGTCATGCTGTAGGCGGATATATGGGGGATACCCAGCTCAAATATCTTACTAAGGTTATGTTTCCATTTGGTATCGGTAAGCAGGGGGTAACCGTATATCAGGTCGGCAGTGATGTTTTCAAACCCGGCGTCCTGCGCGCGTTTTACGGATGCTTCGGCTTCGGCGGCGCGATGCACACGGTTCATCCATTGCAAGTCATCGTCAAAAAACGACTGGATGCCTATACTGAAACGGTTTACAGGCGTATGCCTATAGGCGTTTACCTTGTGCCGGTCCAGGTCGTCGGGGTTGGCCTCAAGGGTTATCTCTGCATCGGCTGTAACGGTATGGATCTCGGTGATGGTGTTGATGATGCTAATGATCTCGTCAGCAGAAAGTACAGATGGGGTACCGCCGCCAAAATAAATGGTTTCGATAGTTTCGTTAGTAAGATAGCTTTTCTGCAGAACGATCTCTTTTAAAAGCGCCTGCACCATCTCGTCCTTATACTTAGCCGATGTGCTGAAATGGAAATCGCAGTAATGGCAGGCTTGCTTGCAAAAGGGGATGTGGATGTAGATACCGGCCATGGGGCAAAGGTATGGCAAATATTTCTTTTGGCGCATTTGCCCCCTTAAGTTGTCATGGTGGCACCCTTTTTTATAGGAAAGGATGTTATAAATTTGATCAAACAATACATAAATATGAAAACCATTTTTGATAAAATAACCAGGGACGAACTGATAGACCGCATTAACTCGCTTAACGGAGATAACAAGGCCGAGTGGGGTAAAATGAATGCCTACCAGATGGTAAAACACTGCGCTGTTTACGAAAATATGATGTTGGGGAAAGTGCCCTTTAAAAGGATGTTCCTGGGATATATATTTGGTACAATGGCTTTAAAAAGTTTAATAAAAGATGAAGCGCCTTTAAAACGGAACACGCCCACTGTTCCAAGCTTTATCATTAAAGATACCACCGGCGATATATCGGCCGAAAAGAAGAACTGGATAGCGCTTATAGAACAATACGGGCTCTGCACCGATTACGAGGTAATACATCCGTTTTTTGGGAAAATTAATAAAGAACAAATTGGTTACCTCGTATTTAAACATACCGACCATCACCTTAGGCAGTTTAACGGTTAAGCGATTTGTTTTGCATAACCCGCCATAAATAAGGTAAATTTGCAGTATTACACGGGTTTATACATGCGCTGGTTAATTTGCTTTGTTTTTATTGTTGTTTTAGGGTTACCTGCGGCGCATGCGCAAACAGATAGCGCGGCAACAACCGTAACCGATACCGTTCGTAAAAAGCCGCGTTATAAAGGCCCCATGCCATTTCTTGATTCGGTAGCCCACGCAACAGCCGCCCGCGAACAGTTTGTATCAGATTCGCTGGCGGGGGCGTACATCAAAGCTCCCGATCCGGATCGCCCAAACCTGTTTGTAGACAGTATTTTACAAGCCAATAAGTATAGGAACGACCTGTACCTTGGGCTTTCGGCAAAATCAAAGGTAAAACAGGGATATGGCCTCAGCCGCCCCTCGCGCGATGTTTGGGTTATCGCGGTAATTATAGTACTGCTGCTTTTTGCATCCACCTTAAACATATCATCAAGCAAGGATATGAGTAATGTGTTCCAGTCGTTTTATAACCGTAAAACCATAAGCCAGGCAGGTAAAGAAGATAGCCCTATTAACGTTTGGACTTTTATTGGCTTGTTCCTGCTGTTTGGGTTTACCTTTGGCTTGTTCCTGTACCTGCTTACCACCGGTTATTACAAAGTTTATTATACCATAGGCGGTTTCCAGCTTTTTGTTACGCTATCGTTTGTAATAATAGCCTTGTTTGCAAGCAAGTTCATGGTTTTAAAATTTTTAGGGTTTGTATTTGATATCAACAAACTGGTAAGCGAGTATATATCTGCTTTGTCGCTCACCTATTTTAATATCGCTTTTGTGTTTTTGCCGGTTGCGCTATGCTTTAGCTTAATAGCCGATAAATTTATTCCGTTTTTACTGGCCATAACCCTGCTGCTTGTTATCATTATTTTTATATGGCAATACCTGCGCAGCAGTGTAAGTATCATTTCTAACTTTCGATTTCATAAGTTTTATTTATTTGTCTATCTTTGTGCCCTCGAAATTTGCCCCATATTGATTTTGATTAAGGCACTTAATATTGGATTTAGGTAGTAATTTACGTATGGCATTGGAAGACAGAAAGAAAAAGGTTAAGAGTATTTTGGTAACTCTGCCAAAACCTGAGAACGATAAAAACCCCTACGCAGAATTGGCTAAAAAGCTTAATTTAAAAATAGATTTTAGGTCGTTTATTCATGTGGAGGGGGTGCCTGCCAAGGATTTCCGTAAGGAAAAAATAAACCTGGCCGATTTTACAGCGGTGATCTTCACCAGCCGCAACTCTGCCGATCACTTTTTCCGTATTTGCGAAGAGATGCGTTTTGAGGTACCTGTAGAAATGAAATATTTTTGCCTTTCGGAAACCATCGCCCTTTACCTGCAAAAATATATCCAGTATCGTAAGCGTAAGATATTTTTTGGCAAGCAAACAGCTGCCGACCTGGCCGAAGTGCTGAAGAAACACTCTGCCGAAAAATTCCTTTACCCATGCTCGGACGTAGCCGCCGAAGAAACTCAAAAGTTTTTGCTTGATAACGGCTACGATTTTACCCCGGCGGTATTGTTCCGTACCGTATGCAGCGACCTGAGCGACCTTGCCGAAGTGTTTTACGATGTTATAGCATTTTTTAGCCCTTCAAGCATACAATCCTTATACAAGAACTTCCCCGATTTTAAACAAAATAACACCCGTATAGCAGCTTTTGGCGCCACAACGCACAAGGCAGTACTGGAAGCAGGCTTAATTTTAGATATCCCTGCACCAACGCCCGGCGCCCCTTCCATGACCATGGCTATAGATCAATATGTTAAGCAAGTCAACAAATAAGTAATTTAACTGTTGTGTTATTGCAACATTCTGTAATTTTCAACGTATAACGGTGAAAGTATTTATGTAATAACGAAATATTTTTGCTGCACCCTATCGTTTTTAAACAAATTAAAAAGGTGTTTTCTTTAACTTTTAATACACTTTATTAGATTTAAAAAACATTTTTTCGGTTTGGTTACTGTAAAAGTGATATATTCGGGGGTGCGTTCTGTTGCATAATGATTGATAGATGTTACTGATTTTGGATACAAAATGAAACAAGTATACTTTTTAATAATAGTTTTAACCGGTACTATATTAACTGGTTGTGGTATAGGCGGTGGCGGAAATAGTGGTGAGGTTATAGGCGTAAGGCAGCGGTCTTTCAGGGCTACAACCCCCCTCAATATGGTTTATATTAAAGGAGGTACGTTTTTAATGGGCCAAACCGACCAGGATGTAACCTTTGCCCAAACATCGCAAACGCGGCAGGTTACGGTAGCGCCATTTTTTATGGACGAGACCGAAATATCAAATACCAAGTACAAGCAATTTGTATTCTGGGTTCGCGATTCAATTGCCATTACCAATTACTTAAACGACGACAAGTACTATCTGCAACCTAAAAAAGGTGCCCCTGCCGACCCTAACGGCCGTAAATACATCAACTGGAAATACGTTGAAAGCAACCCTGTGTTTAGCACACGTGGTAAAAATGCCGCGGCTAACGCTCCTAAATTACAAGGCTTATATTACCAGGGCGATGATCGCGTGTTTGACCGTAACGAAATTGATGTACGCCTTTTAAAATATAATTATGCACTAATGTCGCTGCGCGATGCATCAAATTACCGCAACGATAAAACCAAGCGCCGTTCTGATTTCATTTTGCGCGATACGGTTGGTGTTTACCCGGATACGCTGGTTTGGCTTAACGATTTTTCGTACGCGGCCAACGAACCGATGGTTGAAGGCTATTTTTCGCATCCGGCGTACCGTAATTACCCTGTTGTGGGTGTTACCTGGCGCCAGGCAAGGGCATTTACCGTATGGCGTACACGTTTAAGCGATGGCGCCAAACACGCTCGGGGTTTAGACCCCAACCTTCCGTTTAATTTACCAAACGATGCCGAATTTGAATACGCGGCACGCGGTGGCAGGGTAGGTACCGATTACCCCTGGGGCGGCCCGTATATTAAAAACGCCAAAGGATGCTTAATGGCAAACTTTAAACCCGGCCGTGGTAACTATACCGATGATGGCGGTGCGTACACCGTAAATGTAAGATCATACTTCCCTAATGATTTTGGACTATATAACATGGCAGGCAACGTAGCCGAGTGGACATCGTCTGCTTATGACGAATCGGCATCTACATTTGTACATGACCTTGCCCCAACATTTAACTACGAAGCTAAAGCAAGCGACCCCGAAGTACTGAAACGTAAAGTGGTACGCGGCGGTTCGTGGAAAGATGTTGGTTATTTCCTTCAAAACTCTACCCGTACTTTCGAGTACCAGGATACAGCGAAATCATATATCGGTTTCCGTTGTGTAACCCAATATCTTGGTCGCGACATTAAGGACAAACGCTAATTAAAACTAATTATACAATCAAATACATTTACTAAAGTTTATGGCTGGTAAAAAGAAACCTTTCGGAATAGGAAATATTATATCAATTGGTGCTACCGTTGTTATTATAGGGCTGTTATTTAAAATACAGCACTGGAAATATGCAACTGAATTTATTACGGTAGGTTTGAGCACCGAAGCATTGTTGTTTTTTATACTTGGTTTACAAAGGGAAGATAAAGATATAGATTGGGTACGCGTGTATCCCGAACTGAGCGAAGAGTTTTCGGGCGAGTTGCCAAAAGCATCGGCAAGGCCGGCAGCGGTAAGTAATTTTTCTAACACCGCGGCTTTAGATAAAATGCTTGAAGATGCTAAAATTGGCCCCGAACTGATAGGCAGCCTGGGCGAAGGCTTGCGCACCTTCGGTGATAAGGTTAACGCCATATCGAGGGTTACCGATGCAGGCGATGCAACCGTTGCCTTTACAAATAAGGTAAAACAGGCTACAGCCAGTTACGATAACCTGAGCAATGCCTTTGAAAAAGCATCGGCCAACTTAAACGAGATGGCTAACACCAATATCGATTCAAAAGCATATCACGATCAGGTTACTAACCTTGCTAAAAACCTTTCATCGTTAAACGCGGTGTACGAACTGGAACTGCAGGACTCGAGCGCGCATTTAAAAGCGATGAACAGTTTCTACAAAAACCTGTCGTTAACCATGAATAACTTTAACGAATCGTTAGACGACTCGAAACAGTTTAAAGAAGAAGTTGGGCGTTTAGCTAAAAACCTTGCATCGTTAAACTCGGTGTATGGCAATATGCTTACGGCAATGAACCAGCCACGTGTTAACTAATCTATTTAATTCAACCCCAAACAGCATAAATATACAGCATGGCCGGAGGTAAAGAAACCCCAAGACAGCGAATGATAGGTATACTGTACCTGGTTCTTTTAGGGCTTGTAGCGCTAAACGTTCCGGACAGTTTGCTGGATGCATTTAAAAATATCACCAATAGCTTAGATACTTCACGAAAGAATGTTACCACCGGTGTTGATAACACCTACTCTGCTTTTGAAAAAACCAAATTGAAAGATCAGCCTGAGAGGGCTAAGCCTATTTACGATAGGGCCAAAAACGCGAGTAAAATAGCAGGTGAACTAAATAGCTATATAGAGTCGTTACGCACTATGCTCATTAGCGAAGGCGGCGGTATTAATCCCGAAATAGGTGATGTAGAGGCAAGGGATAACCTTGACATATCGCCACGTGTAATGATAGCAGACAAAAATGCAGATAAATTACGAGCGAAAATTGACGAAACACGTAATAAACTTATAAACCTTTTGCCTCCAAAGGACAGAACCGGCATCAATTTTTCATTAAATGCCATCGATCCTCCTAAAGGTAAAGAAGGTCGGAAAACCTGGCAGCAGGCTTATTTTGGTGATGGTATCCCATTAGGTGCAACATTAACCACGCTTGCCAAAATCCAGGCCGACAATAAAAACGCCGAGAACGAAGTTGTTAAAAAGATATTAGGCGAAGTTGACCAGGCCGTTGTAAACCTGGATAAATTTAGCGCGGTTGCCGTCGCGCCATCAAGTTATATTATAGCAGGGCAGCCCTATACTGCCGAAGTATTTTTGACAGCTTCTGATTCAAGATCCAGCCCGCAAATAACAATTAATGGTTCATCGATCCCTGTATCAGAAGGAAGAGGGAAGTACACTGTCAACACAGGTGCAGAAGGTGTATTTACATGGGGCGGTAAAATTACCGTTAAAGGTACTAATGGCGAACCCAAAACTTATGACCTTCCAAAACAAACTTACCAGGTAGCCCGCCCTTCGGCAGTGGTATCGCCTGATAAGATGAACGTATTGTACATTGGTGTGCCAAACCCGCTGTCGGTATCGGCCCCGGGTATCGCTAAAGAAAAACTGCATGTAAGTATTTCGGGCGGTTCTATCAGCGGCTCGGCAGGGCACTACACCGCTAATGTTAGCAGTTTGGGCAATGCTACTGTAACCGTATCAGGAGAACTTGCACCGGGTAAATCACAAACTTTGGGTTCTACGTTATTCCGTGTTAAACGGATACCAGACCCTAAAGCAACGTTTGCAGGTAAAAGCGGCGGTAAAACCAGCGCGGCTAACCTGCGCGCGCAGGACAGGGTTTTTGCACGTTTAGATAATTTTGAGTTTGATGCCAAGTTTAATGTTACCAGGTTTAATTTAATTATTATTAAACCGCGCCAGGATGCAGTTAGCTTATCTACAACCGGCGGCGAATTATCAAGCGCTATGCGTTCGGCCATGAGCAGTGTAACGCCTGGTACAACCGTTGTGTTTCAGGATATTATTGCTGTTGGGCCTGATGGTACACAGCGCGGACTTGACGGAATAGTATTGACGGCTAATTAATGAAGTTATGAAAACAAGATTTTTGATAATTATACTTTGCCTGGCTTGCAGTGTATCTTTTGCGCAAAGGAAGAAATCAACAAAAAAGCCCGTACGCAAAGCAACCACACAAGCGCCGGTTACCTTAAGGGTTAACCCCGATAAACAGCAGGTTGCAGGGGCCAATGGCGCGCAAAATGCCGGTTTACAGCTGGTTGATACCACAAAAAGGAAACCTTTTGACCGCCCGCTTGATGGTTATTATAAAAAGAACAATATTTTAAGCGCTAAGGTAACCCCTTATGCTAACCTGCGCGAAGCCGACGTAATGTTTGCAAAACGCGTTTGGCGCGAGATAGACCTTCGCGAGAAAATGAACCAATACCTGGCATCACCTAAAGGCAGATTGATAGATGTTTTGATGGCCGCTATTGATGCAGGTGAATTAACCGCGTACGACCCTACATCAACCAAAGACGACCCTAACGGGGATAGCTTTTCGAGGCCTTTGAGCGCCGCGCAGGCACGCAGCAAAATGGCCGACAGCTCTGTAGTAGATCAGTTTGATAAAAATACAGGAGATAAGATAGGATCGAAAGTAGTGGCAGGCGAGTTTAACCCTGATAGTGTTGTTAAATTCCGTATTAAAGAGGATTGGGTGTTTGATAAGCAGCGTTCTGTTTTTGAGCCGCGCATTATTGGTATAGCGCCGCTTTACAAACCTAAAGCAGCAGGGTTAGATCTTGATTACCAACCCGCTTTTTGGATCTATTTCCCCGAAGCAAGGCAGGTACTGGCTGTTAAAGAAGCTGTAAGCCGTAACAACGACGCTACAGGTTTAAGTTTCGACGATGTTTTTGTAAAGCGTATATTCTCCAGCTATATTGTTAAACAATCTAACGATAAGGACGAACGTATAAGAGATTACGCGCAGGGGATAGACAAGCTTTACGAATCGGAAAGGATCAAAAAGAACCTGATGGATTGGGAGCTTAACCTGTGGAGTTACTAACTGTTCATGGATTAATGAGTAGCTTAAATTAGTATAAAATACAAGGGCCTTTGCAATAGCAGAGGCCTTTTTTATGCCTTATCAATTTTATTGTAACTAATTATACAATCAATAGTCTGTTTGTTAAACGCTTGTTTATGATGGTGCCTAAACTTGTCTATAAATATATAAAGGTATTTTGCTTGCTGGCTTTGCTTTGTTTAACTAAACTTACCGCCTACGGGCAACAGGCGTCAAAGGCACAGCAGATAAACGCTTACATTAAACAAAAGCTGGCTAACGGCGGCTTGCCGGGGCTGGCCATTGCCGTTGTACATTACGATACTGTAATATTGGCCAAAGGATATGGTAAAACATCGGCCGGTAAGCTAATAGATGCCAATACCCCATTTGCTATTGCATCGCTTAGCAAAGCATTTACCGCCGCGGCTGTGCTGCAGCTTACCCAAGCCGGTAAAATAAATTTGAATAACCCTGTTAAATTTTATATCCCTTCGTTTAAAATAGACGGGACAAAAGGCGATAAGATAACTGTAAGCCAGTTGCTGCACCAAATAAGCGGTATGGGCGATACCGGTTACCCGGAGTTTACGCTGGATAAACAGCCGGGTAATTTAGATGAGGTGATCACAAATATGCAGTCGGCAAAGTTGGTAACAGAACCGGGCAAGGCATATCATTACCATAACCCCAATTACCAGGTGCTTGCTAAAATTGTTGAGGCGGTTAGCCATAAACCTTTCGGTACCTACGTCCGCGATAATATTTTTAGCCCGCTAAAGATGGTTAATACTTACGATGTAGATAACACCGCCCGCATGTTTAACACGCCGTATAACTTACCCAGGGGGCATATTTACATATTGGGCAAGCCTGTTGCCATTAACGAACCCGATTGGTTTGTTGAGGGCGATGCCGGGGTGGTATCAACAGTGGACGATATGGCCAAATGGCTGTCGGACCAGTTGAAAGCTACGGGGGAAGGAACTTCGCCGGTACTGGGCAAAAAGTACCTGGCTATGATGCAATCCGCCCCTGCGCGCAACAATTTTAATTACGGCATGGGGTGGCATGTTAGCGCCGCTAACAACGTTTTGTACCACAGCGGCATATACTGGACCTACAGCTCGCAGCAGATCATATTAACAGATAAAGGTTATGGCATAACTATACTATTTAACGGCGGCTTTAAACCCCTTACCGACTATTACTCGTTGCTGCAAGGGGTCCAGGATATACTGGCTGGTAAAAAGGCAGATGCTACCGCCTTCCCCATCTGGGTTTATACCGTAGGTGTGATCATATTGCTGGTGCTAATAGCATCCTTATGCACCAGGCGGATGTTTAGGGTAAAGCAATGGCATGTTAATTACCTGCACAGGCCAAAATGGAGAACATGGCTGTATATGCTTTTGCGCCTGGTGCCGTTGGTTTTGCTGTTACTTATCCCTTACCTGTTAACCGCTATAAGCGGGCGCGTGTTAAGTATGGGAAGGATAACGCTGATGTTTATGGACCTGGTGCTGGTGATGGGGTTATGGGGTATGCTCAACTTACTGATCGTATCACTAAGATCGATATACCTGGCAAAGCACAAACAAGCCGTAAAAGCTTAGGCTATCCCTGCAACCCGGTTACATCGCTAACCGATGGTTTAAAATACTGCGTTATGGCTTTGGCCTGTTTCAGGTTCACAACTTCCTGCAATTCGGTTTCGGTTGCTTCGCGGATCTTTTTAACAGATTTAAAGTATTTCAGCAGTTTTTCGGATGTGGTTTTGCCAATGCCTTCTATCAGTTCCAGTTCGGTAACCAAGGTGCCCTTATCACGTTTTTTGCGGTGGAAGGTGATGCCGAAACGGTGTGCCTCGTCGCGCAGCTGCTGAATTACTTTCAACGTTTCCGACCGCTTATCCAGGTACATGGGGTATTGGTCGCCGGGGTAGTATAATTCTTCCAGGCGTTTGGCAATGCCTATAACAGTAACCTTTTTTTCGATGCCCAAAAGTTTTAAACTCTTCATGGCCGATGATAGCTGCCCTTTGCCACCGTCGATAATGATCAATTGCGGCAAGCCGGTATCTTCATCCAGCACACGGCGGTAACGGCGCAGTACGGCTTCTTCCATGGTGGCAAAATCGTCGGGGCCAACAACCGTTTTTACGTTAAAATGGCGGTAATCTTTTTTAGATGGCTTGCCATCTTTAAACACCACAATGGCCGACACGGGGTACTTGCCCTGAAAGTTTGAATTATCAAAACACTCGATATGGCGCGGCAGGGTGTTCATGCGCAGGTCCTTCATCATCAGGCTAAGCAGGCGCTCGGTACGTACCTCGGGGTTCAGTTTTTCGTACTGGTCTATCTTTTCCTTTTTAAAGAACATTACATTCTTTTGCGAAAGATCCAGCAGTTTGCGTTTTTCGCCCAGTTTAGGCACCGTAAATTTCAGCCGGGCGTCTTCCAGGTCGATGTTAAATGGAACGATGATCTCTTTGGAGGTGCTACTATACCTGGTCCTGAACTCGGTAATGGCGATGGTAAGTAATTCCTCATCCGTTTCGTCAAGCCGTTTCTTAAGTTCGATGGTTTGGGTTTGAGTAATGGTTCCGTTCATCACCTTCAGGAAATTTACAAAGGCGTATTTTTCTTCGGATGCGATGCTGAAAACATCCACATCGGTAATAGAGGAATTTACCACCGTTGATTTGCTCTGGTAATTTTCCAACAGGTCCTGTTTGCGTTTGAGGCGATGTGCCAGTTCGAAGTTAAGTTCGCTTACTGCCTTTTCCAGGTCGCCTTTAAGGCCACGCACTACGTTACCTATCTTGCCGTTCAGCACATCGGTTATTTCGCCAATATTGTGGTCATAATCTGCCTCAGACTGAAAATCCTGGCATGGGCCTTTGCAGTTACCCAACTGGTATTCCAGGCATACTTTAAATTTACCCTTCTCGATATTTTCGCGGGTGAGGTTAAGGTTGCAGGTGCGCAGGGGATAAGTTTCTTTTATCAGCCCCAAAATTGTATGCATCATACTTACCGATGCGTAGGGGCCAAGGTATTTAGAGCCATCTTTTATGATGCGGCGTGTCCAGTATATGCGCGGGTAGTTCTCGTTCTTGATGATGATCCAGGGGTAGGTCTTGTCATCCTTCAGCATTACATTGTAGCGCGGCTGATGCTTTTTTATCATGCTGTTTTCCAACAGCCAGGCATCTACTTCGGTATCAACAATGGTAAAAGTAATGTTGCGGATCTTGGATACAAGCACCCTTGTTTTGGCATTTATCTGTGTATCCTTGTTAAAATACGAGCCTACACGGTTACGCAGGTCTTTAGCTTTACCAATATATATCAGTTCCTTTTCGCTGTCCCAATATTGGTATACACCCGGTTTGTGCGGTATATTCTTTAAAGCTTCCCTGTAATCGAATTTCTCCATACTATAGTTCACTGGTTAATTCGTTCATTGGTTCATTGGTCTGCTTTAACACCGGGTGATTTACCAATAAACTTTAAATATGCATTTAACTTCAAATGGATAACCTGAAGTTTGTCAAATAGCATATTGAACTTTTCCTCACTAATTAGATTTCTCTCCTTTGCTTTCTTAAGCCAACCCTTGGTCTCTAAAATAGAGCCGCGGCTAAAAAAGCAAAAGTTTCTATTTTCTTTATAATGATATCTGCCATATCCTTCGGCTATATTAGCTCCAATAGAATCGGCAGATCTTACTATTTGTTTCCCAACTGTGTCTTTCGCGAAATAGTCCCACTCGCTTACTAAAAACCAAACTTCATTACTAAAAGTTTCGGCTAACTGATACAGCTCTAAATCCTCAAGATTGTAATAACTCATATCGAATATCCAACCAATGAACTAATAAACCAGTGAACTAATGAACGCCAATTAAAAATCTAACTTCTTCTCCACCTCGTTGGTTCCTTTTTGCTGTTGGCTGTAGGCACCGCAATCGAGGGTGATGGTTACGCCTGATTTGGGCGGCACAAAGTCCACATTCTTTTTTATGCCGAGCGCCTGGTTGGCGTATACCCTTTTCATATACCCGGCAAATATGGGCAGTGCCGTATTGGCGCCCTCGCCCAACCGGGTAGAACGGAAGTGGATATCACGGTCTTCGCAGCCTGTCCAAACGCCGGTAACCAATTGCGGGGTAATGCCGATGAACCAACCGTCGGAGTTATCGTTAGTTGTACCGGTTTTGCCGCCAATGGGGTTGGTTAAGCCGTATTTACCGCGTAAGCGCCATCCGGTACCTTCATCGATAACGCCTTTCAGCATATAGGTCATTACGTAAGCGGTTTGCGGGTTCATGGCCTGTACAATTTTTGGCGTGTTGTTATAAAGCACGTTGCCGTTCTTATCTTCTATACGCAGCAAGTAGGTAGGTTCTGTCCAAACGCCTTCGTTTGCAAATGCCGAGTAAGCCCCCGTCATATCAAATACCGAAGCATCAAAGGTGCCCAGGCATATAGATGGGTAGGGCGGCACATCGCTCGTGATGCCCATCTTTTTTATCAGTTCCATCACCGGTACCGGTTTTACCTCGTTCATTACGTATGCGGTTACCCAGTTTTGCGAACGCGCCAAAGCAGTACGCAGGGTAATAACCCCCGGCACGGTCTCGCTCGGTGATGACCGCGGTGTCCAGTCGGTACCGTAGCCTGTAATGGTAATGGGCTCGTTAGCCACCTGCATGCATGGCGAAAAGCCATCATCAATGGCCACTGCATAAGTAAAAGGTTTAGCGGTTGATCCCACCTGCCTGGTCCCCATTTTTACCTGGTCGTATTTAAAATGCTCGAAATTGGTGCCCCCCACCCAAGCCTTTATATATCCTGTAGTAGGGTCCATGCTCATCAGGGCGTTGCGCAGCATCATTTTGCAATATACGATCGAGTCGATAGGCTTCATCAGCGTATCGATATCGCCGCGCCAGGTAAACAGGTTCATTTTGGCAGGCGTATTAAAATCGGCGGTGATCTCTTCTTCAGATTTACCTAACTGTTTAAGGGCGATGTACCTGTCTGACCGGTGCTTGCCTTTTTCTAACAGCGATTTAAAGGTTGGGATGCTTTTCCAGAGGCTGATGCCTTTCCAGTGCGCGTTAAACTGTGCCTGCAAGGTGCGCATGTATTCTTTTTGCGCTTCTTCGGCGTAGCCCTGCATAGTGGCATCAATGGTGGTGTATATTTTAAGCCCGTCGCGGTCAAGGTCATAAGGGGTTGTACCATCCGGTTTAAATATCGATTTATCAACCAATATCTTTTGCACCTCTTTTTTAAGTACTGCCCTAAAATAGGTGGCAATGCCGTCGTTATGGTCAATAGGCCTAAAGGTAAGGCCAAGCGGCTTTGCTTTATACTCTTCTGCCTGTCCGTCGCTCAGGTAATGCTCCTCGTTCATGCGGCGCAAAACAAAGTTACGGCGGTTTTTGGCATTATCGGGGTGGTTTATGGGCGAGTAAATGCCCGGCCCGTTTATCATGCCAATTAAAAGCGCGGCCTGGTCTGGTGTAAGTTTATCGGGCGTGGTGTTAAAATAAGTACGCGATGCCGAACTGATGCCCCAGGTATTGTATGCGCCAAAATCTACCGTGTTTAAATACAGCGTTAATATTTCTTCTTTGGTGTAGTTGCGCTCTATTTTAACAGCGGTTATCCATTCCTGCAATTTTTGAATGATACGCTTGAACGGGTTGTGCGACCGCTCTGAAAAAAGGTTTAGCGCCAATTGCTGGGTTATGGTACTGCCCCCTTGTTTTTTACCTATAAGGTTGTATAGTATAATACTAAACGTACGCTGAAAATCTATCCCCGAATGCTGGTAAAAACGGGTATCCTCGGTAGCTATAAGCGCGTTAACCACGTTTGGCGATAGCTGCTTATAGGTAACACTGGTCCGGTTTTTTATATAGTACTTACCTATGATCTGCTTATCAGATGAGATGATCTCTGATGCCTGGTCGCTTTTAGGGTTTTCCAGCTCGCGGAAGGACGGCAGCGGCCCGAATACCTGGAACGCTATCAGCAATATCATTATAACAAAAAAAGCAAAACAGGCAATAAATAATCGCCATATGTACCAATTGTAACGTCTTATATCCTGCTGCGAAACTTTACTGATCATTTCTTTTTAGTAGTTTTTTTGATAATAGTCTATATAACTATCTAATGTTTTTTGGTTGGCTAATTTATCCAGATTTTCCTGGGTTATGATAAAAAAGCTGTATTTATCCTTGGGCACCTTCATAATATCGGGCATCAGCGGGATAATAGCGCGGGCATAATCCTTAACATTTGCCAGGCTTGTAAAACGGCCAACGTAAATAAGCTGGTTATCGGCACCAACGTATTTAAGCTGATGTTTAACCGTATTATCCTGGAAATTTACCCTGTTAAACTGCCCAATACCAAAACGTGATGACGACAGATTAGTTGTGCCTAAACTTACATTTACCACAAAATAATAATGGGTGCTATCGCGCATGTTAAATATAGAAGGTACCGGCTTAACCGGTATTGCTACTGGGGTTACTGTTGGTGTAACCACCTGCACAGGTTGGGTAACAGGCGGTGTAACATTTGTTATCTCTGTGGCTTTCTCTTTGATCACAACGGGTGGCGGTGCAACGGGCTCCGGCTCGGGTTTGCGCACATCAGGCACTACTACATATTTTTCGGCAGGTGTACGGTATTCCGTTTCCTTCTGATAAACTACAGGCAGGGTAAACTGCGGGTCGTTAATTTCCCTGTCAGATATAACCACTTTGCGGGCGGCCAGCTCGGCCTGGTTGGCGGTTATGTAGGCCAGGTGCTGGATTACCAGCGGGGTTATCAGTTTATCATCAGGGTAATTTGTTGCTATTTGCTGCAGTTCGGTATTAAAAGGGGCAAGGGGTTCCTGGTGGCCGGCTGCAAAGGCGCGTAAATAATAGATCTGCGCGGCATACCTGTTATTTGGGTATTGTGCAAGCAGGGCATCGGCTGCTGCTATAACCTGCTGGTACTGCCTGCCGGCATACAAATCGTACACTTTATTATATAAGGTATTAAAACCGGTATTCTCGTCGCTTAAACGTTTACTGTAGTCAGGGTCAAGTATGCTTTTGGCAAAAGGAGTTTGAGGGTAGTTTTTTACAAGTAACCCCTTGTATTTATCAGACAACGCCGGGTTGCTCTCGCTATACAAGCGGTAAAGGTTATAATATATGGCAGCTGTATTGCCATTATCGGGGAAACGGCTCAGCAATAATTCATAAGCTGCAGTAGCTTCCTTCTTATCACCCAGCACATCGCGGTAAAAATTGGCTATATCCAGGTATGCATCAAATATACGTTTGTTTGATTGTGCCATCAGCGCCGGGGTAAGCGGCAGGTTTTGTAACAGGTCTTGCCTGAAATTGCCCGCGTTAACCTTGCCCGCATTATTAACGGTACCACCTAACGGGCCATCAGGGTCGGTAGCCTGTATAGCTATGGATGTGTTTTGGGTAATATCGCTGCTTGCGCGGTTGCTTCGGCGCCAGTTATCTTCTAACTTGCGGTTGCCCCATATGCGTTTAAAGCTGCCAAAACCCTGGCTTACCGCAGCGTTGTTATTAAAATAGAAATTTTCGCCGTTGGGGGTGCTTTCCTGCGCGGGTTGGTTTACGTTAAAAGCACTTCTGCCCTGGGGTACATTTACAGCGCTTTCCTGCTGTAACTGCAGGGTTTGGGCTTCAACCATTTTATCGATACGTGCCAGGCGGGCGGGTTCATCCAGTTTGGCCAGCATTTGCAGGGTATCCTCGCGGGTTATTATTTGCATCTTATCGGCAAGTACCTGCAGGTTTTCGCCTTTCTTTTGGATGATGCTGTATTTAGGGTAATTTGGTGATAAGTTCACCAGCGTGCTATCGTAATATTTTTTCGCGGCAGCATAATCTGCCTTGTTCTTGAAATAAATATCGGCCATCCGCAGATATGACAGGCCTTTCTGATTCTGATTTTTTGTGCTGTAGTTTACCGACTGGCGGTAGCTTTTCAGCGCGTTATCTATCTCGCCGCTGTTGTACTGCAATTCGGCTATCTGGTAATATACCTGGTCGGTAAAATCCCGGTTGTTATCATTTTTTAATAACGACCGCAGGCGGGTAAGCCGGCTTACCCTAACACCGTTCTGGTTATCTTCAATCCGTATACGGTTAAGGTTGGCGTTAAAGGTCATGTCAAACACCGCGTTGCTTTTGCTAACGCGATTGTAGTTGGCAATGGCATCGGCGGGTTTGTGGTTCATTTCCTGCAGTTGAGCAAGGATAAAGGTCCAGCGCAGTTCGGTATCTTTTGAGTGGCTGTGCTGCACAGCCAGCTTTGCCATTTCTTCGGCATCGGTGTAATCCTGTATGTTTATATCATACTGCAGTTTGGTAGCGTAAACATCGGCAGTAATATGCTTTTTGGGGTTGATGTTTTTAAAGGCGCTATCTAAGGCTGTTTTAGAATCATTAGGTTGATTGATGTATAATAACGACCTCGCCTTATAAACCAGCGCTTCCTGCTTCAGATCGGCATTTTTACCAAACGACCGGATAACGTAGTTAGCATACTCCACGGCATCAAAATAATTCCCGTCAAGATAATTGGCTTTACTGAGTAGCAGGTAGGCATCGCCCAGGTAATGGCTTTGCTCTTTAACGCTTATTATAGTATTGGCTTTTGCCTTGATCAGGTCAAGTTCTTTATCGGGCACATCACTCCTGGTAACAGTATCCCGGTAAACAGTTAGCAGTTCGCTGTAATCGTCAACATAAGCAGCTTCATAACTCTCCTGCTTCTCGCGCAGCAGTTCTTTGGCGTTAAAAAGTATATTGTATTTGGCTGTAAGATTTTGTAAACCGCGGTTAAGGGCGCTTTTCTTTTCGAGCGAACAACCGGCAATAATTACAACTATTGCCAGCAGCGTTAATTTGAATATAGGAAAGGTAGAAGTATGCCTCAATGGTTTTTGGTTAATATATTAACTTTAGTAATTCTTTAATAGCGGTATCTGATATATTGCTTTGTTCCGCTTTGTCGTATAAACTCAATAATATTACAGTATCTTCTGAAAAATGGATGTGAGTAATCACCCTGCCCCCGCCACTTTTGCCACTCCCCTTGCTTGATATTGACAACCGTATTTTAAAACAGTTAGATCCTAAAGAACTTCCCTGTTGCGGGTCTTCTTTTAATAGTTTTATCAGATCTCTCAATTCGGTTTTTAATGAGGGATACTTTTTTATTAAGCGTTTCGCTTGCTTATCAAAAGAACTTAGGGTTATTACATTATAACTCATTAAGCAATTCCTCCGCAGGCCTGCCTTTAAGTTTACCGGCTTTTATAAGCTTAACATCTTCTACAGCCTCTTTTAACTCATGTAAAAACTGACTGTTAGCTTCTGTTAACGGCTTGGTTTTAACGTATTTGAAATTCTTTAAAACTTCTAATATAAATGATGCCTTATCGTCTTGAATGTCTAACAAGATTTTCATAAAAAACAGTTGTAAAAAGTATCGCTAATTTACTAAATAGTATTCAATAGGTTTAATAAATTTGCGGATGGCTAAAAATGAACAACCGGACGATAAAGAAACAGTTAAAGAGGTAGGTAAAGAGGCAAGCGCCTATGCCAAATACACCGGACTGGCTTTCCAGATGATAGTGATCATTGGCATTTTTGCCTTTGCCGGTTATAAAATAGATGAGGGCGCCCATCATACCACCAAATGGGTTACGGCAGCGCTTTCACTGGCCGGGGTGTTTATATCATTATTCATCGTTATCAGATCGGTAAAAAACTCAAATTAATAAACGACTGATAACCTCATTCCATTTAATAGTAGGTATATTAATGAAAATACAACCCGCCCTTATTTCGTTTGCCATATTTGTAGTGGTTTTGGCAGTGCTACCGGTATGCCTGTCGGCTACCGGCAATGCTAATTTATTGATGCCCCATTTTTGGTGGATGTTTGCATACATTACCGGCCTTACATTTTTAGTGGTTATTGAAATATTATTTACACAAAAAATAAACCCCGAAAACTATGCCCAGGTGTTTTTGGCAGGCACTACTTTTAAAATATTGGCCTGCCTGGCATTTATGGTGATTTTTTTGCTTAAAAACAAGATAGAAAAGGGTGTTTTTGCAGGTAATTTCTTTTACTTATATTTCTTAAATACAGCCTTTGAAGTTTACGTTTTGTTGCGTAACTTGCGCAACCAAAATTTAAAGTAAAAAACTTTATTTAGATGTATAAAAGCTCAATTTTGAAATTAAAAATTTTTACACTTTTACGAATTTGTGCCGTTTTTTTAACGCTGGCCACATTTTCGATACCAGCGTTTTCGCAGGAAGAGCACGCTGAGCATACTGAAGGCGCAGAAAAAAAGTTTGAGCCGGGCGAAGTGGTTTTAGAGCACATTGCCGATTCGCATTCCCTGCATCTTTGGGGCCACACTTCAATCCCCTTGCCTGTAATATTATATACTGATAAAGGCCTTGAGGTATTTTCATCAGCACATTTTGAGCATGGCCATGCAGATTATGCCGGTAAATATTATACCTACCGTTTGATAAACGATAAAGTAAATATTGTTGGCGAAAATAATACTTTGGCAGAAAGTTCAAGTGTTGTTAAATGGAACAGCAGCTTAACCGATCTTTCCATCACCCGTAACGTGGTAAGTATGTGGATGTCCATCCTTGTGCTGTTAATAGTATTCATCAGCGTATCATCGGCCTACAAAAAAAATCATGGTAAAGCGCCAAAAGGCATGCAGTCTTTTTTAGAGCCTGTTATCCTTTTTGTAAGGGACGATATTGCCCGCCCAAATATTGGTTACAAGTATCAGCGCTTTATGCCTTTACTGTTAACCGTGTTCTTTTTTATATGGATAAATAACCTGATAGGCCTTGTGCCTTTCTTCCCGGGCGGTGCAAACTTAACGGGTAATATAGCAGTAACGCTGGTACTTTCTGTTATCACCTTGTTTGTGGTTAACTTAAACGGCAACAAGCATTACTGGCAGCACGTTTTTGTGCCAGCAGATGTTCCCGGCTGGATCTGGCCTTTATGGTGGGTTATCGAACTGGTGGGTATCATATCAAAGCCTTTCGCTTTAATGATACGTTTGTTTGCTAACATTACAGCAGGGCACATTATAGTGCTTAGCTTAATATCGCTGATATTTGTGTTCAAATCATTTGCTATTGCGCCGGTATCAGTTGCATTTGTGGTGTTTATGGATGTGCTTGAATTGCTGGTAGCAGCATTACAGGCGTTTATCTTTACGCTGTTAACCGCTTTATTTATCGGTACAGCTATTGAGGAGCATCACCATTAATATTTGTAAATAATTATATACTATATATTCACTTTAAATTTAAAACAATGATTGGAAGTATCGCTGCACTTGGTGCAGGTTTAGCAGTAATTGGTGCCGGTATCGGTATCGGTCAAATTGGTGGTAAAGCCTGCGAAGGTATTGCACGCCAGCCAGAAGCTGCTTCAAAGATCCAAACTGCAATGATCATCGCTGCGGCACTTGTAGAAGGTGTTGCACTGTTTGCTGTGGTTGTATCTTTCTTAGGTTTGAAATAATATTTCATCCCTTTAAAGAGGATTAAAAAATTAACCGTACCCGTAGCGATTGGCTGCGGGCACGGTTATTAAAAATTGATTTTTTAAAATATATACATCATATAATAATGAATCCATTAGTTACCCCCGATATTGGTTTAGTATTCTGGACAACGGTATCATTTGTAGTGTTGTTTTTCCTGCTTGCCAAATTTGCCTGGAAACCTATTATGGGTGCCCTTGACGAGCGCGAGCGCTTTATTGAAGATTCGCTTTCGAAAGCCGAAGCTGCTAAGGAGGAGATGTCTCGTTTAACAAGCGAGAACGAATCGTTACTGAAGCAAGCCCGTATAGAGCGTGATGCGATATTGCAGGAAGCTAAGAAGGTGAAAGACCAAATCATAAGCGATGCTAAAGAAGCCGCGCACAAAGAAGGTGCCCGCCAGATCGAGCTTGCCCGTATCGAGATAAACAACCAGAAGGCCATTGCTATGGCCGATGTAAAAAACCAGGTGGCAGCTTTATCGTTAGAAATTGCTGAAAAAGTTTTGCGCAAGCAATTTGAAGACCAGGGCAAACAGGACGAGTTGGTTGCCGACCTGTTGAAAGAAGTGAAATTATAATATAGACATGAGATATTAGATCTGAGACATGAGACAAATAAATTATCTCACATCTCAAATCTCACATCTCAAATCTCAAGAACGATGTCAGAAATAACAGTAGCATTAAGATACGCGAAAGCACTGATTGACCTTGCAGAGGAGCAGAACGCCCTTGAAGCGGTTAAAACAGATATGGAGCTTTTCCTGGGTGTTGTAAAAGGTAATCCGGAGTTAGGCGCTGTTTTAGCTAACCCAATTATATCGCACAGTAAAAAAATACATATACTGGCTGATGTTTTTGGAGCAAAAGTTAACAAAGTAACTTTAGCGTTTTTTAACATTATGGTTAACAAAGGCCGTGGCGAGGTATTATATACTACCGCGCACGAGTTTATTGGCCTGTATGATGTGAAGAACCATATCACTAATGCAAAGGTGGTTACCGCTTCTAAGCTATCTGCCGATAATAAGAAGAAAATGCTTGACGATGTGCAGAAGGCAATTGGCGGTACCGTTAAACTTACTGATAAGGTCGACCCATCGCTAATTGGTGGTTTTGTACTTACTGTTGGCGACAGGCAGGTTGATACCAGCATTGCCAGCAGCTTAAAACGAATGAAAAAGGAATTTGCACAGGTTGCGATCAAATAATATTAAATTAAAACTCTAAAATAAATTCAAAAAATGGTAGAGGTAAGACCAGACGAAGTATCAGCAATTTTGCGTCAGCAATTGGCCGGCTTTAAGTCAGAATCTGAATTAGAAGAAGTGGGTACCGTGCTCCAGGTGGGTGACGGTATTGCACGTGTTTACGGACTAACTAAAGTGCAATCAGGTGAGCTGGTTGAATTTGATAACGGTTTACAAGGTATCGTACTGAACCTTGAAGAGGATAACGTGGGTGTGGTATTGTTAGGTAGGTCTGACGATATTAAGGAAGGTGACAATGTAAAACGTACCAACCGTATCGCATCTATCAACGTAGGCGAAGGTATGCTTGGCCGTGTTGTTGATACTTTAGGTAACCCAATTGACGGTAAAGGCCCGATACTTGGCGAAACTTACGAAATGCCTTTGGAGCGTAAAGCGCCGGGTGTTATCTATCGCCAGCCGGTAACCGAGCCATTGCAAACAGGTATCAAAGCTATCGACGCGATGATCCCGATCGGCCGTGGCCAGCGCGAGTTGGTTATTGGTGACCGCCAAACCGGTAAAACCGCTGTTTGTATCGATACCATTATCAACCAAAAAGAATTTTACGATGCCGGTAACCCGGTATATTGTATATATGTAGCTTGTGGCCAAAAAGCCTCGACTGTTGCAAACATTGTACGCACATTGGAAGAGAACGGCGCTATGCCTTACTCTATAGTTGTTGCCGCAAGTGCTGCCGACTCTGCTACCATGCAATTCTTCTCACCGTTTGCAGGCGCTGCAATTGGCGAATACTTCCGCGATACAGGCCGCCCTGCATTGATCGTTTATGATGATCTTTCTAAACAGGCGGTTGCTTACCGTGAAGTATCATTATTACTACGCCGCCCACCGGGCCGCGAGGCTTACCCTGGTGACGTATTTTACCTGCACAGCCGTTTATTAGAGCGTGCCGCAAAGGTAAACTCAAACGATAACATCGCGCAGCAAATGAACGACCTTCCTGAGTCTATCAGGCATATTGTAAAAGGTGGTGGTTCGTTAACCGCGTTGCCAATTATCGAAACACAGGCAGGTGACGTATCAGCTTATATCCCAACCAACGTAATTTCGATCACCGATGGTCAGATCTTCTTAGAATCTAACTTGTTCCTGGCAGGTATCCGCCCCGCAATTAACGTAGGTATCTCGGTATCACGTGTGGGTGGTAACGCGCAGATCAAATCGATGAAAAAAGTTGCCGGTACACTTAAACTTGACCAGGCACAATACCGCGAGTTGGAGGCATTCTCTAAATTCGGTTCGGATCTGGATGCATCAACCAAAACGGTTATTGATAAAGGTGCACGTAACGTAGAGATACTAAAGCAAGGCCAGTACTCGCCGGTAACGGTAGAAAAACAGGTAGCTATTATATACCTGGGTACTAAAAACCTGATGCGTAATGTTCCGGTTAACAAGATCCGTGAGTTTGAAGCAGAATACACCAGCCAGTTAGAGCAACGCCACCCCGAAGTGCTGGCCGCCCTTAAAGCAGGTAAATTTGATGACCAGTTAACCGGCGTACTGGAAACAGTAGCAAAAGAACTGGCAGGGAAATATTAATTTAAGTTGCGAGGTGTAGGGTGCGAGGTGCGTGGAAAATTCATTCCCCGAACCTAACACCCGCTCCCCGAACCCCATAACAAAGAATGGCTAATTTAAAAGAAGTAAGAAACAGGATATCATCCGTAAGCTCTACACAGCAGATAACCAAGGCCATGAAAATGGTTTCGGCAGCGAAGCTGAAAAGGGCTACCAATGCTATTGTACAATTACGCCCTTATGCCAACAAGTTGAACGATCTGTTGGCCAACCTATCGGCAAGTTTAGAGGATGGTGCTTCGCCGTACCTTCAGCAGCGCCAGCCGGTACGTGTATTGGTTATTGTTGTATCATCAAACCGTGGTTTGGCAGGTGCTTTTAATACCAACGTAATTAAAGCAGCCAATAACCTGATAGCCGAAAAATACAGCGAGCAGTTAGCAAAAGGTAATGTATCTATAGTAGCTATCGGTAAAAAAAGCCAGGAGTTTTTTCAACGCCGCAAGTTTAATGTTATTGGCAACAATAACGACCTGTATCTTGATCTGAACTTCATCAATGCTTCAAAAATTACCGAAGGGATAATGCAGGGCTTTATCAATGGCGACTACGACCGTGTTGAACTGGTGTATAACCATTTCCGTAACGCGGCGGTACAATACCAGGTAACGGAACAATTATTGCCCGTTCCAAAGCCCGAGGCTAAGCCCAAAGAGGTATTAAAAGCCAAAGATGCTGTTGCCGAAACACAGGTTGATTACATATTGGAGCCTTCGCAGGAAGAAATTGTAGAGCAATTGATCCCTAAAAATATTAAGATCCAGTTATACCGTGCCGTTTTAGATTCAAACGCATCTGAGCATGGCGCACGTATGACCGCGATGGATAAAGCAACCGAAAACGCAGGCGACCTGTTGAAAGCCTTAAAACTTTCATACAACCAGGCCCGCCAGGCAGCTATCACTACCGAGCTTACCGAGATCGTGAGTGGTGCAGCAGCATTAGGTGGTTGATCGGTCCGATAAACTCACCATGACAGATATGTCAGTTTGAGCTTGTCGAAGACACATTATAACAAGAAAGGCTTTCCAATTTGGAAAGCCTTTCTTGTTTATACTAATTTATATGTCATTGCGAGGAGCGTAGCGACGTGGCAATCTCAGCATATCCGCTTGTTCGCTGAGATTGCCACGCTGTCGCTCGCAATGACATGTTGAATTATTTTGCCTGTGGTCGGTGTTATCGCCGCATCACTATAACGCAGGGTTTGCCGTATAAGCCTGCCATAACTCATCCACAGATTTTCCAGTTAGCTTAGCCCATGATGCCGCGGTGTAGGTACGGTCGCGCATTTGGCTGTCAAGGTTTTTAACAACACCTTTTTTAACCTTGGTTTCTATCCAAAGCAAAAAGCGGGCGGTTACACGGTAGGCGTTTTCATAGCTTGAGAATGGTTTATAATCGGGCAGCTTCCATCCGGCGGCGGCGTTGGCTACACCATGTTCGTTACGTACGTAATCGGCAATGCCTTCGGTTAACCATCCCGGTCCGTTAAAATCGCCATAATTTTGTGCGATGTGCATCACCTCGTGGGTAACCACATCAATATCATTTGGGTGTTTGGTCATGTAAGCAACGCTGAAAACAACGCGGCCATTATCAGTTGCGGCTACACCATTGTAAGCTGTATCGATAAAAAAATTAACCGTTTTCAGGCTCTTGGTGTTGTACTCCTTAACAATTTTTGGGTAAACCGTAAAAAACGTGCTGATCAATTTTTTCTTGATGGCATTATCAAAATGATCGTCGTTACCGGATACGATAAGCGTATAGCCATTCCTTTTTATGGTATCGATCCCCGAAGCAAAGCTGCTGCCGCATATCAGGCTTGTCAAAAATAGTAATGCTAATTTTTTCATACGACAAAAATAGCCTAAATGTGCAAACGCAAGCTATGTAACCGTAAAAAGCCTGATACAAATACTATTCTTCGGAAATTGATTTTAGAATATCCAGCGACTTAGGCCAGGCTGCCAGTAAATAATCCATAATGCCTTTATCCATATTAGTACCGCTCAGGTCAATTACCAGCAAAGTTTTATCGCCATCTTGTGTAAGGGTATAATTTTCAAAACCACCGGCAAATTTTTTGACATTGTCGCTGGTATAATCCTCTACGCCGTCAATAAGTTCGCCCAGCATTTTAAACGACATATACTCATATGGGATACACCGCGCTATAACGGCGATCATGCCACGGTCCTCCCGATCAGTAAACAATACTTTGCTGCCTTCCTGCCAGTCGGTAATAGCCTTTGAGCCTTCGCAAAAAGGAGCGGTCCATTGCGTGTAAGTTTCATCGCCCCAAAGTGTTTCCCAAACCTTTTTACGCGATGCGTTAATGGTGATCTTAAATTGCTCTTTCATAATTGTAAGTTTATAATACAAATATGGGCAGTTGATTTGATATGTGATGGGTGTAATAGCGACAAGTTAAGTGGTGTATTAGGACAAGAATACGCCTGTCTCTCAAAATGTTAATAAAAACACTTGCATTTATATAAGCACTTATATAAATTGCATCCATGAATTTGTACCAAAGTTTAGGATACCTGGTTTTGGGCAGTCGCCTTAGGCGGATGAGCGAAACTTTCCTTGCCGAAATAAATCGCATCTATCAAAACCAAGGCATCGAGTTTGATGCCAGTTGGTTCCCGGTATTTTACCTGCTATCAAAAAACGATTCCCTTTCGATAAAAGAACTGAGCGGGCAAACCGAGGTATCGCACCCGGCAGCAAGCCAACTTATCACCAACCTAAAAAACCGCAAACTGGTAGAAACCACTGTTTGCGTGGACGATGGCCGAAGGCAGCTGGTGCAATTTACCGATAAAGGCCGCGAACTGTTGAAACAGATACTGCCGGTTTGGGAAGCCATTACTGCCAGTATGAACGAACTGGAAGAAACCGACCCGAAAATAGCGGAGATCTTGCCGGCTATATCCGCATTAGAAAATACATTCCGCAACTACAACCTTGCCGGCAAGGTTGGCGAAAAACTTAACCCAATACCCAATGAAAAATTTTAATTACGGTATTGAGCACCTCACCATAGGCATTTGCCTGGATATTGCCGCAGGCAAGGTAAAAGGTGTAATTAATGAGGATGCCGCCGCACGCATTCAAACTTCATGGAAAGAGGTGGAAAAGATTGTGCATGCACACCTGCCGGTTTACGGTATCAATACAGGTTTTGGTCCGCTTTGCGATACAAGGATCTCGGAAGAAGATACCAGCATGCTGCAAAGCAATATATTAAAAAGCCATAGCGTGGGCGTGGGTAAACCCATCGCGCAGGAGATTGCAAAACTGATGCTGATAACCAAGGTGCATGCTTTGGCGCAGGGCTATTCGGGTATTTCCCCGCAAACTTTAGAGCGCATCATCTGGCATATCGATAATGATGTGATCCCGGTTGTGCCCGAGAAAGGCTCGGTTGGCGCATCAGGCGACCTTGCGCCACTTTCACATTTGTTTTTGCCGCTTATCGGCTTAGGCTATGTGAACGTGGGTGATGAAAAACATCCTGCAGGAGAAATATTAAAGCAGCATAATTTACAGCCACTAATATTGGGCCCTAAAGAAGGCCTTGCCCTCATCAACGGCACCCAGTTTATATTGGCTTTCGCGATAAAAGCGGTAGAGCGTTTAAATAATGCGCTTAATGTTGCCGACCTGATCGGTGCCATGTCGCTGGAAGGGCTAATGGGTTCTTCAAGGCCATTTGATGCAAGGCTGCATGCCATCCGCCCATATAAAGGGACAAAGCTTGTGGCGAAGCGGTTGGCTGCCCTATTAGATGGCTCGGCCATTGGCAGTTCGCATGTGGATTGCGACAGGGTGCAGGACCCCTATTCGTTGCGATGCATGCCGCAGGTGCATGGCGCATCGCGCAATGCCTGGCTGCATTTAAAAGAACTGACTGAGATTGAGCTAAACTCTGTTACTGATAACCCGGTTATTTTTAATGCCGATGATACCATAAGCGGGGGTAATTTCCACGGGCAGCCAATGGCTTTGCCTTTAGATTATGCCACCGTAGCCGCTGCCGAACTTGGTAATATTGCCGACCGCCGTTGTTACCTGATGAGCGAAGGCCGTTACGGCTTGCCAAAACTGCTTACAGAACATGCCGGGCTAAACTCCGGCCTAATGATACCGCAATACACCACTGCGGCTTTAGTTACCGAAAATAAAACCTTCTGTTTCCCTGCAAGCGCCGATAGCGTGCCCACCTCGCTTGGGCAGGAAGATCATGTTTCCATGGGTTCCATCAGCGGGCGCAAGCTGCACATGGTGCTGGATAACATCGAATACATCCAGGCTATCGAATTGCTTTATGCCTCGCAAGCTTTAGATTTTCGCAGGCCGCTGCAAAGCACCCCGGTGATAGAAGGCCTGCACCAACTGGTGAGGCAGCATGTGCCCTTCATTAAAGAGGACAGGATCTTTGCAGACGATATCAACGCCCTGCACCAATTAATTATCGGCGGTAAATTTCAGTCCACCGCGACGGAAGCCGCCCAAAAACATAACATCAACATTACTGACGATGACGAATTCGGAATTTATTAATACTTACGCCAAACACCCGGTGTATTACGCGCCGGTGGGCAACCAACTGCACGCCAAAAGCTGGCAAACAGAAGCGCCCCTGCGTATGCTGCTGAACAACCTTAACGGGCAAGTTGCCGAAAATCCCGACGAGTTGGTGGTGTACGGTGGCATAGGCCAGGCAGCCCGCAACCCCGAATCGCTGAGGAAGATTATCGAGTTATTATTGGAACTGGATGATGGCCATTCGTTATTGGTGCAGTCGGGTAAGCCGGTGGGCATTATCCGCAGTCATCCCCAGGCGCCGCGGGTTTTAATAGCCAACAGCAACCTGGTACCCGCGTGGGCAACCTGGGAGCATTTTAACAAGTTGCGTGCTGATGGATTGATGATGTATGGCCAGATGACCGCCGGCAGCTGGATCTACATAGGTACGCAAGGCATTTTGCAAGGTACCTACGAGACCTTTGTGGAAGCAGGCCGTCAGCATTTTAATAATGACCTGACGGGCAAGCTTATTGTGAGCGCAGGTATTGGCGGTATGGGTGGCGCTCAGCCACTGGCAGCAACCATGGCAGGCGCTGTATTTTTAGGTGCCGATGTGGATGTTACCCGCATCCAAAAACGGATTGACAGTAAATACATCGACAGGCTGACCCACTCGTACGAAGAGGCCATTAACTGGGTACAAGAAGCGATGGCCAAAGGCGAAACCCTTTCGGTTGGTTTGGTAAGCGATGCCGGCGATATGCTGGAACGGTTGATTGCTGACGGCATTATACCCGATATGGTTACCGACCAAACCTCGGCCCACGACCCGTTGAACGGATACATCCCTAACGGGTTAACTTTAAAAGACGCTGCTGATCTGCGCAAAGCGGATGCGGAAGAATATAAACGCCTGTCGTTAGCAAGCATGGCCCGCCATGTGGGTTTTATGCTGGAGTTGCAAAAACGCGGCTCGGTTACTTTTGATTATGGGAACAACCTGCGCGAATTTGCCAAACAAGGCGGCGAGCAAAACGCTTATGATTTCCCCGGCTTTACACCTGCGTTTATCCGCCCGCTGTTTTGCGAGGGGAAAGGGCCGTTCAGGTGGGTAGCCCTATCCGGCGACCCCGAAGATATTTATACAACCGACCGGGCGCTGATGGAAGCCTTTCCCGAAAATAAACCACTGATCAACTGGTTGGAAAAAGCGCAGAAACAGATAGCCTTTCAGGGACTGCCCGCACGCATTTGCTGGCTGGGCATGGGCGAGCGAGAAAAGGCCGGGCTGATATTTAACGAACTGGTGGCAAGCAGCAAGGTGAAAGCGCCGATAGTTATCGGTCGCGACCATTTGGATTGCGGCTCGGTAGCATCGCCAAACCGCGAAACCGAATCGATGAAAGATGGCTCGGATGCGGTGTCAGACTGGCCGTTGCTTAACCTGATGGCAAACACTTCGGGTGGCGCTACCTGGGTGTCGTTTCACCACGGCGGCGGGGTAGGGATGGGTTACTCGCAGCATGCCGGTATGGTAGTGGTGGCCGATGGCACCGAACGCGCCGCAACCTGCCTTAAACGCGTATTACATAACGACCCGGCAATGGGCATCTTCCGCCATGCGGATGCCGGATATGACAAAGCGCAGGATTGGGCGGATAGGTTTGGGTTAAAGGTGTGGTAGGTGTTAGTCATTGGGTCATTGAGTCATTGGGTCATTGAGTCATTGCGCCGTTGTTGGTGTTGTCACCAACAACCTTTAGGGTAGTTTAAAATAGGCGTGGCGTAAATGCATGGCGGCTTGTTGGTGACAACACCAACAAGGGCGAAAGGTGTGGTAGTAGCCCCACCCAAACCCTCCCGAAGGGGAGGGCTTAAATAATTAATTATACGGAACATAAAATTAAGTCTCCCCTATCGGGGGAGATCCGATAGCTATCGGATTAGAGGGGGCTCAAAATGAAAAAAATAATAGGTCCGTTCACACAGATCCTCCCTTTGACAGGGCTGCCCCTTAAAGGCACGCTGAAGGACGAACAGTTGCACATTATCCCCAATGGTGGTGTGCTGGTGGAAGGTGGACTGGTATTAGCCGTTGGGGATTTTGAGAAATTAAGGAAAGCCGATCCATCGGCACAAATAGAAGAAATAAGTGGGCAGCAAGTACTGCTGCCAGGCTTTGTAGACTGCCATACGCACATCTGCTTCGCAGGCAACCGCGCTAAAGATTACGCCATGCGAATAGCCGGTAAAACTTACCTGGAAATTGCCAAAGCAGGCGGCGGCATCTGGGACACTGTTACCCAAACCCGCGCGGCTGATGAAGCTGCACTTGTAGGATCATTGGTACAACGGGCCAACCGCCACCTTGCCGAAGGCGTAACCACCATTGAAGTAAAAAGCGGTTATGGTTTAAGTTTAGAGGAAGATTTAAAACAGCTGCGTGCTATTAAAACAGCATCGGCACAAACAAAAGCAAAGCTGGTTGCTACCTGCCTTGCCGCGCACATGGTACCAAGGGATTTTAACGGATCGCAGGAGGAATATTTACAGCATGTGGTGAATGACCTGCTACCTGTTATCAAACAGGAAAACCTGACCAACCGCGTAGATATATTTATTGAACAAAGCGCTATCGATAGTAAAAATGCTTTGATCTACCTGAACAAAGCCAAACAAATGGGCTTTGATATTACCGTGCATGCCGACCAGTTTACTACCGGAGGCAGCGCCGTTGCTGTGGAGGTTGGCGCGCTATCTGCCGACCACCTGGAAGCCAGCGGCGAACATGAAATTGAACTATTAGCTGACTCGAATATAGTTGCTGTTACGTTGCCCGGGGCGTCGATGGGGTTGGGTATGCCTTACGCCCCGGCACGTAAATTATTAAATGCGGGCGCCTGC
The DNA here is from genome assembly GCF_004168255.1 of Mucilaginibacter terrigena. GTDB lineage: Bacteria > Bacteroidota > Bacteroidia > Sphingobacteriales > Sphingobacteriaceae > Mucilaginibacter > Mucilaginibacter terrigena. The sequence continues at coordinate 508,393 of NZ_SEWG01000004.1, read as the reverse complement.
CTGGCCATTGCCAGCGACTGGAACCCCGGCTCGGCCCCCATGGGCGACCTGCTGATGCAAGCCGCCGTAATGAGCGCGTCAGAAAAATTATCGGCAGCCGAAGTATTTGCCGGGTTAACCTTTCGCGCAGCAGCAGCATTAAAAATTGAACGTGGTATATTAGCACCGGGCATGCTTGTCGATATGCAGGCCTACCCATGCGCCGACTACCGCGAAATATTATATTACCAGGGGAAATTGAAGCCTACACAGGTATGGACCGCAGATTTAAATGATTTTTAAGATTTTGTTGATTTATTAGGAATGACCTAATGACTCAATGACCCAATGACATCCGAAAATGATAAAATTAATAGAATGTGTGCCCAATTTTAGCGAAGGTGTAAACCTGGCTATCATTAAACAAATTACCGACGAGGTTGAATCGGTTGAAGGCGTTAGGCTGTTGAATGTTGACCCCGGCAAGGCCACCAACCGTACCGTGGTAACTTTTGTTGGTGAGCCGCGACAGGTGATACAAGCAGCCTTCCTGGCGATAAAAAAAGCCGGGGAACTGATAGATATGAGTAAGCACAAAGGCGAGCACCCGCGCATGGGGGCAACCGATGTTTGTCCGCTGATACCGATTGCCAATATCACGATGGAGGAAACCGCTGAATACGCTAAGCAACTGGCCAAACGCGTTGGTGAAGAGTTGGGCATCCCGGCGTATTTGTACCAGCATGCGCAGGCCGATAAAACCCGCGACAACCTGTCTGTAATTAGGGCGGGCGAGTACGAAGGGTTTTTCAAAAAGATAAAAGAACCAAAGTGGAAGCCCGATTTTGGTCCTACTGAAATGGATGCCAAACGCGGCGCTACGGTAATTGGCGCGAGAGATTTTTTGATAGCCTATAATATTAACCTCAACACTACATCAACCCGCAGGGCCAACGCCATTGCCTTTGACGTGCGCGAGGCAGGCCGTGTAATGCGCGAGGGCGACCCGGTAAACGGCAAGATAATTAATGATGAAAACGGCAAGCCAAAATCTATTCCCGGTACGCTGAAAAGCGTAAAGGCCATCGGCTGGTATATCGAGGAATACGGCGTTGCCCAGATCTCCATGAACCTGACCAATATCGAGGTTACGCCTATACATATCGCTTTCGACGAGGTTTGCAAAAAAGCTGCCGAGCGTGGTATCCGTGTTACGGGCAGCGAACTGGTTGGGTTGATCCCTTTAAAAGCCATGTTGGATGCCGGTAAATATTTCCTGCAGAAACAGCAGCGATCGGTAGGGGTAAGCGAGAAGGAACTGATAAAAATTGCCATTAAATCTATGGGGCTTGATGAACTTGGGCCATTTAACCCGGATGAGCGCATCATTGAAAATTCGCTGAAAGATACTGCTGCAAGCAAATTGGTAAGCATGACCCTCACCGGTTTTGCCGACGAGACCGCGAGCGAAAGCCCTGCACCGGGTGGTGGGTCGATATCTGCTTATATGGGTGCTTTGGGCGCTTCATTGGCTACTATGGTGGCTAACCTGTCGTCGCACAAAAAAGGCTGGGATAGCCGCTGGGAAGAGTTTGGCAACTGGGCCGAACAGGGACAAAATTATAAAGACGAACTGCTGGCTTTGGTTGATAAGGATACCACCGCCTTCAATAAAATTATGGAAGCCTTTGGTTTGCCAAAGGGGAATGACGCAGAAAAAGCCGCGCGGGACCAAGCTATACAGGGTGCCACCAAATACGCCATCGAGATCCCGTTCAAAGTGATGAAAATTAGCTTTGAAAGCTTAGCGCTGATCCGCGCGATGGTAGAAACCGGCAACCCAAATTCGGTTACGGATGCAGGTGTAGCTGCGCTTTGTGCACGCTCTGCTGTTATCGGTGCCTTTATGAATGTGAAGATCAATGCCTCGGGTTATAAGGACAAAGCCTTTGTGGAGGACATCCTGAAACGGGGCGAAGAGATCGAGCAAAAAACCATTGCTGTCGAAGCCGAGATAATTGCTTTGGTGAATGGTAAGATAAAATAGAAAACACGAGGTAAAATGTTCACGTTCACGATTGCGCACAAGTGCGACTTTTTTGTAAAATGCTTATAATAAAGCGTTTGCGCTTTTTTTAACTGACAATGTAGCGCCACCATTATTGCAAATTAAAATGTTACACACGCATGCGGTAAAGCGAGTAGATAAACAAAAAGAGCCGCGATAGATCGCGGCTCTGCTATTATAGGAGCATATACTGTATTAGTAATTATACCTTACAAAAGCCTCCATGGCGGCGTATTCGGCCATGCCCAGCTTATCGTAATTTTGGGCGGTTTCGCGGTTGCGGTCTTCGGCACGTACCCAAAACTCGCGCGCATCATCACCCGGGAACACCGGCCTGTCTTTTTGCGACTGGTGTTTAAAGATGGCGTTACGTTTGCGCAGCACCTCGGCAGGCGATAGCGGCACGGCCATTTCAATTTCGTGGGTAGGGAACTCCTGCCAGGCGCCGCGGTATAACCACATGCGGCAGTCTTTCACCCAGTCTTCAGTTTCTTTTAAGCGGGTTAATGCAGCAAGGATAATGTTAAAGCAAACAATGTGAGTACCGTTAGGGTCTGCAAAGTCGCCGGCGGCAAATACCTGCTGCGGCTTTATTTTTTGAAGCAGTTCCATGGTCAGTATCACATCCTCCTCGCCAACCGAGTTTTTCTTGGTTTTACCTGTTTCGTAAAAAGGCAGGGCCTGGAAGTGGATATTGCTATCCGGCAAACCGGCGAACCTTGCGCCCGAAATAGCTTCGGTTTTGCGGATGAACCCTTTTACATCACGGATCTCAGGGGTATCTATCTGGTTAGGCTGCTTGGTAGCGATAAATTTGCGCATATCATCATAAATGCCCTGCAATTTGGCCGTATCCTCGCCTACGCTGTGTTTAAAATCAATAGCGAACTCCATGTATCGCAATACATCATCGTCCCATACAGCAGTGTTGCCGGATGTTTGATAGGCCACATGCACATCGTGCCCCTGGTCTACCAAACGAATAAAGGTACCACCCATCGATATCACATCATCATCGGGGTGCGGGGAAAAGACAATTGAACGTTTGCGGGCAGGTTCGGCCCGCTCGGGGCGCTGGCTGTCATCCGCGCCCGGCTTGCCGCCCGGCCAGCCGGTAATGGTATGCTGCACCTGGTTAAAAATATCAATATTTATCTGGTAAACAGGGCCCTGCTCAACCGCAAGTTGTGCCATGCCGTTACTGTTATAATCTTCTTCGGTAAGTTTCAGAATTGGTTTGCCTACCGCGCCCGATAGCCAGATCACCGCCTTCTTCTTCATCGTGTTATCCCACACACAATCAGATACCAGCCACGGGGTATCAAAACGGGTTAAGCCGGATGCGGCATCTGCGTCCAGTACAAACTCAACGTTATCTGATAATTGCAGGAAGGTAGCCGGAACCTCGCCCGAGATCTCACCCTCTACCGCTTTACGAACGATAGGAGCCTTCTTGGCGCTCCATGCCATCAGGATAATTTCGCGGGCTTTAAAAATGGTGCCCACACCCATAGTAATGGCTTTGGTTGGTACGTTCTCTTTACCACCAAAATCGCGCGAGGCATCGTTACGCGTAAGGTCATCTAAAGTTACCAGCCTGGTGCCCGAGTTTGGCGCCGAGCCCGGCTCGTTAAAACCGATGTGACCGGTACGGCCTATACCTAATATCTGCAGGTCTAATCCGCCAAGTTCTTCAATCTGCCGTTCGTATTCTAAACAAAAAGCAGCCACCTCATCCTGCGGAAGTGTGCCATTGGGGATGTGCACCAATGATTTATCGATATCTATATGGTCGAACAAATTCTCGTTCATGAAAGTAACGTAGCTTTGTGCCGCGTCGGGTTTCATGGGGTAGTATTCGTCCAGGTTAAAAGTGATAACGCCTTTAAAGGAAAGCCCGTCTTCCTTATGCAAACGGATCAGTTCGGCATATACCTGTATAGGGGTAACACCCGTTGCCAGGCCTAACACGGTTGGCTCGCCCGCGGCTTGTTTTTTACGGATCAGCGTTGCTATCCTTGCCGCTACAGCAAGCGATGCGGCGTGCTGGTCGGGGTAAACCGTTACCGGCAGTTTCTCGTAACGTGTTTCTTCTAATAAATTTAATCTTGCCATAATCAGGTTTATATATTGCTATTCAGTTTGATCTTCTCTAAAAAATCGGCACAAAAAAAATCCTCACCGAAGCGAGGATTTCAACCAATTAACTATAAAATTAATCCCTCCAGCAGGGATAACAAGTATGCATATTTTAATGATCTGCTTTTCATCATTAATGCAAACTTAATAAAGATAAATTGAATAAACAAAATACTTTTTAAAATAATTTAAAAAGATTATTTTGACGTAACTCAGCTACCCGAATCTGATCGGAGCGGTATTTGCCAGATCGTTAAGGTAAGCAGGTAACATTTAATTATCGGGCAGCAGGGGTGTTTGCTTGCGTTTACTTATATAGTAAATGGCAAGCCCGAAAGCATAAGCCGCGATGCACCAAAAGGCCGCGAAGGGGTTTTCTTTAAAGGTGATGAAGATATTGATGGTAACAAACCAGTACGACAGGATAAATATGACAGGAATAAGCGGGAACCACTTGATGGTGTAAATATCCGAAACATCTAAATGCCTGGTTTTTTTGCGGAGAATAAAAATAGCGATGGCAGCTAAAGAAATGCCGATGAGTTCAAAAAACATGACGTATTTAAGCATCTCGCTGAATGAGCCTACAAAAAATAAGATGATAAGGATAGCCATTACAAAAAAGCTCATGCCAAATTCCTGTACCTGTGTTTTGGGGTTTAGCCTTTTAAATATCGGCGGCAGGATGCCATCCTCGGCCATGGCGTAGTATACCCTGGGGCTCGACATGATATTTACATTTACATAGGCTACTACCGATACAAACATGAGTATGGATGTGATCTTATACCCGGTAGCGCCAAATATAACGCCGGCTAATGTAGCCGCCAGCGTATGGTTTTGCTGCAGGCCGCCAATGCCTAAAACATAGTAGTAGGCGTAGTTGATGGCAAGGTAAAGGCTGATGATAACCGCCATCCCAAAAAATATGGCTTTGGGAATGTTCTTTTTGGGGTTGATAATATCCCCGCCGAAATTGATTGTCTGCGCGTAACCGGTGTAAGTGAAAAATACGGCCACCATACTTAAACCAAAAGCGGTGATGACACTACCGGTATGCGGAATTGCAACAACCGGGTTTACCGCATGCGCGTCACTTTTAAAAACAACGGTGCATAGCAACAATATCATCCCCACCTTAAATATTGTGAGGATGTTTTGCGTTTGGGCGCTTAGTTTGATACCTAAAAAGTTGATGCCATATAAAACCAGCACGGTTGCAATGGTAGTTAGCTTAGTGCCGGTAGGGTTCTGTAAACTTTGGGGCAGTAAAATAGGGTTAATGTACTCGGCGCCCAGCAAAGCTACCGCAGCTACCGACGAGGCATTGCTGATAACCAGCACCCAGTTGATCATAAAAGCGAATGCCGGGTGGTAGCAGTACGAGAACACCTTATAAAAACCGCCGGTGGTAGGGTAGCGCGCGCCAATTTCGGCAAAGGTGAGTGCGCCGCAAAGGGTAACTATGCCGCCGAAGATCCACGCGCCAAAAAATACGGGGGCGCTGCCCGCCTTAACAGCAACATCGCTGGGGCTGCCAAAAATGCCCATCCCTATTACCAGGCTAATAACGATCATGCTAAGGTCAAAGCGGTTTAGGCGGGGTTGGATACTCATTATTATCTGTATGTTTATTTTTTAAATTTATATTATAATTTAATTTTGTTTGATAACAAAATGATTTAAATTCGTTTATTGATTTTTGTGTTACCTGATTAACTGGTCCTATTGTGAAGCAATTTAAACAAATATTACTTACGGGGATATTGTTGTTTTGTTTTGCGCCTGCACTGTTTGTAGAGGCGCAAAGGCGGCCTGTTAAACAAAAGACCGTTACGGTTGTAAAGCCGGCCCCCAAGCCCGTTAGTGCCCAGCTAAAAAACTTTCAAAGGCTCCTCTCGCAGGCCAATGTCAGCTTTAATTTACCAAAAGGATTCAGGGAAACCAATGCACCCAATAACGAGGATTTTTCGTTCGATTATGCTATCGAGATCCCCGGAAAGGAATTTGAGATCTGGTTCCAGGTAAAATCACAAAAGGAAAACTACGCCAGCTACCAGCGCTCTATAGGCGATAAAAGCACCATGCAGGCCAACCCCGATTCGCTTTACCTTGGAATGGGAACTGCACACGCCCTGGCATTTACGGGCGAACACGATTTTTTTACACGCACCATACCGCCCGGTTATTTGGAAAGGTACAACGCCGATGCCGGTAAAACTTACCTGCTAAACCTGCTTGACCTGCCCGCAACCAAACATTACAAATACGCCCTGCTGATAACCTTGCAAAAAGACCATATCGGCACCATCCTGGCGGTTTGTTTTACCAACGAAAAAGGGCCCGAGTTTTTCAAGAATATTGACAAAGCCCGCAACACCATCAGGTTTAAACCTTAAGCCCCACGAATGTTAATAAGTTGGCACATTTAAATACTAATTTAAGTGGCATAAATTTATTTTTGCATCAGGGCAGCAATAATACCCCAATATTTTAAGTAACATGGCAGAAGCAGTTAATTATGATGATGACAGTATCCGGTCGTTAGACTGGAAAGAACATATACGTTTAAGGCCGGGTATGTACATTGGCAAGCTGGGCGATGGCTCGGCTTATGACGATGGCGTGTACGTGCTGCTTAAAGAGATCATCGATAATTCGATAGATGAGTTTGTGATGGGATCGGGCAGGACGATTGAGGTGAGCATGAGCGACCATAAAGTATCCGTAAGGGATTATGGTCGCGGCATCCCGTTAGGGAAGGTTATTGATTGCGTATCTAAAATAAATACCGGCGGTAAGTACGATAGCAAGGCCTTCCAAAAGTCGGTAGGTTTAAATGGTGTGGGTACCAAAGCGGTTAACGCGCTGTCAAACTCGTTCACCGTACAATCCTACCGCGATGGCCGCACAAAAATTGCCGAATTTGAAAAAGGCGAGCTGATCCGGGATGAGCCGGAAAAGGAAACATCGCAGCGTAACGGTACAGCCATTAATTTTATTCCCGACGATACCATCTTTCGCCATTACCGCTTTATACCCGAGTTTGTGGAGAACATGATATGGAACTACGTGTTCCTGAACGCCGGTTTAACGCTAAACTTTAACGGGCAAAAATACCTGTCGGAACGCGGCCTTTATGACCTGCTGGTGCGCAACGCCGATGCCGAGAACCTGCGCTATCCTATCATCCACCTAAAGGGCGAGGATATAGAAATAGCCATGACACACGGGCAATCGTACGGTGAAGAATATTACTCGTTTGTAAACGGGCAGCACACTACGCAAGGTGGTACACACCAGGCCGCCTTCCGCGAAGCGGTGGTAAAAACCATCCGCGAGTTTTATAAAAAGGAGTTCGACGCATCTGATATCCGCGCTTCTATCGTAGCTGCCATTGCTATAAAAGTACAGGAGCCGGTATTTGAATCGCAGACCAAAACCAAACTGGGCTCGCAAAATATCGGCCCCGAAGGCCCTTCGGTGCGTGGGTTTATAACCGATTTCCTGAAAAAGGAACTGGATAATTACCTGCATAAAAACCCCGCAGCTGCCGATGCCCTGTTGAAAAGAATTTTACAGTCGGAACGCGAACGCAAGGATATTGCCGGCATCAAAAAACTGGCTAACGACCGGGCCAAAAAAGCATCGCTGCACAACCGTAAGCTGCGCGATTGCAAGCTGCACTTTGATGATAACCACGAACGCAGGCAAGAAACTACCCTGTTCATTACCGAGGGTGACTCGGCCAGCGGCTCTATTACCAAATCGCGCGATGTGCAAACCCAGGCCGTGTTCAGCTTAAAGGGTAAGCCGCTAAACTGCTTCGGGCTAACCAAAAAGGTGGTTTACGAGAACGAGGAATTTAACCTGCTGCAGCACGCCTTAAATATCGAGGACGGTATTGACGGCCTGCGTTACAACAACATTGTTGTAGCTACCGATGCCGATGTGGATGGTATGCACATCCGCCTGCTGCTGATGACTTTCTTCCTGCAGTTTTTCCCCGATCTGGTGAAGGCCGGGCACGTATCTATCCTGCAAACACCTTTATTCAGGGTGAGGAATAAAAAGGAAACTATTTACTGTTACAGCGACGAAGAACGCCGCAACGCCATAGCCAAACTTGGTGTTAAGCCCGAGATAACCCGCTTTAAAGGTTTGGGCGAAATTTCGCCGGACGAGTTTGGCTTGTTCATCGGTAAGGATATCCGGCTCGATCCGGTGTTTTTGAAGGACGCCAATATTAAAGCACTGCTGGAATACTTTATGGGCAAAAACACGCCAACCCGTCAGCAGCACATTGTAAACAACCTGCGGGTAGAGAAAGACGACGAAAGCGTAAACCCTACCATAGCCGAGAACCTGGACGAGGTGGAATTGCCGGTGGCGGTGTAATACGAGCATGGAAAAGATTGACGAATCCCAATTAAAATACATAACATCATCAGATATAAATGATGATAATTATGACATTGAGGTTTGGTACAAGGACGAAACTATTTTGGTGTTTAGCATTCAAGACAATTTCGATATCGACCTTTTATTTGGAAGCAAAACAAATATTCATTATTCCATATCGTTAGATTTATTTAACAAGGTTTCTACAGAGGTATCTGAAAGATTGATAATGATGAAGAGAAACTTTTTAAACGCGAAGACCGATAACATAGCGCCATTATGAAATTAAAACTGCTCTTATTTTTTGTTTTAGCAACAGCAGGTATTACTGCAAAGGCACAAACAGGGTTCCCTTTTGATAACGAGATCCGTGATTATAAACACCAGGACAGTATTAGTATGCCTGCTAAAAATGGCATCCTGTTCATTGGCTCTTCATCCATCCGTAAATGGACGGACCTTGAAAAAAGGTTTAGCGATAAGCCCATCATCAGGCGTGGCGTTGGCGGTTGCACCATAGAGCAACTGGTTGACTATTTTACACCTTACATTATGTACCCGTACCACCCGCGTAAAATATTTATTTATGCCGGTGATAACGATATCGCCGCAGGCAAGACCGGCAAATTTACCGCCCGCGAATTTTACAAGCTGTGGGCCATGATCAGGCAAAACCTGCCCGGGGCCGAGGTTTATTTTATGGCTATAAAATTAAGCCCGAGCCGCGCTAAGTTTTTTCCTGAATTTAAAAAAGCAAATGCTTTGATCCGGGATTTTATAAAAACCAGGAAGAATGCCCATTATGTGGACGTATCATCGGCATTGTTAAACCCCGCCACACACCAGTCGGACCCATCCCTGTTTGAAAGCGATATGCTGCACCTTAACAGCAAGGGATACGATAAATGGCAGGCGGTATTGCAGCCATTTTTGAAATAGTCCCCAGGAGATGGGTTTGGCTGAAGCGTTAAATAGAAAGGCCTCCCGAAAGATCGGGAAGCCAGTCACACTCAAACACTAATTTTTAAACTATATATTACTACTTAAAAACGCTGTATACATTGGTAATTTTCCACCCGCTGCCGGTGTTGGCTACAGTTACATAATTACTGCGGGTAAAATTTTCAAATTTCATATCAACCCTTACAACCGCCATATCGGCGTTATTTTCAACAACTTCGGTGCTGGTTGTGCAGGCCTGTTCAACATTCTTTTGATTTTTCAGAAAGTCGGTCATTTCTTTTTTGTTAAAGCTTAAAATGCTTTTTCCGCGCAGCATATTAAACTTGGCCGATTGGTCGACAACCTGGTTTAGGCCATCTATCTTACCGCGTGTCATGGCGTCCAGGTAAGTGTTAATGGCGTGGGTTCTTGTTAAGTTAGATTCGGGTACATCGTTAGCTTTCGCGATGTTACAAGTTACAAGTACGGCAAAGGCAAGGATAACTGATTTTAAGGTTTTCATAATTTTGAATTAAGGTTGTAATTAATTTTGTGTTTTATGACCGCTCAGTTAATAGTTACAGTTATAAGATGTAGGCACGTACCAAATAGTTACACCCAAACTTGTTAAAATTGCTTATTTAACAAACATTTAACATTTGCCCCTAATGCTATATATTTGGTAATGGTTGATTTTACCACCATCATTTTACAATTTGGCGAGCAGGGCGATAAAACCGGCTGGACTTATATTGAGATCCCGGCGGATATGGCACACCTGATACTGCCCGATACCAAACGGTCGTTCAGGGTGCGCGGCAAACTGGATGATTTTGCGGTAACGGGCATGTCGCTTATGCCGATAGGCGGGGGTAATTTTATGATGGCGCTGCGCGAAGAGATCCGTAAGGGCATCCGTAAACACCGGGGCGCGATGGTGCGGGTACAATTGGAATTTGACAAGGATTTTAAGATCGAGATACCCGAAGACCTGCAGGATTGCTTCGACTTTGAACAGCCCGAAGCGTTTGAGTATTTCAGCAGCCTGGCCAAATCGCACCAGGGATATTTTATTAAATGGATAACCGATGCCAAAACCCTGGAAACACGCGCCAACCGGATAGCCAAAACTATAAGCGCTGCTTTGCGGCGGATGGATTACGGCGCTATGCTGCGCGAGCAAAAAAAGCTTAGGGAATAGATCCGGTGTTTGCCGTGTGTTTTACCTTTCTTTCAAACCAGCCAATATCTTCAGTGAATCAGCAAAGCGTTTTTGTTTAAGGTTATATATTACCTGCCCAAAATGCGCCCTGGCGTATTCCTGTCGGGCATCGTTGTTTGCCAGGTTTATGCCGCCCAACCACATTTGGTTGTTAAACTCGCGGAAGTTGGGGCAGGGCAAAGTAAAGTCAACAGGTTCATTGGCGTTAAAGCAAATAAGCCCGAAAAACGTAAAGTAAAAAAAGTGAAGCAGTTGCCGCATCAGGTAAAACCGCGCAAGCTGGTACTCATTGGCATCCTCACCAAAATAGATCCTCAGATATTCCTTTTCTTCAACATCATTGGTCACCGCGAAGTTGGCGATAACCGCCAGGTCGGTGTAGCGGTCATTCAGGAAAGCAGCCTCCCAATCTACAAGCCAGGGTCGCTCGCCATCAAATAAAATATTTTCAGGTTTAAGATCGTTATGGCAGGATACCAGGTCGCTATCATTACTCGGGTAAACCCGTTTAATTTGATCGTATTTTTCAAATAATTCTGCAGCAAGGATATCGGGCAGGGTTTCGCTATCCCTGAATTTCTGCACAAAGCCATCCATGGTTTCCAGGTAGTTAATCCTGTTTGGAAATGGCGGCAGCGAATGCAGCCGGCTAAGCAACGCGGGCATTTTTACCCTCACCAGGTTCAAAGGAAAAGGTTTTGCCTCAACAAAATCGGTGATGCAGATCCTGTCCTCCACACTGGTATACCATACCCGCGGGGCAATGCCTATCTCAGCAGCGGCCGTCATACAATTGTACCAATGCGTGGGGGCGTTCATGGCGTTCATCTGGGTGATAATGCGCAGCAAATAGGGCTTGCCCTTCACCATAATTTTAAAAATAAGGGCAGGCGAAAGCCCCTGGGTAATTTCGCTGATGTCCTCAAATTCGCTCACGCCAAAAGTTATACGCAAAGCATTTTCAACGGCTGTTTTTTTTGCTTCGGAAATCATAATTGATGATATAAGATGTTGGTTAATAACCAAATATATCCGGGCGTTTTTGTCAAAAAAAATGTTTTGAGGTATATTTTTTTAAGCGAAATAAAGTAATGATCAGCACGTTAACCTTATGCAAACTGTTTATAAATCCGGGGTCGGTATGTCTTAAAGCTCCGCCCTGCAGGTGTCTTAAATTAAGGTTGAAAACATTCTGTTTGTGCATAAAATCTGCACATTTATGATTTATAGCAGCGGCGGCTATTTTTATTTTATCCGATTGATAAAATCCACAGGGGAATATACTTGTAAGGCCGGTATACTATCTTTTTGTAACTGTATATCGCGTGAAATAAAGTAATCCAGTTTATGATGAATTGCAGTATAGTATTGTAAAGCGTCTTCGATATCGTCTATCTTAGAGTGTAAAGCAATAAGGGCTGTATCGTGCGGAATGTCTATAACAGTAGCATATTCAAGCAGGTTTAAAAGTAGCTTTTTTGCATTTACTGCACCATGGGCTTTTGATACCCAATAACCGGTTATGTGAAGCACAGATGATGTTATATAACCGTCAATAAATTTGCCTTCCAAAAGCGCAAATATTTCCTTTGCATCACTATAGTACTCTCGTTTAAGTATGTAATCGAGTAATACATTAGCATCTAAGAATACTTTAATGGCCATGCATTTTATCCTGATAGTACATTTCTTTCAAATCTGCTTTTGGGTCGATATCATGCGGGCCAAGTTTCTCAACCATATCCATAAAGCTTTCTTTTTTTATGGGTTTCACAACCTTCTTAAAATAATTTTCAACCAAATCAGATACACTTGTATGCTGTTTTTCGGCGTGAAGTTTCATGCTTTTTAATAAGCCTTCTTCAATTGTTAAGTTAAGCCTCCTTTTCATAATTTAAATATACGCATAAAAAATAAATATGCGCATATTATTTGTTGAAATGTTGATAAAATGACCGCGCTTATAGCTAAAAACTACGCTTCTTCGCACCCGCCTTTCTGCACATTTCCCTATCTTTACCCATCCATAATTTTTAGCTACAGAATGAGCGACGATCTGAACACTCCTGATATCCCTGAAAATAATAACGAAGAAAATATACTTCATAAAGTCACTTCTCTTGACGGGCTGTACGAAAACTGGTTCCTTGATTATGCATCATATGTAATACTCGACCGTGCCGTTCCGCACATTAACGACGGCTTAAAGCCTGTGCAGCGCCGCATCCTGCATTCGCTTAAGGAAATGGACGACGGGCGCTTTAACAAGGCCGCCAACGTTATTGGCAACACCATGAAATATCACCCGCACGGGGATGCATCCATTGGTGATGCCATGGTGCAGATTGGGCAAAAAAACCTGCTGATTGATTGCCAGGGTAACTGGGGCGACCCAATAACCGGCGACTCGGCAGCTGCCCCGCGTTACATCGAGGCGCGTTTGTCAAAGTTTGCTTTAGATGTTGTTTTTAACCCCGATACTACCGTTTGGCAGGCCAGTTATGATGGCCGTAACAAAGAGCCTATAACGTTGCCCGTAAAGTTTCCGCTGTTGCTGGCACAGGGCGCCGAGGGTATTGCCGTAGGTTTGGCTACCAAGATCTTACCCCATAATTTTATCGAGTTACTGGATGCCTCTATTGCGGCGCTCAAAGGCGACAGGCCAAACTTGCTGCCCGATTTCCCCACAGGTGGCATGGCAGATGCCTCGGCCTATAACGAGGGGCAGCGCGGCGGCAGGATAAGGGTGCGCGCAAAAATTGTAGAGAAGGATAAAAAAACGCTTACCATTACCGAGATTCCTTTTACCACCACTACGGGTAGCTTGATAGACAGCGTAATATCTGCCAATGATAAGGGTAAGATCAAGATAAAAAAGATAGAAGATAACACCGCCCAGGATGTGGAGATAGTGATCCACCTGGCGCCGGGCATCTCGCCCGATGTTACCATAGATGCGCTTTACGCATTTACCGATTGTGAGGTTTCCATATCGCCAAATACCTGCGTGATACAGGACGATAAGCCGCGCTTTATGAGCGTGAACGATATGCTTACCGAAAGCACCTTCTTCACCAAAGAGCTGCTGAAACAGGAACTGGAAATAAAGCTGAAGGAGTTGATGGAGAAGATCTTTTTTAGCTCGCTGCTGAAGATCTTTATCCAGGAAGGGATGTATAAGCACCCCGATTACGAACAGTCATCAGACTTTGAGGGTGTGCTTGCGGTATTGAACCGATTGTTCGAGCCGTTCTTCCCTCAGTTCTATCGCACCATATTACCAGAAGATTATAAGAAGCTTATTGATAAACCGATGAGCAGCATTACCCGTTTTGATGTGAAGAAAACGGACGAGCAGATAAAAGCTTTAGAGACGGAAATTAAAACCGTTAAGAACCATTTAAAACACCTTACCGATTATACCATTGCCTGGTTTGAAAAGTTAAGAGAGAAATATGGTAAAGACCGTGGCCGTAAAACCGAGCTGCGCACCTTTGACAGGGTGGAAGCTTCACAGGTAGCATTGGCCAACGTAAAACTTTATGCCAATAGGGTAGATGGTTTCATCGGCTCGGGCTTAAAGAAAGACGATAATGTAGAACTGGTGGGCGAGTGTTCGGATATCGACGATATTATCGTTTTCCGCGAGGATGGGCGCTTTATCGTTACCAAAGTACAGGATAAGGTATTTGTGGGCAAGGATATTGTGCACGTTGCCGTATTTAAAAAGAACGACGAGCGCACCGTTTACAACATGATCTACAAGGACGGGCAAAGCGGCGTAAGCTATATCAAACGCTTCTCGGTAACGGGCATCACGCGCGATAAGGAGTATGATCTGACAAAAGGCGGCAAGGGCTCCAAAACGCTGTATTTTACAGCCAACCCCAACGGCGAGGCCGAAGTAGTAAACATCCAGTTAAAACCACATGCCAAACTGAAGAAGCTGCAGTTTGACGAAGATTTTGCAGCCTTAGCCATCAAAGGCAGGGCATCTATCGGCAACATGGTTACCAAATACCCGATAAAAAAGGTGATACTGAAAAGCAAGGGCATCTCTACACTGGCCGGTCGTAAGATCTGGTATGATGATATCCTGAAACGCCTTAACGCCGATGGCCGTGGTAAATACCTGGGCGAATTTGACGGCGACGACCGCATCCTGAATGTACTAAGCAATGGCAACTACGAGCTGACCAGCTTCGACCTGAATAACCACTTTGATGATAAGATGATCGTAATAGAGAAGTACGACCCGGCAAAGGTGTTCGCGGTGGTGCATTACGATGGCAAATCGAAAAATTACATGGTGAAACGCTTTGTGTTTGAGAATACCGTTATTGGTAAGCAAACCAGCATCATCAGCGACGAAAGCGGCTCAAAACTGGTACTGATATCGGGCGCGGCGCAGCCTGTTGTAAAGGTAGAGCAACTGAAAGGCAAAACGCTGATCCCCGAAGAAGCCGACCTTAACCTTACCGACCTGATAGATGTAAAAGGGATGAAGGCGATGGGTAACCGCTTATCTGTTCACCAGGTAAAAAGTGTGGAGCTGTTAGCCGAGCACGACGACGAGGCAGATGTACCAGACCCGGCACCTGATTCGGTTGAGGATACCGAAATTACCATCACCGGCGAGGATAAAGAAGTTGCTGATACCGCTCCTGTTGCCGCGGAAGCAAAACCGCAGGCCGCGCCTATACAATCTGAACCCGCAAATCCCGTTATAGAAAAACCGGTTGAACCAACGCCTAAAGCAGAAGAGTCAAAGGTGAAAGCAGACGAGCAAGAGGCAAAAAAGGACGAACCAAAGCCGGAAGAAGTTGCTGAAAAACCCGAGCCGGCGGTAACGCCGCCTGCTAAAAAGATCGATTTTGAGATCACCAATCCGGATGATATCGAAATTGACGATAAAGGGCAGCTGGGTTTATTTTAATACGTGAGAGCGCTATGTTGAAGAGGATATTAATTTATTGCACCCTGTTTTTTGGTGGGTTTATCACCGCTAAGGCGCAAACTGCCGAGCACACTTTTGCCTTGGGCGATAGTACCTTTTTGCTCGACGGTAAGCCCCTGCAAATGATATCCGGCGAGATGCACTACACCCGCATCCCCCGCGAGTACTGGCGCGAGCGCATGAAAATGGCCAAAGCCATGGGGTTAAATACTGTAGCCACTTACGTTTTCTGGAACGCGCACGAACCCGTGCAGGGCAAATATGATTTCACCGGCAATAACGATATAGCCGAATTTGTACGCATAGCGAAGGAAGAAGGCCTTTGGGTGGTAATGCGCCCAAGTCCCTACGTTTGTGCCGAATGGGAATTTGGGGGTTACCCCTGGTGGCTGTTAAAGGATAAAAACTTAAAAGTGCGCAGTAAAGACCCTGCCTTTATCAACGCTTACCGCAATTACATGATGGAGGTAGGCAAACAGCTTGCCCAGTTGCAGGTAAACCACGGCGGCAATATTCTGATGGTGCAGATAGAGAACGAATACGGCTCGTTCAGTAATGATAAGGAGTACCTGGCCCAAAACGAAAAGATCTTCCGCGAGGCAGGGTTTGACGGCCTGCTATTTACCTGCGACGGCCCTGGTCAGATGCCAGCCGGTTACCTGCCCGGCTTTTTACCCGCCGTGAACGGCGAGGATAACCCCGCAAAAGTAAAGGCACTCATCAATAAATACCACAACGGCAAAGGCCCGTATTACATAGCCGAATGGTACCCCGGTTGGTTTGATAGCTGGGGAAAACCGCATAGCGGCAGCAACGCCGATGAAGATGCCAAGAAGCTGGATGAGGTTTTATCGGCAGGTATCTCTATCAACATGTACATGTTCCACGGCGGTACTACGCGCGATTTTATGAACGGCGCAAATATGAGCCGTACCGAGGCTTACGCGCCCCAAACATCAAGTTATGATTATGACGCCCCGCTGGATGAAGCCGGCAACCCTACACCAAAATATTTTAAGTTTAGGGACATCATTGCCAAACACCTGCCTGCCGGTGAGCGCCTGCCCGATGTGCCCGAAAAAAAACGCCGGACGTTTGGTTTAGAGGTAGTAAAGTTTACCGGCGTTGCAAACCTGTTTAGTAATTTGGGTACACCGGTCGAATCTGAAAAGCCGCTAAGCTTTGAGGATCTTGACCAGGGCTATGGCTTTGTTTTGTACCGCACTACGCTGGCGAACGCGGCAAGCGGTCTGCTTAAAATTAAGGAATTGAGGGATTATGCCACCGTTTACTTAAACGGTAAGCGCATCAGCGTATTAGACCGCCGTTTAAAACTCGATTCGCTGCAACTAAATAACCAAACACCAAACAGTATTTTAGATATCCTGGTAGAGAACAATGGCCGCATTAATTACGGCCCATACCTTACTGATAACCGCCAGGGCATAACCGATAATGTAACCCTTAACGGGCAGGAGCTTTTAGGGTGGAAAATGTACAAATTCCCGTTTATTACAACCGGGGGCTTTAAATACCTGCCACAGCAAAACGAGGGTGAGTTACAGCCCGCACTATACCGCGGCACGTTTTCGCTGCGTGGTGTGGTTGATACTTACCTGGATATGAAGGGCTTTGGCAAAGGCTTCGTATTTATTAATGGGCACAACCTGGGCAAATACTGGGAAATTGGCCCGCAGCAAACGCTGTACGTGCCTGCCGCATGGTTGAAGAAGGGCGTAAACGAAGTGGTAGTGTTCGATCAGCTAAAAGGCGGCCACACCGAATTGTCGACCTTTGATCATCCTGTATTAAACCAGGTTGTCAAAGAATAATGCAGAATTATAAGCAACAACAAAGGGCACCATTTTGGCGCCCTTTGTTGTAAATGTTTTTGTTTGGGATGATTACAAGATCAGGATCAATACTAAAATGATGATGATAATTGCACCAATTGAAAGGTAAACACCACCGCCACCCATGGCTTGTGCTTCGTGTTTAAGGTTCTTTAGCTCAGATTTTAATTCTTTTTTCTCTGCTTTGTTCAACTGGGATTTGTCCATTGCTTTGATCTCGTTAACACGCAGCTTTATTTCTTCAACACGTGCTACTCGCTGCTCGTTTGTCATGTGAGATGCAGCTTCTTTGTAAATGTCCTTATTATCAGTAAAAGTGGCAGCATTACTGTTAAAGGCAACTACAGTAAGTAGCATGGTTACGGCAATTAGATAAATTTTCTTTTTCATAGTTGTAAATGTTGTAAGTATGTGTTTTTTATGATAAGCGTAAAATCAATTTAAATGTTTTAAAAAAATATAAAATAGTTGATTTTTATATGCTGATGTAAAACGACGCTTCAAAAACGTGCCCCACAACAACCTTTTGAATATCCTCTTTTTGTTTAATATCCTTAGGCTCCCCGGCCGAATCGGCGCAGCCCAGCCATGGTTCGATGCAAACAAAATCGGCACCGGGCTTTGCCCAGATCCCCAGGTAATTAAAATGCGGAAACTCTACCGATAAGCTCTGGTCGTGTTTAGTGCTTTTAATAGTAACCATGCGCGATTGCAGGTTTTTAAACACCAGTGCATCTTTAGCAAATAATTCACGGGTTAGGTAAAGTTTTTTATTTGGCGTTGGTACCGGGTGTGTTTCGCCGTTGAACAGGCCATCGGCGTTCAAAACGTGCGCGCTAAGTTTTTCCTGGGTTTCAAATTCCAGGTAATAATCTTCAAATTTTTCGCCTGCGTTAAAAGGAACATTAAAAGCGGGGTGCCCGCCTACCGAAAAATAAACCGGCTTTTTGTCGCGGTTAATAAGCTTATAGGTTACCCGCAGGGCATTTTCTATTAAAGTGTACAGCACCTGGAAATCGAATTTGTAAGGATATACCGCAAGCGTTTTTTCGCAATGCGGTAACGAAAAACCCGCATGTGCATCATCACTATCCAGCAAAATAAAATCCGACTGCCTGGCAAAACCGTGCCTGTTCATGGTGTAGGTTTCCCCGTCAACATGCAGTTGGTTATTCAGCAATCCGCCAACAATAGGGAACAGGTTTGGCGCGTGGTATCCCCAAACAGCAGGGTCGGCCTGCCATAATTGTTCAACACCGGTTTGTTTATTAAAAAACGAGGTTAGCTGTGCTCCTTTGGCATCAATAGCTACTTTAAGGTATTCGTTTTCGAGGATGGTCATGCGTTGTGAGGTTTAAAGGATTATCAACAAACAAATTGGCCGGCTTGTTTCCTTGTGTATAAAAATAGGAAAAGATTGCGGGTTTTTAATCCATCCTGTTGTAAGTAGATCTGTCAGTCTGAGCTTGTCGAAGACTTGTATAAGGCGTGTTCGCTAATGGTTCGACAGGCTCACCATGACATTCTCGCTCCGGAATAATATGTCCTTACTACTCCTTATCCACCTTAATCTTCGCCCTGATGATGGAATCTTTTTGAGCGCCCGATTGCTTGTAGTTGCCATTGAAGAAAGCGCCTTCAAAATCGCCATAATCTGCATTAGGTATCACAATAAACCTGCTGCCAAAATCTTTTCTCAACTGCTCGGTAACCGTTTGCCTTTTAGCTTCGGGCAGGCCGCCGTCATACAGCAGGTCGAGATCGGCCAGGTTATCGCCGCAAAGCAACACAATGTTATGGGTTTTTGCTACTTGCAGTCGGCGGGCTTCTTTACTGGAGCCTGCGCCGGTTGGCCTTATCAGTATGTGGGCTTCATCAACATTTGGCAAACCGTATAGCAGCAGGTTTTTAACCGTTCCTGCGCGTTCATCCTCAAAGCGGTTGGAAATATAAAATACCGAAACCCCTCTTGATGCCGCGTATTTAAAAAAAGAGGGTGCGCCCGGTACAGTATCCGCCCGGCCTTTAGCCGTCCAGGCTTTCCAGGTATCAAGGGTATATTCTTTATTGTCGATAGCGCGGCCCGCATCATAAGGGCTATTGTCCAATATGGTTTCGTCTATATCGGTAACAATGGCCAGCGGCTTGTCGCCGGGGTTTTTCAGCGCTTCATCCAGCCGGAATTTAGCCACATTATACGCCTGGAAACACAACGCCTTATACTCTGCCGCCCTTTGTTGCCAAAGCGATGCCCACACTTTGCCGTTATTGGCGATAGAAGTGTTTTCGGTTTTTTTTGGGGTTGAGCAGGCAGCCAATAACAAGATGCCTGCAAGCAGGGCAATAAAGGATCTTTTCATGTAAATAAGCTTGGCCGGTTATAAAAGTTCCGGCTTTATTTTGTCGGTAAATTCTTTGGCAAACTTATTTAATTTGGGCTGTATCACAAAGGCGCAATACGGCTTCATGGGGTTATCGTTATAATAATTTTGATGATAGTCTTCGGCCTTGTAAAATTCGCTTGCGGGTGTCACTTCGGTTACTATGGGTTTATCAAATACCTTTTCATCAGTGAGTGTTTTGATCATGGCCTCGGCTTGCTGCTTTTGCTCATCGGTATGATAAAATATAGCCGAGCGGTATTGCGTGCCTACATCATTGCCCTGGCGGTTAAGCGTGGTGGGGTTATGGGTTTTAAAGAAAACCAGCAGCAATTCATCAAACGATAAAATATCCGTGTCGTATTCCACCTCTAAAACCTCCGCGTGGCCGGTATCGCCGTTACAGATGTCCATATAGGTGGGGTTTGATGTATGCCCGCCTGTATAGCCAGATGCCACTGATATTAC
The DNA here is from genome assembly GCF_004168255.1 of Mucilaginibacter terrigena. Classification (GTDB taxonomy): domain Bacteria; phylum Bacteroidota; class Bacteroidia; order Sphingobacteriales; family Sphingobacteriaceae; genus Mucilaginibacter; species Mucilaginibacter terrigena. The sequence goes on along the minus strand of NZ_SEWG01000004.1, from coordinate 487,983 downwards.
GCCCTTAAGCGACTGGAAGATGGCTTCGGTGCACCAAAAGCAGCCGTTGCCAAGTGTTATTTTCTGTATGTTCATTTGTATGATAAACGAATGTAACATTACTTTGGTTTACAAATAAACCCCTGGTAATTAATTATGGCAGTTTAATTACTTTTTGTGAGCTACTAAACCCACTTACTCAAAAATTTGCTGAACTCCTCCTTATATTGGTCGCCAACGGTAATATTGATCTTGCCGATCTGCAGGGCGTTGCGAGTAATGGAGTTGATCTTATCCAGCGATACGATATAAGAGCGGTGCACACGCATAAATCGTTTGGCGGGCAGTTTTTCTTCCAGGGCTTTAAGGCTGCCAAGGGTGAGTATGGCCTTTTCAGTGTCCTTCAAAAAGATCTTTACATAATCCTTCAGGCTTTCCATGTATAAAATATCGCTTAATGCTATGCGTACCAGTTGATACTCCACCTTAACAAACAAGTAATCGTCTTCAACGCGTTCGGGTGCTAAAGCTGGCGCTTCTGCTACAGGTTGTACCGCATTTGATTTTTGCACCAATTCTACATAAGCCAGGGCCTTGTTTGCCGCATGCAAAAATTCCTCATAATTAAATGGTTTCAGCAGGTAGTCGAGCGCGTCTACCTTATAACCTTCAAGCGCAAATTGGTTGTAAGCGGTGGTGAAAATAATGCGCGGCTTGTTTGGCCCCCGGCTGTCCAACACGCGGGCAAGCTCGATGCCGTTAAGGTTGGGCATCTGTATATCTAAAAACAGCAGGTCTACCTTGTGTTGCTGTAAGCCGCCCAGGGCCTCAACCGCGCTGCCGTAGCGGCTAACCAGGTTAAGGAAAGGCGTTTGCTCAATAAAGGCGCAGATCAGCCCAAGCGCCAAAGGCTCATCGTCTACAGCTATGCAATTTATGGTCATATAGTTACAGGTGCAGGGTTAAGTTAACAATATACATATTCCCTTCGCCGGTATCGTCAGCCTTAAGGGTGTATTTGCCGGGGTAAAGCAGATCAAGCCGGCGGATGGTGTTATTAAGGCCGATGCCCTGGTTCTCTTCGATGTTGCTGCCTTGTGTTTTAAATATGGCGTTCTTTACCATCAGGTTTATGCGGTTATCATTCTGCTCAATAATTACATCGATGGTGCTTGGCTGCGTATCGCTTACGCCGTGTTTAAAGGCATTTTCTACAAAGGTTAAAAACAGCATAGGGGCCACCGGGTATTCCTTTAAAGGGTTAGGGGTGATGAAATTTACAGTTACCCTTTCGGTTAACCTTAGCTGCATCAGGCTGATATAGTCCTTTATAAAAGCAATTTCCTGGCTTAACAGGGCGGTACTGTTTTGGGTATCGTAAAGCACGTAACGCATCATGCGCGATAGCTGGTGCAGCGCTGTACGCGATGTTTCTACATTAACTACCGTAAGGGCGTATATATTATTAAGGGTATTGAAAAAGAAGTGCGGGTTTATCTGTGCTTTAAGAAATGATAGCTCGGAACTTATTTTTTCCTGCTCCATTTCCTGGTTGCGCTGCCTGTCTTTCTGCCAGATCTGGGTGGTGGTGATACTGGTGCTGATGCCTATTACCAATGCCGAGATAGCCAGGGTAAGGATATCGTAGCCACGTTTTTTATCCAGATGTTTTAAAGCGTCTTTCTTCTTCATAAACGCTTCCAGGAAAAGGCGCGGAAGTTCGAGGTAGCTGTCGAACCAGCTCATAAACACCAAAATAAAAACAATTACAATAGTGATCAGCAAGAAATAAAGACCTGTTCGGTTTTTTAATAAAAACCCGGGTACCAGGCTATAGGCATTTAAGTAGTACGCAGCTATAAGGATGACAAAAAGCAAGGTTTGTTTTATCCAAAATTGGTAAGGTACCTCAATGCCCCAACCAATCGGCTGGTTAAATAACAGCACAATGCCCAGCACCACCCATATTAAGGTTTGTATAAGGATGTTTACCAGCGTGCTCTTAGATCTTTGAAATATCATTCCCTTGGGTTTATAATTAACAGGATATCACAATATTACAAATGATAAGGCCATAATGCCAATTAAAATCTACAGGCAGCCAAAGTTTACCGACGGGCGGGCAATTTTAACAGCCGGAAGCCGGGTTTAAACCATCAAAACCACAAAATGTGCTTTCGCCGAATAAAAACGTGCCTTCATCTATTTGTTGGGCGTGCCGGTCTATCGCGTTTTTTTGATGATGTAAAGAGTTGTTGCTTTGGGTATTGAAAGTCAATAACAAATTTTAAAAACATAATTAAAAACAAAAACATCATGAAAAAGTCATTCACATTAGCAGCATTATTATTAGTACTAAGCACAGGTTTATTTGCATCGGCACCTGCCAAAACGGTTGCCGATGGCGATGCCAACAGCGCCATTGTTTTCCAGGCCATGCGCACTGCCTTAGGTTTCGGTGTTACTATTAATAACCCCACAGCAACAAAATCATTTGTAACCATTACCGATAACAACAATCACGTGATACTGCTTGATAAATTGGGCAAAGGCAAATCGATAGAAAAAGCTTATAACCTTTCTGAACTGGAAAACGGCACTTACACAGTTACTGTTACAGCTAATAACAGCACAGTTACAAAAAAGATGAACGTTTACGAAGAGTACGGCAACAAAGCTTATTTGTTTTTACAATAGGCCTGATTGCTTAACGCCTCTTTGGTAGAAGGGGCGTTTTTTTGTTCCCAATTCCAACGGTTAAAAACAGCCTTCTATCTATATTCTTTAGCCCGCTGTCTATCGCGTTTTTATATCAGCTTGCAAAAATATTCCTTTGCGGTTAATGATCTATAGGCCACCTGCCACAAGAAATAGCACGGGGATTACAGGGGGTGCTTTTGTGAGATTTAGTTAACCCCGGTATTCTTCGTGCTTGTTACATTAATAAAGGCCATAGCGTTTGCTACGGCCTTTTGTATGCTGTTGGGTTAGTAAATATTATTACTTAAATTGGCATAACCATTACAGGCCATCATCATGAAAAGTATCACTTTAATAGCCCGACTGCTGCTCGGCTTTATATTCCTGGTATTCGGGTCGGATTATTTTTTTCACTTTATTGATAAGATCGTCAGTTTCCCGGACATTGGCGATAAGGCTAATAATTATTTAGGCGCATTTGCAGCCACAGGTTATTTTTTCCCGATATTAAAATCCATCGAAATAGTATGCGGGGTGTTGCTGCTTATCAACCGTTATGCCGCCTTTATCGCGGTGGTAGTATTCCCCATAACCCTTAATATATTTTTATTTGATGCCTTCATGGCGCCCTCGCTGTTGTATATGGGTGGAGGGATGATGATATTGAACGTGATTTTACTGTATGCGTACAGGCGTAGTTATAGCAGCATACTTGCTTCTAAACCCTGATCTCAAAAAATCTCTTCGTTTGCGTATGAAGTTTGTAAAGGATTGATCTTTAAACTTTTGCACCTATTATTGCGATAATTTTTATCGTAAAAGGCTATAATATTTCTTTGAACAAAGCAACTTGGCATCCTTATTGTTTACAACGTACCGAAGTACACAAGTACAATTTTAAAAATAACATTATGAAATTTATTAAGACATTGATTTTTTCGGTCGTAGCCCTTGGGGCAGTTACTCTTAGCTCGTGCACAAAAGATGACGATAACGACATAGTGGCATCAGCCACAATTTCGGCCAGTATTGACGGGACAGAAACCACCTTTAATAAAAACGTAGTTGGTACAACAGGATCTGTAAACGGTGCAACCTTTACCAGTATACAGGGTTCTGATGCAGCCGGTAACACCTTATCGGTAACTATTACGGGCGCATTAACCGCAGGCAAAACTTACGTAGCTACTTCTGGTAATGATGATGAAAAACCGGTTATCCTGTACACCACAACCGACAACGAAGCCTATTTAAATGCCGACGATGATGTTTCAAATGCTGTGAGTGTTACACTTTCATCCGTATCATCAAACAATACTATCCAGGGATCATTTAAGGGTAAGGTTAGTACCTTATTGGTTGGTAACGGGGCAGTAAAAAGTAAAACCGTAACTAACGGTAAGTTTAACGTTAAGGTAAACCAATAATATAAGCTTACAAAATTGAAAATGCCTCCCGGTTTATCGGGAGGCATTTTTTTTGTTATAGTTTGACGACTTGCAAAAAACGAAGCATAACAGCTATTGCAAGCCTACTTTTAAGATTTGATTTTTGTAATCATCCGTAATATAACAATTACCTTTTTCATCTGCAGTCATTCCATAAGCTTCATAAAAGGCCCTCGCATTTACTGTTAAGCTGTTCGTGGTTTTTACAGCCGGTTTCTCAGAAAGTGACGTTTTTACACCAGTAGGGCTAATTCTTAGAATTTGATACCGTTCACTTCCTATATATTTATTCCCCTTGCTATCTGCAGCTATCGCACCTAAGCCATAGCTGGAAAAACCTGCTGCCGAAACATCCAATCGTGTAATCCCCGTGTTGTTTATTTTATATGCCGAATTAACAGAGTAAGGATGGTCAGAAAGTGCTACATCAGTAAAGTATATATTATTTTCGTAATCAATAGCTATCGTAGCAAGGCTACCCGTTTGTCCACCTGTTTGGATATATGTTGTAACCTCGCCCGAAGTTGTTATTTTTCTAAGATTACTATTATAACGATCAGTTACATACAGGTCGCCATTATCATTTACAGCAATTCCTCTTAATTCTCCAAACTCAGCTACACGCCCGTTACCGTTTTTATAACCTTTTACACCACTGCCTGCAACTGTAGTGACTACGCCTTCAGGAGTGATCTTTCTAATAACATAACCCGCAAGTTCAGTCACAAATAAATTTTCATTTTTATCGATAGCTATTGCAAAAGGGTGGTTGAAACTTGCTGCAACACCACTGCCGTCTGTAGACCCGGCAGTGCCATTACCTGCAAATGTTGTTACTACTCCATCTTTGGTTACTTTTTTAATTCGATTGCTGCCCTCATCAGCCACAAAAATATCTCCGTTAGCGTTTACAGCCAACCCTGAAGGATGGTTAAGTGAACCATTTCCGGCAAGCACAGTAATTAGCTGAGTATAATTATACGTAAAAGCCGGCCCTGTGGCGGATTTTTTGCCATTGACGACCTTAATAACGCCTGTGCCCGCGCTTAGTGGCACCGCCACCTTTAGTTGTATACCCGTTGCTGCTGCTACTACTGCCTCTTTATTGTTAAACGTGACTTTGTTACCCGGTGCTAAAAGATTAAATCCCGACCCGTTTATCAAAACAGTATCATTATAGCGCCCTTCATTAACGCTCAACGAAGTTATAATCACTTCGTCCTGCACGGGTGTTGCAGGTTCTTCCGGTTTAGCAGGAATTACAGGTACTGGTGTATCTTTATGTTTTGAACAACTTGAAAAGAAAATATTTACCGCCAATAAAGCGGTAATAATAATAAACGGAATTAATCGGGGCCTCATATCGTGCAGATTGTTAACGCGTTACAAAGGTAACAAAAGTAGGGGTAACCCAGATGCAGTAGGTGCCTTTTGTTTGGCTATTCTATAAGTCAATTCCCTGAATTTCAAAAAAATAGTTTACTCCGTCAGCACGGTAAACTTAAAATCAAGCGGTTCGAAATTGCGGATGAGCTCGTCAATAAAAAGCTGGCCCCATTTTACGTAGCTGAGGCCAAAATTCTCTGAACGCTCCTGCAGGCTGTTGTTGGGGAATATATCTGCTTTGATGTGTTCTATTTGTTCCAGGCGGGTGTGGTAGTTACATTTTTCGGCCTTTACCAGTTTCTTTTGCAGGTTATCGATAGCGTGTTTAAGGCGCGCCTGTACCGCGGCAGCCGATGGTTCAAGCGTACTATCTATTTTATGGGCGCGTAGTTTAATCTTTTCAAAAGCACGTTCCAGTTCGCGCCATTCGTCGGCCAGGGTAAGGTCGTGGCTGCTATGTTTTTTTACCCAGTTGTTTTTGATCTCGTCGGCGCTTTTAAAGATCTCGGCAGGGGCAAGCTCCATGCTTTTTATTTTGGCCGCGGTTTCCTTACGGATAATCAGCCCCGAGTTACGTAATATCAGTATCGGGAAATCAACTTTATAAAAATCGAAGTTGGATTTAAGCTCCAGCCAGTAAACCAGTTCGGCGCCGCCACCTACGTAGGCAATATTTGGTAAAATACACTCCTGGTAAAGCGGGCGCATCACCACGTTGGGGCTAAACCTTTCGGGGGCGGTTTTTATTTCCTGTTTTAGTTCAGCTTCGGTAAAGCTGATGTCGGTATTCATTACACTGTAACGGTCGTTCTCAAAAACAAGGCGTTCGCGCAGGTTATCTTTCAGGTAAAAAAAGTTGATCTCGCGCGGGTTTACCTGGATGTGTACGCCAAGCTTTTGTAGTTGCTCGTTAGCGGCGGTAATATTTTTAAAGCTGTTTTGCTGAATGATATCCTGTTCGATGATAGGAGCAAAAGATTCTTTAAGGCGATGGTCGTCGGCATCGATAATAACTACACCATAGCGGCCAAAAAGGGCATTTACCAGGTAGCGGGTGGCATCGGCAAGCTTATCAAATTTAGTGTAAGCAGTTTCTACCATTTCACCAAGCTCTGACGAGTGCCCATCTATACCCAGCACACCTTTATACTGGTTAATAGCCTGGCGCATAGTATCGGGGTTGATACGCCCCGTAGCGCCCGAAGCTTCGTACCACCAATGCACTTTTTTGCCGCCGATGTTGGTGTAGTTTATCTCCGCAAAATCATGGTCTTCGGATGCCATCCAGTAAACTGGCACAAAATCCTTATCGGGATGCGCCTCTTTTAGCTGCCTGCAAAGTTTTATAGCGGTAACTATCTTGTAAATAAAGTATAGCGGACCCGTAAATATATTCAGCTGGTGGCCGGTAGTAACGGTGTACGTATCCGTTTCTTTTAGGAGTTCGATGCGTTTGCGGATAAGCCCGGCAGATTCCAGTTCCGGTTCGCCGTTTTGTGAACTGCCAAAATATTGCTCTAATAAAACCTCAACCAGCAGGTCGCGGTTGGCAATAACTTTTTTGTGATCAAAAAACTCGGCGAAACCTTTAAGGGTGGGGCGGTGACTGTAAAACGACCTTAACTCCGGAACGTTCTCCAGGTAATCGATAACCGTTTGGGAAAAATACCCGGTGTCTTTATAATCAATACAGGCTGCGTCCATTTTATTTACGATTGCAGATTTACGGTTTTAGATTTGGCCTAATCCCTGTAAATCAGAAAGTCGAAATTAGATTTTAAAATGTTAATAGCAACATGCAGCCTGCAAAAAGGGTTTTATTTTACAATTTGTCCATAAAGGTCAAAATCCTCGGCGGTGTCGATCTTTACGTTAACAAAGGTGCCCACAGCTGCGTAATCAATAGCTGCATCAATTAATACCTCGTTATCAACCTCCGGCGAATCAAATTCGGTACGGCCTACAAAGTAACCGCCGTCTTTTTTATCAATAAGCACTTTGTAGGTGTTGCCTATCTTCTCCTGGTTTTTATCGAAGGAGATGCCCTGCTGAATTTCCATAATGGCGTCGGCGCGTTCCTGCTTTACTTCCTCGGGAACATCATCGATCAGGCTATGTGCGTGTGTTTTTTCCTCGTGCGAATAAGTGAAACAGCCCAGGCGGTCGAATTTGGTTTCTTCTACCCATTGCGCCATTTCTTCAAAGTCCTGCTGGGTTTCGCCGGGGTAGCCGGTTATCAGTGTAGTACGCATGGCGATGTTTGGCACGCGGTCGCGAATTTCGTTCACCACATCAATGGTTTTTTGTTTGGTAAGCCCGCGGCGCATCGATTTTAGCATGTTATCTGTAATGTGCTGTAAAGGCATATCCAGGTACTTGCAAATGTTATCGCGCTCGTTCATCACATCCAAAACGTCCATCGGGAAGCCCGAAGGGTAGGCGTACTGCATTCTGATCCATTCTACGCCGTTCACATCGCTAAGGCGGCGTAACAATTCGTCGAGGTTACGTTTGCCGTACAGGTCGAGGCCGTAGTAGGTCAGGTCCTGCGCTATTAGTATCAGTTCTTTGGTGCCGTTCTTCACCAGGCTTTCAGCATTTTTAACCAATTGGTCGATAGGTGTACTCACATGTTTGCCGCGCATCAGCGGGATGGCGCAGAACGAGCAGGGGCGGTTACAGCCCTCGGCAATTTTAAAGTAAGCAAAATGTGATGGGGTGGTTAATAAACGCTCGCCAATAAGTTCGTGGCGGTAATCTGCACCGATGTTTTGCAGGATATTTTGCAGGTCGTTAGTACCGAAGTAGGCGTCAACATTGGTTATTTCGGCTTCCAACTCGGGCTTGTAGCGCTCGCTTAAGCAGCCGGTAACGATGACTTTACCAACCTTGCCCTGGTCTTTAAGCTCACTATATTGCAGTATGGTATCGATAGATTCCTGCTTGGCATTGTCAATAAAGCCGCAGGTATTTATAACGATTATATCATCGCTGCGCATCTTATCAGACTCGTGAACCACGTCATAAGCGCTGCCCTTAAGCTGGCCCATGAGTACCTCACTATCGTATATATTTTTTGAACAGCCTAAAGTAACCACGTTTACACGAGGTTTCTTTGTTAGTATCGGCTTTGTAATTTCTTTTGTCCTCATTATGTTTTTTCACAGATTTCACTGATTTTTTTGATTCCACCGATTTTGTCAATGGGTTAAATTAAACAGAGAATCGTTTTATAGAACAGCTTACGTTACCAAAGTTTATAAGCAGTCCGGTTTTTACTTTGGCTGCCCTTAAATACGACAGCACTTGTTTTTGAAATAATACAGGTGTATAAATTCCTGCAAATGATTTTATCTCGATAATAACCTTGTTTTCAATAAAAAAGTCACAGCGAAAATGGCCAACGAGTTTATCTTTAAAATACAGATTAAACTCCTTTTCTATCTCAAAGCTCAATCCTTCTAATTGAAGTTGGTGTTGTAGCGCTTTGGAATATATTTTTTCTAAAAACCCTGGTCCCAACCCTTTGTGAACTCAAAGCAGCAACCAATTATTTTCTCGGTTAACAAATCTTTTTCAAACTCCGCCATTTCTAATCAGTGAAATCGTCTTAATCTATATTAATCGGTGAAAACAATAATTATTTAAATAGGCTGTTTACGAACTCGTTCCTATCAAACAATTGCAAATGCTCCATACCTTCGCCTACACCTATGTACTTTACCGGGATCTTAAACTGATCTGATATCCCTATCACCACGCCGCCTTTTGCGGTGCCATCAAGCTTGGTTAGGGCAAGAGCATTAACGGCCGTTGCCTCGGTGAACTGTTTGCATTGCTCAATGGCGTTTTGCCCGGTTGATGCATCCAGCACCAGCAGTATCTCGTGCGGTGCGCCGGGTACCACCTTTTGCATTACGTTTTTAATTTTGGTAAGCTCGTTCATCAGGCCTACCTTATTATGTAAACGGCCGGCGGTATCAATTATGGCCACATCGTCGCCATTGGCCACCGCCGATCGCAAAGTATCGTACGCGACAGATGCCGGATCGCTGCCCATAGCCTGGGCTACAACCTTTACGTCAACACGTTCGCCCCAAAGTTTTATCTGGTCAACCGCCGCCGCGCGAAAGGTATCGGCAGCGCCTAATACTACCTGGTTGCCTGCTTGTTTTAGTTTGTGGGCCAGTTTGCCTATGGTAGTGGTTTTGCCTACGCCATTTACGCCAACTACCATTATCACATAAGGCTTTTGCGAGCCGTATTCAAACGTACGGAAATCGTTACTATTGTTTTCGGCCAGCAACTGTTGGATCTCATCCTTCAGCAGGTTGTTAAGTTCGGATGTGTTAACGTATTTATCTTTTGCCACACGCGCCTGGATGCGCCCGATGATCTTGAGAGTAGTGCTTACACCAACATCTGATGTTACCAGCACTTCCTCCAGGTCGTCCAGCACATCATCATCAACGGTGCTTTTACCGGCAATTACTTTGGTTATCTTGGAGAAGAAATTGTCCTTTGTTTTTTCCAGGCCGGTGTCAAGCGCCTGCTGTTCCTGCTGCGTGGTTTCCTTTTTCTTGAAAAAATCAAATAATCCCATAAGTAAGATGTGCAGATTTTAAATGTGCAGATATGCAAATTAACAATTCTAACCGGGATGTTTGGATATTATGGTTGGCATATTTGCGTATCATCCTATCAGCGCATCCGCAATAACAAAAAAAGCCCTCTCGTTGCGAACAAGACGGCTTTTATATTTTAATTAAAAGTTATTACTGTTTACCAGCAATAGCATCTTTGATGAAATCGTTAGCAACAATTTGCTCTTTGAACGAGTAAGCACCCGTACGTGGTGATTTGCTCATTGTGATCACTTTTGAAAACTCTTTTCCTTTACCCGCTACTTTCAGCGTTGCAACTACTTTCTTAGCCATGTTTTTATGTTTTTATAAGTTGTGCTTACAATTACAGGTTAATTATAATCCTGCAACCTACAGCAATCAGCTTAGATTATTTAATCTCTTTGTGTAAAGTTACCTTCCTTAAAACCGGGTTAAATTTTTTCATTTCCAGTCTTTCGGTAGTGTTCTTTTTGTTTTTGGTGGTAATATAACGAGACATACCCGGCATGCCGCTGGTTTTATGCTCTGTGCATTCTAAAATTACCTGAACCCTGTTGCCTTTCTTAGCCATTTTCTTTTATGTTTTGAGTTGCCTGCCAATGGTAGGATATCACATCTTTACCGTAGCCCCAACAATCTATTAATATTAAATAGAGCCTTTTTTTACAAACTTGTTGATACAAGCTGTTATACCGTTTTTGGTAATGGTTTTAAGTGCCGAAGTAGATACTTTCAAAGTGATCCATTTATCTTCTTCAGGGATATAAAACCTTTTTAGTTTTAAGTTAGGATAAAACTTGCGCTTGGTTTTAACGTTTGAGTTAGAAACGTTAAAGCCGTTCATGTAGCCTTTTCCTGTTAAATCACAAATTCTTGACATGACAAATATTTTTTAATTCTCGTTCTTTTCCTAAAAAGAGTTTGCAAATATCAGGTTTTTAAGTGAGATAGGCAATAGTGTTTTTAAAATATTTCGAATATTTTTAACATCGCTAAAAGCACTGTATTCGGCACCCGCTTTATTGCCCAAACTTGCTGATATGTTCCTAACAGGAACTCCCTGTAAAGTAATGTGTATAAAATACACTTTTTAAAATATTTTAAAAAGTTGAAATTTAATGCGCGGATAGCTCATAAATTACTAATTTACGCCACCATTTATATACTGCCATGCAAGTAAAATCATTTGAAGAATACCAGCAGGTGTACCGCAAAAGCGTTGAACAGCCTGAACAATTTTGGGAAGAAATAGCCAATAATTTTTTATGGAAAAAGAAGTGGGACAAGGTACTGGACTGGAATTTTAAAGAACCTAAAATTGAATGGTTTAAAGGCGCCAAACTTAATATTACCGAAAACTGCCTCGACCGCCATCTGGAAAAGAACGGAGATACCCCTGCCATAATCTGGGAACCAAATGACCCTGCCGAAGATCATCGTATTTTAACGTACCGCCAGTTGCACGATAAAGTTTGCCAGTTTGCCAATGTGCTAAAAAATAATGGAGCCAAAAAGGGCGACCGCATTTGTATATATATGCCTATGGTGCCCGAGCTGGCCATTGCCGTACTGGCCTGTGCCCGCATAGGTGCCATCCACTCGGTGGTGTTTGGGGGCTTTTCGGCGCAATCTATTGCCGATAGGATAAAGGATGCTGAATGTAATATTGTGATAACCGCCGATGGCGGTTACAGGGGGAACAAGGAAATCCCGCTGAAATCAATTATTGATGACGCGCTGGTGCAGTGTTCATCAGTAAAAAAAGTTATCGTTTTAACCCGCAGCCGTACACCTGTATCGATGATAAAAGGGCGCGATGTATGGTGGGAAGATGAAGTTAAAAAGGTGGAAACCCAGGGCAACCTGGATTGCCCTGCCGAAGAAATGGATGCCGAAGATATGCTGTTTGTGCTCTATACATCCGGCTCGACAGGTAAGCCAAAAGGCGTGGTGCACACCTGCGGTGGCTATATGGTTTATACCGGCTACACCTTTAGCAATGCCTTCCGGTACCAGCCCGGCGAGGTTTATTTTTGTACGGCAGATATCGGCTGGATAACCGGTCACTCATACATTGCTTACGGGCCGCTTACACAGGGGGCAACATCGGTAATGTTCGAGGGAATCCCGTCATGGCCAAACCAGGGCCGCCTTTGGGACATTGTTGCAAAGTATAAAGTGAACATATTATATACCGCTCCAACGGCCATCCGCTCGCTGATGAGCTTTGGCGATGATGCGTTAAAAGGAAAAGATTTCAGCTCGCTTACCAAGCTTGGCTCGGTTGGCGAACCCATAAACGAGGAAGCCTGGCACTGGTTTAACGATAAAATAGGGCAGGGCAAATGCCCCATAGTAGATACCTGGTGGCAAACCGAAACCGGCGGCTTTATGATATCACCCATAGCGGGTATAACGCCAACCAAACCGGGCTATGCTACCTTGCCATTACCTGGTGTACAACCCGTTTTGGTTGACGAGAACGGTAAAGAGATTGAAGGTAACGGCGTAAGCGGTAACCTTTGTATGAAATTCCCGTGGCCGGGCATGCTGCGTACTACCTACGGCGACCACGAGCGTTGCCGCCAAACCTACTTTGCCACTTACCCCAACCTGTATTTTACAGGCGATGGCTGCTTACGCGACGAGGATGGTTATTACCGCATTACCGGCCGTGTAGATGATGTGCTGAATGTCTCGGGCCACCGCATTGGTACCGCCGAGGTAGAGAATGCCATCAACATGCACAGCAGCGTGGTAGAAAGCGCCGTGGTGGGTTACCCGCACGATATTAAGGGCCAGGGTGTTTATGCCTTTGTGGTATGCCCCAACCTGCACGACGATCCCGAGCTTACCAAAAAAGATATCATCATGACGGTAGCGCGCATCATAGGCGCCATTGCCAAGCCGGATAAGATCCAGTTTGTAAGCGGACTGCCAAAAACGCGTTCGGGCAAAATTATGCGCCGGATACTGAGGAAGATCGCCGAAGGCGATACCGCTAACTTAGGCGATACCAGCACCTTGCTTGATCCTGCTATAGTGGACGAGATAAAGGCAGGAGCATTGTAAAGAACCAAGACTATTATAAGAGCCATGAAACAGGAAATTGCGCTGCAGCATCTTGTTTCATGGCTTTTGTTTTTATGGGATCAGCTTAAATGTTTATTTGATTTTTGAAATGATAGTCTTCAGTTGATGGATATGCCTTTGGGTGTGAACCGTGAAAAAACCGATCCATTCCATACGGGTAAATTCGCCAAACCCTGGTATGGCAAAATCCAGGCAGATCTCCGTTAGGTCTTTATTGATAATTACCTCCCGTAAATCTGCGATCCTTGCTTTTAACGAGGCAAGCAGGTTGTCTTTGTTTATCACATCATTTGTCGGAAGGATCTCTTTTGGCGATTCCATTTTTATAGTATAGTCTAAAAATAGTTTACTTACCTCGGCCGATTTTTCGTCAGGCGCGCGGTCTGCCGCTTTTACATTCCCGTTTAAAACAGCACCTGCATCATAAGATCTGGTAACATGATCGCCCACCTGGCCTGCTGTCCAGCTGTCTTCAAAAGGAACCTTATTGAGTTGCTCGTCGCTGAGCGGGGCAAGTAATTCAATTAACTCATCTGTCGTTTTATCAAAACGGTTTAAAATTTCGTCTTTCATAGTTTATAAGTTTAATATCCTTTATCAATTATGTACAATACAAAGCTATGGCCGTAATACCACTATTCGAGGGTGCTATTAGGACATACTAAGGGGGCGATTGCGCCAAAGAGCCGCGCGCATCTTGCCGCCGTTAATTGAACTATGCGGCCGGAGGCCTCCTAATAATGATCACTCGCCCGGGGGCGAGCGACTGCGTCTTATTAATTTAGGGTAGATTAAACCAGTCTTTCGCCTTTTATCAAACCAAACTACTTATCAAGCGTTCTCTATTTACATCTAAAATAGGAGAAACAAATCATGGATAAGTTAGAATTAAAAGGCGGCTGGAACGAGTTGAAAGGGAAAATAAAACAAGCCTACGGCGATTTGACAGACGACGACCTGGTACACGAAGAAGGTAAGGACGACGAAACACTTGGTCGCTTACAGCAAAAAACAGGCAAAACCCGCGAAGACCTGGTAAACTGGATAAACAGCCTTTAGAGGTTAGTGATCAGCGATTAGCTGCACACACTGCAACAACTAAAAAAAGGACAAAAGATAAAGGTGGTTAGACCTCTGTTTTTTGTCCTTTGTCTTTTCGTCCTTTCTCAAAATATTACATGTGTTTTTTCTCCCCCGTATATTGTTTCTCGCCGGCTTCAACTTTTAGCTTCAGGGTATTTTCTCGTGGCGGCATAGGGCATTGGTAGCCATCGCTGTAAGCGCAATATGGGTTATAGGCTTTATTAAAATCAATTTGGGTGTGGCCGTTTTTAATGTCGGTAGTTTTAAGGTCGATGTACCGCCCGCCGCCATAAGTTTCTTCAGAATTTGTTTGATCTAAAAATGGCAGGAAAAGGTAATCGGCAAATTCCGGCCGTTTAGATAGGGTTACGTTTTGGTAGATAAACAGTTGCTGCGGTTTACCATTCAGCATGAATTTGATCCGCGCATAACGGATGTGCTCTTGTTGCGCGCCGTTAAATGTAGGCATCTTAAATATCGGTTGACCGGTCAGTAATTCCACTTCGGCATTTACCCGGTAGGTGCTGTCGGCATCAAAAAAGTGCAGGTTAGGCAAGTCGGCTTCTTTTAATGGCGAATGTTTATCCGTTATAAAATCGGCTTTATATTGTTTACGATGGGCGGAAAGCATGGTGTTATAATCTTGCGCCATGCAATTAAAGGATACAAATGTTAAAAAGATAACCAGGTATTTCATGTTATGGTGTTAAACTGCAATTTATAAAATATTGACCCGGGTAAAATGCTTATTTACAGCAACTTTTATCGATTTTATTTTTAATTATAATTAATCTAAATAAGAATTATATTTGCAGGCAAATTTGAGCTATGCAATTCAAGAAAGTTACTTTAATCATATTATTAATAGCCGGCCTGTTCATAAACAAAGCATCGGCACAGGTTTTAACACAGGAAGATTCCCTTTCGGCGGGTTTAATTCATAAACAACAGGCGACTGTTATCTCGGGTTATGGCGAAGCTAAATATGGCATCGATACGAAAAGAAAAAGCGCCGAAGCAAGCCTTAAAAGGGTAGTGCTTTTCTTAGGGCATAAATTCAACAATAAAATATCCCTTTTTACCGAATTAGAGGTTGAAGACGCGCTGGTAGCCAACGGCGGCAATAGCAGTGGCCTGGGCGAAATTTCAATGGAGCAGGCTTTTTTAAAATTCAACCTTAATCCCAATACTTATTTAGTGGCCGGTTTATTTGTACCCCGTATAGGTTTTATAAACGAGAACCACCTGCCTACAACTTTTAACGGTGTCGACAGGCCCTTTCTGGAAGAGCAAATTATTCCATCAACCTGGCGCGAAGTGGGCGTTGGCTTATACGGTCAGTTCACACAGATCCCCGGTTTAAACTATAGTTTATCGGTTACCAACGGCTTAAACTCCGAAGGTTTTAACAGTGCTAATGGTATTGGCGGCGGCAGGCAACTGGGCCAGGCGGCCAATGGTTTAAACCTTGGTGTTAACGCCGCTTTATTATATTACGTGGGCGATTTCAGGATCCAGGCATCAGGCTATATTGGCGGTTCAACAGCTAAGGAACAGCGCGTGGCCGATAGCCTGCAGCTTAACTCGGGGGTGTTTGGTAACCCGGTATCATTGGGCGAGGTAAATATGCAGTACTCGGCATCGGGTATTACGGTGCGTGCTATAGGTACGGTTGTTAATATCAAAAATGCGGATGCTATTAACCGCGCTTTTGCCAATAATACCCCGCAAACCATGTATGGCGGATACGCCGAAGTAGGATACGACCTGCTATACCCGGCAAGCAAAGGCGAAAAGGCTTTCATCATTTTTGGCCGGTACGAATACCTGAACCTGAACGCCAAAATACCATCGAACGGGATAGAGAACAAAGCAAACGAAAAGCATTATATAGTTGGGGGCTTCACCTACAAGCCCATCAGGGGTATAGCCATTAAAGGCGATTATGTGCGACGTATGACCGGCGATTTTAACCAGGCCCTTATTGTAACACCGTTTCCGCAGCAGGTACCGTATTTCAAAAACAACGGGTTTATAAACTTAGGCGTTGCCTATAATTTTTAATAAAATGAGCAGCAGAAGAAGCTTTATCAAATCGGGATGCGCGGCATGTATATTAACGGCTTCGGGTTTATCTTTTTTAGAATCGTGCTCGGCACCCTTGCCCATGATCAAACTGGCGGGTACAAAAGCCGGGCAGGTAGAAGTTGGCACCGATAGCTTTACAGGTAAAGGCAATATGCTGGTGGTGCGCAGCAAACAATTAGAGTACGATATCCTGCTGATTAAAAATGGCGAAGCTTACAAAGCCCTTTATTTAAGGTGCACCCACGAAGGCGTGGGCCTTACCCCGGCTGCCAACAAAATATTTTGCAGCGCACATGGCAGCGTGTTCGACCTGGATGGCAAGGTGGTTAAAGAACCCGCCCTGCGCCCTTTAAAAACGTATCAAACAGAAGTTATCAATAATCAAATTATCATCCACTTAAGTTAAAACATATATGAATACATCTATCAAAAGATCAATTGCACTGGTATTGCCGGTTACATTGCTGGCCTTATCCTGTTCAAAAAACGACCCGGTTAACAATGCCGATAACGCTACGCTAAAAACAGAAGTGCTGGCCAACATATCTGCCAATGTTTGCGCCGCATCGTACGATGATATGTACGCTAAAACCCAGGAATTGCAGGCCGCTGTTACTACGCTGAACACCACACCTACCGATGCTAACTTAGCAACAGCGCGTACTAAATGGAAAGCTATCCGCACCACCTGGGAGCAAAGCGAGGCCTGGTTATTTGGCCCGGTTGAATCTGGAAATATCGACCCGCGCATTGATACCTGGCCGGTTGATTTTAACGCGCTTGAAACCATCCTGAACAGCAGCGATGTGCTTAACGAAGCCTATGTTGACGGGCTTGACGATGCGTTAAAAGGCTTCCACCCGATAGAGTATATACTTTGGGGCCAAAACGGTACTAAAACCGCAGCGCAACTTAAACCACGTGAAAAAGATTTCCTGGCGGCGCTTACCCAAAACCTGGTGAAGCTTTCAAAAGAAGTGAAAGACAGCTGGACAAACGGTTATAAAGATCAGCTGGCTAATGCGGGCAAAGGATCAAGCGAGTTTACTACACAACAAGCTGCATTTGTACAAATTGCCGATGGTATGGCAGGCATTTGCGGCGAGGTAGCCGATTCAAAACTGAAGGAACCGTTTGATCAGCAGGATCCTAATCTGGAAGAAAGCCCCTTCGCTAAAAACTCGATAACTGATTTTACAAACAATATAAAAGGCATAATGGCTATTTACCAGGGCAACTTTGCTGCCGATGGCAAAGGTGTTGAAGATGTGGTTCGTGCAAACAACCTGTCGTTGGATGCCGAGATAAAAAGCAAGCATGCCGCCGCGATAGCTGCCCTTGATGCTATTGATAAACCATTTGGCGAAGCGATAATATCAGAACAATCGAAAGTGCAGAACGCCATGAATAAGATTACCGAGCTTGCCGAAGTGCTTGACGGTAAATTAAAACCATTTTTGGTACAGTACACCAAATAATAAGATTAGAGAGCGAATATACCGACATGAGAAAGACTACTATAGCTGTATTATTTATCCTTGCCACGATGGTTGCCTTGCAGGTAGCGTGCAGGAAAGCTGATAGTATATCGCCAGATGATAATCCCGACAGCGAGTGGCTAAGCGGCGGCAGCCAAACCGCCTTTGACCAGGGCGGAGGTGCTTTTTCGCATGCCTTTGCTTCATTGCCTGCCAACCTTGTACGGATACATGAAATTGGCGACGGGCAATTCAACGCAACATTTGTATCGGCGCCGGCCCCGTTAAACCCGGGGTTGGGGCCTGTATTCAATAACGTATCGTGCGGGTCGTGCCACGTGGCCGATGGGCGCGGTAAAGTGCCGGGTGTAGGCGAATCGGCAGCCAATATGCTGTTCAGGTTAAGTATCCCCGGCGAGGGCGAGCATGGTAACCCGGTTCCTGTACCCGGCTATGGCGACCAGCTGCAAAGCCGTGCACTGTTAGGCAAGCCGCGCGAGGGTGATATAGCTATTACCTACACCGAAACCACCTACCATTTTGCCGATGGCGCAACTTATAAGTTAAGGGCGCCAACCTATACATTCACCGCCCTGTATACTACCATGCCGGGTAATGTAATGCTGTCGCCGCGCGTGGCGGCACCGATATTTGGTTTGGGGCTTTTAGAAGCTATTTCCGACAATACAATTTTAGCCAATGCCGATGCTGACGATAAAGACGGCGACGGCATCAGCGGGAAACCTAACATGGTTTGGGATGTACTTAAAAGCCAAAAGGTATTGGGCCGTTTTGGGTGGAAAGCAAACCAGCCAACCTTATTGCAGCAGGTAGCAGCGGCTTATAACGGCGATATCGGTATCACCAACTTCCTGTTCCCAAAAGAGAGCAGCGAAGGCCAAACCCAGTTTGACAGCGACCCTAACAGCAAATCGTACGAATTGACGGATAGCCTGCTGCACAGCGTACAATTTTACGTGCGTAGCCTGGCGGTACCGGCACGCCGCATCGCAACCGATGCTAAGGTTGTGGAGGGTAAAGGCTTATTTAAATCTGCGGGGTGTATTAAATGCCACAAGGCAGATATGCGCACCGGGGTTGATGTAAGCCTGCCGCAGGTAAGCAACCAGCTTATCCACCCTTTTACCGATTTGCTTTTGCACGATATGGGTGCCGGCCTGGCCGATAACCGCCCCGATTTTTTAGCAACAGGAACAGAGTGGCGCACGGCACCGCTTTGGGGCATAGGCCTTACCCAAAAGGTAAACGGCCACACCAACTTTTTGCACGATGGCCGCGCACGCAACCTGATGGAGGCCATTATGTGGCACGGCGGTGAAGCCTTATCCGCTAAAAATAAGGTAAATAATATGTCGAAAAGCGAGCGTGATGCCCTTGTGGCGTTTGTAGAATCGCTGTAATTCATAAAACACTATATAAAAAGCCCTTAACATTTTGTTATGGGCTTTTTTTTGCCGTATTATTGTCTATTGTACATTTATAACCAATTATTGACGTGAGAAGCAAAAATTACCTGTTAACCGCATGCCTTATTGCGGTGGCCTTATTCGCCAATGCGCAAGTAGTAACCATCCCTGTAGAAACGCAGCACAACGCGCTGGTACTGCAAACCGACGCCCAAAAGAACCTGAAGATGGTTTATTTTGGCACGAAGCTAAGCGATGCCAAAGAATATGGTTCTATCCAGAAAATGTACAAACCCAATGACGATTCGGGGATACTGGACGATGCATACACGCCATCAGGATCGGCAAATCTTGCGGAGCCTGCCATAACGGTTACCCATGCCGATGGTAATAAATCCCTTGATTTGCATTATATCAGCCATGCGGTAGCAAAAATTGACGATAACGTTTCAATGTTAACCGTAACATTAAAAGATCCCGCTTACCCGTTTGAAGTAAAGCTTTATTATAAAACATTTTTTAAAGAGGATGTTACCGAGCAGTGGTCGGTAATTACGCATAACGAGAAGGGCGTGGTTACGCTGAATAAATTCGCTTCTGCCAATCTTAATTTTAAGGCTGATGGTTTTTGGCTGAAACAATACCACGGCAACTGGGCGACAGAAATGAGACCTGAAGAAAGCAAATTAACCCACGGTATAAAAACCATTGACAGCAAGCTGGGCACCCGCGCCAACCTATACGAACCGTCAACCTTTATTATATCGATGGACAAGCCTGCTACCGAAGACGAGGGTAAAGTGCTGCTGGGTTCGCTGGAATGGTCTGGTAATTTTAGGGTTGATTTTGAGTTGAGTCCCGAGCCATCAAACTATTTAAGACTAATTGCCGGTATAAACAACGCCGCTGCCGAGTACCATTTAAAAGCCGGCGAAGAGTTTGCGACCCCCGCGCTGGTTTATACCTACAGCGACCACGGTACGGGCGATGCCAGCCGCAAATTGCATAGCTGGGCGCGCAAATATAAAATTGTTGACGGCGAGGGCACGCGGCTTACGCTGTTGAACAACTGGGAATCTACCTATTTTGATTTTAACGAGCCTAAACTGGCGCAGTTGTTTAAGGATACCAAAAAGCTTGGCGTTGATATGTTTTTGCTTGACGATGGTTGGTTTGGCAACAATCACCCCCGTAACGGCGACAACGCCGGCCTGGGCGATTGGCAGGAGAACAAGCTGAAACTGCCAAACGGCATCAGCTCACTGGTTAAAGAGGCGCAGGCTAATGGTGTAAAGTTTGGGATCTGGATTGAACCCGAAATGGTTAACCCCGCCAGCGACCTGTACAAAGCCCATCCGGATTGGGTGATCAAAGAAAGCGGCCGCCCCGAAAAATACTTCAGGAACCAGTTGGTGCTTGACCTGACTAACCCCAAGGTGCAGGACTTTGTATTCGGCGTGGTGGATAACCTTTTTACCAAAAACCCTCAGCTGGCTTATTTAAAGTGGGATTGTAACGCGGTTATCTATAACGCTTATTCGCCGTACCTCAAGAAAGACCAATCCCACCTCTACACCGATTACGTGCGCGGGTTGTATAAAGTGCTGGATAGGGTGCGCGCTAAATACCCAAAAGTGCCGTTGATGCTATGCTCGGGTGGTGGCGGCCGGGTTGATTACGGCGCGCTTAAATACTTTACCGAGTATTGGCCAAGCGATAACACCGACCCGCTGGAAAGGGTGTTCATCCAATGGGAATACTCTTACTTTTTCCCGGCTATTGCCAGCTCAAACCACGTTACCGATTGGGGCAAACAACCCATTAAGTTTAAAATTGATGTGGCCATGATGGGTAAAATGGGCTTTGATATTGTAGTAGGCAAGCTTAACGAGCAGGAACTGGCCTATTGCCACGAAGCCTTAAAGAACTACGATGCCCTTAAGGATATCATATGGCATGGCGACCAATACCGCCTGCAAAGCCCATGGGGGAACGATGTCGCCTCGCTGATGTATGTAGATGCCGCCAAATCAAAAGCGGTGGTGTTTAACTACCTGGTGAACAACCGGTATAACGCAGGTACCAAAGCGCCTATCCGTTTTAAGGGCCTCGATCCACAGAAAAAATACTCGGTTAAGGAGATAAACCTGTACCCCGGCACCGGCTCTGTTTTAGAAGGTAAACTGGTTTACAAAGGCGATTTCCTGATGAATGTAGGCATTAACCCCGAGGTGAACAGCTACCATACCAGTGTAGTATTGCAACTGGACGCCGTAAATTAACACGGGCCAAATTCATCGGAAATATAGTGCAATGTCATCTAAATGTCATTTGAGTGCGTGTTGATTTATTATCATTCGTTTAATATAAACTATTAATCAAATTTTAAAATAATGCAACTGTTAATTTGGGTAACGTTTAGGCATCTTTTTGATTTTATTTTTTAATCACACTCTTGGTCCCATTGCCCTATACGAAATTTTGCACTATGCACTTAATTTTCAGGTAACACCGGATTAAGTCCAAACCACGTGTTTCTACGTAGTTTCCCTTGAAAAAAATTTAACTCATAACCCCCTTTAAGTCAATGCAAATGAAAAAAACACTTTCGCTATTAAGTTTATCCTTAATGTTATCCCTGCCTACGTTCGCGCAAAACATTTTTACGGCCATACAGGAAAACGATATCCCGGCTGTTAAATACCTTTTAGAAAAAGGCGCTAATGTAAATACTAAAGACGATCAGGGCAATTCGCCTTTAATTGCTGCCGTAAAAAACGGAAGCGACAGGGCGGTACTATTATTACTGCAACGGAACCCCGATGTTGATGTGAAAGACAAAACCGGCAACACCGCGCTGATATTGGCTGCATCGGTAAAAAACATCCGCATTACCGATCTGCTGCTGACCCATTACCCTAAACTGGATGCTAAAAACAGCACCGGTGCAACCGCTCTGATTACCGCCGTGCAGGCAGGTAATATCGAAGCAGCATCAACACTGTTACGGAATGGCGCGGATACAAGGGCAAAAGATAACCAGCACAAAACCGCTGTTGACTACGCTAAGGAGGCTAACAACGCCGAAGCCATCAGCCTGTTTAGCGCAACTGCCGCAGCAGCCGCCCAAAAAAGCAAATAAGCCCCCAATTTTGATATAAACACACGGCCCTGCATTGTGCAGGGCCGTTATATTTTAAAGCCATTATATAAATGGCTAATTGTAATGTATTATTGTTGCAGCGGCTAAATTGTTAGCTTTACAATTAATATAGTATTTTAGCTACCTGAGAATTGCCCGTACCAGCATAAAATGTCGAGGAATAATTTACCTACTATTAAAGAGATAGCCAAGCGGCTTAATGTATCGGCATCCACCGTATCGCGGGCCCTGCACGATCATCCGAGCATTGGGCTTGTAACCACTATGCGGGTACACAAGGTAGCCAAAGAGCTGGGCTATGAGGCCAATAAAATGGCCATCTACTTTAAAGAACGTAAAACTTATACCATAGGCGTTATCATCCCCGACCTGTCCGAACCGTTTTTTTCGGCCGCACTAACCGGGGTGGAGGATTCGGCCGAGGCCAGTAATTACAATGTGATCATCGGGCAGTCGCTTGATAATTTCGAGCGCGAGAAAAAGATAGTGGAGAACATGAAAGACCATCGTGTAGACGGGGTGCTGGTATCGCTCACCAAAGAAACATCCACCTACGACCACTTCGACAGCCTGAAGAAATACAACATCCCCGTAGTGTTTTTTGACAGGGTGCCAAGCCGTAAAGATATCAATTACGTGGCCTGTAACCTGGTTTCGGGTATGCTGCAGGCTATAACCAAACTGGTAAATATGGGGCACACCCGTATTGGCCTTATCAACGGCCCTGCTAAACTGGCTGCCACGCTGCAGCGCTTAGAGATCTACATCCGCTGTTTAAAGGAGAACAGCCTGCCGGTAGACCAGGACATCATCGTATCAACAACCCTGGGCAAGGCCGATAACCTGAAGGCCATAAACAAGCTGATATCGCTGGAGGAACCGCCTACCGCTGTTATCGTATTTAACGATTATGTTTTGCTGGATTGCATAGCCGCTGTTAAGACCGCCGGGCTGGTGGTAAATAAAGATATCAGTTTTATCAGCTTTGCTAACCTGCCCATTTGGGAGTACATGGATAGCGTGCCGCTGGCATCAATAGAGCAATTTGCCTACAAGCAATCGTCAATGGCGGCGGGCTTTCTTTTCGAGTTGATAAACAATGCTGCAAAACCCAATGCAACCGAACTCCCGCTGCTACAGCATATCATCGATTCGGAGATGATAGATTACACCCCCGCCAAATAATTATCTTTTCTTTTTGACGCGAACAGGTTTTTAGTGGTGCTTTGTGCCCTAAACAGCCAATAATAATCTGCAAATGAGCCGGTAACTGAATTTTACACAAACGTTTGCGTAAAATAGAACAAACGTTTGCGTAAATCATGCAACCGTTTGCGTAACCCTCTTTTACGTTTGCGCCCTGCCCGTGGTATTTCGTTAACAACAATTTTACATCACTTTTACAATAACCAAATATCCAAGCAAAAAACTATAAACTAATTCACACAATATGATCAGGAAAATTTTACTTATCTGTTCTTGCGCTATCATGTTTTGCCTGCAGGGTTTTTCGCAAACCTTACCGGTAACGGGGCGTGTAGTATCCGCGCTTGATAAGCAGCCCATGGCCGGCGTAACGGTTTCTGTTAAAGGCACAACCATAGGCGCCATGACAAACATTAACGGCGATTTCACCGTGAATGTGCCGGCGGGCAAAGCAACATTAGTTATCCGCTTTGTAGGGTTCCTTTCAAAGGAAGTGCCGGTAACCGGAGGCCAAACAGGCGTGCAGGTACAACTTACCGAGGATGTACAGCAACTAACCGATGTTGTTGTGGTAGGTTATACCAGCAAAAAACAAAACGAGCTTACCAGCGCTGTTACGGTAGTATCGGCCAACAAGCTTAAAGACGTTACCGCGAATGATGTAGGTACTATGCTGCAGGGCAAGGTTGCCGGCTTGCAGGTAGTAAACAGCAGTGGCGCGCCCGGTGCAGTTGCCGAAATAAGGCTGCGCGGTGTATCATCGGTTAATGCCAGCCAAAGCCCGCTTTTTGTGGTTGATGGTATCATAGGCGGTAACTACGACCCTAACGACGTAGAAAGCATTACCGTACTGAAGGATGCCGGCGCTACCGCCTTGTATGGTTCGCAGGCAAACGCGGGGGTTATCATCATCACAACCAAAACCGCCAAACAAGGCGAAACCAGGTTCGAGGCCAAGATCTCTACAGGTTTCCGCACGGCCGATTTTGGCAAAATGAACCTGATGAACAGTAACCAGCTTTACGATTATCAAAAGGAGTTTTACCGCGATTACATTGTAGGCGCAACTGATAACTCTTACAAGATAGACCTGGTAAAGTTTTATGCCGAGCGCCCCTTAGCGTTACGCAACCAGGATTATAACTGGTCGAAAGAATCGTTTAAAAAAGCCCCTATTTATAACTTCTACCTGTCTGCCAGTGGCAAAACAGAAAAAAATGATTACTACGTGGGTGCATCGTACTATAAAGAGAAGGGCACATTTGTTAACACCAATTTCGAGCGTGTTAACTTGCGCGGTAATTCAACTTACCACTTCTCTAAAAAACTTGATGTTACCAACAATATTAACCTGAGCGCATCGCAGGGCAAAAGCTACGATTATATGGACGTGTACTACTCGTTCCTGAACATGCCCTGGGATAACCCTTATGATGCCAATGGCAAGCCAATTTACGTAGATGGTAACTCTACCTTTAAATGGTGGTCGAGGGATAAGATCAACCCGCTTAACACCGTACAAAACTCCGATCACTCATACAAAGGGTTCAACATAAATTACGACCTGGGTATTAATTACCGCATTACCAACTGGTTAACATTTGCCAGTACAAACAGGGTTGCATCGTCATTTGATAAAGGGACTAATTTTGTATCGCCGGTTGCAGCAGGTACCTACCATGGCACCGGTTATATTGATGAACTGAACACCCTTAACTACGGCCTTATCAGCAACCAGTTATTAAAATTTGATTTTAAACTGGGCGATCATAACCTGAGTGGCTTTGTAGGCGGCGCGTTCGAGACCAGTAAAAGCGAGTACTCGGGCGCATCCGGTAAAGGATTGCCCGAAGGGTTGAAAGTGCTTAACGTAGTATCAAACAACCAGCTGGTTAACGGCGCTAACAATAAGTACATCCTGCAATCATTAATATCGCAGGTAAACTACAACTACAAAAACAAATATTTCCTGTCGGGGTCGTTCAGGTATGATGGTTCTTCCAACTTTTCGCCAAGCCACAGGTACGGTGGTTTCCCATCGGTATCGGCAGCATGGTTAGCCAGCAACGAGGATTTTATGGCCGATAACAGCATTATCAGCAACTTAAAACTACGTGGCAGCTACGGTATTACCGGTACGCAGGATATCGGCGCATCGCGGTATCTGGGCCTGTTCTCGTTAACTACCCAGTATAACTCATTGGTAGGCGCGGTACCTTACCAGCTGGCAAGCCCTAACTTAACCTGGGAAAGCAAGCGCCAGATAAACGCCGGTATTGATATCGGTTTATTTAACCGCGTAAATTTAACCGTGGATGTTTACCGTAACGATACCAAGGACCTGTTGCTGCAGGTATCGCAGCCGTTATCAGTTGGTTTCGAAACCAAATGGGATAACGCGGGTACTGTAATTAATAAAGGCATCGAGGTGGGGATCAACTCAACCAACGTACGCACCAAAGATTTTGAGTGGAACACCGATTTTACCATCAACTTTAACAACAACAAACTATCAGGTTTCCCTTCGGATATCATCAAAACAGGTTCGTGGAGCATCTCGCAGATCTACCGCAACGGCGGCGATCTTTTTGAATTTTACATGCCAAAATGGTTAGGTGTTGATGCGCAGACAGGCGCCCCGGTTTGGGAAAAGATCATTTACAATACCGAAGGTAAAGCTGTGGCCAGCGAAAAAACATCAGACTATGCGCAGGCTACCAACCAGGAAGTAGGTTCGGCGCTGCCAAAGTTCCAGGGTGGATTTAACAACAGTTTTAGATATAAAAACTTTAACTTACGTGTAAGTACTTACTTTAACTATGGTAACAAAGTATTTAGCAACAACTTAAGGTTTATGATGAACGACGGCCACGAACCATACTACAACCAGATACAATTGCCTGCCGGCGCTAAGATCTGGAGTGGCCCGGGCGATACACAGGCTACAGAGCCAAGCCCGCAAAACTCGGCCAACTCTACCGAAACATCAACCCGTTATTTAAGGGATGGCAGCTATTTCACCATCCGTAACATTGCTTTTAGCTATACCCTGCCAACCGCATGGGCCAGCAAAATAGCCATGAAGGGTGTAACAGTAGGTGTAACTGCCGATAACGTTGCTACGTTCTCGAACTTTTTGGGCCAGGACCCGCAAACTACCATTACACCGGGCAGCTTTGCAACACCGGGCGTATCAGACTTTAAGTACCCTAACAACCGCCAATATTTGTTAACCGTTAATTTCAACTTTTAAGCAGGTCCCAGCCTATTAAATTAAGTATATGAAAAAGAAAATATTCTCCATTATAACCCTTGTGTTAGTTGCGGCAAGCAGCTGTAAAAACTTAGATGTTAACCCAAGCGACGCCATTAGTACCGGCACACTGGTAACCACCAGCGATGGTTTAACTAACGCCCTGAACGGAGCCTACGCTTTGTTTAAGGACCATATTGAGTTTAACGGTACGGTAGACCAGAACAACATGTACCTGCGCCAGTTTTATCACCTTAGCGATTTTGCCAGCGATGATATTGTTTGCGGCCAGGTAACTACCGACCCATTGTACTACAGCTTTAGCCTTGATCATTCGCCGGCGCAGGGCAACACCCGTTACTTCTGGTATATATCATACAAGATCATTACAGGTGTAAATACCGTTATAGATGCGGTTGAAAAATCGGGGAAAACAGATGCGGCTACCAACCAGTTGCTGGGCGAGTGCTACTTCCTCCGTTCATTCTGCCACTTTAATTTGGCAAGGTTATTTGCCAAGCCATATTCTGTTGACCCTGGTGCGCCTGGTATCATCCTGCGTACCAACCTTACCGATCCGGCTAAAAAGGCGCGTTCAACTGTTCAGGAGGTTTATGATTCTGTTATTGCCGATGCCGAAAAAGCCGCGACATTAATGACCCAGCCACGTGGTGTGCAATACGCATCGCAGGAAGCCGCATGGTCGTTACTGGCGCGTGTTAACCTTTACAAAGAAGATAACGCTAAAGCCATTGAGTATGCAAACAAGGTAATTAACTCAGGTAAGTTCACTTTAGCTAATAAAAACGAATACAAAACCTTATTTGCCAATGCAACCACCAGCAGCGAAACTATCTTCTGCGTGGCATTTACCCCGGTTGACGATTACGGAAAATTTGGTTCTATCGCATCAATGATCTACTCAGACGGTAACTCGGGCTGGGGCGAGGAATATGCTTCATCATCATTACGTTCGGCCATGTCGGCCCATCCCGAGGATGTTCGCTGGTCGTACATTGTGCCTTTATCAGATGGCTCGGGTGGTGTACAGAAGAAAAATGGCATCGAAGTGTACTATATCAGTAAATTCTCGTTCCAGGGTGGTTTGCCAAATTTAAGCTCGCCAATTATGTTCAGGATAGCGGAAATGTACCTGATACGTGCCGAGGCCGAGGCTAAAACAGGAAAAACCGCAGATGCGCTTGACGATGTGGATATGATCCGCAAAAACCGCGGCTTGGAAGGTTCACTGTACAATAAAGTTGTACCGGGCGGCAAAACCGCATTAGATGTAGTGCTGGATGAAAAACGTATAGAAATGGCATTTGAAGGCCACCGTACTTACGATGTGTTCCGTAACAAACGCACATTAAACAAAGCTTACTGGGGCTACCATCTGGCCGGTTTAAAAGAGACTGATGTCGATCTGTCTAAAACACCTGCCGGTTACCCTAACCTTACGGTGCCTTACACTAACCCGCGCACTATCTATTATTTACCGATAGACGAGGTGTTAAGCAACCCGCTGGCAACCCAAAACCCATAATTAATTATCACACAGTAACATACAAATTGATATGAAAAATTTAAAAGCTTACATGTTCGTGCTAACAATAGTTGTAGCAAGTACGGTATTCAGTTCATGTAAAAAAGATAAATACACACCCCAAACCGATCTGCAGTACGATGTAGAGGTTGATGGCCCTACCGCAACCTTTAAGGTAAAAACAGAAGGTGTAACCGGCTATAAATGGGATTTTGGCGATGGCGAAACATCAACCGAGGCCAGCCCTACGCATACTTACCCCGGCAAAGGCAAATACGTACCAACCTTAACTGCATCGGTAAACGGCCAAAATGTTGAAGCATCAACCGTTTTACGTATAGCCAAAACATCACCGGTAAAGATCAACGATAACTCGCTGGACGATTGGGCAACCGTTACCAAAGATGTGATTCCGCTGGGTGCCAGCAAAGGCGTTTTCAATAACGTGAAGATGGATTACGATGGTAACTATGTTTACCTGTACGGCGAAATGGCCCGCAAAAAATCAGATGCCGATATTTTCGATATTTACCTTGATTCGGATAACGACGCGGGCACCGGCCTGTTAACAGGTACCTTCCCCGATGGCGGTTACGATATACTGCTGGAAGGCCAGCTGCTAACCGCGGGCGTAGATATTTTTTACCACAACAGCGCCGATCAAAATGCATTCTCGTTTGCCCCGCAATCAATAGCCGAGGCCTACACCGTAGGTACCGTAAAAGACGAAGGTGGCGTAGTTAAATTTGAAGTGCGTTTTGCACGCGGCAAGCTAAAGGGCTTAACAGGTTCGGGTTTGCGCATAGCTATACAGGCCATCAAAAACGATTGGTCGGTAGTGCTGGGCAACGCGCCGGATGAAGGGACCTCGAGTTTCTTCTTAGACATGAGCGAATAAGGTTTAGTTGGTTTATATCTGTTTGTTGACGCTGTAATTAAATATATATCGGGCACTTATGGTAAAGGTTACAACTGCTGATCAATTGGCTAACGGGCGCTTAGTATCGTTAGATGTTATGCGCGGCATGATCATGATACTGCTTTGCGGCGAAAGCTGCATGCTTTACGAAGCAATAAGGCATATCGATCCTACGCAGCCCATGGGCGGGTTGATCAACCAGTTCTTTCACCATCCATGGCACGGGCTGCATTTCTGGGATTTAGTTCAGCCCGCGTTTATGTTCATGGCAGGTGCCGCGATGTATATTTCTTACAGCCGCAAACTGGATAAAGGCATAAGCTGGAACAATAACCTGCGCCACGTATTGATACGCAGCCTTAAGCTTTTTATTTGCGGTGTGGCCCTGCATTGCTTTTACGCGGGTAAACCCGTTTGGGAACTTTGGAACGTGCTAACGCAGTTATCGTTTACCACCATAGTGGCTTATTTGATAATCAACCGGTCGTACACCTGGCAAATTGTATTTACCATAGGCCTGCTGGTGCTTACCGAGGTTTTATATCGCACCATACTGATGCCCGGCTTCGACCAGCCGTTTGTTGAAGGAAAAAACTTTGGAGCATATGTTGATACCCTGTTGATGGGAAAAATAAACAGCGACGGCTGGGTAACCATCAACTGCATACCAACCGCGGCACATACCATTTGGGGCGTACTGGCGGGTAAGCTGTTAATATCAAACAAAACCATCAGCTATAAAATAAAAGCCTTAATTGCAGCCGGTATCGTAGCCCTTGTAATTGGTTTTGGGCTCGATCTTTCAGGCATAACACCCATTATCAAACGAATCAGCACCAGCGCGTTCGCGTTTGCATCGGTTGGGTGGGTATTATTGATACTGGCTGCAGTTTACTGGCTTGTTGATGTAAAGCGTAACAACAAATACGCCTGGGTCTTCACCGTAGTGGGCATGAACGCCATATTCATCTACCTGTTTTTCGAAACCGTAGGCATGCAGTGGGTAAACGGCAAAGTGGCCATTTTTACCGGCGATATGCTGCACCTGTTCTTAAACGTTCCGCTCAGTGTAGCGGCAGTGGTATCGGCCATAGCAACTTTGGTTGCCGAGTGGGGCCTTTGTTACTGGCTGTATAAACGGGGCATCTTTTTTAAATTATAAACTAACCTATACTAAAAGCCATTACATCATGATAAAAAAATTTACAGGCTATGCCCTGGGCATGTCCTTAGCAACCATACTGCTTGCTTTCTCGTGTAACAATAAAAGCGACAACCTGGTTAAAGTAGAAAAGGTAAATGTTACCTACACCGAGAGCGCCGAAGATTTCCCTAATCCCGAGCGTGGTTTTTACCGCTACTCCGAAGTGCATTCAAGCAACTACCAGGTATTGACCGAGGCCGAACTGAAAAGCTACCGCTCGCCGCAAACTGTGGAGGGCGCCAACTACCAGGTAGCAAGCACATTAGTTTTTAGATATTATGTGCTGGATGATGTAGTGAACACCGCTATTTCGGCAAGCTTTTTAACCAACCTTAAAAAGGATTTCGATGCGGCCCGTGCGGCAGGCGTTAAGCTTATCCCACGCTTTGTTTACACCGCTACTGCAAAACCGGGCGCTTGCCCCGAAGGGTTTATTTGCCCGCTGTATGGCGATGCACCAAAAGCCATTATCCTTAACCACATCGCGCAGCTAAAACCTGTACTGCACGATAATGCCGATATCATTGCCTGCGTGCAGCTGGGCTTTATAGGCGTATGGGGCGAGCAATACTACAGCGACTTTTTTGGCGATGCCTCCAATAATGGCAACCAGAACAACCGCCTAACCGATAACAACTGGAAAGACAGGATAGAGGTGATAAAAGCCATGCTTGATGCCGTACCTGCCGACAGGATGATACAGCTGCGTTACCCGCAGTTAAAGCAACGCTACATTTATGGTGTTAACTCGCCGCTTACCTCGGCCCCTTTAACCGAAAGCGGCGCCTTTACCGAAACCGATATTGCCCGCTTAGGCTATCATAACGATTGCTTTATGGCCAGTACCAATGATTTTGGCACTTACGAGGATTATGGTAACAGCTCAAGCCCCCGCACATCTGATGGTGCGGTACTGAACACCTTGAAGGATTACTTTAAAGCCGATAGCAAATTTGTAGTGGTTGGCGGCGAAACCTGCTCTGACGATTTTAGCCCAACCAACGATTGCGAACCAGCCGGAAAGATCCAGGCGGAGTTTGCAGCCCTGCACTACAGCTTCATTAACGCGCATTACAATAATGATGTAAATAACGATTGGCAGGATGGTGGCTGCATGGATAACATTAAACGCAACCTGGGTTACCGTTTTGTACTGCAAAGCGCCGTACTGCCTGATAACGTGGTTAAAGGTACCGACCTTAATATTGTACTGAATATTAAAAACGCGGGATATGCGTCGCCATATAACAAACGCCCGGCAAAATTGCTGCTGCGCAATACCAAAACAAACGAGGTAAAATCATTTGACCTGGCTACCGATGTACGCAAATGGTACAGCGGCGATAACAAGGTTACAGAGTCTATCAAGATCCCGTCTGACTTCCCGGCCGGCGATTACGAGATGTTGTTAAACTTGCCGGATGCTTACGCGAGCATTGCTACCAAGCCCGAGTTTAGCATCCGTTTGGCCAACAACGATGTTTGGGAAGCGGCAACAGGTTACAACAAATTAAACCACACTATTAAAGTTAACTAAGCAATAAGCGGCAGATGACCAGAGTCTTTAAAATAGGTATGTTTTTGTTAGCGATGTTATGCACCGCCGGTGCGCAGCTTTGCGCGCAAACAACCTTAGCTATTAAAGATGGCGAAAAATGGTATGGCGGCGCAGTGAACGAGGCCCACCTGATGCCCTTTAAAGACGGTTACAGCTACGATATGTATGGCGATACCCGTGGCAACCAGGCTGTGCCGCTGCTGATATCTACCAAAGGCCGGTTCATCTGGAGCGAAGAACCGTTTAAATTTGCTTTTGAAAAAAATACGCTGATCATCAGCAATGCTAAGGGCGCGTTAACTATCGATTCGGCTGCGAAGGATTTGCGGGGAGCGTTCAGCAACGCTGCAAAGCGTTTCTTCCCTTCAAAAGGTAAGCTGCCCGATACTTTACTGTTTAGCAAACCGCAGTATAATACCTGGATAGAACTGGTTTACAACCAAAACCAAAAGGATATTTTAAGCTATGCAAGGGCGATAATTGGCACCGGTTTTCCGCCGGGAGTTATCATGATTGACGATAACTGGGCCGATTACTATGGCAGGTTCGATTTCCGTGCAGACAGGTTTAGCAATGCTGCCGCAATGGTAGATACCCTGCACAGCTTAGGTTTTAAGGTGATGCTTTGGGTTAGCCCCTTTATGTCTGCCGATACCGAAGTTGGTCGCGAGTTGCTGGATAAAAAACTGCTGTTGTTTGATAACGAAGGTGACGCCAACAAGCCCTGGGATAGGGCAACCAAACCTGCCATCATCAGTTGGTGGAACGGCTACAGCTCGGTGCTCGATTTCACCAACCCCGGTGCCATGGCATGGTTTCGCGGCCGGTTAGATCATATGGTAAGCACCTATCACCTGGATGGCTTTAAGTTTGATGCCGGCGATGCCGATTTTTACCCGGCCAATGGCTTATCCTTCAAAAAAGCGACGCCAAACGAGCATAGCAGGCTTTGGGGCGAAATAGGCCTGCATTACCCGCTAAACGAATACCGCGCCATGTGGAAAATGGGCGGCGAACCGCTGGTACAACGCCTGCGCGATAAAAAGCATAATTGGGAAGATCTGCAAAAGCTTATCCCGCATCTTACTACGGCGGGCCTGCTGGGTTACCAGTTCACCTGCCCGGATATGATTGGTGGCGGCGAGTACGGCTCGTTCATTGGCAGGGATAAACTGGATGAGCAACTGGTGGTACGCTCGGCGCAATGCTCGGCATTAATGCCTATGATGCAGTTTTCGGTAGCGCCGTGGCGGGTGCTGTCAAAACAAAACCTGGCAGCCGTTAAAAAAGCGGTTGAGATAAGGGCCCGGTACACGCCATATCTTATGCAGTTGGTAAAGCAAGCCGCCAAGACCGGCGAGCCCATAGCCCGCAGCATGGAGTACGAGTTCCCCAACCAGGGTTTTGCTACGGTACAAGGGCAGTTTATGCTGGGCGATAAATATTTGGTGGCACCAATGATTGCTGCCGGCAATACAAAAACAGTTTACCTGCCAAAAGGTACCTGGAAAAGCGATTTGGGTAAAACGGTAAAAGGCCCCGCTAAAATAGAAACAGAAGTAGCGGCAGACAGGCTGCCGGTGTTTGAATTAATTAAAAATTGAAACCCTAAATATTATACGATGCAAAATTTTAAGATTAAGGTTTTTGGTTGTTACGAAATGAATTTTAAACAACCGTTTGCGTGAAAATAGCACAACCGTTTGCGTGGTTTATGCAAACGGTTGTGTAGCGGCATTTTCAACATGTGCTTATGCAGCGCCCTTTTGCTAACAATAAATTTACATCACATTTACATGTAAGTAAAAACCAAAAGGCGGCCAAACATATAACCAACCCACCCCATGTGTGGATCAATAAATAACATTAATAATTCTAAAATATAGTGCAAAGTTCTAAAAACATAGCTGAGGTTGTATCGCACTTTAAATGTGCCGCAGACGTGGGTTCGCAAAAAGCTTATGGGTCGGGGCATATCAACGATACTTTTTTCTTGAGGAATGCATCGGCAAGCGGCCCTAATTACCTTTTGCAGCGCATTAACCATAGTATTTTCACCAACGTGGAAAAACTTACCGATAATATGCGCAAGGTAACCGAGCACCTTAAAAATAAAATAAGCGCTTTTGGCCACGGCGACCCTCTAAAAGAAGTAATGACGTTGATCCCCACCACCAACGGCCGCTTTTTTTATAAGGATAGCACCGGCGATTACTGGCGCATGTTCTATTTTTTAAGTGATACCAAAAGCTATGATGTGGTACAAACCGAAAAGCAGGCCTACGAAGGCGGCAAGGCTTTTGGGAAGTTCCAGGCTATGCTGTCGGATATCCCGGCGGGCGAAATGTTTGAGGTGATCCCCGATTTTCATAACATCCAGAAACGCCTGCAGCATTTAGACGAGGCCGTTGCAAACGATGCCAGCGGCCGCGTAGCATCTGTTGCCGCCGAACTGGCGATCGTAAAAAAATACGCGGCTTCTATGCAGTACTTTCAGCAGCCGGAACAGGTTGCAACGCTGCCAAAGCGCGTTATCCATAACGATACCAAGTTTAACAATGTGTTGCTTAACAGTAACGACGAGGCCCAGTGCGTGATAGACCTGGAGACCGTGATGGATGGTTACGTAGCATACGATTTTGGCGATGCCATCCGTACCATTGTAAACACCACTACCGAAGACGAGGCGGACCTAAGCAAGATCCAGCTGAACCTGCCGCTGTTTAACGCTTATGTGCGTGGGTACTTACAAGAAGCATCAAAATTTTTAACAGATGCCGAAGTTAAATCGCTGATGAAAGGCGCGCTATTGCTGCCCTACATGCAGGCGGTAAGGTTTTTAACCGACCATATTAACGGCGACAAATACTTTAAAATAAAGTTTGAAGGGCACAACCTGCAACGGGCAAGGGCGCAGTTCCAGCTGGTAAAAATGCTGGACGCCAATGCAGATGCCATGCAGCAAACAATACTTAACGAGATTGATAAATACAATACAGCGCCTACCAATGGATAATGGTATAACAGTAAATATTCCTTACCTTAAGGGTTTTGATGGCTTTGGCACTGTAGAGGATGTATCAAAGGCACTTGACGGTTACGAGCGCAGGCAAATACAGCACGCGCCATGGGCAGGTAACGAGGAGCAGCCGGAGGCATCATTCGTGCTGGCTTATGGTGAAAGCGATATCTATCTGAAATATTACGTAACCGAGCATACTTTAAAGGCCGAATACAGTAAATTTAACGACCCGGTTTTTGAAGACAGTTGTGTGGAGTTCTTTATAGCCTTTGATAACGATGTAAACTATTACAACCTGGAGTTTAACTGTATGGGTACCTGCAGGGCGCAATACGGGCAGCATAAAACCGGGCGAACGTTTTTACCGGTAAGCCTGCTAAAAACCATCAGGCACCAAACGCTGGTTAAAACCGGTACCAATAATATAAGCTGGGAGCTTACTTTATGCATCCCTAAAAAAATATTCAAGTTTCACCCGGGGCTATCGTTAGCGAAAAGCAGGGCGAAGGTTAACTTTTACAAATGCGGCGACGGCCTGCCCCAGCCGCACTTTTTATGCTGGAACAGGATAGAGGCCCAAAAGCCTGAGTTTCACTTAAGCAATTTTTTTAAAGAGATCGTATTTAGTCCGCAGGTGTATTAGCGTTAAATCCCAAACCCCCAATATATGTCAGATACAGCAGCACTCAGTAACAAAAAAGCAACGCTAAGCCCCATATTCATTATCGGGATGCTGTTTTTCATCTTCGGGTTTATCACCTGGCTAAACTCGGTGCTGATACCTTACTTGAAACTGGCCTGCGAGCTTACAACCGTTGAAGCCTACCTGGTAACTACCGCTTTTTACATTTCTTATTTTGTGCTGGCCATCCCCTCCGCCTGGATCCTGAAGGTGACAGGTTTTAAAAAGGGCATGTCGGTAGGCTTGGGCATTATCGCGGTTGGGGCGCTAATATTTATCCCTGCGGCGTTAACGCGTTATTACGGTTTGTTCCTGTTTGGCTTGTTCATACAAGGCTCGGGGCTGGCGCTTTTGCAAACGGCATCAAACCCATATGTTACCATATTAGGCCCGCCGGAGAGCGCCGCGAAGCGCATCAGCATTATGGGCATCTGTAATAAGGTGGCTGGTGCGCTTGCCCCGATCATCTTAGCTGCCATCGCCCTAAAAAATGCCGACGGCCTGAAAGAGCGCCTCGACAAAATGGCACCGGATGTTAAACTCGCCGAACTTAACGAACTGGCTTCGCGGGTTATTACGCCTTACATAGTTATTGTAATAGTACTGCTTGTACTGGCGGTTATTATTTACTATTCCAGCCTGCCAGAGATAGATACCGACCAGGAAGACGAAACAACCGCGGTTAACAATACCGGCAAAACCAGCATTATGCAGTTCCCGCATTTATTGCTTGGGGTACTGGCCCTGTTCTTTTACGTAGGCGCCGAGGTTATTGCCGGCGATACCATTATCAACTACGGCAGTACACAGGGCATTGCTTTAGGTACAGCAAAATATTTTACTACCGGTACGCTTATATGTATGCTGGGTGGCTATTTTGTAGGTATAGCCTGTATCCCCAAATACATGAGCCAGGAAAAAGCCATTAAGCTTTCGGCTGTATTAGGTTTGATATTATCGGCAGTGGCCATACTTACAAGGGGGTATATCTCGGTAGCGGCAGTAGCCTTATTGGGTTTGGCAAACTCGTTGGTTTGGCCGGCTATATGGCCAATGGCATTGGCCGGTTTAGGCAGGTTTACCAAAATAGGTTCATCATTATTAATTATGGGCATAGCAGGCGGCGCGATAGTGCCTTTGGCTTATGGCGCTTTAGCCCAGGCATTAAAAAACCCAAGCCAGGGTTACCTGGTGTTGATACCGGCATACCTTATTATTTTATATTATGCCATAAGCGGGCATAAAGTGGGTAAAACAAAAAGCTTATTAAACGAACAATTATAATCATCAATAAAATAAACACTAAAAGTTATGGATCGCAGACAATTTGTTTGGAATACCGCTGTAGGATTAGCAGGGCTAACAATTTTGCCTTCAGGGTTATTATTCGGAAAGAATGCAGATAAGGTAAGGTTGGGTTACATAGGTGTGGGCCTGCGTGGCCGCAACCATATTGGCGAGGGCTTGCTTCGCGATGATGTGGAGATAGTGGCCATTTGCGATATACAGGAAAGCTCGCTAAAATATTGCCGCGAGCAATTTGTAAAAGCCAAAAAGAAACTGCCTGCAGAGTACACCGGAGGCCTTGATGCCTACAAAAAACTATTAGATCGTAAAGATATTGATGGGGTTATAATTGCTACCCCGTGGCAGTTTCATAAAAGCCAGTCTATTGATGCTATGCGTGCCGGCAAATATGTTGGCTGCGAGGTTATTGCCGGTATTACCGAGCAGGACCACTGGGATATACTGGAAGTACACGAACAAACCAAAGTGCCTTACATGACACTGGAGAATGTTTGCTACCGCCGCGATGTAATGGCCGCCCTGAACATGAGCCGCCAAAACCTTTTTGGCGAAATAGTACACCTGGAGGGCGGTTACCAGCACGATCTGCGCGGTATTTTATTTAACGATGGTAAAAGCTTTAATGGTAAAGGCGGCGAGTTTGGCCCCAACACCATGGGCGAATCGCAATGGCGCACGCAGTGGAACATTGACCGCGACGGGGATATTTACCCAACCCACGGCGCTGGCCCGGTAATGAACTATATTGATATTAACCGCGGTAACCGTTTTACCAACCTGGTGTCGTTCTCCTCAAAATCGCGCGGGTTAAATGCTTACGTTGAAAAAGTATCGCCGGGAAATAAAAACGCCAAGATCAAATTTAACAACGGCGATGTTACCACAACTACGCTTAATTGCGCCAACGGCGAAACCGTGGTACTTAGCCACGATACGCACCTGCCGCGCCCATACTCGTTAGGGTTTAGGGTGCAAGGCACCGAAGGTATCTGGATGGATGTTGCGGATGCGGTTTACATCGAAGGCAAATCGGCCAGGTACGATGAGTGGGATAAGGCAAGTGTTTGGTTCGAAAAATACGACCACCCGCTTTGGAAAAAATTTGAAAAATATGCCGAAGGCGCTGGCCATGGCGGTATGGACTGGTTTGTATTTAACGGCTTTGTAGAGGCTATAAAGCAAAAGAAACAAACGCCTATTGATGTGTACGACTCTTTAACCATGAGCGTGATAACACCGTTATCAGAAAAATCATTAAAAGATGGTAACGCCCCGCAGGCATTTCCCGACTTTACAAGGGGTAAGTGGAAAGAGCGTAAAAACACCTTCGCTTTAGACGATAGCGGTTTCTAAATAATACAAACTTAAACGAATATTAAACCGGCGGGCCTGCTAAAAAGCAGGCTTCCGCATGGTTAGGGTACTGCTGTGCCTAAACCAAACCAAAAACCACACAAAATGCTACTCAATTTATTAGAAGAGACCCGGTACGAGAAAGTACCCGTAAAGATCTACCCCAATGATACCGAAGCAAGCCTTGATGTAGCTAAGCGTATTGCCATCATCATAAAACAAAAGCAGGCCAAAGGTAAAACCGCTGTGCTGGGCCTGGCTACCGGCGTATCGCCCATAAAGGTTTATACAGAACTGATCAGGCTTCATAAAGAGGAGGGCCTCAGCTTTAAAAATGTGGTCACCTTTAATTTGGATGAATATTATCCCATTCAACCCAATTCGGCACAAAGCTATGTGCGCTTTATGAAAGAGCACCTGTTTGACCATGTTGACATAGATATGGCCAACGTAAACATCCCCGATGGTACCCTGGCCGAGCAAGACATCGCGGCCTTTTGCATGGCTTACGAGCAAAAGATAAACAGCTACGGCGGTATCGACGTGCAGCTTTTGGGCATTGGGCGTACCGGCCACATCGGGTTTAACGAGCCGGGTTCGGCACCAAACTCAGGTACCCGCTTGGTTACGCTAAACAACCTTACCCGCCGCGATGCATCAAAAGATTTTGGCGGTAAAGAGAATGTGCCAACCAAGGCCATCACCATGGGTATAGGCACCATTTTTAAAGCCCGCGAAATTATCCTGCTGGCATGGAATGGTAAAAAGGCTTCCATAATAAAAAAAGCTATCGAGGGCGAGATCTCGCCGGATGTGCCCGCCACCTACCTGCAAAACTCGGACAATGTTGAATTTATTATCGACCGCGATGCATCTGTAGACCTTACCCGCTTTGACACCCCCTGGCTGGTTAAGGATTGTGTTTGGGATGATATGCTGATCAAAAAGGCGGTAATATGGCTGGCCAAAACCCTGGATAAACCCATCCTTAAGCTTACCGAAAGCGATTACAACAGTAACGGCATGGCACAGCTGGCTACGCAGCTTGGGCCGGTTTACAATATCAACATCAGCATATTTAACAATATACAGCATACCATTACCGGCTGGCCGGGCGGCAAGTTCAATGCTGATGATAGTCAGCGGCCCGAGCGCGCCAACCCTGCTGTAAAACGTTCAATCGTATTTTCGCCGCATCCGGATGATGATGTGATCTCGATGGGTGGTACCTTCATCCGCCTGGCCGATCAGGGGCACGAGGTGCATGTGGCTTACCAAACATCGGGCAATACCGCCGTTTGGGACGATGAGATGCTGCGCTACGTAGAGTTTGCCATGGATTTTGCCCGCTCGCAATCGCAGGATGCGGCATACCTGGAGGGGCTTTATAAAGGTATGGTCAGTTTCCTGAAGGCCAAAACACCAAACCAAAGCGATACAGAAGCCATCCGAACGGTAAAAGGATTGATCCGCAAGGGCGAGGCCATTGCAGGGGCAAGGCTGGCCGGGTTACAGGACCAGCGCATCCACTTTATGGACCTGCCCTTTTACGACCGCAGCAAATTTGACAAGAACGTATCCTTTGAGGACGATATACAGCAAACCATGCAGCTTTTGCAGGAGGTGAAGCCGCACCAGATCTTCGCTGCCGGTGATTTTGCCGACCCACATGGTACACACAAGATATGTTTCGAGATTATGCTGGAAGCCTTTAATCGCCTGCGGCAGATAGAAGACTGGACCAAAGACTGCTGGATCTGGCTGTACCGCGGAGCATGGCACGAGTTCGAGATCCACGAGATAGAAATGGCCGTACCGCTATCCCCGCAGGAAGTTTTACGAAAGCGCCTGGCCATATTTAAACACCAGTCGCAAAAGGATATCCCGGTATTCCCCGGTGATGATGCCCGCGAGTTTTGGGTACGCGCCGAAGACCGCACGCAGGAAACCGCCCGTTTATACAACAAGCTCGGCCTTGCCGAATATGCGGCTATCGAAGCTTTTGTAAGGTGGAAGTTTGAGTAAAAGTCCTCCTATATTATATAATTGAAAAGCGTTGCGACTAAACGGCGCCCGCTTTTTTTTAACCCCATTTTCTTTTATATTGCAGTAACCAATAGCCGCATTCTCAACGCGGGTTTGTTATAATATCATGAGTATAAAACGACGTTCGTTCCTCAAAAACACATTGATAGCCGGCGCGGGTGCCGGCTTAATGCCGCAATTTTTACAAGCTAAGGATACGGCGAAGCCTGCTTTTACACCAACTGATTTCCCGGTATCTGCTAACGGCAAAAAAGTAATTGTTGCCGGTGCGGGCATCACGGGCCTTTGCTGTGCTTACGAGTTGATGAAAGCCGGGCACGATGTTACGGTGCTGGAAGCATCGGGCAGATATGGCGGGCATGTTTTTACCGGGCGGGATAGTCTTTCGGATGGCTTGTATGCCGATTATGGTGCCGACCACATCACCAAGCCGGGCTACGAACATTTTTTTGAATATGTGCAGGAGTTTGGCCTCAAAGCCATCCCGTATCCCAACGCCGAAGGATCGGAAGCGGCTAAGGACGGCAACGTACTTAAAATGATAGACGGCAAATTTTACACCGAAGCGATGCTGAAAGACCCGGCCGTGCTTACCAGATTTGGCTTTAACGAAAAGGAAGTGAAGTTCCTGTCGCAAAACCCTTCATATGAATTAAGCGGACTTTATATTAAGCCATATCTTTCAAAATTTAAAGACCCTTACCAGCCTTTTGGCGTCGGGTATGATGAGTATGATAAGATCCCGATGTCGGATATATTTAAAAAGGAAGGCGCATCTGCGGCTGCTTTAAACTGGCTTGGCGGTAACCATACTTCGGCCCTATATTATCTATGGCGGGCTTATTTGATGCAGCAGCGCGGTATCCCCGCATCCGAAGGTGAGACCTTTCACCTGAAGGACGGCAACGAGCAGCTGCCGATGGCCTTTGCCAAACGCCTGGGCGCAAAACTAAAACTTAACCACCCGGTAACTGCAATTGAGCATAGCGCAAGCGGGGTTAAGTTAAAGTATAAGGCCTTTGGGTACGAGGATGAAAAGGAAATGGCTGCAGATGTATTTGTAAATTGTATTACCCTGCCTGTATTTAAAAATATCCCCGTTACTCCGCCATTATCGGCTGCCAAGCAATACGTAGTTGATAATATGGCGTATTCCTCGCATCCCTTTTACGTGTTTGAGTGCAGCACCCGGTTTTGGCTCGATGATGGTTTTAAAAGCATCAATATGCAGTTTGAGCACCCGGATATATCATCCATATGGGAAGAAACCAACGAGGTTGACAGCAAACGCATTGTTTTAAAAGCATACGGCCCCGGTGGCTTGTCACCGCAACGTGTGCTGGCGGCTTTCCGTGAAGTGTACCCCGGCAAGCACGATACCATTGAGCAGGCCTTAACCAAAGACTGGACAAAAGATAAATATGCCCCTGCCTGCGAAATGGAACCCTTCCCGATAGGAGAGATGCACAAATTTTGGCCGCAATTAATGCAGCCCGAAGGTCGCCTGTACTTTGCGGGCACCTATGCCGATAATATGAGCAGGGGGATGGAGTCGTGCATCCGCTCGGCGCAGCGGGTAGCAAAGGAAATAGATAAGCTTTAACCGGGTTATGAAAAGACGTTTTTTATTTATTCCGGTTATTGCCTTTGTCGTTTTGCTGCTCTCGTTTACGGCCATCGTACAGCAAAATACCGCGCCGGATGTTAAGATCACAACCCCAAAGATAAACACCTTTAGCTGGGGCAGCCCCGTGAGTTACAGTATCAGCGTTACCGACAAAGAGGACGGCGACTCTAAATTTGACGAGATCAGCGCCCTTGAGGTACTGCTGGAGGTAAAGTTTGTGCCTGGTAAATTGCCTGCAAACAACCAGGCCACAATGCCCGATGAGCCCGGCCTTGCCATGATGCGTGCATCCAACTGCTTCAACTGTCACAACTTCAACAGTAAATTAATAGGGCCGTCGTTCAACGATATCGTCGCCCGGTACCCGCTTTCGGCAGCTAATTTAGCGCTGCTTACCAAGCGGATAAAAGAGGGTTCGGCAGGGATATGGGGCAAAGCTGCCATGCCAACGCATCCCGAATTTACGGCTGCCGAAACTGAA
This sequence comes from Mucilaginibacter terrigena, assembly GCF_004168255.1. Lineage (GTDB taxonomy): Bacteria > Bacteroidota > Bacteroidia > Sphingobacteriales > Sphingobacteriaceae > Mucilaginibacter > Mucilaginibacter terrigena. The sequence continues at coordinate 445,308 of NZ_SEWG01000004.1, read as the reverse complement.
ACTGCTGTTAAATGGATGTATAAACAGGCTGCCAATCCAAACGTTACGTATTACACCGGGCTGGATGGCATGTTCCGGGCCAAAGAAGCCCCTGCAGATAAAAAGGGTACCTACGTTATTACCGCCAGCTATACCGATCACGGGTTAAAGGCCACGCCCGGCAAACAACGCATCACCGGGCGGGATGTGATGATATTGCAAAGCAGGTGATACAATGGTATCCCAGCTGCGTAAATTACTAAAGCAGCAGGGATATCCATCGGCACAGATAAAAATGCAGGGGTTTTGGTCCTGATTTTTATTTCTGTTTAACGTACGTTTCGATGATCTCGTGGTTGATATTCAGGCTGTCTATCTTTTCGATGCCTTTTTGTATCAGCGTATCGCCTTTAAACTTAACGGTAAAATCAAAATCGCGGCCTTCCCATTCGCGGGCGTTCAGGTAAGCTAAGTGCTCGGTGTATTTATCGCCTTTAAAATCGTAAGTGCCGCCGCCTGCAGTGTAGGTGGCATCTTTGCCCTTGCCTTTGCTCAGGTCATGCCGCATAAAGGCAAAGTGGGTTGCGTTTAAAACTTTCAGCATTTCCTGGTTGGGCACAGGGTAATCTTTAACGGTATCACCTTTGGTAACCGTAACGGCCGAAACCAGTTTCCAGGTGCCCACCATTGGCGACATCGGGTGGTCTTCTACCACAACACCGGTTGGTTTTGGGTTGCAGGATGCAAGTGCGATAGCCACAAGGGGCAGCAAACGTAATAGTTTCATATGAGATTGAGGTTTTGTTGATTTTACCGCTAATATAAGCGCAACAATAGTAAATGCAAGTGTGTTAAGCTATTGTATGCAAAACGAGAAGCGAAATTTCTATTCGGGTACCAGCGGACTGGTACTGCCCGTGCCCAATAAATCATTATACCCACCCGGGTTCCAGGATAAATCGCGGCTCTGTTATTATGGGTCGCTGTTCAACAGTATCGAAGTAAACAGCTCGTTTTACAGGCTCCCGCAGGCATCTACTGTAAAAAAATGGACAAATGAGGTGCCCGGTGATTTCAGGTTTACTTATAAGCTTTGGCGCGATATTACCCATAATAAGCAGTTATTGTTTAAACCCGAAGATGTAGACCGCTTTATGCAGGTGATTGATGCGGCAGGGGGGCATAAAGGAAGTTTGCTCATCCAGTTCCCGGGGAGTAACGATGTATCCAACATCAGGCAGTTGGAGAAGCTGCTGGTTAACCTACAGGATACCGGGCTTGCCGGTGGCTGGGACGTAGCGGTTGAATTTAGAAACCGCAGCTGGTACAACGATGAAGTTTATGAGCTGCTGGACAATTACACCTGCGCCATAATAATACAGGATATGCCCAAATCGCTTACGCCAATGGTTGATATGGCAACGGAGTTTGCTTATCTGCGCTTCCACGGCCCAAACGGCGGCTACCGGGGAAGCTATACCGAGGCTTTTTTATACGAGTACGCCCAGTATATCAACGAGTGGCTAAACGACGGCAAACGCGTTTACGCGTACTTTAACAACACCATGGGCGATGCAGTAAATAATTTAATTACGCTGAACAGGTTTGTGGCGGAGGGGTAATGATAGCCATGAAAAAAATGTCATTTCGATGCGCAGTGGGGAGGTATCGCATTGGGGCGAAGAGAAATCTTGTTCAACATGCAAGGCTACATACAAGTTCGTCACTTGTTAAATGAACAGGATTTCTCACTATCGTTCGAAATGACAGGTTTTTCAATAGGAGCCACACGGAAACGTGTGGTTCCTACATCTTAAACCAATCACTTACCAAGGCAACTCTTCGCCTAAGTGGATGAACCTGCCATTGGGGCCATCTTCACCGATTAACGAAAGTTCGACACTGGTTTTGGCGCCGTCAACAATTTCCATCGGGGCAACTTCTGTGCCGCCAAGTTCTGTTTTAACCCAACCGGGATGGGCGGAGTTTACTTTGATACCGGTGCCTTCCAGCTCTATGGCCAGGTGATTGGTAAACATGTTTAAAGCGGCTTTCGAGGCATTGTACGATAGTACCTTAATATCTTTGATCGGGCTATCAGCCTGCGCATGCAAAGTAAGCGAGCCTAATATGCTGGATAAATTTACAATGCGGCCTGCACCGCTTTTCTTAAGCAAAGGCAATAAGGCATTGGTTACATAAACCACGCTGAAGAAGTTGGTCTGGAAAATGTATTCAAACTCTTCCTCATCGGTTTCGGCGGTTATTTTTTCGAACAACGACCTTTTAGGGGCAACACCGGCATTGTTTACCAGTATATCCAGCCTGCCGAATTTATCGTCGATGTACTTGGCCAATGCCTTGCGATCGTCGGCGCTGGTTACTTCCAGTTTGGCGCCATGGGCATCAATACCCAGTTGTTTCAGCTTACCTGCCGACTCGTTAGCTACATCTAAACTGCGGGCGGTTAATATTACGGTTACACCCTGCTCGCCTAATTGTTTGGCAGTTTCGTACCCTATTCCACGGTTTGCTCCTGTTATAAGAGCGATCTTTTGATCTTTCATTTTATTTGTGTTGTTTGTTTTTGTTTAAATTAATAGACCGTTCGGTCTTTTTTATGTCATAATAAAAGTTATTCTATCACCTGTGCTTCAATTTCAGTTTTAAGCATTTTTATAATGGTGCGCATGTGGGTATCATTTCCCATTACCCGTGCTATCATAATAGCGCCTTCCATCATCGTAAAAAGTTTTATGGCAAATTCTTTGGCATCCCAGGCAGCATCAAATTCGCCGGTACCAATACCCTCTATCACGATACCGGCAATCCGGTTTACAGACCATTCCATCCCCTGCTTTACTTTCTTGTTGATAATGGCGTTGGTATCATCGGCCTCCATGCCAAAGTTGATCATCGGGCACCCGCCCTGTAAAGGCGGATTTTTAGGACTGCTCAAAAAATCGAGGTAGGCAAATAATTTTCCCTTAGCCGTTTTCTCCCGGTTTAGCAGGGTTGTAATTTTTTCGCTTAAGGTGCCCAAACAATAATCAACCACGGCGTGCGATAACTCCTCTTTACTTTCAAAATGGCCATACAAACCACCCTTGGCCATTTTAGTGGCTTCCATAATATCGCTCATGGCGGTACCTGCAACACCTTTGGTGTTAAACAGTGGTGCCGATTGTTCGATAATGAATTGACGGGTTCTTTCTGCTTTTGTCATAGCCTAAATAGTTTGACGGGTCAAATATAGACCGTTCGGTCTTATCCCGCAATAGTATGTATTATAAATGTTACTGTAATGACAAATACATGGTTAAACCATAGGTACTTGGGCATAGTCATATATGCAAATTAAGAAACATGAAAAAGATATTATTGATGATAACATTCCTGGCCGGTACCGTTGTATTTGCCCAGGCACAAACCAAAAGGGCGCATAAAACGCCGGAACAACGTGCGCAGTTTGCAACACAGGCGTTAACCAAAAAGTTAAGCCTGTCGGCAGATCAGTCTGCCAGGGTAAATGCCATTATGGTTAAACGTTCTGCGCAGATGGATAGCTTAAGGGCCAACAAATCTGCCGATCGTAAAGCAAACATGCAGGCGCGCAAAGCTATTGCCGTAAAAACCAAAGCCGATGTAAAAGCTGTTTTAACTGCCGATCAGTTAAAAAGCTACGCAAGTTTAAGGTCAAACTTTAAAGGCAGGATGCACGGTAAACGCGGCGGCCGCCACATAGCTCCCGAAGCTAAGGCACAGCGTATAAGCAAGGTATTGCAAAAGAAACTTACCCTTTCTGAAGACCAATACGCAAAGGTAAACGCTATATTATTGAAACGCGCTACCCAAATGGATAGCCTGAAAATAAACCGGTCGACAACCGACCGTAAAGCTAACATGGAAACCCGCAAGGCCATATTAAGTCAGACGGACGGTCAACTGAAAGCAGTTTTAAATGCCGACCAGCTAAAAAGCTATACCGACATGAAAAATAAGTTTAAAGAAAGAATGAAAAACAAGAGAGGCCCTAAAGCCCCAACTGCCGGATAATTTTTGTGAGTGAGTGATGATAAGCGGGCGGCCCAGGTGGTTGCCCGCTTTTTTTGTGACGTGTCGCAAATGGCCTGCAAATAGTCGTTTATGCACCTAACGGGGATTAACGTAAGGCTGTACATTTGTTTAAACAATAAGGCGATGAAAGAAACCAAATCAACCCATGTGTTTGATAAGCTGTCAAAACCTGCCCGGCGCGCTTTGGCTAACGCGGGCATCAATAACCTGCAGGAGCTAAGCAAACTTACCGAGAAGGAGTTTATGAAACTGCACGGCATCGGCAAAAGTACACTGGCAACGTTACGCATTGCGATGGAAGAGAAAGGGATCTTATTTGCGGGATAATATTTATGTCAGATAGATGTGGGTGGGTGTCACCCTGAGCGTGTCGAAGGGTGTGCGGCGGGGCATAGCCCGCTAATGGTTCGACAGGCTCACCATGACATCGTACCCAATAAAAAAAGCAGCCGTCACACAGGTGACGGCTGCTTTTTTTAAAAGGATTATTGCACTACCAAAGTAGCTATCGAATGTGGCTCGCTTACGGTTTTGGCAGCTTTGCCTTTTATCCATAGGCTGTATTCTATTTTCTCATCGGTGCGGTTCATTACCACCACGGCTATCGATCCGTTTGGATTTTGATAGGCGGTGGTTAGCAGTTTGTCGCGGCTTGCGGCGGCAGCAATCCGTTTAGCGCCCGGCTGTATGTATTTAGAGAAATGGCCAATATAATAGTACGAATTGGTGTACAGCAATTGCCCGCTGCGGGTATCGGCGTGTACCGGCGCAAAGCAAAAGTTGCCCACGTGGTTTGGCCCGCCTTTTTCGTCAAGCAGGATGTTCCAGTCGGTCCAGCCCACGGTGCCGGCATTAAAATCGTTTATCATGGATAGGCCGTAACGCTCGCCCAGGTTCCAGTCGTCTAAACGGGTAAAATCAAATTTTTCAACGCAGCCTTCGGTAAATATCAGGTTCTTATCCGGGAAGGCGGCATGGGTAAGGCGGGTGTTTTCAAAGTTCTGGCCTGCGCCTGTCCAGGTCTCGTACCAGTGAAAGCCGATACCCCAAACATATTTGGCCGCTGCCGGGTCTTCCAAAATGGTGCTTGCACGTTGGTAAAGCAGATCGCGGTTATGGTCCCAAACGATCAGTTTCTTAGCTTTCATGCCTTGTTTCCAAAGTGTTGGGCCTAAATAATTTTTTACAAAGTCGCGTTCCTCTTCGGCGGTGTACTTGCACGATTCCCAGGTTTGCGTAGCCATAGGCTCGTTTTGTACCGACAGGCCCCAGATTGGGATGCCCTGCGCTTCGTATGCCTTAATAAACTTTACATAAAAGTTCGCCCAGCTTTGTGCGAATTCCGGTTTCAGTTTCCCACCGTGCAGTACATCGTTGTTATCTTTCATAAAGGCAGGCGGGCTCCATGGCGATACATACATGGTAAGTTTGCCACCTGCCGCGGCGGTTGCCGCCTTTATAAACGGGATGCGGTATTTTTTATCGTGGCTGATATCAAAGGTGGACAGCGCTTTATCGCTTTTACTTACATAGCTGTAGCTGCCGCTGCTAAAATCGCAGCTTTGTATATTGGTACGGGCAAGGGTAAAGCCAATGCCTGTGGTTTTGTTGTAATAAGCTTCTAAAAGCTCGCTTTGCTTATCTTTAGGTAGTTTGTAAAATGTTTCGGCAACGGCATCGGTTAATGCACCGCCAATGCCCAGCATGGTCTGGAATTTCTTTTCGGGGTCAACAAAAACAAGTGTTTCGGTTTCGGGCGGCTGCGGGTTCGACGAAAACTTTAACTCGCCTGCCGGGGCAAGCCTTTTGTTCGAGCCTTTTTCGGTAACGTACATTTTTACCGTTTTATTGGCTGCCGAGTAGGGCAACTTTTTTGCCGCAGGTGCCTGGCTGAATACGCTTGCTGAAAAACATACAAGGCCGGCAAGTAAAAATCCTTTCTTCATGGGGTGAGACTGAAGTTTTATAGGGTTAAAAATTGGTTAATTATCAGTTAGTTTAATTGCTGTGTTATTTAGTGCCTGCCTTTTTACCGTTACCAAGCCAAAGCAAAGCGTCGATGATCAGCTTGTCCTGCACCGGGTTGTTGAGTGTTTGCGAGAGGTCCTTGTTGGTGTGGTTCTCGTAATCGATATCGTTATGGCCAACGTTAAAGTAGATCATCTTATAGTTTTTATTGGTCCACACGATGGGGTAGTAGCCGCTGTGCCAGATCTCGTGCGGCTTTGGGCCGGTACCTAAAGGGAAACTCATGGGGTCTACTGAGGCCAGTATTTTGATATCCGGGTTTTTGGTCAGATCTTTTTCCCAACGGTACCACTCGCTTGGGGATGACTTGAAGTCGGCAGGCATGTTTTTGGTAGCGGGGTGGATACGGTCTTCCACTTTTAAAACAGCGAATACCGGCCGCCAGGTATTGCTTTTATACTGGCCTGCCCCTAAAAATTCGTTATGGTACCAATCCCAGTTTTGAGGGAAATCTGACGGGGTAAGCGCGAACGCCGCGAAGTGGAAACCCATCCAGCCGCCGCCATTTTTCATATAGGCTTCAAAGGCTGCGCGCTGCGCCGGATTATCGGGGCGGGTATCTAAAAATATCACTACCTTATAATTTGCCAGGAATTTGGCGTTCAGGTTGCTCCAGTTGCTGGTAGAATCGTAGCCGAAATTGTATTTTTTGGCCATCTGCGGAAACCATTTATTGGCCTCGTGCACAAAGCTGATGTGCGCCTGGTCGTTTTTGGCGGTGTAAAAAGCAATTACTTTAAACTTAGGGCCGGCAGCATTTTTTTGCTGGGCAAATGCGCCGGTAAACAGGCACAGGCACATAACGCATAGCGCAAGCGCCTTTGTTTTAAAAGTAATGGTCATGATGTTGCTTAATATTGGTTTCGGACAGCTAATTTAACATATATAGTGTATAATTTACATACCCTATATTTTATTCTGCGAAAACGATTGAGTGCATTAAAAGAATTAACCACAAAGGTCACAGAGAAAGAATCACAAAGGACGCGAAGGTATTATCAATAAAAATTTTAGACATTTAACCTTTGTGCACTTTGTGTTTGACGCTTTGCAAATCTCAGTGCTCTTTGTGGTTAAATGTGTGGCTTTGTAATTAAAACAATTTATTTTACCAATTGATCGTACAAACGTGCAAGCGAATCTTCCCCATTCAAACAAAAGCCTGGGTGTACTTTGGATGTTTGTACCACAGTGCTACGCGTAGCCGTCAACCAGCGGAAGCGTGATGCGGCGTCCAGTTCGCCAATAGGGCCGGCATCTTTACCGCCGGTAGCTATTCGTTGAAAAGATAACAGGTTTTCTTCTAATGCGTCAATGTCCAGGTCTTTTGAAAAGGCCAGTAGCCGGTCACTATCAACGCTGTACTTCATTTTTAAAAACCTTTGTTTTTTGCACAGCAGGATAACCCCCACGTTCAGGAACTCCTCGCGTTCTACCCTGGGCACCACGCGGATAACGGCATACTCAAATAAGTGCCTGTCTTGCATCTTGTGCCTCCTTTACAAAAATATTTGAGTTTGCTAAACGGGTGTTCAGGAATTTTGCATAGATCTGCCGCTGCTCGGCTTCTGTCTCAAAAGAGCGGTCGGTGAGCCATGCATCCGGTATCAGGTCAACCACCGATTGAATAAACTCGGGGGTTAATAACGCCTTAAATTCGGTATCGACCACATCCAGTTCGGTTGCTTTGTGAAGCAGTACGTGGTCTTTTATTTGTACGAAGGGGCGTTTGGCCTGCTCTTCCCATTTTTCCATACTGTGATGAAAATACAGCGCGGCCCCGTGATCGATCAGCCAAAGCTCGCGGTTAAACATCAACATATTGGTGTTGCGTGCGGTGCGGTCAACATTCATCAGCAGGGCGTCCATCCATACTATTTTCGACGCCATTTCAGTAGTTATAAAAGTAACGGTAGGGTCAAAGGTGATGCTGCCCGAAAGGTAGTGCAGCGCCAGGTTAAGGCCCACGCTAAACTTCAGCAAGTCCTGGATCTCCTCATCCGGCTCGGTGCGGCCAAAGGCTTCGTCCAGGTTGGCAAATACCAGCTCGGGCACTTTAAAGCCCAGTTTACGGGCTATCTCGCCACCTATCAGGTCGGCGATAAGGGCTTTTGGCCCCTGCCCGGCACCACGAAATTTAAGCACGTATAGAAAACCGTCGTCGGCCTCGGCAATGGCAGGCAGCGAACCGCCCTCGCGCAATGGGGTAACATAGCGGGTAACGTTAACAGTGCGTAATTGGGGTGCGGTATTAGCCATGGTTTGTGGGGCTAATATAGGGATTTATCTTTTTGGGGATTAGCTAAAGATGAAAGGCTCGTCCTAAGCATTCTGTAAATTCTCTAATTCTATAAATTCGGGTTCAGACAAACCGTAAACGGATGTGGGCGATTAGATGCACGACGTTGGCAAACTGATCAGCATAACAAGAAAGAGAATCCTGTCAATCGCATTAATTTAATCCCGGTTTATTCCCACCCGCTCTTAACCATTCCATTACAAATCAAACAAAAAGCTATATTTAACTATTAACCTGTAAATGCGTTATGCCTAAGTGGTTAAAACTATCCCTGAAAATACTTGCAGGCTTTGTGCTGCTGGTGGTGCTGATACTTGTCGGCGCTACTTTGTACATTACCTATAACAAAGCCAAGGTGCTAAAAATGGTGAACGAACAGCTTGATAAAAGCGTTGACGGTACCCTGATCATCGGTGATATGAAGCCCAATTTTTTCAGGGGCTTCCCGGATATTTCCCTTACACTTAAAAATGTGATCATCCGCGATAAAAAATTCGCGCAGCATAAACATACCCTGCTGGATGCTAAGGATTTCAATGTTTCGGTAAACACGGCCGCCCTGCTTAGGGGCACCATAGATATTAACCATATTGATATTACCAACGCGGCTATCGACCTTTTTACCGATAGTACCGGCTACAGCAACACTGCCGTATTTAAAAAGGACAACAAAAAGGTAAAGGATAACCCGTCGGAAAGCAGTTCATCAACCCAGTTGAAGAAGTTTAGCCTGAGCAATGTAACCTTTACCGTTGACGACCGCAGTAAGCATAAGCTGTTCAATTTCGCGGTGAACGATATCAGCGGCAAAATGCAATACCCCGATAGCGGATGGCGGGCAAATTTCCATTTAGATGTGCTGGCCAAAAGCATGGCCTTTAACAGCCTGCGGGGCAGCTTTATAAAAAACCAGCAGTTAAAAGGCGATTTTAATGCCGGTTACAACGAAAAGACAGGCAAAATAAATGTATCGGTACTGCCACTCAATATCGGCGATTCTCCGTTTAAAATAAACGCCGTTTTTGCCACAGCGGATAAACCATCGCCAAACTTTACGATAAATATCGTTGCCGACCAGATACTATGGCGACGGGCATCAGCATTACTGGCGCCAAATATTACCCAGGTGCTTAACCGCTTTAACATCAGCAAGCCAATGGATGTTACCTGCCGGCTCGACGGCAGTTTTGGCGGCACCGATGGCGGCCCTAAGCTTTATGTAACCGCTAAGGTGAAGGATAGCAAAATAACAATCCCCGGCGGCGAACTGGACGATTGCAGCTTCGACGGGATATTTACCAATAACTACGTAAAGGATAAAGGTTTTGGCGATGATAACTCAGCCATTAAGCTTATTGGGCTTAAGGGAAGCTATAACCATTTACCTTTTACCATTGATACCGGCAGCATTATTAACCTTATAAAACCAATTGCCACAGGCAATTTCAAATCGAATTTCCCGGCGGCTGATTTGAACTGGTTTTTGGAGGATAATGTAGCCAAATTTAGTAACGGCACAGCGGATATGAACCTGCGGTATACGGCCGATATTATAGACTACAAGATAAACAAGCCCATCATCCGAGGATCCATCAACCTGCGTAATACCGATATTTATTACCTGCCGCGAAACCTTAAATTAAAGAACAATTCTATCTCGCTCAATTTTGTTGGCGACGACCTGGTGCTGAATAACATCCGCCTGCAAAGCGGCCGCAGCATTGTAACCATGGAGGGGCGGGTGAATAACTTTTTAAACCTGTACTACAACGCCCCCGAAAAGATATTGCTTACCTGGCAAATCCGCAGCCCGCAATTGTATCTGGGCGAGTTTATAGGCTTCCTGGGGCAGCGTAAGGGTGCGCCGGTCACAAAAAGCAGGGCCAACAGCGGCAATATAGTCGACCAATTAAGCAACGTGCTGGAACGCGGCAAGGCCGAGATGCACATGAATGTGGCCAAAGTTTACTACAAAAAGTTCCTGGCTACTGATGCCACTGCCGACCTGATCACCACCGAAGACGGTATCATCATCAAAAATATAGGCGTGAAGCATGCGGGTGGCTCGTTACGCATAAACGGTAAGGTGATGCAAGGCAAATCGCTTAACAACTTTGCCGTAAATACCACAGTTAGCCATGTGAACATGCGCGAGTTTTTTTACGCGTTTAACAATTTCGGATTACAGGATTTTACCGCCGAGAACCTGAAAGGGTTTTTATCGGCCAAAACAAATATTACCGGCGGCGTAACCGATGCGGGTAACCTGGTGCCGCATTCTATTAAAGGCACGCTCGATCTTAACCTGCAGGATGCCGCTTTAATAAACTTTAAACCGCTGATGGGTGTGGGTAAATTCGCGTTTCCGTTTCGCGATCTGAAGAATATTACCATACCCAAACTGGATGCGCACTTTGTGGTAAACGGCGATATGATAACCATTAAACCTATGCAGGTAAGCAGCAGCGTACTTAATGTAGATGTGGCCGGTGTTTACGGGCTAACCAAAGGCACCGATATCGCGCTTGATATCCCCTTACGCAACCCAGGGAAGGATAGCCTGATAACCGATAAGGCCGAACTGGCTAAAAAACGTTTTAAGGGAATTGTGCTGCACATCCGCGCCCACGAAGAGAACGGCAAAATGAAGATAGGCTGGAACAAGAACCATAAATAAACAAGAAAGGCCTGCAAATTTGCAGGCCTTTCTTGTTTTAATGTGTTCAAATTACTCGGAAACTTTTACAGTTGTATTTGTTGCTACCGATGCCATAACCTGGTAGCCGGGATCGATGGTGGCTTCCTTACCTTTTAAGAACAGGAACAATACACAAACCAACACGCCTAATACAATAGATAGCGTTTGTTTATTGTCACCTTCTTTATACAGGTTGCTGTTTGCTAAATAAACTTCCTGCCCGTCTACCGCGGTAACCGATTTTATCTGCACCTCGATATAACCTTCTTTACCTATAGCTTTGGCATGCTGTGTACGCACTATCTGGCCTTTAGCGATAGAACCGGCAGCAATAACCACTTTATTGGCAACTTTAATATCGCCTTTGATCTTAAACTCCACAATTTGGCCAACTGTAGCTTCCTTTGAGTTAATGGCGTTGATGGTTTCCATAGCTACAGATGTACCCGATGGCAGGATAACGTCAAGCGGTTTGCGGATGGTGAACGATGTGCATAAAACGCTCACGGTTAATAAATAAGCGATATGCTTTACATACCTGGACTGATAAATTTTGATAAACATGTTTAATTTGAATTAGGGGGTTATATTATAGTATAAATTATTGATTACATTTTTACGCTGCTGATCGTTGTGGCGCTTTGCACTCTGCCCCGATCCATAAATGTTGGCTATATAAAAGCTAAGGCTAAACAAGCCCGTTAACGATGCCAGGCCGTAGTTTTTCTTTTGGATGCTGCTGTAAGTTGCGTAAGCAAACACACCATTTAAAATAAAGGAAGATATAGCGGTTTGCGGGTGCCCGGTATAAGCATACCCTAAACCCGGGATAATGGATAATAAACTGGCTTTTGCCGGGCTTTTATATTTCAGCAGTTGGGCCTTTTCTATTAACCGCAGGTTAGATTCGGTGACATCGGCGCGGTAGGGCAAAGCTTTTAATTGCATGAACGATGCCTTCGCGGCCGGCCAATCGTATTTATTGGCGTAAAGCAAACCTTGTAAAGCATAAAATCGCCCTTTTTGATAATCGTTTTGCGGGGCTGCCAAACCTGTAGAAATAACCTGGTTTGCCTTGTCAATGTTATCCAGCTTGTAATAAATGGTAGCTAACTGGTACAAAATCTCCGGGTGGTTCTTATACAAGGCGGGGCATTGGGTTTCGTAAGCATATATTGCTTTTTCATATTCGTTCAATGTCTTCAGGCAAATCAGTTCGTTTACAAAAACCTCGTTATTAAAAGGCTGGTTAAATTCAACCCGTTTAATTTCCAGCAGGGCCTGCTGGTAGTAATTATTATTAATAAGGGATTTTATAAACAACAGCGACGCGTTAACATCCCTTACAGTATCTGCATAGGCAAAATATGGCTGCTGGTTTATAAAGCGCAGGTTTTTAGGAGACGGGTTATCACCCGGTACATCAAGATATTTAAAGCCGGTTGGGCGGCTGGTAAGATCATAGTCGCCAAGGTCGTGCCCGCAGCGCATAAGGCGGTCGGATGTCAGGACAAATGCTTCGGCAAAATTCTTTTCTTTGAATGCAGTAAGTGCAAAATTAGAGCAGCTGGGGTACATCGGGCATTCCTGGCCGCGTATACCACTGATAAACTTCTGGTAAAAACCAATATAGTCGGCAGAAGAAGATTCGTTTGATGTTTGTTTTGCTTGCGCAGATGCACCTAAACAAATAAAGCAAAGTAATAGCGTTTCAGTAACTGAAACCAGGCGTCGGTACATTAAATTGATAAAGTTTAGTCAATAAGTTTAAACAGTTAGGGGCTGTTTAAGCAGCTAAACTACTAAGAAATTTTTTTTCAAAACAGGATTTTTTTTTAAATAACGCCGCATGTACCGCAATCAATTGATTATAACCTGATTAAAATTTAAAGCCATTATCCGGCCTTGAAAGCAAAAAGGTACTACAAGATCTTTTTACAGGTTGCCACTAAAATGCCTTTGTCGTAAATAAGCAGGTTGCCTTGTTTATCTATTTTATAACCCTCGTCGGGCCTTTCAACGCTTACGTATCCGTCGCCTTCTTTGCGTATCTCGGATGCCGATGGCGAGATGGGCGGGGTATCGTTTAATATCAGTTCTTTACCGGTAAAAGTGATGGCCTGTATATAAACCTTATGCCCGCTGCTCACTACCTCGTAGGCTATTTCCTCGCCTTTGTCAGATTTTATGGCCTCATCGTGCCAGGCGCCAACCAGTTTGCCCGAGTCCACTTTTAAGGGCGCTGTTGTAACTGTAGCCGCACTGTCTGTTTTGGCAGCATCTGTTTTAGCAGACCTGTCGCACGCCGTAATACTAATTACAAGGAATGCCAGTACTGCTGTTTGTGTAAAAATATTTTTAAAACTGTTCATAGAGGTATTTAAAAGGCCGAAGATAACAATTACAATGTTACCCGGTTTCTGCACAATGTAAAGATTAAGGGGTTGTGTAACCTGTATTACATTTTTATATTAGTAGCGATGAAAACCCTAAACCCGTTAAAACTAATTTACTGCCTGCTAATACCTGTTTTGTTGCAAAGCTGCAGCAGCGAAATTGGTGCCTGGAAAAACGACAAGATCAAGCAAAGCAATCGCGATGAGCTGCACGATCTTAACAACCAGGTATTTAAATTTATTAAGGCAGACGACAGCAAAAGCCTGAGTGCCTACCTGTCGAAAGAGTTGCTGGAGAATAATTATACTGGGGCTACTTTTGACATGATAAGGGGCGAAATGAGGAGGGATAGCTTTATAAATTTCAGTGAATATTACACTGTAAATAAATACATCCTTGCCGATACCATTGACAACCTAAATTTGGGTATCAATAATCACAAGCTTATTTTCCCCGGCACAGCCGAGGAGATGTACATTTCGTTGTTTTTGCCCAAAACAAAAAATGCACCTAACAAAACAATGATCACAGCGATATATGCTCATTTTAACTATGGCTGGAAACTGAGCAAACTGGAAGCAGGCCCTTACACTATTAACGGCAAAACCGCGCCCGAACTGTATGAGCAGGCTAAAGCTGAATACAAGCAAGGCTACCTTTTTGCCGCGGCAAACACGATGTCGCTGGCCGCAGGTTGCTCCAGACCTAATAGTATCTGGATCTATTCAAAAGAAGAGGAACTATATGGTTTCCTTAAAAGAGCAGCCAACGAGGCTAATGTAAAGTATCATTATCCGGTTATACTGGATAAGGTAAGCACAAAGCCCCGCATTATCCGTATCTACAACACTTCATCTGCCGGGGGCACCTACCCCAATATCGTTTACATGACCAAGATTAGCATTAAAAATACCGCGGCAATTAAAACAGAGAACGATGAGGTCCGTAAGGTTATAGGCGAAGCCCTGCCGGGGATAGATAAAAACAAAAAGTATATCATTTACGCGGCCTACAACGAAATGCCAAGCAGCGAACGCCTGGTACCGCATTTTGAATACAAGGATGTGTTGCAGTAGGCAATGGTATGATATCCGCTGATCTTGAACAAACGGTATAATATTAAAACGCCGGGCATTTAGTCCGACATTTTTTGTTTATTTTTTTAACTACAGAGGTTACAAAAAATTAACTTATAAGCCTTCTCTGTGCTCTTCGTGTTTTATGTGACTAAAAAAATATCACCATAAAAACAGATATTTGAAATAACCAATCGAACTACCTATTATGAAGTTCCGCACGCTATTAGCAACACTGGTATTTTTCTGCGCCATAAATGCATCGGCACAAACCAAACGCCTTACCTATTGCAATCCGCTTAACCTTGATTATGGCTACACGCCTTTTGATAATTTTGCCGCATGGGGCAAGCACCGCGCCACTGCCGACCCAACCGTAACCCTTTTTAAAGGCAATTACTACCTGTTTAGCACCAACCAGTTTGGCTACTGGTGGAGCCCCGATATGCTGAACTGGAAGTTTGTATCGCGCAAGTTTGTACGCCCATATAACGAGGTAAAGGGAGATGAACTTTGCGCGCCCGGCACGTTGGTTTTGGGCGATACCCTGCTGGTTATCGGATCTACCTATAATAAAGATTTTACGCTGTGGATGAGCACCGACCCAACCCACGATACCTGGAAAGCCGCCAAAGATTACTTTAAAGTTGGGGCATGGGACCCGGGCCTGTTTGCCGATGACGATGGCCGGGTATATATCTATCATGGCAGCAGCAATACCTTCCCCATGTACGGGCAGGAGATAGACCGCAAAACCTTTGAACCCATCGGCCCTAAAAAGGAAATGATCAAGCTCGACTGGAAGCAGCACGGCTGGGAACGTTTTGGCGAAAATAACGACAACGTATTCCTGACCGGCTTTATGGAAGGCGGCTGGATGAACAAGCACAACGGTAAATACTACCTGCAATATGCCGCGCCGGGCACCGAAGGCCGGGGCTATGGCGATGGCGTTTATGTGGGCGATAAACCGCTTGGTCCGTTCACCTACCAAAAACACAACCCTTTTAGCTACAAACCGGGTGGCTTTGCCAAAGGCGCGGGCCACGGCGCTACCTGGGCCGATAAATATGGTAATTACTGGCACATCAGCACCATGGTGATAAATGTGAAGAACAACTTTGAACGCCGCAACGGTTTCTGGCCGGCGGGCTTTGATAAGGATGGGGTGCTTTACACCAACACTGCTTATGGCGATTATCCGCATTATTTAGCCGTGGGCAAGGAAGATCACTTGAAAAGCAATTTTACCGGCTGGATGTTGCTGAACTACAATAAGCCGGTGCAGGTATCGTCTACCATGGGGGCATATGTGCCAAATTTGGCGGTTGATGAGGATATCAAAACCTACTGGAGCGCCAAAACCGCTAACAAGGGCGAATGGCTGCAAACCGACCTGGGCGATGTAAGTACCGTAAAAGCCATCCAGGTAAACTATGCCGACCAGGATGCCACCTTCATGGGTAAATCGCTGGGGGTGTTCCACCAGTATATCATCAGCTCATCCATCGACGGTAAAACATGGAAAACACTGATAGATAAAAGCCGGAACAAAACCGACGTACCGCATGATTATATCGAGCTGAAAAACCCGGCTAAGGCACGATATCTGAAAATTACCAACCTGCATATGCCAACGGGTAAGTTTGCCTTATCGGGTTTCCGGGTGTTTGGCAAGGGGGCGGGGGTTGTGCCCGATACCGTTAAAAACTTTATCGTACTGCGTGGCAAGGCCGAAAGCCGTAACTCGTGGCTGCGCTGGCAGCAAACCGATGGGGCGGTTGGCTACACCATTTACATGGGTACCGAGCCGGATAAACTGTACAACAACATTATGGTGTATAATGTGAACGAGTATTATTTTAACGGCATGGAGAAAGATATGCCTTATTATTTCCAGATAGAAGCCTTTAACGAAAACGGCATAAGTAAGCGGACTAAGGTAATGAGGGTGGAGTAGGATTTTATATCATTGTCATGCTGAACGCTTGCACCATGCCTTATCACGAGATACGCTGCGCTAATCTCGCGGCAGCAATAGTAAAAACTCATTAACTCATGGTGGCGCTGTTTTGCCAGTACTTAAAAATGTAACAATTTGATAATGAGGTGTTCACGTTTGTTCACGCTGGTCGTGTGTCGTGAACGTGAACACTTCGTACCTTTGGAGCAGGATAGAACGCCCCTTTGGCTTAAAATTTGCGCGTTTACAAAAAACAAATTTGCATGCTTAAATTCTTATCTGCCGTTACCATCATCATTTTCACAGGCATTAATGCCAATGCCCAAACACCCGACAGCACGCTAACTCCATCTACCGTAAAAACCTTAACAGATGTGCAGTACAACGCCCTGCTTAGGGGCAACGACCTTTACAACATGGCCCTGGTTGCAGAAATTAACAAGTACCCATCGGCCGATAAGGCGTTAAAGTTTAAAAAGGAAATTGACCTCAGCCCATCGCAGGTTACGGCTTTAACAAAAATTAATACCGAACTTATCCGCAAGAAAAAGGAAATGGGCGATTTTATCATCACTAACGAAACCAAGCTGGATGCCCTTTTCCGCACAAAAAAGATCAACGAAAGCACACTGATATATTACACCAACCGTTTTGGATTATACCAGGGCGAGCTGCGAAATGCGATTTTAAACGCAGCTGTAAATACAAACAACCTGCTATCGCCGCAGCAGGTAAATAAATTGCAGGCAATGAAAAATCATAATTAAACAATATGCCGATGGATTTATTTAATTTAGCGGCCAATAAAATTGTATGAAGATTACATTTGATTTTGAAAAACCACTGGCCGAGTTACAGGGG
This sequence comes from Mucilaginibacter terrigena, assembly GCF_004168255.1. Taxonomy (GTDB): domain Bacteria; phylum Bacteroidota; class Bacteroidia; order Sphingobacteriales; family Sphingobacteriaceae; genus Mucilaginibacter; species Mucilaginibacter terrigena. The sequence continues at coordinate 427,930 of NZ_SEWG01000004.1, read as the reverse complement.
CAGATAGAAAAGGTGAAGCAGGTTGAAGAGAAGAACAAACTCGACATGTCTGCCACCGTTGCCGAACTGGAAGCCAAGATGGAAACCACCAAGAAAGAGATCTACGCCAACCTTACCGGCTGGCAAAAAGTGCAGATCTCCCGCCATCCCGAACGCCCTTATACCCTGCAATATCTTGAGCTGATGTGCGATGATTTTATCGAAATGCATGGCGACCGTACCGTAGGTGATGATAAAGCGATAATAGGCGGTTTTGGGACGCTTAACGGGCAAACCGTAATGTTTATTGGCCACCAAAAAGGCCGTAACACCAAAGAGCGCCAGTACCGTAATTTTGGTATGGCCAACCCCGAAGGTTACCGCAAAGCGTTAAGGCTGATGAAAATGGCCGAGAAATTTGGCAAACCGGTAGTTACGCTGATAGATACCCCCGGCGCATTCCCCGGCCTTGAGGCCGAAGAACGCGGACAGGGCGAGGCAATTGCCCGTAACCTGCTGGAAATGTCGGTATTAAAGGTGCCGGTAATTTGCGTAGTTATTGGCGAAGGCGCATCTGGTGGGGCATTGGGTATTGGTATTGGCGATAAAGTGCTGATGCTGGATAACTCCTGGTACTCGGTTATATCGCCCGAAAACTGTTCAACCATCCTGTTTAAAACATGGGAACAAAAAGAACGCGCTGCCGAAATGCTGAAATTGACATCGACAGAAATGTTGAAGAATAAACTGATTGACGGCGTAATAAAAGAACCGCTGGGCGGCGCTCACCAGGATCCTGTAGCCATGGCTGCCATATTAAAGAAACAGCTGCTTAAAGACCTTAAAACCTTAAGCGAACGTAATATTGACGAACTGGTTGCCGAAAGGATAGAAAAGTTCTGTAATATGGGCGTTGTGGAAGAGAACTAAACTTTTTGAGTAACTAAAAGATAAACAAAAGCGGCTGAATAGCCGCTTTTGTTGTTTACAACCACCAGGTAAGCCATGTATCAGTCTAAGGCTTGAAAAAACGGGCAAATGGTTCGACAGGCTCACCATGACAGGCTTATTAGCAATGATTTGCTGTGAATCAGGCATAAAAAAAGCGGCTCATCGCCGCTTTCTCTTTCGCACATATGTTCTATTGCTGTGTTTGCATGCCGCCAAACTTTGTGCCGTAGTCTTTAAGCTGAGCGTTTATTTTGGCGCTTAATGTGTCTTGTTTATGCTCTTTGGTTATGGTGGCTATGCCGTTTAATAACGACAACGACAACTGTACATCGCGTGTGTTAAGGCCGGCATCGCCTTTTTGATAAAGCACATAATTGAATTTTAGCTGATCGATAATATAATCATCTATCTGGTTTGTAAGTTTTGTGGCCAGGGATGTTTCGCCCATGCGGAACAAACTTTCAACCATGTAATATTTCCGTACGGCCAGTTCTGATGATATGATCTGCGATGGCATCACCGCTTCATATTTTTGCAGCGTTTTTTTGGCCAGGTCCTGGTGCCCCTCTTTCAAAAGGTTATCGGCAAGGGTGGCATACAAGCGCGTAATTAACGGGTAAAACAAGTTCAACGATTCGTGATCGAGGTATTTGGCAGTTTTAAAGTTGCCGTATTTATACTTGTTTACCATGTTATTGTACATGATAAGCGTATTGCTGTTTTCGGTAGGTGCTACGGTAGTATCCGGTTTGTATGGCATCAGGCGCATGGTAAGGCCTTCGCTGTACAGGTATTTATCAAGGCCAAGCATGTTATCGCTTGGTACTGTGGTAGCAAAATATATCGGGCGTTTCCAGTTATTATGCGCCAGTATATCCATCATGGCCAGGAAATCCTTTGTTACATATTTGCCATTAAAGGTCCAGTCCATTTCAGGTACAATGCGCTCTTTCTGATCGGCAGGTACCGCGCCCGATCTGATAACCTCATCGGCATTTATCGTCATTTTAAAGTTTTTGGTAGGCAGGTAATTAGCGCTTTCGCCGTTTTGGTACTGCACCATGTTTTCTTTATTGTCTGATGTGATAAAATCAAACACCTCTTTCAGCTCGATAGGGCCTGCCACCTTTGCATCGTTATAATATATAACATCGCGTACACCTGCTTTAAATTTATCGTTAGGCATACTTACAGGCAATGGTGCCGAATCGTTCATTTTTTGCTTCATCTGGCGGATGTACCAATCGGTACCCAGCAAGCTAAGGTTTACAATGCGCACATCCGGGCGTACACCTTCAACCTCCTGTATATACCAAAGCGGGTAAGTATCGTTATCGGCATAAGTGAACAGGATGGCGTTTGGCGCGCACGAGTTTAAATAATCGTAAGCAATATCGTGCGGGGTAAGCTTGGTAGAGCGGTCGTGGTCGTCCCATTCCTGGCTGGCCATTAAGGCAGGCGCTGCAAGCAAACAAACTACCGTAGCTATAATAGCGCTGGTTTTTGCATTTATCTTCTTACTTAAAAACTCGGCTATAAGCAGTACGCCCAGGCCTATCCAAATGGCAAAGGCGTAAAACGATCCCGCATAGGCATAGTCACGTTCGCGTGGCTGCAATGGGTCCTGGTTTAGGTAAAGCACAATAGCCAAACCGGTAAAAAAGAACAATACGGTTACAACGCCTGCATCGCGCTGGTTGCGCCTAAAGTGGTAAATAATACCCAGTAGCCCAATTATTAACGGCAGGAAAAACAACCTGTTATACGATTTGCTTTGCGTAACGGTGCTGGGCAGCTCTTTACCAAAGTTAAAGCCACTTAGCCAGCTGCCATCAATGCCTTGTGCGGTTTGCCCGTCCATTTCGTTGGCGCGGCCGGCAAAGTTCCATAAAAAGTAACGGGTATACATTTGTGTTACCTGCCAGCTGCCAAAAAAGCCAAGGTTTGTAGCCATGGTAGGGTGCTCTTCAGGCCCAAGGTTGCTCCACATCCTGTAAAACTCGGCATGGCCTGCTTTTTGGCTAAACATACGCGGGAACAGGGTGTTGCGGTCGTAAATGGTTTTTAATTTTTTACCTGCAACTTCATATTTTGTTTCGCCACGGCGATAAATATTAGCCCCTTCTGTTTGGTCGGTAACCTGCGAGTCGAAGTACTCGCCATATAATAAAGGTGTATCGCCGTACTGGTCGCGGTTAAGGTAGCTGTTTACCGCAAACGGGTCCTGCGGGTCGCTGTTATTTAAATTGGTACCGGCTTTGGCCCGTATCACTATCATCACAAACGAGCTGTAGCCAAATAATATAAACGATGCGCAGATCAATACCCGGTTAAGGGCAACACGCTTTTCGCGTACTTTTAAAACATACTCAGATATTGCCAATATTGCAGCTGCAGCAATAAAGCCAATAATACCGGCGCTAATGGTAAGCAGTAAAACAAAACATGCTATGGCTATCCCCAAAAACACAGTTGATGGTTTTATAGTATAATATATACCCGATGCCAGGGCGCCAATTACCAGGATAAAAAACACAATAGCGCCATCGCCGAAACCCATGCCCAGGGTATTTACAAAAAACAGATCAGAAAAGGCAGCGCCTTTAACCGTAAACTGTATAACCCCCCATAATATCAAAGCAACGGTAATAATACCAAGCATAAAGTTCCAGATGGTACCGCTTGCCGTAACTGTTTTTGCCCTGCGGAAATATATAACCAAAGCAATTGCCGGTATTACCAACAAGTTTAACAGGTGGATACCGATAGATAAGCCCATTACATAGGCAATAAAGATGATCCATTTATCGGCCCGGGCCTCATCGGCGTGGGCTTCCCATTTTAATATGGCCCAAAAAACAATAGCCGTACAAAGGGATGATTGCGCGTAAACTTCACTTTCAACTGCCGAGAACCAGAAAGTATCAGACCAGGTGTAGGCCAATGCACCAACTAAACCTGCACCTATAATCTGGATGATGTTGGTTTGTGTTATTTCCTCGCCGGCCTTAACAACCAGCTTTTTGGCCAGTGCGGTTATGGTCCAGAACAGGAAGATAATGGTAGCGCCGCTGGCCAGGGCCGATGCCATATTGGTAAAGTAGGCTACCTTCATGTTATCGCCTAACGATAGCAGGGAAAACACCTTGCCTATCATGGTAAATAGCGGCGCGCCCGGTTGGTGGGCAACCTGCAGGCGGTATATACAGGCTATAAATTCGCCGCAATCCCAAAAACTGGTTGATGGTTCGAGCGTTAAAATGTAGGTGATTGATGCAATAATGCCGGCTAACCAGCCAAAAATATTGTTTATCTTATTGTAGTTCATGCTGTATTTACAAGCTAAATCAGGTTTAAGCAGACGAAATTAGCAAAAACATTATGATGTTTATGTTAAAACAGTAAACGTTAACACTTTTTAACGCATGTTTTATCTCCCCAAACAATTTGAAATAGTTTTTTAAATTTTGCTTTTGAGTTCTCAAAAATCGTCCTATATTTGCATTCCTTTTTGGGATGGCTTACAAACCAAAGGAGATTGCCTGATAGTATAATGGTAGTACGACGGTTTTTGGTACCGTTTGTCTAGGTTCGAATCCTGGTCGGGCAACATAAAATTTCGGATTTCGAATTTTCAATTTCGGATTTACTTCTGATAGAAAAATTGAGATCCGATTGTTTTTTACACGGGGTTGGTACAGAACTAACGACTCAGGATATTAAATCCGAAATCGTAAATCGTAAATCCGAAATAAGAAGATGCCTTTACAGTTTAATACAGTTAAGCTATTTGCAGGGTCAGGTTCGCAGGAGTTGTCAGAGCATATTGCTAAGTCATACGGCCAGGAGCTTGGTGATGTGGTATTGTCGCGTTTCAGCGATGGCGAATTCCAACCGCATTTTAACGAGTCTATCCGCGGTTGCGATGTGTTTTTGATCCAAAGCACGCATCAGCCTACCGATAACCTGATGGAACTGCTAATGATGATAGATGCCGCCCGCCGTGCATCTGCCCATTATATTATAGCAGTTATCCCTTACTTCGGTTTAGCCCGTCAGGACAGGAAGGATAAACCCCGTGTTGCAATAGGTTCAAAACTGGTGGCCAACCTGCTGGTAGCCGCAGGCATCAACCGTATCATGACGATGGACCTGCACGCTGCACAGATCCAGGCATTTTTTGATGTGCCGGTAGATCACCTGGATGCATCCATCATATTTGTACCTTATATAAAAAGCCTGGGTTTGGGTAACCTTACCATTGCATCGCCTGATATGGGTGGTTCGTACAGGGCACGCAGCTTTGCGAAGTTCTTTAATGCCGAGGTGGTAATTTGCGATAAACGCCGCAAGCGCGCAAACGAGATTGAAAGCATGACCATTATTGGTGATGTTACCGACCAGGACATTGTACTGATAGATGATATTTGCGATACAGCAGGTACGCTTGCAAAAGCAGCCGGCTTAATTATGGAGCGTGGCGCACGCAGCGTACGCGCGGTTTGTACACACCCTGTATTATCAGGCAAAGCTTACGAAACTATCGAAAACTCGGCCTTGGCAGAACTGATAGTAACGGATACCATACCGCTTAAACATTCGAGCCCTAAAATAAAGGTGCTTACCACTGCCGACCTGTTTGCAAAAGCGATAAGCAATGTAAACGAACATGGCTCGATAAGCCAGCTGTTTAAGGTAGATTGATACAGAGCTTATGGTTCATAGTTGATGGTTCATAGCCAGAAGCAGGACTTTAGTTGAATAAAAATATTTGTGCGGATTAGATCCTATGAACAATGATCTATGAACCATGAACTTAACAAATAAATAAATAAATAATGAAATCAATTGCTATTAGCGGTTCTCCAAGAGAGAACGTAGGGAAAAGAGACGCTAAAGGACTGCGTTACCAGGGCTTAGTGCCTGCAGTACTTTACGGTGGGCCAACCCAAACCCACTTTGCAGTGTCCGCAGCTGATTTGAGGGCCGTAGTTTATACTCCGGTTGTTCATTTCATCGAGCTTAACATAGCCGGCGCAAAGTCGAAGGCTATTATTAAAGATATGCAGTTCCACCCGTTAACGGAACAACTTATCCACATCGACTTTTTATTGTTAGATGAAAAGAAACCGATCACTATCGAGATCCCTGTAAAATTGACAGGAACTTCTCCGGGTGTTAAAGTGGGTGGTAAATTAGTTCAAAAACTAAGGAAACTGCGTGTTAAGGCTTTGCCTAAAGACCATTTGGATAATATCGAAGTAAGTATTGCAGCCCTTGAGGTTGGTAAATCGGTAAAAGTTAGCGAGATCAGCTTCCCTAACCTTACTATTACTAACGCGCAGGAAGATACAATTGTATCTGTAACTACTTCACGTGCATTACGCCAGGCTGAGCAAGAAGCAGCATCTGGTAAAAAATAATGCCCCCTAACCCCCTGAAGGGGGAACGGAAACTAAAAGCGATAGGTTTTATACCTGTCGCTTTTTTGTTTAATTTAATATATTCGTAGCTTAACAAACATCCGTAAGGATGCTATGCATGGCAATCAGACCATATTTTAGCAAGTTTTTTAAAAGAGTTCCCCCTTCAGGGGGCGGAGGGGGTATGAAATATCTAATTGTTGGTTTAGGAAATATTGGGCCGGAGTATGCAGATACAAGGCATAATATTGGTTTTATGGTGCTTGACGAATTGGCAAAGCAGGAGGGGGCTAAGTTTTACACTATGCGCCTTGCCTCTTATACCGAAGTTAACCACAAAGGCCGCAGCCTGCACCTTATTAAACCAACCACCTACATGAATCTTAGCGGCAAAGCGCTAAACCACTGGATGAAGGAGCTGAAGATCCCTGTGCAAAATGTTTTGGTGATAGTTGATGATATTGCCCTGCCATTGGGTACCCTGCGTTTAAAACCCAAAGGCAGCGCTGCCGGGCACAACGGCCTAAAGCATATCGAGGCTACCCTGGGCAATAATGAATACGCGCGCCTTAGGTTTGGTGTGGGCGATAACTATCCCAAAGGCCGGCAGGTTGATTACGTGCTGAGCGGTTTCGATAGCGACGAAAAGCCCGAGCTGCCCGCCCTGATAGACCGGTCGATAGATATGATAAAAAGCTTTGCTGCCATCGGTACCGAGCTTACCATGACAAAGTTTAACAAGTAAGATGCTCTAAAGCATTATACGATAAAATCCGCTTGCCTGCTATTTGAAGCTTTAGATATAATTGAGTAAATTTGAATATGACAACATTAATAATGCATCCTCAAAATAAAGAGCAGCTGACAGCTTTAAAGGCAGTTGCTAAAGCATTAAAGGTTAGCGTGGAAACAAGTCCTTATGACCCTGAGTTTGTAGCAATTGTGAAAAAGGCAAGTAAAAGCGGCAATTATACAGAGGTTGATCCAAAAGATGTATGGGGCAGTTTAAACTTAAAATAGAAGAGCTGGCCCAAAAGCATTTAAAGCAGCATTATAGATCTGGTGATAAGGGAACACTAAAAAAGATCGAAAAAATCCTCATCGAGCTTTCAGAAACGCCGTATACAGGTATTGGTAATCCCGAACAATTAAAATACGAACTTACAGGGTTTTGGTCAAGACGCATTAATCAAAAAGACAGGCTGATCTATAAAGTTGAAGAGGATGTTGTGACCGTTTTTGTAGTTTCTGCAATGGGTCATTACCATAGTAAGTAGTACACACTCTTCACAAACCCAATTCAATATTTCAAATAAGATACTTATGAAAGTTTACGGCATCACCAATTGCAATACGGTAAAAAAGGCGCTCGACTGGCTAAAGGCTAACAACGTGGCCTACGAGTTTCACGATTTTAAGAAACTGGGTATCAGCGCCGAAAAACTGAGTGAGTGGGATAAAAAAGCCGGCTACGAAAAGTTCATGAACAAACAGGGCCTCACCTGGAAGCAGCTTGACCCCGCCGTTAAGGAAAGCATCAAAACAAAAGATGATGCACTGCAGCTATTGCAGCAAAAAACCAGCATGATCAAACGCCCGGTTATCGAGAAGGGTGATCTGTTGTTTTTTGGGTTTGATGAAGGGGTTTACGAAAAGGAACTTAAATAAGTATCCGTCAAAATAACTCATCAAATTATAACCCGCTAATTATTAGCCCGTAACTTAATTATTACACTTTATAATTTGATAACATTGTGAAATCAATAATTTGTATTATTGTCCTTTGTTTTTACTAAAATCATTATAAAATTATGAAACTGAAACTAATTGCCGGTTGCACGCTGGCTATTATGACCGTTAGTGGCGTTGTGCAGGCGCAGCAGCAGCCACCGGTTAGCACCTATAACTATCACGATTCTTTTGCACCTTTCTTTTACACAAAAAACGGGTCGGAGTTTCGCGCGGCAGATGGGCAGCCGGGGCCAAAATACTGGCAAAACCGCGCCGATTACCAGTTAACCGCGAAGCTTAACGACCAAACCAACGAGGTTACAGGCAGCGAAGTGTTAAACTACACCAACAACAGCCCGCAAAAACTCGACTTTTTGTGGATGCAATTAGACCAGAATTTATTTAAATCAGATTCGCGCGGCTCGGCAATTATACCGCCAAGCGGCAGCCGTAACGGTGGCAAAGGCGATATGTCAAAAGGTGGTTACACCATAAAATCTGTTAAAATTGGCGATACGCCCGTTAAATATTTAATTGACGATACCCGTATGCAGATATTTTTGCCTGCTGGCGTAAACCCTAACGGCGGCCAGGTAAAACTTAATATCGAGTACTCTTTTATAGTGCCCGAATACGGATCGGACCGTACAGGTATCCAGGATACCAAAAATGGTAAAATATACACAGTAGCCCAATGGTACCCGCGCATGTACGTGTACGATGATATAATGGGCTGGAACGCTGTGCCTTACACCGGCCCCGGTGAGTTTTACCTGGAATATGGCGATTTTGACCTGAGCATTACCGCACCGGCCAACCATATTGTAGTTGCATCGGGCGAGTTGCAAAACCCGCAGGATGTTTACACCCCCGAGCAAATAAAACGCTGGGCGCAGGCCGAAAAAAGCGAGCAAACCGTTGTAATACGTTCGGCTAATGAGGTTACCAGCCCGGCATCGCGCCCGGCGGGTAAAAAAGAGCTTACCTGGCACTTTAAAATAAAGAACGCCCGCGATGCATCATGGGGTTCATCGGCATCGTTTATAGTTGATGCCGCTAAAATGGATCTGCCAAGCGGTAAAAAATCTATCGCTATATCGGCCTACCCGGTTGAAAGCGATGGCAACGATGCATGGGGCCGCTCTACAGAGTATGTAAAAAAATCTATCGAGTATAACTCTCAAAAATGGTTCGAGTATCCTTATCCTGCTGCTACTGCTGTTGCCGGCAGGGTAGGTGGCATGGAGTACCCCGGTATAGTATTTTGCAGCTGGAAAGCTAAAAAAGGTTCTCTGTGGGGGGTTAACGATCACGAATTTGGCCACACCTGGTTCCCGATGATAGTAGGCTCAAACGAGCGCCTATACGGTTGGATGGATGAAGGTTTTAACACTTTTATAAATACCTTAACCACTGCCGACTTTAACAAAGGCGAGTACGCAGGTAAAAAACAGGACATCCAAAAATTTGGTGCAGCTGTTACCCGCCCCGAATTGGAGCCGGTATTAAGTACGCCCGAAAACCTGAAGGAACAAAACACAGGCTTGTTATTATACTTTAAACCCGGCCTTGGCTTAACAATGTTACGCGAAACGGTATTAGGGCCAGAGCGTTTTGACTTTGCTTTCCGTACGTATGTTGCGCGCTGGGCGTTTAAACACCCAACGCCTGATGATTTTTTCCGTACGATGGAAAATGCCAGCGGCGAAAACCTTAACTGGTTTTGGAGAGGTTGGTTTGAAAATAACTGGCGCCTTGATGTTGGCGTGCGCGATGTTAAATACGTAGGCGGCGATGTAAGCAAAGGCGCTTTAATTACTATCGATAACCTGGATAAACTGGTTATGCCGGTGGTATTGGATATTAAAACAGTTAGCGGTAAGATTGACCGCGTAAAACTGCCTGTAGAAATATGGGAACGCAACAGTAGTTTCGTGTTTAAATATCCCTCAACCGAGGAGATACAATCAGTTACTTACGACCCTGATAAAGCATTGCCCGATTATAACCCGGCCAACAATGTTTGGCAAAAGTAATATTCATAAAAAACCCGGTTTAGGCCGGGTTTTTTATTGGATTTGAAATGTTAAAATTGAAACCTTTACAGCAATAAACGGGTTTAACAGTATAGCTAATACATCGGCCATGAAACAACTACTTTTGGTTACCATTATATTGGTGTTCGTATCACCGCTTACAAGGGCGCAAAGCGCTTTTAAGGGTACGGTTTATGAGCAAGGCACCAACACCCGTTTAACAGATGTTTTTATACGCAACATTAATAACCGGCAGGTAAGTATTACAGATAAGAACGGAAACTTTGCCATACGTGCAGCCGCGGGCCAAACACTTATATTTAATTCGCCGGGGTACACTTCAGATACCTTGTACCTGATTGATCTTTCCCCTAAAAAAATAACGTTAATTACGCAAACCATATCGTTAAGGCAGGTAAACATAACCGCTAAGCGTACGGCGTTTAACCCCCGCGAAGAGTACCCCGAGGTTTACGAGAAAAGTAAAGTATACGTGTTTTCGCCATCAACCTGGTTTAGCGGCGAAGGCAAAAAAGCCCGCAGGTTAAAGCGCTACTTTCAGCGCGAGGCCGAGCAGCGCAATATCGACGCGGCTTTTAGCCCTGCCTATGTAAGCAGCCTGGTACCTTTAAGAGGTGCCGATCTTGAAAACTTTATGACCATGTTTAGGCCAACATACGCCTTTTTGCGCAGTAACAATGCCGAATCGATGGTGGCGTATGTTAATGATAGCTATAAAAAGTTTATAGCACTGCCGCCTGATAAGCGGGCACCGCAGGCACTAAAGCCGTAAGCAGTACCGCTATGCATGCCGCCTGTAAAAATTATAAAATATTGTATTTCAGATTTAAAAGTAATTTCCTACCTTTGACGTCCCTGAAAGGAGGTATTTGGAATTATGATCATTATTAACGTAAAAGACGGCGAATCATTAGACAAAGCATTAAAACGCTTTAAAAAGAAATTTGAAAAAACGGGTGTTTTAAGAGAACTGCGCAGTCGCCAGGCTTTCGAAAAAAAATCAATTACCCGCAGGCATGAAATTAAACATGCTATCTACAAGCAGAATATGAATTTAGAACCTACTGTTTAATTCTCGTTAAAAAGAATTTTACAGATTTTCTTGTCACTATAAAAAAACTATTTGTACATTCAATTTATTGGGTGTTCAAATAGTTTTTATGTTTTTAGACAGGTTTATACAGTACATCAGGTTCGAGAAAAGATACTCACCCCATACGGTATCAGCCTACCAGAGCGACCTGGAACAATTCCTGCTTTTTTTAAACCCACCCAATACTCCGCCATCGGTTTCGCATCCATCAGATATCAGCCATCACGATATCCGTAACTGGATGGTGCAGCTAATGGATAACAAGGTAACGGCCCGCTCGGTTAACCGCAAAATAGCCACCCTGCGCAAATACTTTAAATTTTTATTGCAGGAAGGCGAAGTTACCACCAACCCAACATCGCGTATTACCGCCCCCAGGGTACCCAAGAACCTGCCAGCCGTAGTTGACGGGGAGAAAGTAACTGCCATGCTCGACGGTAAATTAGATAAGGAGCATGCCCCAACGTTTGCTGACGATTTCCACGGCCTGCGCGATAAACTGGTTATCGAAATGCTTTTTGGCACCGGCATGCGCCTTGCCGAAATTACCGGCGTAAAAGAAACCGATATTAATTTGTATGAGAACACTATTAAAGTTTTAGGTAAACGCAACAAACAGAGGATAATACCCCTGAATACCGAACTTGTGCACCTTGTAAAACGATATACAGAGGCAAAGAAAAGTGAAAATTTTAATAACAATTCGTTAACGTTACTCGTTACAGATAAAGGTGCGGATGCGTACCCTAAACTTATATATTTAATAGTGCAGAAATATCTTTCAAACATATCAACCCAGGATAAAAAAAGCCCCCACGTGCTAAGGCATACGTTTGCAACCAGCTTATTAAACAAGGGTGCCGATTTAAACGCTATTAAAGAATTGCTTGGCCATGCTAACCTTAGCGCCACGCAAATTTACACCCACAACTCAGTAGAACGACTTAAATCTATTTATAAACAAGCCCATCCAAAGGCATAAAAAGGAGGAAAAATGAAAATTACCGTGCAATCTATTCACTTTAGCGCAGATCAGAAATTGTTGGATTTCATCCAAAAGAAGGTAGACAAGCTGGAGACGTTTTTTGATCATATAATAAGCGGCGAAGTGTATTTGAAACTGGAGAACGTAGAGGATGAGGCTAACAAGATAACCGAGATAAAGCTTTTGCTGCCGGGCAATCAAATTTTTGCCAAAGAGAAGTGCAAAACGTTTGAAGAAGCCACAGACCTGGTGGTAGAGAGCCTGCGCAAACAGATAGAAAAACATAAAACTAAAAAAGCGATTGCAGCCGAAGCCGCTAAAAAAGCGGCCCTTGTAACGGAAGAAGATGATTTTTAAGCATATAACAGGGCAAAATTAAAGCCCGGATCGGCAGGCCAAAAGCCTGCCGATTTTTTTTGATAAAAAATTTTGTACAGAGTTTAAATTTTGTAGATTTGCAATCCCTTTCAGAGAGGCTTTAATTGCCGCTGATTAATTGAAAGGGTGGTTCTTTAAAACAAAAAAATAAGCGCAATATTAATTTGCAGCCAAAACCTATAAAGCCTGTAAAGGTAACGCGGTAATGGTAAACAATTTAAGCCTCCTTAGCTCAGCTGGTAGAGCGACTGACTTGTAATCAGTAGGTCATTGGTTCGATCCCGATAGGAGGCTCTGTTTATTTCGGAAAAGTGATACTTAGCTTCCAATTAGGTATTGCAGATCCGAAATTAACAATTGGGGGGATACCAGAGCGGTCAAATGGGGCGGACTGTAAATCCGCTGCTTCGGCTACGAAGGTTCGAATCCTTCTCCCCCCACTATAAATATCTAAAGTGCTAAATTCTAAATTCTAAATTCTAAAATTTGTTTTAGGATTTAGAGTTTAGTTTTTGGATTTTAGAAATTGCGGAAGTAGCTCAGTTGGTAGAGCGATAGCCTTCCAAGCTATAGGTCGCGAGTTCGAACCTCGTCTTCCGCTCAACTTAAGGTCGGATTTCGAATTTCGGATTTCGGACTTAAAGTTTAAGGTTTCAGACAGGGATGAATGGAGGATAAATCCGAAATTGAAAATCCGAAATCCGAAATCAAAAGATAAGCCGACGTAGCTCAGGGGTAGAGCACTTCCTTGGTAAGGAAGAGGTCATGGGTTCAAATCCCATTGTTGGCTCATAATTTTGAATACAAATTATAATTAATAATAAATTAACCTACAAACAAATATAAATCATGGCAAAAGAAAAATTTGACCGTAGCAAACCGCACTTAAACATCGGTACAATCGGTCACGTTGACCACGGTAAAACAACCCTTACCGCAGCTATCACTAAAGTGTTATCTGATAAAGGTTATTCAGAAGCTCGTTCATTCGATTCAATTGACTCGGCTCCTGAAGAAAAAGAGCGTGGTATTACAATTAATACAGCGCACGTTGAGTATTCAACAAATAACCGTCACTATGCACACGTTGACTGTCCGGGTCACGCGGATTATGTGAAAAACATGGTTACAGGTGCGGCTCAAATGGACGGTGCAATTATTGTTGTTGCCGCTACTGATGGTCCAATGCCTCAAACCCGCGAGCACATCTTGTTAGCCCGCCAGGTTGGTGTGCCTTCATTGGTTGTGTTTATGAACAAAGTTGACATGGTTGATGACCCTGAGTTGTTAGAACTTGTTGAAATGGAGATCCGCGAACTATTATCGTTCTACGATTACCCGGGCGATGATATCGCTGTAATTCAAGGTTCTGCATTAGGTGGCCTTAACGGCGAGCCTAAATGGGTAGATAAAATTATGGAGCTTATGGATGCTGTAGATACACAGATCCCTATCCCTCCGCGTTTAACTGATCTTCCATTCTTGATGCCTGTTGAAGACGTATTCTCGATCACTGGTCGTGGTACTGTTGCAACCGGCCGTATCGAGCGTGGTGTTATTAACTCTGGCGAGCAAGTAGACATCCTGGGTATGGGTGCCGAAAACTTAAAATCAACTGTTACAGGTGTGGAAATGTTCCGCAAGATCCTTGACAGGGGTGAAGCTGGTGATAACGTAGGTTTATTGTTACGTGGTATTGAAAAAACTGATATCCGCAGGGGTATGGTTATTTGCAAACCAGGTTCAGTAACTCCTCACACCGACTTTAAAGCAGAGGTTTACGTATTGTCGAAAGCAGAAGGTGGCCGTCACACGCCATTCTTTAACAAATACCGTCCGCAATTCTATTTCCGTACAACTGACGTAACCGGTGAAATTTCATTGGCCGAAGGTGTAGAAATGGTTATGCCTGGTGATAACGTTACTATCACTGTAAAGCTGATCAACGCTATCGCTATGGAAAAAGGCTTACGTTTCGCTATCCGTGAAGGTGGCAGAACTGTAGGTGCTGGTCAGGTAACTGAAATATTAGCATAATTACATCCGCTTTACTGCGGAGCAAAACGGTTAATTTTTGTGTAAAGTACCGGGGCTTTTGTCTCGGTACTTTATTCACAATAAGCAAACACAATACAATTTTCCTTTTTTGGAGATAGTACACACGGGAATAGTTCAACGGTAGAATAGAGGTCTCCAAAACCTTTGATCAGGGTTCGAATCCTTGTTCCCGTGCATAAGCAATTAATAAAATGGCAGGCGTAGCTGAATATATTAAAGAATCGTACATAGAGTTGACCCAGAAAGTAACCTGGCCAACATGGAGAGAATTGCAAAACAGCGCTGTTTTAGTGCTGATAGCTTCTATCATTATTTCGATGGTTATATTTGGTATGGACCAGATCATAGGCTACCTGCTTAATCAATTTTATACTTCACTAGCCTAATTATATATAATAGATGAGTGATCAATTAAAATGGTACGTAGTTAGGGCCATCAGTGGTAAAGAAAAAAAGGTAAAGCAATATATAGATGCTGAAATAAGCAGATTAGGTATAACGCATTTAGTACCGCAGGTACTTATCCCTACCGAAAAATATTACCAGATGCGCGATGGAAAAAAGATTGCTAAAGAGCGCAACTATTTTCCGGGTTATGTATTGATGGAAGCCGCCCTTGATGGCGAGCTGGAGCACATCATCAAAAATGTGAATAGTGTTATAGGTTTCCTGGGCGATAAGCAGGGAAACGCTATCCCTTTGCGCCAGGCCGAGGTTAACCGTATTTTAGGTAAGGTTGACGAAATGAGCGCCCAGGGCGAAACCATGAATGTGCCATATTACGTAGGCGAAAACGTTAAAGTAATGGACGGGCCTTTCAACGGGTTTAGCGGTGTGATTGAGGAAGTGAACGAAGAGAAAAAGAAATTAAAAGTAATGGTAAAGATCTTCGGGCGCCGTACGCCGCTTGAATTGAATTACATGCAGGTAGAGAAAGAATAGTATCAAGTAGTTAGTATCAAGTAGCAAGACAATGCCACGAGAGAAATACAACGATACATCAATAAAATATAAGGGATCCTGATACTTGATACTAAGTACTTGATACCAGAACAATCTTAAATGTTACTTAGCTTCCACTTACTAACATTGAGTTATAATTAAAACAAATCAAAATGGCAAAAGAAGTCGGTGCGATGGTAAAGCTACAAGTGAAGGGCGGCGCTGCAAATCCATCTCCTCCAATTGGCCCTGCATTGGGTGCAAAAGGTGTGAACATTATGGAGTTTTGCAAGCAGTTCAACGCACGTACCCAGGATAAACCTGGTAAAGTGTTACCTGTAGTTATTACTGTTTATGTCGACAAGTCTTTCGATTTTATCATCAAAACCCCTCCGGTAGCTATCCAACTTTTGGAAGTTACAGGTTTAAAAGGTGGTTCGGCTGAGCCCAACCGTAAAAAAGTTGCCAATGTAAATTGGGAACAGGTTGAGACCATAGCTAAAGATAAAATGACTGATTTGAATGCATTTACAGTAGAATCAGCCATGAAAATGGTGGCAGGTACTGCCCGCAGTATGGGGATAACCGTATCAGGTACGGCACCCTGGAATAATTAATTAATACAAATCAGTTAAAGACAGTGGCTAGATTAACAAAAAATCAAAAAGCGGCACTCTCCAAAATTGAGGCTAATAAATCATACACATTACAGGATGCATCAGCATTGGTAAAGAAATTAACCAATACCAAATTTGATTCATCAGTTGATATAGATGTACGTTTAGGTGTTGACCCGCGTAAAGCCAATCAAATGGTGCGCGGTATAGCAACATTGCCTCATGGAACCGGCAAAACTGTACGTGTATTGGTGCTTTGTACTCCTGATAAGGAACAAGAAGCTAAAGATGCAGGTGCGGACTTTGTAGGTTTGGATGATTATATTGCCAAGATTGAAGGCGGATGGACTGATGTTGATATTATCATTACTATGCCAAGCGTTATGGCTAAAGTAGGTAGGTTGGGTAGAATATTAGGCCCTCGTAACCTTATGCCAAACCCTAAATCAGGAACAGTAACACCAGAAGTTGGTAAAGCTGTAACTGAGGTAAAAGGTGGTAAGATCGATTTCAAGGTTGACAAAACCGGTATCATCCACACTTCAATAGGAAAAGCATCTTTCACTGCTGATAAAATTTATGAGAATGCATTAGAAGTATTGCAAACCATCTCTAAATTAAAACCATCGGCAGCAAAGGGCACATATTTTAAGAGCATACATATCTCTTCAACAATGTCGCCGGGTATTACAATTGAAACTAAATCAGTAACGGGAATTTAATCATGAATAAAGAAGAAAAACACGACCTTGTTCTTGCCCTTGCTGATCAGATTAAAGAGTACGGTAACTTTTATATTACCGATACCGCTGATCTAACGGTTGCAAAAGTGAATAATATCCGTCGTCAATGTTTCGAGGCTGATATCACCATGCAGGTTGCAAAAAACAGCTTAATTAAAAAAGCTATGGAAGCAGCGGGCGGTGATTTTGCCCCGATGTTTGATGTATTAAAAGGTTCTTCATCAATCCTTTTCTCAAAATCGGCAACTGCCCCGGCAAAGCTGATAAAAGCTTTAAGGAAAAAAGGTGATAAACCGGTTTTAAAAGCAGCATACATTGATTCAGCGATATTCATCGGCGATAATCAATTAGATACTTTGACCAAATTAAAGTCGAAAGAACAATTGATTGGCGAGATAGTAGGCTTACTGCAATCACCAGCCAAGAACGTTATTTCTGCATTACAATCAGGCGGAAATATATTAGCAGGTGTTGTAAAAACATTACAAGAAAGAGGTTAACGGACACCTTTAAAGTTCGATTTAAACAAAAAAGCATTAAGTAAAAATAAAAAATAAAATGGCGGATTTAAAAGCGTTTGCTGAACAGTTGGTAAACTTAACAGTAAAAGAAGTAAACGAATTAGCTCAGATCTTGAAAGACGAGTATGGCATTGAGCCTGCTGCTGCAGCTGTTGCTGCTGCACCGGCTGCTGGTGGTGGCGATGATGCCCCTGCTGCTGCTGCTGAGCAAACTGCATTTGACGTGATCCTGAAAGAAGCAGGCGGTTCAAAATTAGCAGTAGTTAAATTAGTGAAAGACTTAACTGGCTTAGGTTTGAAAGAAGCTAAAGATTTAGTTGACGGTGCACCTAAAGAGGTTAAAACCGGCGTTACTAAAGAAGAGGCTCAATCTTTGAAAACTCAATTAGAGGAAGCTGGAGCAGTAGTTGAGGTTAAATAATTTAACCACACACAAAATAGCATCAGACTCCGACCATTTTTGGTCGGGGTCTATTGCTGTTTATATACTTTAGATTTGAGACGTAAGATATGGGATATGAAATTCTTACGTCAAAACATGAAAAGATTTCAACGTCTGTCTCAAATCTCACGTCAAATATCTCATATCTAAACACAGGTTTAATAAACTAAAATTATAACACCTTGGCAAACAATAATAACCAAAGAGTAAACTTTGCAACCAGCAGAAAGGTACTTGATTACCCGGATTTCCTGGATGTACAGTTACAATCTTTCCAGGAATTTTTTCAATTGGAAACCACGTCAGACAACCGCTATAAAGAGGGGTTGTTTAAAGTATTTGCCGAAAACTTTCCTATTTCAGATTCAAGGAACATCTTCGTTTTAGAGTTTCTTGATTATTTTATTGATCCGCCACGTTATGATATACGCGAGTGTATCGAGCGCGGGTTAACTTACAGTGTGCCATTAAAAGCAAAACTTCGCTTATCATGTAATGATGCCGAGCACGAAGATTTTGAAACAATTGTACAGGACGTGTACCTGGGAACCATCCCTTACATGACACCTAAAGGTACATTTGTTATCAATGGCGCCGAGCGTGTAATTGTATCGCAGTTACACCGTTCACCTGGTGTGTTCTTTGGCCAAAGCCGCCACACCAACGGTACAAAATTATACTCGGCCCGTGTTATCCCTTTCAAAGGATCATGGATTGAGTTTGCTACAGACGTTAACAACGTGATGTATGCTTACATTGACCGTAAAAAGAAATTCCCGGTTACCACGCTTCTTCGTGCAATAGGCTACGATTCTGATAAGGATATATTAGAATTATTTGAGCTTGCAGACGAGGTTAAAGTAAGCAAATCTGGCCTGAAGAAATTCATTGGCCGTAAGCTTGCTGCAAGGGTGCTTAAAAAATGGGTTGAAGACTTTGTAGACGAGGATACCGGTGAAGTGGTATCTATCGACCGTAACGAGATCATCCTTGAGCGCGAAACCGTATTGGAAGATGACCATATTGATATGATCATTGATGCCGGTGTTAAAACCATCATCCTTAACAAGGAAGATGCTGCCACCAGCGGTGATTATACTATTATATATAACACTTTACAAAAAGATACTTCGAACTCTGAGAAGGAAGCGGTTGAGCATATCTACCGCCAGTTACGTAACGCCGAACCACCTGATGAAGAAACAGCACGTGGTATCATCGATCGTTTGTTCTTCTCTGATAAAAGATATGATCTGGGCGATGTGGGCAGGTACCGCATCAACCGCAAATTAAAGCTGAATACTTCTGACGAAACAAAAGTATTAACCAAGCAGGATATCATCGCGATTGTGAAATACCTGATCAAATTGATCAACTCGAAAGCCGAGGTGGATGATATTGATCACTTGTCAAACCGTCGTGTTCGTACCGTTGGCGAGCAGCTTTACGCACAATTTGGTGTTGGTTTAGCGCGTATGGCGCGTACCATCCGCGAGCGTATGAACATTCGTGATAACGAGGTGTTTACACCGACAGACCTGATCAATGCACGTACGCTTTCATCTGTGATCAACTCGTTCTTCGGAACAAACCAGTTATCGCAGTTTATGGACCAAACCAATCCACTGGCAGAGATCACGCACAAGCGTCGTCTGTCAGCCCTTGGGCCCGGTGGTCTGTCTCGTGAGCGTGCAGGTTTCGAGGTTCGTGACGTTCACTACACCCACTACGGTAGGTTGTGTACCATTGAAACCCCGGAAGGACCAAACATTGGTTTGATATCATCACTTTGCGTACACGCTAAAATTAACAACTTAGGCTTCATCGAAACACCATACAAACGTGTGGTTGACGGTGTTGTACAGGTTAACGAGCCGGTTATTTACCTATCTGCAGAAGATGAAGATGGTAAAACTATTGGCCAGGCTAACGCTTACTATGATGATAAAGGTGTTTTCGCTAATCCACGTGTTAAAGCACGTTTTGAAGGTGACTTCCCTATTATCGACCCGGATAAGCTGGATCTGATGGACATTGCTCCAAACCAGATCACGTCAATCGCGGCATCACTAATTCCGTTCCTGGAACATGATGATGCTAACCGTGCCCTGATGGGATCTAACATGCAGCGCCAGGCCGTACCATTGTTGCGCCCCGAAGCGCCAATTGTTGGTACAGGTTTGGAAGGCCGTGTAGCAAAAGACTCTCGTACCCTTATCAATGCCGAAGGCGATGGTGTGGTGGAGTATGTTGATGCTAACGAGATCAAAATAAGGTACGACCGTAACGATCTTGACCGTTTGATATCATTTGACGGCGATACAAGAAGTTACCTGTTAACTAAATTTAAAAAGACTAACCAGAGCACTACCATCAACCTAAAGCCTATTGTTAAAAAAGGCCAGCGTGTTGAAAAAGGACAGGTGCTTTGCGAAGGCTACGCAACCCAGGATGGCGAGCTTGCTTTAGGTCGTAACCTTAAAGTGGCATTCATGCCTTGGCAGGGTTACAACTTCGAGGATGCGATCGTAATATCCGAGCGTGTAGTGTCTCAGGATATATTCACATCACTTCACGTTGAAGAATTTGAACTGGAAGTGCGTGATACCAAACGCGGAGAAGAGGAATTGACACCGGATATCCCTAACGTATCAGAAGAAGCTACCAAAGACCTTGACGAAGACGGTATCATCCGTGTTGGCGCCGAGGTTAAGGAAGGCGATATCCTGATAGGTAAGATCACTCCAAAAGGCGAATCGGACCCTTCACCGGAAGAAAAACTGTTACGTGCCATATTTGGTGATAAAGCAGGCGATGTTAAGGATGCATCTTTAAAAACCCCACCGTCAATCGCTGGTGTTGTTATCGATACAAAACTTTTTAGCCGTGCCAAGAAAACCACTAAGGCCGAAGAAAAAGCACAAATTGAAAAACTTGATGCTAAACACGATAAAGCTGTAAAAGATCTTAAAAATACTTTGATTGAGAAGTTATTTGAGATCGTTAACGGTAAAACATCACAAGGTGTATTTAATGTTTACAAAGAGCTGTTTGTTGCTAAAGGAGTTAAATTCACCCAGAAGATACTGACCGAACTTAACTACGAGAACATCAACCCAACAAAATGGACAACTGATGATGATAAGAACGACCAGATCAAAACTTTGCTTCACAACTATAACATTAAAGTGAACGAAGAACTGGGCGCTTACCGCCGCGATAAGTTTGCCATCAGCGTGGGTGACGAGCTGCCATCAGGCATTGTTCAAATGGCTAAAGTTTACATCGCTAAAAAGCGTAAGCTTAAAGTAGGTGATAAAATGGCGGGCCGCCACGGTAATAAAGGTATTGTTGCGCGTATTGTACGCGACGAGGATATGCCTTTCTTAGAAGATGGTACCCCGGTTGATATTGTGTTGAACCCACTGGGTGTACCTTCACGTATGAACCTTGGCCAGATCTACGAAACCGTATTAGGCTGGGCAGGTAAAGAGCTTGGTGTTAAATTCGCTACCCCTATTTTTGACGGTGCAAGCCACGACGAGGTAGAAGAGTGGGTTAAAAAGGCAAACTTACCGGCATCAGGCCGTACCTATTTATACAACGGCTTAACAGGCGACCGTTTTGACCAGCAAACAACTGTAGGTATTATCTACATGCTTAAACTGGGCCACATGGTTGACGATAAGATGCACGCGCGTTCTATCGGGCCATACTCGCTTATTACACAACAGCCATTGGGTGGTAAAGCCCAGTTTGGTGGTCAGCGTTTTGGTGAGATGGAGGTTTGGGCGCTTGAAGCATTCGGTGCATCAAACATACTGCAGGAAATATTGACCGTTAAATCGGATGATGTTATCGGCCGTGCCAAAACCTACGAAGCTATTGTTAAAGGTGAAAACCTGCCAACACCATCAGTTCCGGAATCATTCAACGTATTGGTTCACGAGTTAAGAGGTTTAGGTTTGGATATCACGTTAGAGTAATTGTTGTATGTTGAAAAGTTGGAATGTTGAAAGGTTTTTAACATTCCAACCTTACAACGTTTCAACCTTACAACTTTTCAACAACAAAAAACAAAGGAGACTATGTCTTACAAAAAGGATAATAAAATCAAGAGTAATTTCACCACAATTACCATCAGTTTAGCTTCTCCGGAATCTATCCTGGAGCGTTCAAGCGGTGAGGTTTTAAAACCTGAGACCATTAACTACCGTACCTACAAACCCGAGCGTGACGGTTTGTTTTGCGAGCGTATTTTTGGCCCGGTTAAAGATTACGAATGCCATTGCGGTAAATACAAACGTATCCGTTACAAAGGGATTGTTTGCGACCGTTGCGGTGTTGAAGTAACTGAGAAAAAGGTTCGCCGCGAGCGTATGGGCCACATCAATTTGGTGGTGCCTGTTGCGCATATCTGGTATTTCCGCTCGTTGCCAAATAAAATTGGTTACCTGCTGGGCTTGCCAACAAAACGGTTAGACCTGATCATTTACTACGAACGTTATGTAGTTATTCAGCCGGGTATTAAAGAAGCTGACGGGATCTCGAAAATGGATTTCCTGACAGAAGAAGAGTACCTGGATATATTGGATACCTTACCAAAGGAAAACCAATACCTGGATGACAAAGACCCACAAAAATTTGTGGCTAAAATGGGTGCCGAGGCGCTTGAAGAATTATTGAAACGCATCGATTTGGATGAGCTTTCATACAACCTTCGCCACCAGGCAGCTAACGAAACTTCTCAGCAACGTAAAAATGAAGCTTTAAAACGCTTACAGGTTGTTGAAGCTTTCCGTGGTGCGGCTACAAGGATCGAGAATAACCCGTCATGGATGATCGTTAAGATCGTTCCGGTTATACCTCCTGAATTGCGCCCGTTAGTACCATTGGAAGGTGGCCGTTTCGCTACTTCCGATCTGAACGACTTATACCGCCGTGTAATTATCCGTAACAACCGTTTAAAACGACTTATCGAGATAAAAGCGCCTGAGGTAATTTTACGTAACGAAAAACGTATGCTGCAGGAAGCTGTAGACTCGTTGTTTGATAACTCACGTAAAGTTAACGCGGTTAAAACTGAAGGTAACCGTGCTTTGAAATCACTTTCGGACATCCTGAAAGGTAAACAAGGCCGTTTCCGTCAAAACTTATTGGGTAAACGTGTGGATTATTCGGCGCGTTCGGTAATTGTTGTAGGGCCAAACCTGAAACTGCACGAGTGCGGTTTACCAAAAGATATGGCGGCTGAGTTATTCAAACCATTTATCATCCGCAAGATGATTGAGCGTGGTGTGGTTAAGACAGTAAAATCTGCCAAAAAAATTGTTGACCGTAAGGACCCATTAGTTTGGGACATTTTGGAAAACGTATTAAAAGGCCACCCTGTATTATTAAACCGTGCGCCAACGCTGCACAGGTTAGGGATCCAGGCTTTCCAGCCAAAACTGGTTGAAGGTAAGGCTATACAATTGCACCCGTTAACCTGTACCGCCTTTAACGCGGATTTTGACGGTGACCAGATGGCTGTGCACGTACCGCTTGGTAACGCAGCGATTTTGGAAGCCCAGGTATTAATGCTTGCATCGCACAACATCCTTAACCCTGCTAACGGTACCCCTATTACAGTACCATCGCAGGACATGGTGCTTGGTTTGTACTACATAACCAAAGGCCGTAAAACTGACGAAGGACGCATTGTAAAAGGACAAGGTTTAACTTTCTACTCGGCCGAAGAGGTAATTATCGCTTATAACGAAAGGAAAATTGACCTGCATGCCTTTATCAAGGTTAAAGGAAAAATTAAAGAGCGCGATGGCCAGATCGTATCTAAAATAATTGAGACCACTGTAGGCCGCGTGCTGTTTAACCAGCATGTACCCGAAGAGCTTGGTTACATTAACGAGCTGTTGACCAAAAAATCACTGCGTGATATTATTGGCGAGGTTGTTAAAATGACCGGTATGGCACGTGCAGCCCAGTTCCTTGATGATATTAAGGAGTTAGGTTTCAAGATGGCGTTCCAGGGCGGTCTATCATTTAACCTGATGGATATTAACATTCCTGAAGAAAAGGTTACTTTGATAGCCCAGGCTTCTAAAGAAGTGGAAGATGTTATGGGTAACTATAACATGGGTTTCATTACCAACAACGAGCGTTACAACCAGATCATCGATATCTGGACACGTATCAACAACCGCTTAACCGCGAATGTGATGAACATCCTGAGCAACGATAACCAGGGCTTTAACTCTGTTTACATGATGCTTGACTCGGGTGCGCGTGGTTCTAAAGAGCAGATCCGTCAGCTTGCAGGTATGCGTGGTTTGATGGCTAAGCCTCAAAAATCAGGCTCGGGTGGCGAGATCATCGAAAACCCGATCTTATCAAACTTTAAAGAAGGTTTATCGGTATTAGAGTACTTCATATCTACCCACGGTGCGCGTAAAGGTTTGGCGGATACAGCGTTAAAAACTGCTGATGCCGGTTACTTAACCCGTAGGTTACATGATGTTGCCCAGGATATGATCGTTGGCGAGGTTGATTGCGGTACCTTAAGGGGTATCTTCACAACAGCGCTTAAAGATAACGAGGATATTGTTGAGCCGTTATACGATCGTATTTTAGGCCGTACTACACTGCATGATGTACACGACCCTATCACCAACGAATTATTGATCAACGCAGGTGAGGATATCACCGAAGAGATAGCTAAGAAGGTAGAAAATTCACCTTTAGAAGGTGTCGAGATTCGTTCGGTATTAACCTGCGAAAGTAAACGTGGCGTATGTGCCTTATGCTATGGCCGTAACCTTGCAAGCGGTAAACGCGTGCAAATGGGCGAGGCTGTTGGTGTGATTGCTGCACAGTCTATCGGTGAGCCGGGTACACAGTTAACATTGCGTACATTCCACGTGGGTGGTACCGCGTCAAACATCGCGGCCGAGTCTCAGATAAACGCAAGGTTTGATGGTATCATCGAATTTGAGAACGTACGTACAGTAGAATATAAAACCGAAGATGGTATTGTTGATGTAGTATTGGGCCGTTCAGGCGAGTTCCGTATTACCGAAGCAGGCACTAACAAGGTTATTGTTACCAACAACATTCCATACGGTTCATACCTGTATGTAAAGGATGGCAGCAAAATAACCAAAGGCGACCGTATCTGTTCATGGGATCCGTACAATGCGGTTATTATCTCTGAATTTGCAGGTATCTCAACTTTCGAAGCAGTATTGGAAGGTATTACCTTCCGCGAAGAAAGCGATGAACAAACCGGTCACCGCGAAAAGGTTATTATCGATACCAGGGACAAAACCAAAAACCCTGTTATACAGGTAGCTGATAATAAAGGTAACATCATAAAAGGATACAACATCCCGGTAGGCGCTCACATTTCTGTTGAAGAAGGTGAAAAACTACAAACCGGACAAGTTATTGCCAAAATACCTCGTTCAACCGGTAAAACGCGAGATATTACAGGTGGTTTACCACGTGTAACCGAGTTATTTGAAGCACGTAACCCGTCTAACCCGGCTGTAGTAACCGAAATTGATGGTGTGGTAACTTTAGGTGGTGTTAAACGTGGTAACCGCGAGATCACTATCGAAAGTAAAGACGGCCAGGTTAAAAAATACCTGGTGCCATTGTCTAAACACATCCTTGTACAGGATAACGACTTTGTTAAAGCAGGTATGCCATTATCTGATGGTTCTATCTCTCCGGCAGATATCCTTGCAATTAAAGGCCCTGCTGCGGTACAGGAGTACCTTGTTAACGGTATCCAGGAAGTTTACCGCTTACAGGGTGTAAAAATTAACGATAAGCACTTTGAGGTGATCGTTCACCAGATGATGCAAAAGGTTGCCATTGAAGATGCCGGCGATACCCGTTTCCTTGAAAGGGAAGCAGTGGATAGCTGGGACTTTATGACAGAGAACGACGAGATGTTTGATAAGAAGGTAGTTACCGAGCAAGGTGATTCAACTAACTTAAAATTAGGTCAGATCGTATCGCTGAGGAAACTAAGGGACGAAAACTCGATTTTAAAACGTAAAGATTTAAAATTGGTTGAGGTAAGGGATGCAATTGCAGCAACTTCAAGCCCGATGTTACAAGGTATTACCAGGGCATCATTAGGTACAAAATCGTTTATTTCAGCGGCATCGTTCCAGGAAACTACAAAAGTACTGAACGAAGCAGCCATAGCAGGTAAGAAAGACTTAATGCTTGGCCTGAAAGAAAACGTTATTGTTGGTCACTTAATTCCGTCAGGAACCGGTTTACGCGAATACGAAAATATCCGTGTAGGTTCTCAGGAAGAGTTTGACCGCCTGATGGCTTCAAAAACTGAGGAAGTGGAAGCTTAATCAGATTTTTTTAAATACTTTTGCAAAGCCTTCTATGAAAATGGGAGGCTTTGCTATTTTTATATCATCATGGAAGAACAAAACGAAAACCAGATCAACATTGAGCTTTCTGAAGAAGTAGCCGAAGGGGTTTACGCCAACCTGGCTATCATCACCCATTCAAGCTCGGAGTTCGTGCTCGATTTTATCCGCGTTATGCCGGGCGTGCCCAAGGCTAAGGTTAAATCGCGCATAGTATTAACACCCGAGCATGCCAAGCGCCTGTTAGCAGCTTTAGAAGATAATTTAGAAAAATTTGAAGCCATAAACGGCCGCATCAAAATTCAGAACGAGCCAACCGGCTTCCCCATGAATTTTGGCGGCACAATGGGGCAGGCGTAGGGCGAAAGTTCATGGATCATAGTTGATAGTTCATAGTATTTGAGCATTGCGATGATATGATCTATCAGCTATCAATCCTATCCGTTTTGGGCCAATAGTTCACCGTACTAATTCCTACTATGAACTATGAACCATCAACCATGAACCAACAAATGAATAAAAACGATAAAATATACATTGCCGGTCACCGGGGCATGGTAGGTTCTGCCATTATGCGCAAGCTGCAGGCAGAAGGTTTTACAAATTTTGTAACCCGCACCTCGGCCGAGCTCGACCTGCGCGACCAGGCCGCCGTGGCTGATTTTTTTGAGCAGGAAAAGCCCGGATACGTTTTTTTGGCGGCGGCGAAAGTAGGCGGTATTGTAGCCAATAACACTTACCGCGCCGAGTTTTTATACGATAACCTGCAGATCCAGAATAATATTATCAACTCAGCACATATAAACAACGTTAAAAAACTGATGTTCCTGGGGTCCAGCTGTATCTATCCTAAGCTGGCGCCACAGCCGCTTCATGAAGATGCTTTGCTAACGGGTTTATTAGAGCCAACAAACGAGCCATACGCCATCGCTAAAATAGCCGGTATAAAAATGTGCGATGCTTACCGGGCGCAATATGGCTGCGATTATATATCGGTGATGCCCACCAATTTGTACGGGTACAACGATAATTATCACCCGCAAAACTCGCACGTACTGCCCGCGTTGATCCGCAGGTTTCACGAAGCTAAAGAAAGCGGTGCGCCCGAAGTTGTTATCTGGGGGAGCGGTTCGCCATTGCGCGAGTTTTTATTTGCCGATGACCTGGCCGAAGCTTGTGTTTACCTGATGCAGAATTTTAGCGAGGCTGGTTTTATAAACATAGGCAGCGGTAAAGAGATCACGATAAAAGATCTGGCTTTGCTTATCAAAAAAATTGTAGGTTACCAGGGTAACCTAACCTTTGATGCCACCAAGCCCGATGGCACGCCACGCAAATTAATGGATGTATCTAAACTGGCAGCCCTGGGCTGGAGCTACAGGACTGAACTGGAAGAAGGGATTAAGCTTGCATACCGGGATTTCCTGGTGAAACATGTAGAACGATAAGCAGTTATATACATTACTTTGTAACCGATTGGATAATGAGTAAAACAATAGTGTTTGGTGCTTCGGGTCAGTTAGGGCAATGTTTTAAAAAGCTTGTTGCGGATAATGGCATCGATAATTTTATCTTCCCGGCAGAGGACGAGGCTGATATTTTGGATACCGACGGGCTGGAAAAGCTTTTTGCCCAACACAAACCCGCTTACGCAATAAACTGTGCCGCTTACACGGCAGTTGACAAAGCCGAAGATGACATCGAAACTGCTGTAAAGGTGAACAAAACAGGTGTAGAGAACCTGGCCAGGCTTTGCAGTAAACACGATACCGCGCTTATCCATATCTCAACCGATTTTGTTTTTAAAGGCGATGTATCCTCACCATTAACAGAAGATAGCGTAGCGAAACCTATAAGTGTTTACGGCCAAACCAAGTTAGACGGCGAGAAGGTGATACCTGTTTTGCTGGATAAATACTTTATCGTTCGCACGGGTTGGCTGTATTCCGAGTTTGCCAACAATTTTGTAAAAACCATGCTAAAGCTGGGCGCCGAACGCGATGAACTAAAAGTTATAGCCGACCAGGTGGGTACGCCAACCTACGCTATAGACCTGGCAGACTGTATCATCAAAATTATCCAATGCGACAGCACGGCATACGGCATTTACCATTACAGTAACGAGGGGGTAGCATCGTGGTACGATTTTTCAAAAGCTATTTTTGAGTTGTCGGGCACCAATGTAAAAGTTATCCCGATACCAACCAGCGAATATAAAACACGCGCCACAAGGCCCGCTTATTCGGTTATGGATAAATCAAAGGTAAAACAAACATTTGGCCTGCAAATTCCGTATTGGAGGGATAGCCTGGCTATTTGCATTGACAGGTTAAAGCAACAGAATTAATTAGGGATTTAAGACGGTCTCAAAATGTATGCGCTGATAGGAAATCACTATCCCGATAGCTCGGGACACTAACTCAATAAATCACTAATTACAACCATGAAAGGTATCATATTAGCAGGCGGATCGGGCACCAGGCTTTACCCAATAACCAAGGCCATAAGTAAGCAGCTGATGCCTATTTATGATAAGCCAATGATCTATTACCCGCTGTCGGTACTAATGCTGGCCGGGATAAACGAGATCCTGATCATTACCACTGCCGAAGATAACCCCGGTTTTGTGCGCCTGTTAGGCACCGGCGAAGAGATTGGCTGCCGCTTTGAGTATGCCATACAGGAAACCCCAAACGGGCTTGCACAGGCCTTTGTAATTGGCGAAAAATTTATTGGTGATGATAAGGTGGCGCTGGTGTTGGGCGATAATATTTTTTACGGTTCGGGCTTTAGCAAACTGATCCAGAGTTTTAATGATGTGAACGGCGCGGCCATATTTGCCTACCCCGTTGCCGACCCTGAGCGTTACGGTGTGGTTGAGTTTGATAAAGACCTGAAGGCAGTATCTATCGAAGAAAAACCGCAGAAGCCAAAATCCAAATACGCGGTACCCGGCTTATATTTTTATGATAACAGTGTAGTTGAGATAGCCAAAAACATAAAACCATCCCCGCGCGGCGAATATGAGATAACCGATATTAACCGCGTTTACCTGGAACAAGGCAACCTGCATGTTGGTGTAATGGACAGGGGCACAGCTTGGCTGGATACCGGCACCTTCGATTCCCTGAGCGATGCTACCGAATTTGTAAGAGTGATAGAAAAACGACAGGCAAAAAAGATAGGCTGTATTGAAGAAGTAGCCTACCTGATGGGCTATATTGATGCCGAACAATTGCAGGTATTGGCTAATAAATACATCAAAAGCGGCTACGGGGTGTATATACAATCGGTTTTGGATAACGGGTAGATTCAGTTTGCAGTTATTAGTTGGCAGTTTGCAGCGCCAGGTCAAGCATCCACGCTGATGGCCTACATTCGGCTAAGCCAAAACTCTAATGCCTTCATCAGGTGGTTGAAACCAACGGCAAGAAAAAATAAATTCATTGCCGCCCCATTTACGGGACGGAATAATGAGCGGATGATATTGGCTTTAGCCGAAATTTTACGCGCCGCTCCTCAAATATGTGCGCTTCGTCAACTCAAATGTTCACGCAATCATTTACTTAATTGATTGTTAATCAGATTTTTGCATAAAATTTAGACGAGTCTAAATTTTAAGTAACTGATAGTCAATTAATTGTGAAAATGCTGTATAGGTTTTGTATCGTGAACGTGAACACGATTGAATATCAAATAGTTAGGTGTTCATACGGGCGATCTCAGCCAGCATATTTTCAATAAGCTTTTCATCACGGGCATCCATCCAAACGATCTCTTTATCCTTACGGAACCAGGTAAGCTGCCTTTTGGCAAAGCGCCGGGTATTTTGTTTTATTTGCGCGATGGCCGTATCCAGGTCGGTTTTCCCATCCAAATAATCGAATAGTTCAGAGTAGCCTACAGTGTTCAGCGCGTTATATTGGCGGTATTGGGTTAAGCCGGCTACCTCTTCCAACAAGCCATCGTGTACCATCATATCAACGCGGCGGTTTATCCTGTCGTATAATTGCTCGCGCGGCATATCCAGCCCAAACTTTATAATATCAAAAGAACGCTTGTTGACTTTGGATGTGCGATAGGATGAGATAGGGTTACCCGTTGCCTCGTACACTTCCAGCGCCCGTATAACGCGCTGTGGGTTGCTGACGTCGACTTCGGCGTAATAGGCGGGGTCAACATCCTTTAATCGCTCCTGTAGCGCTGTTATACCGTCTACGGCTAATTCGGTATTTAAACGATCACGTATGTCGGGGTTTGCGGTAGGGAGGTCGTCAAATCCCTCGGTAACAGCCCGTATGTAAAGGCCCGAGCCGCCCGCCAGTATCACTACATCGTGTTTTTTAAAAAGCTCATCCAGCAATTGCAGGCATTCGCGCTCAAAATCACCAACAGAAAATGGCTCGGTGATACTATGCGAATTGATAAAGTAGTGCGGGGCAGCAGCCAGTTCGGCTACAGTAGGTTTTGCAGTGCCTATGGACATCTCGCGAAAGAACTGCCTGGAATCGGCAGAAACAACAACCGTATCGTAATGTTGCGCCAGCCGAATAGCCGCCGCCGTTTTCCCCGAAGCGGTTGGGCCGGCAATTACAATAAGGGTTTTTTTAAGAGGTTCATGGTTCATAGTTAATAGATCATGGTGGCTTCCATGCTTAATTTCGTGTTAGGGTTTACTATTAACCATAAACTATAGGCCATCAACTATTAATAGTCGTCGCGGCCGGGTTTATCTTCGTCTTCAAACTCTTCGTCGTCGCCAAAGCCAAATTCGTCTTCTTCTTCCTCTGCGTCGTCAACTTTCTTCTCGTCGGTATCATCAACGCCGGTATCGGTAACTTCGGTAAAATCTTCGGCATCGTCGGCACCATAGGCCATCTCGTTTAAAAAGTCGAAATCACCGTCGGGCGCTTCAGCGGTTTCAGCGGCAGGGTTAAATACATTGCCAAATTGTTTTGGCGCTTCGCCAACAGAGCGTACTACAGCCGGGTAAGTAACACCCGGTGCATCTTCCAGTATTATCTTCATCAGCTCCACATGAAAATCAAATGGCCTGTCGAAATTGAAGGTGTAATAGAATTTTTGATGCGGATCGTCAATAAAACTGCTCAGTTTTATTTTCTCCATCAAAGGTATTTTACGGTCGATCCGTTTTTGGTTTGGCATATAGGTGATCTCTTCACCCTTCATCCATTGGTCGTTACTGATGTAAAACGAGGACGGATACTCGTAGTTATAACCGGTGCTCTGGTGTATAGCTTTATGAAGATCCTCAAATGTCTGGTTAGATTTTACATCGATATCCCGGGTAACGTCGTCGTAATCTTCAAAAGTAACCCTGAACCTGTATAGTGCCATTGTTTAAGTAGTTTTTTGTCAAAAATAGTAATGTTTATTTTAATTTGTGTTTGCAACAACTTTCAAGCCAATTTCTGTGCCTTTTGCAATTGTAAAGTTTATTGCTGCTTCGCGTTCGTTGGGTATTTCGCCTTCCAGTATCGCTTCGCGGATCTTATTCTTTATAATTCCCACCTCGCGGCCCTCGCCAATGCCAAATAACTGCATAATATCCAGCCCGGTAACCGGCGGCTGCCAGTTGCGGATATTGTCCCGCTCTTCCACATCCTTTAACTTTTGCTGAACCAGCTCAAAATTGTTGCGGTATTTTTTAACCTTGTATTCGTTTTTTGTGGTTACGTCTGCTTTACACAACAGCATCAGGGCCTCTATATCATCTCCTGCCTCAAAAAGTAACCTGCGCACCGCCGAATCTGTAACGATGGATTGCGACAGTACAATAGGGCGCAGGTGCAGCTGCACCAGTTTTTGCACCAGCTTCATTTTCTCATTAAGCGGCAATTTCAACTGTGCGAAGATCTTGGGCACCATGCGCGCGCCCTTGTCCTCGTGCCCGTGAAACGTCCAGCCATGGCTTGGCTCAAAACGCTTGGTGGGTGGTTTGGCAATATCGTGCAAAATGGCGGCCCAGCGCAGCCAAAGGTCGTCGGTAGTTTCGCAGATGTTATCAAGCACCTGCAGGGTGTGATAAAAATTGTCCTTGTGGCCTTTGCCGTTGATGATCTCCACGCCGTACAGCGCCACCATCTGCGGGAATATGATATGCAGCAGCCCGGTATCAAACAGGTAATTAAACCCGATAGATGGTTTTGGTGAAAGGATGATCTTATTCAGTTCATCGGTTGTGCGTTCCTGCGATACAATTTTGATGCGGTGCAGGTTGCTTTTGATGGCGGCGATGGCCTCGTCATCGATCTTAAAATTAAGCTGACTGGCAAAACGTATCGCCCGCATCATCCTCAACGGATCGTCAGAAAAAGTTTCGACCGGGTTTAACGGGGTGCGGATCAGTTTTGCGTCCAGGTCGGCGATGCCGCCAAAGGGGTCTATCAGCGTACCAAATTCATCGCCATGTAAAGCTATAGCT
This sequence comes from Mucilaginibacter terrigena, assembly GCF_004168255.1. GTDB lineage: Bacteria > Bacteroidota > Bacteroidia > Sphingobacteriales > Sphingobacteriaceae > Mucilaginibacter > Mucilaginibacter terrigena. The sequence continues at coordinate 395,169 of NZ_SEWG01000004.1, read as the reverse complement.
AAAGCATTAATGGTAAAATCACGTCGTTTTTGGTCGTCTTCAAGTGTTCCGTTCTCAACAATTGGCTTGCGCGAATCTGACCGGTAGCTTTCCTTGCGAGCACCTACAAATTCAACCTCTACATCCTGGTAACGCAGCATGGCTGTACCAAAGTTTTTAAACACCGATACTTTTACGTTTAATGTTGCAGCCACTGCTTCGGCAAAGGCAATGCCGTTACCTAAAATTACGATATCAATATCTTTTGAGGGGCGCTTCAAAAATATATCGCGCACGTAACCGCCAATTGCGTAAGCCTGTACATCTTGTTCGGCAGCAAGTTTAGAAATAACAGAAAATACCGGATGTTGCAGGTGTTGTTTCATATAAAGAGGCTGCGAACAGGCTTGTATTACCGTGCAAATTTAGCGATTATAAAAAAATTAACGGCGAATAAATTCGAAACCGCCATTTGGGGCCAGGCGCATTATTGTAGATGGCTTTTTAATTTCGGTGCTATACTGGTCAATGTCAACTACATAATCTACTCCGTCTATGATCTCCTGGTCAATCTTTCCAAAATACTCAGGCGATGGTTGCCCGCTTATATTAGCCGATGTGGATACCAAAGGCTTGCGTAAACGCTGTATAAGCTGCTGGCAAAAGGGATGGCTTGTTACCCTGATACCTACGCTGCCATCTTCGGCAATTAAAGCGGGCGAGATGTTTTTGGCGCCGGGCATAATTAAGGTAAGCGGGTTTTCGGCGTATTCTATCAGGTCATAAGCAATATCGGGCACCTCGCTAATGTAACTTGGCAGCTTGTTATCAATATCAACTAAAATGATCATGCTTTTGCTTTCGCTGCGCTGTTTTAGCTGGTAGATCTTTTTAATGGCATCAGTGTTGGTAGCATCGCAGCCAATACCCCAGATAGTATCGGTAGGGTAGAGGATAATGCCGCCATCCTGTATAACCTTTAGGGCTTTGTTTATTTCGTCTTTAAGCATTGGCAGATAGGTTTTTATATAAATGCATCATTTGTGCAGCCAATTTATCATCGTCAAAATTACGTGAATATTCCTTGCCGTCAGCTATCATTTTTTCGCGAAGGGGGTTATCGGTTAAAACAAGCGCTATCTTTTCGGCAAGTCCGGCCGCATCATCCGGGTTAACGTATAAAGAACCCGGCCCTCCCGCTTCCTCCAGGCACGAACCTGTTGCCGCAATAACCGGTACGCCACTATTTAAAGCCTCTAACACCGGGATGCCGAAGCCTTCATATTTTGACGGATAAACAAACACATCGGCCAGCTGATAAATAACCGGCAGATCGGCAAATTCAACTTTATCCAAAAAAACCACCTGGTTTGTAATATTAAGTTTTGCCAGTTGGGCTTTTACTGCCGATGCGTAGGCAGTATGCCTGCCAACCACTACCACTTTAATATCGTTAATAAGCGGCAGGGCTTCTATTAATAAACCAAGGTTCTTACGTTCCTCTATAGTTCCTACGCTTAAAATAAATTTACCGGGCAGGTTGTATTTTTTTATTATTTCCTGCTTTTTCTCATCAGAGCAGGGGGCTTTAAATATCTCATCGCAGTTTTGGTACACCACTTCAATCTTATCCGGGGCTATATCCAGCAGTTCAACAAGGTCTTGCTTTGTTTTTTGGCTGATGGCAATAATGATATTTGCTGTTTTACAGGCATATGCAACCTTTAGCTTGTAAATGGCACGGCTTATAAGGCCAAAATACTGCGGAAAGCGCATGAAGATAAGGTCGTGAATGGTGACCACGCTTTTTATGCCCGGCGTTGTTATACCCAACGGCAGTTCGTGGCTTAGCCCGTGGTATATATCTATACCATCGTTACTCAAATTTTTTACAACACCCTTTGTACGCCACAGCGAGGTTAGCACACCCGGTTTTGGTAAAATGGTTATAACGTTTTTAATCAAGCGCAAAAGATCAGGCCATTTGCCGGGCCTGATCTTTGGGCTGTATAAATAATAAGTATTTTGAGGATAGCGGCTTGCCAGCAGCTTAATTAACCAGCGGCTGTAATTACCCAGCCCGGTACTGTTTAAAAAGGCCCTTTTAGCATCATAGCCTATTTTCATGAGCGTAGGCATGAGATCTGCGATTTTAGATAGGAGAGAAGTTGATTTGCTATACAGCGTGTTGCCTCATATCTCATGTCTAATATCTCAAATCTAAATTAAACTGCTACGTTATTTTCGCGCAAAGCATCATTTAACGATGTCTTTTTATCGGTAGACTCTTTGCGCTTGCCGATGATCAGGGCACAGGGCACCTGGTACTCGCCTGCAGCAAATTTTTTGGCGTACGAGCCGGGTATCACTACCGAGCGGGCAGGTACGCGGCCTTTATATTCAACAGGCTCGTGGCCGGTTACGTCAATTATTTTGGTAGATGCGGTTAATACGACGTTAGCACCTAAAACGGCTTCGCTCTCTACGTGTACGCCTTCAACCACAATAGCGCGCGAACCCAGGAAGCAGTTGTCCTCGATGATAACCGGTGATGCCTGCACAGGCTCTAACACACCGCCAATACCAACACCGCCGCTTAAGTGAACATGCTTGCCAATTTGCGCGCATGAACCTACAGTTGCCCAGGTATCAACCATTGTACCTTCATCAACATAGGCACCTATGTTTACATACGATGGCATCATAATAACTCCTTTAGCCAAGTATGCGCCATAACGGGCAATACCATGCGGTACAACACGTACACCAAGTTCTTTATAATTGGTTTTAAGCTTCATTTTATCATGGAAAACAAAAGGGCCGGTCTTAATTTCTTCCATGGCGCGGGTTGGGAAGTATAAAATAACGGCTTTTTTTATCCACTCGTTAGTATGCCAGCGGGTGCCTATCAGTTCGGCAACACGAATTTCACCTTTATCAAGGCGTTGTATAACAGTATTAATGGCATTAATGTAGTCACTTTCACTTAAAAGGGTGCGGTTATCCCAGGCATCCTCAATCATTTTTTTAAGGTCGATCATCACAGAATATAAATTTTGTCAAATTAAAGGAATTTTAAGGAGATTTGTTTTATAGTAGTGTTAAGAATATAGAGAGTGCAATGGCTGAGAAAGAAAAATTAAGGATAGACAAGTATTTATGGTCGATACGCGCGTTTAAAACACGTACCCTGGCTTCTGATGCATGCAAGGCAGGCCGGGTAAAATTAGATGGTAATAATATCAAACCATCGCACGAGGTTAAGGTGGGCGAAGTGTACCAGGTATCAAAAGGGCCGGATAAAAGGGTATTAAAAGTTACCGGCTTGTTAGAAAGCCGTACTGATGCTAAAACCGCGGTAATGTTTTACGAGGATATTACTCCCGAAGAGGAAACGCATGCATTTAAGTCTATGTTTCACACGCCTTTACTAACTCGCGACCGTGGTACAGGCCGCCCCACCAAGCGCGACAGAAGGGAAATTGACGACCTTAAAGATGATTTTTTTAAATAACTAAAAACAATTATCTTGTAAAGATGTTTAAACCACGCGTTGTAAGAGAATCCTATTTTTAATAATTATAATTTAATAGCCCGTTTTATTATAAATAATTCAATAAATACGGTAATACATATGCATTATATTAATTAAAAACCAGTTCATAAATGCCGCGGGCATTATTAACATTGGTTTATTTGATAAAAAAATCTATTTTTGCGCCAAATACACAGTAACCTATGAAAAAAAATATCTACCTTAATATTTTTTTGTTCTTAAGTATTATAGTTACATCCTGCACAAGTCAAAAAGAAATCGTTTATTTTCAAAAAGGGCTTAATCAATCCGACACCATAACGGTATCGCAGGTATATGTTCCTAAAATACAGCCGGGCGATATATTATCTATACCAGTAAATTCCTTAAACGCAGCCGCGAGCAGCTTTTTTAATCCATATAGCAATGCAGCACCCACCACCGGCGAAACCGGCGGAATAACTGCTGCCCCAACGCTTACACAATCGGCCGCAAGCGGTTACCTGGTAGATGCATCGGGTTTGATCGAGTTCCCCATTATAGGTTCTATTAAAGTGGGCGGCCTTACTACGGCCGAAGCGCGCGAGGTGATCAAAAACAAGCTTAAGGAATATGTTAAGGAACCTACTGTCAGCATCAGGTTTTTAAACTATAAAATATCGGTAATGGGCGAGGTGACCCGCCCATCGGTATATGTTATACCAAATGAAAAGGTTACCCTGCCCGAGGCTTTATCTATGGCCGGCGACCTTACCATTTATGCCAAGCGCGATAATGTGCTGATCATTAGAGATAACGATGGTAAAAAGGAATTTGGAAGGGTTAACCTTAATAACAGGGATGTGTTTAATTCGCCGTATTATTATCTCCACTCGGGCGATGTGATATATGTTGAACAGGGTAAGGCCAAAGCCGCCCAAAGCGACCAGGCTTACAGGATTTTACCAATAATATTGAGTACACTTACGGTAATTGGCCTTTTACTTTACCGACTTAAATAACCTCATTTGAACCTTATTTAAGTATTACAATTTTTTATGACGAACAATCACGAAACAAATAATTTTGAAGAGCAGGGCGAAAGCGATGTTAACCTGAGAGACGCATTACACAAATACATTACGCATTGGAGATGGTTTCTAATTTCGCTAATTGTTGCAATGGCTTTGGGCTATGTGTACATCAAGTTATCTACCCCGCAGTTTAAAATAGAAACAGACTTACTAATAAAAGACGATAAAGGTAGCCTTGGCGGACAAACCGACCTGTTAAAGGACCTTGACCTGTTCTCGTCAGATAAGATCATTGATAACGAGGTCCAGATCCTTAAATCGTACACCATTTTAGATAAAGTTGCCAGGGGCTTAAACCTGCAAACTTCGTATTTTGGTATCGAGGGCGTTAGAAGACACGAAGTTTATAACGACCTGCCGTTTAAGTTAGAACTGATTACGCCGGCTAAAAGTATAGATTACAGCACTATTTATACTGTAACCCTTTTAAACCCTAACGAGGCGGAAATAAACGGAAAGAAATATCCGGTTAACCGCCCCTTTAAGCTGGAATCGGGATTAGTATTGTTAACCACAAACCCCGATGACTCATCTAACGCGGCAAAGAGTGTTCTTGAAGTTAAATTTAACGATGTAAGAGACATTGTTGAGCTTTACAGCAAAAAACTAAACATTAGCCCCATAAGCAAGCAGGGTACCGTACTTATCATTACTATTGAGGACGCTGTTCCCGGTAAAGGAAAAGACTTTTTAAACAGGCTTGTTTTTGAATATAACAAAGCGGCTATTGAAGATAAAAACAAAGCAACATCGGCAACCTTACTGTTTATTGTAGACAGGTTGAGGAAACTGCAGGAAGAGTTAGGCTCTGTTGAAAAGAATGTTGAGCAATACAAATCCAGCAACCAGATAACGGATATCAGTTCGCAGTCGCAAATATTTTTGCAAAGCGTGCAGGGTAACGATATTCAGTTAAGCAAGGTTAATATACAGCTTAGCGTAATACGAAATATTGAGAACTATTTAAACAATATTAGAAACGAACAGGCGCAGGTGCCATCTATGTTGGGCATTGAAGACCCTACTTTGCTTGGCCTTGTAAACCAATTGGCCGAAACGCAGCTTAAAAGGCAAAGCCTGCTGCAAACTATACCCGAAACTAACCCAATTGTATCATCGGTTAACGATCAGATCCAATCTTTAAGGGCGGCCATTAGCCAGTCTGTTAAGAACTTAAAAAGCGGACTGGAAATTACCAAGAAACAGTTAGACAGTAAGAACGCGTCGTTCCAGTCGGTAATAAGCCAGGTGCCTTCAAAAGAACGTGGTTTACTTGATGTAATGCGCCAGCAGGAAATAAAAAACAACCTGTTTACGTATTTACTGCAAAAACGCGAAGAAACAGAAATATCACTTGCTTCAACAGCGGCAGATAGCCGTACCATTGATGTTGCGCGCAGCAGCCGTTACCCGGTTAAGCCTGTAAAATCGTTAGTGTTTTTAATGTTTATTTTGGGTGGTGTTATAGTGCCGGCAAGTATTATTTACCTTTCAGACCTGTTAAACTTCCGCGTATCTAAACGTGTGGATATAGAGCGGGTTACAAAAGCGCCTATCCTTGCAGAAATATCGCACTCAGAAGATGTATCGGCATTATTGGTAGCCAGCAAGCCACGATCTATGGTAGCAGAGCAGTTGCGAGCGTTACGTACCAACCTTAACTTTGTTATACCATCGCCAGATCAAAAAGTTATCCTGTTCACCTCAAGCATAAGCGGCGAGGGTAAATCATTTATATCGCTTAACCTGGGCGGTAGTTTGGCCTTATCGGGAAAAAGGGTGGTGATCCTCGAGCTAGATCTTCGTAAACCAAAACTACACGCGGGGTTAGAAATTGGTAACGAAAAAGGTTTATCAAACTACCTTATTGGCGAGGTTGATTACAAAGGTATTATCAGGAACATTCCGCAACAGGAAAACTACTTTATCATAACAAGCGGGCCTATACCGCCAAACCCGGCCGAATTGCTTGTAAACGGCAAAATTGAAACGCTTATTGAACAGCTTAAGCAAGAGTTTGATTACGTAATATTAGATGCTCCCCCCGTAGGGCTGGTAACAGATGCGCAAATACTTGCCGCATACGCTGATGCCGTTCTATTTATTATACGCCATAATTATACTGCTAAGGCGCACATCCATTCTATCGAGAACTTTTACCGTACCAAGAAGTTCAAGAACCTTAACCTTGTCATGAACTCTATTGACACACAAGGCGGTTATGGTTACGGTTACGGTTATGGATATGGCTATGGCTACGGATATGGTTATGGAGGATACTATCAGGAAGAAACACCGAAAAAGAAGAAATCTTTTTTCAGCAAAATGTTTAAAGGTTAATAGCCTGTAAATACTTGTTGCTTCGTTTTTTTTTGATTATCCGTAAAAGTTGGTTTCACTTATAATTTAATTATATATGCCCTTACAGAACAATGAAGGTATACATACGCAAAAATTTAAAATTGCTGTAATAGGTTTAGGCTACGTGGGCCTGCCGCTTGCCTTAGAGTTTGCAAAAAAGTATGATGTACTTGGTTTTGATATTAATAAAGATCGCGTTGAGGAGTTAAGCCAGGGCGCCGACCGTACTAAGGAGGCCAATATCGAGGAGCTTCAGCATGTTATCGCCCTAAAAAAAGGTAATTCTGAAACAGGGTTACGCTTTTCTTTCAATAAAGAGGACCTTAAAGCGTACAATACTTTTATTGTTACTGTACCAACACCCATCGACCAGTTTAAAGCGCCCGATCTTACGCCATTAATAAAGGCATCAGAAATGCTTGGGTCTATATTGAAAAAGGACGACCTGGTTATCTACGAATCTACCGTATACCCGGGCTGTACCGAGGAAGACTGTGTGCCTGTACTTGAAAAAGTATCCGGCCTTAAATTTAACGTTGATTTTTACGCGGGCTACTCGCCCGAGCGCATCAATCCCGGCGATAAAATAAATACTTTAACAAAAATAAAAAAGGTTACCAGCGGCTCCACTCCCGAAATTGCAGAGCGTGTTGACCAGCTTTACAAATCGGTAATTGTTGCCGGTACGCACAAAGCATCAAGCCTTAAGGTTGCCGAGGCATCAAAAGCTATCGAAAACGCGCAGCGCGATGTGAACATATCTTTCGTTAATGAGCTTTCACTTATTTTCGACCGTATGAACATCGATACCAATGATGTTTTGGACGCGGCAGGTACAAAATGGAACTTCTTAAAATATAAACCAGGGTTGGTTGGCGGCCATTGTATTGGCGTAGACCCTTATTACCTGGCACATAAGGCCGAGTCGTTAGGTTACCACCCGCAAGTAATATTATCGGGCCGCAGGGTTAATGATAATATGGGCTCGTTTGTAGCCAATAAGGTGGTGAAGCTGATGATCGATAAGGATCATAAGATCAAAGGATCAAAAGCGCTGATAATGGGCATCACCTTTAAAGAAAATTGCCCGGATGTGCGTAATACCCGTGTTGTAGATATATACCACGAATTGGTGCAGTTTGGGGTGCAAGTTGATATTTACGACCCCTGGGCCGATGCCGAAGAGGTGCATGAAGAGTACGGCGTAAAGGTATCTAACCAGTTAGATGATACTAAGAAATACGACGCGATAGTAGTTGCTGTTGCACACGACGAGTTCCTGGCGCTTGATTATCAAAAAATGAAACAGCCAAACGGGGTTATTTTTGATACGAAAGCCTTTTTAGACAGGGGCATTGTTGACGGCCGCCTGTAAGCGAGCATAGTTACAGGCAACTTACATGCATTTAATAAACATTGATGCGTGGATTAATTTACAAGTACGAATAAATAATGAAAATTTTAGTTACCGGCGCAGCAGGATTTATTGGTTACCACTTAATACTTAACCTTGTTAAAAATAAAGATAACCAGGTTGTGGGTATTGATAACCTTAATACCTATTATGATGTTAACCTAAAATATTCGCGCCTGGCAGATTGCGGCATCGCCGAAAATGCAGTAGTAAAAAATTCACTTATAAAAAGTACTGTATTTGATAATTACCATTTTCAGCAAACAGATATTATCGACTACGATGTTTTAGACGAGTTTTTTAAAACCCAGCAGTTTGATTACGTTTTAAATATGGCGGCACAGGCGGGTGTTCGTTATTCTATCGAAAACCCCCGCACTTATGTTCAAACCAACCTGGTAGGGTTTAATAACCTGCTGGAGTGCTGCAGAAACTACAAGATAAAGCACCTGCTTTATGCCTCAAGCTCATCCGTTTACGGTATGAACGCGAAAGTGCCTTTCTCTGAAGATGATAAAGTAGACCACCCAGTAAGTTTATACGCGGCTACCAAAAAGAGCAACGAATTAATGGCGCATGTTTACAGTAACCTGTTTCAGTTACCAACAAGCGGCTTACGATTTTTTACGGTTTACGGCCCGTCCGGCAGGCCGGATATGTCGCCAATGCTTTTTGCCGATGCCATATCGGCAGGCAGGGCAATAAAGGTATTTAACCACGGCGATATGCTGCGCGATTTTACCTATGTAGATGATATTGTAGAAGGGGTTGTGCGCCTTATTGAAAAAGCGCCCGATGCAAGCACCGAGCGCCCTTATTACAGGGTGTTTAACCTGGGCAATTCGCAGCCGGTGGCATTAATGGATTTTATAAAAATTATGGAGCAGGCCCTTGGTAAAGAGGCTAAGCTGGATATGCTGCCCATGCAGCCCGGCGATGTTAAAGTTACTTATGCCGATACAACAAAATTGCAGGAACTTACAAATTATAAGCCATCTACAAGTTTAAAGGATGGTATAGCTAAGTTTATAACGTGGTATAACAGTTACCATTCTGCTTAACAATTATAGTGTGAGTTACCCGACTATGAACTACAGCCTTATAGATGCACTGCTAAGTGCATTTAAAGAGAACGATATTAATTATGTACACTGGAAAAGCAATACAAATATTGATAAAGCTTTAATTGGTGTTGATGATTTAGATATCCTTGTAGCCCCGGCCGACGCTCAAAAAATAAACAAGATCTTCTCAGAACTGGCCATTATAAGGGCTTACTCGGCCAAGGATGCCTGGCAAAAAGATATATACCATTATTACGGGATAGATACCAATAGCGCTCAACTGGTACACGTACACCTGCATTACGCCCTGGTGGTAGGGTACGATTATGATAAGAATTTTAACCTGCCCATTGTTGCCCAATATCTTAACAACAGGCAAGGTTATAAAAACATTCACTTACCGGTTGTAGAAAAAGAATACATCCTGTTAATCATCAGGCTGCTGTTAAAAAATGCCTTAACACCGTTCCTGTTATCGTTGCCGCCGGTACAATTGCGCAAGCTAAAAAATGCCGCCAAAGGCGTTGTAACAGGCGGGGGATACAGGGAGTTTGAAGACCTGTACAACCGCGCCGATCACCAAAAGGTGAAGGAGATCATCGAAACCGAGTTTACATTCCTGTCGTACACTTCCTTTCAGTATTACGAGTCGGTTGTAAAAAAGAACAACTCGATAGCCGGATATTTTAAGGCTGCCAAAAAATTAAAGAGCGAGATAAGCAAAACCAGGGTTAAAAATGAGCTAAGCTCATTTTTTGTTTCGTTGGCCCGGCTTACTAACGATAGGTTCATCAACCTGTCGAAAAAGATAAAACGGGCTAAAGCCACAGGTAACAAACTACCGGGCAATGGTGGCCGCGTTATAGCATTTGTTGGCGGCGATGGCGCGGGCAAATCAACAAATGTTAACCTGCTTTATAAAGTTTTAAGCAGGCATTTAAAAACGCATATCATCCATATAGGCAGGCCGGGTAAAAGCGTTACCGGTACCTTAATTAAGGTGGTAAACAAATTTGTATCGCTTGCCGGGTTTAAAAAATATAGCCTTGCCTTGTACTACCTGGCATTAGCTTACGACAGATTGAAGGCCTTTAACAAGGCGCAAAATATACGCCAGAACGGTGGTTTGGTATTGCTGGACAGGATCCCGCTTAAGGGTATTACCGCTATGGACTGCCCGCGCATCCACACCATTGATAACAACCGCTTTGCAGGGCTGTCAAAACTCGAACAAAAGATCTATAACAAAATTAAAGGAGTAGACCAATTGTTCATCCTAAAGCTCGACCCGCAAATAGCCATAGCCCGGCGGCCCGAGGATGATAAGGAGGAACTGCTGATAAGGTCCGGCCAGATCTGGAACAACCATTGGGAAGCCCCATACGCCATTGAAATTAATACCGGCGAGAATACTATGGAGCAAGTGCAAACGCTTGTGCTTACCAGGGCATGGCAGCAAATAAGCACCCCATTTATACGCACCGAGGTATTAGGCCTTAACGGTACCGGTAAATCTACGCTGATCAAAGCGGTTTACAACCGTATACCCAATACCCTTATCAACATCCCGGTTAAAAATTATCCGTTACTTGTTGCCGGCAATATGCTTGTTAATGGCTTTAAAGCAATAGCTATTGCCCTTAAGCTTAAAAATAAAGTATTTGGCGAGGCATATCTTCATTTTAACATATCGGTAGATATTATTAAAAGCTGGACAAACTCCGGTAAAGCCCCGGCCACTAATTTTATAATGGACCAGGGTATCATATTCCAGATGGTAATGCTGTTAAAGGAAGGTGTTATAAGTACCGGGTATTGCTTAAAGCAACTGAAACATATAAGCAAGTTTATATCGCATATATACTTATTAGAGGCGCCACGCGAGGTTTTATGGGAGCGAATAAATAACCGGCCAAACCAGATAGCAAGGGGTGCGGATAGCAAAGATTGGGATGCATTTAACAAATTTTGTGACGACTATACAAAAGCGTTTAGTGTTCTATACCAGTCGGAGATAAAAATAGTATCATTAAATACAGTAGGGAACACCCCTGAAGAATTAGCCAGCTTTATACAAAATGCCGAAAGATAAGAGCAATAGTTTAGTACGACAGGCCAAATTAAACGCCTTTACCAGCTATATTAATTTTATAGTAAACGCTGTTTTAAGCTTCATATTTTACCCTTTCCTTTTAAGGTTCATGGGTTCGTACGATTTCGGTATCTGGAAATCTATCCAAAAGATACTGGATTTTGCCAGCATTGCCGATGGGCGCGCTTCGCAAGCCTTAAAATGGGTTATCGCCAATAAAAAAGAAAGCAGTACCGACGATGAAAAGAAGGAGGCTATTGGCAGCGCCATAAAAATATGGATCTACTTTTTACCTATTCTTATTATTTTGGTAGGGGTTATTATATGGATCCTGCCATCAACCATCAAAGGCCTGCACACCGATGCGAATAGCATAGTGCGCATTGCCGGTCTGGTTTTAGGGATGAACATCATTCTTAACCCATTACTGGGCATACCCGATGCGGTGTTGGTGGGCATAAACCAGGCACATAAATCAACCTCGGCGCAAACCCTGTGGGTAATTATATCAAACATATTGCTGGTTGCAGCCGCGTTTATGGGTTACGGCGTTATAGGCCTTGCCTGTGTAATATTTATAGTTACCTTATTAAAAGGCTTAAACGTATTTTATATATGTAAAAAAAACGCGGTTTGGTTTGGCAGTAAAAAGCCAAAAAAAGACCAGGTAAACCAGTTGTTTGGTTTCAGTTTTTGGGTGATGATATGGTCATTAATATCAAAGCTGCTGCTATCTACCGAAACCATTTTGATAGGGTATTTAATAGGCCCCAATTTGGTTACCAACTATACATTCACCTCGTACATTTTTCAGGTAGGTTTATCAGTAGCATTAATTACGGGTAGCGCTACAGCGCCTGGTTTGGGTAATGTTTTAGGCACAAAAGATTTTGAAAAAGCGAGGCGAATTGTTAACGGCACGCGCGAAATGGTGTTTTTTGTTGCAATTGTTTTTGCAGGTGCCATGCTGGTACTTAATAAGGGCTTTGTTGTGTTATGGATGGGCCCCAGCTACTACATGGGCGACTACCTTAACATGCTGATAACCGTTGTAATGGTTCAGCTGATATTGATACGTAACGAGAGCCAACTGCAGGATATAAGCATGCAAATACGCAATAAAGTAATAATGGGCGGTATAAGCGCGGCTTTAAGTATTGTTTGCGGTATAGTTGTTTACAAGCTTTTAAATAACGCTGTAGCCGGTATTTTTTACGGGATACTTATTGGCAGGGTGTTTACCAGTATTATTTTCCCAATTATGGTAAACAGGATAATAGGTTTAAAAGAGAGCTATTGGAAATACCTGGCAGGCATTGTTATTTTAGTACTGTGTTACCTGCTTGATTTGCGTTTGCCAACTCCGGGGTCGTGGTTTAAATTTATAATGTTTAGCGCGGTTTTTGGCATTGTGCTTACAGCCGCTTGCTTTTATACTTTACTATCAAAACAAAACAGAAGTGTGCTGCTGGGTAAGCTTAGGAATAAATAAGTGTAACTTCGCAGCTAATTAAATTAATTTAAAGATCAGATATGCGCAATAGCCGCAGTAATAACGGGTTAATAACAACAATTCACTTAATTGCGATATTGCCATTGTTGCTGCTGTTTTTTACCGCCCCCAAAGGCGCCGACGAGGTAATTATATGGCCCTGCCTTATTATATTTTATGTGATTTTTTACAGATCATACAAAAGGCCGGTAAAGATCAATAACACATCCTCGTTCATTAAGATCGATCTTCTGTTCCTCATTTTCTATTATATTATTTATTACCTGCCATACCAGGGCTATATTTTAGGGTTAAATACGCTTAACACCAAGCTTAAATTTGACCCCTACATACAGTATTCCGATATGTCGATGCTGGCATCAACCATAGGGTTGCTTGCTTTCTCGGCGGGGTACACCAGGATACAAAGAATAAAGATCGATCAGAAAACACTATCGGTTGATGCCAAGCTGCCAAATAAATATTTAAACCGGTTGTTACTAACCATAGTAATATGCACGGTAGTATGTTTAGGTGTGTTTTCGTCATCGGCAGGTAAACTGGTTGTTGGTTCTTACTCAGGGTCGTCAACCGGCGATAAGGATGCCGATGGTGTGTTTTTCCTTACAACGTTTTTTGTGATGCTGTTAGAAGGTGCAGCCATATTCAACTATAAAAACTACGGTAGGTTAACCAGGCCATTAATACTTATTTCGGTTGCCATAGCAATTGGCTGGTCGGTGTTCCTGCTTATTCTTGGCGATAGAAATACGTTCTTTCTGGTGGCTATTGTGGCTATTGGTGGGTACTATGCTATTATTAAAAGCATAAGCCGTATGCGGATATTTGTGTTGCTTGTTGGCGCACTGCTTTTATACCAGGTTGTGGCCATCAGCCGTACAGCAAAAGAGCGTTCGTTCGATGCCATTATAGAGTCATTCAATAATAGCGACAGTTACGATGCCAACAGCCTTGTGGGCGAAGAAAGCTCGTTTACTACTACTACAGTAGGTGCCAGGGCAGGGTTTTACCTGGTACCAAACCGCGAAGATTACTATTACGGCAAATTTAAGGCATTGGGTATATTAGGGGTTATCCCATACTCGCGTGCGTTTATTGTTGATCCTAACGATAGGTTTATATCCAGCTCAAAAGTTTTGGGTTATTACCTATTGGGTTCTAACGCAACCTGGGGGGTAGGGTCTAACATTGTAACCGATATTTATTTTGACTTTGGCATTTTAGGCGTAATTGCCCTGATGTATATAGTGGGTTGGTTTGCCCGGTATTTTCAGAATAAGGTACTGGTAAACCCCAACTCCATCAAGTGGACCACCATTTACCTGCTGGCCATTGCATTAATTGCCGAAATGCCAAGGTACACGTTCGATTTTCCGGTACGAAACCTGGCGTGGGCATTCCTGTTCTTTTCAGTTTTTGATTTCTTTATGAAACCGAGGATACTTAGGCGCAGATATAAATTCTAATAAGATGAAAAGGTTAATAATGTACTTATACCGGCGCTTTTACCCTATTGAATATGCAAGGCATATTGGGGTAAAAGTTGGCAAAAATTGCCGGCTTATAAACGTTATGTTTAGTACAGAACCATACCTGGTTACTATAGGCGACCACGTAAGCGCAACCCTGGTTAAGTTTGAAACCCATGATGGCGGCGTATGGTGCTTTAGGGATAAGGAGCCCGAGATAGATATAGTTAAACCTATAATTGTAGGTAACAATGTTTACATAGGCTATGGCGCGCTTATTTTACCCGGCGTTACCATTGGCGATAATGTGGTTATTGGTGCAAACGCTGTGGTATCCAGAGATATCCCGGCAAATAGTGTGGCTGTTGGTGCACCCGCTAAAGTGATAAAAACGCTGGCCGAATACCAGGAGAAAGCAATGACCGTTGGCGAAAACACCAAAAGCCTGTCGATGCAGAAGAAAAAAGAATTTTACCTGGATAAATATAAGGACCTGCTAAAATAAAGAATGAGTTTACCAAAATCCATATTATGTTTAATACCCTCGCTTGGTTCTGGTGGTGCCGAAAGGCAAATGATCCAATTGATACAGTTGTTGAACAGCGAATATAAAATTCATCCTACAGTAGTTACTTACTCTAACAAAAATAAGGATTACC
The DNA here is from genome assembly GCF_004168255.1 of Mucilaginibacter terrigena. Lineage (GTDB taxonomy): Bacteria > Bacteroidota > Bacteroidia > Sphingobacteriales > Sphingobacteriaceae > Mucilaginibacter > Mucilaginibacter terrigena. Next base: position 380,010 of record NZ_SEWG01000004.1, on the reverse strand, counting down.
CGAGTGATATAATTGTAACACGGGTTAAAGTTAACGAGGCATCGCCCATTAAAAGGTTTTTTGCCATATTAAAAGCCGTAAAAAACGCGCAGCCCGAAGCCATCCTATCCTACGGCGACCTTTCTAATATTATTTCGGTGTTAATGCAGTTGTTTTACAACAAAGCTAAGGTTGTTGTATCAGAACGTAACACATCGTTAAAATACGATATGTTTACCCGTTTGCGTTTCAACCTGTTCAGGTTTGCCGATGCAGTTGTGGTAAACTCAAACAGCCAAACGGAGTTTATAAAACAACATGCAAGGTTTTTGATCCCTAAGTTGAAGACTATCAACAACTTTACTGATATCTCAAAATTCACGTTCGCTCCGGGGCAGATAAACAGCATTTCCAAAATAGGTATCTTTGCAAGGTATCATTCTCAAAAAAACACCGTCCGGTTTTTAGAGGCGGTAAAAATGTTGAATGATAAGGGATATAACCATGTACAATATTACTGGTACGGACAAAACTACTTAAACGCCGATGGCGGGCCTACACCATTATCAGCGTATTATTTTGAATGCCTTGAGCTGCAAAAAAACCTGGGCTTAGCCAATGTATCTTTGAACGGGTTCGAGAAAAATGTTGGCGACAGGCTTAACGAAATGGATGCCATTTGTTTACCATCGTTATACGAGGGCTTTTCGAACACACTGTCGGAAGCCATTTGTTGCGGTAAGCCCATATTAACGGGTAACGTATGCGATAACCCTACGTTTTGCATCGATGGCGAAAACGGGTTTCTTTTTGACCCGTTTAATGCCGGGGATATGGCTTCGGCAATTGAGAAAGCGGTAACATTAAATAACGACGAAGCGCAGCGTTTCCAGGCCAAAAGCAGGGAACTTGCAGAAAATATATTTTCGAAGGATAAATTTTTATCTGCGTATGTACTTGCCATGAGTAAGTAATATTAATTATTAGCGGGGTTGAACTTACATATGAAAAACAATATATTAATTGACCTTTCGCCGCTTAAGGCAGGCGGTGGCTGTCAGTTAGCACTAAATTTCCTGGTCGAACTCACTTCAATAAAAGACGATATCATTAACTCGTTTATTATTTTAAAGCCTGATGCCGGCCCGCTTAAAAATGTCGAAGAAACGTTCCCGCAGTTTACTTTTATAACCGTACCTACAAGCTCGCTTAAAAACAGGTTATCGTTTGAATTTTCGGGCATCAACTCAATTGTCGAAAAACATAACATCAGCGTTTGCTTTACCTTTTTTGGGGCAGGGCTTAAGCTACCTAAACAGGTGTTTTCGGTGGTAGGGGTAGCCTATCCTATTATATGTTATGATGAAAGCCCGTTTTGGAAGTATGTTAGTTTTAAAAAGAAACTGTCGCAAAAAGCGGTTAACTTTTTAAGGAAGAACCGTCTTGGCCGGGCAGATATGTACCTGGTAGAAACCGATGTAATGAAAGCCCGGCTCATGAAATACCTGGGCAGGCCCCAAGCTGACTTTGACAAGTTATTGCCTTCGCCATCAGATTTTATAAAGGACGGATTAAATGCCGATAAATACCCTGTAAAAGCGCCGCGCTTTTTATTGCTTAGCGGGAATGCCCCGCATAAAAACCTTTGGCGCTTACCCGAAATTGCCTTACAGCTAAGATCATTGCTGCCCGATTTTACCTTTTGCCTTACATTTTCAGAAAATATTTACCTGCCTTCGTTATCAGCAGAAAGGGCTAAAATTTATGAGCAGGTAAAAGGCCATTTTAAGTTTATTGGTAACCTGCCGCCGGACAAGGTGCAGACCGCTTATGACGACACAGATTTTCTGTTATCATTAAGCGACCTGGAAAGCTTCAGCAATAATTACATGGAGGCCTGGAAAGCAGGGCACCCTTTAATTGTGAGTAACCGGGATTTTGCATCAACCATATGCCGGGATAGCGCGGTGTATGTAGAACCGCATGATCCCACGCAGGCAGCAGCAACAATAGCCGGTTTTGTAAAGGATAAAGATGCCATTACCGCTTGTTTAATTAACGGTAAAGCCTATTTAAAGGAACTACCGGATACGCGGGGACGAACGTTAAAGATATTGGATGTGATAAAACAGCATTTGGATACCGCTAAACGGAATAAAATTTAACACAAAACAATGAAATTTTGGTTGAAAGATTTTGCAATTGCCTCTTTTGAATTTTTAAGTTCAATTGTATTCGCGTTGCCCAGGCATAAGTTCCTTAATTTTTTTAAGGCTAACTTTTTAAGGCTGCTGGGTTCAAAAGTGGGTAAACGCATTACTTTTTATCCTGGTATAAAATTAAGCCCCGGCAATAATTTAATACTGGGCGATCATGTTGACCTTGCCTGGGGTGTTTTAGTAACCACATCGGGCGGGGTTGAAATTGGCGACCGTACTTTGGTAGGATATAATACGATGATATTTTCGGCAAATCATGTTATCCCGCCGGGTATCGACAAAATATTTTACGCCGGGCACGATAAACGGAAAGTAACCATTGCCAATGATGTTTGGATAGGTGCGGGCTGTATCATACTGCCGGGCGTAACTATAGGCGAAGGGGCTGTAATTGCTGGCGGCAGTGTTGTAACAAAAAATGTAGAGCCATTTACAATGGTAGGCGGCATTCCCGCCAAATTAATAAAAAAGAGAAATGAAGCAGATAATACAATCGTTTAAAACCGGGGAAACAATTCTTGAAGAAATACCTGCGCCGCAAATACGCCGCGGCAGTGTGCTTATCCAAACTTCAAGGTCGCTGGTATCATTAGGTACCGAACGTATGCTGGTTGAGTTTGGTAAATCAAACCTGATATCTAAAGCAAGGCAGCAGCCTGATAAAGTAAAGCAAGTACTTGATAAAATAAAAACAGAAGGCCTTATGCCAACGCTGGAGGCTGTTTTTAATAAACTGGGCGAACCATTGCCTTTAGGCTATTGCAACGTAGGTAAAGTTATTGCCGTTGGCGAAGGTGTAAGCGAATTTAGCGTAGGCGACAGGGTAGCATCTAACGGGCAGCATGCCGAGTTTGTGTGTATCCCTAAAAACCTGGTAGCGCAGATCCCCAATAATGTAACCGACGAAGAGGCCGCCTTTACCGTAATTGGTTCAATTGGTTTGCAGGGCATCCGTTTACTTAAGCCAACCCTTGGCGAAACCATTGTAGTTGTTGGTTTGGGCCTGATAGGGTTGCTAACCGCCCAGTTATTAGTAGCCAATGGCTGCCGTGTAATTGGTGTTGATATTGATGAAGAGAAATTAAAATTAAGCGAGCAATGGGGTATTATCCCGTTCAACCCAAAAGGGGGTGATAGCGTTAAGTTTGTGGAATCGGTTACCGGTGGTATTGGTGCCGATGGCGTGGTAATAACCGCCTCTGCAAAAACCGACGAGATAATTTCGCAGGCTGCAAAAATGAGCCGTAAACGTGGTCGCATAATATTGGTTGGCGTTATCGGTTTAAACTTAAGCCGTGCCGAGTTCTACGAAAAAGAACTTAGCTTCCAGGTATCGTGCTCATACGGGCCGGGCAGGTACGACGAAGATTACGAGCAGCGCGGTATAGATTATCCGCTGCCATTTGTGCGCTGGACAGAAAAAAGAAACTTTGAGGCGATCCTACAGTCGATCTCATCGGGCAAGCTGCATGTTAAGGAACTGATAACCGAGGTAGTACCAATTGAGGATTATAAAAATATCTATGGTGATATCGGTTCGCGAAGATCGATAGCGTCTTTACTAAAATATCCCGAACAGGATAACCTTACACCTGCCGAAACCATTGTGTTAAAAGATACAAGCTTTAACGGATCTAAAGGTGTTATAGGCGTAATTGGCGCGGGTAACTTTACCAAAATGACCATGCTGCCGGCTTTAAAAAACAGCGGCGCGGGTTACAAATACGTAGCCAGCGCAGGCGGTGTAAGCGGCACGTCATTGGCAAGCAAATACGGGTTTTCGCATTCCACCACCAACTACCACGAGATACTGAACGATAAGGACGTTGACCTGGTATTGATCACCACCCGCCACAATAAGCATGCTTTAATGACAGCCGAAACATTGGCTGCAGGCAAACACGCCTTTGTAGAAAAACCATTGGCATTAAACAACGCCGAACTCGATACCATAGTTGAACAGTATAACAAGCAAGCAAACCCGCCTACGTTAACAGTTGGTTTTAACCGCCGTTTTTCTCCGCATTCGGTAAAAGTAAAAAGCATCATAGGCAGCGCGCCCATCAATGTAATAGCTACCATGAACGCGGGCTTTATTCCTGATAACGTTTGGGTACACGATATGAATGTTGGCGGTGGGCGTATCATAGGCGAGGCATGTCACTTTATCGATCTGATCACCTATTTCACGGGAAGTACTGTGGTAGCTGTTTGTATGAACGCGATGGGTGTAAATCCCGAAGAAAACACGGATAACGCCAGCATCTTACTTAAATATGAGAACGGCTCAACCGGTGTAATAAACTATTTTTCAAACGGTTCAAAAGCTTATTCAAAAGAACGGATCGAGGTTTACAGCCAGGAGCGCACCGCCATTATAGATAACTTTAGGGTAACTACGGGTTATGGCTTCAAAGGCTTCTCTAAACTAAAAACAAGCCTTGATAAGGGCCATAAGGATCAGTTTCAGCAATTAATAGCATCAGTAAAAAATGGCGGCGCCTCGTTGATCCCGCTAAAAGATATCATCAACACAACCAAAGCATCGTTTGCGGCAATTGAAAGCCTTAAAACACAAAGCTGGGTAAATATCAAATAGATTAAAATCAATAGAATGCAAGTATCCATAATAGCGGGCGCGCGCCCAAACTTCATGAAGATAGCACCTATCATTCATGCTATAGTAGAAGCGAGAGATAGCGGGGCCGATATCGATTTTCGCCTGATCCATACAGGCCAGCATTACGATAAAAAAATGTCTGGCGACTTTTTCGACCAGTTAAATATCCCCGAGCCACATGCCAACCTGGAAGCAGGTGGAGGTTCGCAGGCCGAGCAAACAGCAGCCATTATGATACGGTTTGAGCAGGAGTTGCAAGCCCACCGCCCCGATCTTGTACTGGTTGTTGGCGATGTTACCTCTACCATGGCATGTGCCATAACCGCGCAAAAAATGCACGTAAAGGTAGCCCATGTAGAAGCCGGGATCCGCAGTAACGACTGGACGATGCCCGAAGAGATAAACCGTTTGGTTACCGATGCCATCACCAACTATTTCTTCACTACATCGGCAATGGCAAATGATAATTTGCGCCAAAGCGGTGTAACAGATGACCGCATATTTTTTGTGGGCAACACCATGATCGATACCTTGCTAAAGAACAGGAGTAAATTTATTTGCCCGCCTATATGGCAGGAAGCTAACCTGAACGATAAAAACTATTTTGTACTAACCTTGCACAGGCCGGCCAATGTAGACCAGGAGCAGGGCTTAAAAGTGCTTATGGAGCAGATCATCGAGCATAGCAATGGCTTGCCAATTATATTCCCGGTTCACCCCCGTACAGCCAAAGCCCTTACCGGCTTGGGTATCAGCGCGCCGAACCTGCACTTTGTTGAGCCCTTAAGCTACCTCGAATTTAATTACCTGGTAGAAAGAGCCAAAATGGTGGTAACAGACTCGGGTGGTATTACCGAAGAAACTACGGTACTGGGCGTGCCTTGTATTACCTTAAGGGATAACACCGAAAGGCCCGAAACCATAACCGTTGGAACCAACGAACTGATAGGCACAGACCCTAAAGCGGTTAAGCCTGCATTTGAGAAATTATTTTCGGGTGACTGGAAAAAGGGCGGTATTCCCGAACTTTGGGACGGAAAAACGGCACCAAGGATAGTAGAACATTTACTTGCCTTGCAGGCACAGGAAGTGAAATAAAGGATGTTAGACAAAATTGTAAAAGCGGGCCAATTGATCGGTAACATGGGCTGGAGATATGTATTTTTCCGGGCCGGTTTCGAGTTGAAGAAAAGGTCGGGTCTTTTACAAAAAGCTTTCCTCACAAATCCTGCTGTTAAAACCAACTTAACGCTTGCGCAGTGGCGTGGAAGGGATATCCCCTTCTTTTTTAAAAATAAGGCATCAGTTGAGTTGGATCAGCCGCTATCTGAGGAGTTAACGAAACAGTATCAAAAGCTATCCACACACACCTACCCGTTTTTTTCGAGCCTGGAGTTTAACCTGGGTGTAGATCACAATTGGTTTAAAAACCCTGATACGGGTTTTTGTTACGATGGCAATGCCCACTGGTTAAACATTAACGATTACAGCAAAACTGCCGGCGATATCAAATTTGTGTGGGAGCCTTCGCGTTTTTCGCACCTGTACACGCTTATCCGTTACGATAAGCATTCGGGAAAGGATTGCTCGAAACAGGTTTTTAGCGAAATTGAGAACTGGATAGATGCTAACAAAATAAACCAGGGGCCAAACTACAAATGTAGCCAGGAAATATCCCTGCGGATCTTGAACTGGACTTTCGCGCTGTATTATTACCGCGATTCGGCAAGCCTTACCGATGCGCTGTTTGAAAAAATTCAGCATTACCTATACTGGCAGGCACAGCATGTGTACGATAATATCAATTTTTCGCGCATAGCGGTCAGGAACAACCACGCAATAACCGAAACACTTACCCTTTACCTGATGGGGATGCTTTACCCGGAGCTACCAGGGGCTGCAAAGTGGAAGAAGGATGGTAAGCACTGGTTTGAAGAAGAGATAGCCTACCAGGTTTATGAGGATGGCACCTTCCTGCAATTCTCTATGAACTATCACCGGGTGGTGGTGCAATTGCTAACCTGGGGCATCCGTTTAGCTGAAATAAATAACGAACGCTTTGCCGGTGTGGTTTATGATCGCGCCAAAAAAAGCCTGTTGTTTTTAACAAGCTGCATGGATACCCAAACCGGTATGCTGCCAAACTATGGGGCTAACGATGGCGCATTGTTCTTTAAATTAAGCGATAACCATTACCGCGATTACCGGCCTCAATTGCAGGCATTGAGTAATGCCCTTGGCGTAAAATGGAATTATGGTGATTTTGAGGATAGCAATTGGTATGGCTTAAACGAAAAAAACAAAAAGGATGGGCTAAAGTTAACTGAAGGTTATTCCCATTTTGATAAAGGCGGCTACCACATCTACAGAAAAAATAACGCGCTTAGTTTTATAAGGTGCGGCGATCATAAAGACAGGCCATCGCAGGCAGATAATCTGCACCTGGATATTTGGCACAAGGGCCTAAACCTGTTGCACGATGCTGGTAGTTATAAATACAACGGCGCGCCCGAAGACCTGAAATACTTTATGGGCACACAATCGCATAACACGGTTATGCTGGGTGATAACGACCAGATGGAAAAGGGAGCCCGCTTTATATGGTACCATTGGACACAGTGCCAATCGATTAAAACAGAGGAGACCGACCAATACTTTTACTTCGAGGGGACAATCAAAGCGTTTATGCACATTGATAAGAGCATCAGGCATACCCGTCGGGTAAAGATCGACAAAACAGCCCCGGTTTGGGAGGTTGAAGACGTTATAACAAACAAGCCTGCAGATTTAGCGTTAAACCAGCTATGGCACACCTGTTTCCCCGAAATGCTCAGCATCAGATCATCTACTGAAACAGATAACGATATACAGCCTGTAATTTCTGATGGGTATTATTCATCATTTTACGGGCAAAAAGAAAAATGTACCGAACTGCGGTTTTCAACAAACCAAAGCCGTATAAAAACAATAATCACTATTAATTAATGAAAGTACTTTTACTGCACCAATATTTTTTAGAACAGGACGATCCCGGAGGTTCGCGTTTTAACGAACTTACCGCGCAATGGACAAGCCAGGGCCACCAGGTAACTGTTATTGCGGGTATGATGCATTATAACGGCCACGAAAAACGCGCCGAGTACAAAGGCAAGTGGTTCAAAAAAAATGAACAGGGCGATGTTACCGTATGGCGCACCCACGTATCCGAAAGCTATAACTCGGGATTTATTGGCCGCTTATGGGGATATTTTTCATTCGTATTTTCGGCCTTATGGGCTGGTTTATTTAAAATAAAAGGCAAGTACGATATTATCCTGGTTACCTCGCCGCCATTGTTTATCGGTATAACCGGTTACTTGCTTTCGCGATTAAAGGGCGTGCCCTTCGTGTTCGAAATTCGCGACCTTTGGCCCGAGTCGGCTATTGATACCGGTGTGGTTACCAATAAGCTCATCATTAAAATGGCCTATGCTTTCGAGTCGTTTATTTACAAACGGGCTAAAAAGATCAACGTTTTAACACCAGCTTTCCGTAAAACGCTTATCGAAAAAAAGAATGTATCGCCGGATAAGATCATTTTTATCCCGAACGCATCAGATTTCAGCCTGTCGGACCACCTGCTGGAAAGCTTCGACACTGCAGCCTTCCGTAAAAAACATAACTGGGAAGGCAAGTTTGTAATAACCTATGTAGGTGCGCATGGCGTAGCTAACCATCTGGAGCAGGTAATAGAAACAGGCGACCTGCTGCGCGATACCAATGTGTTATTTGTGCTGATAGGGCAGGGGATGCAAAAAAACCATCTTAAAGAAATGGCCGCTAATATGAAGGTGGATAATGTGCTGTTTTTAGATCCGGTATCAAAAGCGGAGGTGTTTAAATATATTTTTGCATCGGATATGGGTGCATCTGTGTTGAAAAACGTGGAAACCTTTAAAACCGTTTATTCAAACAAGACCTTTGATTATATGGCTTGTAAAAAACCTATCCTGATGGCTATTGACGGCGTATCAAGGGAATTGGTTGAAGAGGCAGGGGCAGGCATTTTTGTTGAGCCCGAGAACCCAAAAGATTTTGAAGCTAAAGTAAGGTTATATTTGAACGACCCTGAGAGAATTGTACGCGAAGGCGAAGCCGGTTACCGGTACGCCAAAGAGAACTTCGATCGTAAAAATTTAGCAAATAAGTACATTAATTACCTTCAGACTTTTAGCACCGAAAAATAATACGCAGCACATGGCAGGCAAACTATACAGCAATTTTTTTAAACCTTTAATTGATACCATTTTAGCATTAATGGGGTTTATTATTTTGTCGCCGGTATTTTTAATAGTTGCCGTGTTGCTGTTAATATTTAACCGGGGAAAGGCGTTTTTTTTACAACCGAGGCCGGGTAAGGGGGGCAGGATCTTCAGGGTTATAAAATTTAAAACCATGAACGACCGCCGTGGAATAGATGGGCAGCTACTGCCCGATGCCCAGAGGATAACGCCGTTTGGCTCGTTTGTACGCAAAACATCGCTTGATGAGATCCCGCAGCTGTTAAACGTTATTAAAGGTGATATGAGCCTGGTTGGGCCAAGGCCTTTACTGGTAGAATATTTGCCGTTGTACACTACAGAGCAAAGCAAACGGCACAATGTAAGGCCCGGCATAACCGGCTGGGCGCAGGTTAACGGCCGCAATGCCATAAGTTGGGATGAGAAATTTAAATACGATATTTGGTATGTAAATAACATAAGCCCGGCCACCGATATTAAGATCATATGGATGACGTTCAGCAAAGTCTTTAAATCAGAGGGGATAAGCCAGCAGGGGCATGTAACCATGGAAAAATTTGGAGGTACACGATCATGATCTATCTATACGGTGCCGGCGGCCATGCCAAAGTTATACTGGAGATCTTAGCAGCAGCCCAAACCCCTGCACAGGGTATTTGGGATGAGCACAAAGAGGGCGGGTTGCTTGGCTGTAAGATAGCGGGAAAATTTGATCCTGAAAACTTACCGCACGGCCACGAAATGATACTGGCGATAGGCAGCAACCAGGTACGTAAAAAGTTATCCGGGCAGCATGCCGGGATTAAATTTGCATCAGCCATACACCCAACAGCGTGCATATCGCCAACGGCAAAAATTGGCACAGGTACAGTGGTTATGGCAAACGTAACCGTAAATGCGGATACGGTTGTAGGTGAGCACTGCATCTTAAATACCAATTGTTCTGTTGACCACGATAACCAAATTGGTAATTTTGCGCACATATCGCCAAATGCTGCTTTGGCAGGCAATGTTGTAGTAGGCGAGGGTACACATATTGGCATTGGCGCATGTGTGATACAGGGTATAAAAATTGGTAAATGGGCCACCATCGGGGCGGGGACAGTAGTTATAACTGATGTGCCCGACTACGCAGTTGTTGTAGGCAACCCCGGAAAAATAATTAAGTATAATACGATATAAACTAATATATGAGCGCTAAAATATGGCTTTCGAGCCCGCACATGGGCGGCGAGGAATTTAATTTTGTAAAAGAAGCATTTGATACCAACTGGATTGCACCTCTTGGCCCAAATGTTAATGGTTTTGAAGCCGACCTGCAAGCCTTCACAGGTTCAACACACGCGGCTGCGCTATCATCGGGTACTGCCGCTCTACATTTGGCGCTAATTATGTTAGGCGTTGGCCCCGGCGATGAAGTGATATGTCAAAGCTTTACATTTTCGGCTACGGCTAACCCAATTGTTTACCAGGGCGCAACGCCTGTTTTTATCGACAGCGAAGCCGAAACCTGGAATATGTGCCCCATACAGCTTGAAAAAGCCATTAAGGAGCGCATAGCCAATGGCAAAAAGCCCAAAGCGATTATACCGGTACACCTGTATGGTATGCCCGCGCAGATAGAACGTATCATGGCCCTGGCCAACCAATACGAGATCCCTGTTATTGAGGATGCCGCTGAAGCGTTGGGCTCATCGGTAAACGGCAAAGCTGCCGGCACATTTGGTGTTATGGGTGTGCTATCATTTAATGGCAATAAAATAATAACCACCAGCGGCGGTGGCGCGTTGATATCTGATAACGATGAACTGATCAGCCAATCGCGTTTCCTGGCCACTCAGGCCAGGGATAACGCCCCGCATTACCAGCACTCGCAAATAGGGTATAACTACCGTATGAGCAATGTTTGCGCCGGTATAGGCCGCGGGCAGATGCAAGTATTAAACGACCGGGTAAACCAACGCCGTAAAAATTACGATACCTATGTAAAAGAACTTAGCTCGTTACCGGGTGTCAGCTTTCTGCCTGAGCCTGCAGGTTACAAAAGCAACCGCTGGTTATCAACCATTTTAGTTGATCCTAATGCAAGCAATGGCGTAACCCGCGAAGATATCCGTTTGGCTTTGGAGAAAGAAAATATAGAGTGCCGCCCGTTGTGGAAACCCATGCACCTGCAGCCGGTGTTTGAAAAATATCCATCGTACGTGAACAACGTAAGCGAAGAATTATTCAATAACGGCTTGTGTATCCCTTCAGGTTCAAACCTGAGCGAAGGCGACCTGCAAAAAGTAATAAGCCATATAAAAGCCCTGTTTAATTAAACAAGGCTTTTATAATTTTTTTATATAAAGTCTAACCCTTTAAAGCTTTTATTAAGCACCTGGCTGTTATTTATATTCAGCCATTTATCAAGGAAGGTAGCATAAACATCCCTGAAATCTATCTGGTACTTAAGGTCGCCGTTATCAAGGGTTGCAAGATCAGGGGCCGCATTATATATGCCGGCCTTTTTTAATTTACCGCCATATATAAGCACGTTGTTAGCTGTTCCGTGATCGGTACCGTTACTGGCATTCTGCTCTACCCGGCGGCCAAATTCAGAGAACGTCATCACCAGCGTATCATCAAGCTTATTGGTTTTTTTCAGGTCTTTTATAAACGCGGCTACACCATCGGCATAAATTTTTAACTGTCGGTTTTGCTGGTGCTGCTGAGAGATATGCGTATCAAACCCGCCCAGCGAAACATAGTAGATCCTGGTTTGCAGGCCCGAGTTAATAAATTTAGATACGGTTTTAAGCTGATTAGAGAACGTGTTGGTAGGGTATACCGACGATACATTGTACAACTTTGATTTTTCGTGTATATAATCAACCGATGAATAGGTTTCTATCATGGTTTTATACAGGTAGCCCAGGTTATCCTCGTTCAAATTGGCATCATGATCGTTGGTCACCAAGTCTTTAAACAGTGGCTGCCTTGTAGATGCGTAAAGCTTATTTGGGTTTTGTACGGCTATGCCTTTTTTAGTAGCGCCTTTCATTACCAATGATAGGGAACTATCCACCTCAATGGCATCATACGGGTATTGGCAGGTTTGGCAGTTCGAATCGAGGTAACGGCCTATCCACCCGGTGCTTAAAAACTGGTCGGCATCACTGGCGGTTTGCCATATATCCATCGACCTGAAGTGAGAGCGATCGGGGTTTGGATAACCAACCGAATTGATGATGCTCATCGAGCCCTGGTCATAAATTTCTTTTAACGAGGCCATAGCAGGGTTCAGGCCCAGCATTTCGTTTAGTTTTATCACGTTAGCCTGTGGTATACCAATGGTTTTCCTGCTGCGGTAATATATATCGTTGCCATAAGGCACAATGGTATTAAGCCCATCGTTACCGCCCGATAGCTGTATAACTACCAGGTTTTTGTATTGGCTAAGCTGGCTCATGGACATAGCTTCCAGCGGCTTTAAAAAAGCCGGAATAAGAAAAGCTCCTGAGGCAAGTGCTGTATTTTTTAAAAATTCTCTGCGTTGCATAATTAAATTTTTTGTGGTCGGTTATAAAAAGCGCCTGGTTTAATCACTTAACAAAGTTGGTATTCTGGCGTCGACACTATCATCATCAGCATGGCCCTGGTATCGGGTTGCTTTTTGATCCTGGCAGCTAAATTAGGCCCGATATTGCTATTCAAAATATAGCCTGCAACCTGTAACGGTGCCAGGCCTTTTGGAATGGATTGCACCAATTTTGCCCAGTTTGGTATTGATTTGGTGGTGTTTGCCGCAACGTTTGAATCCTGCTTTTGCATAGCGGCTACATATAACTCATCTTCGGCGCTAACTTTGCCGGTAGCCTCCAATACCCCCGCGCTTAAAATAGTAGATGGTAATTTAAGCCTTGCCATTAACGACGAACTATCTATCCAGTTGCGTCCGCCCGACCATCCGGCCACATTTGGCGGCCTGAACAAGGTTTGCCCAAGCACACGTTGCACCTGCATAAGCATTAACGGGTCCTGGTAGCTTACATAAAATTGGCGGGTTAAACTACATAGCAGTTCAATAGGCGATTTTATAAGCGTACCAACATTTTTATCCTCATAAAACCAGGTTGATTTAAACACATGCTCCAGCAGCGGCCTTACTTCATATTTAGCATTATACCAAACAGTAGCCATTTCTTCTACCTGTGCTTTGTCCGGAACCTCGTTTACCAGGTACCTGTAAAGCTTGGTGCAAATAAAGCGGGCGGTTTGCTTATCGGCCAGCAGCATGTCAATCACCTGTTCGCCGGTAAAACTGCCCGATTTGCCACGGAAATTTTTAGGGCCTGTATCATGTACTTTTGCATTAAATATATAATCGCCGGTATCTTTATTAAATGTCCACCCGGTAAAGGCACGTGCCGCTTCTTTAATGTCCTGTTCGGTATAATTGCCGCGGCCAAGTGTAAATAATTCCATCACCTCCCTTGCAAAGTTTTCGTTAGGGTGCGATTTCCGGTTCTGCTCGTTATTTAAAAAGTGAAGCATGGCCGGGGATTGGGATACCTTAAGCAGCATATCCCTGAAATTGCCCAGGGCATATTCACGGTGAACATTGTTCAGTTGCTGTTCAAACAAAGGGTTAGCCACACTGCAGGCAAAGTGATTATGCCAAAACAGGGTCATCTTCTCGCGAAGCTGGGCCTTACTGTTGCACATTTGTAACAGCCAGGCCGTATTAAGGCTTACATCCTGCATATGCCTTTGAACCACTTTTATCCTCTTATCTTCGGGTGTAAGCTTTTTAGGGTTCACCATATCAATGTTCTCTGTAATTACATGGATTGGCGATCGTGTTTCCGAATCTGCAAACAAGGCGCTTACAGCACTTTTAAGGCTAATGTTGTTAAGGTTAGTATTAAATGTGATGCCGAAACCGGCCCTGGAATACAGATGTTTTAACTCATCAAAATTATTCATACCTGCGGTTTAATTGTTTCTGACAATCATTTTTTAAATTAGTTTAAAACTAAAACGTAATGCTAACGTATATATGTTGTATTTGTGTTTAAAGTTTACAAAAAGTAATGCTAATGTTACCTTTATAAAACTATTCATAAGGGGCAATAATGATATATAATAATAGTATTTTAGATCATATCATTTATTGCATAATGTATTTAATAATTTTTAAGCTTTAAATTAATATTAAACAACACCGCGTCCCTCCGCGGTGCTAATATTTTAGATTGATAATAATAGCGGCGTTTAAATATTTAATTGGTAAATAAAACGGAAACTACTGTTAATTTTGGTTATTAATTAGTTTTAATGTAATTTTGCACCTCCGTTATTTTCTATTTTTAGGTATTTGTAATGCTTGTGACTTAGAAGTAATTCTGCCATATGAAAAAATATTTACTTTTTAGTAAGGTTGTACCCAGGTGGATAATAATGTTATTTGACTTTGTTATTGTTACATGGTCATTTGCTTCCTCATATCTTATCGTTCATCGTTTTGAATTCGCCAATATATTAAGAGGGTACTTTTTTGTGTATACAGGCCTGTACTGTATAATTGCAGCGTTAGTAATGTATGCAATGCGTATACACACCGGGCTTATCAGGTATTCAAACACACGCGATGTATTGCGCATATTCGGTTCGGTATTTATTAGCAGCATAGTATATATAACGGTAATTACCCTTTGGGTTAAACCATTTTTATCAGTGAATACTGCTACTATCGATCTGGTCCTTTTAGTTAACTTCTCGGTATCCAGCACATTACTTATCTTACTCAGGAGTGCTGTAAAAAGTGCTTTTAATTATTTAAATAACTATTCAAGCTCAAAAAAAACCGTTGTACTTATATACGGCTCAGATACCAGCGCGGTGCTGGTTAAGCAAGCTTTAGAAGCCAGCGCCAAAACAAATTTTGTTATTGCCGGCTTTGTTGATGATGCCGATTCGAGCAAGATCAATAAAGAGATACAACAGGTTAGGGTTTACGACATAAATAAGCTTGCCAAGCTTAAAGAGAAGCGCGCTATTGATAAAATGATCATCATGAACCATCATCTTGATGAACAATCGAAGAAAACCGCGTTGGAAGCCTGCCTTGCTTTAGGCATACAGATACTTACCGTACCACCGTCTGATCAGTGGATATATGGTAAACTTAATATGCAGCAAATAAAAGACCTTAAAATTGAGGACTTATTGCAGCGTAAAACTATCCAGATAGATACTACCCGCATATCTGAAGACCTGCAGGGTAAACGTGTACTGGTTACCGGTGCGGCCGGTTCTATCGGGTCCGAAATTGTGCAGCAGGTATTACAATATAACCCCGCAATGGTTATCCTTTGCGACCAGGCCGAATCACCGTTGCACGACATTCGCCTTGAGGTAGAAGAAAAGTTTGCGCAGGTGCCTGTTAAGATCTTTATCGGCGATATCAGGAACTATTACCGCATGGAGAAACTTTTCTCTGATTACCGGCCCGAGGTTGTTTACCATGCCGCTGCTTACAAGCACGTGCCAATGATGGAAGAAAACCCATCTGAAGCGGTAAGGGCAAACGTATTGGGTACAAAAAACATTGCCGATCTTTCGCTTGCTTTTGGTGTAAACAAATTTGTAATGGTATCTACCGATAAAGCGGTTAACCCATCTAACATCATGGGCACCACCAAGCGTATTGCCGAAATTTACATACAATCGCTTAAGGATAGCCCGGCTAATAAAGGTACTTGCTTTATCACTACCCGTTTTGGTAACGTGCTGGGCTCAAACGGTTCGGTTATACCACGCTTTAGGGCGCAGATCCAAAAAGGCGGGCCTATAACAGTTACCCATCCCGAAATTACCCGTTACTTTATGACCATCCCCGAAGCCGTACACCTGGTGTTAGAGGCGGGCACGATGGGTAGCGGCGGCGAGATATTTATTTTTGATATGGGCGAACCGGTTAAAATAGTTGACCTGGCGCTTAAAATGATAAAACTTGCCGGTTTACAGCCCGACAGGGATATAAAAATTGTTTACTCAGGCTTACGCCCGGGCGAAAAATTATACGAAGAACTGCTTAACCAGGGCGAGAATACTATGCCTACCCACCACGAAAAGATCAAAATATCTGAAGTGATAACCTATCCTTACAAACAGGTAGCTGATGATATCAACGATCTTATTTTATTAAACAAGCAGAACGATGAAATGGCTATGGTAAACAAAATGAAGGAGATAGTTCCGGAGTTTATCAGCAAGAATTCTAAATTCGAAAACCTGGATAGCAACCGCGAAGTAAGCATACCTGCCGAAACAAGTAAGTTGCGCGTACTTCAGGATTAAGCTGTTTATTGCTTATTACATCGTCAAAATTCAACCTGGGTATAAGGCACCATTTAGCTTATCAAATTTTATTGAGTATAATTGCAATACAAAATAAGTCTCCCGGCTTCTGCATTTAATGAAAAGTATTGCCCAAAAAGTATTTGATATAGAAATAGCATCGTTGCAATACGTGGCTTCGATGATCGACGAGCAGTTTAGCCAGGCTGTTGAAGCCATCCTGCGGTCTGCAGGTAAGCTTGTAGTCTGCGGGATGGGCAAATCCGGCCATATCGGCAAAAAGATCTCCGCTACATTTACCAGTACAGGCAGCCCCAGCTTTTTTATGCACCCTGCCGAAGCCTTTCATGGCGATTTGGGCATGATAAATGCCGACGATGTGGTAATACTCGTATCCTACTCGGGCGAGACTGAAGAGGTGCTAAAGATCGTCCCTTACCTGCAATACAATAAAAATGTATTCGTAGCCATTACCGGTAACTCCAATTCAACCCTTGCAAAAAATGCCACCTACCATTTAAATGTTTGCGTTAAGCAGGAGGCATGCCCTTTAGAGTTGGCGCCGACATCATCAACCACGGCCACATTGGTTATGGGCGATGCGCTGGCAGTAGCTTTAATGACGGCGCGGGATTTCTCACCTGCCGATTTTGCACGGTTCCATCCCGGCGGCAGGCTTGGGCGTAAGTTATTGGTAAGGGTAAAAGATCTGATGCGTACCGATAAGCTTCCGTTTATTGATACAAAAGCCACCTTTACGCAGCTTGTACTGCAAATGAGCGAAGGCAAGTTAGGCATGGTAATAGTGGGCACACCCGATAAGGTAGCAGGTGTTATAACCGATGGCGACCTGCGGCGGGGCCTGGTAAAGTACGATGATCTGCATAATTTGCCTATTACAGAAATTATGAACACCAACCCCAGGATCATTAACGAGCATGAATTGGTATACGATGCCGAAACGTTAATGATGGAACGAAAAATAACTACGCTGTTGGTGCATAACGACGAAGATGTACTGACAGGCGTTTACCAGATCTTTAACCAGGCTTAATAATGAAAGCGATCATTGTTATACCCGCACGCCTTAAATCTACCCGGTTGCCGCGCAAGGTGCTTGCCGATCTGTGTGGTAAGCCGGTTATACAACGGGTTTATGATGCCTGCCTTAAGGCCACCCTGCACCACGAGATATGGATAGCGGCCGACAGCGATGAGGTATTTAATGTTTGCAAAGCTTTTACCCCAAATGTTGTAATGACACGCGAAGACCACCCCAGTGGTACCGACCGGATTGCTGAGGTAATTGAAAATATAGCCTGTGATATAGTTGTGAATGTACAGGGCGACGAACCATTTTTTGATGCAGGGATAATTGACAGGCTGATAACCGCGCTGCAGCAAAGTGATGCGGTTATGGCCAGTGTTTGTGCGCCGGTGCAGGATTTAGAAGAATTGAATAACCCCAACCTGGTGAAGGTGATAACCGATGTAAATGGCAATGCCATATATTTTTCCAGGCACGCTATCCCTTTTTCGAGAGATGGAGAAGTGGTTGATACATCGGTTTATAAAAAACATATGGGGGTGTATGCTTACAAGGCCTCGTTTTTAAAAGAGTTTATTACCATGCCGGTTTCGTTTTTAGAAAGCATCGAAAAACTGGAGCAGCTAAGGGCGATTGAGAACGGCTACAAAATTAAAATGATAGAAGTAAAGGGCATCGAAAAGGGAATAGATACCCCTGCCGACCTGGAACTTGCACGTAAAAAAATAGCAGATGGCACTATATAAAGATATTACCCAAAAACCTTTTTTTATTGTTGGCCCATGTGTAATGGAAAACCAGGACCTGCTTTACACCGTAGCCGAAAAGGTTGCCGAAATAGGCAGTAAATACCCGGTAACGGTTGTGTTTAAATCGTCATTTGATAAAGCTAACCGCACCAGCGTAAATGCCTACCGCGGCCCGGGCTTAGCAAAGGGTATGGAGATGCTGAATAATGTAAAAGAAAAATTTAACCTGCCCGTTACTACAGACATCCATGAGCCTTTCCAGGCTGCTGCATGTGCCGAAGTGGTGGATATATTGCAGATCCCGGCATTCCTTTGCCGGCAGACAGACCTGCTTGTGGCCGCGGCCGAGACCGGCAAAATAGTGAACATTAAAAAAGCGCAGTTCCTGTCTGGCCAGGATATGTTTTACCCGGCGCAAAAGGTTAAAGAATCGGGCAACGACCAAATCATATTGACCGAGCGTGGTAACTCATTTGGCTATAACAATTTAGTGGTCGATTTCAGGAACATTGCCGATATGGTGCAGTTTGGCTACCCGGTTTGTATGGACTGTACCCATTCGGTGCAGCGCCCGGGCGGTGCAGGTGGCAAAACCGGCGGCGACCGTAAATTTGTGCCAAATATGTCGCACGCGGCAAAAGCATTTGGGGCAAGCGGCTACTTTATCGAAACCCATCCCGACCCTGACCACGCCATGAGTGATGGTCCTAACATGCTTTATCTAAAAGATCTGGAAGAATTAATAAAATCGTTAATAAACTAAAATTATACCCGTTGAAACTTATGCTATTGGTTTTGATGGGAAGTTTTAATTTATTGACCGTGCTGCGGCCCTTGTTACACTACGGGTTGCATTTTTTAGCGCCGGGGCTGCTGGCTTTTATATTTTTCAGGGATAGGTGGAAAAAGGCCTGGCTGATAATGGTTGCCACCATGATAGTTGATGCCGACCACCTGCTGGCTAAGCCCATTTTTAACCCGGCAAGGTGCAGTGTAGGTTTCCACCCGCTGCATTCTTATTATGCAATAGGCGTGTACCTAATTCTTTTGTTTTTCCCGAAAACAAGGATAGTAGCGGTAGGCTTGCTTTTTCATATGCTTACCGATTTTGAAGATTGCCAATGGATTGGCCTGATAAACTAATAGTCCTTTTTACTTTCCGAGATCTCCCATTGTTTAAAGATCGCCAGGGCTTCGTTGTGCATCAATTGTACAAAAGGTAACTCGCGCTTTTCCATGGGCTTGGCTAATTCATCATAAATAAAGTGATCGTCAAAGCCAATATCGGCAGCATCTTTTTTGGTATTGGCATAATATATTTTACTTATACGCGCCCAGTAAATAGCCCCCAGGCACATAGGGCATGGCTCGCAACTGGTGTATATCTCGCAGCCTTCTAAATTAAATGTGCCCAGTTCCTGGCAGGCTAAACGTATAACAAATACCTCGGCATGCGCGGTAGGGTCGTTTTGTGGTATAACCCGGTTTGCGCTGCGCGCCACAACCATACCGTCTTTCACTATAACAGCACCAAAAGGGCCGCCCTGTGCCTGCCTTACGTTATATTCAGACAGGTCTATAGCCATCTGCATAAATTTTTCGTTCCCGGTATCTTCCATATCAGCCTAAAATTAAAAAACCCCGGCTATAAGCAGGGGTTTTAAATTATTATTTTTTAATCTGCACATCTGCATATTCGCACATCTGTCATATTATTTTTTGTCTTTAGTGTAAGCTTCGTTCAGGCGTTTAACCACATCGGCGGTTACGTCAAGGCTTGGGTCGCCGTAAAGCACGGTAGTGTTACCTTTTTGGTAGGTTAATATCATTTTGTAACCCTTTTCTTTAGCGTAAGCTTTGGTAAACTCAACCAGTTTGTCGTAAAGCTTGGTTTGTTCGCTCAACTGGTCGTTTTGTACCTGTGCGCCGGCATTTTGCTGGTATTGCTGAAACTCCTGGCCTTTCTTCTGTAAACGCTGCTCGGTAGCCTGGCGCTGATCTGCAGGCATGGTAGCAGCAGCTTTTTGGTACTCTACATATTCGCGCTGAATGGCCTGCTGGCGCGATGCAACGTCAGACTGCGCGGCTTTGCCTTTTTCGCTAAGGCGTTTATCCATATCCTTTATATAGTCGTATTTACTAACCAACGAATCCTGGTTGATGTAAACAATTTCAGGCGCTGCACCGGCAGTGCTTGCGGTTGTAGACGCGGCTGGTTTGCTATCAGTTTTATTTTGGTTACAAGCAGATACACCTGCGGCAATTAATATTGCCAATACTGATTTTGTAACAATTGATGCCTTGATTTTCATTGTGTTTATCTTAAAAAAAATTTTGACAAATATAATCTTTCGCCACAAGTTTCCTAACCATTAATTAACATGTTTATTACCAGTCATATTTATCCACAATCGTACTTATGTTACACATTGTTTAAGGTTATGTGAAGCGAAAATCTTATTTTTGTGTATAGAACTCCACTTGGAGAAAGGTTATTGTTTTAATCAAATATGAGCGAAGAAAAACAGGATAAATCAAATTATTCAGCGGATAATATACAGGTTTTAGAAGGTTTAGAAGCGGTACGTAAACGGCCTTCGATGTACATTGGTGATACAGGCGTTAAAGGCCTTCACCACCTGGTTTACGAGGTAGTTGATAACTCGATAGATGAGGCGCTTGCCGGGTATTGCGATACCATTAACGTAACTATTCATAAAGGGAACTCCATCACAGTTGTAGATAACGGCCGTGGTATCCCAACAGGCATCACCACAAAAGAAAAAGTATCGGCATTGCAAATTGTAATGACCGTTTTACATGCCGGCGGTAAGTTTGATAAGGATACTTACAAAGTATCGGGCGGGTTGCATGGTGTGGGGGTAAGCTGTGTTAACGCGCTGTCAACCCACATGAAAACCGTTGTTGAGCGCGAGGGCAAAGTATTTACACAGGAGTATTCACAGGGTAAGCCTTTATTTGAAGTGAAGGAAATAGGGGTATCAGACCGTACAGGTACCACGCAAACTTTTCAGCCCGATCCTGAAATATTCAGCCTGACCACCGAATATAAATTTGAAACATTGGCTACCCGCTTACGCGAGCTGGCTTTTTTAAATAAAGGCATCCGTTTAACCTTAACAGACGAGCGCGAAACCAATGATGATGGTTCTTTTATTGTGGAAGAATTTTTCTCTGAAGGTGGGCTGAAAGAATTTGTTAAATACCTTGATGGTACCCGTGTGGCCATCATCCCCGACCCAATTTACCTGGAGGGTATCAGGCAGGGTATCCCGGTTGAACTGGCTTTCCAGTACAACGATACCTATACCGAAAACGTGCACTCGTATGTGAATAACATCAACACCATTGAAGGTGGTACGCACGTAGCCGGTTTCCGGATGGGTTTAACGCGTACGCTTAAGGCTTATGCCGATAAATCGGGCTTGTTAAAAAATATGAAAATTGAAATTACCGGTGATGACTTCCGCGAGGGGTTAACCGCTGTAATTTCGGTAAAAGTGCAGGAACCGCAATTTGAAGGGCAAACCAAAACCAAACTGGGCAACAGCGAGGTAAGCGGGGCCGTTAACGTTGCCGTAGGCGAAATTTTAGGTAATTACCTGGAGGAAAACCCGCGCGAAGCTAAAATGATTGTGCAGAAGGTTATACTTGCCGCTACAGCCCGCGCAGCAGCCCGTAAGGCACGCGAAATGGTGCAGCGTAAAAGTGTAATGAGCGGTTCGGGTTTACCGGGCAAGCTATCTGATTGCGCTAACAGCGACCCAACCCTGTGCGAATTATACCTGGTTGAGGGCGACTCGGCGGGTGGTACCGCCAAGCAGGGCCGCGACCGCGAGTTTCAGGCAATATTACCTTTAAGGGGTAAGATACTGAACGTGGAGAAGGCCATGGAGCACAAGATCTACGAGAACGAAGAAATAAAGAACATGTTTACCGGGCTTGGTGTAAGCATTGGCACCCCAGAGGATGCCAAAGCATTGAACCTGACCAAACTGCGTTACCATAAAATTGTGATCATGACGGATGCTGACGTGGATGGTTCGCACATTACCACGTTGATCCTGACCTTCTTCTTCCGTTATATGAAAGAACTGGTTGAATACGGATACGTGTACATTGCATCGCCACCGTTATACCAGGTTAAAAAAGGTAAGGAATCTGAATACTGCTGGACCGACGAGCAACGCGATACTGCCATACAACGCCTTAAAGGCGCAGGTAAGGAAGATAGCGTACACGTACAGCGTTACAAAGGTTTGGGTGAGATGAACGCCGAGCAACTATGGGATACTACCATGAACCCGGCCAACCGTACCCTTAAAAAGGTAGCTATTGAAAATGCTGCCGAGTGCGATCATACCTTCTCGATGCTGATGGGAGACGAAGTTGCCCCACGACGCGAATTTATTGAGAAGAACGCGCGCTATGCACGTATAGATACATAGGGTTTTCAACTGTGCAGAATTTAACTGTGCAGATATCTTTTTCTATTAATATTAAGCTCCGCTAAAAAGCGGGGCTTTTTTTATAAACGAGATATCCGGTCATGACCTTTTAAATTTATATACATAATTTTCTTATGTATATAAAATAAATTATATATTTGGGGCATGAGCACTAATCCATTGCTAAAAGGCAGCCTGCAAACCATTATTTTAAAACTGCTGGAAGATAACGACCAGATGTATGGCTACGAGATAACCCAAAAGGTTAAAGAGGTATCAGAGGGTGGCATAATGCTTACCGAAGGTGCATTGTACCCGGCACTGCATAAACTGGAGGCCGATGGCTTCCTGGAAACTTTTACACAGGTGGTTGATAACCGGGTGCGAAAATATTACCGCTTAACTGAGCAGGGTGGCAAAGAGGTAACCAGCAAACTCGACGAAGCACAATCGTTTATAGACCAGCTGCAAACATTGTTGAACCTTAAACCGGCAACCAAATGAAACCTACGGAAAAACAACTGAAGGTACTGCAAGACTATCTGCACAATACGCTTACATACCGGGAAAGCTACGAGGAGATCTACGATCACATCCTATCTGCGATAGAGCACCAGCCGGATAGCATTAAGTTTGAGGATACCATCAATACCATTATCATTAATGACTTTGGCAGCCATAAAAATTTGCTGAAGATAGAAAAAGCCGGGAAGGATGCGTTGGTGAAAGAATGCACCAGCAAATTTCTTGACTACTTTATATCCTTTTTTAAGTTTCCTGCCTTATTTTATACGCTGATATTTGCTTTGGCAGTCTATTACACATTAACACATGCAAGGCTTGTTCCGTTTACTATTGAAACAATTTTCGCGCTGATGACAATAGTGCCCGGCGGCATTTATTTATTAAGATTGTATAACACCGGGTATATTTTAGATACTACCCGCAAATCTGCAAAGGATAGATTATTTGAGACTATGGCGGGCATACCCATACGCATTTTTGTAGTAGTGATGGTATTTGGAAATACAACTTCGTACCAAATTTGGGATGCTGATCAATTCTATGGTATTACCATTTTATTGCTGTTGGCCCTGGTTTACAATATAGCCTTATACAAATTATATAAGGATGAGTTTAACACAGCGCTATCCAAATAATAATATGTTTTTTATCACTTCAGCTTTAACGTCTTTTTCCCAAAATCAATAACGGCGTTGTACTTCATCAGTACATCGCTGCCCAAAACGCCTAAAACTTCGGGGTGGCCCATTTCGCGGTAAGCTATGTTGATGGTAGACAGGTCGAGCACCGCTACTTCCAGCTCCGGGATCAGCAGGTCGCCTATCCAGATATTTTCTATTACCGCCGTGGCCGATTCCATAGTATTGGTGCCCAGCCCGGTTGATAACCTCTCGCTGGCAATAATAGGGGCTTCCTGGTTGACCTGTACCAGCAGTTCGTGGTCAAATGCCGTGCGCGAGGCGCCCGTATCCAGCACCACCTTAAATGGCTTGTTAAATATCACAATATCCAGCACCGGGTGAAACCCATCGCCATGCAGATCGATAATATTCAAAGGGACGGAAACGGAAATTTTAGTCATTGTGTCATTTGCTTCGCTGTCATTGGGTCATTCGCTTCGCTGTCATTCGCTGCGCTGTCATTCGCTGCGCTGTCATTGGGTAATTACGCTTCGCTGTCATTCGCTTCGCTGTCATTGGGTCATTACGCTTCGCTGTCATTGGGTCATTTTCAAACGGCGGCAATATAGCGATCAATCACTAATTCACTAAATCAATAAATAATCAAAACGGATAACCGATAGCGATATTAAAGATGGCATTTTTAAAGCTTGGGGTTATCGAACGTGTGCCACCGGCAGGCGTGTAAGGCCTTATCAGCGGGAAACCCAAGTCGGTACGCAATACCAATATGGTGGCATCAAACCTTAAACCAAAGCCGGCATCTACCGCCATTTGCGTTAAAAAGTTGGGGCCAAATGTACCACCCACCTGGTGTGGCTTGGCGTTCCAGATGTTACCGGCATCGGCAAACAAAGCGCCATATACAATGCTGAACAATTTTTGCCGGTACTCGATATTGGCTTCCAGTTTTATATCGCCGCTTTGGTCGGCAATAAATGTATTGGCATCACCCGGGCTTGGGTCAACCGTGCCGGGGCCTATCGACCGGGGCCGGAAGCCTCTTAAACTGTTAGGGCCGCCTATAAAAAACTGCTGGTTATACGGCAGTATAGTAGAGTTGCCATAGGGCAAACCAACCCCCACCAATAACCGGGTGGCAATTTTACTACCTGTGGTTAATTTATGGAAGAACCGTATCTCCGCCTCGGCTTTAACATATTGGTTAAACACGGCACCAAATAATGTTTTTACTTTACCGGCCAGGGTATCGGCACCACTTATAATGCCATACAAGTTATTTGACAGGCTTAACTTGCCGCGATAATAAAGGCTGTTGGTACGATAGTCTTCGGTAGTGTTATCATAAGTATAGGCATAGCTTGGGCCCATGGTAAATTGCGGGTCGATAACGTGCTTAAGCGAAGGGTTACGGTTATTAGGGTTCCTGATGCTATCTGTATACAGGTCGGTAATGTTACGCGGCTTTACATAGGCTACCTCCAGTAGGTTTAACTCATGCGTTTTATGTATATCAGATTTAAACTGGTAACCAAATGACCCGGTAAACGAGTTAAGCGAATACAGCTTTTGCCTTACTACAGATGTATAGCCCAGCGTTAAAATGGTGCGCGGTATATAGGCGTTAGCCGACCGGAAATTGAACGGGCTAATTAACCGCGGCCACGACAGGCTGGTTTGGGCACCATATTGGAAAACGTTGAAGCCATTGTTTTGGCCGCCAACCTGCACATCGGTACTACCAAAAAGGGTAACGGTTAAAAGCTCGCCGCCTTTAAAAGCGTTGCGGTTTTTCCAGCTAAGGTTTATTTGGGTACCGGTGTAATTAGCCGATGTGGTACGGCCTATAATTTCGGCCTGTAACGATTTGCGTTTGTATGGGGTTAGGAAATAATAAACATCCAGCTTTGGCGAGTCGGGTGTTACATCCTCGAACCTGTTTTTTACGTAACGGTACGGCCCCAGGTTAATAAACCTGTTTAACGAGTTATTATGCACCTCGCGGCTGTACACATCATTAGGGTGCAGCAATACCGTATTAGCAAAGATATATGGCCTTACGGTTTTGCGTGGGTCGATGATGTTATACCAACGGTAGGCTTGTGCCTGGTCCAGCTTTAGCGAGGTATCGCGCAGCGAATAGTTTGGGTAAACATAAATATTACGGATGGTGTAAATTTCACGGGCCTGCTCGGGGGTGGTTTCTTTAATCTTAACAACAAGGTCAACCTTGTGTGTATCCACCGTACTATCAACCCTTACTATCAGTTGCTCGGGCGCGAAGTAGAAGAAGCCCTCTTCCTTTAACCGGGTATCGATACGGATGCGCTCCGATTTGATAACATCAAGGTTATACTTATCACCGCTTTTTAACAGGGTACCGGCCTGTGTGCCTTTAATAGCGGTATCAAGGCTGTTATCTGTAGCGCTTGGGAAAGTGATGTTACGGATGGTGTACGATGGGCCGGGCAAGGCGGTAAAAACAGCCTTGGCGGTTTTCTTTTTTCCGATGGTATCGCCGCTAACACTTGCCTGGAAATAACTTTCGTTTTGCAGGCGGTTAGTCATAATTTCGCTGTTCTTGGCCAGGTCAACCTGGCTTACATACACTGGTGGCTCGCCGTATTTGCTCAGGAATTTTTGGATAAACCCTTTACGATTTTTGGTTTTATAATATAACCACAGCTTTATACGCATGCCTAATATTGCCGAGTTTGGTTTAGGGCGTATCAAGGTCTTCATTTCGGCGCTGATGTTTTTCGAGTCACTTTTTGAAATGGCTTTATCCTCAACCTTTACCGTGCCGCCGGTATATAACTTTTCACCCTCGGGTACGTATTTGGTGGTACTGCAAGCGTTTAGTATAACGGCCAGTGATAATAAATATATTATACGTTTTATCATAAGGTTGTGGTCTGGGTCTTAGTTCTTTCGTCTTTATCTTTTTGCTGCGATGCTTTTTCCTGCTCGTCTTTTATTTTTTGCTCTTCTTTGTATTTACGGCGCATTTCTTTTTCCTGCTCGGTACGTTTGCGGAAGATCTCGCGGAAGCGGTTATAATCTACAGTGAGCGAGAAGCCTACACCGGTTTCGATGATCTGCCCCTGTATCACTACAAACTCATCTTTACGGTAAGCGCGCAGGGTATAGCGGCCGTCTTTGCTCAGCTTATAATTAACCGAAACGTTACCGGCTATGTTGGATGTTTTTTGCCCCTGTTGCGCGCCTTCCAGGTTAAAGTTATTACCTACCGATACGGTAAGCCTGTCGTTAAGGAAGCGTTTTGATAAACCTACGTTCAGGTCTGTTCGGTTGGTGGCCGTACCGGATGAGTAGTCCTGCCCGGATGTTAAACCAAAGTTGAGGTCTACGCCGGAGATCAGGCCGCCGGCAAGGCTGTTCAGTTGGTCGGTTAATAAACTGCTTACGCTGTTGCGGATAGCGCCCTGCACACCTGCGCTGCCGCCCTGGCTTTGCAGCGGGTTATCGCCAATAAAGTGGCCAAGCACTAAAACACCAAGCACCTGTTTGTTCAGTTCGTTAGGGTCCTGCCGTATTTGGGCAAGGCGGGTATCCACGGTGTTGGTTACCTCGCCTGATACGTTGTAGTTGCTATCGGGCAGGGTAATATCAAAGCTGATATCGGGTTTCATTAATTCGTTACGTAAGTTAAGGTTTACGTTGAACGGCAGCTTTTGCTTGTATTGCGTAGTGTTTTGGTCGCTTAGCTGATTGGCTACCAGGTCTATCGGCGGAACGTTGGCTACATAAATAGCGGTCAGGTCGATATTGGCGGTGGTTGGGTCGCCTGTCCAGGTGATGGTGCTGCCCTGCTTAAAGTTAAACTTACGCGATACGGTAGCGTACGATAAATTGTACGAGCCGCTGTTTACAGTAAAGGTACCGGTTAAGCTTGTTTTACCACTTGGGTCTATCCCGCCGCTAAGGTGTGCTTCGCCTTTCAGGTGTACCACATCGCCGTTGCGCTCATCAACTACAATGGTAAAGGCGGCGTTCTTATCAATATTTACGGTGGCATTCACGTCAAGCCCGGTAATTTCCGATTGTTTCAGCGAATCCAGCTGGCGTGCCATTAGTATCGAATCGGTTTTGGGCGCGCTGGCATCAAAAAATTCAACCACACCTTTACGGTCTTCAACACCCGGGTCGCTGGTTGGCAGTACAAAAACCATATCTGTTTTATCGTTAACGGTAAGCGTGGCGTCAACTACAGGCTTGGCCATATCGCCCCGCACTTTAATATTGCTATCCATGTAAAGCTTACCGTAAAATAATTTATTGTCGGCTTTGGTGGAGTTAATAACCCTGAAGTTATCCGACCGTATGTTCATCCCAAACTTAAAGTCGGTGTAGGTTTTGGTGTAGATAGAACCCGAGATAACCGCCTTGTTGTTGGTAGAATCAACCAGCGTAAAGTCGTTAAAGCGGATGCCCTCGTCGTTAAATGTAATGCTCTCCTTGGGCATGGTAAAGTAGGAGTTGAGCATACTTACGTTAAAGGCCACCTTGTTGAATTGTATATCGCCCCGCACGGCCGGCGCGGTGGTTGTGCCCGTTATTTTTAACTGACCGGTGATGTTGCCGCTGGAGTTGCGGATGGCGCCAAAGCTAAAACCCTCGATACTCTTCATCCCCAGGTTAACAATATTCAGGTTCAGGTCAAACCGGCTTTCGGGCGTGGTGTAATACATGCCGTTCAGGTCTACCTGGTTACCTTTGCCGGTGATGCTCATTTGCGCGGCGTAAGCATTTTGGGTTTGGTTGTTTACCTTAAGGGCTATGTTACCCACGGTATCGCCTTTAAAGTTAAAATCGCTTACATTAAGTGCCGCGGTAAATACAGGCGATTTCTGGAAGTTGCTTACCACCGCATTACCATTGATCATGCCGCCAACCAGTAACGAATCCTGTTTGGCCAGTTTGGTCAAAGTTTCGATGCGGAAATTCCTGAAATCAACTGTTATAGGCGAATTGTACTCGCCCGAGTTACTATTGGCGCTCAGCACCTGGTTGCTGTTGGTAATGCTGAAGTTGCGCGCCAGTATCCCCTTAGCGCCGTAAAACAAGGCGTTATCCGCGCTAACTGCCCATGGGGTATAATCAAGCAGCAAACCGTTCTGCAAAAAGCTGAACTGATACTGATCTGGCAGTACGCTAAACTGGCCTGCAATGCGATAACGTTCTTTTTTGGCGGCATCCCTTACCTGCAGGTTTATACCTAATTTGTTATTTTGAGCCGCGCCGGTTATGCTGGTGAAAAGCAGATCGAGCGAGGACCCTACTTTTACCTCGTCGACATTAAAGCTGTAGTTTAAAGCATTATTGCCGGTGTTGATAGCCAGTTTAAGGTTATTAACCGTATTGGTGCCATAAACAACCTTTGGTGCCGAGCCATTTACCACCAGCTCGCCGGTGGTGCTGTTAAAGCGGCCGTTAAATAATACCGGGTCAAGTTGTTTCAGGTCGGGTACAAACTGGGTTACCAACGGGGTTTTAACCAGTCGTGCATCAAACGTAAATTGCTGCGGCGAGTATTTGATCTTTACGCGCGGGGTTTTGCTGCCCAGGCTGGTATTGTAATATTTATCAACCACATCCTGTATAGCGGGGGCAATTTGGGTTAGCTTGTATTTGCCACCCATGTGCGCGTAAAACATGGGGGTTTTTAATTTTAAGGTGCTGCTATCGGCGTTGGCGGTTGATATCAGGCTGATGGTATCCATTTGAATGCGCTGCCCGTTATTGTTCACCACCAGGTCTGTAGCCAGTATGTTGGCGTTCAGGTAATCCGGGTCGGCAGTAGGTACATCGGCAATAATTTTGCCGTGGAAGCGCATCGGGGTTTTGGTAAAGTTCAGTTTCTGCAGATCAATGCTATCCACCAAAAGCGTTGCGTTAACCGATGGATACTTCTTGTTCATATTGGCCTTAGCATCCAAAGTAAAATTGATGTTAGGGTCTTTCATGCGGGCTTTGGCTACGTAGCTGCCGTTGCGGGCGGTACCGTTCATCACCAGGTTACGGTAGGTGTAGCCCTTAACGTTGGCGCTTACAACATCGCCGTTAAATTTAAGGCTGGCGGTTTTTGGGTCGAGGCCGGTGCCGCTGATATTGGCTTTCATGGTTACAAAACCCACCATTTGCGGTTGTTTAGTTAACGCCCCAACGTTTAAATTATTGGCCTTTATATTGGCCGAGTAAGTTTCGCTTCCTTTGCGTTTACCGCTTTTCATGGCTGCCACCAAATCAACCGCGCCGTAGCTGCTGCGCAGGTTTAGTTTGGTGTTAAAGTTTTTCATAGTGCCTTTAAAGGTGCCTTTCAGGTCCATATTTTCGGGGACGCTCACATTTGGGGGGATGGTGCCTTTTGGTGCCAGGCGGGCAATATCATTGCGTGTGGTACGGAAATCGTTGATGTTAAGGTCTACATAAGCCTTATTCACATCAGGCAGGCCACGCATATTGGCCGATGCTTTTACGTAAGTGTTGCCAAAACCGCTTATCTCGATATTGGGGATATGCAGGTTGTCAACCGTACCATTTACGCGCCCGTTTATTTTGATGACCGAGTTTGGCGATGATTTAAACGGCTCCATCGAGGCCATGGTTGGCATCAGCAGCAATACATCGCGCAAGCCCAACTTGCTGCCATCGAGATTGGCGTTGATGCTAAGCTTGCCCAGGTTTTTGGTTAACGATTCGATAGAAGGATAACCCACCTGCAGATCCTTTTGTATCACTGATGTTGGCGTTTCTACCAGCAGGTCTTTCAGGTAAGCACTTCTTGGGCCATAAAAAAACGTGGTATGGAATTTATTGATCTTTAACCCGCTTTTCTCTGCAAAGGTGAAGGAGTTAACCTTACCCGATAAGCTATCCGGGGTGTAGTTAAGGTCCTGTATGTCGGTATTTAAGTTTTTGATACCCATGTGTGCAAAATCCAAACCACGTGGCAGGGGTTTTTGAGCATCATTATCAAACTTAATATTATCGTTGGTAAGGGTTATACGGTTCAGGCTGGCTGTCCAGCCTTTGGCTTGCGTTCTTGAAGTCAGCGTGTCAATTTTTTTAATTGTTTTTTCAACCGCTTTGGTAACGGTAGCCGGTTTGGCAAAGGTAAGCCCCGCGTTGGTATTATCCAGCTTGATAGATTTGATACCCACATGCTGGTTCTTCATATCTATCTTATCCATCTCCACCAAAAAGGTACCCAGGTCAACCTTGGCGGCCATTTCGCTGCTTTTGTAATCAACCTTAACCTTGTCTATGTTTATCTCGCCCAGGCTAAGGTCCATGTTTAACGGCGCGGTGGCGGTATCAATGGTAGCGGCTTGTTTAATTGACGAACCAGCAGGGGTTTGAATAATTTTAGCGTTCACGCCGCTCAGGTTTATCTTGGGGATGGTAAACTTCATCTTATCCAGGTCAAAATCCTTGATGCGGGTATCAAAGTGGCCCAGCAGGAATTTCACGTCGTTGCCGGTAGTTACATCCTTGTACTTAATGTTAATCCTGTCCAGGATGATCTTATCTACCGAAAACTTCATGGTAGAGGTAGTGTCTTCGGGCTTAACTTCTTTCTTCTGCTCGCCGGCAAAAGCTTTCATGATATAATCGAAGTTGAACAGGCTATCCGGTCCACGGCTAATGTTGGCAGTAATGCCTTCCAGGTTTATCTCGTTTATCTCGACCTTATTTTTCAGCAGCTTTAACAGGGTGATGTCAACCTTCAGTTTATCGCCCGCTATAAGGGTGTCTTTTTTCTGGTCTTCAAAATAAACATCTTCCAGCACCAGCAATTTAGGCAGGCCAAGGCTGATGTGGCCTATCTCTACTTTAGTATGGATTTTATTTTGTAAAAAAGTAACAGCCTTGTCTTTCGCATAGTTTTGTACGGCGGGTACCTGTATTAAAATAACTACAAGCAACACCAAAAAGATGACACTTGCAATTATCCAAAGTATTGTTTTAAGGGCTATACGTCCAAATCGTTCCAAATTCTTAAAGGTTAGGGTTATTACCTATTGTTATACAAATTATGTGCTAAACACACCGTGCTCTGCGTTTTTTAACATTACTAAAAAAGAAATGTTTGAGGAAAATGGCTATAAGGATAATTTTACAATACATAAGTGACAACACGCCAGTATTGTAAGCCGCCTGTGGAAAGATTTGCTTCTTTTTAATATCCAAAAAACATCCTTTTCGCTAAATTTGTAATCCACCGGATTAGTTGATTCAGATATAATATGCCCGATTTTTCGCACTTACACGTACACACCCAATTCTCGTTGCTTGACGGGGCCGCCGATATATCAAAGCTATATAAAAAAGCGGCAGCCGACGGGATGAAGGCCCTGGCCATTACCGACCACGGCAACATGTTTGGCGCGTTCAAATTTGTGGCCGAAGCGGGTAAACACAATGTAAAACCCATTGTGGGTTGCGAGTTTTACGTGGTTGACGACAGGCATAAAAAGCAGTTCACAAAAGAAGTAAAAGATAAGCGCTACCACCAGCTGATGCTGGCCAAAAACGCCGAAGGCTACCAAAACCTGATAAAGCTTTGTTCGTTAGGATATATTGAAGGGCTTTACAGCAAATGGCCGCGTATTGACAAGGAGCTTATCCTCAAATATCATAAGGGTATTATTGCTACTACC
Source organism: Mucilaginibacter terrigena (assembly GCF_004168255.1). Lineage (GTDB taxonomy): Bacteria > Bacteroidota > Bacteroidia > Sphingobacteriales > Sphingobacteriaceae > Mucilaginibacter > Mucilaginibacter terrigena. The sequence goes on along the minus strand of NZ_SEWG01000004.1, from coordinate 347,452 downwards.
TGCTGTCTGGGGGCTTCGGTACCACAGGCTATTTTGCGCGACGGCGAAGCCGCTGCCGAAATAGAATTTAAATGGTGGCTTGACCTTTTTGGCGAAGATTTCTACATCGAAATGCAGCGCCACGATATCCCCGAGCAAAATATTGTGAATGCAGTGCTGGTGAAATTTGCCAAAAAGTACAATGTAAAAGTTATCTGCTCAAACGATTCGCACTATGTGGATCAGCAGGACTCAAACGCGCACGATATTTTGCTTTGCGTAAACACCGGCGACTTGCAAAGCACCCCCATAGCTACCGACGAAGAAGGTGGCAAGGGCTACCGTTTTGGATTTACCAACGACCAATTCTATTTTAAAACGCAGGAGGAAATGGGTAAGCTGTTCCATGATATTCCTGAGTCGCTTGATAATACGCAGGAGATAGTTGACAAGGTTGACGTGCTTAAACTAAAGCGCGATATCCTGTTACCAAATTACGTTATCCCGCCGGAGTTTAAGATCCACAGTGAAATGACGCCTGATTCGGATACCCTAAACCAATGGGAGTACCTGAAGCACCTTACCTTTATGGGCGCTAAAGAGCGTTACAAAGATATTAGCCCCGAGGCCGAAGAGCGTATCAACTTTGAGTTGTTCACCATCCGCACCATGGGTTTTGCAGGATACTTTTTGATCGTAGCCGACTTTATAAAGGCAGGGCGCGATATGGGCGTATTTATTGGCCCGGGCCGTGGCTCGGCGGCGGGATCGGTAGTGGCGTATTGTACGGGTATCACCAATATCGACCCGCTGAAATACAACCTCCTGTTCGAGCGTTTCCTTAACCCCGACCGTAAGAGCATGCCCGATATTGATACGGATTTTGATGATGCCGGCCGCCAAAAGGTTATTGATTACGTGGTTGATAAATATGGTAAGAACCAGGTCGCGCAAATTATTACCTACGGCTCTATGGCTGCCCGTACAAGTATACAAGATGTGGGCAGGGTTTTGGATATGCCGTTAAGCGATGTGAACGCATTGAAGAAACTGGTGCCCGAAACATTGGGTATCAACCTTAAAACGGCTATTGAACAGGTGCCCGAATTGCAGGCCATCTACAAATCAACCGATCTTAAAGGTATAGTGCTTCGCGAAGCGGAGAAACTGGAAGGTTCGGTGCGTAATACGGGTGTGCACGCCGCAGGTATCATTATAGCCCCGTACGATCTGACAGACATTGTACCGGTGGCTACCGCTAAAGACTCCGACCTGCTGGTTACCCAGTACGATGGCCGCGTGATTGAGGATGCAGGGGTTATCAAGATGGACTTTTTGGGCCTTAAAACCCTTACCATTATTAAGGACGCGCTAAGGCTTATCAAGCAAAACCACGATGTACATATCGATATAGATTATATCCCGCTGGATGATGTAAAAACCTATGAGCTTTACCAGCGTGGTGATACAAACGGTACCTTCCAGTTTGAAAGCGACGGGATGCAAATGTACCTGCGCGACCTTAAGCCGGATAAGTTTGAAGACTTAATTGCCATGAACGCCCTGTACCGGCCCGGCCCGATAGAGTATATACCATTGTTTATTAAACGTAAGCACGGTATCGAACCCATCGCCTTTGATTTGCAGGACATGGAAGAATACCTGGGCGAAACCTATGGTATTACCGTGTATCAGGAGCAGGTGATGCTTTTATCGCAAAAGCTGGCGGGCTTTAGTAAAGGCGATGCCGACGTTTTGCGTAAGGCGATGGGTAAAAAGCAAATTGAGGTACTTAATAAAATGGAGGCCCAGTTTATGGATGGGGCCATTGCCAAAGGCCACCCCAAAGATAAGCTCACCAAGATCTGGAACGACTGGAAAGCCTTTGCACAATATGCGTTCAATAAGTCGCACTCTACCTGTTATGCTTTTGTGGCGTATCAAACAGCATATTTAAAAGCGCATTACCCGGCAGAATATATGGCAGCGGTATTAAATAACCAGAACAACATGGAGAAGATCACCTTCTTTATGGAAGAATGCCGCCGCATGGGTGTTGAGGTTTTAGGCCCTGATATCAACGAGAGCGATATGGCTTTTACCGCCAACAGAAAAGGTGTTATCCGTTTTGGAATGACAGGTGTAAAGGGTGTTGGCGAAAAGGCGGTTGAAAGTATAATTGAAGAACGTAAGGAACGCGGACCATATAAAACCGTTTATGATTTCGCGCAGCGGTCAAACACCCGCTCGGTAAACCGCAAGGCTTATGAGAATTTGGTTTACGGCGGCGCCTTTGATGATTTTGGCTTGAACCGCGCGCAGTTCTTCGCTAAAACAGAGAACGGTATTTTAACCGGGGTAGAACGGCTGATAAAATATGGTAATGATTACCAGAACACACAGAGCAGCTCGCAATCGTCTCTTTTTGGTGGTTCGGTAGCATCTTATATCCCCGAACCGGCCTTACCCGAGGCTGAAGAATGGCCATTGATAGAAAAGCTGAAATATGAGAAAGAAGTTATCGGCATCTATTTAACCGGCCACCCGCTGGATAACTATAAACTGGAGCTTGATAAATACTGCAATACATCCATCACCGAACTTAAGAACATTCAGAAAGCCCGCTCGGGCGAGGGTGGGGAAGAGGTAATGGAAAACCTGGCCAACCTGCGTAAGCGCGGCGAGATCTGTATTGGCGGGTTAGTAGCCAACGTACAGCATAAAACCACCAAGATGGGTAAACCGTTCGGTACGTTTATTTTAGAAGATTATAACGAAAGCTACGAGTTTGCCTTTTTTGGCGAAGACTATGTAAAGTTCCGCAACATGATGGTCGACGGGTACTTCCTGCATATCAAGGGTAACATCGAAGAAAAATTCCGCCAGAAGGATAACTGGGACCTGAGGGTAACCGTGATGAGTTTGTTATCCGAAATGCGGGATAAACTCACCAAATCGTTAACCGTATGCCTGGACGTAAAAGCCCTGAACGATCAATTGCTTGATAACCTGATGCAGGTGATCAACACCAATAACGAAAAATATCCGGCCAAAAGCTGCCAGCTTAAATTTAAGATACGCGATGGCGAGGAAGCCATGTATGTAGACCTGCTGTCCAAATCGCACAAGGTTAGCCCAAGTGATGAGTTGATGGCGGATATTTATAATCTGACCAACGCACCGGCTGTGTTGTTGTAGACGGATAGATGAATTATAAACAAACATATGATCCGTTAAGCATTAGTTTGCGGCCATTTTGTTTAGATCGATAATTAATATAACTAACTGTGGCTATAATAGGCGTTGTCACAATTGTGATAAAAAACCCTAATAAAGCAATAACCTCTATCCCAGTAATACATTTAATATCAGGAGAAATACCACCTATAAAAATATAGGTGGCTACCAGTGGTAAAATAATTCCTGATAGAAAACAGGAAATATTAATGAAGATAAAGGAAAGCTTTACCTTGCCATGGATTTTTTTACTTGATAAAACTATTTGCATTAAGGGTGCCGTAAGCAGCAGCAAGAGCGGGACGACCCCATAAATGAAAGCGTGCATATTGATTAATTGGTGTTTCTTATTAATGCTTTTTCCACATAAAAGGTAACCCTCAATTAATTACATTGTATTATTTGACAAATGCGCAGGCCGTGTGCCGTGGTATTGGTAGCTTTCTATCTTAAATAATATAAGTTAAATTTGTTTTAAACGAATTGTTATGACCACCCAGGCGATTAGAGAAAGGCTACATGAATATATCCGCTTCGCGGATGATAAAAAACTGGAAGCGATATATACGATGGTAGAGGATGATATTGTAAAAGAACTTGATCTTTGGGAAAATAAAGAGTTTTTACAAGAAATGAAAAGCCGCGTTGACGATTTTGAAAGAGGAAAAACGCAAGCGATTTCTTGGGAAGAAGTTAAATCAAAGGCAAAATCTATAAAGGTTTAGTTTTGTATTTCATTCAATTTGATCCCAAAGCGGATACTGAATATCAGGAAGCTTACGCCTGGTACGAAGAACAACTACAAGGTTTAGGAGAACGGTTTGAATTTTCGGTAGAGCAAAAGTTAGTATCGGTTTTAGCTGCGCCATTGCTTTATCCCATTAAAAAATATGATATAAGAGAATGTAAAATAAATGGTTTTCCATATCTCATTATTTATAAATTCTATCCTCTAAAAAATCTTATATTAATCATATCCATTTTTCATACAAGCCGGAACCCACGTAAAAAACTTCCTAACTTAAGGAAGCGCAGTTAACACGTTATCCACATTAAAAGTAACCCTTCAAATAGCTGCAACTATAAAGCATTTGTAATTAGGGCAGATGTTGATAATATAATTGTCACATTGTCATGTGCCTACTTGTGGCAAGCTATTTGAATAGTATATATTTGTATAACATTATTTAAAAAATAAAATCATGGCTTTAGAAATAACTGATGCAAACTTTGATGAACTTGTATTAAAATCAGATAAACCTGTACTTATAGATTTTTGGGCAGAATGGTGTGGCCCGTGTAGAATGGTAGGCCCTGTAGTTGAAGAACTTGCTAAAGACTACGAAGGCAAAGCTGTTGTAGGTAAAGTAAATGTAGATAACAACCCCGGCATTTCAATGAAATACGGCATCCGTAATATCCCTGCTTTATTATACTTTAAAGGCGGCGAAATTGTTGACAAACAAATTGGCGCTGTACCAAAATCAGTACTTGCAGATAAGTTAGCTAAGCAATTAGCATAACATTATCATATATATTTAAAAAGGCTTCGGAATATCCCGAAGCCTTTTTTGTTGACTAAAAAGTCCTTTGTCTTTTGTCGTTTTGTCCTTTATCTAAAGGGCGTTACATCCTGCTTACGCTGCCACTTCCTGCTTTTGAGCTGGAAATGTTTTTGGCCGCGCCTGTATAATGCACATCGCCCGAACCAACAACAGAAGCATCTATTTTATCGTTAGCATTTACCCTGGCATCGCCCGAGCCTGCAACTTTAACACGTGTGTTGGTAGTTACTAAGTTTGAACCGGTAAAATCGCCCGAGCCAACTACGCTAACGGTTGAATTATCTGCCCGGCCTGTAAGGGTGATATCGCCCGAGCCGCCAATGCTGCTTTCCAATTCTTTAACATCAACTTTTCCGCTGATATCGCCCGATCCGGTCAGCTTTACTTTTAACGAGGGTGCTTTTAAGCCATCTTTAAAAAACACATCGCCTGAGCCTGCAAGGCTAACCGCGTTTACATTTTTAATAGCTACGTAAACGATCATTTTTTTATTGCCTGTCCAGTTCCAGTTGGAGCCTTCTTTTGTATGGATCTTTAATACACCACCTTCTACCTCGGTAATAATACGGTCGATAACATCCGAAGGGGCTTCTACCTTTACCGACTCGGTTGAGCCCTGGGTAATGTACACATCGTACGAACCGGCAACGCTCACAGCGTTAAAGCCTGTTAAGTGGCGGTCCTGGGTATCTGCTTTAGCAATGCTTGCGGCGCCTACCATCAAGCCGGCAATAAATAGTGTTTTTAGTGTTCTCATGGTTTTATTGTTTTACTATTAGACGCACCTTGTAACAGGTTAGTTGCACGAAATGGAAAATAAAAAGTACATCCTTTCCTGTCATCCCGAGCGGTAGCGAAGGATCTATCGGCTACATGCAAGTGGGCGAGTAGATGCTTCACTACGTTCAGCATGACAAAAAGAATTGATCCTTAATTCACCAGCACCCCTATATAATAATTAAAAGTATCCACCTCAATATTATCCTTAGTTGCTCCATCAATGGCAACCGGTGTATAGCGTGTTTTTGGGGTGATAAACTGGTATTGGCCGCCTTTTATGCGTACCCTTACCGGCATATTAAAGTCATGTACATCGGCTATCCATTTGCACATCAGCTTGCCGTTTATGGTCATAAAGTCAAGCGTTGGGATATTGGCATGCTTTAAATACTGATCAAATACAGGCGTAAGGTTTTTACCGCTTTGCTCGTTTATGTAGCCCACAATTTGTTCGTGGGTAACGGTTTGATGGTAAAAGGTTTTGTTAAGCCCGCGCAGTATACCCCGCCATTTTTCGTCATCGTTGATGATCGTACGGATCATATTGAGCAAATTACCACCTTTAGGGTACATATCGCCCGATCCTTCTTTGTTTACGTTATAGGGGCCAATGATAGGGCGGTCGTTCTGGATACCCAGGCGCGTGCCGTGCACATATTCCTGCCCGGCTTGTTTCCCCCAGTTATCCTCGATAAATAACGATTCGCTGTAGTTGGTAAAGCCTTCGTGGATCCACATATCGGCCAGGTCTTTACTGGTGATGTTATTGGCAAACCATTCGTGGCCGCTCTCGTGAACCACAATAAAATCCCATTTTAAGCCCCACCCGGTACCAGACAGGTCGCGGCCTAAGTACCCGTTCTGGTAATGGTTGCCATATGCCGTACCGCTTTGGTGCTCCATGCCCAGGTGATGTGTTTCTACCAGTTTATACCCGTCCTCGTAAAAAGGGTAGGGGCCAAACCAGTGTTCAAAAGCTTTCAGCATAGGTTTGGCGTTTGCGCCCCAATGTTTTTTGGCTTTCTCCAGGTTGTAGCTCAACGGCCAAAAATCCATGGTAAGCTTACCTTTTTCGCCCATGTAGGTATCGCTGTAATGTACATAGTCGCCAATGTTGGCCTCAATATTATAATTGTTAATGGGGTTGGCCACAAACCAGTCGAACCGGGTGTAACCATCCTTTAGTTTGGTAACCTTACGCAGGCGGCCGTTACTTACATCTTTAAGGCCGTTGGGTACGCTTATGCTGATGAGGGCGCTGTCAACCTCATCGGCCTGGTGGTCTTTTGTTGGCCACCAAACGCTGGCACCCATGCCCTGGCATGCAGTTGATACCCATTTATGGCCAAGGGAATCTACATTATATTCCACACCGCCATCCCAGGGGGCACGTTTGGCAATGGTTGGGTTGCCCGAGTAATAAACGGTAAACTCATCTTTGCTGCCATTTTTTATAGTTTGCGGGAAGGTTACAAACACGGCGTTAAATTCGCGGGTATAAGGGATTTCTTTACCCTTGTAAACCACTTTCTCAATTTTTAGATTAGCGAACAGATCGAACTGTAGTTTGGTAAAATCCTGCGTAGCAGTGTACTTAAAAAGCACATTACCGCTAATGAATTTGTTATCGATATCAAACTTTACATCCAGGTGGTAGTAGTTGATATCGTAACAGGTACGCAAGGGGGTAAGCATCCCCCGCAGGGTATCGGCACGGGTAAAGGTTTCTTTTTGCGCGCCAAGCTGGGCGTGAGCGGTAAGGCCGCTTAGGATAAAAAGAGCAAGGATGCGTAATTTCATTTTTATATATTTTTCAATTTTAAATATGTCATTGCGAGCGATAGCGTGGCAATCTCATCGGAAGCACGTGGGTTATGCAGGGGCGACGAGATTGCCACGTCGCTCCTGCGCACCTTCCCTGCGCTGCTCCTCGCAATGACATGGTGGTGAGAGGGATTTAATGCTAACTAATATCTAATCACCATTCTCTAATCGCTAAACTTACTTCAACACCTCCACATCTATAAAGCTATCATTAAACACGGTTTGCGTAGCTTTCTGATAATCGCTTTCGGCGGCTTTGTATGGATTCTCTACAAATTTTTGCGGGTTACGCGCATACAGCGGGAACGATGTGCTTTGTACCTGTATCATAATGCGGTGGCCTTTTTTAAAGGTGTGCAATACATCCTGCAGGCGGAAATTCACATCCGTTTTTTGGTTGGCCACCATCGGCACAGCCTTCTCAAAACCATCGCGGAAACGTGCCGGCATGATCTCGGAACGTACCATTTGCTGGTAATTGCTCAGGATGATGTTTTTGTTTGGCATGTACGCGTTGTTAGGTTCATCGGGTGGGTAAACATCAATCAGTTTTACTATCCAGTCGGCATCTGTGCCGGTGGTAGCAACCTTAAGGTTTGCCATGATCTCGCCGCCAAGGGTAACATCATCAGCCAAAACATCTGTTTGGTAAACCAGTACATCCGTACGGCGGCCGGCAAAGCGCTGGTCCTCGCTCATGTAATTGTGCGGGGTAAAGCCCATTGTGGTGGTGTTATCCTCGGTATATGGTACCGGTTTCATCGGGTCGCTTACAAAACTGGTGCTGCCTGTTGCAGCAGGCGCTGTCGAAGTTAGTTTGGCATTGTTATCCAGGTAAAACTTCATGTGTGTAGCTTCGGCAGCAGGCCATTTGGCAAATGTTTGCCATTCCTTTTTGCCGGTATTGTACATATACGCTTCGGGCAGGCCGGAATTTTTATCGCCGTTACCTTTAAGGAAATGGTTAAAGAATTTTTGCTCGATGTTTTTCTGGTAGAAGGTGGCAATGCTATCGCCAAAATAAATATTACTGTGCATGGTGTGCCCCGTCTCGCGCGACCACCGGCCATGCCCAAACGGGCCCATTACAATGGTGTTATAAGCGTTAGGGTCTTTCTTTTCGATGGTTTTGTAAATAGCCAGCGGCCCTGTCAAATCCTCGGCATCAAACCAGCCGCCTACCAGCATCACAGCGGGTTTTACTTTATTATAGTGTTTTAGCAAACCGCGTTTTTGCCAAAACTCGTCGTAATTTGGGTGGTTAATGGTTTCCTGCCAAAAAAAGTTGTCTTTGTAGTATTTGTCGGCATTTTTTAGCGGGCCAAGGTCAAGCAGGAACTGGTAGCCATCGCGGGTGTTGGTTTTAACGGATTGGCTGCCGTACCATGCTTTGCTGGTGGTATCTGTTTTTTGCACCCCAAACACCGGGAAGGTGAAAAAGTAGCTTTGTATAAACGCGCCGTTATGGTGAAAATCGTCAAAAAAGAAATCGGAAATAGGCGCCTGCGGCGACGAGGCCTTTAGTGCCGGGTGATTGCTCAGGATACCCGCGGCAGCATAAAAACCCGGGTAACTGATACCCCACTGGCCAACTTTGCCGTTGTTGCCTGTCACATTTTTTATCAGCCAGTCGATGGTATCGTAAGTGTCAGAGCCTTCGTCCACATCAGTTTTTCCTTTTTTGTTGTCGATAACCGGGGTCATGTTGGTCCAGGTGCCTTCGCTTTTGTAGCGGCCGCGCACGTCCTGGTACACAAATATGTAGCCTTCCTGCATCATGTATTTTGATGGCCCCAGGTTGCCGGGATATTTTGTTTCGCCGTAAGGCGCAATGCTGTAGCAGGTACGCTGCATCATGATAGGGTATTTGTTGGCCTTTGATGCATCCTTTGGCGTGTAGATAGAGGTAAACAGCTTTACCCCATCGCGCATGGTAATGTAAACATCTTTTTTGGTGTAATGCTCCTGTACGTATGCGCTTTGGGCAAACAGCATACTACAGCTTACAGCCATTACAATTAATAATGCAGAGAGTTTTTTCATGATGGTCAGTAGTTATTGATGGCGTAATTTACTAAGTATATTGTAAAAATGCGAAGCGTGATAATAGTGTTACAAAAGTACCCTCTAAATCTCCCCCGGAAGGGGAGACTTTAAAGCCCTCCCTTTCGGGGAGGGTTGGGAGGGGCTAATGTCAATCCCCTCACATTTTAATCAATTACCTATTTATTGGGGTGTTAATATTCCTTAACTTTGGCCACCAAAATACACTGTTATGCAATATGATGTTATCGTTATAGGTTCTGGTCCGGGTGGTTATGTGGCGGCAATACGCTGCGCCCAACTGGGTATGAAAACCGCCATTATCGAAAAATACAACACCCTTGGCGGTACCTGCCTCAACGTGGGCTGTATCCCGTCGAAAGCTTTGCTGGATTCGTCCGAACATTACCATAACGCTGCGCACACTTTCACTACCCATGGTATTAAGCTTGACAACCTGGGTATTGATTTTGGCCAGATGATAAAACGCAAGCAGGAAGTTGTTGATGCCAATACCAGCGGTATCACCTACCTGATGAAGAAAAACAAGATAGACGTACACGTAGGTGTAGGGTCGTTTAAAGATAAAAACATCATTATTGTTACTGCTGCCGATGGTAAAACTACCGAGCTAACTACCGAAAAGGTGATCATCGCCACCGGTTCAAAACCATCGAGCCTGCCTTTCCTGAAGATAGACAAGAAACGCATTATTACCTCTACCGAAGCCTTAACGCTGACTGAAATTCCTAAGCACCTGATCTTGATCGGTGGCGGGGTTATCGGTTTGGAATTGGGTTCGGTTTACGCGCGTTTGGGTGCCAAAGTATCGGTGATCGAGTTTATGGACGGCATTATCCCAACTATGGATAAGGGCCTGGGTCGCGAGCTACAGAAAGTGTTAAAGAAATTGGGCATGGAATTTTACCTGGGCCACAAGGTTACAGGCGCTACTGCCAAAGGCAAAGAGGTTACCGTTACGTTTGATAACCCTAAGGGAGAGAAACAAGAACTTAAAGGCGACTACTGTATGGTTGCCGTTGGCCGTATTGCTTATACCGATGGTTTAGGCCTGGATAAAATTGGTATCACCGTTGAAGAGCGTGGCCGCAAAATTACGGTTGACGAGCACCTGGAAACCAGCGTTAAAGGCGTTTACGCCATTGGCGACGTGATAAAAGGCGCTATGCTTGCCCACAAGGCCGAAGATGAGGGCACCTTTGTTGCCGAACTGATCGCCGGGCAAAAACCACACATCAACTATAACCTGATCCCTGGCGTTGTTTATACCTGGCCCGAAGTTGCCGCGGTTGGTTATACCGAAGAGCAATTGAAAGAAGTCGGTACTAAGTACAAGGTTGGGTCGTTCCCGTTCAAAGCCAGTGGCCGTGCCCGTGCAAGCGGCGACCTTGATGGTTTTGTAAAGGTATTGGCTGATGCTACTACCGACGAGATCCTTGGCGTACATATGATAGGCCCGCGTGCCGCGGATATGATAGCCGAAGCGGTTATCGCGATGGAGTTCCGCGCCAGTGCCGAGGACGTAACCCGCGCCAGCCACGCCCACCCAACCTACACCGAAGCCATGCGCGAAGCTTGTTTAGCAGCAACGGAAAACAGAGCGATACATATTTAGTCTTGTTGTAAGGTTGTAATGTTTTAAAGTTGAAATGTTTTGAGCAAGTTCAATAAGTTTGAAGACCTGGATATTTGGAAAATAGGCATGTCGATTGCTGTTGATGTTTATCTGCTTTGCGATTTGGAGCCGTTGAAATCCGATTGGGGCATGAAAGATCAGATCAGGCGGGCTGCCTGTTCAATGTCTGATAATATTGCTGAAGGATTTGAATATAATAATAATCCCGACTTTGTTCGTTATTTGAATTACGCTAAAGGGTCATCAGGTGAGTTTAGGAATAAATTGATTATTCTTAACCAGGCAGGTAAATTGGATAAGGTTGTATATGAAACATTGTATGCAAAAAGTGTTGAGTTTTCGTCAAAGACGAAATCCTTAATCGATTACTTAAAGAAGTTTGAAGCTGATAAGAAGAAAAAATAACCTTACAACATTCCAACTTTACAACATTGCAACAAATCGTAAACATCGCCATAGTAATAGCAACCATAGCGACCATGGAAGCCCTCTCCTGGGCTATGCATAAATACCTTTTCCATGGGCCACTATGGTTTATTCATAAAACGCACCATCAGCAGCGCCATGGCTGGTTCGAGCTGAACGACCTGTTCAGTATTGGTTTTGCGGCATTGGCCTTATGGCTGATGTGGGTGGGGCATATCACGCTGGATTACCGCTTTTGGATAGGCACCGGTATCAGCGCCTACGGCACCATCTATTTCATCTTCCACGATTGGTTTATTCATAACCGCTTTAAAGCTTTCAGGAGCAATAACCGGTACCTTTCTGCCATCCGCAGGGCACATAAAATTCACCATAAATCAACAGAGAAAAATCCGTCGGAAGAGTTTGGGTTATTGGTGGTGGGGAAGAAGTGGTTTAAAGGTAGAGGGTAATACTATCTATTAAGTAATTTTTTAGTGATGTTAGCCAATGTTAAACCATCATTTTCCTGTATGGGTCTTAATAAATAAATTAGGCATTCATTGTTTCTAATTTCCAAGTGCAAATCGTCTTGAAGTTCAAAAATCTCGATAACCCCAGCAATCAGAATTTCAACAATCCGGTTTTTATCACCTGATTGCAATAGATATTTCTTATTGAAACCTGAATGCATCGGGATCTTGATATTTTGATGAAACAAGATATTCATAACCATTTCAGCAAACGTTATGGGTTGAATTATCGTATCAGGGGTGTCATCCTTAAATATAATATAAGCAGCTAAATAATCTGAAGTTACATGGTATGGACGATAATCTATTTCGGGCTTGACAATCGCTAAACGATACGAATTTGAATAAGAAACTATAAAAGCTTGCTCGGATATTCCGGTAAATTTCCAGCAGTTTGTTAGTTTAAAATTATCGCCTTTGGGGAGCGTTGAAAAGTTATTAAAATCGAAATTTATCTTATCTAATGTAAGCTGGTGTCGCGTACATGCTTTTTTAATTGCTGATGCTGCTTTGATCATTGTTATTGGCATAACGTTTTAAACGTATCGTTTGAAAATGGTTTATGCAATTACTTTTTTAATTGATCTATCTTTTCGGCAGCTGTTTTTTTAGCCTCGTCATCGCCGTATTTAATTACAAGTTCGTAATATTTAAGGGCGTTGGGTTTATCGCCTAAAAAGCTGTACGAATAAGCAATATTATTTAGCACAATGTAATCCTTCGGGTTAAGCTTTTCGGCTTTTAAAAGCGGCTGCAACGCACCCCGGTAATCTTTGTTTACAAGATAGCTGATGGCCAGGTTGGAAAGACTTTCAACGTGGTCCGGGTGGTATTTTAACACCGTTAGCGCTATATTTTTAATATTGTCGATGTACTTATCATCGTTTTCGTTAAATAGCTGTACAACATATTCCTGTATTCCCGAAAGCATAAATTCTTTCGGATCCTCCACTGGTTTGCCTTCCGTCCATTTCCATTTTAAATTGATGGTTTCACCATAATTTATCGCTTTAATAATTTCCTCAGTAAATAGCTTATAGTTTTTGATGCGGCCAAGTATATATACTTTCCCAAACCGCATATCCAGCCTGTCGGGGTATTTGCTGATGCCGGTGTCGATATAATTAAAGCCCTTTTGCAGATAGGCGTCGTTATGATTATTGGTGCTGCCTAAGTATCCAACTACTTTTTTGTCTTTATCTTTTATTTCAAACGATTTTCCGTCGGGCTGTACCGTTGTCATGGCCACCACTTCTTTTAGGCCTTCCTTCGCGTAAAAGTTATAAGCGTAAACATAAAACTCAGGATCGTTTGGGGTGGCTTTGCGCCATTGGTTGAGCAAGCTGAGCGTCGAATCAGCATTTCCTTTGGGGAAGATCTCTTTAAACCTGCTTTTAAAATCCTGCGCCGATGCCGGAACTAATATGCAGGATAATAAAAATGCGATGAGTAATGATTTAGGTTTCATTGAGGGTGTAAATTTTGATGAATATAGTTAATTGACTTTTCAAAACTATCGCATCCCGATAAAAATTCCGAAATTCGCCCCCATCCAAAATCATCACCCCATGCTGCAAATACAGGAAAACGTATCACTTAAAAAATTCAACACTTTTGGTATTGATGCTAATGCCCGCTACTTTGCCGAAATAAGCCATGAGGATGAACTGGTTGAGCTTTTTGCCGACCCGCAATGGCTAAGTACAGATCGCCTGGTAATAGGTGGCGGCAGTAATATGCTGTTGGTTAAGGATTTTGAAGGGCTCATCATCCGCATGAATATCCGCGGGATTGAACACCGCATTAGTCACGATGATGTATTTGTAGAGGTTGGCGCCGGTGAGGTATGGAACGACCTGGTGAACTTTTGTGTGGACCGCAACTATGCGGGTATGGAAAACCTGAGCCTAATCCCCGGCTCGGTTGGTGCATCGCCCATACAAAATATTGGCGCTTACGGGGTGGAACTCAAGGATGTTTTTGCAAGCTGCCGCACGTTTGAGATAGCCACCGGTGCTTTCCGCACTTTCACAAAAGAAGATTGCAAATTTGGCTACCGCGAAAGTGTTTTTAAAACCGAGCTGGCCGGGCAGTATATCATTGTAGGGGTTAAGTTTCATTTGTCGCTTAAACCAAATATCAACTTAAAATATGGCGCGATAGAGCAGGAACTGGTTAACCGCGGCATCACCCAGCCTACTATCGAAGATGTATCGCAGGTGGTATCGCATATCCGCGTTTCTAAATTGCCCGACCCATCAACTATTGGCAACGCGGGCAGCTTTTTTAAAAATCCTGTGATAGGTGCTGTGCAGTTTGGCTTGTTGCAAGAGCAATTCCCGGATATTGTAAACTACCCCATGCCCGACGGACAAATAAAACTGGCCGCGGGCTGGCTTATTGAGCAATGCGGCTGGAAGGGTAAAACCGTTGGGAATACCGGTACCTGGAAAAACCAGGCGCTGGTATTAGTGAACCACGGCGGCGCAACGGGCGAAGAAGTGTACAGTCTTTCGTCGCAAATCATAGACAGTGTGTACACTAAATTTGGCGTTACCCTGCAGCGCGAGGTTAATATTATAAGTTAATTAACTTAATTAAGAATATAATTTCGCACACCACTCATCTACAGTAAGTTAAACAACTATTTGTTTTAAGAATTTACCAAAAGCTTATTAATTATACATTTCTGTGATATTTAACTGTAAATAGCTTGTTTACAGTTATTTGTGTTGAATTTTATCGAATGCGGTAAATTCTGTTGCCTATCTGTTGCTGAACAAGGCGCTTCTGCAATTTCATACGCTTTTCATAAACTGGTATCATGTTTGCCTATTACTCAATATAAAACATTAACAGAATGACAAAGATTGAGTTTAACACCCTTGTATTACGTCAGGCGACTTCGCTAAGGTCATACGCCTTACACTTCACCCACGACGCAGATGATGCTAACGACCTTGTTCAGGATACAATGTTGAAAGCCATAACTTACTACAACAAGTTTAAAGAAGGCACCAACTTAAAAGGATGGTTGTATACCATCATGAAAAACACCTTCATCAACAACTATCGCCGTTTTGTTAAAATGAGCACTTTTGTTACCAAAAGCGACGAGATATCTTCTCCGAACCTTGTATTCAGCTCTACTAAAAACCAGGGCGAAGCTAAGTTTGTTATGGATGATATCAAACGCGCTTTAGACAGGCTTCCATCAGATTACTATGTGCCTTTTACTATGTATTTTGAAGGCCACAAATATCATGAGATAGCAGATCATTTAACCATACCTATCGGTACTGTTAAAACCCGTATCCACGTAGCCCGTAAATTGCTTAAAAAGAATTTGAAAGCTTACGATAACGGTGTTGCAAAACCTATCTACGCCGAAAACTAAAATATAATAAACTCAACATATATACAGAAAACCTGCCTTCGGGCGGGTTTTTTTGTGGGAAAGCAAAGTGATTAGCCAATACCGTATAATAAAAAATTATCAACTTAGTGGTGACATCATTTTGTCAGTAATCAAACATTCAACTATTTGATAATCAGGTGTTCATGTTTATTTCACGTTGGTCGTGTATCGTGAACGTGAACACTTTGGCTCTTAAACCAACATTCCTATGGCAGTAAATTTTTCAAAAACGGTCTCGGTATGCGGGGCATCAGGCAGTTCGTTGGTAAGGTCCTGGCCTGCCCAGTGCTCGTAGTGTTTGCCATCGCGCCATAAGCGGCTTTCGGTAACATCGTATATGATGCCCTTGTAGGCCACCCATACCTGGGGCTTATCCTGCCCGTTGCGCAGGGCGAGTTGTGATTTGGTATATATGGGTAGTTCAGTAGTCATAGGGCAGGTTTTCTCCGGTTCTTAAAATACTCAAAAAAGCCAACATTCATCAGCAGCAAGGCCATACTGTAAAAGTGATCTTCCACAGGGATGGTACCAACCCGGATGCCCAAGTTTTGCGCGTTGTTATATACTACAACAGGTATCGAGGTAAGCAGGCCATTCACCAGATAAAAAGGTATAAGCGATACCAGGTATGCCACGTAAAATGTGCCCGGCCAGGGTGCCTTCGTAAATAATAGTAATAACAGGATGATGGCCAGCAGGGAAAAAGTAACGGCTGTGTATAGCCTGTCAAAGTTACCCGTTACCAAAAAAGCCGAAACAAGCAAAAGTAATACAGTGATGCCGCGTGATACAGCATTATTCAAATGCCATTTAACATAATGATTTAAACAGGCGTAAATAAATATGCAGGCAAAGGGTACGGTTAAAAAGAATAGGATTTCTTCCAATGGTAGCCCAAAGAATTTTAGCCCTATGATATACTTATCGTTAAAAGACCACACCCTATGAACGGTGAACAACACATCCCAAAACAAAAACAGCAAACCTGTAATGGCCATGCCGGGCCAAATGAACCGCCAGCTTTTTGCAAAGGCAACACGCTTATCAAATGATAGCACCACCGGGAAAAACACGGTAAGCAGGTTGATGATAAGGTAAGTGTATTTCACTATAACGATGCTAAATGCTGTGAAAGTTTGCTGGTCTCGGCAGGGGTGCACCGTTTTGAATCGAGCAGGAAGGTAACTATGGTTCTCACAAGCGGCTCGTCTGCCGATGCATAATGTTTTTTGTCGATTTGCCTGATGATCTCATGCCTGTCAACCACCAGATTTTTGGTATAACCCAAAAAGCCGGGCACATTATGCTCTACCGAAAACCGCATAAAACGGATCTCGATATTATGCGGATCTCGTGTAACTGCATTTTTGAAGGTCTTTTCGGCATCGTTAAGGTGTTTTATTTTAAAATATGGGTTCCAGGAGTGCTTTGCTTTCAAAGCCTGCAGGGTGCCCAGGTACCCGCTGACCAGTCCGCTGGGATTTTTTATCGAGCCTAACTTATTATAAAGCGAATCGGTTACTTTACCGCTGTTGATAGCGCTTACCAGTAATTTGCGTATCACTTGCGGGTCCGGGCCGGGTATATCATCGGGTACGGTATTGCCCCTGCTGCTGTTAAAGGGTATAAACAGCAATAATATCGCGGTTACTAGTATATATTTTGATCTTAAAAGCATCGGCATTTACGGTAGAGTTATGCTAAATTATATTCAATTTTTGATGCAGCCTGGCCTTAAAGTACAAGCCAATTTTTTGCGTATCAGACACCCTTATACGTTTTTGCATAATAGTTAAGGCGGTTGTGGCCTTAATTTTTTTAAACAGCTGCAGATAGTAAACATAAGCTACATATACACCCAGCCTGCTGCCTTTTGGCAACTGTTTTATTCCTTCAAACGCGTCATCAAAATCTTTTTTAATATCGGTTTGTATCAGCTGCTTATCCGCCTCGGTAAAATTACTAAAATCTACCTCCGGGAAATACGTACGGCCGCGGTCTTCATAGTCAGACTTGATATCCCTCAAAAAGTTTATTTTCTGGAATGCCGAACCCAGGCTTTTAGCTTTTGGCACCAGTTTATCGTAAAGCTGTACATCGTTCTCGCAAAATATCCGCAAGCACATTAAACCAACAACCTCGGCCGAGCCGTAGATGTAACTTTTATACCCTTCATCATCGTAAGCTATTTTATCCAGGTCCATTTTCATGGATGTGAGGAAGGCATTTATCAGTTCTTTTTCGATATGGTATTGATTAACCACCTGCTGAAAAGATTGCAGCACAGGGTTAATGCTGATGCCGCGGTCTATAGCTTTAAAGGTTTCTTCCTTAAACTCCTCGATCAATTTGCGCTGGTCGTGCTCATAAAAGGTATCTACAATTTCATCCGCGTAGCGCACAAACCCGTAAATAGCGTAAACCGGGTACCTGAAACGTTTATCAAAGGCTTTGATGCCCGTACTAAACGATGTACTGTATTTGGTTGTAATAAGTTTACTGCATTCAAAGCACGTTTCGTCGAACAGGTTCATCAATCAAAAGTACAAAATGAATGCTGTATTGTTTCAGGCCCGGGCTTAATCTGCCCGACAGGAAGGATTTTTTTCACTCCCTCTCTGAAGGAGAGGGCCGGGGAGAGGCTTTTTTGCTTAATTTGGCCACAGATGGACAATAAAAAAGAAGTTATCGTAATTGGGGCGGGTTTTGCAGGGCTTGCTTCGGCTTGCGTGCTGGCAAAAGAGGGCTATAAAGTAACAGTGCTTGAAAAGAACGACCAACCCGGCGGCCGTGCACGGGTATGGGAAAAAGACGGGTTTAAGTTTGATATGGGCCCAAGCTGGTATTGGATGCCCGATGTGTTCGAAAACTTTTTTGCTTTGTTTGGTAAAAAGCCGTCTGATTTTTACGACCTGAAACGCCTTGACCCCGGCTACCGAGTTTATTATGGTAAGGATGACATCTTGGACGTCCCTGCTAACATGGGCGAGTTGGAAAAGCTTTTTGACGGGATCGAACCCGGCAGCAGCGCGGGCCTGCGCAAGTTTTTAGAACAGGCCGCTTATAAATATAAAGTAGGTATGGGCGAATATGTTTTCCGCCCTTCACATTCTATAACCGAATTTATCGACTTTAACCTGATCCGTAAAAGTTTGAGCATGCAATTGCTCACCAGCATGAGCAGCCATGTGCGGCAATATTTTAAAAACCCTAAGCTGATAAAACTGCTGGAATTTCCGGTGCTGTTTTTGGGCGCTACTCCGCAGGATACACCCGCCATGTACAGCATGATGAACCATGCCGACCTTGCCCTGGGCACCTGGTACCCGATGGGTGGCATGAACGAGATAGTGAAAGCCATGGTAAGCATCGCCGAAAGCTATGGTGTAGATATAAAGCTGAACACAGAGGTAACAAAAATTGATGTTGCTGGTGGGCAAGTCAATACCATTCAAACCGACAACGGTGCTTACCAGGCCGACTTTATAATTTCCGGTGCTGATTACGAACATACCGACCAGTATCTTTTAGAAAAACCAAACCGGAATTACACTGAGAAATACTGGAATAGCCGCACCATGTCGCCATCAAGTTTGTTGTTTTATATTGGCACCAATAAAAAGGTAGCAAACATACAGCACCACAATTTATTTTTTGACGAGGATTTTGAACTGCATGCAAAAGAGATCTATAAAAAACCACAATGGCCAACAAAGCCCTTATTTTATGTGTGTTGTACCTCTAAAACCGACCCGGATGCGGCGCCGGAAGGAGGGGAGAACCTATTCTTTTTAATGCCGATTGCTCCGGGACTAAACGACGATAATGCTACGCGCGAAAAATATTTTGATGTAATGATAGACCGTTTTGAACACATAACCGGCCAAAGCATCCGTGATTCTATCGTAGTAAAGCGCAGCTATGCACTTGAGGATTTTAAAGCAGATTATCATTCTTTTAAAGGGAATGCTTATGGCCTGGCCAATACCCTTGCCCAAACCGCCTTTTTTAAACCGAGCATGCGTGCAAAGCAAATCAAAAACTTGTTATTTACCGGCCAGCTTACTGTGCCGGGGCCGGGTGTTCCGCCCGCGTTGATATCGGGGCAAATAGCGGCGTTGGAGGCGATGAAGATACTAAACGACAATTAAGCAGTCGCCCGGCTCCAGCCGGGTGACCATTATTACACAGCCTCTGGCCGAACGGATATTTTAGAAAATACTGCGGCCGGAGGCCTTGTAATAGTCATCACTCGCCAGGAGGCGAGCGATTGCGGCGGTTAATGGATCTTGTTTACACCAAATACTCAAACAAAGTCTGGTATCTGTTCAATTTTATCACTTCAAACCGGTGTTCTGCCATGCGTTCCAAAAGCGCGGGATAGTCCTCGGTATTTTTTTAGTTCGATGCCAATAAGAGCACGGCCGTTTTAATTAAGTCGTCGCTTGGCTCCAGCCGAGTGACCATTATTATGCGGCCTCCGGCCGAACGCCATGCACTGCGGCCGGAGGCCTTGTAATAGTTATCACTCTCCAGGAGGCGAGCGATTGCAGCTTTCGGTTACACCAAATACTCAAACAAAGTTTGGTCCCTATTCAGTTCTATCACTTCAAAACGGTGTTCTGCCATGCGCTCCAAAAGCGCGGGATAATCTTCGGCATTCTTTAGTTCGATGCCAACAAGTGCTGGGCCGTTCTCCTTGGAGTTTTTTTTGATGAACTCGAAACGGGTAATATCATCGCCGGGGGCAAGTACATTGTTCACGAATAATTTAAGCGCACCGGGGCGTTGCGGGAAACGCACGATAAAGTAATGTTTCAATCCCTCATACAGTAAAGATTTCTCTTTGATCTCCTGCATGCGGTCGATATCGTTATTACCACCGCTGATAACGCAAACCACCTTTTTACCTTTTATTTTATCCTTAACGGCATCAAGCGCCGTTACTGATAATGCTCCCGCAGGTTCAACCACAATGGCATCTTCGTTGTAAAGCTTAAGTATAGTAGTACAAACCTTTCCTTCGGGAACGGTAAGCATCTCATCCAATAATTCGCGGCAAATAGCAAAGGTTTTATCGCCTACACGTTTTACGGCGGCGCCGTCAACAAAGCGGTCAATATCGCCCAGCGTAATGTTTTCACCTTTGTTCATTGATGTTAACATAGAGGGTGCGCCTTCGGGTTCAACGCCTATCAGGGTAATGTTTGGCAGCTGTTGTTTTAAATAAGTGCCCATACCCGCTGCCAGGCCACCACCGCCTATGGGCATGATGGCAACGTCAAAGTTCGGCAGGTCCTGCAATATCTCCACGCCAACAGTCCCCTGGCCTTCAATGGTGCGGTAATCATCAAACGGCGGGATAAACGCAAGCCCGTGTTCCTTAGTGTAAATCAAAGCTTCGCGCAGGCAATCGTCAAATGTATCGCCGGTTAAAACCAGTTCAACATTGCCGTTGCCAAACATTTCCGTTTGTTTCACTTTTTGTTTCGGGGTAATTTCGGGCATATAAATAACGCCTTTAATGCCCTTTTTTTTACAGGAATAAGCTACGCCCTGCGCATGGTTGCCCGCGCTGGCACAAACTACGCCTTTATCAAGTTGTTCCTGGCTTAACTGCGCTATCAGGTTATACGCGCCCCTTAATTTGTACGAGCGTACTATCTGCAGGTCTTCGCGTTTTAAATAAATCTCGCATTCGTATTTTGCCGACAGGCGTTCGTTATACTCCAGGGGAGTATGTTTTACCACATCCTTAAGGCGTTGGTAAGCCGCGTCAAAATCCAAATGCACTTCCGTTGCTGTATCCATCACTTAGTTCTTTACCAGCCTGTAGGCCATTAAGCCCTGCAGGTCTTCATCATTTATATCCAGCTTAGCATCAGCAAGCGTTAAAAAGCGTTTGTAAGCATCGTAAAGCTCATCTTTATCCAGTTTGTGGCCAAGCCTTTCCAGGTGGAATTTAAGCGCGTGGCGGCCGCTGCGTGCGGTAAGCACGATGCTGGCGCTTGGGAATCCCACATCTTCCGGGCGGATAATTTCGTAATTCTCGCGGTTCTTCAAAAATCCATCCTGGTGAATGCCACTGCTATGCGCAAATGCATTGCTGCCTACTATAGCCTTATTAGGCTGTACCGGCATGCGCATCTGGCTGCTGATCATGCGGCTCATTTCGTAAAAATTCTTGCTGTTTACATTGGTATGCAAGCCAAGCGCCGAATGTGTTTTCAGGATCATCACCACTTCCTCAATAGAAGTATTACCCGCGCGTTCGCCAATGCCGTTAATAGTTCCTTCTATCTGGCGGGCACCGTTCTGTAAACCGGCTACCGAGTTGGCTGTTGCCAGTCCCAGGTCGTTATGGCAATGTACCGAGATGATGGCCTTATCAATATTCTTTACGTTTTCTTTCAGGTATTTGATCTTGCTGCCGTATTGGTCGGGCAGGCAATAGCCGTTAGTATCGGGGATATTTACCACAGTTGCACCGGCAGTAATAACCGCCTCTATCATTTGGGCTAAAAAGGTAATATCCGCGCGGCCCGCGTCTTCGGCATAAAACTCAACGTCTTCTACAGCCCTTTTAGCATACTTAACCGCTTCCACGGCGCGTTCCAATATTTCTTCGCGGGTGCTGTTGAATTTAAGCTTAATATGCGTATCAGACGAGCCGATACCAGTATGGATGCGTGGGCGTTTAGCGTATTTTAACGATTCTATCGCTACATCAATATCCGTTTTGTTGGCGCGGGTTAGCGCGCAAACTATGGGCTCTTTTACCGCTTTAGATATTTCTACAACGCTTAAAAAATCGCCTGGACTTGAAACCGGGAAACCTGCTTCAATAATATCCACGCCCAGCGCTTCGAGTTCGCGGGCTATATCTATTTTTTCAGGGGTTGTCAGCTGGCAGCCCGGTACCTGTTCGCCATCGCGAAGCGTGGTGTCAAAAACATAAACGCGGTTGGGATCGTGTAACATAATCTTTTAGATTTGAGATGTTAGATATGAGATGTGAGATTTTTGAAAATGCTCAGCACGTATCTTTCATCGGGTTATATTCTTTTTTATTTGTTTGGCTTGATGATGTAAAATCTCATATCTCACATCTCAATACTCATATCTCTTTTACTGCTATAAATCTTAATCTTTTATAATCGGCATACCATTGCCCGTTCTCGTTATAATGAGGTTCGAGCAGTGCGGTAACTTCTTTCAGCATTTCCTGCTTTTCTTCGGCAGGAACGCCCACCAGATATAATGGCGCAAACATGGTTATCCATTTTGCCACGCCCTGGTCGCCATCCTGCAGCGGGGTTTTACGGTCGAAATGCACCGCGTAGGTAACCCTGAACCCATGGGCTTCCAAACGACTGGCGTATTCGCCCAGCGATGGGAAATACCACACTTGCGTTTTTGCCTGTTTGTGGTAGCCCCGCTGCTCCAGCACCTGTTTGGTAGCGGCTATTAGTTTGCCTACATTGCCTTTGCCGCCCATTTCGGCAACAAAACGGCCGCCGGGTTTAAGACTTTTGTAAACGCTGTCCATCATGCCGTCCTGGTTTTTTACCCAGTGTAAAACGGCATTTGAGAAAACAGCATCGTACTTATCCGCTTCGTCAAACTTGCTTGCATCGGCAACTTCAAAGGCAACACCAGGATAGCTCGCTTTTGCCTGAGCTATCATATCGGGCGAGTAATCAGTGCCCTTTACTATAGCCCCCGCATTTTGGATCTGCTGGGTTAAATAGCCCGTGCCGCAGCCAATATCAAGGATATGCTCGCCTTTTTTTGCATCCAATGTCTCCAGCACATTTTCACCAAACTGGTAAACAAATGCGTGTTTCTGGTCATATAATTCAGCGTTCCATTTCATGTTTAGCCCTGGCCCCCTCTAAATCTCCCCCGGTAGGGGAGACTTTATTATTTTAAATATTCTTTTTAAGCCCTCCCTACCGGGGAGGGTTTGGTTGGGGCTCTTACAAGTATTCCAGCACTTTTTGCCCCATAGCTTTTGTGCCTAATATTTTGCTTTTATCGGTATTCGCATCGGCAATATCGCCGGTGCGGAAACCTGCTTTTAAAGTTTTGTCTATAGCGTCGGTTATCTTTTTAGCTTCCTCTTTCAGGCCGAAGCTGATCTCCAGCATTAGTGCTACTGATAGCATAGAGGCCAGCGGGTTGGCTTTGTCCTGCCCGGCAATATCATGTGCCGAACCGTGGATAGGCTCAAAGAAACCCGTACCATCACCAATTGATGCGGAGGCAAGCATTCCCATAGAACCTGCTATCTGCGAAGCCTCATCCGTAAGGATATCACCAAAAAGGTTGGCGGTTAATACCACATCAAACTTTTTAGGGTTTTTAACCAGCTGCATGGCCGCGTTATCGATGAACATGTGTTCGGTTTCTACATCAGGGTATTGTTTGGCCAGATCCTGTACTACCTCGCGCCACAGCCGGGATGATTCCAGCACATTTGCCTTATCTACCGAGCAGAGTCTTTTGCCACGTACACGGGCAGCTTCAAATGCTTTGGTGGCGATGCGTTCAACCTCATAACGGTGATAGATCATCAGATCAGACGCGGTGTTGCGGTCTTCGCTGCGTTTCTTTTCACCGAAGTAAACATCACCTGTTAACTCACGGAAGAATAAGATGTCTGTTCCTTTCAGGATCTCGGGTTTTAAGCTTGATGCATCTAATAACTCATCAAAAAGCATGATGGGGCGCAGGTTAGCATACAAACCAAGTTCCTTACGAATCTTCAGCAATCCCTGCTCTGGCCTAACCTTTGCCGATGGGTCGTTATCGTATTTGATATGGCCGATAGCGCCAAACAGTATGGCATCGCTGGCTTTTGCTTTTGCTAAAGTTTCATCGGGCAGTGGGTTACCTGTGGCCTCGATACCGGCGTGGCCCATCAGGGCCTCGTCGAACGTGAACTCGTGGCCAAAATCGGCGCCAATTTTTTCTAATACGGCTTTGCCCCAGGTGGTAACCTCGGGGCCGATGCCATCACCGGGTATTACTAATATGTGCTTTTTAACTCCCATGCCCCCATACCCCCTAAAGGGGGATTTTTTTAATGTGTTATATTTTATTTACTCCGCGTACTTCTTTTAGTTTCATCACCATCAGTTGCGCGTCGCTTTCAATCCATTTGTTATAATCTTCGATGGCCTTTAAGCGGTCATCATCTGTTATATAACCTTCCTCAACCATTTGGGTCGATTTTGCTACCGACGACCAGATCCCGATCTTCGAGAGGAAATTTGGATCCCCTTTTTTATAGTATTCATTCGCATCCAAAACCTCAACATCAGCTAAACCGGCTTCTGTAAAGTAACTGGGCAGGTCTTGGGCAATATGGTTGTTCATGCCGGCATCGCCACGCCATCTTAAAAAGGTAGCGTAGAACTGGCGCATACTTGCAGGTGGTTCCGGCTGCCATTCCAAAGCTTCGTGGTTATAATCCAGTACGGATAAAATGCCACCCGGCTTTAGCATGCTTTTTAATTTCGCCACAGCTTCCTGCGGGTTGTTCAACCATTGCAATACCCTCGCGGCTACGATCAGGTCGAACTTTTCTTTTGGTTCGTAGGTGAACAGGTCGGCGTTTAGTAGCTCCAGGTTCTTAACATCAGCATAAGTTTCTTTACCGCTTTCGATAAAGTAAGCCGTGTTATCAATCCCTGTCACATGCCCTTCAGAACCAACCATTTGAGCGATACCCTTAGAGATAGCACCGGTTCCGCAACCGATATCCAGCACGCGCCAGCCTTGCTTGAGCAGGGGCGGCAGTGTGGCATAATCAGCCTCAAGACTGCGTTCGTCAAATAACTTCGCGGTACCTTTGCCTTCCCGTTTTATATCCTTTTGGTTCATTTAGCTCCCCAACCCCCTAAAGGGGGAGTTTTTGATTGTATTATTGTTAATATCTAATAACATACCCTTTTGTTCCCCTTCAGGGGGTTAGGGAGTTTCGAATTGTAGTATTAATTCCTTTTTGCTCAGGATGTAATCGATATCGTCGTAACCATTGGTCATGCAGGCTTTTTTGTAGGGGTTAACCTCAAAGCTTTCCTGCTCGCCGGTTTTTACGATTTTGATGAACTGGTCAACCAGGTCTATCTCTACCTCGGCATGCGGATCGGCATCAACTACTTCAAAAATTCTTTTCAGAAAATCGTCGCTTACCTGTACAGGCAGCAAACCATTGTTAAGCGCGTTGCCTTTAAAAATATCGGCAAAGAAACTGCTTACCACGGCATCGAAACCGTAATCGGCAATGGCCCAGGCGGCATGCTCGCGACTACTGCCGCAACCAAAGTTTTTACCTGCCACCAGGATCTTACCGCTGTACTTCGGCTCGTTCAATACGAAATCCTGTTTCGGGTTACCGTCGTTATCAAAACGCCAGTCGCGGAACAGGTTATTGCCAAAACCCTCGCGGGTGGTGGCCTTTAAAAACCGTGCGGGAATGATCTGGTCCGTATCGATGTTCTCGATAGGCAGAGGCACCACGCTGGTTTGGATATGTTTAAAAATTTTAGTACTCATTGTCTGAACTCGAATTTTTAGAATTCAGGAATTAATCGAATAATTATTCCTGAATTAAACGTTTGTAAATTTTTTATTTAGTAACCTTTTGAATTGAAGGCTCTGACTTCCGAAATTTATTAATAAACCGGTTCTGATATTATAAGCTTCGAGATAATTTATGCCTTGAGCGAGATGGACATCCTCTAATCCTATGATCGCTTTAAGTTCAACCATTATCTCGCCCTCAATAAAAAAGTCTACTCTGCGTGTGCCAATCTGTTCTCCCTTGTAATGGATGGGCATTTCCATTTCTCTTATGAATCTTAAACCTTCTTCTGCTAACTCAATTTCTAATGCTCTTTGATAAATTACTTCCTGGAAACCATTACCCAAAGCAGAGTGAACACGCATAGCACATCCTATGATCTTGCTTGTGCAATCACCAAACTGTTCAGGTGTCCTTTTTATTTCCATTCTTTTAATTCATCAATTCTTTTAATTCGAGTTCAGACAACTTCTTCAGACAGAAATTCCCTTATATCCGTAACCACCCCGGTAATTGCACTTGCTGCCGCTGTTAGCGGGCTTGCCAGGAAAGTACGTGAGTTTGGCCCTTGCCTGCCTTCAAAGTTCCTGTTTGAGGTGGATACACAATATTTACCTGCCGGGATCTTATCCTCGTTCATACCCAGGCATGCGCTGCAGCCCGGTTCGCGAAGCGGGAAACCTGCCGCGTCAAAGATCTTATCCAAACCTTCGCGGATGGCTTGCTCCTGCACTTGCTTAGAGCCGGGTACAACCCAAACGGTAACGTTATCTGCCTTGTGTTTGCCTTTTACAAATTGGGCAACCTCGCGCAGGTCTTCGATACGGCTGTTGGTACAGCTGCCGATGAACACGTAATCGATAGGTTTGCCTAACAGTTGCTGGTCGTCATGCAGGCCCATGTAATCAAGGGCTTTTTTGTATGAGCCTTGTTCTTTTTGCTCAAACGAAGCAGTTTCGGGAACGTGCTGCGTAACGCCGATACCCATGCCGGGATTAGTTCCGTAGGTGATCATTGGTTCAATATCTTCGGCTTTAAAGCTTAGTACGCTGTCAAACTCTGCATCTTCATCAGAGTACAGTGTTTGCCAGTAAGCTACCGCCTTATCCCACTCTTCGCCTTTAGGGGCAAATTCGCGGCCTTTTACGTAGTTGATGGTGGTTTCATCAGGCGCTATCAATCCGCAACGGGCACCCATTTCAATGCTCATGTTACAGATGGTCATGCGGCCTTCCATGCTTAACGCGCGAATGGTATCGCCGGCATATTCAACCGCATAACCTGTACCGCCTGCGGCTGAGATCTGCGATATGATATACAGGATGATATCCTTAGCGCCAACGCCTTTTTGAAGGTTTCCGTTCACTTCAATTTTCATCCTCTTTGGGCGGGATTGCAGTAAACATTGGGTGGCCATCACCTGCTCTACCTGCGATGTACCTATACCAAACGCAATGGCACCAAAGGCGCCGTGTGTTGAAGTATGGCTATCGCCGCAAACATAAGTGCCGCCCGGGCGGGTGATGCCCAGCTCGGGGCCTATAACGTGGACAATACCCTGGAATGGATGCCCCAAACCGTAAAGTTCGATGCCGAACTCCGCGCAGTTTTTGGTGAGCATATCAACCTGGTATCGGGAAAGTTCTTCTTTAATGGGTAAGTGCTGGTCCCAGGTGGGGACGTTGTGGTCGGCCGTGGCAACGGTTTGTTGTGGCCTGAAAACCGGTAACCCTCTTGCGCGCAAACCATCAAATGCCTGCGGGCTGGTTACCTCGTGAATAAAATGTGTATCGATGTACAAAATATCGGGGAAACCCTCGTTGCTACTGACGACGTGTGCATCCCAAATCTTGTCGAATAATGTTTGTCCCATTGTAATATTCTATTAGTAAAAGTAGCAGTGGCCGTTGCAGTAGCAGTTAAATTACTGCCACTTAAAACTGCCACTGCCACTATTATATTATGCTTCTACAGCCTGGTTTTCGGGGCGTAAACTGCGTACAGTTTTGCCTGCCTGCCATAATTCGCTGTCGCGTAATTCTTTTAATTCCGCGTCTAACTTTTCGCGGTAATCGGTTTTGCTGTTGCTGTCGATAGATTTTTGTGATTCTACACCGGTTGCAACGCTTTTGTAAAGGTCTTCAAATACCGGTTTAGTGGCATCACGGAATTTCTTCCACCAGTCTAAAGCGCCACGCTGCGCGGTAGTTGAACAATTAGCGTACATCCAGTCCATACCATTTTCTGCAACTAATGGCATTAACGATTGGGTAAGCTCTTCAACAGTTTCGTTGAAGGACTCTGAAGGTGAGTGGCCGTTAGCGCGCAATACTTCGTACTGTGCCGCGAAGATACCCTGGATACATCCCATTAGCGTACCACGCTCGCCTGTTAGATCGCTGTAAACTTCTTTACGGAAATCTGTTTCGAACAGGTAACCGCTACCAACAGCAATACCTAAAGCAATAACGCGCTCAAAAGCTTTACCTGTAGCATCCTGGAAGATAGCGTAGCTTGAGTTTAAGCCACGGCCCTGCAGGAACATACGGCGCAATGATGTGCCCGAACCTTTAGGTGCAACCAAAAATACATCCACATCAGCAGGAGGGACGATGCCGGTTTGCTCGTTAAAAGTAATGCCAAAACCATGAGAGAAGTAAAGTGCTTTACCCGGGGTTAGATGTTTTTTAACAGTTGGCCATAAAGCTATCTGCGCTGCATCGCTTAATAAATAACAAATAACAGTTCCTCTTTCAAGGGCTTCTTCAATTTCAAAAAGGGTTTCGCCGGGTACAAAGCCGTCGTTTACTGCTTTATCCCATGTTTTTGTGCCTTTGCGCTGGCCAACAATTACGTTAATACCATTGTCTTTTTGGTTGAGCGCCTGGCCCGGACCCTGAACGCCATAGCCAATTACTGCTACAACTTCGTCTTTTAATACGTCCTGAGCTTTTGCTAAAGGGAACTCTTCGCGGGTTACTACGTTTTCTTCACTACCGCCGAAATTTAGTTTTGCCATTGTTTTACTTTTTGTGATTACACCGATGCTTTGTTGATTGCACCGGTTATTTTTTATTGTGATTTATAATTTACTTTTTGGCCCCCTCTAAATCTCCCCCGGTAGGGGAGACTTTTAATTGCCCTCCCTTCCGGGGAGGGTCGGGAGGGGCTGATCCTACATCGTGAACACCTTTTGCCCCTTGTTTAAATATTCATTTTCGATAACATCCTCACCCGGTTCAAGCCTTTCAAACTCGCGGAGTTTGCTGTTGAAGCCTTCACTATTTTTGATGATGGCTACGCGTGCGCTGCGTACAAATTCTATCAGGCCGTAAGGCTGCAAAATGCTGATCAGGTTATCGGTTTCTTCGCGATGGCCGGTTGTTTCAAACACGGTGTAGTCCTTACGCAGAACCACAACACGGGCGCCGTTCTCGCGCAGCAAACGCTCTACACTTACACGCTCGGCAATAACATCGGTAGATACCTTGTATAAGGCCAGTTCCTGCCAGATCACATCGGCGTTGGTATGGTAATATACTTTAAGCACTTCCACCTGTTTTTCAATCTGGCGCGTAAGCTTACGCACTACTTCTTCCGATTCTGTTATCACGATGTTGAAACGGTGGATGCTCTCGATCTCAGAAGGAGAGGTGTTCAAACTATCGATGTTTATTTTACGACGCGTAAATATGATGGCAATACGGTTTAGTAAACCGATCTGGTTTTCGGTATAAACCGTTATGTTATATTCCTGCTTGTCGTTATCTTGAGTTTCCATGTTGTTTTTGTTTGGGGGTATTACTTTAACCTGATCTCGCTAACACTGCATCCCTGCGGTACCATTGGGAATACATTGTTCTCTTTGGTCACCATTACTTCTAACAGGAACGATCCCGGGGTGCTCAGCATTTCATTCAGTGCCGATGGAAGGTCCTTGCGGTCGTCTATCACCCTGCCGGGGATGCGGTAAGCTGCGGCCAGTGCTACAAAATCGGGGCTTTCAATATCCACGAACGAGTAACGGCGGGCGTTAAACAGTTCCTGCCATTGCCTTACCATACCCAGGAAACGGTTGTTGAGGATGATGATCTTCACATCAATACCGCTTTGCATAATGGTACCCAACTCCTGGCAGGTCATCTGGAAACCGCCATCGCCAATAATGGCAACCACGGTACGGTCCTGCGCGCCAAACTTAGCGCCGATGGCTGCCGGCAGGGCAAAGCCCATGGTACCTAAGCCACCGCTGGTAACGTTACTGCGGGTATTGTTAAATTGCGCGTAACGGCAGGCCACCATCTGGTGCTGGCCAACGTCGGTTACGATAACAGCTTCGCCTTTGGTGATCTCGTTCAATTGTTTGATCACCTCGCCCATGGTCATTTCTACAGTGGTAGGATTCAGTTCTTTATGAATAACCTGCTCAACTTCCTGGCGGGTGTAGTCTTTAAACTTATTGTGCCACTCGGTATGGGCTTTTTTATCTACCAAAGCAGTAAGCATTGGCAAGGTCTCTTTACAATCGCCCCAAACGGGTACGGTTGATTTTACGTTTTTATCGATCTCGGCAGGGTCAATATCCAAATGAACAACCTTAGCCTGTTTAGCATATTTATCCAGGCGGCCGGTTACGCGGTCGTCAAAGCGCATGCCTATGGCTATAAGCACATCGCACTCGTTTGTTAAAACGTTAGGGCCGTAGTTGCCGTGCATGCCCAGCATACCCACGTTAAGTGGGTGATCTGTCGGGATAGCGCCCGCACCAAGAACTGTCCATGCCGCCGGGATGCCGCTTTTTTCTACAAAGGCTTTAAACTCCTGCTCGGCGCTGCCTAATATTACGCCCTGTCCCCATAAGATGAAAGGCTTTTTGGCGGAGTTAATGAGTTCTGCTGCCTCTTGAATATACTGCGGGCGAACGATTGGTTTTGGCCTGTAACTACGGATGTGATCGCATTGTGTATATCCTGCAAAATCAAACTTCTGGATCTGCGCGTTTTTGGTGATATCTATCAAAACCGGGCCGGGTCTGCCGCTTTTGGCAATGTAAAATGCTTTGGCAATAACCTCGGGGATCTCGGTAGCGTCTGTCACCTGGTAGTTCCATTTGGTAACCGGGGTGGTAATGTTAATTACGTCTGTCTCCTGGAAGGCGTCGGTACCCAAAAGGTGCGCGAAAACCTGCCCGGTAATACAAACCAATGGCGTGCTGTCTATCTGCGCATCGGCCAGGCCGGTAACCAAATTGGTAGCGCCGGGGCCGCTGGTGGCAAACACAACGCCAACTTTGCCCGATGTACGCGCATAACCCTGACCGGCATGGATGCCGCCCTGCTCGTGGCGTACAAGGATATGGTTCAGTTTATCATTGTAATGATATAAGGCATCATAAATAGGCATAATAGCACCGCCGGGGTAACCAAAAATGGTTTCCACACCTTCCACGATCAAAGCTTCTAATAATGCTTCCGACCCTGTAAGTTCTGTTGTTGGTGTTTTAACCGCTTCTGCAGTTTCACCGATTTCCTGTGTGATTGTTTGTGTTTCCATTTGCCCCCCAACCCCCTAAAGGGAGTGTTTTAGTTAATTTCTTTGTTATATATTAAGCTCCTTTGTTCCCCCTTCAGGGGGTTAGGGGGCTACATTTCATCTGTTAAGCAACCTTCGGCAGCATTGCTTACGGTTTTGGCGTAGCGGTATAAAAGGCCTTTGCTCACTTTTAAAGCCGGTTGTTTCCAGGCAGCTTTACGGGCGGCAAACTCTTCGTCGCTTATCATTACGTTAATGGTGCGGTTTATGGCATCGATGAATATCCTGTCCTCATCCTTTACAAAGGCAATGCCCCCGCCGTCATAAGCTTCTGGTGTAATATGACCGACGACAAATCCGTGCGTACCGCCGCTAAACCTGCCATCGGTAATTAACGCTACCGAGCTACCCAAGCCTGCGCCAAATATAGCAGAGGTGGGTTTCAGCATTTCGGGCATGCCCGGTGCGCCTTTAGGGCCAACGTTGCGGATAACCACTACATCGCCTTTTTTAACAAAGCCGCTTTGGATGCCGTGTATCAGTTCAAACTCACCATCAAAAACACGGGCAGGGCCTTCAAAGCTGGTACCCTCTTTGCCGGTGATCTTGGCAACGCTACCGCCTTCGGCAAGGTTTCCGTATAATATCTGTAAGTGCCCGGTTGCCTTAATTGGGTTTTCTGCCGGGAATATTATTTTCTGACTTTCAAAATCAAGTTCAGGCACATCAGCTAAATTCTCTGCTATGGTTTTGCCTGTAACGGTTAAACAACTGCCATCAAGCCAGCCTTGTGCCAGGCAATATTTCATCACAGCAGGCACGCCGCCTATGTTGTGCAGGTCTTCCATCATGTATTTACCGCTCGGCTTCATATCGGCCAGTACCGGGATGCGGTTACTTACGGTTTGGAAATCATCCTGTGTAACCTTTACCCCAACACTTTTTGCCATGGCTATCAAGTGCAATACCGCGTTGGTAGAGCCGCCCAAAACCATTATCACCACTATCGCGTTCTCGAAAGCCGCGCGGGTCATGATATCTGATGGTTTGATGTCTTTCTCTAATAATATTTTGATGGCTTTACCGGCTGCAAGGCACTCTGCTTTTTTATCTTCGCTTAACGCGGGGTTTGATGAGGAATAGGGCAAACTCATCCCCAACGCTTCGATAGCGGCAGCCATAGTATTAGCCGTATAGATACCACCGCAGGCACCCGCGCTTGGGCAGGCATTTTTTATCACACCTATAAAATCTTCGGGAGTGATTTGACCTGCTATTTTTTTACCAAGGGCTTCAAAAGCCGAAACAATGTTAAGATCTTCGCCTTTCCAGTGGCCGGGTTTAATAGTACCACCGTATACCATTATAGACGGGCGGTTTAAACGGCCCATTGCCATAATAGAGCCGGGCATGTTTTTATCGCAACCGGGCAGGGTAATTAAACCATCGTAGTACTGGGCGCCGGTAACCGCTTCTATCGAGTCGGCAATGATATCGCGGCTCACTAATGAATAGCGCATGCCTTCGGTGCCGTTGCTCATGCCATCGCTTACGCCAATGGTATGGAAGATAAGGCCCACCATATCTTCATCCCAGATGCCCTGTTTAACCAGTTTGGCCAGGTCGTTAAGGTGCATATTGCAAGTGTTGCCGTCGTATCCCATACTGGCTACGCCAACCTGCGCTTTTTGCATATCATCATCAGTAAGGCCAATACCGTAAAGCATGGCCTTAGCCGCAGGCTGGGTTTCGTCCTGGGTGAAGGTTTTACTGTACTTATTTATCTCTACAGCGGATATATTATCTGATGATGAACTCATTTTTATAAAGCGTTTTTGATCGTTATGCCTGCAAAAAGTTGCCCGCGCGATTTAAGTTGTATTGTGTATTTGTAAGGTAGATATAGCCATAAGGAATAGCAATAGGTGCAAGCAAAAACTTTAAAAAAGTATTTTATATTGATTTTGTTTAATTATCAATATAATAATCTGATTATTTATGTAAATATAGAATATAATTTTTAACAACTTATACCAAAGTTTAAAACGGTATTTAGTATGTTTTTTATGCATGCATAGCAAATGACGAAAATTCGGCGTGAAATTGGGTGGGTGGCTGTAAAATTTGATAACATCCGCGTTATATAACATCATTTGCTATCCCTAAAAACTATCAGCATATTTACTCTCATTTAAAAGCATACATGAAAAAAATCTTTACCTTATTACTACTACTAATAACCGTTAGCGGTTACGCACAAAAAGCCAAGCTCGAACTGAAACTTCAAAAAGATAGTACCTATTATTTAACAGTGAATGTAAAAATGGATATCGATCAACTTATTCAAGGGACTCATCAAATTGTAAAAACAACTATTACCGGTAAAATGGCACACAAAGTTGTGGCCGTGCAGGATACTATTTATGACATGGATGTAGTTTATAAAAGCATTGCCATGAATATGGAGATAGGTGGAAAAGCAATGAGTTTTGACAGCGAAAGCGGCGACACCACCAATATTTTCACGAAAGTGATGAAAAACCTGATAGGCAAATCTTTTACCATAGTGATGAGTAAACGGGGACAAGTGATTGCGGTAAAAAATACTGAGCGTATATTCGAAAACCTGTTTAAGGGGTTCCCGCAAATGGATGAGCAGAAAAAAGCTCAATTGCTCACACAGTTTCAGCAATCCTTCGGCGCTAAAACAATAAAGGGTAACTTACAGGAATCGTTTGTTATCTTTCCGAAAACAGCCATTGCTGTTAAAGGCACCTGGACAAACCAAACGAATTTGGAAGCCGCGGCTATTTCTGCTAAAACTAAAACCATCTTTACCTTAGATAATATTACCAATAATAGCTACGAAATAAGCGGGAATGCCATTATATCACCCGATAAGGCGCCGGCATATAAAAAAGCGAATAATTTTTTTATGCGCTTATTAAATGTTGTCGGTACTAATACCACTAAAATAAAAGTTGATAAACAAACAGGCTGGATAACCCAATCAATTATTACCAAACATATAAAAGGGGATGTTGAGCTTAAGCAAACTTTAGAAGGGCCAATTATGATAACTTACCCTATGGTAATTGCTGCCAATATGGAAACCACAGGTAAAAATTAACGAATAGAATTTCAAAGAACACAAAAAAAGTCCGGCCAATACTGACCGGACTTTTCATTTATCAGTATAAAAAGTTCTACTTGTGTGTAATACCTTCGGCCAATACGGTAACCTTATTATCTAAGGCTTCTACCACACCACCCTGGATAAAAAATATTTCTTCTTTAGCGCCTGCGGTACCACGTATGGTTAACTTGCCATCGTTTAAAGTTGAAATGATAGGGGCGTGGTTATTCAGGATCTCAAAAAATCCTAACGTACCGGGTAGGGTAACCGAGGAGGCCTCGCCTTCGAAAACTTTTTTATCGGGAGTAAGAATTTCTAATGTCATTTGTTTGGTATCAAGTATTTAGTATCAAGTATCAAGTAATATTTAGAGTATCAAGCGGTAAGAAAGTCTTATTACTTGATACTTTATACTTGCTACTAATTATTAGCTTCAGCCAACAGTTTTTTACCTTTTTCAATAGCATCTTCAATGCTGCCTACAAGGTTAAATGCTGCTTCGGGGTACTCATCAACTTCACCATCCATGATCATGTTGAAACCTTTGATGGTGTCTTTAATGTCAACCAATACACCTTTTAAACCGGTGAACTGCTCGGCAACAAAGAACGGCTGCGAAAGGAAACGCTGAACACGGCGTGCGCGTGATACAACCAATTTATCTTCTTCAGAAAGCTCGTCCATACCTAAGATGGCGATGATATCCTGAAGCTCTTTGTAACGCTGTAAAGTTTCCTTAACGCGTTGAGCGGTATTGTAGTGCTCATCGCCTAAGATAGCCGCGCTAAGGATACGCGAGGTAGAATCCAACGGATCCACCGCAGGGTAAATACCAAGCTCGGCAATTTTACGTGAAAGTACGGTTGTAGCATCTAAGTGGGCAAATGTTGTTGCCGGTGCAGGGTCAGTTAAATCATCCGCAGGTACATAAACGGCCTGTACAGATGTAATTGATCCGCGTTTTGTTGAAGTGATACGCTCTTGCATGGTACCCATCTCGGTAGCCAGTGTTGGCTGGTAACCTACCGCTGATGGCATACGGCCCAATAGCGCCGATACCTCAGAACCTGCTTGTGTAAAGCGGAAGATGTTATCAATAAAGAATAAGATATCACGGCCTTTACCTTCTTCGTCACCATCGCGGAAGTATTCTGCAAGGGTTAAACCAGAAAGGGCCACACGTGCACGTGCACCCGGAGGCTCGTTCATTTGTCCGAAAACGAATGTTGCTTTTGATTCTTTCAAAGCCTCAGGATCGATCTTTGTAAGGTCCCAGCCGCCAGCTTCCATCGAATGCATAAACGCATCACCATATTTTATAATGCCCGATTCAAGCATCTCGCGCAGCAAGTCGTTTCCTTCACGGGTACGCTCACCTACACCTGCAAATACTGATAAACCAGCATAAGCCTTCGCGATGTTATTGATCAGTTCCTGGATTAATACTGTTTTACCAACACCGGCACCACCAAACAAACCAATTTTACCACCTTTTACATAAGGCTCTAAAAGGTCGATAACTTTGATACCTGTAAACAGGGCCTCAGTTTCGGTTGATAGATCCTCGAAACGCGGAGGGGTAGCGTGGATAGGGCGACCAGCGGTTTTGTCAAGATCAGGAATACCATCAATCGCATCGCCAACTACGTTAAATACACGGCCTTTAATAGCTTCACCAACCGGCATTTTAATAGCAGCTTCGGTATCTAAAACCTTCATGCCGCGCAGCAAACCGTCGGTCGAGTCCATGGCGATCGCGCGCACACGGTCTTCACCTAAATGTTGCTGAACTTCTAAAATGATTTTTTGTCCGTTGTCTTTTGTGATCTCAAGCGCATCATAAATTTTAGGAAGATGTGCGTCATCAGCGAAACTTACGTCAACTACCGGACCGATGATCCTTGATATTTTTCCAATGTTTGGCATATATAACCTGGTGTTTTAAATAATTTATAATGAAACAGATGCATTCTATACAAAACGGTACTATTTCAGAGGCGCAAAGTTAAGGTTTATTGCCAAATATTTAAATACTTATATCAACTTTTTTTGGAAAGGTTATAACTGCCCAAAATAGCGATGCATACAGTATCATTTTAGTGATTTTAATAACTTACAGAAGATAAAAGCTAACTGTCCACGGCAAACTGCAGGATGATTTTACCCATATGCCCGCTGCTTTCCATCAGCTGGTGCGCCTTTGAAGCCTCGGCAGCAGCGAAAATTTTGTAGATAACAGGTTTTATTTTGCCCGATGCCAGCAGGGGCCAAATATGTTTTTCAAGGTTTTTGGCGATAACGCTTTTAAATTCTGCATCCCTTCCCCGAAGCGTAGAACCTGTTATGCTGATGCGCTTGCGCATTACGGCCGATAGGTCGACCTCTGCATTTTTACCCTTCATTGTATTGATGAGCACCAGCCGCCCTTCGGTAGCAAGGCTTTTTATGTTTAGGACGGTGTAGTCGCCTCCTATCATATCCAATATTACATCTATGCCTTTGCCGCCGGTAAGTTTATCTATCGCCTCGCTAAAATCTTCATGATTATAATTAATTGCTTTTGTTGCACCTAATTCTTCGCAAAACCTACATTTTTCCTCGCTGCCTGCGGTAACATAAACGGTACTGCCCAAAGCGGTCGCCATTTGGATAGCCGCCACACCTATACCGCTGCTGCCCCCATGTACCAGCAAGGTTTCGCCCGGCTGAAACCGGCCCCGGTCAAATACATTGCTCCAAACGGTAAAAAAAGTTTCGGGAAGGGAAGCCGCTTCTGCAAAGGACAAGTTGCCGGGTATGGGCAGGCATTGCCCTTCGGGTGCCGGGCAATATTCGGCATAGCCTCCGCCAATTACCAGGGCGCAAACTTTATCGTTAACTTTCCAGCGGGTTACATTAGCGCCCACTTCGGTAACAATGCCTGCTATTTCAAGTCCGGGGATATCCTGCGGCGCGCCGGCCGGCGGCGGATAATTTCCTTTACGCTGTGCTATATCGGGCCGGTTTATGCCTGCCGCCATCACTTTTATAAGCACTTCGTTAGCGGTATAAGCAGGTATAGGCCTGTCGGTCAGTTGTAAAACTTCTGGCCCGCCGGGTTTGGTGGTGATGATGGCTTTCATATAAATATTACAATATGCTTAACCAAATGTTCTAAAAGCCGGGATACAATTACGTTAAATACCTTATTTCCTCAACACCTCAGCAAGCTTTTTTTTCATGTCGTTAAAGCTGCCCTCGTTATCAAGTTTCTTTTCCCATTTTGGATGCTCGCCCATATACCGGCCAATTATTTTGCCTTGTTTATCAATCAAAATTGCGATACAGGGGGGCATGCTGTTTATGTTGTATTTACTATGAAATTCAGGGTCCCAGGATAATAATATATTGTGCCATTTACCCATACCATTTTTGACAATAGCTTCCCTAAAATCCTTTGTTATAAAATCCTGGGAAAGGGCTATAAATTCTAATCCTTTAGAGTGATAGCTTTTATACATCGTATTTAAATACCTGACCTCGTTACTGCGATATAGCGCCCAACTCGCCCAAAAATAAAGCACCACATACTTTTTGTTCCTGAAAGATCTGAGATCTACCTGCTTTTTATTTATATCGGTCTTAACAAATAATGGTGCCATGCTTCCCGCGGCAGAAGCCTTGTGTTTTAAAATATGATCGAGGAAGGCTTTCCCGGCATAACTATTTTTTACCGGTGTGGTAAATGCATTGTAAAACATTTCTGCTGAGTCGAGCGGCAGCTCATGCGAATAATCGGCAGCGAGATATGGGCTTAAATAGGAGGCAGGATGGGTTGCAATAAAATTATAGTCGAGTTGTTTATTTTGTTCTATCCATTTGCCGTAATCCTTAAATAAACTATCAGGTTTTGGCATATTCGCCCTAAGCCTGTACCAATCGTCCTGCATCACAGATCCGCTTACTTTAGTATGCTCGGTATCATCTTTCACTAAAGATACCGTCATACTGCCGGGACTTAAAAATATGGAATTGAAACCAAGATCACTGTGCGGCCCATTGTCGAAAAAAAACTCTGCGTAAACCGGGCTTGCAATAAAACCTCTGAATAAAAACGATCCATTTTTGACGAAAGTTTTAAGCCTTACTTTTTTACCGTTATTTACATTATACCTTAACCATATTTGGTGTATCTTACGATTGGCGATAGCGCCTTTTAATATAAAATTATTTACAGTTTTTGGCGGCCGGGCGTATAAGATGAGGTTGCACAACAAGACGGGAAAGAGCAACCATAATTTACGTTTCATTTGATAAGTTTAGTACCATAAATCTAAGGTTATTTCAAGTATGTATATTAAACAAATAGTTTTTTTAATTGATATTATGACCTTTTAATTATCTTGATTACGGATAAATTATCATTCATTTGCATCAGAAAAATCAAAAACAGCATGTCAGTACAAACCGGCCAGGCGGCACCACAGTTTACCTTAACCTCGTCAGATCTTAAAGATGTTTCCTTAGTCGATTTTAAAGGCAAAAAAATTGTTGTTCACTTTTTTCCGCTGGCATTTACCGGTGTATGCACCACACAGCTTTGCACCATGCGCGATAGCTTTGGCTATTACGACGGGCTTAACGCACAGATCCTGGGCATCTCTGTCGATTCGCCTTTTACGCTGGCTAAGTTTAAAGAAGAGAACAGCTACCAGTTTCCGTTACTGTCAGATTTTAATAAAGATGTATCTTCAGCATACGGCGCTTTATATGCCGAGTTTGCTTTTGGCATGAAAGGCGTATCTAAACGTGCAGCGTTTGTGATAGATGAGGATCAAAACATAATATATGCCGAGGTGTTAGACAATGCGGGCGATTTGCCGGATTTTGACGCGATTGCCCAAAAAGTAAAGTAATTGATAAAAAAGTTTGCAATGGATGCAGAAAATCCTATTTTTGCAGTCCGTTAAAAACGGGACAGTTATCAGTTAGTGACAGCTGTTTTATACAAAACGCATTTGTAGCTCAATTGGATAGAGCATCTCACTACGGATGAGAAGGTTTGGGGTTCGAATCCCTACAAGTGCACACAAACTGGGCCTTTCTGTAAAAAACGGAAAGGCTTTTAACTTTAATCGCAAGGGATGCTTAACTTAGTTCTGTTTGGTCCGCCCGGTGCCGGGAAGGGTACCCAATCACAAAATCTTATCGAAAAATTTGGCTTAATTCACCTTTCAACAGGCGATTTGCTGCGTGGCGAAATTACCCAGGGTACCGAATTAGGTATC
Source organism: Mucilaginibacter terrigena (assembly GCF_004168255.1). Lineage (GTDB taxonomy): Bacteria > Bacteroidota > Bacteroidia > Sphingobacteriales > Sphingobacteriaceae > Mucilaginibacter > Mucilaginibacter terrigena. The sequence goes on along the minus strand of NZ_SEWG01000004.1, from coordinate 307,485 downwards.
GAAGCAAAAAAGCTGATGGATGAGGGCGTTTTGGTGCCTGATAGCGTAGTCATAGGGATGATCAGCAATAAGCTCGATGCCAATAAGGATGCAAAAGGTTTTATTTTTGACGGTTTCCCGCGTACGGTAGCACAAGCCGAGGCTCTGGATAATTTGCTGGAATCAAAAGAATCTGCCATATCAGGTATGATAGCTCTTGAGGTTACCGATGCCGAATTAGAGCAACGCTTACTAAAACGTGGTGAAACATCGGGCAGGCCTGATGATGCTAACCCCGAAGTGATACGCAAGCGTATTAAAGAATATAATGATAAAACCGCGCCGGTTGCGGGGTTTTATAAAAACCAAAATAAGTTTACAAGCATTAATGGTATAGGCGCGGTAGAAGAGATCTTCGATTCCATCAATACCGTTATAGCTTCTTATTAATTTCGGATTTCGGATGTTCGATTTCGGATCTATTCCGATTATTTGATATTTAAGGATCCGAAATTAAAAATCCGAAATCCGAAATACTTCTACTATGTCTCAAGGCTCAAATTTTGTTGATTACGTAAAAATATGCTGCCGTTCGGGACATGGTGGTGCCGGTTCATCACACCTACACCGTGATATTTTAACTTCAAAAGGTGGCCCAGATGGCGGCGATGGCGGCCGTGGCGGGCATGTTATTGTAAAAGGTAACGCCCAGTTATGGACACTGCTTCACCTCAAATTTCGTAAACACGTAATAGCCGGCGACGGCGACTCGGGCGGTAGTTCGCTGCGTTCGGGAAAAACCGGCCGCGACGAGATCCTGGAAGTACCGCTGGGTACCATAGCCAAAAATGCCGAAACCGGCGAAGTGCTGTTTGAGATAAGCACCGACGGCGAAACCAAAATATTAGCAAAAGGCGGAAGGGGAGGCCAGGGCAACTGGCATTTTAAAACCGCTACCCAGCAAACCCCGCGCTACTCGCAACCCGGCGAAGAGGGCGAGGAAGACTGGAACATTCTTGAATTAAAATTACTGGCCGATGTTGGTTTGGTTGGTTTCCCAAATGCAGGTAAATCAACTTTATTATCGGTGGTATCTGCTGCCAAGCCGGAAATAGCCGATTACGCCTTTACAACGCTTGTGCCCAATTTGGGTATTGTGGCTTACCGCAACAACAAATCGTTTGTTATGGCCGATATACCGGGTATTATAGAAGGTGCATCGCAGGGCAAAGGATTGGGGATACGCTTTTTGCGCCATATCGAGCGTAACTCGGTGTTACTGTTTATGGTGCCTGCCGATACCAACCGTACTATTAAAGAAGAATATAATATCCTGTTGAAGGAACTGAACGAGTACAACCCCGAACTGATGCACAAGCCACGTGTGCTGGCCATTACCAAAGCCGATATGCTTGACCAGGAACTGCAGCAGGAGATGGAAAAAGAAGTACCGGCAGATATACCTTATGTATTCATCTCATCGGTAGCTCAAAAAAATATCGTTGAGCTTAAAGACCTGCTTTGGAAAGAAATTAACAAATAACAGGTTAGCTTACCGCCTGCCAAGGGTAAATATAAGCAGCGCTGTGTTTAATAACAACAGGGTAGGCTGTATCCAGGTGTTAAAATTTTGCAGGTTATCTGTACGTATCGCGCGTTTGTTTTGCGCAATGTATATAATGTCGCCGTTTTGCAGGATAGAGCGTGGGTCTGATAACGAATTTAAATTACTCAGGTCAATCTCGGTTACATGCTGAACCTTCCCCTTCCCACGTATAATTTTGATATTTTTTTCATTAGCCGCCGGGGTTAAGCCCCCTGCCTGGCCAATAATTTCTACAAGGGTTGTATTATCTTTTACAATAGGGAAGTTACCGGGCGCTTTTACTTCGCCTAACAGGGTTACTTTTAGGTTTACAACCTTTAATTCAATTATGGGGTCTTTTAAAAGGCTTTTGCGATACAGGTCTTCTATTAATTTTGTAGCCTGGGTGCGTGTTAAACCGGCAACCTGTACATGCCCTATGGCCGGCAGCGCTACAGTACCATCTTCTTCCACCTGGAAGGTTTGCCCTTGCGAGGCCGCGTTATTGCTACTGCCCGATGTTGCAGATACCGGCATTTCATCAACAATGTAACGCAGGCTTTGAAGGTTGCGTATTTGCAAAATATCCTGCGGCTGTATCTGGTAGCTTACGGTTGTCGCTGTTTGCGATATGGTATCAACAGTTGCCGCCCTTTTTTCGAAAAGCACCTGGTTTTGCTTATACGAGCACGAACAGCCTAACATAATTATACCGGCAAAACAAATAAAGTATAAAGCACGCATATATATCATTACCGCTTAATGTTACTGATAAATTAGGCAGCGATTTCAAAATTACATAATTTGCACCTAAATAAAATGTATTTTTCCAAAGTGCATGACCTTAAAATATCTGTAATTACTGTTTGCTATAATGCCCAAAGCACTATTGAACAATCTATACTATCTGTAATAAGCCAGGATTACGATAATATCGAATATATTATTATTGACGGCGCCTCGTCAGACAATACAGTGCCTATCATCAAAAAGCATGAAAAGGATGTCCAAAGATTTATTTCGGAGCCTGATAAGGGGATCTACGACGCCATGAATAAAGGCATAGCCTTAGCACAAGGCGATGTGATAGGCATACTTAATGCCGACGATTTTTTTGCCGGCAACCATGTGTTGAATGATATTGCCAATGCCTTTGCAAATAATCATGCAGAAATAGTTTACGGCGACCTTGATTACATAAAACCGGGTGGCAGTATTATTCGTAAATGGCGTACAGGCCAATATAAAAAAGGGATGTTTAACCGGGGCTGGATGCCGCCACACCCTACCTTTTATTGCAAAAAAACGTTGTTTGAAAAATTTGGCAATTACAGCCTTGAGTTTGGCACCGCAGCCGATTATGAACTGATGCTGCGTTTTATGCATTTAAAACAAGCGAGTGTTTACTATTTGCAAAAGGTGCTGGTAAAGATGAGTGTAGGCGGGGTTAGCAACAAAAATATTATTAACCGTATTAATGCTTTATTATTCGACCTGAAGGCTATGTACCATAATAAGATTATATTTCCACCTATTGCGCTGTTATTCAAGCCTTTACGAAAATTAAGGCAATTTTTTTAATTTAGAATAAAATGATATATTTGTAACATATAACTGTCCCTAACAATTATATTTAATGCCCGAATTTTTAAACTCGTATTATTTTATATACTATTTATTAATAGTAACGTTTTCAGTTTTGATTACGCTGCTTTCTATCCCCTCTATTTTACACGTTGCACGCACCCGGCATTTATACGATGATGTTGGCCACTTTCGCAAACAGCATGACCACGGCATACCACGTTTAGGTGGCGTAGCCATTTTTGTAAGTTTTACTATTACCCTCTTATTATTCAGCATAGTTGATAAAACCATACCGGTTAGTTACCTGCTTACTGCCAGTATAGTACTATTTATAATGGGCCTGAAGGACGACCTTTCGGGCGTGCACTCAAGTACCAAGTTTTTAATACAGTTTATAGTAGCAACCATCCTGGTTATTTTAGGCGATATCCGCTTTACCAGCATGTACGGCATCATGGGTATTTACGATATCTCGTATATCACAAGCGCTATACTGTCTATCCTGTTCATCATCCTTATTATCAATGCTTTTAATTTGATAGATGGTATCGATGGGCTGGCAGGCACAACCTGTATAATTGTAAACGGTACCTTCTCTGTTCTGTTCATGTCTATAAAACATTACGAGCTTGCAGCAGTATCGTTAAGTATTGTAGGCGCAGTATTTGGCTTTTTGCGCTTTAATTTAACCCCGGCAAAAATATTTATGGGCGATGCGGGCTCCCTGCTTATCGGCCTTATATCGGCAATAATGGCGGTTCGGTTTATCGAGTTTAATAAATTCACAGCCCATAACACACCTGCAATTATTTCGGCCCCGGCCATAACATTTGCCATATTAATGGGGCCTATATTTGATACACTGCGGGTGTTTGTGCTGCGTATAGTTAACGGCAAATCGCCTTTCACGGCCGATCGTAACCATATTCATCACCGTATACTGCGCCTGGGTTATACCCACCTGCAAACCACGCTTATTTTGGGCGGTGTAAATATCCTGATAATTATAATGGCGTTTACGTTTGCGCACCTGGGTAATTTCGCATTGATCATCCTGATCTTGTCGATATCTATATTATTTAACTGGGCAATAACGTTTTTCCTCCGCACAAAAGAAAGAGAAAAGTTATCTCTGCGTAACCTCTTTGTATAACTGTTAGCCACCTGCTTAATTTTACTAATTTTGCATCCTTAATTTAACATAAAATGAGGATCGCTATAAACGGTTTTGGCCGTATAGGCCGTATATTCCTAAGAACCATTCTTACAAAGCCCGGTGTTGAGGTTGTGGCCATTAACGACCAGACCGACACCGCCACGCTTGCACATCTTTTTAAGTACGACTCTGTTCACCGGGGGTTTAAGGGTACAGTTACCGCCGATGAAGAAAACCTGTATATAAACGGCAACGCTATAAAAGTATACCAGCAGGCCAACCCTGCGCTGTTGCCCTGGAAACAACTTGGTGTTGACCTGGTGATAGAATCAACCGGGAAATTCATTAGCAGGGAAGGAGCATCTAAGCACCTTACAGCAGGGGCTAAACAGGTTATTATATCAGCGCCTCCGGGCGATAAAAGCATCCCAACAGTTGTATTGGCAGTAAACGATGGCGAGGCCGACCTGCGATCGCCCATATTGTCAAATGCATCGTGTACCACTAATAATGTGGCGGCCATGGTAAAGATACTGGACGACAACTGGGGCATAAAGGACGGCTATATCACCACGGTGCACTCCATGACCGGCGACCAGAACCTGCACGACGCGCCCCACAAAGACCTGCGCAGGGCCAGGGCGGCTTCGGCATCCATTATCCCAACAACAACGGGCGCTGCAAAGGCCATCACCAATATATTCCCACACCTTGAAGGCCGTTTAGGTGGCGCAGGTATCCGTGTGCCGGTATTGAATGGCTCGCTAACCGATTTTACCTGCAGCCTTAACAAATTACCATCCGTGGCCCAAATAAACGCTGCTTTTAAAGCCGCGGCCAATGGCCCCATGAAAAACGTGCTGGAGTATACCGAAGACCCAATTGTGTCTACAGATATTTTGGACAATCCCCATAGCTGCATATTTGATGCGCAGCTTACATCAATAGTTGGCGGGTTGGTAAAAGTTGTGGGGTGGTACGATAACGAGATGGGCTACAGCAGTCGCCTGGCCGATTTGGTTGTTGAAATAAGCCGGCTTAAATAATGATAAAGTTTATTACCGCAGATGATGTGCTGCCTATCCGCAACCAGGTTTTGCGCGAGGGTAAGCTAACGCTTGATGAATGCCGTTTCCCGAATGATGATGCTGATGAGGCGTTTCACCTTGGTTATTATAAAGATGAAGAATTGGCCTGTATCGCATCGTTCCACCCAAAAGGTTATGAGGGATACGAGGGGAAAGCCTACCAGCTGCGTGGCATGGCCACTACAGAACAATACCGGGGCAAAGGTTACGGTAACATGCTGGTAAACTTTGCCATAACCTACCTGCGGGGGCAAGGGGTAAACTATGTTTGGTGCAATGCCCGCAAAAAGGCGGTACCTTTTTATTTAGGCGTGGGTTTCGAGATCATTTCGCCTGAGTTTGAAGTACCTGGTATTGGCCCGCATCATGTAATGTATGTTAAAATAAGATGAAGTTTTAAGCGAAGGCAAACACCTTTTTAACTTTTACGTTGGGTTTTAGGATAAATTTAGGCAAATTGCCGCCGTTCGTAAATTATATACATCAAATATGAAGACAATAGATCAGATCAGTTTTAACGGTAAAAGAGCACTTATCCGTGTAGATTTTAATGTGCCTTTGGATAAGGACTATAACATTACCGATGATAACCGTATGACCGCGGCCCTGCCTACTATTAAAAAAATTCTTAAAGATGGCGGTGCCGTTATCCTCATGTCGCATTTAGGCCGCCCTAAAAACGGCCCTACCGAAGAGTTTAGCTTAAAGCATATAGTACCGCACCTGGCCGACCTGCTTGGACAGCACGTAGATTTTGCTGACGATTGTATAGGTGAAGAAGCTATCCAGAAATCAAAAGATCTTGAAAAAGGCGAAGTGCTTTTATTAGAAAATCTTCGTTTTTATAAAGAAGAAGAAAAAGGCGATAAGGACTTTGCCGAAAAGCTATCAAAATTGGGCGACGTTTATGTAAACGATGCTTTTGGTACCGCTCATCGCGCGCACGCCTCAACAGCCGTTATCGCGCAGTTTTTCCCCGACGCCAAATTTTTTGGCTACCTGATGGCTGCAGAATTAAACAATGCCGAAAAAATACTGAACGATGCTGCCAAACCTTTCACGGCAATTATGGGTGGTTCAAAGGTATCTGATAAGATAGAACTGATAGAGAAGCTGCTGGATAAAGTGGATAACCTGATCATTGGAGGTGGTATGGCATATACCTTTGCCAAGGCCGATGGCGGTACCATCGGTACATCGTTGGTTGAAGCTGATAAGCTTGACCTGGCGCTTAGCCTGGTTAAAAAAGCGAAGGAAAAAGGCGTTAACCTGCTTTTACCTGTTGATAACGTTATTGCCGATAAATTTGGAAATGATGCCAATACCAATGTTGCCAAAACCGGCCAGATCCCCGATAACTGGATGGGTTTGGATATCGGCCCCGAAACCGTTGAATTGTTCAGTAAAGTGGTTGAAGAATCGAAAACCATTCTTTGGAACGGCCCGATGGGTGTTTTTGAGATGGAGAAATTTTTGGTAGGTACCAAAGCCATAGCCGAGGCGGTTGCCAAAGCAACTGATAACGGTGCATTCTCGTTAATTGGTGGCGGCGATTCTGCAGCAGCAGTAGCAAAATTTGATATGACCAAAGATGTTAGCTACGTATCAACAGGTGGCGGCGCTTTACTGGAATATATGGAAGGTAAAGAACTGCCCGGCGTTAAAGCCATCAACGAAGATTAATTCGATAATAAATTAAGCTAAGGCAATCATACAAATGGTTGCCTTTTTTATTTAAGTAATATCTTTCTGCTATGAAAAATTATTTGAAGCTACCGGTAATGTTGCTTGTGCTGTTCAGTGCCTGCAAGGATGCAAAAAAGCGTAAGGATAAAGCCGAAGGCGTTGCCGTAGTTAAGCTGAAAACGCATGATCAACAGTTGCTTGCCCTGAAGGATACCGCGCAGGCAAAACTGCATATATTTTTGGATAGCCTGAAGCCACACGCGCTGGATAGCAATTATCGCTTTTTGGTGAAGTCGGACTTTGAAGAGGGCAGCAGCCACGAGCACATGTGGAGCGTGGTATACAAATATGCAGGCGGCAAATTCACCGGTATCTTTGCAGACTCGGCAGTGTATCTAAAAAACATCAAAATGGGAGACCACGTATTGATCAACCAAAAGGATGTGGAAGACTGGGCCATTTACGATTATAAGCGGAATACTGATATGGGTAATTTTTCTGACAAATACCTGCGCAGCAAGCAAGGTAAATAACTTTAGGTAACGATTTTGTGTAAGGCGCTGATTTATCAGCGCCTTTTTTGTTTTATTCCTTACTTTTAATGCATCAACCCATTACAAATGAAAAGAACTTTCCTTTTTGCTTTCAGCTTTCTGCTTTTAGCCATAAGCGCCTGCGCGCAAAACGACGCGGCATATATCAAAGAGAATTATACCAAGTTTGAATACCAGATACCCATGCGCGATGGCAAAAAGCTGTTCACATCGGTTTACGTACCAAAAGATCAAACCAAAAAATACCCCATCATGATGGACCGCACCTGTTACAGCGTTAGTCCGTATGGGGTAGATAAATATAAAGGCAGCCTTGGTCCCTCGAGCCAGTTTGTGCACGATGGGTACATATTTGTTTACCAGGATGTGCGCGGCCGCTGGATGAGTGAGGGAATCTACGAAGAAATGACTCCCGAACTGGACGTGCACAAAACCAACAATGATGTTGATGAAGGTACCGATACTTACGATACCATTGACTGGCTGCTAAAAAACCTGCCTAATAATAATGGTAAGGTAGGTGTGTGGGGCATTTCCTATCCCGGTTTTTATACCACAACCGCTTTGCTAAGCCGCCACCCGGCGCTGGTTGCCGCATCGCCGCAGGCCCCAATTGCCGACTTGTATCGCGACGACGCTTTCCATAACGGCGCGTTTATGCTGGTGGCCAATTTTGGATTTTACCCCGGTTTTACCAATAGGCAGGACGATAAACCTACCCAACGCCGTGCTAAAGGCTTTAACCCAGGCACCGAAGATGGCTACAAATTCTTTTTGGATATGGGCAGCATGCGCAACTCCAACGTTAAATACTATAAGGATACCATCCGCCTGTGGAACGAGATGATGGACCACCCCGATTACGACCAGCATTGGAAAGACCGCAACGTGCTTACCCACCTGCACGACATTAAAACCGCTACATTGGTTACCGGCGGCTGGTACGATGCAGAAGACCTTTATGGCGCTATTAACACCTATAAAGTATTGGCCAAAAACAACCCTACCACACCCGTTTACTTTGCCATGGGCCCCTGGGTGCATGGCGGCTGGGCACGCGGCAATGGCGACCATTTGGGCGATGTTGGTTTCGGCGGGCCGACGGGTCCATTTTACAGGGAGAAGATCGAGTTTGCGTTTTTTAGCCATTACCTGAAAGGCACACCGCTTGACCTGCCAAAGGTTAATACCTTTCAAACCGGTGTGAACGAGTGGAAAACCTACAAATCCTGGCCACCTGCCGAGGCTCAGGAGAAAAACCTATACCTGCTGCCGGGTGGTAAATTGTCGTTCACCGCGCCAACAGCCGCTAAAGATGATTTTAAGGAATTCGTATCCGACCCGATGAACCCGGTGCCGTTTATTGATGGTATCGACTTTGATATGAAACGTGAGTACATGACAGCCGACCAGCGTTTCGCCGAAAAACGCCCGGATGTATTAACCTACAAAACCGATGTGCTTGATAAGGATATCACCATTGCCGGTAACATTTGGGCCAACCTGAAGGTAAGCACCACCGGCACCGATGCCGACTGGGTTGTAAAAGTGCTGGATGTTTACCCCGATACCGCCACAGCAACCAAATTTACCGGTAAGGATGTGCAAATGGCGGGCTATGAGCAAATGGTACGCAGCGAAGCCATACGCGGTAAATTCCGCAACAGTTTTAGCAAGCCCGAGCCGTTTGTGCCCGGCAAGGTAACGCCGGTAAACTTCGAGCTGCAGGATGTACTGCACACCTTTAAAAAGGCCACCGCATAATGGTACAGATTCAGAGCACCTGGTTCCCGCTGATTGACAGGAACACCCAGCAGTTCCAGGATATTATGAAGGCAAAGGATACCGACTTTAAAAAGGCAACGCACAAGGTGTATAGTTCAAAACTGCATCCGAGTTATTTGAAAGTGAGGGTGTTGTAAGGATGAAACTTCTTGATCGGATTCACTTGCAAAAGTATATTTATTTAATGGATCAATTTTTAAATGACACGATTGGCGCTGAATTATTCGATACTATCTTTATCCAGCTTAGAAGAGAAGATAACTATTGGATGTCTGGTTCATTTGATTATTTAACACAAAAGATATTAGACACCTATTTCTTAGATATTGATGAGTATACCCCTGTACATTTATTCGAAAAAAATGATTCATATAATATAGATGAAGAAGAGCTAAAAAGACGTACACGAGAAGTTTATAAAAAACTTACTGACGGTTAGAACGACAAAAAGGATACAAGTACGGTGTATGATCACGGTTGTTTCGGATCGAAAAAAAACACAATAGCCGAAAGTGTGAAACTTTGGCTTGAAATACATGTTAAGCTGAAAGTTAACTTTAAACCATGAAAGCCCACATCAATATCACCGCCATACAACACGTTGGTATCCCGGTAACCAATATCGGCGATTCACAAACGTTTTATGAACGCCTTGGCTTTGATCGCGTTATGCTCGCCGGGTTTATGCATAATGGCTTCCCCGGTACGTGTGTAATGATGCGCCGTGGCGAAATAACGCTTGAGCTTTACCAATTGCCCGAACCCGAACTGGAAGAGATCGGCAAACGGGGGAATGGCCATATCGATCATATAGCTTTTAATGTTACAGATATTGAAGAAACTTTTGCAGCCCTGAAACAAGCGGGGTTTAACATTATTGAACCCGAACCTGTTACGCTGCAGTTTTGGGCCCATGGATGCAGGTATTTTAACATTACCGGCCCCGACGGCGAACGGCTGGAATTTAACCAGATCCTGTAAAAACTTTTCAATTAATTACTATGTTTGCATAGTAATTACTCTTATGCGGTTTACCTGGTTAAAGTATTTATGTGTTTGTTTGTGTGTATTTGCCCTGCTGGAAAGTACAGGCATCTCCGCGCTGTATTTGATAGCCAAACACCACATAAGCCAAACAGATATACCGGCCGCGAATGACGAGGAAGGCACTGCCGAGCGCAGCGAAACCAAGGAAAGTAACCCTAAAGATTTTTGGGCTGTTAACCCTGTAATTTTACCGCCGGTTTATGTGAGCTTTGAATCGGTCATTTATCCCCCGGAAAAGCAAGCCGCCCATTTAGCGTGGATGCCCCCTGTGCCCACTCCCCCTCCCAACAGTTAGTTTAATACCCCGTCTTATCGTTGCCGCCTTTAAGTGTGGCTATCATTTACATTAAACTATTTTATATCATGAAAATTCATATTCCATTCATATTATTTTTAATTATCGTACTATCTGCATTTACCGCATCGGCACAAACACTTAGCGATGCGCAGATCAAAACAAACCCTGCACCGGTGAGCAATTCGCTCAGTTATATTAACAAATTACAGCCTGTTACCTATCAATACAATCGTGACGGGTATAAGCAACTTAATTTACCATCAGGGATGCAGTTTGGCTTTATTGCTAACGATGCCAGGCTGGTGGTGCCATCGGCTGTGCGTACACAAAACAACTGGTACAACGCAGGCAAAGGCGGACAACGCGCGTTAACCACTACCGAAGTAGATCTTGAAAAACTGGTGCCGCTGCTGGTTGGCGCAGTTAAGGAGCAGCAAGCCCAGATAGAGCAGCTAAGGGCCGAGATAGAGCAACTAAAAAAGAGCAAATAACTATATAAAATAAAGCAGCGCCAATGGTGCTGCTTTATTTTTTTCTTATAAGTAGCGAATAGGGCATCCGGCACGTAATAGATATAAAACCAACCAATTATGTATAAAAAATTACTTTTAGTGTTAATGTTGGCCGGAGGCCTGTCAGCTTGTAAAAACACAGAAAACGATTCGGCCTGCGGCACACAAATGTGTACGGCCAGCTTTGCATACATAGGTGTTATGATCAAAGATAGCAACGGCGATACGGTGAAGTTAAGCGCGCTTACGGTAGTTAATTTGCGTACAAATAAATCTGTAACACCTCCTGAATATCCCGGTGCGGTTGATTTTATGGAAGGTTCTGTCCTGATAGCATCAGATAATAACCGGGCCGATTTTTCTACCAAAGGTGATGAGGTAGAAATTACCGCTACCAGTGAGGCCACGGGGCAGGTAAAAAAGTTCACCATGAAGATCTCGGGCGGTTGTAACTGCCACATCGAAAAAATATCCGGTCCGGAAACGGTCACGTTCGATTAGGCTTTCCTCCGGCCGTACCGGCATGGCTGTAGTTGCCGTGTAACTAAGGTATCCGGCCCGGTAAGATCAAATTTGATTGATATTTTTATACTAAGGTTGTAATAGTTAAGTTTACAAATAGTACTTAATATTGCTATCTACTGTAAGGCTACATCAAATCAAATTCCACATGGTAAAAAAAGGGTTACTCTTAGGTTGCTTTATTTTAGCGGCCGTGTCGTTATCAGCGCAGCGCACCGCAACTATACCATACAACGAACCATACCGCCCGCAGGCGCACTTTTCGCCTAAAGAAAAATGGATGAACGACCCTAACGGGATGGTGTACTATAAAGGCACCTACCACCTGTTTTTTCAGCATTACCCGGCTGCAACAGTTTGGGGGCCAATGCACTGGGGGCATGCTGTAAGTAAAGACCTGGTGCACTGGAAGCAACTGCCCATTGCTTTATATCCCGATAAGCTTGGCTATATCTTTAGCGGCAGTGTAGTTGTTGATGAACGTAACACCTCGGGGTTTGGTACAAAAGATAAGCCGGCGATGATAGCCATATTTACACATCACGACCCTAAAGGCGAAAAAGCCGGTTCTGCTAAATTTCAAAATCAAAGTATTGCTTACAGCCTGGATGAAGGCCTTACCTGGACAAAATATAAAGGCAACCCCGTACTAAAAAACCCCGGTATCAAGGATTTTCGCGACCCTAAAGTGTTTTGGTATAGCCCCGGCAGTAAATGGATAATGAGCCTGGCCACAAAAGACAGGATAACCTTTTATTCTTCGCCCGATTTAAAAACCTGGAAAAAAGAAAGTGAGTTTGGCCAGGTACTTGGCGCGCATGGCGGTGTTTGGGAATGCCCCGACCTTTTCCCGCTGAAAATTAACGGTAAAGAATACTGGGTGTTGCTGGTAAGCATAAACCCCGGCGGGCCAAATAAAGGCTCGGCCACGCAATACTTTGTGGGCCATTTTGATGGCGGCAAATTTACACCTATAGGCAGCCAAACCAAGTGGATAGATTTTGGGCCCGACAATTATGCCGGGGTGACATTTGGCAACACCGGCAACCGAAAGGTGTTTATGGGCTGGATGAGTAACTGGCTGTACGCCAACCAGGTGCCAACCCTAAAATGGCGCAATGCGATGACCATACCGCGCGAGCTCTCCTTAAAGCTAACCGCCGGCGATATTTGGCTAACTTCTTACCCGGTTGAAGAGCTGGAGAAAATTGTGGCTAAAACTATAAAGGTAGATGCCGGGCTTTTAGCTAAAGACAATAATGTCTTTTCGGTAATTAAGCAAACGCCGGCTCAATACTTACTAAAGTTTAATACCCTGGCTATAAAAGATTACGCGGTTATTTTATCTAACACCGCAGGCGAAAGGCTGATTGTTGGGTTTGATGCCAAAAACAGCCGGTATTATATCGATCGTACAAAAGCGGGGCTAAGCACGTTTAGCAAGCAGTTTGCCGGTAAAAGCTATGCACCCAGGCTATCGTTATCGCCCACCTCAAATTTTGAGTTGTTGGTAGATGCCTCATCCGTAGAACTATTTGCCGATGGCGGATTAAGCAGCATGACAGGGGTATACTTTCCAAAAAAACCATACACACGCTTAAGTATTGTAAACAACGGTATGGAGATAGAGAAGCTGCAGATCCAGCCGTTAAAGTCTATTTGGTAGGTGCTTCTATTGTTGAATAGGTGCAAATCCGTACCTAAAGCTGTATATCCCGTTGTGAAATGTGTAGGTAATTTTAAAGCCCTGTTTCACAGGTTTGCCATCTACGGTTGCGGGTTGTAAATTGGGTAGCCCGCGTAAACTGGTTATTAACCCGCGTGCCACATTTGCATTAAACGGGTTGCGGTTTTGCAGTTTACCAATAACGCCTATTTCGCTTATCTCACCCTCTAAAGTAAGCTGGCTATCAAATGTATTGATGTCGATATTCTTCAGGTAATCGCTGGACAGATCGGCAATATGCTGGCTAAAAGATTCCGCACCGGCAGTATAGTGCGCATTAACAAATGCCTTTTGTTTTGGCCCATTACAAGCTACAGCCGATATCTGAAATTTTTCGGCTATGGTAAATGGAAAGATCGAAGGCGAGATCAACACTAACCTGGGCGCATCCCTGTATTCATCATAAGAAGTATTGCCTTTCTGGAAATCACCATTTTTGTAAACCTCCGAAGTAAAGTCGCTGTCATCTGATGCTTTTTTTGATTTCCATTTACCCTCGGGCTTGCCGTTAAGCAATTTTCCTTTCCAGTACATAAACCCCATATCTGCCCGGTAATTTCCCGTTCCGTTAATTACGGTTTGTGTTCCCTTTGCATCCCATTCATTAATTATTTTAATATCATTACCATTGGCCTCAAAGGTTATTTTAGGTTTCCCGGTATCATAATAAACATCCCATCTACCATCAAAAGCGCCATCTTTAAAGTTTCCCTTTGCTTGTAGTACCCCATTTAAATAATTAATAATAAACGGCCCATTCTTAAGCCCATCTGCTGTGTAAGCGCCCTGTGTAATTATTTGATTGGCGTTGGCCCGGCTTACATCTTTAAATTGCCCGGTGTAAACTTTATTCTGTACATCAATATGTGCATACCGGTAAATTTGGGCGCAGCTGTCTTCAATTATATAAAATTCTTCGTTAAAACTAAGGCGCGTACTATCGCCTTTAATAAATTCCAAACGGATGTTTCTTTGAACAGGTACTTCCTGTGCGGATGCGATGTAACAGCAAAAGGCTGTGAAAAAGGAAATTAGCGATGATCTCATTGTGATGGTTTGGTACAGGTAAATTACAAATTTTAATTGATTAAAACCATCTGTTTGGATATTGTTACATGCAGCTATTCCAGCACCACCGTTTTATTTTTATAAACAAACACCCGGTCGTCAAAAACCAGCTTAAGGGCCCTGGCTAAAACAGCGGTCTCTATTTCCTTACCGGCCTTCACCATATCGGGTACCGTAAGCGAGTGGTCGGCAGGGATAATTTGCTGCGCGATGATAGGGCCTTCGTCCAGTTCGTCGGTTACATAATGGGCGGTAGCGCCAATCAGTTTCACCCCGCGTTCGTAAGCCTGGCGGTAGGGGCTGGCGCCTGCGAACGCCGGTAAAAACGAGTGGTGGATGTTGATGATCTGCATAGGGAAACGGCTCACAAAATCGTGCGAGAGGATGCGCATAAACTTGGCTAAAACCAGGTGATCAAACTCGTATTTTTCGGTTATATTAACAATGTTTTGTTCAAATGCCGCTTTATCACCCGTTGCCTCCACAAGGTAAAAGGGGACATCAAAACGCAGGCAAATATCCTGTAGCGTTTGGTGGTTTCCAATAACACATTGTACACTGGCACCCAGTGTTTTAAAATAGTTACGCACCAAAATATCTGCCAGGCAATGGTACTCTTTAGTTACCAGTACAATTATTTTTTTTTCGGGCAGGGGGTTTATTTTAATGATGGCGCCGGCTGGTAAAATTTCGCGCAGGTTTTCTTCAAGTCCCTCAACATCACCGGTTTTATTCACTTCAAGGCGCATAAAAAACAGGTTGGCGGTATTATCTACATGCTCGTGCATGCTGGTAATATTAAATTGCTGCTGCGCCAGCAGGCCGGATATAGCTGCAACCAGGCCCACGCGGTCGGTGCATTGTATAACAATTATCATGTTTTTAGCTGTGTAAATACAGTTTCAAAGCTATAATTATTCGGAACATAACATAGCCGCAAAGGCACCAAAAATGTTGAAAACTTTTTGGTGGTAAAAAGTGGTAAAAAGTGGTAAAAGTAATATACTTTTACGTTACAAATGTTGTTGACCTATTAGAATGTCCTATTTAACCGGAGAATTTAACTGTAAACTGGATGCCAAAGGGCGGATGATGATCCCTGCGGACCTTAAGAAACAGCTTCCTGAAGCTGACACTGAAGGTCTTGTGATCAATCGTGGCCTTGAGAACTATCTTGTTATTTACACTAAACGCGAATGGGACATAAAGCTTGGTGAACTGAACAAACTTAACGAATACGACAGAAAAAGCATCAGGTTTGTAAGATATTTTATGGGCGGTGCATCGGATTTGAAGCCCGATACCGCCGGAAGGGTAAACCTGCCAAAGCATTTACTGGATTACGCGGGAATTACCGGCGAGGTTGTGCTTACCTGCTTGCTAAATAAAATTGAGGTTTGGGACAAAAAAGCCCACCTTGAAATGATAAGCAACGAGCCCGAAAATTTTGCCGAACTGGCAGAAGAAGTTATGGGCAATAAAGGGAGGGGGCGCGATGAGTAATTACCATACCCCCGTTATGCTTGCCGAGTGCATTGAGGCTTTAAATATTAAACCCAACGGCACTTACGTAGATGTAACCTTTGGTGGCGGCGGCCACTCGCGCGAGATAATCAAACACCTGGGCGTGGATGGTCAGCTGCTTGCTTTTGACCAGGATGCCGATGCGCAGCAAAACGCCATAGATGACGAGCGCTTTATCTTCATCGATCAAAATTTCAGGTACCTTAAAAATTTCACCCGCCTGCACGATGCCATCCCGGTTGATGGCATCCTGGCCGACCTGGGCGTATCATCATACCAGTTTGACCAGGCCGAGCGTGGTTTCTCTATCCGCTTTGATGCCGAACTGGATATGCGCATGAACCAGGCATCAGACCTTAGCGCTAAAGAGGTGGTAAATACTTACAGCGAGGCCGACCTGCACCGCATTTTTGGCATGTACGGCGAGGTGCAAAACGCAAAATCGCTGGCCAAAACCATTGTAACTGCCAGGCTTAACGGCCCTATAGTTACCGTCGCCGATCTGAAGAACGCCATAAGCAACATCACACCGCGGGGTAAAGAAAATAAATACCTGGCGCAGGTTTTCCAGGCGCTGCGGATAGAGGTTAACCAGGAACTGGAAGCTTTAAAAGATTTTTTGATCCAATCGGCCGAGGTGCTGGCTACCGGCGGCAGGCTGGTGGTTATGTCGTACCACTCGCTTGAGGACAGGCTGGTAAAAAACTTCATCGCCAAAGGCAAATTTAGCGGCGAGGTTGAAAAAGACCTGTATGGAAACAACAACCGCCCGTTTGACGCGGTTAGCCGGGGCGCTATAATAGCCAGCGACGAAGAGATATTAAATAATAACAGGGCGCGTAGCGCCAAATTAAGGATAGCTGTAAAAAAATGACCAATCGTTTACGTACAGAAATTCAGGAAGAAGAATTAGAAGAGCAAAAGCTTATTGTGGAAGAAAAGCCTGTGAAGGAACTTCCGGATAACTTTTTAACCCAATTCTTAAAAAACGGGGTCATCACAACTGATGATGCTACCCGCGCTTTGCCATTTATATTATATGTGGCGTTTTTGGGCATGTTATATATAGGTAACAGGCACCTGTCTGAAAACAACATACGCGATATTGATAAAATAACCAAAGAGGTTAAAGAGCTAAGCTGGGAATACAAAAGCACCAAAGCCGACCTGGCCTTTAAAAGCACACTTACAGAGGTTGCCAAACGCGCCGATACCCTGGGCATAAGGGAGCCGGCGGCACCGCCACAAAAAATAACGGTAAAGGAGGACGTACAGGAATGAGTATCAGAACTAATATACTGTTAAGGGTATACCTTGCCTTTGGGTTGATATTGCTTTTTGCCGCGGCAGTGGTGTTTCAGCTTTGCCGTGTGCAGTTTGTGCAGGGTAAAAAGTGGCAGGCCATGTCAAATGTAAAATCTACCCGTTACAAAAACATTGAAGCGGCCAGGGGTAATATATTTTCGGTTGATGGCAGCCTGCTGGCTACATCTGTGCCCGAGTACGAGCTGCGTATGGATATGCTTTCGCCGGGTATCGAGAGCGATAAGGTTTTTAACCTGAAGATAGATTCGCTGGCGATGAAATTGTCGGGCTTTTTTGGTGATAAATCGGCCCGCGAGTATTCCAGGATCCTGCGCGACGCGCGTAAGGATAGCTCGCGTTACCAGTTGGTAAGGCGCAAGGTTACCTACCGCGAGTTGAAAGAGATCCGCAAGTTTCCGATTTTTAACCTGGGCAAATACAAAGGCGGGTTAATAATAGTGCAGCAAAACAAGCGCATAAGGCCTTTTCGTTTTTTAGCGGCGCGCACAATTGGTTATAAAAACGAGAATGTGAAAAATGGCGTTGGCCTTGAAGGCGCGTACGCCAATTATATAAACGGCGAAAGCGGTAAACGTTTAGAGCGCCGTATGGCAGGCGGTGTATGGATGCCGGTTAATGACGAGAACGAGATAGCGCCAAAAGATGGCGCCGATATCATATCAACCATTGATGTAAACATGCAGGACCTTGCGCAAAGCGCATTGGAAAAGCAATTGATAAAAAGCAAGGCCGACCACGGCGCGGTGATAGTGATGGAAGTTGCCACCGGCGAAATAAGGGCTGTTGCAAATTTTTCTAAAGTTGCCGAAGGGGAATACAAAGAGCAGTTTAATTACGCCATTGCAGGTAACCAGGACCCCGGCTCTACATTTAAGCTGGCATCGTACATGGCCCTGCTGGAAGATAAACTGGTTGATACCAATACCATGATAGGTACAGGCTATTACCAGATCCCCGGGAAGCTGATAACAGACTCGCACCCCAAAATTGAAGTTGTAACAGTAAAAAAGGCTTTCGAAGAATCGTCTAACGCGGCTATTGCCAAACTTATTAATACGCATTATGGTAACGATCAGTCGAAGTTTACAGATCACCTTTACGCCTGGCATTTAAACGAAAAAATGCGGTTACAGATCCCCGGCGAAGCGCAGCCCGTGGTTAAGAACCCTAAAAACCGAAGCTGGAACAAGAACATGACCCTGCCGCAAATGGCTTATGGTTACGAAATGCAGCTAACGCCTTTAAAAATGCTTTCGTTTTATAACGCTGTAGCAAACAATGGTAAATATATAGCCCCGATTTTTGTAAGGGAGATACGCAGGTTGGGCAACCCTATCGAGCAGTTTAGGGCCCGTGTAATAAACGATAAGATCTGTTCGGACGAGACGCTGAGCAAAATTAAAAGCATGCTGGAAGGCGTGGTAACAGAAGGCAGCGGTAAACAAATAGTATATAACCCGCAATACAAAATAGCAGGTAAAACTGGTACCGCCCAGGTTGCCGATGGTAACAGGGGTTATAAAGTAAAAAGCCAGTACCAGGCATCGTTTGTAGGTTATTTCCCTGCCGATAAGCCTAAGTACTCGATGATCGTAGTTATCAATGATCCTAAAGGGGCTTACTATGGCGCTTTGGTTTCGGGCCCTGTTTTCAGGGAGATCGCCGATCGCATTTATGCCGGCGATATGGAAGTGAACCAAACACCCGCGCATTTAATTGGCAATACCACACTGCCTAAGTTTAAACAGGGCAACATAAAAGCGCTTAAAAAGGTGTACAATAAACTGGGTATAAAACCATTATACGCATCGGCTACGCTAAACGGTGTTGATACCAGCAGTGGTATTGCTTTTGAGGATAATAAATATAAAACCGGCACCGTGCCAAATGTTACGGGCATGGGCCTAAGCGATGCACTGTACGCCTTAGGTAACGCGGGCTATAAGGTTGCGGTTAGGGGCAGCGGCTCGGTTAGCACACAATCTGTAACAGGCGGGAGTGTAATTCCAAAAGGGTCAAAAATAACCATAGAACTGCAATGAGATATTTGAGCGATATATTAGAGGGTGTAGCATTTACCGAATTACAGGGAAGTGCCGATGTGGAAATCTCCGCCGTTGTGTTCGATTCGCGCCAGGTGGTGCCGGGCTGCATGTTTGTAGCTGTTAAAGGCACCTCGGTAGATGGGCACGATTATATTGAACAAGCTATTAAGGATGGCGCCATCGCCATTATTTGCGAAGAACTCCCGGCCCACACAGCCGGCGAGGTAGACTTTTTAATGGTGGCCGATTCTGCCAAAGCCCTGGCAACGCTTGCAGCAAATTTTTACGAAAACCCATCATCAAACCTTAAATTGGTTGGCGTTACCGGTACAAACGGTAAAACTACCATTGCTACTTTATTATACAAGCTGTTTATTGATATGGGCTATAAATGCGGCCTGCTTTCTACAGTAGAGAACCAGGTGAACGGCCGTATCATCCCGTCAACCCATACCACGCCCGACCCGGTTGCCTTGAATAAACTGCTGAGCGATATGGTAGACGAAGGCTGCGATTATTGCTTTATGGAAGTAAGCTCGCACGCCATAGCGCAGCACCGTATCGATGGTTTAAGCTTTTCGGGCGGCATCTTCTCTAACCTTACCCACGACCATTTAGATTATCATAAAACATTCGACAGCTACCTGAAGGCTAAAAAAACATTTTTTGATAACCTGCCAAAAAGCGCCTTTGCGTTAACTAATGGGGATGATAAAAATGGTAATGTGATGCTGCAAAATACATCGGCACATAAAAAAACCTATGGTTTAAAAAGCATGGCCGATTATAAGGCCCGCATTATAGAAAACCAGTTTGGTGGCCTGCTCTTGAATATAGATAACGAGGAAGTTTGGTTTAAGCTGGTGGGTACATTCAACGCTTATAACCTTTTGGCGGTTTACGCCGCGGCTTTATTGCTGGAGCAGGACAGGTCGAAGGTATTGGTAAGCCTGAGCAAATTAACCGGCGCTGAAGGCAGGTTTGAATATATAGTTGGCCCTAACAAGGTTATAGGTATTGTTGATTACGCCCACACACCGGATGCTGTGCAGAACGTATTAAGCACCATCCACGATATCCGCAAGGGGAGCGAAAAAGTAATTACCGTTATAGGCTGCGGCGGCGACAGGGATAAAACCAAGCGCCCGGTAATGGCAAAAGTTGCCAGCGAATGGAGCGACAAGGTGATCCTTACATCGGATAACCCCCGCACGGAAGACCCTGCCCAGATCATAAAAGATATGGAAGCAGGTATCGACCCGGCCTTTAAACGCCACACCGTAAGCATTGCCGACAGGCGCGAAGCGATAAAAACCGCCTGCATGTTTGCGCAGCCGGGAGATATTATCCTGCTTGCCGGGAAAGGCCACGAAAAGTACCAGGAAATAAATGGCGTAAAAAACCATTTTGACGATATGGAAGAGTTGTCCGGTCAGTTTAATGAGATGAAGTAATTTGAGAATTTGAAAATGATAAGTTAATCTGTGAAATCATAACAAAAGCCAATGCTATATTACCTGTTTACCTATCTGAGCAAAAATTACAGTATCCCCGGGATAGGTGTTATGCAATACATCACCTTCCGGATGGCTATGGCGGTAATTGTATCGTTATTGGTAACCACGGTTTATGGCCGCAGGCTGATTGATTATTTGCGTTTTAAACAGGTAGGCGAAACCGTACGTAACCTTGGTTTAGAGGGCCAAATGCAAAAATCGGGTACACCTACAATGGGTGGTATCATCATTATTTTGGGTATCCTGATCCCTACGCTGTTGTTTGCCAAACTGGATAACATCTACATCATTATGATGCTGGTTACTACCATTTGGTTAGGCTTAATAGGTTTCCTGGACGATTATATCAAAGTATTTAAAAAGAACAAAGAAGGACTTGCCGGCAAATTTAAAATTACAGGCCAGGTAGGTTTAGCGCTGATTATAGGGTGGACGATGTACTTCCATACCAATATCACCATAAGGGAAGAAGTTAAGCTGCCGGTTCAGCACGATGTACCGGTCGATTTTCATATGCGTGGCGATAAGGCGATTTACACCCAGGATGTGAAATCTACCAAAACCACCATGCCATTTTACAAGAACAACGAGTTTGATTACGCCAAGGTACTTAAGTTTATAGGCCCCGGTTACGAGCATTATGCCCTGATGGTATTTATGCTGTTTGTGATCATCATTATAACAGCAGTATCAAACGGTGCAAATATCACCGATGGTATTGATGGCCTGGCAACCGGCACATCGGCCATTATAGGGCTTACGCTGGCTATTTTGGCTTACGTATCCAGTAATATATTTTTTGCCGATTACCTGAATATCATGTACATCCCCAACTCGGCCGAGCTGGTAATTTTTGCCGGCGCTTTTGTGGGGGCATGTGTAGGTTTCCTTTGGTATAATTCGTACCCGGCCCAGGTTTTTATGGGTGATACGGGCAGTTTGGCCATAGGTGGTATCATAGCGGTATTTGCCATCATCATCCGTAAGGAGTTATTGGTGCCGGTATTATGCGGTGTGTTTTTGGTAGAGAATCTGTCGGTAATTATGCAGGTAAGCTGGTTTAAATATACCCGCAAAAGATTTGGCGAAGGCCGCAGGATCTTCCTGATGGCGCCGCTGCATCACCATTACCAAAAGAAGGGCTTCCATGAATCCAAAATTGTAACCCGTTTCTGGATCATTTGCATCTTCCTGGCGATAATAACGGTGATAACGTTGAAGCTGAGATAAAAAAGTCCATGGTCCATAGCTAATGGCCCATGGCAAAAAAAAAATGTAAGATTAACTATGGTCTATCGACCATCGACTATGGACAACAAAACAGGAACAAACATCAAATTAGCCATCCTTGGCGCCGGCGAAAGCGGTGTTGGGGCGGCATACCTGGCCTTGCAGCAGGGGTATGATGTTTTTGTATCAGATTTTGGGCCGGTTGCCGACCATTACAAACAGCAGCTGCAGGACTGGAACGTGAAGTTTGAGGAAAATGGCCATACCGAAGCCGAGATCCTGAAGGCCGCCGAAGTGGTAAAAAGCCCCGGCATACCTGATAAGGCACCAATAGTGAAAAAGCTGGTAGAGAACAACATCCCGGTGATATCCGAGATAGAGTTTGCAGGCCGCTATACCAATGCCAAAATGATATGTATAACGGGCTCTAACGGTAAAACCACAACCGCCAGCCTTACCTACCATATCCTGAAGAACGGGGGCTTAAACGTAGGCCTTGCCGGTAATATTGGTAAAAGCTTTGCCTACCAGGTGGCTACCGAAAAGTTTGAATACTACGTACTGGAGATAAGCAGCTTTATGCTGGATAGCATGTACAGGTTTAAGGCGGATATAGCGGTGTTGCTGAACATTACACCCGATCATCTGGACCGTTACGAATACAAGCTGGAGAACTACGCGGCATCCAAATTCAGGATAACGCAGAACCAAACCGGCCAAGACCATTTTATTTACTGCGCCGACGATGCGGAAACAAAAAAGGTAATGGAAGGCAAATTGATATCGGCAAAACAACTGCCTTTCTCGATAGAAAAAAAGATTGAAACGGGAGCATATCTCGATAGCGATAACCTAATTATAAACGTACACCAACAACATTTTCAAATGTCAATAAACGAACTGGCCCTGCAGGGTAAGCACAACATCTATAACTCAATGGCATCTGGTATTGTTGCCAAAGTGCTTGAGCTGCGCAACGAAGCGATGCGCGAGAGCATGGGTAACTTCAGGAACATTGAGCACAGGCTGGAATCTGTTGGGAAGATCTCGGGCATCAGCTTTATCAACGATTCAAAAGCTACCAATGTAAACTCTACCTGGTACGCGCTGGAGAGCATGACCAGCGATGTGGTTTTGATATTGGGCGGTGTTGATAAAGGCAACGATTACAGTATGCTTAAGCAACTGGTTAAGCAAAAAGTAAAGGCCATAGTATGTTTAGGTAAAGATAATAAGCGCATCCACGATGCATTTGAAGACGATGTGGAAGTGATAGTGAATACATCATCGGCAGCCGAGGCGGCACAGGTGGCTTACCACCTGGCAACCAAAGGCGATACAGTATTGCTATCGCCCGCCTGCGCCAGCTTCGATCTGTTCAAGAACTATGAGGACAGGGGCAGGCAGTTTAAAGATGCGGTGAAGGAGTTGTAAGTTTAGATACAAGAAATTAGAGTCAGGAATCAAGAAGAAAAATCGGTGGAATCACATAATCGGTGTAATCCAAAAAACATATGAATCAAATACTCAGTAACGTAAAAGGGGACCGGTGGATATGGCTTATCGTCATCCTGCTTTCTATTTTATCACTGCTGGCTGTGTACAGCTCAACAGGTACCCTGGCATACATAAAAGGAAAGGCCAACGAAACATACCTGGTTAAGCATATGGCCATGCTTTTTGGCGGTATAGCTTTGATGTATATCTCGCACCGGATAGACTACCGTTATTACGCCGGTATCTCCAAAATACTGATGGTGATCACCATCCCTTTACTGTTATATACACTTGTATTTGGTAACCACGTTAACGATGCCAGCCGGTGGATCTCGATACCCGGTACGGGCTTAACCTTCCAGACTTCCGATTTGGCCAAGCTTGCGCTCATCACTTATCTGGCACGCACGCTATCGCGCAAGCAGGAAAATATAAAAGATGTAAAAAACTCATTTATCCCCATTATGGGCTCGGTTTGTTTGGTATTTATACTGATAGCCCTGGCTAACCTTTCAACGGCTTTGATGCTTTTTGGAGTAAGCATATTATTGTTAATCATAGGCCGGATCAGTATTAAGCAAATAGCAGTGGTTTGCCTGGCAGGGGCTATATTACTCACAGGGGTTATCATGTTAGGGCCTCGCCGCCAGACTTATATTTCGCGGATCCACGCCTTTATGCACCCGGAACTGGCTACAGCCGATAAATCGTTCCAGTCCGACCACTCTAAAATTGCCATAGCAACAGGTGGGGTTTTGGGCAAGGGGCCGGGTAACAGTACCGAGCGTAACTACCTGCCGCACCCATATTCGGATTTTATTTATGCAACCATTGTGGAAGAATATGGTTTAATAGGCGGTATAGCCCTGGTAGCTATTTACCTGTTTTTATTGTACAGGTGTATCAAAATTGTAACCAAAGCCCCCAAAGCGTTCGGTGCGCTGTTAGCCGCGGGGCTAAGTTTTAGCTTAACCATACAGGCATTTGCCAACATGGCGGTAGCAGTAGGCCTGGGGCCGGTAACAGGGGTGCCATTACCGCTGGTAAGTATGGGCGGTACATCCATATTGTTCACCAGCGTGGCGTTTGGTATCATACTATCGGTAAGCAGGGATATTGATGAACCAAAGAAAGTTGTAGTAGGGGAGATAAGCGTAGCGTAGATAATATTTCGGATTTCGAATTTTCGATTTCGGGTTTAAATGAAGCTTTTTAGAATTTAGAATTTTAATAAAATGTCAAAAAGGATCATCATTAGCGGCGGCGGTACCGGGGGGCATATCTTCCCGGCTATTGCTATTGCCAATGCTTTAAAAAAGCTCGATCCGGCTACCGAGATATTATTTGTTGGCGCCAGCGGCCGTATGGAGATGGAGAAAGTGCCGGCGGCAGGCTATAAAATTATTGGGTTGGATATACAGGGCATCCAGCGTAAATCGCTTTGGAAGAACGTGATGTTCCCTATAAAGCTGATGAGAAGTGTGCGTAAAGCGATCCGGATCATAAAAGATTTTAAGCCCGATGCCGCGGTAGGTGTGGGCGGATATGCCTCGGGGCCACTGTTATATGCCGCATCGTTAAGAGGGATCCCAACATTGATACAGGAACAAAACTCCTACGCGGGTATCACCAATAAATGGTTGGGCGCAAAGGCCAAAAAGATCTGCGTAGCGTTTGACGGGATGGAGAAATTTTTCCCCTTTGATAAAATTATTAAAACCGGGAACCCTATCCGCAAGGAATCGGTAAATATTGCCGGTAAGCATATGCAGGCGCTTGAACTGTTTAAACTGTCGTCGTTTAAAAAAACAATACTGATAACCGGCGGCAGCCTTGGCGCGCGCACTTTAAACAACAGTATACTGGCAGGCATTGATAAACTTATAGCTGCAGATGTACAGGTAATATGGCAAACAGGTAAGTTTTACCATAAAACCATTTCAGAACAATTAGGGCCAAATCATCACGAGAGTATTTACGTGGTAGAGTTTTTAAACCGTATGGACTTGGCTTACGCCGCCGCCGATGTAATTATATCAAGGGCAGGTGCAGGCACCATAGCCGAACTTTGTGTGATCAAAAAACCGGTGATACTGGTACCATCGCCAAACGTGGCCGAAGACCACCAGACCAAGAACGCCCTGGCGCTGGTTGAAGAGAATGCCGCCGTTTTTGTGGCCGATAGGGACGCCGAAACAAAACTGGTTGACAAAGTAATAGCATTGTTATGCGATAAGGACAGGCAAAAAAAATTAAGCAATAACATTGGTAAACTGGCCATGCCCGATGCCGATGAGGTAATTGCAAAAGAAGTTATCCAAATAACAAACAACAATTAGATGGCTAACCCTCCCGGATACTGGGAGGATAGCCTTTTTTGAAAAAGACAAATGGAATTAAACAACATAAAAAGAGTTTACCTAATAGGGATTGGCGGCATAGGCATGAGCGGCCTGGCGCGCTATTTCCACCATTTAGGCTGTGTTGTTTGCGGGTACGATAAAACCCACACCCCCCTAACCGACGACCTGCACAACGAAGGTATTTGCGTGGTGTTTGAAGACAGGGCCGATTGGATCCCCATGAGTTTCCAGGAGTTGGATGGGGATACGCTTATCATTTACACTCCGGCCATTCCAAAAGATTCCGGGATCCTCAATTTCTTCCGCCGCAGGGGCTTCCAGTTATACAAACGCTCGCAGGTGCTGGGTATCATCAGCAAAAGTATGTACACCATTGCGGTTGCAGGCACACATGGTAAAACCACCACATCCTGCATGATAGCGCATATCCTTAAGGATTCGGGCAAGGATTGTTCGGCGTTTTTGGGTGGCATATCGTCAAACTACCAAACCAATGTGCTTTATGGCGACAACAATATTGTTGTGGTTGAAGCCGATGAGTACGACCGCTCGTTCCTGACGCTGCATCCCGATATCGCCATCATCACATCGATGGATGCTGACCACCTGGATATTTACGGCGACCATGCTCATCTCGAAGAATCCTTTAAGCTGTTTGCTTCGCAGCTTAAACAGGGCGGCACCCTTATATACCATAAAGGGTTGCCATTGGGCAGCGGTCTTACCTACGCCATGAATGATGAGGCGCAAGCCATGGCCACCAATGTACGTATCGAAGAAGGTAACTTCTACTTTGATTTTAACGATGGCAGCACCAGTATCCCCAATATAAAAATGGGTATAGCGGGCTTGCATAATATCGAGA
The DNA here is from genome assembly GCF_004168255.1 of Mucilaginibacter terrigena. Classification (GTDB taxonomy): domain Bacteria; phylum Bacteroidota; class Bacteroidia; order Sphingobacteriales; family Sphingobacteriaceae; genus Mucilaginibacter; species Mucilaginibacter terrigena. The sequence goes on along the minus strand of NZ_SEWG01000004.1, from coordinate 280,525 downwards.
ACGCGGTTGCGGCAATTGAAGCTGCCCTGCATGTAGAGGTGTCTGCTGAAGCCATACACGAGGCATTAGGCTCGTTCAAAGGCGTTAAACGCCGCTTTGAATACATTGTAAAAAATGAAGGACATATATACATTGACGACTATGCCCACCACCCCGAAGAATTAAGGGCGGCCATAACATCGGTAAAACGTTTGTATCCCGATAAAAAACTGACGGTTATTTTTCAACCGCACCTATTTACCCGCACCCGCGACTTTGCCGATGGCTTTGCCGAAGTGCTGGATATGGCCGATGAACTGCTGATGCTGGATATTTACCCGGCGCGCGAACTGCCGATAGACGGAGTGGATAGTGATATGATACTCAACAGGATGAAAATGTTGAATAAGCGCAAATGTGGAAAACAAGAAAGCATTGAAATTGTGCAGTTCGAAAAACCTGAGCTACTTTTAACAGTAGGCGCCGGCGATATAGACCAGTTGGTTCAACCTTTAAAACACGCGTTGCAAAATGTTTAAAAAACGTATATGGAAACCGCTTTTAATTGGCTTTGGCTGGCTTATCAGCCTGGCCGGCCTGGTGGTGCTTATGAGTTTTATCGAGGTTAAAAAGGCCGAGCTTACCTGCAAAAAAGTGAATGTTTACATCCCCGGCAACCAATATTTTATTGACAGGCAAGAAATTGACAACATACTGCAAACCACCAGCCATAACCTGATAGGGCGGCGGTTAGAGAATATTGATATCCACGGGCTCGAAAACAAATTAAAGGTTAATCCCTTTGTTGAGTTTGCAAAGGTATATATAGAGATGGACGGCACCCTGCAGGTTGAAGTGAGCCAGCGCCAGCCCATACTGCGCGTAATGAACCGCTTTGACCAGGATTTTTACGTAGACCAGCACGGGTTAAAAATTCCGCTGTCGCCAAACTTTACCGCAAGGGTATTGGCGGTTAATGGTTACATCGACGAGCTGTTTGCCAATAAGGTAGATTCGCTGCACACCGCGCTGGCAAAAGAGGTTTTTAAAACAGCCGATTTTATCAGGAAAGATTCGCTTTGGGATGCGCAGATAGCGCAGCTGTATGTAAACCAGGACCATGAAATTGAACTGATACCCAGGGTTGGCAACCAGCGCATTTTGCTGGGAAACGCCGACTCGCTGAGCACCAAATTCAATAACCTTAAAGTATTTTATAAGCAGGCTTTGCCTTTGGTTGGGTGGGATGCTTATAAGCTGATCAATATCAAATACATAAACCAGGTGATAGGGGTAAAAAACGAAACCTTGCTGGATTCGCTTAAGCGCCGCCGCGAGTTTATGGCCGACTCGTTAAAAAAGGCCCAGGTTAAACCCGATACAGCAAACATAAACTACGCGCCTGTTTTAACAGATACTACAGGTAAAAAGACATCTATTAAAAACTAATTATATGGACAAAAGTTCAACACAGGAAAAAAGTTCGCCAATTGTAGTAGGCCTGGATATAGGAACCACTAAAATTTGCGCGATAGTTGGCCGCAGGAGCAAAAACGGCAAGATAGAGGTGCTGGGGATAGGGAAGGCCGAATCGGCCGGTGTAACGCGTGGCATGGTATCAAATATTGACAAAACGGTACAGGGCATCTCTGCTGCGGTTGACATCGCGGGTACGCAGTCAAACGTCGAGATCAGGATAGTGAACGTGGGTATTGCCGGCCAGCATATAAAAAGCTTACAGCACAGGGGTTTAATTACCCGTAAGGATTTGAGCTCCGAAATAAGCCGTAAGGATATTGATAAGCTGGTTGAAGACATGTACAACCTGGTAATGCCCCCGGGCGAGGAGATCATCCATGTTTTACCGCAGGAGTTTACGGTAGATAACGAGCCGGGCGTAAAAGACCCTATAGGCATGGCAGGGGTGCGTTTGGAAGCAAACTTCCACATCATATCGGGCCAGGTAACCGCTATAAAAAACATTGTAAAATGCGTTAATAAAGCCAACCTGGAAAGCCAGGAGCTGATACTGGAACCTTTAGCCTCGTCGGAATCTGTGTTGAGCGACGAAGAAAAAGAAGCCGGTGTGGTGTTGGTTGATATAGGTGGCGGCACAACAGATGTAGCCATCTTCCACGAGGGTATTATCCGCCACACCGCGGTTATCCCCTTTGGCGGTAACAGCGTAACCGAGGATATCCGCGAGGGCTGCTCGGTAATGCGCAACATTGCAGAACAACTTAAGGTAAGGTTTGGATCTGCCCTGGCAGAAGAGAACAAAGAGAACGAGATAGTTTGCGTACCGGGTCTGCGCGGCCGCGAGCCGAAAGAGATCTCGGTTAAGAACCTGGCCTTTGTTATCCAGGCCCGTATGGAAGAAATTGTAGAGCATGTGTACTACGAGATCAAATCATCCGGCTACGAAAAGAAACTGATAGCAGGCATAGTGGTAACCGGCGGTGGCGCGCAGTTAAAGCACCTGACCCAATTAATTGAGTATGTAACCGGATTGGATTGCCGCGTGGGATACCCCAATGAGCATCTGGCTAAAAATGAAGTATTGCCAAAAAACACCTACGAAGAATTACAAAGCCCAACCTTTGCAACCGGTATAGGCCTGTTGATTAAAGGCATCCAAAAAATGGAGTATATGGGCATGGCGCAGGCACCGGCAGCAGCGGCTGTTAAAGCCGAAAAAGCCAAGTACACCGACGACCGTAAGTTTGGTTTGCTGGGCAAGATCCTGGAATCGGGCAAAAAATTTATTAAGGACGATATAAAGGACGAGGACTTTTTGAAGTAAGGGGAAGTGAGGCCCCCTCTAAATCTCCCCCGATAGGGGAGACTTTAAAGCCCTCCCCGAAGGGGAGGGCTGGGTGGGGCTGGATTTATTCACATCCATAAACTTTTCCACATTGTGCACATTTGTGGAAAAACCTTGTGGAAAAAGTCATAATATTACAATAAGAAAATCTATCTATTCACCAGAATACATATAGCTGAAAATAAGGATTATGCAGTTTGAGATGTTAAAGGAAAAATCGTCTATCATCAAAGTAATTGGTGTTGGCGGCGGTGGCGGAAACGCGGTAAACCATATGTACAGGCAGGGAATTACCGGTGTCGACTTTATAATTTGTAATACCGATGCCCAGGCGCTTGAGCTAAGCCCTATCCCAAACAAAGTTCAGTTGGGCGCAAGCCTTACCGAAGGTATGGGTGCCGGTTCGATACCCGAAGTAGGTAAAAACTCGGCCATCGAAAACATCGACGATATCAAACAGATGCTGGGCTCTAACACCAAAATGCTGTTTATTACAGCTGGTATGGGTGGCGGTACCGGTACAGGCGCAAGCCCTATCATTGCAAAGGCTGCCCGCGAGCTGGATATCCTTACCGTGGGCATCATCACAACGCCATTCTCTTTCGAAGGCAAACGCCGTAAAATGCAGGCCGACGCAGGTATGGAAGAGCTGAAGAAATATGTAGATTCTTTCCTGGTGATCTCTAACGACAGGCTGCGCCAGATCTTTGGCAACTTAACCCTGGGTTCGGCATTTGCACAGGCCGATGATATTTTAACTACGGCTGCAAAAGGCATCGCCGAGATCATAACATTGCCGGGCTATATAAACGTCGACTTTAAGGATGTGCGCACGGTGATGAAAGACAGCGGCGTATCTATCATGGGCAGTTCATCGGCCGAAGGCGAAAACCGCGCTTTAAAGGCAGTAGAAGGTGCATTATCATCTCCGCTGTTAAAAGATAACGAAATTGAAGGTGCACGTTACATCTTATTAAATATCAGTTCGGGCGACAAAGAAGTTACCATGGACGAGGTGAGCATTATTACCGATTACATACAGGAAGAAGCCGGTTTGGCTGCCGACCTGATATGGGGTAACTGCCGCGACGAAAATTTGGGGGATAAGCTATCGGTTACCATTATAGCTACCGGTTTCCAAACTAAAGACGAGCGCGAGAAAGAGAACAGCAACAAAAAGATAGTATCGATGCTGGTGCCCGAGAGCGAGCCATTGGTAAAACCGGTTAACGAATTTATTACCCCGGTTAAAGCTGATGCTGAAATGGATGCGCAGCCATATATGAAACTAAAGGATGAGCCAAAACAAACCGGCTTATTTGATCTGTTTGCACGTGCCGAAGAGCAGGACGCCGAGGATAACGTAGTTAAATACGACCTTAATGATGAAACACCTGCTGCCGAAGAACAGGAACCGGCTGAGTTTACCTTTAAGGTTACCGAAACGGTGATGAACTTTGAACCCGTTACCGCCCAGGTACAGGCCGAGCCAGAACCAGAACCGGAAATTGTTAATGCCGACGAGAACAAAACAGACGAATCGATAGAAGAGCAATTGCGCAAATCGCGCGAGCGTATCATGCGCTTGAAGGACCTGAGCATGAAATTACGTAACGGCAACATCCAGGAACTGGAGAATATCCCTGCTTATAAACGTAAAGAAATCGCCCTTCAGCAAACTCCCGCATCTGATGAAAGCCAGGTGTCGAGGTTCTCGTTACTGCCTGATAGCGACGGCAAAACAGAGATCAGGAACAACAATTCTTTTCTGCACGATAATGTTGACTAATTGATCTAAACCCATTATATGAAAGCCCCTCGCAACAATGCAGGGGCTTTTTTGTTATAACATCTTAACACGGTATTAACGGCTTTTTTTAGGCTGAATTTTACAAACATTTATATATAAAATACTCACTTTGGATCTGTTTGATAAGATAAACAAAAGCATGGGTGGCCCGATAGGGCAGCACCAAAAGTGGTCGCACGGATATTTTTCGTTCCCCAACCTGGAAGGCGAAATAGCCCCCCACATGATATTTAACGGCAAAAAGCAACTGGTTTGGAGCCTTAATAATTACCTGGGCCTGGCCAATCATCCCCAGGTACGCGAGGCCGACGCGCAGGCCGCGGCCGACTATGGCATGGCCTACCCAATGGGCGCCCGTATGATGTCGGGCAATACCCGCCAGCACGAAGAGCTGGAAGATAGCCTGGCTAAGTTTGTAGGCAAAGATGCAGCCTTCCTGTTAAATTATGGCTACCAGGGCATGGTATCTATTATTGATGCCATGGTTGACCGTAACGACGTGATCGTTTACGATGCCGAATCGCATGCCTGTATAGTTGATGGCGTGCGCCTGCACATGGGTAAGCGCTTTGTTTATAAGCATAACGATATCGAAAGTTTTCAAAAGCAGATGGAACACGCGCAACGTATAACTGCGGCAAGCGGTGGCGGCATACTGGTAATAACCGAAGGTGTGTTTGGGATGTCGGGCGCGCAGGGTAAATTAAAAGAGATCATATCATTTAAGGATAAGTATAAATTTCGCCTGCTGGTTGATGATGCGCATGGCTTTGGCACCATGGGCAAAACGGGTTCGGGCACACACGAGGCGCAGGATTGCATTGAAGGGGTGGATCTGTACTTTGGCACTTTTGCAAAATCAATGGCGGGTATAGGGGCCTTTATAGCCTCTGGTAACGAGATCATCAATTACCTGCGTTACAATATGAGGTCGCAAACGTTTGCCAAAGCCTTGCCAATGCCAATGGTTATGGGATTAAAAAAACGTTTCGAACTGTTAAAATCAAACCCTCAGCTGCGCGAAAACCTTTGGATAATTGCCAAAACGCTGCAAAAGGGATTGGTTGCACGGGGGTTTGATATTGGTGTTACCAACACCATGGTTACCCCGGTATTTTTGAAAGGCGAGCTTACCGAGGCCACCAGCCTAACCACAGAACTGCGCGAGAAGTACGGCGTATTTTGCTCTATTGTAGTTTACCCGGTGATACCTAAAGGTTTGATAATGCTAAGGCTGATACCAACCGCTATGCACACCCTGCAGGATGTACAGCACACATTGAATGCCTTTAGCGCGGTTTCGGCCAAATTGCAGGAGGGGCATTATAAAATGGCAATTGCATCATAATATAAATGTTATAACGTTATAAAAAACAGGTTTTACCTGCCCGGCTTTTTTTATGATCAACGAAAGTGCTGATTTATACGCTTTTAATAAAGAAAACGGCAAATATTTAAGTGTTAAACAAAATTGCTGCCTGTTAGGCAACAAATCGGCAAAAAATGTGGCGGTGCATTGTTTTTAGAAAATTTTGAAGGTGTTAAAACCAGCACAGTTTTAAACGCTAAAAACCACAAAATGTGGAAAAAAACCCCTTTAAAGGCACTATTTTTATGTATTAAAAGTTTTTATTTAAAAAAAAAACTTTAGATTAGCTTTAGTTAAAACATTAAACCTCAAAAATTAAAGGAGCATTCACAATGAAAAAATTTACTGAAGTAAAAGAACTGGTTGCATCACTGGAAGCTGATGCCGACAAATTTTATAACAAAGGTAACAGCGCTGCTGGTACCCGCGTTCGTAAAGGTATGCAAGACCTGAAAAACTTAGCGCAGTCAATCCGTCTTGAAGTTCAGGAAGCGAAAAACAAAGCGTAATAAAATAGTCGGAAAGGTTATTTTACTTTAATAAAAAATCCGGGTAGCCAAGGCTATCCGGATTTTTTTATGTTTGAAATCCACGATGTCATTTCGAACGAGCGTAGCGAGGAGAAATCTTATACGAGCAATAAGTAATTAACTATGCATATTGTGATGCAAGGCGTATAAGATTTCTCCTCACACTCTTTCACAATCCCACCCTTGTTCGTTCGAAATGACAGGTGGAGGTAAAGATATTGCCACGTCGCTACGCTCCTCGCAATAACGCGTGAGGCTAATTATATTACCCAATCAACCCTATTTGGTTCTTTATCCGCTCAACAGCATCAATGCTAACAGGTACCAACGGCAAACGCAGTGTATCACCGCATACACCCAAATGCTTCAGGGCCAATTTTACACCCGCCGGACTGCCTTCGGCAAACATTAGCCGGGTAAACTCTATCACGCTGTAATGCGCGGCCTGTGCGCCTTTAAAATCGCCTTTAAGGCACTTACGTATCATGTCGCTAAACTGCTTTGGTAAAGCATTACCCACAACAGATATTACCCCAACAGCGCCCATGGCGATCATTGGCAAACTTATCGGGTCATCGCCTGATATCACCAGGAAATTCTTCGGTTTATCGCGCATCAGTTGGTTAAGCAGCTCAAAGTTACCCGATGCTTCCTTAATGCCGATAATGTTGTTAAAATCGTTAGCGAGCCTTACTGTAGTTTCGGCATTAATGCTGCTGCCGGTGCGACTAGGTACATTGTATAATATAATGGGTAGCGGCGCGGCTGCGGCCAATGCCTTGTAATGCTGGTAAATACCTTCCTGTGTTGGTTTATTATAATGCGGGCTTGCCGATAGTATGGCATCGTAACCGGTTTTATCAAAAGCCTGCATTTCGGCAGCAGTTTCAAGGGTGTTGTTACCTGCAATACCTGCAACTAACAACACACGTTTATTCACGGTTTTGGCAGTAAAGGCGAAAATCTGCTTCTTTTCTTCCTTACTTAATGTGGCGCTTTCGCCGGTTGTACCAAGTGATACCAGGTATTCTACCCCGCCATCAATCAGGTGATCTATCAGCTTTTGTAAAGCATCATAGTCTACCTGTCCATCTGCCTGAAAAGGAGTGACCATTGCAACTCCTGTCCCGTGAAATTTGTTCATGTGCGTGAAATGTTATAAGGCTGCTAAGATAGTAATTAGTGATTAGAGGTTGGAGATTAGCGATCAGTTTTTTACGCTTGTCAGTCTGAGCTTATCGATGACTTGTGATTTGGGCGTTACCTTCGGCCCGGGCTATCCATTGCAACTCCTCATTTCAGGCGGCTGATAGAAGCCGCCTTGCATTCCGGGGTTTCCGTTTCTATCCCTAACGCATTTGTCTGAACCAAGATTTATAGAATTTAAGATAGCAGATACAATGAATGTGATGAACGGAACGTTAGCCCTCCTAATGCGGCATTAGCGCGTTGCGGATAGTACAGGCACTGCCTCAGTAAACCCTTTAATAGCGGCGCGGTTAAGTCGCGTGTTTTTTCTTTGGTTACTTTCTTTTTTGCGACAAAAAAGAAAGTAACATCCACTGACGGTTAATAAAGCAAACCCATTCCTAACGAAGAACTAATCGCCGCTTGTACTATCTAACAAGATTTCTCGTCGCTGCGCTTCCCTCGAAATGACAGGCGTTTTAAAGGGTGATATTTTAAATTACCCCATGCAACACCCCACCAATTTCACCCATTTTATCAACCAACTTCTCCACTTCCGGGTCGCGTTCCAGAACGGGGGCGTGGTGCGGTTTAATACGGGCATCTATCATCAGCGGGCCGTTACAGCCCCAGTGTTTATGTTCGGTAAAACTATTGATGCCATAAATATCGTGGCTTGGGTTGCTACGGGTAAAGGTTACCCATACAAAGTTATTTAGGTTTTGCGCCGTAAACGCTGCATCGTCACACAAAACCATCAGGGGTAAACCGCTTAATTCGTCTTCGGCCAAATGCTCCTGTAGTATCTCCAGCATCAATGGCATATCGCTGGTGCGGATGTTTTTCGGTACCTCAACGGCCAGTACGCCCGGCATCACCATTTTATAATCTACAAATGGGCGCGGCAGGGTAAATGATGCAGGCAACTCATTCCAAAGCTCGCGTTTAATATCGCCGGCAACGGTTATGGCTACCTTGCTGCCGCTGTTTAAGCCATCGCCGCTGTAATCGAGGGTGTCAATGGTAGTACGGGTATGAAAATGCAGGTCGCGGATAAGGTCGATGCGTTGCAGGATGTGTTTCAGGAAAGCGCCGATGTCGTTCACGTCCAGATCGGGGTTATCTTCTTTGGCGGCGATGAAAAGGTACTTGGCCAGGCTTAGTTGCCCCTTGCCTAAAATATGGTTGGCAATGGTTATAATTTCCTGCGGATGCCGCTCTTTTACATACGGCGTATAACGCTCGCTGCCAATGGCAAACAAAAGTGGATGTACCCCGGCAGCATCCACCGCGTTAACAGCATGCAGACCGGGGATCTCTTTTGGCAGGGCGCTGCCGGTGATCTCGTGGATCAATGCGCCAAAGCTGGTATCCTCCTGCGGCGGCCTGCCCACCACCGTAAACGACCAGATAGCATCCTTACGGTGATAAATGTTATGCACCTTCATCAGCGGAAAGGGGTGCGCCAGGCTGTAATAACCCAGGTGATCGCCAAACGGCCCTTCGGGCTTGTTTTCCATGGGCATAACGGTGCCGGTTATCACAAAGTCTGCATCGGCAGAGATACAAAAACCCTCGTCATCATAAAAATACCTGAACCTGCGGTTACCCAATGCGCCGCCGAAGGTCATTTCTGATAATCCCTCGGGCAGGGGCATTACAGCCGCTACCGGGTGCGCGGGCGGGCCGCCTACAAATATGCTCACCTTTAAGGGCTGGCCTTTTGCGTTGGCTTTGGTTTGGTGTACGCCAATGCCGCGGTGCAGCTGGTAGTGTAAGCCAATCTCTTTGTCCTGTATATAATCGTTACCCGCCATCTGGATGCGGTACATGCCCAGGTTGGCGTTCATAATGCCGGGCATATCGGCATCCTCGGTATATACCTGCGGCATGGTTACAAATGGGCCGCCATCCATAGGCCAGTTCACTATCTGCGGCAGCTGGCTCATTACCGTACGGCCAAAATTTATAGGTGCATCCCCGCGCACTTTCATGGGCAGGGACGATAACGCCGTTAAGGCTGTATTAGCGTATTTAAAAGGATGTTTTATAGCTTTTATGGGGTCGTTTTTGATGTCTACAAGCGTTTTTATCTTTTCCAGCGTATCTCTGAAAATAAAGCGCGACCTATCCAGCGTACCAAACAAATTTGACACCGCCGGGAACTTGCTGCCCTTTACATTTTCGAACAATATGGCCGGACCCTGATGTTCAAAAACACGCAGATGGATGGCTGCCATTTGCAGGTAGGGGTCAACCTCTTCCTTTATGCGGATGAGGTAGCCGTTTTGTTCAAGATCGGTAATGCAGGCCTGTAAGCTATTGTATCCCATTTAGCCCCAAAGATATTATACATTTTAATGTTTTTAACGATATTTAGCTAATGAAACTGCTTATAGTTTTGCTGGCTGTGTTTGGTGTAAGCTGCCTGGCCACATTTATTGCCGGCCACCCGGCCGATTATTACTTCTGCGGGAGGCTGGCTATGGGCGTAATGCTGATGTTCACCGCTACAGCCCATTTCAAATTTAACAAAGGCATGATGCTGATGCTGCCAAAGTTTGTGCCCTGCAAAAAGGCGGTTGTTTACCTGACAGGGTATATCGAAATTTTGGCCGGGATAGGCCTGTTAGTTAAAACGGTGCGCGGGCCGGTAGCCTGGTTTGTGATCTTGTTTTTGGTGATGTTGCTGCCCGCCAACATCCACGCCGCCCAAAATAAAGTGAACCTGGAGAAAGCCAATTATCACGGCAGTGGATTGAACTACCTATGGTTCAGGATACCGCTACAACTATTTTTTATTGCCTGGGTGTATTTCTTTGGGGTGATGCATTAGCATTTAGTAAGGAGGCCCCTCCGGAGCCGTAAGCACATTTTTTGATTTTCTATAAACAGGGTGCTCCTACGGAGCTTAAGCATATCGTCTAAGAAATTCGACTCCGGCGGAGTATCGTGTTTATAGATATATCATATCAATACACACATGGCCCCGTAGGTGCCACCTTGAACTACGGATCATTTTATTGCCAGATATATTTGGGGAGGTGATAAATTAAGCTGCCTGTAAAATAAGTTAGACGATAGATTTACTTCCTTTTAATCATTAAAAAAGTTATATTACTTTTGCTTTCTTAACTATTGCCAACCCTATGTCGGTACTTGTTTTTACGCTGATCATACTTGTCGGGGCTTATTTCGCGGGATTGCTGGGTTCGCTAACGGGGCTTGGCGGTGGAGTGGTTATTATCCCCTTGCTTACCCTTTTGCTTGGGGTTGATATCCATTATGCCATTGGCGCATCGCTGGTTTCGGTGATCGCTACTTCATCCGGTTCGGCGGCGGCTTATGTAAAAGAGGGAATCACTAATATAAGGCTGGGCATGTTCCTTGAAATTGCCACCACTATTGGGGCACTTACGGGAGCTGTAATTGCCGTATACATTCCAACCCAGTATATAGCCATTTTATTTGGGGTGATCCTTATCCTATCGGCACTGATGTCGTTACGTAAAAAAGCCGAGAACATACTTCAGGAGCCAACCTACCTTGCCGCTAAGTTGAAACTATACGGCAGCTACCCCGATGGGCAGGGAAACCAAATTAACTACGGCGTAACCCGCGTAAGCGGCGGCTTTTTTATGATGCTTTTCGCGGGTACCATATCGGGTTTACTGGGCATTGGCTCGGGCGCGTTAAAAGTGCTGGCCATGGATACCATTATGCGCATCCCGTTTAAGGTATCAACCACCACCAGCAATTTTATGATAGGCGTAACCGCGGCGGCCAGCGCGGTGGTTTATCTGCAGCGCGGGTATATCGATCCGGGGATATCCATGCCGGTAGTGATAGGTGTTTTGCTTGGTGCTATTACAGGATCGAAAATACTGGTGCATACCAAATCGTCGCGCTGGCTGCGTTGGGTATTTGCTATAGTAGTTACCTTTTTAGCCAGCCAGATGATCTACAACGGCTTAACCGGGAAAATTTAAATCCGTTCGGGTTACTTAAACATCTTATTCAATCTTTCGTACCCAATAGCATTATCGGCAAAACTGAACGAGCCTTTTTGCTGCAATTCCTGCGCGGCGGTGTAAAACGCGCCGTAAGCAACCCGCGCCAGTAGTGAACCTACGCTCACCCTGCGTACACCAAGTTTGGCCAGGCCATCTAATGTAAAAGCGGGGTTATTTACACTCAGCAAAACATTTACAGGCTTGGGCGAAACGGCCCTAACCACAGCATCAACTTCGGCAAGGGTACTTAAGCCCGGCGCGTAAAGTACGTCCGCACCCGCATCGGCATACGCTTCTAAGCGGCGGATGGTGTCTTTAAGGTTGGTACGGCCATGCAAAAAGTTCTCGGCACGGGCAGTCAGCATAAATGGATGCGGCAAACTGCGTGCGGCCTGTACTGCTGCTTTAATACGTTCTACCGACTGCTCAAATGCATATATGGGGTCGTCCTCATTCCCGGTGGCATCTTCAATAGAACAACCCGATAAACCAACTTTTGCTGCCAGCAGGATAGTTTCGACGCAGGCCTCAGGCTCGTCGCCATAACCATTTTCCAGGTCGGCGGCAACAGGCAGGGCGCTGGCTTCAACAATAGCGCGGGCGTTTTCCAGCGCTTCATCCCTGCTAACGCTGCCATCGCCATCGGGCCTGCCCAGGGCATAGGCCAGTCCGGCGCTGGTGGTAGCTAATGCTTCAAAGCCCAAACCGGCCAGCATTTTAGCCGAACCCGCATCCCATGGATTGGGAATTACAAAAAGCCCGGCGCGCTGGTGCAACTGTTTAAAAGTTTCGGCTTTGGCAGCATAGGAGGTGATTTCAGACGGGTTCATATGGACAGAGGTTTATTAAGGCAAGGTACAAATTTGCCCCATAGGGCTTTTCAGCTAAAAGTAAACTTGTATATAAATAATCGTATTATTGTTTTGATGAAACGCCTTATCACCAACCTAACCTTCCAGGTAATCGTCGCCATTATATTGGGTATAGTGGTGGGCCTGTACTTTAAGGAATTTGCGGCCACCGCGCAAATGATCAGCAAGATCTTTATAAGCCTTATTACCCTGCTGATAGCCCCCATTATTTTTTTACCATTGTATTGGGCATAGCCGGCATGAGCGACATGAAAAAGGTGGGCCGTGTGGGCGGCAAAGCGCTGCTTTACTTTGAACTGGTTACCACGCTGGCCCTTGTTATCGGCGTAGCCGTGGCCAATATTATAAAACCCGGCACCAACTTTATCAATAACCACGTGAAGGTTGACACCGCGAAACTTGCCACTTACGAAAAGGCCGCATCTGAAATGAAATGGGGCGATTTTATAACCCATATTGTGCCTGCCAACGCCTTTGATGCCTTTGCCAAAGGCGATATTTTGCAGATCCTTTTCTTTGCTATACTTTTTGGTTTCGGCTTAAGCCGGATGGGCGAGACCGGGCAATCGGTTATCAAAACATTTGATAAACTATCCAAAGTGTTTTTTAACATGATGCACATTGTGATGAAGGTTGCCCCAATAGGCGCTTTCGGCGGGATGGCTTATACCATTAGTACTTACGGACTGGCAACCCTTAAGCCATTGGCCTTACTGATGGGGTCGGTTTATTTAACCATGTTCCTGTTCATTTTTGTGGTGCTAAATATTATCTGTTACCTGTTCAAATTCAGCCTGTGGCAATATCTTAAACATATAAAGGAAGAGATCCTGATCGTGTTGGGCACTTCCTCCTCAGAATCGGCACTGCCGGGGATGATGGAAAAGCTGGAGAAATTCGGCTGTTCCAAATCGGTTGTAGGGCTGGTTATCCCGGCGGGATATTCCTTTAATCTGGATGGTACTACTATTTACCTGTCTATGTCGGTGATATTTCTGGCGCAGGTATTTAAGATCGACCTGCCCATCGAGCAGCAGCTTACCATTATCGGTATCCTCATGATCACCTCAAAAGGCGCGGCAGGCGTTACGGGCAGCGGCTTTATTGTGCTGACCTCGACACTGGCCGCTATTAAAATTATCCCGGTAGAAGGGGTAGCTATCCTTTTAGGTGTAGACCGTTTTATGAGCGAAGCGAGGGCTATCACCAATGTGATAGGTAATGGGGTGGCAACTATCGTGGTGGCTAAGAGTGAGAAGGAGTTTAGTGCCCCAGCCCCGTGAAAAAGATAATACAAATTATAGCAAATCCCAATCAGTTTAGAGGTAATAAATATTATTCATCACCTCTGATTTTTTTTAAATGATGAATGTCTTCCAAATCTTTTTTCCGGGCTGTTGCCTCTTTATCTTTCTTTAAATTATAGTAATCCATAAAATGAATTTGAGTTCCTTCAACTTCAATGGTCTCTTTACTTCTGTTGGCATCGGCAAACTTGATTTCAGCTTTAATTTCAGGTAAAATATCAAGCGTAAAATCATCAAGTTCGTACTTGAAAAATGATCTTTTTGGATTTGGATTTTGCTCGTTTTCAAACTCGGTAATATCCTCACCTAAATTTTTTATAACCTTTAAAATATTATAATAATTCTCGTAGGTGGGGTTATACCAAACATCTATATCGGGTTTATCTGTAATTTCTCCGTCTGTATTTATAGAGAGCCTATAGTAACCATTTAGCGCAACAGCAGTTCCCCCAACAAGCATGTATTGAACATTGTAGGTATCCAGCGCTTTACAAACGGCTAACAAACTATCTTTGAAATTCCCCTTCACATTTAGTTACTTAGACTTACTATTGACCTTCAATTGAGTTGTAACAGATTTAACGAATTCCTCAAAAGCATTATGTTTTTCTAAGCTCAACGAATAATTTACACTACTTCTTTCATGGGATTTCAGTTTTTCGAATGTTTCAAATTTTTTAACTGATTTCATTATTATATTATTTACGAGTATAAAGATACATCATTTTTTATAGCCATCAATTTCTTCCGTATCTGTTTGATACTTCGGTTTGGTCGGCTTGTCAGCACCGGGCTTCTCCTTAAATTTTCTGAAACTATCCTTAATGTAAAATATCAGGTTATAATCTGTCATTACATCTATCTGGGCAGGTGTGGGGCGGTATTCGTTCATGAAATCGTCCAGGGTATCGCCTTGAAGCCCGGTAATGCCACTTACCAGCTTGCGCGTAAAACGCTGGTTGGTATGGTCCTCGCGCTCGTAGCGCAGCATAGTTTGCTGTAAGCGGTATTCGGGTGTTTTCTTTTTACCTATCGATTTAAATAACGACAACAGATCGACAGACACCCAGGCAAAAGGCACATTGGTGGCGGTCGGCCGCATAATATCGGTAAAGGCCGGGCCTTTAAAGGCAAATTGTTTGGCAAATTGCTTACGGTTATTTACGCTGTCGCGGATGAAGTTGCGCTTAGCCACAATAGCCACCTCGTTGAGCCTGATGGATGCGGTTTCCAATTCTATTAGCTTTAACTGCCCGCTCCACGGGCTTATCGCTTTGGTATAGGGCTTATAGCCCATAGCCTTGATGCGCAGGGTATCGGTAACCTTTGTTATCCGCAGGGTAAAAGCGCCCTGCTCGTTGGTCATGGTGTTGGTGGCCGATGCCGAAACCACAATGTATTCGATAGGCTTGCGGGTTTTTTTATCCACTACAAAACCTGTAACCAGCTGCGCGCTGGCGTTAATACAAAGCAACAGCAGTAGTATGGATAACGGGTATTTCATCAGTATAATGCAGCAGCATAAATGTACGTGTATAAAATTGTTACCAACGGTGTTTAACACATTTTAACACAGGGGTAGTTCGTAATAGTACAACTTAGAACACCAAAGCTTTCGCGCCCTTTGTGTAAAATCTTCGTGTCCTTTGTGGTTAAATTCTGCCCAAACCCATAAGCCGAATGTAAATTTTGAAAAATTAACCCTTTAACAGGTTTGAGGGCGAATTTTTTTTAGCTTTGCCCTACAAAAATCAAAAGCCGATGAGCGTTCTCGTAAATAAAAATTCTAAAGTTATAGTACAGGGTTTTACCGGTAAAGAAGGTACTTACCATGCCGAGCAGATGATTGCTTACGGTACACAGTTAGTTGGTGGTGTTACACCGGGTAAAGGTGGCCAAAGCCATTTAGACAGGCCTGTTTTTAATACCGTTAAAGATGCGGTTGACCAAACCGGCGCCGATGTATCTATCATTTTTGTACCCCCTGCTTTTGGTGCCGATGCTATTATGGAAGCTGCCGAAGCGGGTATTAAAGTTATTGTATGTATCACCGAAGGTATCCCTACAAAGGATATGATAGCTGTAAAAGAATATTTAACCGATAAAGACAGCCGCCTTATTGGCCCTAACTGCCCCGGTATTATTACTGCGGATGAAAGCAAAATTGGCATTATGCCGGGCTTTATCTTCAAAAAAGGTAACGTTGGTGTGGTTTCAAAATCGGGTACGCTTACTTACGAGGCGGTTGACCAGGTTGTTAAAGCCGGTTTGGGTATCACTACCGCTATTGGTATTGGTGGCGACCCAATTATAGGTACGCCGACTAAAGAAGCTGTTGAATTATTAATGAACGACCCCGATACCCATGGTATTATTATGATAGGTGAGATTGGTGGTGGTATGGAAGCTGATGCTGCCCGCTGGATCAAAGAATTTGGTACGAAACCTGTTGTTGGTTTTATCGCCGGTCAGACCGCGCCTCCGGGCCGCCGTATGGGCCACGCGGGTGCAATTGTTGGCGGTGCCGATGATACAGCTGCCGCTAAAATGAAGATCATGCGCGAGTGCGGCATCCGCGTAGTAGAATCTCCTGCCGAAATTGGCGCTGCCATGGCAGAGGAATTAGCGAAGAAATAAAAGCCCCCTAACCCCCTGAAGGGGGAACAGGATTTGATATTAGGTTCCCGGTCAGTTTTGGCCGGGATTTTTTATTACAGCCCACCATGTCATTGCGAGAAGCGTAGCGACACGGCAATCTCGTCGCTTGTTTATTGAATACGACGAGATTGCCGCGCTATCGCTCGCAATGACATGTGGGGAACATTTCTTAAATTCGGTTCATACAAAATTACCGCCATGAAAAAGTACCTTACCCTTTTCCTCCTCCTATCCACCACCACAGCCTTCGCCCAATACAAACCCGCCACCTTTACCGACCCCGACAGGCTTAAGAAAATAGAAGCCACCTTCCCGGTTATAGATCAGCTTTATAAAGAGTATGCCGATCAAAACCACTGGCCGGGCATGGCTTATGGTATTTTGGTTGATGGTAAGCTGGTGCATACCGGCAATTTGGGTTATACCGATATCGATGCTAAAACACCGGTAACCTCTCAATCAGATTTCCGCATTGCCAGCATGACCAAAAGCCTCACCGCAATGGCTATCCTAAAGCTTCGCGATGAGGGTAAACTAAAACTCGACGACCCGGCGTACCTGTACATCCCCGAGATGAAGAACAATAAATACCTTACCAAAGATGCCGCCCCGGTAACCATCCGTCACCTGCTTACCCATGCAGCGGGCTACCCCGAAGATAATCCCTGGGGCGACAGGCAACTGGCCGTGTCAGACGCGCAATTGATAGACATTTATAAAAAAGGTGTATCATTTTCCAATAACCCAGGGCAGGGTTACGAGTATAGTAATTTGGGCTTTGCCACTTTGGGTTACATCATCAAAAAGGTATCGGGCAAAACGTACGAGCAATACATCACCGACAATATCCTGGAACCCCTGGGCATGGCGCATACGTATTGGGAATATACCCGGGTGCCAAAAGATAAACTTGCCCACGGTTATCGCTGGCTGGATGAAAAATGGGTAGAGCAACCCCTGCTGCACGATGGCGCGTACGGCGCCATGGGCGGGCTGATAACTACTATTGAGGATTTTAGCAAATACATGGCAGTACACATGAACGCCTGGCCTGCAAGGGATGATGCCGAAACAGGCCCGGTTAAGCGCAGCTCGGTGCGCGAGATGCAATACCCCTGGGATGTAAGCTATTTGAACGCTAATGCCCATACCACCACGGGCAGGCTTTGCCCAACCGTATCGGCATATGCGTATGGACTGCGCTGGGCTAAAGATTGTGATAACCGCGTGTATGTTGGCCATACCGGCGGCCTGCCCGGTTTTGGCAGCAACTGGAATATTTTGCCCGAGTATGGTATCGGCGTAGTTTGCTATGCCAATTTAACCTATGCCAACGCGGGCAGGGCTAATAGCATCGCTTTAGACACCTTGCTGGCGCTATCGGGTATAAAGCCGCGCAATATACCGGCATCAAACATATTAACCCAACGCCGGGATGAACTGGTGAAACTGCTACCCAACTGGAATAACCCGCAGGCTGCCGGCATATTCGCCGATAACTTTTTTATGGATTATTTCCCCGATAAGCTAAAGTCCGAAGCGCAGGATATTTACGCCAAAGCAGGCAAGATCATCAGCGTAGGAGAGGTGGTGCCCGAAAATAACCTGCGCGGGTATTTTATCATCAAAGGAGAGAAAGGCAACATTAAAGTATCGTTTACCCTCACGCCTGAAAATCCGCCGCTGGTGCAGGAGTATCATATTCAAGCCCCCTAACCCCCTGAAGGGGAAATTATAAACGCTTGTCTTTATTGCTGCCGCGAGCTTAGCGCAGCGTAACTCGTAGCATGCACAAAGTAAGCTTTCAGCTTACGTTCAGCTGAAAGCTGAAGCCATGCTACACCACGAGCTGGAAGCTCGCGGCAACGAATAATGACAAGGATTTTTTGAATGGTCAACACCGTGTAAACATCCTCTCCACAAACAAAACCTGCCCTCAAATTGTCGTATATTTATATAGAAAGAGTAGTGAAAGCGAAAGCTCAAATCACTATCCCGATAGCTATCGGGACAATAATTCAATAAATCACTAATTAACATGTACAATCAATTAACACCCGAAGAAGAATATATCATACTGCATAAAGGCACCGAACGCCCGTTTACCGGCGAATTACTCAACAATAAGGCCGAGGGCGTATACGTCTGCAAGCGCTGCGATGCCCCGCTGTACACGTCCGAATCGAAATTTGAGTCGCACTGCGGCTGGCCGAGTTTTGACGACGAGATAGCCGGGGCCGTTAAGTGGGAGACCGATGCCGATGGCCGCCGTACCGAGATCCTTTGCGCCAATTGCGGCGCGCATTTGGGCCATGTTTTCCAGGGCGAATACCTTACTCCAAAAAACACCAGGCATTGCGTAAACTCGGTATCCATGAAATTTGTGCCGGTTGACGAATTGAAAAAATAGGTCAGTACGACAGGCCTGTGAAGCTCCGAAATTGTAGATCCCTGCCGATTTTTCGGCAGGGATTTTTTTGTTTTCCACAAGTTGTTTTGTTAAATAATTTGTCACCCAATGTGAAGTTTTCGGCGCTTAAAAATAGCGTTTTTGAGGCCTTTTACCTAAGGCATTCCTTTGAGTTTTAGGGCTGTTGACAACCTGTTTATATCCTGCAAGGGTTTCCTGATTTTTATTTATCATCCATCGATATACCTGTTTTAAAAAAGATAAGGCCTTGTTTCCTAACCGCTTGAATTTTTTGTCATCGCACAATAATTTTTAGGGCGGGCATTAAAGTGTTTATAACTTATAGGTGATGTTAAAAACTTAGACTAACATCCAATAACATGTTGCCCTATCTTTGAAGAACAAGTTCTTTTAACGCTATCTATGTTATCGATATTTCTATCGCGACAGAAAAGAAGACCATGATAAAACATGGGCTAAAGTGCAACTAAAATAAATTTAGTAAGGATTAGTGAGGGTGTAAAAAGTGAGTAAATAAATGCGAAAAAGCAATTTTTTCGCCGTTTAGCAAAACACTCGCATGGTACACCTGTCTACTGTCCGCTCGATAGAAAAGTAACAGGCAGGGTTAAACAGGGGAAAGAATTTTAATACATCATATATAATAAATAAGGAACCGTTCGATATGGCAGAGGAAACAGAATTACTACTAAAGGAAAACAAAGACCGCTTTGTGATCCTCCCAATTAAATACCCCGCTATTTGGGAAATGTATAAAAAAGCTGAAGCCAGTTTTTGGACAGCCGAAGAGATCGACCTGTCGGACGATATGAAGCACTGGGAAAACCTGAACGATGGCGAGCGCCATTTTATCTCGCACATCCTGGCGTTTTTTGCAGCAAGCGATGGTATTGTAAACGAGAACCTGGCCATCAATTTCATGAGCGAGGTGCAACTGCCCGAAGCACGCTGTTTCTACGGTTTCCAGATCATGATGGAGAACATCCACTCAGAAACCTATGCCTTATTAATTGATACTTATATAAAGGACCCGGCCGAAAAAGACCGCCTTTTTCATGCTATTGATACTGTACCATGTGTAGGTAAAAAAGCGGAATGGGCCCTGCGCTGGATAAACAACGGAACCTTTGCCGAGCGTTTGGTAGCATTCGCGGCGGTTGAGGGTATCTTCTTCAGCGGTAGCTTCTGCTCTATCTTCTGGTTAAAAAAACGTGGCTTAATGCCGGGCTTAACCTTTAGTAATGAGCTGATATCGCGCGATGAAGGCTCGCACTGTGAGTTTGCCTGTTTGCTGTACAAAATGCTTGATACCAAACTATCAAAAGAGGCTGCAACCAAAATTATTACCGATGCCGTTGAGATAGAAAAAGAATTTGTAAGCGATGCATTACCGGTAAGCCTGATAGGCATGAACGCTAAAATGATGAGCCAGTACATCGAGTTTGTTGCCGACAGGTGGCTTGACGAACTGGGCTATCCTAAAGTGTACAACGTATCATGTCCGTTTGATTTTATGGAGATGATAAGCCTGCAGGGTAAAACCAACTTTTTCGAAAAACGGGTTGGAGATTACCAAAAAAGCGGCGTAATGAACAGCACTGCCGAAAGCAAGGCGTTCTCATTAGACGAAGATTTTTAGGGGAGAGGTCAGTTAGCTGATCAAAATCATAGAAATCTGTTAAATCGGTGAAATCCCGGTTCAAGACAACAATAAACTAACTAATTAAAAATAAAATACCCCCTGTCGGGTTGGCAGGGAATAAGGAGGTGGCAAAATGTTCGTAGTAAAAAGAGACGGAAGAAAAGAGTCGGTAAAATTCGACAAGATCACGGCACGTATCGAGAAACTGTGCTATGGGTTTAACCTGGTTGACCCTATTGACGTGGCAAAAAAAGTAATTGAAGGTTTGTTTGATGGTGTTACCACCTCCGAACTGGATAACCTTGCAGCTGAGACGGCAGCATCGTTAACCACCAAGCACCCCGACTATGCTTTGCTTGCATCGCGTATAGCGGTATCCAACCTGCACAAAAATACCACCAAGTCGTTCTCTGAAACCATGAAACGTATGTATGAGTACGTTGACAAAAAAACCGGTAAAAATGCCGCTTTACTGGCCGATGATGTTTACGAGTTAATTATGGCTAATGCCGATATCCTGGATAGCAGCATTATTTATGACCGTGATTTTGGTTTCGATTACTTCGGTTTTAAAACCCTGGAAAAATCGTACCTGTTAAAAATAGACGGTAAAATTGCCGAGCGCCCGCAGCACCTGTTCATGCGCGTATCGGTAGGTATCCACAAAGAGGATATCGAAAGCGCCATCAAAACCTACAACCTGATGAGCGAGCGCTGGTTCACCCACGCTACACCAACCTTGTTTAATGCCGGTACGCCAAAACCGCAGATGTCATCATGCTTCTTATTAACCATGAAGGACGATAGCATCGAAGGTATCTACGATACGCTTAAGCAAACAGCCAAGATCTCGCAAAGCGCGGGTGGTATTGGCTTAAGCATCCACAATGTAAGGGCTACAGGCTCGTACATCAGCGGTACAAACGGTACCAGCAACGGTATCATCCCAATGCTAAAAGTATTTAACGATACAGCACGTTATGTAGACCAGGGCGGCGGCAAGCGTAAAGGCGCTTTCGCGATATACCTGGAGCCATGGCATGCAGATATATTTGAGTTTTTAGACCTGCGTAAAAACCACGGTAAAGAAGAAATGCGCGCCCGCGACTTGTTCTACGCCCTTTGGGTATCTGACCTGTTTATGCGCCGCGTAGAGGCCAACGAAGAGTGGACCCTGTTTTGCCCGCACGAAGCACCGGGCCTGGCCGATTGCCACGGTAAGGAGTTTGAAAAACTGTACACCAAATACGAGAAAGAAGGCCGTGGCCGTAAAACCATTAAAGCGCAGGAACTTTGGTTTGCCGTGCTTGATGCCCAGGTAGAAACCGGTACGCCATACCTGTTGTATAAAGATGCTGCCAACGCAAAATCAAACCAGCAAAACCTGGGTACCATCAAAAGCTCGAACTTATGTACCGAGATAATGGAGTACACTTCTGAAAAAGAAGTTGCGGTTTGTAACCTGGCATCGCTGGCCTTGCCACGTTATGTAATTAACGGCGAGTTTGACCACGCTAAGCTATACGAAGTAACCTACCAGGCTACTTTAAACCTTAACAAGATCATTGATAATAACTTTTACCCGGTTGAAGAAGCACGCTACTCTAACCTGCGCCACCGCCCAATTGGGTTAGGTGTACAGGGCTTAGCCGATGCGTTTATATTGTTGCGTTTACCTTTTGAAAGCGACGAAGCAAAACAACTGAACAAAGACATATTTGAGACCATTTACTTTGCAGCCATGACGGCTTCAAAAGACCTGGCTATAAAAGATGGCGCTTACGATACCTTTAAAGGCTCGCCTTTATCAAAAGGTAAGTTCCAGTTTGATCTTTGGGATGTAAAACCGGAAAGCGGCCGTTGGGATTGGGAAAACCTGCGTTTAGATGTAATGAACCACGGTGTGCGTAACTCATTGTTAGTAGCGCCAATGCCAACCGCCTCAACATCGCAGATACTGGGTAACAACGAGTGCTTTGAACCATATACCTCAAACATATACACCCGCCGTGTATTAAGCGGCGAGTTCATCATCGTAAACAAACACTTGCTGCGCGATCTGGTGAACCGTGGTGTGTGGAACACTTCGATGAAAGACAGGATCATTACCGCAAACGGTTCTATCCAGGACATTGCCGAGATCCCGCAGGATATCAAAGACATCTACAAAACAGTTTGGGAAATTAAGATGCGTAACATCATAGATATGGCTGCCGATAGGGGTGCTTATATCTGCCAGTCGCAATCGTTAAACCTGTTCATCAACGCGCCAAATGCGTCAAAACTAACTTCGATGCACTTCTACGCATGGAAGAAAGGCCTTAAAACAGGTATGTATTACCTGCGTACACAAGCAGCATCGCAAGCGGTTAAATTTACCGTTGAGAACCAGGGCGGCGGCAAAAACATGGAGCCCGTTATACCGGAAGTGGTAGAAACCATTACCGACGAGATCCCGGCCGGCCCAACCTGCTCAATGGAAGAAGGTTGCGTTACCTGCTCTGCATAAACAGCCTAATTGTCGATAGACCATAGTTCATAGACCATAGTCATTTTTTATAATGGCTATGGTCTTTTTACGTTTAAGTGATACCGTTTAAAAGAATTAAAACTACTATTGTGCAGCTGCTATGAACCATGAACTATCAACCATGAACTGAGATGCTCACCTCCACCAAACACGAAATACTCCACTGCGACCGCTGCAGCAAGCCCTTTGAATGTAAAGCAAATTCATTCACCAAGTGCCAGTGCAGTACCGTGCAGCTAAGCATCAACGAGGTGCAGTACGTAAGCGAGCTATACGACGGCTGCCTTTGTGCTGCTTGTTTACTGGAGTTACAGAAGGAGTACCAGAAGTGGTTGTAGAGTAGGATTATTGTTATTTTGAAAATGGTGTAATAGTTTCCAAAACCTGGTCCGCTTAATTTCATAAAAATAACGGGTAACATCTTTCTTTTTTCGATTCCGTTTGAAGAAAAATAAATAACTTGTATATTAAGTGGCTCAACCAAACCACTTTATATTCTCAAACCAATGACATCAGCAGAAACCAAGCAGCACTATGAAAGTGTAAAATCATTTTTGATATGGGCGGTTGGTATAGCCTGTACGGTGATATTGTTGTTTGGGGGGTGGGTTACTTTTTTAACATTTAAAGACAGGGCAGAAATGCGGGCTGAATATCAATCAGACATTGATAGGTATAAAGAGAGTATGGCTCAGATGAGAGCAGAGGCGACAGCCAATCAAAAGGACATATTAGAAAGAGTTGAAAGAGAAGTTTCTTTTTTAAAAGAAATCTCAAAAGATCAGTTAGATAACATAAGTTCAGAGACTCGACAATCTGCAAAAGAACAAACAGAAAAAGAAATATCTGATATTTTTAAATCCGATAAAATTCAGACAATAATCGAAAAGAACGCAATTGGAGAACTTAAGGACAAATTACCAGCTACCATAGCAGAATATACGAAAAGACTGCCTAAAATATTGGAGGCAGCTAATTTTATGAGAGGTGGAGCTCCTGAAGGTGTCGC
Organism: Mucilaginibacter terrigena; assembly: GCF_004168255.1. GTDB lineage: Bacteria > Bacteroidota > Bacteroidia > Sphingobacteriales > Sphingobacteriaceae > Mucilaginibacter > Mucilaginibacter terrigena. Next base: position 256,363 of record NZ_SEWG01000004.1, on the reverse strand, counting down.
ACTTTTAAAATCATATTTTACCTCAACATCCGAATTTGAACGAGCACAGTCGTTAAGCACATATCAAGATATTTACAACGATTATTACAAAGAATACGTTGATGTTAAGCAAGATCAATACATAAGCAAATTTAAAACGCTAAACGTAACGGTTTCCGCAATTCACCCAATCAAGGAGAATTTATTTCCAAAGGAAAAAGCAGATATAGATAACCTAATATTGTTAATGAAAATTATTAACGATTCAGATGTCGGCCCATCATATATGTTATATGAAAGGGCGCTTGCTATGAAGGCATTATCTTTTATATCAGGAAAGCCGTTCACCCCTTTTGAAACAGCTGACATGAACATATGGTATAAGGGTCTAAGAAAATAATAATATTGTTTGTCTAATGTTATTGTCACCAATAACATTTAGGCAGGTATTCGATATCTTATATTGCAGCATCAAGGCATAGGCCACGTGCGATTCCCTCCCAACGGGAGGGTGCAGGGAGGGGTTTATACGCCTTGTTCGTCAAACCCCTCCCTGCCGCCACACAAACCATCCGCACCCCTCCCAAGGGAGGGAATTATTAAATTTTCCGATAGCTAAAAAAGTCTCTCCGCTAAACAGCGGAGGAGATTTAGATGGGGCTAATCCCGGCCTATCAGCACTAACTTTCTCTCACATACACCTCGCCCTTATAAGGCTCAATAACCGAGTGGAAGCTGTACCCGGCTACATGCAGCAGGTAATAGGTCATGATATCGCACCAGCAGATCTCGTCATGAAACATGGGCACTTTCGGGAACTTGCCTTCCTGCCTGCTTTCTTCCTTGTTATAGTTGTACTCGCCGTCGTGCTTCACTATCCATTCCTTAAACAGGTCCATTTCAGATGGTTCCGAGAAAACGATCTTAAAGAAAGTTTCCTCGGTAACGTCCTTCAGGTCGTCGTTCATGTAATGGTGGTACTTATGGCGGTGGCGGATGATCTTGGCGGTTATCATAGTTAAGCTGTTGTGTAATAGGCTAACAAAAAATGGCCCCGGCCGTTTTAAATACTTTCTGCAAAAATAGAAATAACTAAATTGCTGCATTTTACTACTTTTATTAAAAACCTTATGATGAAAAGATACCTTACCCTGCTGCTGGTAATAGCCACATTTGCGCAAACCGCTTCGGCACAAATAACCACTAAATACGGCGATAATGTAAGCACCCTTGATGGTATCATTAAAGCCTTTTATGACGTTGTAACCGTTAAAAAAGGCGAAATGCCAAGCTTTGAGCGCGATAGCCTGCTGCACATTGCCGGTGCAAAAGTAGGCTCGGCAGGGGTGGATAAGCAGGGCAAGCAGCACTTCAACCTCATGCCGTTAAAGGAATATCATCGCCTGTCTGACGGTTATTTGGCTAAAGATGGCTTTTACGAGAAAGAGATCTCGCGCAAAGTGCAAAAGTTTGGCAGTATATACCATGTTTGGAGCACCTACGAGAGCCGTTTAACGGCAACATCGCCTGTTTTTGCCCGCGGTATCAACAGCATCGAGCTGTTTTATGATGGAACACGCTTTTGGCTGCTTGGGTGGTTTTACGATGAAGAGCGCAAGGATAACCCGTTACCTGCCGAATATTTAAATTGATAAGAAATAACGATTTTGAATTGCGGCACCTTTAGCGCATTCCGACTAAATAATTAACTTTGCCCTACGAACCATATATCAATTATGAAACTACTTGAAGGAAAAACCGCGCTTATTACAGGTGCGTCAAAAGGCATAGGCCGCAAAATAGCAGAGAAATTTGCCGAACATGGCGCTAATGTAGCCTTTACATACTTATCATCGGTTGAAAAAGGCCTTGCGCTTGAGCAGGAGCTGCAAAGCTTTGGCACGCAGGTAAAAGGTTACCGCAGCGATGCATCAAAATTTGACGAGGCCGAAAAGCTGATCAACGATATTGTGGCCTATTTTGGCACCCTGGATATTGTGGTGAACAATGCTGGCATCACAAAAGATGGCCTGCTGATGCGCATGACCGAAGAGCAATGGGACGAGGTGCTTAACGTAAACCTCAAATCGATATTCAATGTTACCAAAGCGGCTTCAAAAATTATGATGAAGAACCGTAAGGGTGTGTTCATTAACATGAGCTCGGTAGTGGGTGTGCAGGGTAATGCCGGCCAGGCCAATTACGCGGCGTCGAAATCGGGTATCATTGGGTTCTCCAAATCGGTGGCTAAAGAATTAGGTTCGCGTAACATCCGCACCAATGTGGTAGCGCCGGGCTTTATCCGCACCGAAATGACCGAGGTGCTTGATCCCAAAGTGGTTGAAGGCTGGGCCGCAGCAATCCCGTTAAAACGTGCCGGCGAAACCGAAGACGTGGCCAATGCCTGCGTGTTCCTGGCATCAGACATGGCAGCCTATATCACCGGGCAGGTGATACCTGTTGATGGGGGGATGTTGTAGTGTTAAGTCGAAAGTCAAAAGTAAAAATATAACACGTGCTGGTGGCGCTGTTTTGTCAGTAGTTGAAAATTGAAAGGATTGATTATTAACAACTTGCAAAAATAAGCCTGCATGCGCAAACGTGAACGTGAACATTTGGACAAAGCGGCAAGCACAAACTTGCCGCTTTTTTGGTTATATTGGGTTGATAAACCTGTCCAATGAAAAGGCTTTTACTCATCATTTTATTCATACTACCGTGTATTGTTTTTGCCCAAAAGAAAAGGCACTTTAAGGCGCCAAGGGTAATGCGCTACTACCCGGGCTATAACGACTGCGCTTACCAATACCGTTTTGATGCTGATGCGCGGCGCGCGTTCTTTCCCTTTTCAAAAGCTGCCCGGATCAGGCTTATCTCGTTTCACGAAGGCGAAAACACACCTATCTATATAACAGAACCGGGTGCCGCATACGTGCCGGATGTTATCCCCGCAGAAGATACGATGCAGGTATTTTCGCCAATGGCGAAGGATGACTTTTTTGTGAATTACTGCAGGGTAATGGAAATGCGCGATCTTTCGAAGGCGGCCGTAGATTCTTTAACTGATATTTTATATAACGTGGGCAGGAAACCCATCAAACTCCCTGACGACTATGCTAACCCCGGCGCGGCATGTTATTCGCCCGCCAATGCTATTTTATTTATGGATAGTAAAGGTAAAATAACGGAGTTTATCGAGATCTGCTTTCACTGCCATAGATATTATTACAGTTCATCAAAAACCCGCGAAATTGACTATTGCGACCAAAAGTGGGATATGCTTAAAAAATACTTTTTTAGCCAGGGGATAAAATTTGGCGTGGTAGACGAGGTTGATCCTGAAGCGAATTGAAATCGCATACAATTTTTTCCCGATAGAATTGGTGGCGCTGTTTTGTCACTTCTGTCTTTCTATACATTTGATTATCAGGCGTTCATGTTGTTCACGGTGTTAAAGTGGCGCGAAAATGAACACTTTCAAAATATTTAAGGCAAGCTTGGCTTGCTTTTTTAGTTATATTAGATTGATAAACCTTGTTTATGAAATCTTTCCCGGTGATTTTTATTGCGCTATTATTGCCCTGTCTTTTGTTTGGGCAAAACAGAAAGCGGTTGCCAAAACCGCAGATTCAACGTCCCTCAGAAGTAGAAAATCGGAAAGCAGAGCAGAACTTTCAATGCCTGTATATAAATAAATATTCGGCAAAAGAGCGCCTCTTGTTCTTTCCTTTTTCCATCGCCAGCAAAATTCAACTCATTTCTTTTCCAGCTACCAGATTACCAGATCCGGTTTATGGAAATGATGGTGAATTAATTGAAGTTGTTTCAGAAAATATAGATACTGTCGCGCTGATTACACCATTGGCACCCAATAAGTTTTCAATTAATTATCGTAAAGTAAAGGAGGAGAAAACCCTTAGTTCTGCAGGCATTGACTCATTAACAGATATTTTATACAATGTTGGGTATACACCAATCAAAAACTTAAACTATCAGATGACAGAGCAAGGATTATGTTACAATCCCCGGAACGCGATATTATTTATTGATAATAATGGCAACGTTACTCAATACATCGAGTTGTGTTTTCAATGCAAAGGTTACTACTATAGTTCATCTAAAACCAAATCGATTGAATATTGTGAACAAAAATATCGCTTACTAAGTACCTTTTTTACCAGTGAGGGTATCAATCACGGCACTATTGAACCAATTCCTAAATAATGTCCTCAATTCCCCAAACCATCCTAACTATGGCTGCCGAACGTGCGCCGGATAAAACGGTTTGCTCAAATTAAATTGCGTACGGTTTATTTCAAATAAATTGGTGGCGCTGTTTTGTCAGTACTTGAAAATTGAAATCATTGATTATTAACAATTTGCAAAAATAAGCCTGCATGCGCAAACGTGAACGTGAACATTTGCAGAAAGTGGCAAGCACAAACTTGCCGCTTTTTTGGTTATATTGAGTTGATAAACCTGAACATGAAAAAACTTTTGCTGGTTATTTTTACGATGGTACTATTACCCTGCCTTTTGCTTGGCCAAAACAGGAAACGATTGCCTAAACCGCCACCTTTGCCGCCTACAAAGGAAGAAAACATACTCGCGGAAAAACATAACAAATGCTTCAATTCGCATGAGTATAGTGCAATTAAGCGACGTAGCTTTTTCCCATTTGGTAATGCCTCAAGTATCAAATTAATTTCGTTTAAAGCCTACAATTACCCCAACCCGCCTGTTTATAATGAGGAAGGAAAAGATGCTGATACTGTGGAAAATGATAGAATGCAATTGTTAACACCTGTTACAAAAGACAGGTATTATCTTAATTTAAAAAAAGTAAAGGAAATTAAACAGGTAAGCCGTGCCGGGATAGATTTATTAACTGATATCTTGTTTAACATCGGCTATACGCCTGTAAAAAAGCTGGATTTGGAAATAGCGGATCCCGGCGCGAAATGCTACGAACCCAGGAATGCGGTTTTGTTTTTAGATGGTAAGGGTAACATTACGCAGTATCTCGAAATATGTTTTGAGTGCCGGCACCATTACTGGAGTTCATCAAAAGTAGGGTACATCGAATACTGTGAGGACAAGTATGAACTGCTGCGAAGGTATTTTTTAGCACAAGGGATAAAATATGGTGCAGACCCCAAGACCATCAACAATAATTAATGTCCAATCTACCTATTCCCCAAACTATCCTCACCATGGCTGCCGAACGTGCGCCGGATAAAACCGTTTGCCCGAGCGAAATAGCCCGCGCTTTATTCCCGGGCAATTGGCGTAAACATATGCAGGAGGTTAGGGATGCAGCTGTTGCATTGCAGAAGGATGGGAAGGTAACTATCACGCAAAAAGGGCTGCCTGTAGATGTTAACCATATCAAAGGGCCAATCCGGATAAAATTTAATTAGCCCCATTCCACAATAATTTCGCATTTTGCGGGTATGGATGTTATGGGCTTTAACTCACTATTCACCACTCACCACTTACCAAACTAATGTCGCTTACCTGGGGATCGGTTTCTGGATGGTGGGTGCCTGCCTGCCTGGCGCTGGGCTTACTATACGCCTGGCTCATGTACCGCAAACCGGTGCAATTGGGCAAAAGCCTGCGCTATACGCTGTTTGCCTTTAGGGCAGTACTGGTAAGTTTGCTGGCCTTACTAATAGTTTCGCCACTGGTGCGCTCTACCAGTTACCTGCCGCAAAAACCGGTAATATTGGTAGCGCAGGATAATTCGGAATCGATAAAGCTTTTTGCCTCGCCAGCCCCCTCTAATCCGATAGCTATCGGATCTCCCCCGATAGGGGAGACTTCAAATATTAATAACTCCCTCTCCGAAGGAGAGGGTTGGGGAGAGGCTTTATCCTCCTTAAAAACCCAATTGGGCGATGGCTATGAAGTGCACGAGTTTCACTTTGATAAGGATTTGAAGGATAGCCTGTCGGCTAAATTCGATGGCCGGCAAACCGATATTTCAAATGCCCTGCACCAACTGAACGAGCGCTTTGTGAACCGCAACATCGGCGCGCTAATTTTGGCTACCGACGGCCTATACAACCTGGGTGTCGATCCTCAATACGAGGCCCGCAACATTAAAACCAATATTTATACCATTGCCCTGGGCGATACCATCCCCCGCCGCGATCTGCTTATCGGCAATGTAAATTATAATAAAACCGCGTTCCTGGGTAACGATTTTGAGGTGGAGATCCTGGCCGAAGCATACCAAAGCGCCGGCGAAAATATACACCTAACCATTACCGAAGATGGCCGGCAGGTATATTCACAAAATATATCGGTAACCTCGGCGGCATTTAAAAAGATCATCCCGGTTAAGCTAAATGCCGATAAAAAAGGCACCCGCAAATTCACCATCAACCTGGCACCGGTTAAAAACGAATTATCCGTACAAAACAATACCGAAACCATTTACGTAGATGTGCTGGATGCCCGGCAAAAGATAGTGCTGCTGTACGATGGCCCGCACCCCGATATCAGCGTGATCAAGCAGGCTATCGAAAGCAACAAAAATTTCGAGGTTAAAACCAGCCTGGTAAGCGATATGGCGGCGATAAAAATGGCAGACTATAGTCTTGCTATTTTATACCAGCTATCCGCCGGTAGTTACGGCAAGCTTCAAAACCTGCTGCAGGGTAAAACCCCTGTATGGCACATCGCCGGTACGCAAACCGATCTGCAGGCTTTTAACAATGCGCAAAAAGCGGTAAAGGCAAACGCGGGTGGGCAGGAAGTACAGGAAACTTTTGCACAGCCGGTAAGCACCTTTTCGGCCTTCACGCTAACGGATTCTGCCCAGAACAAGCTAAGCAAGCTGCCACCTTTGGTGGCGCAGTTTGGCAGTTATGCGGCATCGTCAACGGCATCGGTATTGTTAAAACAAAAGATAGGTAATGTAGACACCAGTTACCCGTTGCTGGCTTTTAATAATGAAAATGGGCGCAGATCAGCAGTACTTACCGGCGAAGGCCTGTGGCGCTGGCAACTGGCCGAATACCGCGAATTTGGCAACCACCACGCCATTGAAGAGCTGTTGAGCCAAACCGTGCAATACCTAACCGCCAACGCCAACCGGCAGCGCTTTAGGGTTTATGCAGCTAAAAACATTTTCGACGAGGGCGAGAACTTGCTGCTCAACGCTGAGTTGTATAACGACGCTTTGGAGCTGATCAACACCCCCGATGTAAAAATAAACCTGAAAAGCCAATCGGGTAAAAACTATAGCTTCCTATTTACGCGCAGCGGGCAGAGCTACCAGCTAAACGCGGGTACCCTGCCGGTTGGGGAATATACCTATACGGCCACAACCAGCAACGGAAAGCAGGCCTTTACAGCAAACGGGCAGTTAACCGTTAAGCAGCTTAACCTGGAGGCCCGCCAAAGCACGGCTAACCACCGGCTGCTGCGCGATATGGCTACGCAATCGGGCGGGCAAATGCTGCTGCCATCACAAATAAATAAGCTGGCCGACCTGATCCGCAAAAACGAAAACATCAAAACCGTTGTTTATGAAGATAGGCGCTACAGCGACCTGATAGATGTGAAATGGGTATTTGTGCTGATACTGCTGCTGCTAAGCGCCGAATGGTTTTTAAGGAAACGGGAAGGGGAGGTTTAGATTAGTGATCAGTGATTTGTTAATTAGTGATTTGTTTTTCTCCGGTCATTGCCATTGGCTAAAGCCAATTAGTGGGAGTTAATTATTCCGCCCCATAAAATGGGACGGCAATGAATTTTATATTTGAACTCAATTCTACTACTATGAAAATAAAACTGACACTCATCCTGCTGCTGATCGCAACAGCAACATTAACCCAGGCCCAGCAATTAAATATCGGTACTTATAACCTGCGCTATTCTAACCAGGGCGATTCTACAGCCGGTAATGGCTGGGGGCAAAGGTTCCCATGGGCGGCAAAACTCATCCAGTTTCAGGACCTGGATATTTTTGGAACGCAGGAAGCAAAGTATCATCAGCTTACAGAGCTAACCGATAGTTTGCCCGGCTACAAATGGGTAGGCGCGGGGCGCGATGATGGCAAACACGGCGGCGAGCACTCCGCTATTTTTTATAAGGCCGACAGGTTCAGGATCTTAAAAACAGGCGATTTCTGGATGTCGACCATTACAGATAAACCTAACAAAGGCTGGGATGCAGCGTTGCCGCGCATTTGTACCTGGGCGCAGTTCAGGGAGTTAAAAACCGGGTTCACGTTCTACTTTTTCAACCTCCACATGGACCACATCGGCATAGTAGCCCGCCGCGAAAGCGCCAAACTGGTGCTCGAAAAAATTAAACAGATGGCAGGGGCATCGCCAACCATCCTTACCGGCGATTTTAATGTCGACCAAACGTCAGACAGTTACGCGGTTATCAACGACTCGGGTTTGCTGAAGGATAGCTACGTATTATCGCCTGTAAAACTTGCGCCGAATAATACTTTTAACGCTTTTGATGTGAACACCGCGGGCGATAAACGTATCGACCACATTTTTGTAAGCAAGCAGTTTAAAGTAAAACGCTACGGTATCTTAACAAACACCTACCACGGCCGCGCGCCTTCAGATCATTACCCTGTGGTAGCCATAATGGAAGTTGGCAAATAGTTGATAGATCATGGTTCATGGCAGGAGGCAATTTTGCCCTCAACTATGAACCATGAACTATGAACCATCATCTAAAAAAACTATCTTCGCTACATGTCGCCCCAAGAACAAATAAAGGCCCTTACTGCTGAGTTAAGACAGCACACTTACAACTATTATGTGCTGGCTATGCCTACCATTTCTGATTACGATTTTGACAAAAAGCTGGAGCAATTAAGTGCCCTTGAAAAACAATACCCCGAGTTTGCCGACCCCGAATCACCTACACAGGTTGTTGGCGGCGATATTACCAAGGAGTTTGTTACCGTTAAGCACCGCTGGCCCATGCTGTCGTTGGGAAATACCTATAACGAGCAGGAACTGGTAGAGTTCGACCAGCGCATCCGCAAGGCTATTGGCGATAATTTTGAGTACGTATGCGAGCTGAAGTTCGACGGCCTGTCCATGAGCCTTACTTACGAGCAAGGCAAGCTGGCGCGTGCCGTTACCCGCGGCGATGGCACACAAGGCGACGAGGTAACTACCAATGTGCGCACTATTCACAGCATTCCCAAAAAACTGGAAAAAGGTGGATACCCCGACCTTTTTGAGATCCGTGGCGAAGTGTTTATGCACCTTAAGGCTTTTGAGCGCTTAAACAAAGAGCGTGTGGATAACGGCGAAGTGCCTTATGCCAACCCCCGCAACTTTGCATCGGGTACCATGAAACTGCAGGACTCGGCCGAGGTGGCCCGCCGCCCGCTGGATTGTTTCCTGTATGGTTTGTACACCGAAAAAACCTTATTTAAAACCCATTGGGAAAGCCTGGAAGCTGTAAAGGAATGGGGTTTTCATGTAGATAACCATAGCCGTTTGGTTAGCGATATCAACGGTGTGCTGGAGTTTATTGCCAAATGGGACACCGAGCGGCATAACCTCAGCTACGATATTGATGGCATCGTTATAAAAGTAAACAACTATTCGCAGCAGCAGGAGCTTGGCTTTACGGCCAAATCGCCCCGCTGGGCAATATCCTATAAATTTAAGGCCGAACGTGTAGAGACCGAACTGCAGGCCGTTACCTACCAGGTGGGCCGGACAGGTGCCGTTACCCCGGTAGCCAACTTAAAGCCCGTGCTGCTGGCGGGCACAACCGTTAAGCGTGCCACCCTGCACAACGCCGACGAAATTACCGAACGCCTTAAACTGCACGAGCACGATACGGTTTATGTTGAAAAAGGGGGTGAGATCATCCCCAAAATTATCAGTGTAAACCTGGATAAGCGCAAGCCCGGCGCAAAGGCCATAGAATATATTACCCATTGCCCTGCCTGCGATACCAAATTATTGCGTACCGAAGGCGAGGCTGCCTGGTACTGCCCTAACGACGAAGGTTGCCCGCCGCAGATAGTGGGCAAAATGCAGCATTACATTGGCCGCAAAGCCATGAATATTGACGGCCTTGGCGACGAAACCATTAACACGCTGTATAGCCGCGGTTTTATACGCCACATCAGCGATCTGTATCACCTTCAGGATCATATCACCGAACTAAAACAGATGGACCGCTTTGGCGAGCAATCTATTAACAACATGCTGGATGGGATAGAAAAATCGAAACAGCAGCCGTTTGAAAAAGTGCTGTTTGGCTTGGGCATACGTTATGTTGGCGAAACCGTTGCCAAAAAACTGGTAGCGCATTTTAAAACCATCGACAACCTGATGGCTGCAACTGCAGAGGAACTAACCGCTGCCGAAGAAATTGGCGGCCGTATTGCCGAAAGCATTACCGAATATTTTGCCGATGAAAGCCATCGTCAGGAAATTGAAAAGCTAAAGGCCAGTGGCCTGCAATTTGTCGCCGAGGAGAAAGAATTGACCCTGGCCAGCGAAAAGCTAAGCGGGCAAAATTTTATCATCTCGGGCACGTTCGAGAAATTCTCGCGCGATGAGTTGAAGGACATCATCGAGCAAAATGGCGGCAAAATACTGAGCAGCATATCGGCCAAATTAAGCTACCTGGTGGCCGGCGAAAATATGGGGCCTGCTAAACTGGAGAAAGCCAATAAATTAAACATACCCATCATTAGCGATGACGAATTGCTGGCGATGTTAAGCTAACCTAAATGAAACGAGTAGCCTTATGTGTGGCCTTAATTGGTGTCGTTATTTGTTTAATTACAGGCTGCAAGTTTAAGGACCCATCAATTCCGGGGCATTCCGGGAAACCGATGTTATCGTTTAAAAAGGTAGAAGGCATTACTTTCACCGAGGTTCGCCGCCAGCAAAATGGATTATCTTTTAACGAGTACGGCTATCACCTATCGCCCGACTGGCGACTGCGTTTTGTGTCAAGCGATTCTGTAGCGCTTTACAGCCCGGTTAAAAAGCGATTTTTAAATTTTCCGCTAAGCTGCGGCATCGATTCTGTTTTCAATACCAACAGATCATTTTTGCGGATGAAACACATGAGCAAGGATAGTCTGGTTTTTGAGCTTCTTGAAGCGAAGGACGATTCGTTGGATATAAGGGGCACAAAGGTTTACATGTTATTTTACGCTGATAATTACATCAAAAACGTATTACATACTAACGCCGCTACCCTGCAGCGCAGCAACCGGAAAGATAGCTTATTTGTAAAGCAACTTATAAAAAGGGCCGATTCGTCGCTCACAAATGCCTTTGCAGCGCTAACCCCTGTACGGCTAACAAGCACAAGATCGTCAATCACAGTAAAAAAGAAAAAGACCATTGCCGACTTTCTTTTAAATAATTACAATACATCTGATGATTATATGAACCCTGTTTACAATATAACCATTAACAAAGCAGATAGCGATTTTGATTATGCGTTTTCGGCATATGTAGATAAAGAAGGCAAATTGATTTATAATACTCCTATAACGCCATTTACCGAAGGGAGATATAAACAGCGGTATGTGCGCCTGTCTAAAGCTATAATGAACACCTATCTTAAATTATACGTAAAAGTGCAACCGGGGCAAACACTTGGTGTGCCGCATACAACTTTGATCAGTTTGTACTTGCATGGAAAAAAATCATAAATATTTTATTAAATGACAGCAATTAAATGGGGCATTATAGGCTGCGGTAACGTAACCGAGAAAAAGAGCGGGCAGGCATACAATAAAATAGCCGATAGCAAACTGGTAGCTGTAATGCGCCGCGATGCCGAAAAGGCCGCCGACTACGCCCGGCGCCACCATGTTGATAAATGGTATAGCAACGCCGAAGAATTGATGGGCGACCCCGAAGTTAACTCGGTATCGATAGCTACACCGCCGGCCCAACACCTGGAATATGCTTTGCGCGCCATAAAAAAAGGCCTTAACGTGTATGTAGAAAAGCCGGTTACTCGCAACGCGCACGAGGCACAGCAAATGGCCGATGCCGTAAATGAAAGCGGGGCGAAGCTGACAGTAGCACATTACCGCCGCGCCTTGCCCATGTTTTTACACGTAAAAAGTTTAATTGATAACAGTGCCATAGGCGAGATCAGGACTGTACAAATTAGGATGTGGCAATACCCACGGCCAAAGCTGGAGGAGAATGCCCCGCCAAACTGGCGCCTGCAGCCCGAACTATCCGGCGGAGGGTATTTTCATGACCTTGCGCCCCATCAGCTGGACCTGATGCTGTATTTTTTTGGTGAGCCTGCCCAATCAACCGGTTATAGTTTAAACCAGGGCGGGTTTAGCCCGGCAGATGACCATGTTTGCGGGCAGATCGTATTTAAAAATAAGGTAGTGGTTAACGGCTCGTGGTGTTTTAATGTGGCTAAAAGCGAGGCGGTTGATAGCTGCGAGATCATCGGCACGAAGGGGAAAATAAGCTTTCCGTTTTTTGGTACGTTTGTTGCCTGCAAGAACGAGGATGGCGAAGAAACGGTGAACTTTACCCACCCCGAGCATATCCAGCAGCCCATGATCACCAAAATTGTAACGTATTTTAAAGGTGAAGGCCCAAACCCTTGTACTATTGATGAAGCAGTTGTTTTAATGAAAGTAATGGATTCGTTTACTATCTTTAAGTAATGAATACTAACCTAAGCTTGGCCTTTCCGCCTGTACCTGCCGGCGCGGATAAGGAAATACTAAAACCTTCGGCATCGTTTAACTCAAATGTGTATCGCTCAATTGGGGCGGTATTGTTTTTTATTATAACCTATATAGTGCTGCTTTTAGCTGTTGTTGGTTTAGCCATTGCATTTGGTGCGCTTGGTGTAGCTATAATAGCTGCTAAAGTAGGCTTCCTCACACTTGTTTTAGGTGCGGCGCTTATTGGATCGGGGATATTGCTGATATATTTTATTATCAAGTTTCTTTTTAAAAAACATGTTACCGATTACTCCGGGATGATAGAGGTATATGAAGATGACCAGCAGAAGTTATTCGCGTTTATAAGGCAGCTAACCAAAGAAACCAACGCGCCGTTTCCAAAGCATATTTTTTTATCTGCCGATGTTAACGCCGGCGTATTTTACGATTCCAGTTTCTGGAGCATGTTTTTCCCGGTAAAAAAGAATTTAAAAATAGGGCTGGGGCTTGTAAACTCGTTAAACATATCCGAGTTTAAAGCGGTTATGGCACACGAGTTTGGTCATTTTTCGCAGCGGAGCATGAAGTTTGGCAGCTACGTTTATAACATGAACAAGGTTATACACAACCTGCTTTATGATAATGAAGGGTATGGCCGGGTATTAAACTCTATGTCAAAGCTGCATTCGCTCTTTACCTTAACAGCCTGGATAAATATACAGGTGATCAGGGTAATACAGTATATCCTTAAACAAGTGTATGTTGTACTCAATAAAACGCACATGGGCCTCTCGCGCGAGATGGAATTCCATGCTGATGCAAGGGCGGCATATGTTAGCGGCTCTAATCAGGTTATTAGTTCGCTAAAACGGATAGAGGTAGGGCAGCTTTGTTATGATGAACTGTTAAATTATTGGAGCAGGCAACTCGAAAAAGATAACCGGTCGGATAATTTTTATCCTCAGCACCTGGAAATGATAAAACATTACTCGGTGCAAAACAAGCTTACTATTGATGCAAACGGGCTGCCGGTTATACCCAATGGTATTGATGTTGTAAACACAAGCCAGGTAGTAATAAACGATCAATGGTCATCGCACCCTTCAACTGCCGACCGTGAGGCGCGCCTGGCATCGCTTAACTTGCAAACTATGGTAATTGAGGATACGGCATGGTCGCTTTTTAATGAGGCCGGCGCCTTGCAGCAATTGCTTACAGATGATGTGTATTCGACCACATCGGCAACTGAAAAAACCGAAAGGATAGGCCTGGAAGTATTTAAAAGCGATTTTTTCGCAAATCCGGACCAATATAACCTTGATGATTTTTATAAAGGCTATTACGATGGCCGCGGTATAAGCCAGTTTGATGTAGATGAAGCGGTTAAGGAATTGGCTGCTGCTTACCCCCAAAAAATTGAGGAGCTATTATCAGCAGATAACACCGGCCTGCCAACTGCCATAGATAGGATGCAACAGGATATTAACGTGCTGCAAAGTATTGTAAATGATGGTAATAACATTAAAACATTTGACTATAAGGGAGTAAAGCACCGTGCCAGCGATGCTGCGGCTACCATGCAAGCTATTGAGCAGGAACGGCTGGCAGCAGTGCAGCAAATGGAAAAATTAGATAAAGACATTTTTATGTATTTTTACGGTATAGCTAAAAGTGATACTGATAAAGAATTGCTGGTAGCTAAATACAAAAAGCTGTTTAATGTGAATGACGATAGCCAGAATGATTACGAGTTATACACGGATGTGATGACCTATTTTAACAACGTATATGTAACCATGCCTTATGATAAGATCGAAGATAATCTGCACGACATTTACGCCCGGGAGGTGAAATTAAAGCCAAGGATGTTAGAAATATTGCAGGACGAGGAGAGCCTCGCATATTTTTCTGATGAGCAGTTAAAAGCGTTAAAGCATTATTGCACAACTAAGCTTACCTATTTTTCCGGCCGTAAATATGATAATGCCGCCATAAATGCTTTTAATGAAGGTACAGGTGCTTATATATTGGCTGTAACAAACCGAAATTTTCAAACAAAAAAAGACCTTTTAAGTTTTCAGGTAAGTGTGCTTAACAGCAAATAAAATTTCATAATTTAACCCGATGAAAAATCTTTTCATGATCGTTATTGTGGCGTTTACATTTACAGTAAAGGCATCGGCGCAAACTTATGAAGTGCCCAAAGATTATCATTTTAATAAACAGGAAGATTATGTTAAATACGAGCCTGATATTATTAAAACAGCCGACTGGATGATGAAGACCGCATGGGGAACAGAACCTTTAAAAACCGAAGCTGCAACACAGTTCCTGTTGATATGGGCACAAGGGACCCCGGATGTTGTTATTGAGTTAAAGCAAGCCATTATGGACCTCTCTGATGCTAACCCGCAGTTAGGGTTTATTTATATGTCGCAGTTCTCTAAATACGCCATACAGCACAAAGCCGATTTTGATAAAACAAAAGCTAACATGGCTGCACTGCGGGCGGTAATAACTAAGTATAATATAGAGCCAACCCATAAGCGCGATAATGATGTGGAAAGGTTGATGGACCTGGATAAGAACAATAGGTTAGAAACCTGGATAAGCAACGAATTTGCTTTTAACTAACATGCACCTGTAATAAATAAAACAGCAAAGCCCCCTTAATTTTCAGGGGGCTTTGCTGTTAACACGTGTTGTGTTACTTTTTCTTCGGCACTTTAGCGCCTTCTTTGCGGGCTTCAGATAAACCAATTGCAACAGCCTGTTTTTTGCTGGTAACTTTTTTACCGCTGCCACTTTTTAATTTGCCCTCCTTCATCTCGTGCATGGTTTTTTCTACCTTCTCACCTGCTTTTTCTGAATATTTTGCCATGGTAGTATGTTTTATTTATACCTAATCATAGCAAAGTGTTTGCCAAACTTGTGGCCCTCGTGGTGGTAAAGCCTGAAATTTGTTGCACATTTACATTGCTATTTAAAAACATATAATATAACCGTATGTTCAGCATTAAAATATCTAAAATAGTATGCCCACCAAAAAACTGATAGCCCCGTTTTACGAAAGATTAGCCCTGATATTGATAGGGTTTTGTGTGCTGGGTTACCTGGTGGTAATGGCCAAAGAGATCATCGACCCTATGATATTCGGGTTCCTGTTCGCGGTGTTGCTGCTGCCTGTTTCAAACTTTCTCGAAAAAAAGTGCCGCCTGCCCCGCAGCGCATCATCTTTTATATCTATACTGCTACTTGTAGGGTTTGTTGGCGGTATCATGTACCTGATAGGCGCCCAGATCTCGAACATTGCCAACGACTGGCCCATGCTGAAAAGCCAGGTAGACCAATCTATAATCAATTTGTCGGGCTGGGTGCAAAATGCTTTTCATATCAACACGCACAAGCAGCTAACTTATGTTAATAGCACAGCCGAAAAAATAATGGCATCGGGTACGGCAGTGCTGAGCACCACCTTCGGCGCGGTATCGTCGTTACTGCTTTTTTATGTATTTATACTGATATTCACCTTTTTTATACTGTTTTACAGGCGTTTGCTGTTCCGCTTTATTACATGGGTATTTAGCGACGACAACAAGGCCATTGTGGTTGATATCGTAGAGAATGTACAAAGGATATTGCGCCAGTACATTTTAGGTTTGCTGATAGAAATGGTTATCGTATCAGGGATGGCCATTGCCGTTTTTTACTTCATCGGTATAAAGTATGCAGCCTTGCTGGGGATAATTGTGGGCGTATTTAACATTATACCTTACATTGGCATTTTTACCGCTTTGCTGTTAAGCACTATTGTAACCTTTGCAACAGGTACGCTTAGCCAAACGGTCAGCGTATCGGTAAGTGTAATAATCATGCATGCTATCGATGCCAACTTTTTGCTGCCCGCGGTAGTAGGCGCAAAGGTACGGCTAAACGCGCTCATCTCTTTTATAGGCATTATTATCGGCGAGATGATATGGGGACTATCGGGCATGTTTTTGTCTATCCCGGTTATAGCCATCTTTAAAATCATATTCGACAGGATAGAAAGTCTTAAACCATGGGGATACCTGCTTGGCGGCGACTACGAGTACAAGGAAGCCGCGCAAAAGAAAATGAAGACGGAGTAGATGTTAGTGATTAGAGAATAGTAACCAGAGATTAGTTTACTCTGATTTATTTGATAAGCTGATATATGCGAATATACAAGGTAACGCCATAGGCCATCAGCACCAGCGTATTAATAACCAATAACCAGTTAAGATCCGTTTTACTGAATTTTTTGATGGAGCAGATAACCAGCAACGCTATAAAACCCAGTATCAGCAGGATAGGGAAGGCCAGTGTCCAGATGTGTTTGGGCGCCAGGTAAAGATGCTGCAACTTGGCGGTATCGCCCTGCAAAAAAGGTACAAGGGCAATCAGCAATAAAATAAAAAACAAACGGGTTACAATTTTAGCAGCTATCTGGCTGGTTTTCATTAGCGGCCAAATTAGTAAATTTGGCGTAATGAACCATCACCGTAAACTATCGCTATTTGTATTTTTACTGTTGCCCGTGCTGGCATTTGCGCAGGTTAAACCTGCTGCCTCGTTCCGCATTGTGCCATTGGGCGTTTTGGGCGGTGCCGATGAAAGCAACCTGTCGGCCTATATGCTGGCGCCAAAAGGATCGGACAGTTACATTTGTTTGGATGCAGGTACTATCCACACCGGGATAGCAAAGGCTATAGCGGCACATTCATTTAGCATCACGGCAGAACAGGTACTTAAGAAATACATCAAAGGGTATTTTATCTCGCATGCCCATTTGGACCATGTGGCGGGGCTGATCATGAATTCGCCCGATGACAGCACCAAAAATATTTACGGCTTGCAAAGCACCCTGCAAACCATCAAAACCCATTATTTTACCTGGGATAACTGGGCCAACTTTGCCGACAATGGCGAGGTGCCACAGCTGAAAAAATATCATTACAAAACGTTGGAGCCGGGAGTTGAAACCGGAATTGAAAATACCGGTATGCAGGTAAAGGTATTCCCTTTGAGCCATGCTAACTTAACCAGCACCGCTTTTTTGGTACGCAGCAAAGATAGTTATGTGCTGTATTTAGGCGATACCGGTGCCGATGAAATTGAAAAAAGCCAAAACCTGCACAACCTATGGGCCGCGGTTGCACCGCTGGTAAAAGCCCGTAAGCTAAAAGCGATAATGATAGAAGTATCGTTCCCGAATGAGCAGCCCGATAAAAGCCTGTTCGGCCACCTTACCCCGCGCCTGCTGATGAATGAAATGGCCGTTCTGGGCAAGCTTACAGGTGCATCTTTAAAAGGATTGAACATAGTGGTTACCCATTTAAAGCCGCCTTATAAAAGCATCGTCATGATAAAAACGCAGCTAAAAGCCGCTAATAAACTACAGCTGAATTTAATTTATCCGCAACAGGGTAAGGCGCTGGAATTGTAGGGCTATTTATCGTCGAGCAGATCGACGCAGTTTTTGGACAGCGCTTTTAAGCGACTGTTTAGGGTAGCCGCACCCTGCGTATCGCCCATATTTTTATAAAGCGATTTAATAAGCGATAGAGTATCGTCATTCGGGTCGCAGGCCTGGGATTTTTCGAGGTGGGGCAATGCTTTTTTTGCTGCCGCTGTGTATAAAATAGTGAGCCTTTTATTTTCGTTGATGTTTGACCGGGAGGCGTTAAGCTTTTCGCTCAAATCGTTTGCATCCTTCATATACAGGTAGCCTAATGCGCGCTGTACCACATAATAATCGGGTACTGCAGCATCAACTTTTTCGTAATACTCTATGGCCTTTACCGATTGCCCGTCGTTCTCGAAAAGGTTGCCTATAGAATAATAAAAACTGATGCGGGCGTTATCCTTCAGCTTATCCACATTAGGGATCAGGTCCTGCCCCAATGTTAAGGCCTTATCCGTTTCGCCCTGCAGGCGCGCCAGGTTAAAATCGAGGTATTGGTTATACACCTCGTCGGTGGTTTGCGCGCGGCTTGTTAATGCTGCGAATATGATAGACAGGATGATGAGCGATCTTTTGAACATAGGCGAATGATAATAACGGATGCAGGTTAATATAGTAAATATAACTATATGACAAGCCGGTACCCTGTTAGTTTAACGCCAGCGCGTTTCAAATGGTATATCAGGCAGCATCGTGGAAAATAATGCCAAGCGTATGCCGGTCGCCGCGGGTTACTTCGCTTACGCCGTGCTTCATATTAACGCGGTAGTAGCCCTTACTGCCCATTACCGGCCTGAAGTTGGTGGTAAACAGCAGCATATCGCCCTTTTTAGGGCTCAGCACCATTGCTTTCGATTGCATCCTGGGCCTTTGCTCAACCAGTACAAACTCGCCGCCGTCAAAATCCTTGCCCGGCTCATTCAGACAAACTACCAGCTGCATAGGGAAGTAAACCTCGCCATAAAGGTCCTGGTGCATGGCGTTGTAGCCACCTTGGTTGTACTTTAGTATCAATGGGGTTGGCCGCAACTGGTTATGCTGATGGCAAAGTTCCGTAAGCTCGTTCAGGCTGCCGGGGAACTGTTTATCGATATTCAAAACTTCCATCCATTTGTTGGCGATGGGCGCAATGTGCGGGTAAACCTGCTCGCGTAATTGCTGCACAACACCGGGCAGGGGGTAGCTGTAATATTTATACTGCCCAAGCCCGTAACCATGATGCTCCATCACGATGGTTTTGCGGTAGATATCCGCTTGTGCGTACAGGGATATCAAGGCCTCGCATTCTCCCGAGGATAAAATACCCGGTATTTGCGCATAACCTTTGGCATGCATGCTTTCGGTTACCTCCGTCCAGTTTATCTGCGAAATTCTCTGCTGTAGATCCATAATGATGAATGTATTATGATACAAATGTAGCCTGCTGTTGTTATTCGCAAAACCCGAAAGTTGCGGAGTTTAACCCACCATGTTGTTACAGCAACAACATAGTTTTTAACTTCTGTTCCCACTTCAGGGGGTTAGGGGGCTCCTCTTATTTCAACTCATTCAATACCCTAAACATTTTCTCCCTTATCCCACTGCCGGGGCCGTAATAGTTGTTTACCATAATGGAAAAACAAAGCTGGCGGCCATCGTGTGTTTGGAAACCGGCGTAGGCCTGCACGCTGTTGATGCTGCCGCTTTTCATCTTCATATCGTTGTAAACGGGCAGGCTTTCGTAAAAATCATTGAACCAGGCTTCTTTTTTGGCCGATTGCAGGATACGCGCCATGGTAGAGGTGGTGATCCTGTCCTGCGGGGATAAACCGCTGCCATCAAAAATATTCATCGATCGTTTATCAATGCCTTTTAGTTCCCAAAAATCCTTCATTACGTCCACACCATCAGTAGTTGAGGCCGGTTTGCCTGCTTTAAGGGCAATAGTAGCCAGCAATTGCTCGGCATACAGGTTCACGCTTTTTTGATTGAGCCAGTAAACAATTTTGCTTAGCTCGGGCGATAGAATGGTGGTAATGCTTTTGGTTGCCGCGGGTGCGATTTTACCCTTATCACCCAATATAACCGATGATGTTGGATTGCTGCTTACGCTGATGCCAATGCGTTTAAGCGTATCGGTAAGGCGCAGGGCGGCATCGTATGCCGGATCGGGGATGGCGGCGGCAATGCGTTTCTTGGTTTGGTCGATAGCGTAAGTGCCGCGCAGATACATTACCTTGCTGCCAAAAGCCGGCAGGTAAGAGTATGCCAGGTCGCCGGTTTTTGCCTCGCCGTTGGTTAGTTCGCTTTTATATTCCAGGTAACTGGTTGGCGGTATAGTACCCGATACGCTGACCGGGCTGCCAACACTACCTGTATTAAGGGTTATGGTAAACTGGTTTTCGCGCCAGCAAAGGCCTGCTATACCCGCGCCATAATAAGTGCCCAGGTCCTGCCAGATCCAGGCATCGGGGATCGACTGGTTTTTAAAAACGCCGTTATCCCCAATAATACAGCCTTTTATTTTTTTGATACCGGCTTTTTTAAGGGCGGTAACCATGGTATTTAAAACAACGCCTTCTTTGGTGGCAGCCCAGCGCCAGCTGCCCAAAGTAGGGTCGCCGCCGCCTTTAATGATGATATCGCCGGTAAGTGTGCCATCGGCGCTGATAGTGCCTGTATAGCCCAACTGGGTTTGGTACCGGTAATCTTTCCCTAAAACGTTAAAAGCGGTTATGCTGGTAACCGTTTTTAGGGTAGAACCGGGTGCCAGGCCCATATCCGGGTTGGCAGCAAATACGGTTTCGCCGGTTTTGGCATCCAGCACGGTTAACGATACCGAAGCATAACGGCACTGCTCGTCCTGCTGAAAACGGGTAAATGCCTTTTGTAAATTTTGCTGCAGGGTTTGTGCCCCTGCAGCATTAGCAATAAATAAAATATTAACTAACCACGTCCGCTTTATCCTCATTAGTTACGTTTCGTTGTGATATATAATAAATTGGAATGCCTATTAATACGATAATTAATCCCGGCCAGGTAAAGTCTGGCTTGTAAATAATTAATAACGTACAAAACGCCAGTCCCATTATAATGTAAATAGCAGGCAGTACCGGGTAGCCAAATGCTTTGTAGGGCCTTTCAGCATTCGGCATTTTTTTGCGTAAAATAAATATGCCGAATATGGTAAGCACATAAAAAAGCACCACCACGAAGGATATCATATCCAGCAGGTCGCCGTACTTGCCGCTTAAGCAAAGTATGGAAGCTACTACCGCCTGGATCCATAAACCAAACTCGGGTACATCATGTTTATTTAACGTGCCTGTCTTTTTAAAGAACAAGCCATCCTTAGCCATAGAGTAATAAACCCTTGAACCGGCCAATATCAAACCGTTGTTACAACCAAAGGTCGAGATCATGATCATCACCGCGATTACGATAGCGCCTTTACTGCCGAATATTACGTAAGATGCGGCAACCGCTACTCGGTCTTTATCGGCATTAACAATATCGTGCAAGGAAAGCACGCCGGTATAAACAATGTTGGCCGATACATAAATAAGGGTTACGATCATGGTGCCGAAGAAAAGGCTAAGCGCTACATCGCGCTTGGGGTTCTTCATCTCGCCGGCAATAAACGTTACGTTGTTCCAGGCATCACTGCTGAAAATTGAGCCTACCATAGCTATCGCGACAGCACCTAAAGCGGCGCTTATCGTGTAGTTTGTTGTTGTACCGTCTTTAGCCAGGCTGTGCATGTCCCAGGCGTTTGTCCAGTTGGCAGTCCAGATCTCACTTTTAAATGCCAGGAAACCGAAAATGATCAGTCCGAATAAGCTTAAAAGTTTGGTTAATGTAAAAGTGGTCTGGATCCACTTACCGCCCTTAACACCTTTTGTATTGATAAAGGTGAGCAGGAAGATAAGCACAATGGATACCAGTTGTGCAACACTTATACTAAGCGTTGGGCGTACTTCGCCTGCCTGCAAATAGTGGTTGTATGGTAATAAAATATGGTCCTCGCTAAGCTGAGGGATTAAATATGCCGCGAACTTAGAGAAAGCCACCCCCACGGCAGCTATCGTACCGGTTTGTATCACCGCAAAAAAGCTCCAGCCGTATAAAAAAGCTATCAGTTTGTTGTACGATTCCTTCAGGTAAATATACTGCCCACCGGCTTTTGGGAACATAGCGCTTAACTCGCCGTAGCTTAGGGCCGCGGTAAGCGTCATAAAACCGGTGATAAGCCAAACGGCTATCAGCCAGCCGGCCGAGCCTACGTTGCGCGTGATATCGGCGCTTACAATGAAAATACCTGAGCCTATCATAGAGCCGGCCACCAGCATGGTGCCGTCCAGCAGGCTTAGTTCGTGCTTTAATTTGGGTTGATCAGTGTCTTTTGTCATTAGGGTTTAGTTTAAACTACTAAACTATTCAAAAACTTTAAATTGACAGGCTATTGTAAAGAAATTAATTTACTATTTTGCGGCAACCAATTATATTTGCACGCTTTGCGCAAAAATAAATAGCACACTTAAAACACTAAATATAGAACATGGATCTTTTGAACACTTACTTAATTTATTTAATACCTGTTTTCGGACTGGTGGGCATAATCGTGATGGCGATAAAGTCGGCCTGGGTAACCAAACAGGAAACGGGCGATGCCTCGATGAACCAGCTGGCAGGCTACATAGCTGATGGGGCAATGGCCTTTTTACGCGCAGAGTGGAAAATACTAAGCTACTTTGTTGTTGTTGCAGGTATACTGCTGGCATGGAGTGGTACCACAGTGGCTACATCAAGCCCGGTAATCGCCATATCATTTGTTATCGGCGCATTCCTATCGGCCTTTGCCGGTTACCTGGGGATGCGTATCGCTACAAAATCAAACGTGCGTACTACACAGGCAGCTAAAACCAGCCTGGCACAGGCTTTAAAAGTATCGTTTACAGGCGGTACGGTTATGGGCCTTGGCGTTGCCGGTTTGGCAATTATTGGTTTAGGTTCGTTATTTATTGTTTTTTACCAGATGTATGTGGTAAACGTTACAGGCAGCAGTGTAAACGGCGAGGCTATGGCCAAAGCGCTTGACGTATTAGCAGGCTTCTCGTTAGGTGCCGAGTCTATCGCGCTTTTCGCGCGTGTGGGTGGTGGTATCTATACCAAAGCTGCCGACGTAGGCGCCGACCTTGTTGGTAAGGTTGAAGCAGGTATCCCCGAGGATGATGTGCGTAACCCTGCAACCATTGCCGATAACGTAGGCGATAACGTAGGTGACGTAGCCGGTATGGGCGCCGATCTTTTCGGTTCGTACGTGGCTACTATGCTTGCTACCATGGTACTGGGCCGCGAGATAGTATCTGCCGATAACTTTGGCGGTATTGCCCCGGTTTTATTGCCGATGGTTATCGCAGGTTTAGGTTTGATATTCTCTATCGTTGGTGCTGCCATGGTACGGATCAAAAAAGAGACCGACAGCGTACAGAATGCCTTGAACGTAGGTAACTGGACATCAATCGTTTTAACAGCCGTTGCTACTTATTTTGTAGTACAATGGATGCTGCCAACCACCGAAATGCACCTAACCCGCGACCTTGACGCTAATGGCGTTTTAAAAGCAGGTTCGTTAGTGTTTACCAAGAATGGTGTTTTTGGATCTATTTTGGTAGGTTTAGTGGTAGGTACCTTAATGTCTATCATCACCGAGTATTATACCGCTATGGGTAAACGCCCGGTGATGAGCATCATCAGGCAATCATCAACCGGCCACGCTACCAATATTATTGGCGGTTTGGCTATCGGTATGGAATCAACCGTATTGCCTATCCTGGTATTGGCAGCCGGTATCTACGGTTCTTACTTCTTCGCGGGTTTATACGGTGTGGCTATCGCCGCAGCGGGTATGATGGCTACAACAGCTATGCAATTAGCTATCGACGCGTTTGGCCCTATTGCCGATAACGCCGGTGGTATTGCCGAAATGAGCCAGTTGCCGCCTGAGGTGCGTGAGCGTACAGATAATTTAGATGCCGTAGGTAACACTACCGCTGCAACAGGTAAGGGTTTTGCTATTGCATCTGCAGCATTAACCTCACTGGCCTTATTCGCGGCTTTTGTGGGTGTAGCAGGTATCGAGCATATCGATATTTACAAAGCCAACGTACTGGCAGGTTTATTTGTGGGTGGGATGATCCCTTTCATCTTCTCGGCATTGTGTATTTCGGCAGTAGGCCGCGCGGCAATGGCGATGGTAGAGGAAGTTCGCCGCCAGTTCCGCGAGATCCCGGGTATTATGGAGTACAAGGCACGCCCTGAGTATGAAAAATGCGTAGAGATCTCAACCAAAGCTTCTATCCGCGAGATGGTTGCACCGGGCCTTATCGCTTTAATTACGCCAATCGTTATCGGTTTTGTATTCGGCCCCGAAGTGTTGGGTGGTTTGCTGGCAGGTGTTACCGTATCTGGTGTATTGATGGGGATCTTCCAAAGCAACGCGGGTGGCGCATGGGACAACGCCAAAAAATCATTTGAGAAAGGTGTTGAAATAAACGGCGAGATCTATTACAAAAAATCTGAACCGCATAAAGCATCAGTAACAGGTGATACTGTTGGTGATCCGTTCAAGGATACTTCAGGCCCGTCGATGAACATCCTGATCAAACTGATGTCTATCGTATCATTGGTTATCGCGCCGCACTTAAATACTGCCGATAACACCAACAAAATGATGCAGAAACAGGAAAAAGTACAATCAATGAATGTACATACTATCCGTGCTGATAAAAAGATCTAAGGATTTGAATAGAATGGAAAAGCCCTTCGAGTTTATCGGAGGGCTTTTTTGTGATTTTTTTCGTTTTATTATTCCTGAAAATCTTTTAAAAGTTCAATAGCCCTTTCCATGTCTTTATCAGATATCATCACCTTTACGGGCGCAACACCGCCTGCAGATACCTGCCAGGGTGCAATTGTTCCCATCAATCCATTTTCGATGAAAGACTCGATGCCCTCGTTTTCGAGCAGGAATTGAACTTCGGATGCATCGTTAAAACTCCCGGCATAAACCTGCATCATCGTATCATTATTGGTAGCCATAATTTGTGGTTTTAATTGAAATGCAATATCACAAAAAATATCCGTTTAATCGGGAAAGGTTTATATTAGGAGTGATGAAGAAACCGATTATCCGCTATATCCTCTACACCCTGTGCCTGTACGACCTGTATTTGTACTTGCCGGATCTGTTCGACGTGCTCAAAATAAACCTCGAACCTCCTACTTCAGATTACTTGCTTTACTTTGATGCCGCGATGTTGCTGATAGGAGGGGTTGTAACTGGAATTATATTGACGCGGACGGGTGGTAAGTTCAATAAAATTTTAGGTGTGGTGATGATAATGATGAATGTGATATTAACGCCCTGGTTTATATTTAAAGCAATACCCTGACATGAAAAGATCAATATTATTAATTGCCCTGCTTATCGGAATATTTTTAGGATGTTCCGATCCTTCCTCAAAAACTAACGTTACCAGAACAGGAAAATCTGGTGTTATAAAATCGGTTGATTTTGACACCTTTTTTAAAGAGTTTAAAACTGACTCGTTATATCAGTTAACGCATGTTAAGTTACCACTGGCTTTGTTGATAGTAGAGGAAGAGGGCACTATAACTAAAATGATTAACAAAAAGGATTTGAAATATTTAAAATTCCCGAATACCAAAGAAACTATTTATAAAAAGCATCAGGTAAATCAAAATCAGGTGATCGTTCAATACATGATTGAGGATACAGGCATTAGTGTAAATTATAATTTTGACCGGAGTAAAGGGCAGTGGCAGTTGGTTTTTATTAAAGATGAATCGGATTAAGCATTACGGCCTAATCAATAACGCTGTTGCTAATCCCCATCCTGAATTGTAGATTTGATATATGACGATAACAATAAATACCCAAAACGAAGAGGACCACCAGGCACTGGTTACTTTTTTAAGCGCCAATGGCTACGATTATCAAATTGATGATCAGGTAACACAATCGCCGGATGACCAAGCACCGCCAATAATTTTGCGTGATGGTAACGATGGCGCGTCAAATGATCCTGACCTCGACAATAGGGGGCCGATGAAGGTGTTTTAAGATGCTAACCCTGCGTTAGGGGTAGTAGCGGATACCGGCCCGAGCCTAAGGCCTGTGCACGTATGAGCGAATAACCCGGGCCGCAGGCAACGCCATACTTTATACAAAAGACTAAAAGTTAAAATATGAAGGATTTTATCTCTTACTACTGCACTTAGTGTTTTCAACCCTACAATTTTCGAAACATAACTCATTAGTAATCTCCTCATTCTCATAACTTTTATTCTGTAAAAATCATGCATACTGTTGTTACATTCTGCTCTTTAACTTTTCAATAAATTTAAGTACGTTTGGGGAAACTGATTTCAAGACTATTATAACTGATCTTATTAAATTAAAACATGAAGGTATTTGTAAAAAAATCTATTGAACAGCTAACATCTTCTGTAGATGCAGAAGGAAGCCTAAAGCGAACGCTTGGCGCCGGTAACCTTATTGCGTTGGGTATTGGTGCAATTATTGGCGCTGGTTTGTTTGTAAGAACAGCCGCCGCAGCCGGCGAGCACGCAGGCCCGGCAGTAACACTATCATTTATTGTTGCAGCTATCGGTTGCGCCTTTGCAGGCCTTTGCTACGCCGAATTTGCTTCTATTATCCCTATTGCAGGTAGCGCTTACACTTACGCTTACGCCACCATGGGCGAAATTGTTGCCTGGGTTATTGGCTGGGCTTTAATATTAGAATATGCGCTTGGGGCAGCAACGGTATCCATTAGCTGGAGCGAATATATCAATAAGCTTTTTGACGGGGCCATACCATACGAGTGGTGCCACTCGCCGTTAGAATCGATAATGGTTAACGGCACATCTGTGCATGGTATAGCTAACGTTCCGGCATTGCTTATCCTGGCGGTGTTATCGGCATTATTGATAAAGGGCACGCAGGAATCTGCTACCGTAAATGGTATCATAGTTTTCATTAAGGTAGCTATAGTATTGGTATTTATAGCTATTGGATGGCAATATGTTAACCCTGCTAATCACACACCATACATGATCCCTGCTAACGCGCCGGATGTTGTATTGGCCAGTGGTAAAACATACTCATATGCGCCGTTCTTTAATCACGGCTGGGGTGGTATTGTTAGTGGTGCAGGCGTGGTTTTCTTTGCCTTTATTGGTTTTGATGCCGTATCTACCGCAGCACAAGAAGCTAAAAACCCTAAACGCGACATGCCTATCGGGATCTTAGGTTCGTTAGTAGTTTGTACTATCCTTTACATCTTATTCTCGTGGGTGTTAACAGGTGTTGCACCTTACCAGGATTTCATGAAATCGGGTAAAGAGGCTTCGGTAGCTTACGCGATAACCACTTACATGCACGGTTATGCATGGTTATCAACTTTGGTTACTGTGGCTATCCTTGCCGGTTTCTCATCAGTTATCCTGGTGATGTTGATGGGCCAGTCGAGGGTGTTTTACACCATGTCGATGGATGGTTTATTACCAAAAATATTTTCAGATCTTCACCCAAAATTCCGCACCCCGTACAAGAGCAACATCATCCTGTTTATTTTTGTGGGCTTGTTCGCTGCATTTATACCGGGTAGTGTAGCCGGCGATCTAACCTCTATTGGTACACTGTTTGCCTTTATATTGGTATGTGTTGGCGTAATGTTATTGCGCAAAACAAACCCCGACCTGGTAAGGCCGTTTAAAACACCATTGGTGCCATTAGTGCCTATTTTAGGTGCTATTGTTTGTGCCCTTATGATTATTAGCTTACCGGGCGAAACACAGCTGAGCGCCCTTGTTTGGATGATAGCAGGTTTACTTATTTACTTTGGTTACAGCCGCAAACGCAGCAAGCTGGGTAACTTTGCAGATGTGCTGCCTACCGCTTCCGATTTCGAGAAAAAGTAATTTAATCATTACAATATTAAAAAGGTTCTGTGCAAACAGAACCTTTTTTGGTTTAAACCCTTTTGTAAGGAATGAAAACCAACCGCATACTTTGGGTGCTTGTATTTATTGCCATCATCAACTCTATGGGGTTTGGCATTATTATACCCCTGCTGTACCCATATGGTAAAAAGTTTGGCGTTACCCAGCATACCATCGGCCTGCTTACCGCGGCTTATTCTATAGCACAGTTTTTTGCCACGCCGGTGCTGGGCTCGTTATCAGATAAGTTTGGGCGCAAGCCTATACTGGTTATCAGCCTGATAGGCACATGCGCTTCGTTCATAATATTTGGGCTGGCCAACAGCATTTTTGTACTTTTTGCCGCGCGGATATTGGACGGGCTTACAGGTGGTAACATATCGGTAGCGCAGGCCATGGTATCAGATATTTCATCACCAAAAGAACGGGCAAAGAATTTCGGCATCCTGGGCTCGGCGTTTGGTTTTGGTTTTGTGATAGGCCCGGCAATTGGCGGGCTGCTCAGCACCTTCGGGATGAAAGTCCCCTTTTTCTTCGCGGCCGGCATCTCTATTTTAGGCGTGCTGTTAACGTTGTTTTTCCTGAAGGAAACCAACCAGGATAAAAGCGGTAAATCCAAGGGAAATAAACATCATTTTAATTTCGTATCACTTTATACCGTACTAAAAAAGCCGGTTATAGGCACCGCCATATTTACCGGGTTTTTATTAACCATGGCGCAGTTTACCATGCTGATAGGCTTCCAAACCTTTAGTGTAGATAACCTTAAACTTACACCTACGCAAATAGGATTGTTTTACGGTGGCTTTGGCGTAAGCGGTATACTGATGCAGATGCTGGTGCCGGCTGTAAAAAAAGTGATCCCGTCGCAGGCTGTGATATTGTTAATATCAACTATGTTTTGTTTGGGTATGATGCTCCTGGCCGGCTTTGCTACAGGCTTAGTGCTGTTCGCGATATCGGTTGGTATTTATGGGTTGTTCAACGGCCTGCGTAACCCCATGTTAAACGCCATTATAGCCGACCACAACAAGCCAAACGAGCGGGGCGAGGTAATGGGCATCAACCAGTCGTACGCCTCTATAGGGCAAACCTTAGGGCCTGTAACCGCGGGGCTTGTAACAGCTATATCTATACATAGCATATTCTTTTTATCATCTTTATATATTTTAATTGCACTTTTGTTTAGTATTCGTTTGATCACAAAAGAAAAACAATCCTAAGCTTATGCATCCACTTATCTTTAAAGAGGTATTATCTGTTACGATGATCCTTTTCGCCATTATCGATATCCTTGGCGCAATCCCTGTTATTATCCAGTTGCGCCAGCGCGCAGGGCATATCCAGTCAGAAAAGGCGAGCATTGCTGTATTGATATTAATGATCGCGTTCCTGTTTGTGGGCGATGAACTGCTGGCGGTAATTGGGTTGGATATCTCGTCCTTCGCGATAGCCGGTTCTATCGTGATCTTCATCATCGCGCTGGAGATGGTATTGGGTGTAAACTTTTTTAAAGAAGAGGTGCCCGAGTCGGTATCTATTGTCCCTTTGGCCTTCCCGCTGATAGCCGGCGCGGGCACCATGACCACGCTGTTGTCCCTTAAATCTCAATATCAAACACAAAACATTATAGTAGGCATTATTGTGAACACCCTGTTTGTTTACCTGGTGCTTAAGAACGTACAATGGCTCGAAAAACTTTTCGGTAAAACCGGACTGCACATCCTGCGTAAAGCTTTTGGAGTGATACTATTGGCTATCGCGATAAAACTTTTCAGGAGTAATAGCGGGTTGTAGGCGTAGCCCCCTAACCCCCTGAAGGGGGACTTTAGCGTTTAATAGTAAAGTATGGACGAAGGATTAAAAAATAAAGCATACCTGGAGGGGCAAAAGCTTAAGAAGGCCGGATATGACGACGAAGTTATTTTGGCCCGCTTAGATAAGCAGGGCATCCCGGAGCATCTGGCCAAACAGGTCGTAAAAAATTTGAACATCCAACGGCATGTTGAGATCGTAAAGGAAGAAACACCTGTTTACAACGCTGAGCTTATTAAAATAGGGTTGGGTATTGGCTTGGCAATTGTGTCGGCCATTATTTTCCCCGGACACATAATAATTCCTGCAGGATTAATTTTAGGCGGTATTGTTTTCGCGATAATCTCGAAAAATAAAATGAAAGGGTAATGGGTTAACCGTTATACTTCTGATTAGAAAAGACCCGTATCATCTTTATGATCCTCCGTTTGTTATACTGCTGAACAAGCACCGGGTATAAATTTGTAATGATATTTATAACGGCAAGCGGCCAAAATAACTGAGGACGAAAATTTGCGATTTCAATAACGCCCAGCAGCAAAAGAATAGTTATAAAGGCAGCCAAATGTATAATTTCCGAGCTTATTATTTCATTTCTTAACCGCACCAAGGCATCTAAATTAGCCTGTTTAATATTTAAAGTTGGGTTCAGTTTTCGCCAGAAACTTTTTACCAGGAATAGTTTGAAAAGCTTAACGCCAATAACGGCGTTTATTTTATCGCTGCTAATAAAATTGAAACGAGTTAGTGTGGAATAAACGGCTCTTTTCTTCAATATTATATTTACGATAAGCCCGACATTCCAGGATAAGATTATTATAGTTATAGAAAGGCAGATATTGAATAAGATCACTAAATAACAGATTGGTTGATGCGAGGGTAAAGTAAATAATAATTTGGTTAAACCCGGTAAATAACGCTCCATTTACGCGTTTTTAGCGATGGGTGTAAAACCCACCGCTAAAGTAAAGAAGCGTCGAGATTCGTGGCCGCAATATAGGTTAGCCCTAAGCAGTTCAAAAGCCCCCTCTTTCAGGGGGCCGGGGGTTCCTACTCCGCCCGCAAGCTCTTCACCGGGTTAGCCAGCGCCGCCTTTATGGTTTGCAGGCTTATTAATATCGCCGTTACTATCAGCAAGGCCACCACGGCTATAGCGAATGGTACGGCCGTTAAACTTATTTTGTAAGCGTAGTTGCCCAGCCAGTTGTACATCATCCAGTAAGCCAGCGGGCAGGCTATAAGGCCCGCGATGACCACCGTGCCCAGGAAATCCTTCAGAAACAATACCATTACATCCTTAACCGACGAGCCCAGCACCTTGCGGATGCCTATTTCTTTGGTGCGTTTTTGGATGCTTAACGATATTAACCCGAGCACGCCTAACAGCACAATAACAATAGCCAGGCCTGTGGCCACAAATGATGCTTTTTTAAGCTGGAGTTCGGTCTTGTACATTTTAGCGAGGGCCTCGTCCATAAAGGCATATTCGAACGGTGCATCAGCCATCACCTCGGCCCATTTCTTTTGCAGGGCGGCCAGGCTGCTTTCTATGTTGCCCGGTTTTAGCCGGATGGAGAAATAGCGGTAAAAAGGTGTTTGGTTTACGTTGATAAATGTGATAGGCAAAATACGCCCGCTCATGGCACCAAACTGGAAATCGGCCACCACACCGCAAATGGTTAACGGCGCTATGCCTACCGCGTTAAACTGTTGCCCAATAGCGTCCTTTGGCTGCGCGAACCCTAAAGCTTTTGATTGCGTTTCGTTGATTACCACCTTGCCCGAATCGGCCTGCATGTATTGGGGCTTAAAAAACTCACCGGCTTTTAGGGGAATGCCATACGCAGCCGCGAACTGGTTATCAGTTAATAATAGTTGCGATGTAAATGCCTGTGTAGGGTTATCCGTTTGTTTGTAAGCCTGCAGGTTGCCACTGTTGGCACCGTCCATTATTTCCCAGGATAAGGCTACCGAGCTTACCTGCGGCAACTGCGACAAGCGGTACCGCTTGTCTTCCATTTTTTGTACGCCTGCTTTGCTCCAGTCGCGCGGCAGTTGGGCGTACACCACGTAGTCCTTATCATACCCCAGGCTTTTACCGAAGAAAAGATTGATCTGTTTGGAGATAACGATGGCGCAAATGAGCACAACCGCCGCCGTACCAAACTGGAACGCGATAAGCGATTTGCGGAACACAACGTTATCCTTCACCCGGTCCAGCTTACCTTTCAGCGAGTCGATAGATTTAAGCGATGACAGGACAAGCGCAGGATAAAGGCCCGCCAGCAAACCAATTATTAGTGCCAGCAGTACCGGCAAAGCATAAAAATAAAGCGGGAACGAGAACAGCCCGGTGATATCAGCAGCCAGCAGGTCGGTGAAGTACGGCCTTGCAAGGGCGTATATACCCAAAGCAAATAATGTGGCTATCAACACCATCAAAACAGATTCGGTAAGGAACTGCCAGATGAGCTGCTTGCGCAGCCCGCCCAACACCTTGCGGATCCCCATTTCCTTCATGCGCTGCGATGAGCGGCTGATGCAGATATTTACAAAGTTGATAACCGCCATCAGCAATATAAAGAGCGCTATGGACGATAACGTGTACAGCATCTTTTTAACGGTGCCATTACCATTATTAATGTAAAACGATTTTAGTGGAACCAGGTAGGGGGTAAGGTTGGCCGTAATTTGCGGCGGCGCGTTCCTCTTGATCAGGCTTTTCATCGGCCCCGTAAGATCCTCGGGCTTAACACCTTTTTTTAATTCGATCAGGCCAACTATCGCAATGTTGTTCCAGCCGTCTAAGCTTCGCCCTAAAAATTTAGCCGCCGCGCCGGGTAAAAAGAAGGTGCTGTTGCTGCCATCAATAACGTTGGTAACCGAATTCTTTTTTAGTTTATCAAGCACACCGGTTATCACAAAATCGTGTTTGGTGCCGGTGAAACTTTCGATGGTTACCCACTCGCCCACAACGTCGGTCTTGCCGAAGTATTTTATGGCCATGTCCCGCGTTATTACGGCCGAAAAAGGGTCGTTTAAGGCCGTTTTTGGGTCGCCATGTAACAGCTTAAATCCGTAGGTGGTAATAAAGGTACTATCGCCCACCTGCAGGCTTTCGCGAAAGTGCTTGCTGCCTTTCGAAACATTGGAGCTTACGCCATCCCAATGGTAATAATTGGCAACCAGGTTTGGGTATTCGTCCTTAAGCGCTTTTGGCATAGGGGCCAGCGCGGTTAAGGGATAACCCTGGTTGGGGTCTTTCCATTTGCTTTGAATGATGTACTGGTTATCAGCGTTTTTAAGATCGTGGTTGATGCTAAGCTCGTGCCATACATAGGCGGCTATCAACAAGGTAAAGGCTATACCTACAGACAGGCCAAAGATATTGATAAGCGAAAAAAGCTTGTGTTTCCAGATATTTCTCCAGGCGATGGTAAAGTAATTGTGTAGCATAGGTAACCGGTTTTGTTGAAACTAAATTACCTGCTAACAATCAAGAACTGAAAAGATTAACATTTTTTAACTAATGCACTACATAACTATGTCATTGCGAGGCCTAAGGGTTGGGTGGTGATGGGAAGGGCCGCGGCAAACTCGTCATAAGCAGGGCGTTTATGCATGGCTACGAGGTTGCCGCGTCGCTACGCTCCTCGCAATGACATGGTTTTAATTCGCAATTACGCCATCTTACTATTCCAAAACTCCCCCGTTCGCTAACGGGGGCTGGGGGGCTTTAGCTGTTAGTCTCGCCACAAACATCGTATCAGCCTTGTTCTCATAACCCGTTAACACTTTCATTTCTTCCAGCTGCAAGCCCAGTTGCTTGGTGATGTAGGTTACCGCATCCTCGTTTTCGGCTTTGAAGGCTGAGCAGGTGATGTATATAAGTGGCTTGCCGGGTTTAAGGTGTTTGGCTACGTTGGTAACAATAGCTTGTTGCAGGCGTTTAAAAAAGTCGGTTTTATGCAGGTCGAACTGGCTGATCATTTCAGGCGTGCGGCCCCAGGTGCCCGAGCCGCTGCAGGGGGCATCGAGTATGATACCGTCAAATTCGTAGTTGTATAAAAGCTGCTCGTTGTTCTCGGTCAGGTTCATTACCTTTTTTTGGTACTTACGCAATCCTGCGTTTTGGAAACGCTCGTCCAGGTTGGCCAGGATAGATTCGCGGATATCAGATACTACCAGTTTAATATCCGGTTGAAGGCTGTGCAGCAGTAATGATTTACCGCCCGATGCCGCGCAGGCGTCCCACCAGCTATCCCATTTCTGGGGCTTAAGGTAGTTGGCCGTTTGCTGCGATGAAAGGTCCTGCACCTCGAACCAATGCTGTTTTGGGAAAATGGTTTCCAGTCGCGTGCCGTTTGGTAAGGCCAGGCAATTATTGCCTTCGTCCTTAAAAGTTACACCTGCTTTTGTCAGCTCGGCTTTTATCTGTGCTTCAAAACCTTTATTTACGCGGATGAACAGGTCCGGCTGAACGAAGAACGACTTTAAAAAGGCATCCTTATCTATCCCCGCCGAAAGGTGCTGCGTCCAGGGGAAAACATCCTCCAGCTTAAAATCGGGATAGGTAGCTTTTACCAGTGCTATTTTTTCATCGATACTAAAACCCACACAGGCAGCCCAATCGGGTTTAAAGTGCTGCAAAAAGGAATTGGATTGCGTATTGCAAAGAAACTCGGCCACCATTAGGCGGTCTTCCGGCGGTATATCAGGCAGGGCACGGCCCAAACGGAAGTAGTTGTAAATGAGCCTGCCGGCAACACGCCTGTCGGTTGATCCCATTTGTTTGTTTTGCCGGTAAAAGCCGGGTAAAAACTTGCCTAAAGGTGTATCGGCAGGGTATTCGCCCAATATCCGCTGAAAGGTCTTTAACTGGTTTATCGCTTTCATTTTACCCTTTTTAACTCAAAATCTTCGTATTTAAGGATATCTACATGGGTGTTTATCCAGCCTTGCCCCGGTTTCTTTATAAAATGAAAGCTATTGTGTATGCCGGTAAAATCCGCCAGGTCGGGTTTGTCCATGTCTTCGCCATCGGCTAACAGGTTGCCAAAATACATACCCTGGTCAAAGCCTTTTATGGCAAAATCGGTAGGCTCGGCGCGGTATGCGCTACGGTAGCTGCGTAAAAAGGTATTTGTTTCGGCGCTTTTGTAATCTATTTTATCGGTAGAAGTGATGTGTGTATTTAACTGTTGTAACAGGGCTGCTTTTAAAAAAACAAACCGCTCCCAGTTTGGGTGGCCAAATAATGTTACAGGATAATTTTTTGAAAGCTCAGCAAGCGACCTTAGCGTTACCATCAGGAAGGCCTGTTTGGTAGACGGTATCACAAAAACGTTTTGGTTGTTTGCCGATAGCTGTGCTATTAGCGCTGTTAAATTACCTCGCGCCACGGTTATGGTTACTACCTGGATCTTCCGTTTGCTAAGGCTGTCGATAGTGCGTTTAAACGGCGAGGTATATAACTTTTCCTCGCTAAAGCCCGAGGTAAGGATGAACACCTTTTTTGGCTTGATGTTTTTTACAATATAGGTTGCCGCACCCATAGCGTGATACTCCAGCGGCGGGGTCATGGTAATTAAATTCTGATTTTTATATGTAGCCGGCGATGCGGGCGACAATGGCGATACAATGGGCTTGCGGGCGGCGTTTAATACCGGGGTAAAACTTTTAATATCATCCGGGAAGATAGGGCCGATGATGAGTTCGCTGCTTTTTACCTTTGGGTTTAAGGCAAGGCTATGCGCCTGCGCGGCATCGCCCTTACTATCAAACAACTGCAGTTTGTAATTGGCGCCTGTAGCGGTTATCGAATCGAGCGCGAGCTTAAAACCCTGGTAATACTCTACAGACATATTGGCCATTCTTAGCCCTGAAGCTGTATATTTTTGGCCGGCAGCGGCATGGTCAAGCCCTAATGGAAGTATCAGTGACACGACAGACGCTTTAGCTTCGGATCTCCTGACCGGTTTTTCCGGAATTTTTTCAGTTTTATCCGGGATTTTTTCAGTTTTTGTTTTTACAACGGGTGCAGGTACAGTTCGTACCTTAGGCGAACATGCACCTATTATCAGCGCCGCTGAAACAAATATAAACCACTTATTCCCACTCAATTGTGGCCGGTGGTTTCGAACTGATGTCATATACTACCCGGTTAATTCCTTTTACGTTGTTGATTATCTCGTTTGATATTTTTGCAAGCAGGTCATAAGGTAAGTGGCACCAATCTGCCGTCATCCCGTCTAATGATTCTACCGCCCGCAGGCAAATTACATTTTCGTAAGTGCGCTCATCGCCCATAACACCTACCGATTGTACCGGTAAATAAATGGCGCCTGCTTGCCAAACTTTATCATAAACACCGCCACTGCGTAAATTGTTGATATAAATCGCATCGGCCTGTTGCAGAATTTCTACTTTTTCGGGTGTAACATCGCCTAAGATCCTGATAGCCAGTCCCGGACCCGGAAAAGGGTGGCGGCCTAATATATTCGGATCGATACCCAAAGCCTTACCGACACGGCGTACTTCATCTTTAAACAGCGTGTTTAGAGGCTCTACAACTTTTAGTTTCATAAAATCGGGCAAACCGCCAACGTTATGGTGCGATTTGATAGTTGCCGACGGGCCTTTTACCGAAACAGATTCGATAACGTCCGGGTAAATAGTACCCTGGCCAAGCCAGCTTACACCTTGTACCTCATGCGCGGCATCGTCAAACACCTCGATAAATACGCGACCAATGGCTTTACGTTTTTTCTCAGGGTCGCTAACGCCTGCCAGCGCATCATAGAAACGTTGCTTGGCGTCGATCCCCTTTATATTAAGGCCCATGTGCTGGTACGAATCCAATACCGATTGGTACTCATCTTTACGCAACAAGCCGTTATCAACAAATATACAATGCAGGTTTTTGCCGATGGCCTGGTGCAGCAATACCGCCGCAACCGATGAATCCACGCCGCCTGATAAGCCTAAAACTACCTTGTCATCACCCAATTTCGCCTTCAGTTCGGCAATAGTGGTTTCGATGAACGAATCAGGTGTCCAGTCCTGTGTGCAATGGCAAATGTCAACCAAAAAGTTTTGCAGTAATTGTTTACCGTCGGTACTGTGCGTAACCTCGGGATGGAACTGGATGCCGTAGGTTTGGGTGCCGGTTATCTGGTAAGCGGCAACTTTTACGCTATCGGTGCTTGCAATGATCTCAAAATCGCCGGCAATGCGGGCAATGGTATCGGCATGCGACATCCAAACCTGCGACCCTGTAGGCACATCCTTAAACAAGGGGTTATCCTGCTTTACAAAATCAAGGTTGGCACGGCCATATTCGCGGGTGCTTGATGCCAAAACCTCGCCACCATGGAAATGCGCTATGTATTGCGCGCCATAACAAACGCCCAAAATAGGCAGTGTTTTATGGTGTTTGATGAACTCGAAATGAGGTGCATCGTCCTGGCGTACAGAATACGGACTGCCGGAAAGGATGATACCTTTTACGCTTTGGTCAACTTCAGGAACTTTGTTAAAGGGATGGATCTCACAGTAAATATTGAGCTCCCTGACACGGCGCGCGATAAGCTGGGTGAATTGCGAACCGAAGTCAAGAATGAGGATTTTTTCTTGCATGGGCAAAGATAGGATTTTGAGCGGAAAAATGACGCAGGAAATTTAGATTTGGGAGTAAGAATTAGTATAAAAATCTATATTAGCCCTTAAACATCTGCGCTATGATAACGATACGCCTGGCGACCTTTAATGACGTGGAGGAATTACAACGTTTAATAGGCCTGTCGGTACGGGGTTTAAGTACAGATTATTACAGCCCAAACCAGATAGAAAGCGCCATAAAATATATTTTTGGTGTCGACAGCCAACTGATAAGTGATGGTACTTATTATGTTGCCGAAAAGGAGGGAATAAAAGTAGGCTGCGGTGGCTGGAGTAAACGAAATACCCTGTTTGGTGGCGACCAGCACAAAGATGTAGAAGATCCGCTACTCGACCCCTTAAAAGATGCTGCAAGAATGAGGGCCTTTTTTGTGCATCCCGGTTATGCCCGGCAGGGCATAAGCCGCCAGATAATAAAGGTTTGCGAGAATGCTGCAAAAGCACAGGGGTTTACCAGCTTTAAACTTGGCGCAACATTGCCGGGTGTGCCGCTGTACGAAGCAATGGGATACAAGGCAGTAGAAAGGGTTGATACTGTTATGCCTGATGGTGCGTTGCTTGGGATTGTAAAGATGGGGAAGGAGTAGGTGAACGCTAAACAATCGCCATCCCAAAAACTATCGTATTGCCATCTTCATCATTCACAGCAAAATCGCGCATGCCATAAACGCGGTCATCTATCGGGATATTTATAATTGCGCCTTTTTTTACGATACTGTCATAATAGGTGTCAATCTCATCGCAATCGATACAAACATGGGCACTACCGGGTGCTTTGTGCATTCCCTGATTTTTTGGGCCGCTTAAGTGAATGCAAACGACATCGTAGCTTAATCCCCAATAATTGCCAAACTCAAAATCAGGCTTAAAGCCTAAAACGTCAATATAATATTTACCTGCGCGGTTCAGATCGGATACATGGATAACAACGGTTGAGCTTAAGGCTTTCATGCTATTTACTTAATGATAATAAATATACGAATAGTGTTTAATTAACCCTAAAAACTCGCCCCGATCCTTATCGCATGGTTCACCCCGCCGGGGCTGTTATTAAACGATGTGCCGTACATTACTCTTAAACCAATATTGGTTTGGAAACCCATACCCACCTCGGTGTAGTTTTTTAACATAGGGGTGGCCAGGTAATTCACATTGATGATCTCCTGTAGCTTTAACTTGCGGATAAGCGGGATCATGTTGGTGACCAACCCGCTAAAGTTATGCTCTAAATGTCCCTCTAAATATTTGTCGCCGGTGCTGAACCGGTAGTAATCAAGCAGTAGGAATTTGCTGATGCCGCCCTCGTAAAACAAGATCTGGTTACCGCTGAAATGCCTGTAGTCGGTATAGTAGATGTTTTTGGTGTTAAAGAATTTACCCGCACCCACGTAGAACGATGTTTTACCGTAAAAGCCCATAGGGATATCCGTTTTGGAGATATCTGCCGATAACAGGTTGTAATCTGCATCAGACCCAAACACATTTTTTACCGCTTTAGTGAAGCTGACGCCAATAATTGGATACTTCGACGGGATATACCTTTTGCCGTTAGGATAGGTTTCGTAACGGTTGCTAAAATCATAAGTGGTGCGCACGTTAATTTTAAACGACTGGTTATCCGCAAACAAAGGCACATCTGCACCGGGACTAAATGGGTTATTTGAAGTAAACACGTGTCCCTTTGGGTGGAAGAAGCTGTAATCTGTAGTGTTTGACAGGTACCTGCGGTTTGCCCATTCGGCGCCCACGCTGGCCTGCCATCCGCCATAAATCCGTTTAGATAGGGTGGCCGCGGCATATTGTTTTTGGTAAAGCTTTTCAAAGTTCTGCCTGTTCAACAGGGTATAAGCCGTATTCATGAACGAACTGATGGGCTCGCGGTTGTTCATGTCTATCACATCGCTTCCGCCTGCCAAATTTAGCGTTGCCGAGCCAACAGGCATAGTGATACCACCGCTGGCATTGAACAGTTTATTGGAGAAACCATAACGCACCTTGCCATAAATGTTAAGGTAGCGGTTATTAACGCTATCGATCTGTTTGGTGAACGAGCCACCATAACCCAGCGCCAGCCCCTCAACCGTGTTGTAAGTTACCGAGCTTAGTACGGAATTTAAATTATAGTATTCGTGATCGTACCGGTTACGGTGGCGGTACCCGCCCAAAAGCAGTTTGCCAATACTAACCTTGTTGTTCACCTTATCCAGCGAATCCAGGTAAGGTTTCGATTCGCGTTTGGCGGCAAGCACGGCTTTCTTTTGGTAATCGGTTTTCTCTTCAGCAGTTAGGGGGATAGGCCTTTGCTGCTCCCAGTAAGTTGAGTCTTTTTTATTTACCCCTCTGGTGATGCGCAGCACCTCGGTAAATTGTTTTTCATCAAGCTTAGGGTCGATATCGTAATCTTTATACAAGGCGATAAAGTAGCCGCCAAGCTTAAAGCCGAACAAGCCGCCGGTAAACTCAAATTTGAGCGAGGCCGGCATCCACGCGTTGCCGCTCACCGGGAAAAACTGCTCGCTTACTTTAAGCGTATCTACAAAATTGATGTTGGCCTTTTTGGTGATAAACAGATCGAGGCCCTGGATGCGCCAGCTATCTTCTAAAATATAGATGTACCCGCTAAAGCAGGGCGCATAATCGTTACGTGGCATCACCCGGATCTTGTTGATGGTTTCGCCGTTCTCTACTGTAGTGCCCGCATATTTGTAGCGGTAATACGACAGCGCGTTATCCGCGATGGGAGATATAAGCGGGCGGTTACTTAGCCCTTCCCAGTTTTGCAGGTTGTCGTAAAAATTCACCTGCAGGTCTGATGCGCGGTTAAAGGTAAACGCCCGGTTACTGCCTGAAAATTTTGACGAGATGATCTCTTCGTGCACCTTATCAGGCTGCATAAAACTGTATTTCGATTGCGACTCCGACAGGTAAACAATACCCCTGCGGTTGGAGTCGAGTCCGTTTTCGCGGGCCATTTTCTGCACATCAAACCCTAAGAACTTTTTTGGCGCTGCCAGCAATTTTTGCAAACCCTTAATGTACACCTCGCAGGTGTAGGCGTTTACCTCGTGTAAATAGGTTTTGCGTTTTTTTATCGCCTTGCGGATGATGGCATAGGCAGGATCTTCGGCACCGGCGCGGATAGAAACCTCTTTTAATTGGTATTCTTCGGTCTTTAGGGTAATGTTAATAGTTTGGTTAATCTTCAGGTCCACCCGGCGGCTTTCCTGCCGGTAACCTAAGGCCCTGTATTGCACATCGTACTGGCCGGGCTTTAAATTTAGGGTGTAGCCGCCATCACTGTTAGCTGATGTGCCCTTGGTTGTGTTGCGAACATACACGGTTGCAAATGGTATCGCACTCCCGGCCTCGTCGGTTATTTTACCGCTGATGGTAGCCTCCTGCGCGAACAGGGCGGAGGTGAATAGTAAGAATAAGGCTATCAGAAGGGGTGATCTCATACGGATGGATAAAGCTAACGCTAAGATGAATAAACATTTTAGATGCGCCGTGTTAAATTTTGTTAAACAAAAAGGCGTATTTAGAAATAAATACGCCTTAGCGACCAAATGTACCTAACGGCACATCAGCATAAAAAACTATTTCAGGATCTGTTCTATCTTTTCCAGTTCGTCTACCGAAAAATTAATGTTATCTAAAGCTTTTAGCGAGTCTGCTAACTGCGCAGGTTTGCTGGCGCCTATCAATACCGATGTTACCCTGTCGTCCTTAAGTAGCCAGGCCAGCGCCATTTGGGCAAGCGTTTGGCCTCGTTTTTCGGCCATGGTGTTCAGTTTTTTTATTTTGGCTATTACTTCGTCGGTAACCTGGCTTTCCTGTAAAAAACCGGTCGATTTTGCCGCGCGCGAATCTTCGGGGATGCCATGCAGGTATTTATTGGT
The DNA here is from genome assembly GCF_004168255.1 of Mucilaginibacter terrigena. Lineage (GTDB taxonomy): Bacteria > Bacteroidota > Bacteroidia > Sphingobacteriales > Sphingobacteriaceae > Mucilaginibacter > Mucilaginibacter terrigena. The sequence goes on along the minus strand of NZ_SEWG01000004.1, from coordinate 214,823 downwards.
GAGTAAGCCCTGTGCCAATGGCGAGAAGGGGATACAGCCTACACCATCTTGTTCCAGCACGTCCAGCAACCCGGCTTCCGCATCGCGAACGAACATGGAATACTTTGGCTGATGAATTAAACAAGGCGTACCCAATTGTTTTAATATGGCAATGGCCTTCTCGGCTTCCTGTGCATTATAATTAGAGATACCTACGTATAACGCCTTACCCTGGCGTACGATTAAATCCAGCGCGGCCATGGTTTCTTCAAGCGGTGTTTCGGGATCCGGGCGGTGGTGATAAAATATATCTACGTAGTCCAACCCCATCCGTTTAAGGCTTTGATCAAGACTGGATACCAGGTATTTTTTTGAACCCCAGTCGCCGTAAGGGCCATCCCACATGGTGTAGCCGGCCTTGCTGCTAATGATCATTTCGTCGCGGTAACCGCCGAAGTCTTCTTTTAAGATCTTACCAAAATTGGTTTCGGCGCTGCCCGGGGGCGGGCCGTAATTATTGGCCAGGTCAAAATGGGTTACGCCGCTGTCAAATGCCAGGTGCAGGATGCTGCGGAAGTTTTCCATCACATCTACATGGCCGAAATTATGCCACAGGCCCAATGAAATGGCCGGCAGTTTTATACCGCTTTTGCCGCAGCGGCGGTATTGCATTTTGTTGTATCGTTCTTTAGCGGGTAGGTAGGTCATGTTGTTGGTTATCTGAACTCGAATTTATAGAATTAAAAGAATTTGTCGAATTTATACATTTCAATTCTGTTATTTCACAAATTCTTATTATTCCGGTTCAGACAGGCTCAAACCACTTCCGCTACCACAAAAGTACTACCCCCGACAAAAATCAGGTCTTTGTTAGCAGCCTTGGCTTGCGCGGCCTGCAGGGCAGCCTTTACAGACGGATAGGCATTGCCATGCAAGCCAAAACTCTCTGCTTTCTGCTTTAAGCTTTCAACCTCTAAACCGCGGGGAATATCCGGACGGCAATAATAGTAGGTGGCATTGGTTGGCAACATTGAAAGTACTTTGCTTATGTCTTTATCATTAACCATGCCTATAACAAAATGAAGATGCTGATATTTTAATAAAGCAATATTTTTTAGTACTTCGGTAATACCTTCGGGGTTATGGCCGGTATCGCAAATAGTTAGCGGGCTGCGGCTTAAAACCTCCCAGCGGCCATGCAAACCTGTCAGCGTTTTTACCTGTTTAAGGGCGGTTGCAATGTGTTCATCTGTGATATTAAAACCCTGCCTGCTCAGTTCATCTACGGCGGTTAAAACCGTGCGCACATTTTTTACCTGATAACTTCCGGGTAAGTCGAGTTGGATATGAAGAGCGGGGAGCGGGGAGCGGGGAGCGGTTATTTCCAAATACTCTAAACTACTTACTTCGGACTCACGATTTCGGACTCCCGCATTTACATCAGACGCAAACACCAGTCCGGCGTTTACTTCTTTTGCTTTATTGATAAATACCGGGGCAACTTCGGGCTGATACTCGCCTATAATCGCCGGGGTTTGCGGCTTAATAATGCCGGCTTTTTCGGCGGCTATCTTTTGCAGGGTATCGCCCAGTAGATTCATATGGTCCCAGCCTATGTTGGTGATGATAGACAGGAGCGGGGTGATGACGTTTGTCGAATCTAACCGCCCTCCCAGGCCTACTTCCACAATGGCGATATCTACCTGTTCGTTTGCGAAAACATCAAAAGCCAGGGCAACGGTCATTTCAAAAAAAGAGGGTTGGATCTGTTCAAAATCAGGGCGGTGTTTTGCTACAAAATCTATTACGGTTTGCTCGCTTATCATCGCACCGTTTATGCGGATGCGTTCCCTGAAGTCTTTAAGATGCGGTGATGTGTAAAGCCCTGTTTTGTACCCCGCAACCTGTAATATAGCTGCCAGCATGTGCGATGTTGACCCTTTGCCGTTTGTGCCGCCCACATGCACGCTCTTAAACTTACGCTCCGGATTATCCAGGATCTTTAATAGAGCGATGGTATTGGTAAGGTCCTCTTTATAAGCCGAAGCGCCCACCCGGGTAAAAAGCGGTAGTTGTGTGTAGAGGTAGTTGAGGGTATCTGAGTAGTTCATAGTTGATGGTTCATAGTTCATGGCCGAACTACTTGCATACAAATGTAGCACCGAAAGTTGATTTGAACCATTAGCCAACAAAATTTTACAATGAACTATAAGATATTGATTATTGTCGCTTAAACACAAAAGTTTGTGTATAAGTACGCTCTTCACTTACACTTGCAGAAGGGTTTACTTTTGCATTTAAAACAGCTTGAATGCACTTACTTACAACATCTCCTTGAATCGTTGTTGAACCCCGGGCGGCATTCGCAGATACAACATTACCATTTTTATCTATTCGAAATTCAATCACCACTTTACCTTCAACATTAGTGAGGTTAGGTTTGGCAGGAGGGCGTTCAAAGTTACGTGCGCTTAGTGCGTTACCGCCATTACCATCGCCCGTTCCATTATAGTTATTGGTAAGGGTGGTGCCGGTTGGCTTGCCCTGGTTGCCGGGGGTATTGCCGGTTCCGTCGCCTTCCCCGGTGCCATTGTTGGTTTTGCCTTTGTATAGGGCGTTTTGGTTAACCGTGGGTTTGGCAACTGTTTTGGTAGTTGGCTGTGTGGCTACGGTATTGCTTGGCTTATTGGTATTGGCCGCAACTTCGGGCGCATCATCGGTATTTTGAGTAACTACATTTTTATCGCTGTTGTCCACCTGCTGCTTTTCTTCGGTTGGCGGGGCAGGGGTTACTTTATCCGGTTTGGTGTTGTTGGCTTTTTCGGCTACAGATGGCTCCTCGGTGCTCATGTAATCGTCGCCCTGTCCTTCGTCAACCGTACCGTAGTTTACCAGGATGCCGCCTGTACCTTCCTCATGCGGCGGCGGGTTATGAAACACAATAAAATAGCACAAAGCCATTACCACACCAAGTATGATACCTGTGGCAGCAAATGCTTTCGGATAATTATTATCTTCCCTGTAGTCCATTTATTTAGTTATAGTAGCAGTGGCCGTGGCAGTAGCAGTTAAAATACTGCCGCTGCTGCTGCCTACTGCCACTTATTTACCCTTTCGGTTCTGTTGCCAGTACCAGTTTTATATTTAGTTTTTGCGCTATATCCATTACCTGTACTACGTCCTGTATGGCTACGGTGCGGTCTACATACAGCACAATGGTTAACTCGGTTGCAAGCGATTTATAGCTTTGCAGTGTTGGCTGCAGCTGGTCTACCGGTACCTGCTTTTTATCAATTGTATAGTTAAGGTCTTTATCTATAGATACATTGATGGTTTTTTTGGATACCGATTGCCCGCTTGATGATTTGGGCAGCATCAGCTTAATTACGTTGGGGTTGGTTACCGTTGACGCTATCAGGAAAAACAAAAGCAGGAAGAACATGATATCGTTCATGGCCGAAGTGTGTACTTCTGCTGATGCGCCTTTATGTCTTTTTCTTAAATTCATTTGCTTGGCTCTTCTAACAGGTCGATAAATTCAATGGCATCGGTTTCCAGTTTCAATATCACCTTATCAACCATCATATTTAAAATATGGTAGCATACATAGGCTATGATACCCACAAACAAGCCTGCTGCCGATGTTACCATTTTTACATATAAACCACCCGATATAACACCCATGCTGATGTTATCCGTTTTCGAGATATCATAAAAGATCTTAATTACACCAGCAATAGTACCCAGGAAACCAAACATAGGCGCTATACCGGCCACTATACCAATAATACCGATGTTTTTTTCAAGCTTGGCTACTTCCAGCTTGCCCACGTTCTCGATAGCGCCTTCGATATCCTTTATAGGGCGGCCTATACGCAGCAAACCTTTTTGCAGCATGCGGCCAAGCGGCGAATTACTGTTACGGCAAATGGCAATAGCCGATTGCAGATCGCCCGAGTGGATGCTTGAGCGTACCTGGGTCATCAGGTGCGATTCGTCTTTTGATGCCTTGCGGATGGTAAAGAAACGCTCGAAAAATATAACAAGGCCAAGCACGGCAAGTATCCCGATGGGAATCATTACCCAGCCGCCTTTTATCAACAGATCGCCAAAGCGTAGATCTTCTTCAGGTATTTTTGCCAGCTGCTGTGTAGCCTGGTTCGCGGTATCAATAAGTTTTGCGGTGGTATCTGCGGCAACCTGCAATAATAACATCATAGTTTTTATTTAATTCTTAGTGTATATGTAGCCCCTTGCGGGTGTTCTATTTATTTCAAAAATCGTATGTAAACTTGTTTTGGGGTTAGTTTACCCGTATTTAATATTTTATCCATTGCAGTATTAGCCTCGCCCGCTGATTTGTATGTCCCCAGCGATATATTATGCTTTTTACCCGGTACACCAAGTGCTATATGAGGCTCAAAACCCATTTTTTTGTACTTATCCATTTCAATGGTGGTCTTTTCCATTGTTTTAAATGCACCAGCTAATATTTCATAACGTGGCCCTGTAATATTATTGTTTACCACAGGCGGTGTTTTTGCAATAGTGTCTTTAACAGGTACTACATTTTTCACAGCTGTAGAATCGGTATCCGTTGGTAAAGTGGTTTTTACAGTATCTTCTACGTGGACGATCTTCGCGGCAATTACTGTTTCCTTTTTAGCCGTTTTTTTTGATTTAAACTGGTCCAGGTTAAATATTGATGAATCGTACCGGTTAACTAAATATACCACAAGTGCTGTAAACAGCGCTGCCAGCACAACAAAAGTTATAACCGACCTGCGCGACCGTTTGCGGGCCAGGTCAACCAGGTAAGCTTCGTGCTCTTCATCAGTTTCAAACCTAAGTTCATTACTATCCGTTTGTGGTACGGCTACAGGGGCTGCATAATCCGGTTCAACAGGTTCGGCAGGTGCATTTTCAGCAGGCGGTTCAACCTCTGCAGGCGCGCTGCCTAATTTATGCAAGGTTACCGGCTGATAGCCAAAAAAATCAGGATCGGTGCTGATATCGGTATTGGGTTTAAAAAACAGCTGCCCATCCTGCGTGTAAAAACAGCCCAGGTCTCCAAGCGGGGCTTCGCCCATTTGTGCCTGCAACTTTACGCTGTTTACAAATTTTTCGGTAAAGTATTTTGATGATGCCAGCGAAATGTTCTTTTTATCGGCAATATATTGCGCCAGTGTTTCGTCGTCTATCACCTGCGGGTCAAACTGTACGCTGTAGGTTGGCGGGTAAAACTTGCCCTGGGCCTCGTTATAATAACCATTTATACGCGTGTGCGCAAAATAGCCTAACCCCGGTACACTTACGTCTCCATGTTGCGCCAGCAGTTCGCTTATAAAATAGCCTACATCCATTCGCTAAAAGTACGGATAATTATAAAACATCAAAAAGCTTAAAACGCATAGCCTACCCCGCCAAATATATTAAACCCATAATTTGGATAATAAACCCATGTTTTACTATTTGCATTAAGGATATTGTTTGCCTGTACAAATACCGAAAGCTGTTTGTTAACTTTATAAGTAGCACCGCCGCTAAGGTCGGCAAATGATGCAACCTGGGTATAAACAGGGGCCGCGGGTGTGCTGCCGGTTACCAATAAAGGGTCTTGCGCGCTTCCGCGGAACATTAATGATCCGTTGATATCAACCTTATCGTTAATGTGGATGCTGGTACCCGCTGTAAGTACAAACTTAGGCAGGTTCCATGGCTGGGCTTCGGTGGCCATTTTGTAATCCTTAAACTCTACACGGCCATAAACGTTAACGTCCTCGCTCGCTTTAAAATCAAGCTCGCCGTTAAAGCCGCTTACACGGGCGTCGCCATTATCGTAAATTACCTGGTACTTGTTAAATGTGGCTGCAAAGTTGTTTACAAATAGCGGCAGGTTTTTTACGCTGTTGCGATAAATTGCCGCTTTAAAGCCAAGGCCGGGCGCTAATGTACCTTTCAGGCCAACAGTAATATCCAGTTTATCAACAGAATTTTTTAGGGTGATATTTTCGCCAAGGAAAGGGTTGATATCGGTAAAATCCTTGATAGATGCACGGTTGATATCGCCTTTGGCTTCGGCAAACAGGCGCACATATTTAGGTACAACCTGGAACTCCAGCTTTGCCGCCGGGAATATGTAAAACCGCGATGATACGCCAAACTCTTTGGCAATATTAACACCGGCGTCTATCTTATAATTCTCGCCCTGGAACTTGATGTACGGGTTTGCCCTTACAATACTGTTATTGTTAGAATAAGCCAGGTCTTTTTGCGTGGCAAAATCTAAAGATGCGCTTAAGCCGGCATAAAATTGTTTAACTGTTTTGTTTAAAAAACCACTAACTACAACATTGCTTTCTTTTGCGCTAAAGGCGTTGCTAAATACGTAGCCTTTAAATTTAGCGGCGTAGGTAAACGCATTTTCCTCATCCTTATAATTCTTGGCTATTTCGCCCTCGGCGCCTATATTATTAAAAACCTGTTTTGCAGGGTCAAAGGCAACGGGCGGGTTATCCTGGTCGATACCGTAAAAATAAGTTTGATGGCGGTTGTAAGTTAAACGGCCGGTAAGTGTGTTTTCGGCGTTGATGCTTTTACCAAATATTCCAACTTCCTGCCGGCTGTCGTTTTGCTTATTGATGGCGCTGCCGCCTTGTGCCAGGTGTTTAAAATAGCCGCCAACTTGCAGGGCTTCGTCTTTACCGTTGCCAAAGTAACCTTCGGCAAAAGTGGTTTTCATGCTGCCGAAGCCAGCCTTTACAAAGTTGTTAAGCTGTGCAGAGTCCTGCTCGGCAGGCCTTTTCATGGCTTCCAACTGGCGTATGTTGTTATCCTGTGCCAGTTTTTTATCAATGGGCGCGTAGGTAACAGGCGCTTTGTACAAAGTTTTATCTTCCAGGTCGGGGTTGCGGCGAATTTTTACCGCTTCGGCCAATACCGGTTTGTACGATGTGGTTACCACAATCTCTTCGGCAAGGCTGCTGTTGTTATTAGCAGGTGTATTGTTTTGCCCGCCTTTTTTGGTCGTATCGGCAGCAGGTACTTTAGCGGCTGCATCGCCCAGGGTTTTTGCATTGGCCTTTTGGGCAGCCGCGGTTTTAGCGGGCGGCTTTTTGGTTGTAGCTTTTTCCTTTGTTTGTGCGCCTGCAGGAACAAAGTATAATACCATTAATAAGGTAAGCAGTGTTAGGGTGTATCTTTGATTCATTGCTTGTCTCTTTCTATTGTTCTTTGTTTTCCTGTTTGGTTGGTTCGGTTGCGGCAGGCTCTGTTGCCGCCGGTTTTTCTTCTGCAGGTTTGGCCTCCTCCGGTTTATCCTGGGTGGCTTTTTCCGGCTCCAGTACAGCCATCTTCTGGCGTGCAGTAGTTAAAATATCATCGTCGCCTTTGTAGTTGTCAATAATACTTTGCAGCGTTGCCTTAGCCTGGAAAATGTCTTTTAAACCAACGTAGTTATCGGCTAATAAAATATAAGTTTTAGCTACCCAGTAATCATAGTTTGGCAGGTCCTTAACCAGGTCGAAACATGTTTTTTGCGATACCTTGTACTTGCCCTGCAGGTATTCAATATTGGCAATATTGTACTTGGCTTCGGCAGCGGCAACGGTTTTGGTGTTGGTAAGCGTGTAGTTAAGTTCTTTAACAGCCGCTGTGGTATCGCCCCTTTGCAGGTAAGCTTTACCGGCATATAAACCGGTCTTAAATTTCTCTTCCTGCGATGATTTTTCGTTATCGCGTACCAGCTTAACATATTTCAGCACATCATCGGGCATGTTTATCTGCGAGTAGCATAACAGGAGGTTATTTACCGCGAAGCTGTAATCGGCCTTGTACTCCGAGTTGGTTTCCAGCCTTTTCAGAAATACGATGGCATCGTTATATTTCTTTTGGTTCATATACAGCTTAGCCATGCTTATCAATGCTTTTTCGCTGTAAGCGCTTGTCCAATCGTTAAGTATCACGTTGTAATCAACCACGGCCGCATCGCTTTTGCCCAGGCTGGCTAAACTTTGCGCGCGGATAAACCGGCTTTGTTTTTCGTAGATCTGCTTGGTTGGGAATTTATCGAAATAGGCGTTCACCGCGTTTACCGTTCCCTGCCAGTCGCCTTTTAAATAAAGGTTATTGGCAGCGGTGTATAAAATGCTTTCCTGCTCGGCAGTGCTGTAGTTGCCTATCGATGTAGAGTTGGCGTAGTTTAAGAACGACGATGCGTCGCCTTTATCGGTATAAATTTTCTCTACCTGTTTAAGCGCCTGCTTGGCCTCGTCTGACGAGGAGTAATCTGATACCACCTTTTTAAACGATTCGGTAGCGGCATCATCATTGCCTGCATTATACTCAATTAAACCTATAGTAGTATAAGCGCGCGGTACATAGCTGCTGCGCGGATACTTTTGTATCATGGCGTTCAGGTCGGCCTTTGCACGCTCGCCATCGTTTTTAAGAAAGTAAGCGTAAGCTATCTCAAACGCGGCATCATCAGCATAATCCGAATTCGGGAACTGGCTTAGCAGGTCGTTCAGCGTGCTTATCTTAGCATCGGGCGAGCCTTGTAAACCTTGTATTATACCACGCTGAAATAAGGCGTATTGCTGCCCCTGGCTGTGGCGGGCAATAATGCGGTCGTAATTTTCTAAGGCGCTTCCGTAGCTCTTCATCGCGAAGTAGCTATCGCCCAAACGGCTTATGGCATCGTTTTCGGTGCTTTGATCTTTTACATCGCCGCGTAAAAATTTCTCGAAGTAGTTAGCGGCTTTACGGTACTGCTCATCGTAAAAAGCGGCATAAGCAAGCGCGTAGTTGGCAAAGTTGGCAACATCGGTCTCTTTGGCTTCGGGCATGGCCAAAAACTGCTCAAAGTTTTCAACCGACTCGGTATACTTACGTACCTCGTACATGGATTCGGCCATCCAGTAGAGTGTTAACGCCTGAATTTTGGTATCAACCGGGTTTTGTAACGATCGCAGGAAAATACCGATGGCGTTTTCAAAAGCGCGTTCGTTATAAAACTCCAAACCACGGAAATAGGTAACCTTTTGGTACGCTATCTGCGCACTTTCGGATTTATTGGGGATAGGCTCCAGTATCTCAACGGCTTCTTTGTAGTTTTTGGAATTTAATAAGGCTTCGCCTAATAATATTTTAACATCGGCGGTACGCGGAGACCGGGGATAGTTTTTTAAATACAGGCGTGTGGCTATCAGCGCATCGTTAGTAAAATCAAGCTCGTATGATAGCTTGGCGTATTCGTACAAGGCATCCTCCTGTAACTGCACATCGTAATTTAGTTTGGATGCGGTGCGGAAAGCGTTGCGGGCACTTTGCTTATTGTTCATTTTCAGGAACACATCGCCCAGCGTGTAACTACCGCTTTGGCTGTAATTATCGTTTTGGGCTACCAGCTTTTCTAACACCGTAGCTGCCTTGCCATAGTTACCTACTTTATAATAAGCGTAACCTATCTGGTAGCTATCCTGTGTGTTTTGGGTGCGGCCGTTATCGGCATCCTCAAAACGGCTGTAATATTCAACAGCTTTATCATAATTGGCCTTTGCAAAGTACGATGCGCCAATAATACGCAGCATTTCGGTCTCGTTCTGCTGTTTGGTGCTGTTAATGATAGGGATGGCGTAGTTAATTACATCATCGTAACGTTTATCTAAAAAGTAAACGGCGGTAATATAATATGGGTAGCTGTTCTGGTATTTCTTCGAGTTTTTTAACCGCTCGAAATTTACCAGCGCTAAATGATAATCTTTATTTAAGTAAGCGATGTAGGCAAAGTAGTAAACGGCATCATCGGTAAACGGCGATTTTTTATTCTTCACCTCGCCAAAAAGCAGCTGCGCGTTCTTATAATCGTTGGTTACAAAATAAGCGTAACCTTTGCGAAATTTATATTCGGTGTTTTGCGCGCCGTTAAGGTCAACCGCATCAACTTTGTTAAACCAAACCAGGGCCTCGTTGTACTTGCCCTGTTTAAAATACGATTTACCTACCTGGAAATAAGCCTGCTTGGTGAGCGGGTTTTCGGGGTGTTCTTTTATAAAGCGGGTAAACATGCTTTCGGCATCATCGTTACCAAGCTCTAATGCGCATAGAGCCTCGTAATATTGCGCGTTCTCTTTCAGTAAAGAAAGTTCCGACTCAAATTTTGATTGCTGGCCTGTTTTTAACTTTATTTGTTCAACTAAGCGGTATTGCTCGGCAGCGGCAGCATATTTACCCATAGCCAGCAGGTTGTTCGCGTTTTGATAGGTGCGATTTGTGTGGAACGATGGGTTTTGCTGCGCCAGCGTTGGCAGGGCTAAAAATACCGGTGCAATTAAGGTGATGTATTTAAGTTTGATCATAAAGCGCAATAATGATGGTGCTAAAATAGCTAATCGCAAAAATGCAATCCACATTAGTAATTAACAAATGTGGAAAAGCACTTTTTTTAAACGATGCCACTTATACCGATGGTATGCGTGTGGAAAACTTTAAATTTACACCCCGCGGCGTAGCGGTAATGTTTTGAAATATCTTAGAAAAAATAATTACCCGCGTAAAGCGTTTGGTTTGGGATATGATAAACAGAGCATTTGGAGTTATTTTGCCGGCCGTTTTGCTGGCCGTTTTGTGTTCCAAAAAAGCTGATGCCCAGCCTGTTACCTATATTGCTTTGCAAAACGAAGCTTTAAAGATAACCCCTAAGGAGTTTTATATAGCCGCTGTAGTTGATGAACGGAAAGACAACACTACTATTGGCAGCTTACAGCCCTATGTAAATAATGCTTCAGGTAAAAATGCAAGCGCGTATCTTATCGACTTGAAAGGTGGTTTTGCGGCTGTAAAAAACTTTATGAGCTACGCCCTGCCTGTTAATAAAAAATACCGGCCCATAATTATTAAGGTAAAAACTTTAAACGTTGCCGAAGCACCGGTAAGCGGCGGTGTTGTAAAAGGGAATATAAAGCTTTCCATGTCCTTCTATTTTAAACAAGACGAGGAAGCCGCCCATCTGGTTGATTATAATACCAATACTACTTACCAGCGCAGGCCGGGTACTGCGCAACAGATAGAACCTTTGTTAAAAAGCGCGCTTGGTAACGGCCTGGTATATTTAAATAACTGGATGAATATACATGCGCCGGGTAATATTAAACTGGCCAAAGGGGTTAAGGTAATGTTTACAAACTACACCGAGCCTGTAGAAGGGGATACCATTTATTACAATACAAACCGCCCTTTAAAATGGGCGGATTTTGCCGGCAAGCCGCAGCCGGGCAAATCAAACCGCGCTGCCGAAGTATTTGCCGGATTTGGATACAACCAGGATATGAAAATGGTTAACGGCATAGTGAACGTTACTTTAGCCCTTAAGGTTTATGCCCCCAAAAGCGCCTGCTGGGTAAATACAGATAATTTAAGCGATTATAACCTTACTCACGAACAGCACCATTTTGACATTGCCAGGCTGGTGGCCGAACATTTTAAGCAAAAGATAAAGGCTGAAGAATTAACGCCTGATAATTACGAGGCTGCAATTAATATGGCTTATATAGATGCGTTGAGGGAGATGGCCGCCCTGCAAAAACAATATGATGCCGAAACGGTACACAGTACAAACAGGTACCAGCAACAATTGTGGAACGCCCGAATTGATAAAGAATTAATTGAACTGGGAATAAGATCAAAAGCGCTTTAAGCTGCCGCTGATGATGAGCTTAGTTGTTTTTTTATTGAATTAAGCAATACGTTGATATCAAAAGGCTTTGCCACAAAATCATTCGGGCCGTTTTCCTGGTTTATAGTGCTGCCCACATTATGGCTTGCCGATATCATAATTACAGGGATGTTGTGTGTAGCAACTTCCTTTTTAACCGCCTTGCAAAGCTCGCGGCCATCTAAACTACCAAGCATAATATCAAGTAATATCAGGTCGGGGTGCTTGTCTCTTATGGTTTCCATAAAATGGTGCCCGTCGGCAAGGGTGTCTACTTTATAGCCCGAGTCTTCAAGTATAAATTGCAGCACTTCCAGTATATCGCGATCATCATCCACAGCTAATATCCGTCTCATATCTTTATTTCTAATAGGTATCCGTATGTTATTGATATACAATAGCAATACTTATACCAAAAATGAAAATAGTATGAAATTTTTATTGTTATTCCGCCTTCTTAAAAATGTACATCGATTTTTTGCAGTTGGCGCAGAAATACTTTTTTAGCGGTAAAAAGAAAAATAGCTTTTTTACAAGCCAGCTTCTGTGAAGCTGATGATGAAATAAATTGCCGCATTTTGGGCAATGTGTACTGGGGATTTTAGCTGAATGGCTCAAAACTGGTTCTATGCTACTATAACGTATTTTTAAATACGTTTTAAATTGTGATTTGGTTTGCTACGTAAATATTGCTGCTAAGCTAATTGTATTTGTTTAATGTTTTGATGTGTAACGTAAAAATAACAGTAGTGTTAAACCCCTTATTATTAAACAGGTACCCTAACCTTAGTGTAATGATAAAATTTCGGTATTAAGATAATGTAAATAATGTGATAACTTTTATCAAATATTGCGAAATATACCTGGCAGTTAAATAAAAGGTTATTAATAAGAAATATAACCGCTATCTGTTTAGTGAAAATTAAATTTCGCGATTATATATACCGGTACAGATGCCGCTTGTTAGCAGGGATCCGTACCGGTTAATTAAATTTAGCTCCAAAGGTTGCCTGGGTAAGTACCGTTCTCTACCAGTTCTGATATCGATTTTTGAACAATGGGCTTATCCTCTTTGTAAGTAACGCCAAACCATTTGGTAGCGGTAGGGATAACTTTAAATGATGCCGTACCGCTTTTGATCAGTTCGTCGGCTACTATCGGGATAAAAAATTCTGATTTCGGGTTGCTTTTATTGGCTTCAACAAACTTCCTGAACAACTCTTCGCTTTGCTTGAAAACCGCCGGTGTAAAACCCCAGAAATTCATAGATACACGGGTATCATTAGCTAAAGGGTGCTCGCCGGTGGTATCTTTGTATGCTACGCTGCCGTCTTCTTTAAAATACACCTCGGTACGCTCGGTTACTTCGGTCATGTTACCGTTCTCATCAACCGCGCAAACGCCGCGCGATACGGTGCCATGGTCTGATAAGGTTTTATCTATCTGGTAGCCGATGATGGCGTATTTATCGTCAGCAACTTCGGTAGTAAGGAACTTTGCCATTTTTTGGAACGCATCAAAACCGTAATAATCATCAGCGTTGATAACACAGAAAGGCTCGTTTACCTGGTTGCGGGCGGCCAATACGGCATGCGCGGTACCCCAGGGCTTTGCACGCTCAATTTTTTCGTGGATGCCAAAGGGCTCCAGGTCAAAATTCTGAAAAACGTAATCGGTTTCTATACGGCCTTTAAGTTTAGGCTCAAATATGGCTTTAAAGTTTTCGGCAAATTCTTCGCGGATGATAAAGCTAACCTTACCAAACCCGGCCTTAATAGCGTCGTATATAGAGTAATCGATAATGGTTTCGCCGTTTGGGCCAAAGCCGTCAACTTGTTTCATGCTGCCGTAGCGGCTGGCCATTCCTGCGGCCAAAATTAGTAATGTAGGTTTCATGTTAAAAGTAGGGTATAGATGTTTGTGTAATACACAATGTTAAACGTGTATAAATGTTTCAAAATTATTTAATGTACCTAAAGTCCTGGCCGTTTTGGATGTTCAACAAGCTTTCGTATATCAAACGGATAACGTTGTCAACATCCTCTTTGTGTATCATCTCAACTGTAGTGTGCATGTAGCGCAGTGGTAACGATATAAGGGCCGATGGTACGCCATCGTTTGAGTAGGCAAACGCATCGGTATCGGTGCCTGTAGACCGGCTTGATGCCTGGCGCTGAAATGGGATATTAGCTTTCTGTGCCGATTCTATCAGCAGTTTATTCAGGTTATTTTGCACCGCCGGGGCGTATGATATAACCGGCCCTTTACCGCAAGCCAAATCGCCCTGGGTTATTTTGTTTATCATTGGCGTGCCGGTATCGTGGGTAACATCGGTAACAATGGCCACGTTAGGTTTTATGCGGTGGGCTATCATTTCGGCACCACGCAGGCCAATTTCTTCCTGTACGGCATTTACTATATAAAGGCCAAAGGGCAGGGTAATATTATTCTCTTTTAACAAACGAGCAACCTCGGCGATCATAAAACCACCTGCGCGGTTATCCAGGGCGCGGCCTACGTAGTAGCGGTTGTTTAAAACCATAAACTCATCCTCGTAAGTTATTACACAACCTACGTGGATGCCCAGGGCTTCAACTTCATCCTTACTGGTGCAGCCACAATCTAAAAAGATATTCTTTAACGTAGGGGCTTCTTCCTTTTCGCCACCTAAACGGGTGTGGATAGCCGGCCAGCCAAATACCGCTTTAACAATGCCATTATCGGTATGGATGTCAACACGCTTTGATGGCGCTATCTGGTGATCGCTGCCGCCGTTGCGGATAACGTAGATCAAACCATCGTTGGTGATATAATTTACAAACCACGAGATCTCATCGGCATGGGCCTCTATGACTACCTTGTATTCCGCTTGCGGGTTGATAACACCAACGGCGGTACCATAGGTATCTACAAAATGATCGTCGATATATGGCTTTAAATAATCAAGCCAAAGTTGCTGGCCCTTCCATTCGAATCCGGTAGGGGAAGGGTTATTGATATATTTTTCGAAAAATGCTAATGATGCTTCGTTTACTATAGCCGGTTTTTGTTCGGCTTCAGGTTTCTTTTTTGCCATGTGTTGTATTAAATAACACTACCGGGGGTGGGTAGCCGCGACAAATATAATAAAGCTATTGAATATTAATAAATGTATATTAAACAGTTATAAAACTTATTCATTACTTAACATTTACTTTATAGTACAAGCGCACCTTTGCGTCGTAATAATCAGATCAGGTAATTAGTTAAAGTCACAAAGGTCAGTTTGCGCAAGGCAGGCTGATCTTTTTTTATGTTGAGGCGATACTTTTCTCCATTCTGATATAATCGACACCATTCTTATGGAACTCTGTGCCAACCTTGCTATAACCCAGCTTTTCGTAAAAACCGGTGGCCGATAACCTTGCATTGCACCAAAGCCTGGTGCCGTTTTCCCGCTCCGCAAAGGCGGTAATATAGTTTAATAATTGAGTGCCGAGTCCCTTCTTCTGCACCTCAGCCACCACGGCCAGTTTACGAAACTGCCAGTCGCTACCGTTTTGAAACAGCGACACTACGCCCACCAAAGCATTATCCTCAAACGCCCCAAAGTGGTAACCATGGTTATCCTCGTCCATCTCCATATTGTGCAGGTAATGGCCCGGGTACAATATATCCCTTCGCAAACGCCAGGTGAGGTGAGGGGTTATTTGTTCGATTGAGAGCATTTGAGGTAAAAGATTTTTTAATTGTGAATGATGAATGTTGAATTGCGAATATTGAAGTTTAGCTATGCCGTTGGCATTAACTGTCGCTACCGCATACGTCCCGCTTGTGGCCGCATGCTAAGTATACACTTTGCATTATGGACGCATGTTCGTTACCACCTAAATCCACAATCGAGGACGCTTGCGGTAGCATAGTTATTAAATTAAGGATTTACAAAATAAACTAAAATGTGCTCACCATCCTTAAAAAAGCCGATATAAGTATCATAGTCTTTATCCGGAATATCTCTGGAAAAAGATCGTTTAATGTCGGATGCCTTCCTCGCTATCATAACCTCGCCAAGTTCTTTACTCCCTACAATTTCGGGGTTTTTAAGCATGCTTTTATTGTGGTCAAGTGTATCTAAAAGCATTGTATAGTCTGCCTTAGATAGTTTTATAATAGAACACGAAGTGTAATCGCCATGAAAATCGGGGTAGGAGACCGTTTTATCTATTACTTCAGCAGATTTCGGAATATCTAATGACGTAACCTTTTTAAATTCATCAAAATAGAAACTATCTGTTGGATATATTGCTGTGTATATTTCATAGCTTAAAAAAATAAGA
Organism: Mucilaginibacter terrigena; assembly: GCF_004168255.1. GTDB lineage: Bacteria > Bacteroidota > Bacteroidia > Sphingobacteriales > Sphingobacteriaceae > Mucilaginibacter > Mucilaginibacter terrigena. Next base: position 198,815 of record NZ_SEWG01000004.1, on the reverse strand, counting down.
ATGGTTGTTAACAATATGAACCAAACAAGCCATTTGCATTTTTTTGTTTTGATCCATTTATAAAAGAAATAGCCCACTAAAACAGGGACTGACAAGATAAATAAGAGTATCAAAAGGGCTAAAAGCATGGACATCTTAGATTTTTTTGGTCTTAGTGCTGATGAATTTACATGTCATTCCATTACAAATATATCTATCAATAGCTTATTGCCTTCGTGCCACCTTATCCAGCCGGTAGTCGGGTTTTTGCACTCACTTATATAACTGTTGCAAGGTTCGCTTTTATGTTTTGTATCCTCATCGTTATAAAAACAATCGTATTTAACCTTTAGCCAATCGCCTTTTAGTTTTACCGGGCAAAACATTTCTAAGCCTTTGGGGATGACAACTGTGTCGGCACTGCCGGGTGATATTCTTAAAGGCTGATCATTTACAGGCCTGCTGCCGTTCTCCGTAGTTCGCTTTACACCAAAAGAGCTGAGGATATACTTTTCCCAGGTAATAAAATCATAGCCTTTAACTCTCGGGAGATATTTAACATCTGCTTTCCCATTAAGCACCGTATAGACTTTTGAGGTTTGACTAAGGCAAACAAAATGCATAATGCCATAATCGGGCTTGTAAAACTTGGGGCATACCGGTGCGATATTCATATTATCGCCGTACATACTAACTTTAATATACCTGCTTGTAAGCAGGCTGTCATTAAATAATTCGACAGTATCGGCAGCCATAATCAAACCAATCCCTAACGAAGAAACATCATTACTATAGCTACAACTGTTTAATATGACAGGTTTTGAGCTTGCCACAATTTTAGCTTTGGGCTTTATGGTCTTAGGTTGGCTTTTAGGCTTACAAGAAAAAAAGGCAAAGCAAATGCAACAGTAAAATATTGCATTGCTAATCCTTTCAAATCTAACGTCGTACATCTAAAAACAATAATTTTTACAACGGAATATTCCCATGCTTTTTCTTAGGGTTGTTCACTACTTTATTCTCCAGCATTTTAAAGGCGTGGATCAGCTTTACGCGGGTTTCGGCGGGGGCAATTACCTCGTCGATGAAGCCACGTTCGGCGGCGCGGTAGGGGTTGGCAAAGATGGTAGCGTATTGCTCTTCCTTTTCGCGCCATTTGGCTTCCGGGTCTTCGGCGGATGTTATCTCGCGTTTAAAGATGATCTCGGCAGCGCCTTTAGCACCCATTACGGCAATTTCTGCCGACGGCCAGGCGTAATTCATATCAGCGCCGATGTGTTTGGAGTTCATCACATCGTACGCGCCGCCGTAGGCCTTTCGGGTAATAACGGTGATACGCGGCACGGTGGCTTCGCAAAAGGCGTAAAGCAGCTTGGCGCCGTTGGTGATAATGGCGTTCCACTCCTGGTCGGTGCCCGGCAAAAAGCCCGGTACATCTTCAAAAACCAGCAGCGGGATATTAAAGCTATCGCAAAAACGCACAAAGCGAGCGCCTTTGGTTGATGAATTGATATCAAGCACGCCCGCTAAAAACGCGGGCTGATTGGCCACTATGCCAATACTGCGACCGGCAAGGCGGGCAAAGCCCACCACAATATTCTCGGCAAAATCTTTATGCACTTCTAAAAATGATCCGCCATCTATCACCTGCTCAATCACCTCGCGGATATCGTAGGGCTGCGAAACATTCTCTGGCAGTATATCCGTTAATGCGGGGCGTTCCTCGTTATTTACCTCGTAAGGCAGGGCAGGGGCACGGTCCTCGCAATTTTGCGGCATGTAGCTTAAAAGCTTCTTGACGTTGTTGATGGCTTCTATCTCGTTAGCACAGGCAAAGTGGGTAACCCCGCTTTTTGTTGCGTGGGTGTTTGCGCCGCCCAACTCTTCTGATGTTACCTGCTCGTGTGTAACGGTTTTAACCACATTGGGGCCGGTTACAAACATGTAGCTGGTATGCTCTACCATCAAAATAAAATCGGTAATGGCGGGCGAATACACCGCGCCGCCCGCGCAAGGGCCCATAATGGCCGAGATCTGCGGCACTACGCCGCTGGCCATGGTGTTGCGGTAAAATATATCGGCGTAGCCGCCAAGCGATACCACACCTTCCTGGATGCGCGCGCCGCCCGAATCGTTAAGCCCTACAACCGGTGCGCCGTTTTTCATGGCCAGGTCCATTATTTTACAGATCTTTTCGGCGTGGGTTTCTGACAGGGATCCACCAAAAACGGTAAAATCCTGAGAGAAAACGTATACCAACCGGCCGTTTATATTACCATAACCGGTTACCACACCATCGCCGGGGTACTTTTCTTTCTCCATCCCAAAGTCGGTACTGCGGTGCGAAACCAGCATGCCTATCTCCTGGAACGAGCCCTCGTCCAGCAAAAAATGCAGCCGTTCGCGGGCGGTTAATTTCCCCTTTTTGTGCTGACTTTCAATACGTACAGCGCCTCCACCCTCAAGCGCCTGGTCGCGCTTTTTTTGTAATATCTCCAACTTTTTGTTCACAATGCGGTTTATTGGTAAAGCGATAAAATTAGTAATTATATTGTAAGATTAGCTTTAAACGCCATAAGGATACTTTGCTTTTGTAAAAAATCCTATCTTTGTAACGCATGGGAAACCGGATTTTCAAAAATTCATTAGCCGCATTGTTTATGGGCATCTTTATTGTAAAGATGGTTATATCTACTGCGTCGGTTTTTGTATGCATCGATAATAAAACGGTTCACGCGGTTATTATGCAGTTAGAGCATGAATCGAAAAACGAAAAGGAAAGCCCGGAAAAAGAATCGTTAAAAGAGAAGAAATTTTTTGACGAGAGCATTAACCACCTGGCAATTTACAGGCCTTTTATTATCGAAACCAATATACTGCACAACTTAGAAAATTCGCTTTACAAGCAAATTTACCACCCTTCGGTACCCACCCCGCCTCCCAACGTTTAATGTAAATAGCCGGATACTAAGTATCCGGTGAGCAATTGCGCGTCCCCTGTTTTTTGATACAGGCGGAAATACCATGTGCTGTTTTCAACCCGCTACCGGTGTTGTTTAACATGCTGTTTACTTAAGTTTCATTATAAAATTATTGTTATGCAAATCAAGCAAGGCGGCGTTACCGCCGGCGATCTTAACCTGAGAAAGTATTTTCTCGCTAAAAATTTAAAAAAGGATATACCTGCGGGGCTGGTAGTGTTCCTGGTTGCTTTACCCTTGTGTTTGGGTATAGCCCTGGCATCGGGCGCGCCGTTGTTTTCCGGTATATTGTCGGGTATTATAGGCGGTATAGTTATCGGCTCGTTAAGCGGCTCGCAGCTAAGCGTGGCCGGCCCGGCTGCCGGTTTAACTGTTATTGTATTAAACTCTATTGCCAGCCTTGGCTCGTTCGAGTCCTTTTTACTTGCGGTAATGCTGGCCGGTGCTATCCAGATCATACTGGGGCTGGTAAAAGCGGGCACTATTGCCAATTACTTCCCTTCATCCGTTATCGAGGGGATGCTGGCAGCTATAGGTATCATCCTTATCATGAAACAATTCCCGCATGCTGTGGGGTACGATTCGGATTTTGAGGGTGACGAAGGTTTTAGTCAGGCCGATTCCAACAACACCTTTTCGGGCATTATAAGCGCTTTGGCGAAAATCAATTACGGCGCGGTTATCATAGCCGGGGTTTCGTTATTGCTGATGATATACTGGCCGAAGTTTAAAAAACTGGCCATAGTGCCCGCGCCGCTGCTGGTTGTTGTTGCTGGCGTGATATTGGCTACCGTATTTAGCGGTACCGGGCTGGCGCTTTTAGATAAGCAATACGTACAAATACCCCTGGTAAACAGCGCCGGCGAGTTCTTCGGCCTGTTTAAATCGCCAAACTTTAGCGGCATAGGTAACAAACAGGTTTGGATAACTGCTGCCACCATTGCCATTGTGGCCAGTTTAGAAACCTTATTAAGCCTGGAAGCAGTAGATAAAATTGACCCTATTAAGCGTATATCGCCTACAAACCGCGAACTGGTTGCCCAGGGTGCGGGGAACTTAGTGAGCGGGATGTTGGGCGGTTTACCCATGACGGCGGTTATCGTACGTTCTTCGGCCAATGTAAACGCCGGGGCACGCACAAAAGTTAGCGCCGTTTTCCACGGTTTTTTACTGCTGATATGCCTGCTGGCCATACCATCGTTGTTAAATAAGATCCCGCTATCATGTTTGGCGGCAATCCTGTTAACAGTTGGTTACAAACTGGCAAGGATCAGCTTGTTTAAACACATATGGCATAAAGGGCTCGATCAGTTTGTGCCTTTTGTGGTAACCATTGTAGCCGTTATATTTACCGACCTGCTTATTGGTGTTGGTATAGGTATGTTGATTGGCGTGTTTTATATACTGCGTACAAACCTGCGTAACCCGTACTTCTATACCATTGCACCTAACGGCGAAAAAAACACCATCCGTATAAAGCTGGCCGAGGAAGTATCCTTTTTAAATAAAGCTGCCATACAAATAACGCTTACAGGTTTGCCAAAAGGCAGCGATGTGGTTATTGACGGATCGCAATCGCGCTATATAGACCCCGATGTGTTAGAGATAATACATAACTACAAGCATAATGCCTACACCAAAGGTATTATTGTGCAATTGCAGGATATAAAGGAGCGGTACGATATACCGCCCCTGAAAGATTTAATTTACAAACCAGATACATCAACCCTGCGGGAGGAGAGCGTTGAAGCTTCAACGGCCAGGGAAGATTTAGAAGAGGCTAAAGAGATTTAGGTTACAAATTATAAATAAAGAAATTACCATGTCGACCATAGAGAACAAAAACGGAAGCAAGCCGGCTGTTAATGCAGGCAGCATAAAACTGGCCCAAAGCGCCAGCTATAATAAATTAAAAACAAACAACAGCGAATGGGCTGCCAAATGTACTGCCGAAGACCCTGAGTTTTTCACCAAACTTGCGCAAGGCCAAAGCCCCGAAGTATTATGGATCGGCTGCTCAGACAGCCGCGTGCCTGCAAATGAAGTTACCGGTACTGCACCCGGTGAGGTATTTGTGCACCGTAATATTGCTAATGTATGCGTACACTCGGATATGAATATGCTTAGTGTATTAGATTATGCGGTTAACGTGCTTAAGGTAAAACACGTAATTGTTGCCGGCCATTACGGCTGCGGCGGTGTTGCCGCGGCTTTAAGCAACAAGCAATTTGGTATTATTGATAACTGGCTGCGCCATATTAAAGATGTTTACCGCCTGCACGCTAATGAACTTGACCGCATTACCGACGAAAAAGCCAGGGTTAACCGCCTGGTTGAGCTTAACGTTACCGAGCAGGTGTACAACATCTGCAAAACATCCATCATACAAAACGCCTGGATGAACCGTACCGACCTGGAAGTACACGGCTGGGTAATAGACATAAGCTCGGGCCTTATAAAAGACCTTGGTGTAAGCAGCAGCAACCCGCATAGCCTGGGTTATGTATACGAATTTGATAATAACACCGAAGCCGTAGCTGCACATTAATTTACCCCTATATTCTATCTATACATATGCCCCCGGTTGCATTGCAGCCGGGGTTTTTTATTTAGCGTTTTTTAATGGCTATAAAATTATATAAGTTTAAGCGCAAAACATCTTGCCTTATTTAACAACCACTTATATGCTCAGGCAATCAAAAAGCGACCGCACACTTAAAGAGAACCTGCTGCTGGCTTCGTCAACAGCAGTGGTATCGGGTATTACCAATGTGGTGGGCATGGTGACCTTCCTGGCGTTTACATCAAATATTACAGGGCATGTAGCCAACCTGGCCAAACACATAGTTGAGCAAAATTTTGCCGAGATCATTGTGTTCCTTATCTGGCTTTTCATGTTTTTTGCGGGGGCGTTTTTATCCAGCTTTATTATACGGTCGTGGGAGGATAAAAGCTATTACCGGGCGCACTCTATTCCCATCATCATCGAGATCGTTATCCTGCTGTTTGTAGCCATATACGGCCATCATTTTTATGATGAAACCCGTACCGAGCGCGAGATTGTGATTGCCGCCATCCTGTTCTCGATGGGGTTGCAAAACAGCATGGTATCCATTGTATCGGGCGGGTTGATCAAATCGTCGCACCTTACCGGCTTATTTACCGATCTGGGGGGCGATATATCCGACTGGTTCCATCCGAAGGCGACAAAAACCGAAGCCGTTAAAAATAAGATCTACATACGCTTAACCGTACTGGGATTTTACTTTTTAGGTGGTATAATTGGCGGATACTTCTTTAATTTGTATGAGTTTGCCATATTTTACTTTATACCTGTAATATTGCTTACCATTTTGTATTACGATGTGTCAGACATTGCACTGCACAAACTGATGCGCCTTTTTTCGTAAAAACAAGCGCCTGATTATTAAATATAAAAACAGCTGTCACTATGTCTAAATCTAATAAGCCCATACACGAAACCAACCACATTACGTACGCGAGCCTTTTAGAGGGCAACAAAGAATTTGTAGCCAATGCTTTAAAAGAAGACCCGGAGTATTTTACAACCCTTGCAAACGGGCAAAAGCCACCTGTTTTGTGGATAGGCTGCTCAGACAGCCGCGTACCTGCCAACCAGATAACCAATACCCAGCCCGGCGAGATATTTGTGCACCGCAATATTGCCAACATGGTAATACATACCGATATGAGCATGTTAAGCGTGCTCGATTACGCGGTAAATGTATTAAAGGTAAAGCATGTTATTGTAACCGGCCATTATGGCTGCGGCGGGGTACTGGCCAGCATGACCAACAAACAATTTGGCCTTATTGATAACTGGCTGCGCCATATAAAAGATGTTTACCGTGTGCATGCCAGGGAATTGGATGCTATTGAAGACGAAACCAAACGCGGCGACCGCCTGGTGGAATTGAACGTGGTTGAAAATGCAAACAACCTTTGCAAAACATCTATAGTGCAAAACGCCTGGGCAAACGGCCAGGAGCTTAATGTACACGGATGGGTATACAGCCTTGCAACCGGCGTTATCACCGATATGAAGGTAAGCACACACAACAACTCCAAAATGGATGAGGTATTTAGGTTTGAGAGGTAGAGTTAAAATATAAGAGTCAGGAGCCAGGAATCAGGAACCAAGAGTCAGGAACCAGGAATCAGGAAATAAACCGGTTTGTCATCCTGTGGAACGAAGGATCTACTCGCCGATATGCATATTCGCTTTGCATAGTTCGCTATTAGATTCTTCGCTATCGCTCAGAATGACAGGTGGGTAAATAAAAAGAGCCAGGATAATTAATATCCTGGCTCTTGATTCTTATAGTCTTGCTTCTGTTATTGTTCTTTCTGTAAAAACGGGTACCTGTAATCCGTCGGCGAGTCAAAGGTTTCTTTGATCGTTCTTGGCGATACCCAGCGCAGCAGGTTGATCATTGATCCGGCTTTATCGTTAGTACCCGAGCCTCGGGCGCCGCCAAATGGCTGCTGGCCTACAACCGCCCCGGTTGGTTTATCATTGATGTAGAAGTTACCCGCGGCGTTGCGCAGGCGGGTTGTAGCCTCGGCAATTGCGTAACGGTCTTGCGATAGTATTGCGCCTGTTAAAGCGTAAATAGACGTCTTGTCAACAATATCCAGGATCTTATGCCACTCGCTGTCTTCGTAAACATAAATGGTTAGTACCGGGCCAAACAACTCCTCGCACATGGTTACATAATACGGGTCGTTCACCTTTAATACGGTAGGCTCTATAAACCAACCCTGGCTTTTATCGTAACCACCACCGGCAACTATTTCAACGCCCTTATCTGCTTTAGCGGCATCAATATATTTAGCCAGTTTATCAAACGATACCTCGCTGATAACGGCATTAATAAAGTTCCCGAAATCTTCGGTAGGGCCCATTTTAAAGGTAGCCATTTCGCGTACCATATGGTCCTTAACATCAGGCCAAAGGCTTGCCGGGATATATGCCCTTGAAGCAGCCGAGCATTTTTGCCCCTGGTATTCAAAAGCGCCGCGTAAAAGCGCCACGGCAACCGCATCGGCATTGGCGCTTGGGTGGGCAAGCACAAAATCTTTACCACCGGTTTCGCCTACTATGCGCGGGTAGGTTTTGTATTTATGGATGTTGGTACCAATAGTTTGCCAAATGTGCTGGAAAACCTTGGTTGAACCTGTAAAGTGGATGCCTGCAAAATCGGGGTGGTTAAATACCACATCGCCAACTTCGGGGCCATCGGCGTAGATCAGGTTGATAACGCCTGCAGGCAAGCCGGCTTCAATAAGCACCTGCATGATCACGTTAGCGGCATAAACCTGCGTATCGGCCGGTTTCCAAACCACAACGTTACCCATCATGGCTGCCGACGATGGCAGGTTACCCGCGATAGCTGTAAAGTTAAATGGTGTAAGCGCGAACACGAAACCTTCCAGCGGGCGTTGCTCCAGGCGGTTCCAAACCCCTTTGCCCGATACGGGCGGCTGCTGCTGGTAAATTTCCGTCATGTACTGCACGTTAAAGCGCAAAAAGTCAATGAATTCGCAGGCTGCATCAATTTCGGCCTGGTAAGCGTTTTTGCTTTGGCCAAGCATAGTTGCCGCGTTTATTTTATAGCGGTAAGGGCCGGCCAAAAGCTCGGCGGCTTTTAAAAATATGGCTGCGCGCTGCTCCCAGGGCAGGTTTTCCCAACCGGCCTTAGCGGCCAGGGCAGCGTCGATAGCGGCAGTAACATGGCTTTTATCGCCATAATGAAAGGTACCTAACAAATGCTGATGATCATGCGGCGGGCGCAGTTCTACTAGTTTTCCTGTACGTACGTCCTTGCCACCAATATACATGGGTATATCAATTTGTTTTGAGCGGGCTTCATCTAAAGCGGCTTTAAGCGCTGCACGTTCTACACTGCGCGGGCCATAGTTTAAAACGGGCTCGTTCACGGGTGCCGGAACGTTAAAAAATCCTTTTAACATAGGTGTTTAATTTAGTGCCGCAAAGATAGGGGTTTTGAAATGGATGCAGGAATTGTATTGGGGAATTTACAGAGGGATGATGGGGGAAACCTGCATATTTGCAAATTGATTTGTAACGTAGGGTTGATAGGAATTAGATGTGATTGAAATAAACATCAAAACATTTTGATTTGTTTATTTAATATGTAATATTTGATACAACCTATTGTATTACAGTAACGTAATTACTTAAACTTTTATCATAAAATTATGGAACCTACTAATCCTTCTCAACCACAAATTATTATTGTAGCCAAACAAAAAAGTGTTGGTGTCGCGTTTTTACTGGCATTCCTTTTCGGGCCGCTCGGTTTACTGTACGCGTCGATACTGGGCGGTATAGTAATGTTTATCGCGGGTATAATACTTTTTATTGTTATCCCTATTATCGGCGGCGTTATAGCATGGGTAGGCTGCATTATTTGGGCCGTTATGGCAGCGCAAAATGCCAATAAAGTTATTGTAAGATAAATGCTGATTACGCTTAATTAACAAAAAAGGCCGGTACAACCGGCCTTTTTTATTAATATTGAAATTCGTAATTGATAGTCGATTCGCTGTTTGGTAGTTTTAGGGTTGACGATATTTTGTTAACCCGGTTGTTTACAATGTCGAAGTTAAAGCCATAGCCTTTAACACCTGCCCATCTTCGTAATTCCTGATGGCTTTAGGGAATTTTGCGGCAAGCTGCGCTATGCCGCCCACGCCAAAGTAAGCTCGCTGTATTATTGGTACACATTAATAATTGTAGTAAAAGGTATTGGTATCGTTAAAATCCCTTGTGTGTAAATTACTTTGGGTTTTGGATACTTTATTATTTTTAAGCGTAATATCAAAAGTATAGTTGCCTAAATCATCACTCCTGTTATCAGTGATTTTTATCAGTTTAGGGATCTGCTTTAATTTAGCTATTACCGCAGGCGAAAACAAGTGGTAGTAAAAAATGCCTTTATCAAACACCCATGGGTTTACATCAAATTTATCGTTATAGTTTATCACATTAAGGGTTTGGTAATAGCCGGTAGAATAGGTATTATCATCCTGCGTTATAATTGAAGTGAGGTTGCCTTCTTTGTCGTAACGGTAGTAATAATTTGTTTTTAAATAACCAAGCGGGGCCTGCTCTATGTAGTAACAAAAAATAACGAGCCCTTTATTATTATATGAATATTGGTATGTATTGGTACGTTTAAGGTCCGCGCTTTTATAGTTAAAGGTTTTCTTCACTTCTGATATATTACCGCCTGTGTAATTATCATATTTATAAGAGGTGCTATCATTGCCGGTTATACTTTTAATTAATCTGCCCTCGTCGTCATAGCTAAAAACTTCGGTATCGGCTGCTCCATGTGTTATGGATAACAGCCGCGAATTATCATCATAGGTAAACTCGTACAACGGAAGGTCGTTATCAGCCCGTAACGAAATGGATTTTACATCTTTCCCTTCGGGTTGTGTATGTAACTCTTTTTTACAGGATTGGATCAACAGGAAAGATAAGAGAGCAGGTAGTATAAGCTTTGCGCGGTTCATTTCAGCGCAATATACTAACGTTTATTAAAATAAGGTTTTTTTGCGATGACTTAACCGGTTATATGGCGACGAATAAACCAATTGGCCGATGTGTAAATCAACCATAGTATTAATAACCAAAAGTGTAAACTTTTTTCAGGACGGGTAAGGGTTTAGGTGAATTTATTAAATCCGAAATCGAAAATCTAAAATCAGGAGGTGTCCCATTCTGTCCCATTCAGAAACCAGTGGGACACCCCTTTTAAAATTTAAATATCTTATAGTCAAATATTTATGATTTTGATTTGACTATTTTTATACCGAAGTCAAATCGGTAAATAATTCATTATCAATAGATTGCATAAAAATTATCATTTGTAATATAATTAGTGGGACACCCGGGAAGAATGGATGGTTTTTTCACAAAAATGTACCTAATTCCTAAAAATGTTTATAATTGCAACATGTCTGACGAAGCAGTTGTAAAACGTATAAAGGTTATTGTTAAGGAGCATGGGGGGCAGCTTGCCCTTGCCAATGCTATTGGGGTTGACCAAGGTTTTATTAGCAAGGTTATCAACCAGAAACAGGATATCAGTTATTACCTTATCCGCAAGCTTTGTTTCCAGTTAAAGTATTCGCCCGAGTGGCTGATACTGGGCACCGGCGATAAAATGATCCATAAGCCCGATTCGGCCAAGCTGATAACCGAGATCCAGATGCTGCGTACCGAGGTGGATATCCTGCACGCCCGTATGCGCGCCTACGAACTGGAAATACAGGAAATTAAGCAGCACGACAATGCCGGGCGGCAAAAAGCTGGTTAATAGCGCATTCAAAAATCAGTTAACATATAATTAATATTAAGTAGTTGTTATGGTAATAAACGCATAACATTCAACTAACATGGGGGTAATAGTTTTGCGGTATTAAATTAATACACGTGAAAAAAGTTTTATCCGCAATAACCATTCTTATCGTTTTAAGCCTGAATGCAGGCAGTTTATTTGCACAAGGTACAGGCCGTATCTCGGGCAAGGTCATCGATCAAAAAACAAGCGAAACCTTAATAGGGGCCACCGTTAATATCGAGGGAACCACCAAAGCCGCCGCTACCGATGTAGAAGGCCATTATGTATTAAGCGGCCTTGCGCCGGGCAAATACACCATTTTGGTACGCTATATTGGCTACCAAAGCAAAACCGTATCTGATATCGAAGTAAAGGCAAACGGCAATACTCCGCTTGATATTACTGTAGCCCCGGCCGAATCGCAGGCGCTTAAAGAGGTGGTTGTACGGTCTACCTACCGCAAGGAGTCGGTAGGGGCATTGTACGCTATCCAAAAGAACAGCGTATCCATATCTGATGGTATCTCCTCAGAACTGATCAAAAAATCGCCCGACAGGAATACCAGCGATGTGCTGAAGCGCATCAGCGGCGCTACCATACAGGACAATAAGTTTGTGGTGGTGCGTGGCTTAAGCGACAGGTACAACACGGCATCGCTTGATGGCGCGCCATTGCCAAGTACCGAGCCTAACCGTAAGGCGTTCTCGTTTGATATCGTACCATCTAACCTGGTTGATAACATCATTATCAGCAAAACAGCCAGCCCCGATATGGCGGGCGATTTTGCAGGCGGCAGCGTACAGATCCTGACCAAAGATATCCCCGACGAGAATTTTGTAACCGTTGGCATTGGCTATGGCTACAACACCCAAAGCACCTTTAAAGATTTTAAAAGCGGCTACCGCAGCGCTATCGATTACTTAGGTTTTGACGATGGCACACGCAAACTGGTAAGCAACTTCCCTACTACCAGCCAGATAACTTTAAGGCAATTACCGGCCAAGCAGAACATCCAGGCCATTAACACCCTTAATAACGACTATAACGTTTACACTTCAAAGGCCCTGCCTACTCAAAACTACCAGGTAACCATTGGTAACGTAAAGGAAATTGGCGAGAATAAGAACCGCCTTGGTACTACTGTAGCGTTAACTTACCGTAACGCGCAAACCATAGTGCCCGATTTTATACAGCAGTACGATAACGTTGACTACCGCAGCCAGCAAAACAAATTCTCGACCAACGTTGGCGCCCTGGCAAATTTTGCCTACAGCTTTGGTAAAAATAAGATCACGTTAAAAAACCTGTACAACAGGGTTTTGGATGATCAGTTTACTTACCGTACAGGCCCAAACACCAGCAACTCATCAAACGATAACCGTTTTTATGCTTACGACCTGTTAGAGAAAGCCCTGTTTAAAACCACTTTAGAAGGTGAGCACGGCCTGGGCGAAAAAAGTTCGAAATTAAAATGGAACTTAAGCTACAGTAACATCCTTAACGACCAGCCCGATCAAAAGAAGGTAAACTACACCCAGCACAACGCAGGCGAAGATTTTGTTGCCCAGATAACCAATTTAAATAAAGAGAACGCCCGTTTGTTCTCGCATCTAAACGAAAACATTTACGCGGGTAAGGTTGATTATAACCTACCGGTTAACCTTTTCAAGCAAAGTACACTTAAATTGGGTTTAAGCTCGCAATACCGCGACAGGACCTTCGACGCGAGGTTTATTGGCCTGGTATTAAACACAAACGACCCTAATTCTGACGCGGTTAGGCTGCGCCCGATACAAACCTTATTTGGTCCAAATGCTATCGCGTCCGGCTTATATAACCTTGATGAATTGCAAAACCTAACGGATAGGTACACCGCCAATAGCACAACCAACGCGGGCTACGCCATGCTTGATAGCAAAATTGGCGAGCATGTTCGTATAGTGTACGGTTTAAGGGCCGAGAAATTCGACCTTAACCTGGTAACCAAAGATCCTACCGCTAAAGCCGTAAACCTGGATAACCTTGACCTGCTGCCATCGGTAAACTTTACTTACGCGTTAACTGCCAAAGCAAATTTACGGGCATCATACTACCGCACCATAGCCCGCCCCGAGTTTAGGGAACTGGCCCTGTTCTCTTACTATGATTATGAGTTACTGGCCAACCAGCAAGGTAACCCCGATCTGCAGCGCACAGTAATAGATAATGCCGACCTGCGTTACGAATTTTATCCCGCCGCGGGGCAAATATTTTCGGTATCGGCATTCTACAAAAAATTCCAGAACGCCATTGAGCCCCTGATACAGGACGAGAACTCGACCACGAACATCACCTACTTTAATTCAAAGTCGGCCTATGTATATGGCTTTGAGTTGGAAGCCCGCAAATCCTTAGATTTTATCAATAGCAGCAATTTCTTTAAAAACACTACCGCTTATGCAAACTTGTCTATAAACCGATCAAAGGTAACCAACCCTACCGATGGCATACCACGTTTAGAGAAGAGCCGCCCGTTGGTTGGGCAATCGCCATACGTGATAAACGCGGGCTTGCAGCATACCGAAATGAACAATAAATTATCTATCAACATACTGTATAACCGCCTTGGTGAGCGCATCTTCTTTGCAGGTGGCGGCAGGTTCTCCAGCATCTACGAGAAGCCGCGTGATATGTTAGATTTCCAGATCGGCTACAAGGTTATCAAAAGCCGCGGCGAGATCAAATTCAGCGGGAGCGACGTGTTAAACCAACGCTACAATTTTGTGTACCAGCTTGATGGTAAGCCGTATGCACCATCGGGCACGGGTACCACCTTTAAAAATTATTCGATGGGTTCAAACTACTCATTATCATTTAATTACACTTTTTAAATTAAGTTATTTGTTAAACGCCAGTTAATACTGGCTTAATACGGGTAGCCGTTCTTTGTTAAAAAATCGAGAGATATCAACATGAAAAAATCATTATTATTTTTAGCGCTTAGCGCAGTTATTATGGCAAGTTCTTGTACTAAAAAGGACGCCATCATCGACCCAATTGTTGACCCGCCAACAAACACGGGCAATACAGTAGAAATTAGCGGAGATATAGCTACCAGCACCACCTGGACCGCCGATAAAATTTACACCTTAAAAGGTTTTGTGTATGTTACCGAAGGTGCTACACTTACTATTGAGCCGGGTACCATCATTAAAGGCGATAAAGCAAGCAAAGGTACTTTAATTGTTACCAGGGGCTCAAAAATATCGGCCATTGGCACATCAACCAAACCAATTGTATTTACATCATCGTTTGGTGCAGGTACACGTACCGCGGGCGACTGGGGAGGTATTATCCTTTTAGGTAAAGCACCGGTAAACCAGGGCGATAACGTAAACATAGAAGGCGGCCTTGATGGTAAAGGTAACGATGCCAAATACAAACAGTACGGCGGCAGCGACGCTAACGATAACTCGGGTACGTTAAAGTATGTACGTATCGAGTACGCAGGTATCCCTTTCTCACCCGATAACGAGATCAATGGCCTTACAATGGGTGGTGTAGGCGCAGGTACTACGCTTGATTATATCGAAGTTTACCGCTCTGGCGATGACGCTTACGAATGGTTTGGCGGTACGGTAACAGCTAAACACTTATTAGCTATCGGTAGCTTAGATGACGACTTTGACACCGACTTCGGTTTCTCTGGTAAAGTTCAGTTTGGTTTAGCGCAGCGCTACCCAACCATTGCCGACGTATCGGGCTCAAACGCTTTTGAATCTGATAACGATGGCTCGGGTTCGGATAAAGCTCCGCAAACATCCGTTGTATTTGCCAACATGACCTTGTTAGGCCCGGTATTGCCTTCAACAGCAGCCCCAACATTGCCAACCGTTAATGCCAACTACCAGCATGCAGCGCAGATCCGCCGTAACTCGGCCGAAAGCATATTCAACTCGGTATTTGCAGGTTTCCAGGAAGGTATTTATATAGACGACTCTAAAGTTGCTACCGCAGGTGCAACATCAACAAATTTTACAGCGGGCCGCTTAGTTTTTGCTAACAATATTATTTATGGAAGTAACAAAAAGGGCAACGAAGTTAAAGGTGACAACGCTACGCAGAAAGCTATATTCGAAGCTACTTTACGTGCTAACAACACTTTTGATGCAGCCCAATATGCTGATGCTTTAATAAACGATCCGTTTAAATTCTCGTCAGACTTTGCTTTGCCGGGTACACCAGTATTCACAGTAAAAGCAGGCTCGGCTGCCGCATCAGGCGCGGTATTTACCGATGCTAAATTAGCCGACACATTTTTTGAAAAAGTTACTTATCGCGGCGCTTTTGGTACCGACGACTGGAGCGCAGGCTGGGCTAATTACAACCCGCAAATACTTCCTTACACCACACCGGGTGCTGTAAACTAATATACAATCAACTAAAATACAAAAGAGCGGCTATCCATATGGGTACCCGCTCTTTTTTTATCCTGATACCCGGTAAAAAATTACCTGTTATAAGGGTATTCGTTTATCCAGTGGAAGCCCCTGTTTAGCAACCTGAACCTGTTCAGGTCAAACTTTTTCAGGCGGATGGTTATAGAGTCATTCCTCATGGTACCTTTTAACAGCAATACGTCTTTAGCAGGGTAGCTATAAGTGTAATGTGCTTTGCCGGTGGTATCTGCGTAGCTATACATATCTATAGTATGTTTAAGCGTATCTATTTTAAAATCGTGTGTGCGGATGGTATCGTCGCTCATTACAACCCTGGCCCGACCTTCATAACTTACGGTAAGTTTATCCCAGCGTGTTGTATCGGTTTTTAACGGCGGTATAGTATCCTTGTTGCGTACAAAGCTTTGCACGTTATATATGCCGTATAACGGTGGTTTTTTAGCGGCATCGCCATATTGGCTCATCGCTTGCACATCGCCATAAAAATTCATGGCAACCGTATAAATTACCAGTATATATTTTACCGTTGTAAGGGTGATGTTCTTCCAGCGTTTTTTAAACGTATGCCGGCCTAAATTTGCCGGTGGCGCGGATTTGTTAAGGATAAAAAAGTTAGTAAGCCGTATAAAATCCTTGCTTAAAATGTACAGGCACATAACAACCAGCATGGTTGATAGCAGTTTAACCGGTACATCAAACGCATAATTAATGGCCATGATATTCCCGGCCACCACCAAACCTATAATAGCCCCAAGCGTAGCCGTACGGCGAAAGAATAACAGTACCCCGCAGATAAACTCTGCCAACCCGGTAAAGTAATTAAAACCGGTAGAGTAGCCCATGTATGTCCATGCCAGCCCCATTGGCGATGCAGTGCCAAAGGGCTGTATCAGTCTATCAGGTGTTGGCCCGGGGAATTGCAGCTTAATAATTTTTACGCAGCCGTAAGTAACCATAGTAATGGCCACGTAATAACGTACCAGCACTGTAAGCCAATAAAACATGTTATTGTAATTGCGGGCTTTCCGGTCGGCCAGTGTCCATATCAAAGTACCTGTTAACGCTAACACAATACCAAAAAGCAGCACTAAATAATCATACGTGGTATCGCCGCTGCCATTGGTAAAAACGCTGACGGGTTTGTCCAAATGAAGTATGTGGGTGCCTATCCATACTATCAATTTGTGTATGGGTTCAATGTAAACTTCGTATAGCTTATCAATGCCGGGTAAAACACCGTTGGGGTTTAAAATAATGTATTGAATAAAAAAGATAAAGAAAAAGCGCAATGATATCTTGCGGAGGGGCGACCAGTGGGCGGGTTCGGCGGCGGTTGTTGTTGTCATCAGTTTAAGGTTGGTTGCCCTAAAATAATAATAAACTGTTTATTTAAAAGTACTTAATACTCTAATTCATATATGGCAACGCAGCACGTACGGTTTTTATTTGAGGTAGGCACCTATGCTATACCCGCTTTATTTAGCTGCATGCTGCCTTTAAAAATGCCGTTTAATCAGGATGATAAAAAAGGTGTGGTTAATCCCCCCCGTTCCTTGCGGCAGGCCAATTATTTGGTACAACATTTGTTTTTGCTAAACAATAACATAGCCAATGATACCCATATTTTTTACCGTTGGAAACGAAAGGCCTGTGAAGGTTATCCCAAATACGCAGGCCCAGGTAGATGGGCACCAGGTATTAACATATACCTATAATATTTATAACGACGGCGGGTTTGACATCGACGAAGAAAATCGGCAGGAAAGCGAATTGCTGCTCGAAAAAAAGGTCGATCCCAATTACTTGGGCTATATCACCTTTGAAGACCCCGGTAAAATGTTTACCTACACTGCCGATGGCCGTGATGAGCTTACCACCCACGAGGTTGAAGAGATCATAGAGAATATAAGCCATTACCGCGACCATCCCGGTATGTGGAACATAGAGGGGGCTTAGTGTTTTTTAAGATGCCATGCATATACTTATGCTGAACCAATAACGGACTATACCCCGCCGCGCACCCTTCATAGGCTCATGGCTAACACCCTTTTCTTTTGTTATAGTGAGTTTGTAAAACCATCAGCCTCTGCGCCAACCTTACTTTGACATGTTTTCCGCGCCATTATTGCGCTTATCGCCAACAATTGCTAATTTCAGTTTCCAAATTAACTATAATGGCATATGTAAATTCAAACGAATTTGCGGCTAATACCTTTGATGCTATCGTGATAGGGTCGGGTATCAGTGGCGGCTGGGCGGCTAAAGAGCTTTGTGGCAAGGGGCTAAAAACCCTGGTATTAGAGCGTGGCAGGGATGTGGTACATTTAAAAGATTACCCCACAGCTACTAAAAACCCCTGGGACTTTCCGCACCGCGATCAAATACCGTTGGCTGTAAAGCAGGAAAACCCAATAGTAGACCGCTGCTATGCTTTCAGCGAAGCTTCCGAACATTTTTTTGTGAAAGATAAGGAACACCCTTATGTGCAGGATAAACCCTTCGACTGGATCCGCGGATACCAGGTTGGGGGCAAATCATTACTTTGGGCAAGGCAAACACAGCGCTGGAGCAGGTTTGATTTTGAAGGGCCTGCACGCGATGGTTTCGCGGTAGACTGGCCCATACGGTACAACGACCTTGCGCCATGGTATACTTATGTTGAACAGTTTGCAGGCATAAGCGGTAACCACGACGGCCTGGAAACCCTTCCCGACGGTGACTTTTTACCGCCATGGGAAATGAACGTGGTGGAGAAGGAGATACAGAAGCGCATAATGGCCGGTTATAAAGACCGCGACGTTATTATTGGCCGTTGCGCGCATCTTACCAAACCTAAAGAGGTGCACTTGCAGCAAGGCCGGGGCCAGTGCCAGGCGCGTAGCCTGTGCGAACGCGGGTGCCCGTTTGGGGGCTACTTTAGCTCTAACTCGTCAACACTGCCCTGGGCAGCTAAAACAGGCAATTTAACCCTGCGGCCCGATGCTGTGGTGCATTCCATTATTTACGACGAAAAAAAGCAAAAAGCCGTTGGCGTAAGGGTGATAGATGCGCATACCGATAAAGCCATAGAATATTCTGCGAAGATCATTTTTGTAAATGCCGCTGCATTGAACAGCAATCTTATCCTGCTCAATTCAACATCAAATCGCTTTCCAAATGGTTTAGGGAACGACAGCGGGTTATTAGGCAAATACTTAGCATTCCATAACTATCGCGGGTCGCTTACAGCAAGTTTTGATGGGCCGATGGATAGTTACTATTATGGCCGCAGGCCAACCGCGGTAATGATGCCCAACTTCAGGAACGTTTACAAACAGGAAACCGACTTTTTGCGCGGATACATGACCTTTTATACCGCCACACGCCCCGGCTGGGGCCATTTTACCGAAGGCGACCCGATTGGTGCCGGATACAAAGATGCCATAGCCGAACCAGGGCCATGGGGCATTTACATGATGATGCAGGGCGAAACCATCCCGAAGGCAAGTAATTTTGTACAACTGAGTAACGAGCAAAAAGATAAATGGGGCATCCCGCAGCTGCGTATATCGGTTGATTATGATGATAACGACGAAAAGCTGTTAAAGGATTTTTTGGTGCAGGGGGCAGAAATGCTGGCTAAAGCAGGTTGTAAAAACATTTCTGCAAATGATAGTAAACAGGCCCCGGGGCTTGATATTCACGAAGTTGGCGGCGTACGTATGGGGCGCGACCCCAAAACATCCTTACTTAACAAGTGGAACCAGCTGCATGCCTGCCCCAATGTATTTATAACCGATGGCGCATGTATGACCTCCACAGGCACTCAAAACCCCTCGCTTACTTTTATGGCTTTAACCGCACGCGCAGCAAATTACGCTGCCGATGCGCTAAAGAAGGGCGAGTTTAAGGCATAACCTACTTCCAGTCGTTTATGGCTTCACCAAGGTCATAAACGGGGACATTGGTAATTTCGGTCTCAATTATCCCTGCCGCTGCGGCCGACCGGTAGCCCGCCGCGCAGTGCACTACGATGGGTTTATCGGTTGGTATTTCGCCCACCCGCTCCCGCAATTCGGGTAGTGGGATGGTTAGGGCATTGATGAATAATTTGCCTGCCTTTATTTCGGCCCAATTGCGTACATCAACAATGGTATAATAGTTTGGGTTGGTTTTGAATTCAGCATATTTTAACTCTGGTGAGCGCTGATTAGCCGCTTCGGGTGCTAAAATAGCAGCGATTATATTTTTTTCGTACCCTATTTTGGCCGTTTTAGCTATCATTTGTTCCAATTCAACGTCGTTACCGGCAATTAAGTAGAACTGTTCATCCGGGCCGATAACCGAGCCCAGCCAGGTCTCAAATTTCTCGGCATCCTGCAGGTTGATGGAATTTTTTATATGCCCGGCCCGGTAAACATCTTTGGTACGGGTATCAATAATTAACGCGCCTTTTTCTAAAGGGATATCAGTTGCAGGGCGGGTTACCATGCCTATACTTTCTTCAAAATTTGGGGCGCCGGTTTTGTTCAGCTCAACATCATATCCAAAATATTTTGGCATAAAGGGCTGGTCGGCCATCAGGGTATTTACAAATGTCAGCTCGTCCATCAACTGCAGTGCGTAGTTTTCGCGCAGCTCTTTACCAATACTGGTTTGCAGGTCGGGGCTCATGCTTTTACCGCACAACGAGCCGGGGCCGTGGGCGGGGTAAACGGTGACATCCTGCGGCAACACCATCAGCTTTTCGCGGGTACTATGATACATTTGACGGGCCAGTTCCTCTTTTTTGGCAGTGATATTTCCCGCGTTCTCGCGCAAGTCGGGGCGGCCAACATCACCGGCAAAAAGCGTATCGCCGGTAAACACGGCGCAGTCGCGGCCTTTTTCGTCTTCCAGTAAAACACAAATAGAATCGGGCGAGTGACCTGGGGTATTAATAGCTTTTAGTTTGATATCATCCAGTCTGATCACGTCGCCGTCGTCGAAACTTTCGTGGGGGTAGGCGGCGCCTGCCAGTTTGCTCACATAAATAACCGCGCCGGTAGTTTGGTGCATCTCCAGGTGCGAGCTTACAAAATCGGCGTGGGGGTGTGTTTCTATCACCCCGGTAATATCCGCATTGTGCAAAGCGGCAAAATCATAGTAAGGCTGCGGGTTGCGGGCCGGGTCGATAACAACCATCCTGCCCGAGCGTATAATGGCGTACGAAGCATGCGCCAGGCCCTTATCGTAAAATTGGTGAACTATCATATAACGTGTCAGTGCCGCAAAGATATAGGTTTAGTTTAGAGTGTTGTAAACTTGAGTGTTAGAATGTTGTAAAGTTATTACCGGCATCCACTTGGTAATTGACACATTAGTACAGGGTTACTTGTAACCCATGAGGCTGATTTTTATCTGCAGGATGGCAAATAATTGTGCGGGGATGTTATTTGTTAAACCAGTTGATGACAACTGATAATCGCGACATTTTAATAAAAGCTGCCAAAAAACGATTCAAGGGCATTGTTTTCATGTCTGATGCTGTATTTATAACAGTATAAACGGCGATATGTAAAAATATTGTTGCTGATATTTAAATTGCTGTAATTTATAATTGTTCCATATAGTCTTGAGAGATTAGTGATTAGTTAATTGGAGATTAGTTATATAGCGCCGAACTTCCTAAATTACCTATTCCCAATTAGCGCCAAATAGTTATTTTTGCAGGCTATGAGTATTGCAAAAACCTATTCGCCCGCACAAGCCGAAGAAAAATGGTACAGTTACTGGTTACAGCACAATTTCTTCAGGTCGGTGCCTGATGAACGCGAGCCATATACCATTGTTATCCCGCCGCCAAATGTTACCGGTGTGCTGCACATGGGCCATATGCTAAACAATACCATACAGGATGTGCTGATACGCCGTGCCCGTATGAAAGGTAAAAATGCCTGCTGGGTGCCGGGCACCGACCACGCCAGCATTGCTACCGAAGCAAAGGTTGTAGCCATGCTTAAAGAACGCGGCATCAGTAAAAAAGACCTTACCCGCTCGGAGTTTTTGACCTACGCCCTGGAGTGGAAAGATAAATACGGTGGTATTATCCTTGAACAATTAAAGAAGCTTGGTGCATCGTGCGATTGGGAACGTACCAAATTTACGATGGACGAGGATATGAGCGAATCTGTGATAGATTACTTTGTTCATCTGCATAAAAAAGGCTGGATCTACCGCGGCGTACGCATGGTAAACTGGGACCCGCAAAGCAAAACCGCCGTAAGCGACGAGGAGGTTAACCGTAAAGAAGTTAATCAGAAGCTTTATTATATAAAATATGAGGTTGCGGGTGACGAAGAGCGTGTAGCGGATGAAGAACGCACCTCACACAACGCACAACGCAGCCAAAGCTATCTAACTATTGCAACTACGCGGCCCGAAACCATCATGGCTGATGCGGCTATCTGTATCAACCCTAATGATGAACGGTATACCCATTTGCATGGTAAGAAAGTTTTTATCCCATTAATAAACCGCGAGATCCCGGTGATACTGGATAATTACGTGACCATGGACTTTGGTACAGGCTGTTTAAAGGTTACCCCCGCGCACGACCTAAACGACTATGAACTTGGCCAGCGGCATAAGCTGCCTGTTATTGATATTTTAAACGATGATGCTACCCTTAATGAGAAGGCACAGATCCTGGTAGGGGAAGACCGCTTTGCCGCCCGAAAAAAAATAGCTGTGCTTTTAGAAGAAGCCGGTGCGCTGGAAAAAACGGAGGATTACACCTCACAAATAGGTTTCAGCGAACGTACCAACGCGGTTATCGAACCAAGGCTAAGCATGCAATGGTTTTGCAAAATGCCCGAACTGGCTAAGCCTGCTTTAGAATATGTTTTAAATGGAGATGTAAAGCTGATCCCCGAAAAATTCATCAACACCTACCGCCACTGGATGGAGAATGTTAGGGACTGGAATATTAGCCGCCAGTTATGGTGGGGGCAGCAGATCCCGGCGTATTACCTGCCAAACGGCGAGTTTGTAGTTGCCAAAACCAAAGAAGAAGCATTGGCAGAAGCACATAAAATCGACGCTTCACTTACTATCGAGAACTTAACCCAGGACGAAGACGTTCTGGATACCTGGTTCTCATCAGGACTTTGGCCAATGTCGGTTTTTGATGGGGTGCGCAACCCGGATAATGCCGAGATAAACTACTACTACCCAACAAACGATTTGGTTACCGCACCCGAGATACTGTTCTTTTGGGTGGCACGCATGATCATGGCAGGGCACGAGTTGCGCGGGCAAAAACCTTTCACTAATGTTTACTTAACCGGCATCGTTAGGGATAAACTGGGGCGCAAAATGTCCAAATCCTTAGGTAACTCGCCCGACCCGTTAGAATTGATAGAAAAATATGGTGCCGATGGGGTACGTGTAGGCATGCTGCTATGCTCTCCCGCAGGTAACGACCTGATGTTTGACGAAAGCTACTGCGAACAAGGCCGTAACTTCGCCAATAAAATATGGAATGCCTTTAAACTGGTAAAAGGCTGGGAAGCCGATGATAGCATCGCCCCGAATAACCAGGTAGCTATTGAGTGGTTTGGCAGCCGGTTTAACCAGGCTTTGGTTGATATCGAGAGCGATTTTAAACAATACCGTTTATCGGAAGCGCTGATGACAACCTACAAACTGGTGTGGGACGATTTCTGCGCCTGGTACCTGGAAATGGTAAAACCTGTTTACCAGCAGGGAGTCGAAAAACAAAAAATTGACCGGGAAACCTACAATGCAACCGTATCCTATTTCCAGGATATTCTTAAGGTGCTGCATCCTTACATGCCGTTCATCACCGAGGAGCTTTGGCACGATGAATTGTTTGGCACACGCACCCCGCTTGATTGCTGCATTGTTGCACAACTGCCAGTTATCGGGCAAATAAATACCCGCCTGGTTGCCGATATAGAAGTTGTACAACAGGTAATTGCCCAGGTAAGAAACACACGTAACGGTAATAAATTATCGCCAAAGGACGCGTTACCCCTGGCTATAAAAGCAAACTCTGCTATCAACTATAAAGAATACGAAGGCGTAATTAAACAACTTGGAAACATCACCGAACTGAGTTTGGTTGATGGTGCTGTTAACGGCGCAAACAGCTTTGTAGCGGGCACAGACGAGTTTTTTATCTCGCTGAATATAGAAATTGATGCGGTTGCCGAGCGTGAAAGGCTTGAAAAGGAACAGGATTACCTGATAGGTTTCCTGAGATCGGTAAATGCCAAATTGCAAAACGAACGCTTTATGGCTAATGCAAAGCCCGAGATAATTGAGAACGAACTAAAAAAGAAAGCCGACGCAGAGGCAAGGTTAAAGATAGTGGAGGATAATTTGCGCGGGCTGGCAGGCTAATTGCATAGTGTTAAGGCACTTTGCATCCTAAAATAATAAGTTATTGTGTATATTATACCGTTATATTTATTATTTTAGTTAACCTATTTAATACCGATTTAGCAACGAGTGGATTTTTTTAATTTCTCCATTAATAAGATACTTACCAGGGAACAGTCCATCCTCGACCAGGCCCGTATCCGTTTGCTATATTATGGTTTTTTACTTGCAATTGTAGGTATAGGGGCGTTATTCCTGAGCGTGTATCTTCAAAACCTGCGGGTAATGTCGCTTACATCGGGGGTTACGCTTTTGGTGGTTTTGGCTTTGTTTAAGTATCTTACTTACAAGCCGCACTGGCGCACCATATCGCATATGCTGCTTGTTATTGGCACCCTGCTAAATTTGGCTACGGTGTTTATTATTCTGCAGGATGTAAACATTATAACCATACAGATCATTATTCTTGTTATCGTTTTCAGCTTTTATATGCTGGGGCAAAACTGGGGAATGTTTTTCTCGCTGCTTAACTTATTGCCGGTATTGATATTTATGGTGATGCAGTATGATCATAATTATTACATAGATTTTTTTAAGCCCGAAAAGGCCGATCAGTCCACCACAATCATCGCTATTTTTGCCAATTTCATACTGATAATATTTATCCATAGCCACTTTTACACGGCGTTTTTAAAGAATATAAAACAGCTTAAAGATACCGGGGAAGAGCAGGCGGCGCTAAATATCAAATTTGAAAGGGCCATTGAAAAGGCCGAAAAATCATCGCAGGTGCAGTCGGAGTTTTTGTCGACCATGTCGCACGAGATCCGCACGCCGCTTAACGCGGTAATTGGCATGAGTAACCTGCTGCTGATGAATAACCCGCGGCAGGACCAAAGCGAGAACCTGGAGATACTGAAGTTTTCGGCCAATAATCTGCTTGCCATTGTTAACGATGTGCTTGATTTTAATAAGATAGAATCGGGCAAGGTAGTGTTCGAGAAGATCAAGTTTAACCTGGTTGAACTGATGCAGAACATCTGTGGAGGGCAGATCATAAAGGCCGAAGAAAAAGGCCTGATGTTTAAGCTGGATATAGACAGCGCTTTAAGGCGGAAAATAATATTTGGCGACCCAACCCGCCTTACACAAATTATATTTAACCTGGTGAGCAATGCCATCAAATTTACATCGCAGGGTAATGTTTGGGTACGGGCAACCTGTTTAGAAGACCGGCACAATAACATTACGATTGGCTTTTCGGTTAAGGATTCGGGTATCGGTATCAAAAAAGAAAATCTGGAAACTATATTTGAGCCTTTCACCCAGGAATCTATCACCACCACGCGCCAATACGGGGGCACCGGTTTGGGTTTAGCTATTGTAAAACGCCTGCTTGAGCTTCAGGGCCTGCAAATGCATGTAAGCAGTAAGGTGAACGAAGGGTCGGAGTTTTCCTTTAATATGGAGTTTCCGGTATCAACAGAAGTTATTCCTCAGCAAAAAGAACGTACAACAGAACCACAGCCACAGCAGCCAAACGTTATTGAGTTAGAAAATATGGGCAGCAGCCTGCGTATCCTCATCGCCGAAGACAACCCGGTGAATGTGATGTTGATGAAAAAGCTGTTCTCGAAATGGAAGATAGTACCTACCATTGCCGAAAATGGCGACCGCGCGGTAGAAATTGTGCAATACGGTAATTTTGATATTATTTTGATGGACCTGCAAATGCCTGTGATGAACGGTTTTGACGCATCTATGGAGATCCGCAAAATGCCCGACCCTGCCAAGGCAAATATCCCTATCATCGCCTTAACTGCATCAGCCTTATTTGACATCCGCGACCAGGTGACCAACGCCGGGATGAACGATTACGTGGCCAAGCCATTTAAGCCGGATGAACTGATGGAGAAAATTCAAAACCTGGTAGCCACTGTGGGCAGCTAAAGCTCTTTATAGCCGGGCAATTCCTCTATAAATTGATAAGTTTCGGTAGCGTGATCGATGCGGCAATAGTAATGTTGCAAGCCATTGCTTACTACCATCAATTGCACCTTGTGCACCATATTATAGCGTGCAGCCTGGTCAAAGGTAGCCTGCGTAATGGCAACCGACGGGGCCTTGCATTCAACCAGTAAGATCTTTTTTCCTGATGAGTTAAAAACCACAATATCGGTACGTTTAGCCATGCCGTGCAGTTTTAAACCGCCTTCGAGCTTTATAAGCGAGCGGGGGTACTGCTTTTGGTTAATAAGATATTGAACAAAATGCTGGCGTACCCACTCCTCGGGGGTGATGATGATATTTTTCTTCCGCAGTTCGTCGAACACCGTAAGCTGCCCGTTTTGTTCGGTAAGCTTAAAAGGGTAGGGTGGTAAATTGAGCGGGAGTAGTAGATCCATGTTATTAAAGTCAAAAGTAAAAATACAAAAGTCAAAACAAGGTGCGGCTGTAATTATCTTTAAGTTTATTAGTCGACAAGCAGGACTTTTTACTTTTAAGTTTTTCGCGTTATTATTTTTCGTTTTAGTGCTCAAGAGTGCTTCGCAATTTCTACTTTTGACTTAAAGATGGCCGCTCCTGATATTATAAAAGACCTTAAGAACCATAAGTTTAAACCCCTGTATTTACTGCACGGAGAGGAGCCTTATTATATCGACCTGGTGAGCGATTATATCGAGAACAACCTTTTATCCGACGCGGAGAAGGGTTTTAACCAAACTATACTATACGGCAAGGATACGGATATTATGACCGCCATTAACGCCGCCAAGCGCTACCCCATGATGAGCGATTACCAGGTGGTGATGGTAAAAGAAGCGCAGGATATGAAATGGGGCCGGGATGATGACGACAAAAAAAGCATCAACCCCATACTTAGCTATCTGGAAAACCCGCTGCCAAGCACCATTATGGTATTTTGCTACAAATACGGGAAGTTTGATAAACGTAAAAAGACTTACAAAGCGATTGAAAAGAACGGGTTGATATTTGAATCGGCGGCGTTATACGATAGCAAGATACCCGGCTGGATAGAAAGCTATATAGCCGAAAAAAAATACAAAATAAACCCGCAGGCATCGGTCATGCTGTCAGAATATTTGGGGAATGATCTTTCTAAAATTGCCAACGAACTGGACAAGCTGATACTGAATATCAGCGCCGGGCAGGAGATAACCCTGCAGCTGATACAGGATAACATAGGCATCAGTAAGGAGTATAATGTTTTTGAACTACAGGGAGCTTTGACGAAAAAGGACGCCTACAAGGTTAACCAGATAGTGAACTATTTTGAAGCCAACCCTAAGGCCAACCCTATTGTGCTGGTGCTGGGCAATCTCAATAATTTTTTCAGCAAGGTGCTGGCCTATCATTATGTGAAAGATAAAACACCGCAAAATCTAGCAAGGGAACTTGGTGTTAGCCCATACTTTTTAAAGGATTATGAGCAGGCAGCGCGTGGTTACAATCTTGGCAAAACCTTCCAGGTGATAAGCTACCTGCGCGAATACGATCTAAAAAGCAAAGGCGTTGAATCAAACACCGGCCATGGTGGTTTGATGAAGGAACTGATGTTTAAAATATTGTACTAAAGCCAAAGGCCTACTTTAACGTTTTTTCTACCCGGGTATTGATATCCTTTATGATATGATCCAGCTCAACAGCGCTTAGTTTAAGCATTTTTAAGGGCTGCTCTAAATGCTCTTCATCATGCGGCGCGCATTCTAAAGAATTAATGATACCTAATATATTGGCCAGCGGCTTTCGTATCAAATGCGAGTTGATATAGGCTATCTGATCAAGGCTTTTGTTTTTAAGGTTTATCTGCTCCTCGCCATGTTTTTGTCCGCTAATATCCTGAAAGTATACCGCCAGTCCATCACTGCCGGGGTAAACCGTAAAGCACACCCATTTATTTAACTGCGGGATATGTTCTTCAAACTTTATCGTTTCTTTATGATCTAACGAGTAATTAAACCGTTTAAAAACGTTTAGCTCGCGATAGTAAGGGTATAACTGCCATAACGTTTTGTGCAGTACCGCGGCCCTGTCTGTAGCCAGTATGCGCTCTGCTTCTTTATTCCAGTAAGTTATCCGCAGTTTGCGGTCGAGCGTTATAAAGCCATCAGTGATGCTTTCCAGGGTCTCGTTAATTTTATCTAAGGCCTCGGTAAGCTTTATATCCTTATGCTTTTGCAGGGTGATGTCATTAATAATAACCATGCGGCAACGGCACCCATAATAGGTAACGTTGTACGATGTAATGTTTACATAAATTACGCTTCCATCCTTTTTAACGTGCGTAAGGTCCTTTTTTATGGTTTGGCTGTGCTTTATACGCTTGATAAGAGCAAGCATATCCTGCTGCTCGTGCACCGGCCGGATGTTCGATAGTGTTATTTGGTTTAAAAACTCCTCGCGGCAGTAGCCATAATGTTTTATAGCGGCATCATTTACCTCTTTAAACTGAAGCGTATCAACCTCCACGATCCACATTGGGTTGGGATTGTGATGAAACAACACATTAAAGCTGGCATCATCATTATTGATCTGTAAAGGCATACTTGTATACGTTCAAGGCAAATGGTATACTACAATTATATATATTATCGTATTAAGATTAGCTACAAAATAGTTTTTCGTAAGAAGAAAAATAGATGTTTAAACGCGTTTAATAATTAATTTTAGTTTTTCGCCGTATTTTGTCACCTTTACCGCGTCCGGAGAAAATAGCAAATTCAACCACTCCGTACATAGTTTTTATATGAACCATTGGCTTGTAAAATCCGAACCGTTTAAATATAGCTGGGATAAATTCAACAAAGAGGGCCGTACCTTTTGGGATGGTGTGCGCAACTACCAGGCCCGTAATAACCTAAGGCTGATGAAGGAAGACGACCTGGTAATGTGGTACCACAGCAACGAAGGGAAAGAAATTGTAGGCATAGCCAAAGTTGTAAAAGAGTTTTACCAGGACCCAACAACCGAGGACCCTAATTGGGTTGTTGTAGACCTTGCACCTGTAGAGCCGCTTAAAAAGCCCGTAACCCTCGAACAAATTAAAGCCGATGAACGCCTTAAAGATATTGGCCTGGTAAGACAAGGCCGCCTATCTGTAATGGGGATGACGCGCGAAGAATTTGACCGGATACTGGAATTGGCAGGGGAGTAATTAATGATTTAACCACAAAGCGCTTAAAGATTATATTTTATATCACAAGGTCACGGAGCTTACTTCGTGACCTTTGTGCTTTCGCTTGGCGCTCTTTATAGCTAATTATTTAACAGCCGTTTATACAGTCCGTAATTCTCATCATCAAAACAAATAAATATCACTTCTTCCATATCCCGGTTAGTATGTAAAAAGGCATCAACGGTTTTTACCGCTATCGATGCCGCTTTATCTTTAGGGAAACGGTAAACCCCGGTGCTGATATTTGGGAAAGCGATGGCTTTGATCACATTACCCGCAGCAATTTTAAGGCTGTTGCTGTAACAATTGGCCAGCAGTTCTTCTTCGTTGTGCTTACCGCCGTTCCAAACAGGGCCAACGGTATGTATCACGTACCGGGCGGGTAGTTTGCCGCCCGTGGTTATTACCGCGTTGCCGGTTTTGCAGCCGCCCTGCCGGTTAACAATCTGTTTGCATTCTTCCAATATCTGCTTGCCGCCGGCACGGTGTATGGCACCATCAACACCCCCACCACCCATCAGGCTGCTGTTTGCGGCGTTTACAATAGCATCAACCTGTAGTTTGGTGATATCGCCTTGCTGTAGTTTTATACGATCATCCATAAATAAATAACGGATAGGGTAGTAAAGATGTTTTTGAGGCTATTTGGTTACGCCAAAAAACAATGCCTTTAGCTCGGTAGCATCATCAGGTTTCATTTTGCCGCCTAATATCAGCCTTAGCTGGCGGCGGCGAAGCGCACCTTCATATAGTTCAACTTCTTCGTCGGTTTCGGGCAGCATAGGTGGCACGGGTATGGTACGGCCGTTTTGGTCTAAAGCTACAAATGTATAATAGGCCTCGTTACTTTTAACTTTCGTACCGGATGGTATGTTTTGCGCATATACATCCAGCCGCACCTCGACAGAGGTAGTAAATGCGCGCGAAACCTTAGCCTCGATGGTAATTACATCACCAAGTTTTATAGGGTGCTGAAAGGAAACATTATCAACAGACGCAGTTACCACTATACGGTTGCAGTGTTTTTGTGCCGATATAGCTGCCGCGATATCCATCCAGTGTAATAAACGGCCTCCCATTAAATTGTTAAGGGTGTTGGTATCGTTAGGTAATACCAGCTCGTTCATAATGGTGAATGATTCTTTGGATGATTTTCCTTTCATGCTGCAAAGATAAACTTTAACAGGAAAGTATCGACCGTAAAAGTTTGTAAGCCAATATTGCTATTGCCTTGCCGTAGTTAATAGATTATAACCCACCAATTGCTCGTAGCGGGCCCCGGTTTGGCGGTAGTAAACCAGCAACTGGTATTCGTTCTCGGTTTCAAAATAATTGCCTTCAAGTGCGGTATCGTCGGGCTTTTTGGTGGCGTTGCTCACCCAAACGTACTGGTAATCGTAAACCCCCTGTTTCAACAGCAGATCGGTGTACCAGCGGCCGCGGTCGTCATACGTGAGCCTGCTGTTAGCGTCGAGCTTATAATCATTAAACTGCCCTACAATATAGGCCGTACCATCGGCCTGCGATTTATTGGCTGCCAAACTGAAATACATATGCGCGTAGTCGGCATCGCGGCGCGGGTCGTTGCCATCCTGGTTAAGGATGAAAAACTTACCATCAATATCATACAGCAAAGTATAATTGGGCAGGTCGCGGTTTGGGTCGCCAAGCAGTACAACCGTATTGGCGGTATCTTTATAGATCTTTGAGATCCGTTCCGAGTTGAGTTTTAATGTACGTGTGTCAAAATGCCTGAACTCGTTACGGCCTGCAAAATCGTTAATGTTAACATCGTTATAAACAAGCTGCGTGCCACGTATGTAGGTTGGTTTATTGTTCATGATCCCGGTTTCGGGCCTTGCATTTTGCATCAGGAAAGCGCGGATATCGGTGGTTGGGTTTTGAACGGCTAACCCTGTATAGTCGATATTGAAATTTACCTTTTGGTTTGTGCGCCTTGCCGAAACCGTGTTAGACGCGGTGATATTGGCGCTTACCGATACGCGTTTGCCCACCACATAAAGCCTGCGGGTAAGTATCAGTTTAGTTGGGTCGCCATCCTCATAAACCTTTAAAATGTAATTGCCTGATATTTTAGGCGCGATGTTACGGTTTGGGATCTTAACCTCGTAGTGGGTGTATTTTTGGAACGTACCCGATGAATAAGTGTAATCGTTCAGGCGGTCGTCGGTAAAGCTTTCCAGGTACTCGGCAGGCGACAGGCTGGAAGGGTTCCAATTGGCATCGCAGTGCTGCAGGGTGTAATTAAAAGTACGGCTTGCACCGCTCAGGTCATCAAAACCCAGGGTAACAGTTTCGCGCCCGCCCAACTCAATAACCGGGAACGAAGCCGTTTTTTTTGAATTATAAAACTCAACGCTTTTTATCTCGTGGCGATAAACGCTGTTATCAAAGGGTGGAGTTTGGGCGAAACAGGATATGCTTACAAAAATGCAAAGCAGTAAAAAGCAGAAACGGGTTTTCATCAACACAAGGTAGAAAAAAGTCACGTTATGCCGAATTTATTTCATTTACCGCGGTTTAGCGCAACTGAAAGCTCGCGGCAGCAATGATATTTGCTTAAAGGCAACTGCTACTGCAACTGCCTCCTAAAAAACTTTTTATTCTACGCTTCCAGTTCCATGATCTGCTCGGCAAGGGCCTCCCAGCGACTTTGATTTTCCCTAAGCTCCAGCTTTTTAAGTTGATAGTTATCGCTGATCTGCTTTAGCTTTTCGGCTTGGTTGTAGATGGTGTCGTCGGCCAGTTGGGTTTCCAGCTGTTTTACTTCTTTTTCTAAAGCCGAAATATGCTCTTCCATTTTGCTCAGGTCTTGGTTAAGCTTTTTTAGCTGCTGGTGTTTGTTGTCGCTTTGCGGCTGTTTAACCGGCTCGGGCTTTTTCTCTTCCTTTTTTGGCTGAGGGGCAGGCGCAGCCACTTTAGGGTCAAGTTTTCGCTTTGCGTTCCATTCGTCGTACTCGGCATAGGTGCCGGGGTATTGTTTTATCTTTTGGTCTTCGATGAACCAGATCTTGTTGGCTACATTATCCAGGAAATACCTGTCGTGCGATACTACGATCACCGTGCCTTCGTACTGCTGCAGGGCCTGTATCAATATATTAACCGATGCCATATCCAGGTGGTTGGTAGGCTCATCCAGTACCAAAAAGTTTGCATCAGCAGTTAATGCTTTTGCCAGCGCTACACGCGATTTTTCGCCACCCGATAGTACTTTGATCTTTTTGAAAACATCATCGCCGGTGAACAAAAACGAACCTAATATCGAGCGCAACTCGGTATCGGTATGTTTTGGGGCGAAGGCCTGGAGTTCCTGTAGTATCTGATGTTCTAAATGAAGGCTCTCTAACTGGTGTTGGGCAAAAAAGGTTTGTGTAACATTATGCCCTGTAACGGCAGTACCTTTAAACTCCTTATCAGCGCCGGCTACGATACGCAGTAGGGTCGATTTACCTTTACCGTTGGCACCTATCAGGGCAATCTTATCACCTTTTTCTATGATCGCTTCGGCATCTTCTAAAATATCAATTGAGGGATATTTTTTGGTGATATGCTCTAAAGTAGACACGTGGCGGCCCGATTGCTTGCTGAAACGGAAGCTGAAGTTAACCTCCGGGTTATCATCGTCCACATCTTCAACACGCTCCAGTTTATCAAGCATTTTTATACGCGATTGCGCCATTTTTGCTTTTGATGCCTTGGCGCGGAAACGCTCGATCAAACGTTCCTCTTGTTTTATTTTCGATTGCTGGTTCTTAAATTCTCCACGCTGAACTTCGGCCCTTAAGGCTTTCTCTTCCAGGTAAAAAGTATAATTGCCGGCATAAACATTCAGTTTACCTTTACGCGATTCCACCGTGCGATTTATCACCTTATCTAAAAACCATCTATCGTGCGATACGATGATGATAGCGCCGCTAAACGCCTTCAGGTAATCTTCCAGCCACTGTATCGATGGTAAGTCGAGGTGGTTGGTAGGCTCATCCAATAATAGGATATCGGGCGCCTGTAAAAGAATTTTGGCAAGCATTACACGCATGCGCCAGCCCCCGCTAAAGGTGCTTAATTTACGTGCGCAATCAGCCTCGCTAAAACCAAGGCCGGCTAAAATTTCGTGTGCTTTATATTCAATATTATAACCGTCAAGCAGTTCAAACTCGTGCTGTTTATCGCTTAGTTTGTGCAGCAGCTCTTCGCTGTAATCTGTTTCCAGTTTTTTAAGCAAAACCTCAATTTCATCGTGCAGCTGGTTTTGGCGCTCAAACGCTTCCATGGCAACATGTACGATGTTTTTATCGGACGAGTAGGATAGCAGGTCCTGGTTAAGGTAGCCCATGGTAAGGTCCTTAGCCATTGAAATGGTACCCGATGTAGGTGTGTAATCGCCCACAATGATCTTTAACAGCGTAGTTTTACCCGTACCGTTAGCGCCTATCAGGCCAATTTTTTCACCTGGTTTTATATGCCAGTTGGCTTCATCATACAAGGCACGCGCACCAATCTCGAACGTAAGGTTATTTATAGCTATCATTTCGGGCGCAAAGATACGCTTTTGGGCTGAAAGGCTAAAGCTCAAAGCTGAAAGCTTTACAAAGGGAAGATACCAAGCTTTTAGCTTTAGTCTATTAGCTTTCGGCTTATTTCACCGTTTCCATCCACCCCTGTGCCATCAGTTTTGCGCCGGCAAGGCTGGGGTGCACGCCATCCAGTGTCCAGTAGGTGGCGGGCGCTTGTTTAAGGGCGTTATCAAATATGGTTTGATATGGGATAAACGGGAGGTTGTATTGATTGGCAATATCACGCGCTGCCTTACGGAAAAGGTCAAACGTTGGGTACCATTTGGCATCAACCGCACGGGTGCCTGTCATGGCAAATGGCTCGCCGATAATTATTTTTATGCCT
The DNA here is from genome assembly GCF_004168255.1 of Mucilaginibacter terrigena. GTDB lineage: Bacteria > Bacteroidota > Bacteroidia > Sphingobacteriales > Sphingobacteriaceae > Mucilaginibacter > Mucilaginibacter terrigena. The sequence continues at coordinate 164,539 of NZ_SEWG01000004.1, read as the reverse complement.
GGCAGGGCTGTCTTGGTTCTCTCAATCAGTTTTCTGTAATCGGTAATGTAAGTATCTATGGTGCCGGTATAGCCGCCGCCAAGGGTATGCCAAAAATCGTTAACACCAACATGGATGCTTAGCACAGTTGGTTTTAGGGCAAGGGTGTCGGTATCCCACCTTTCGGCCAGTTGGTATACTTTGTTGCCGCCTACACCTTTGTTGTATATTTTCAGGTTTTTGGCCGCGTGTTTTTCCAGCAATTCGGCAGCGGTTAATAAAACGTAGCTGTTGCCCAAAGCGCTGTTATCGTTAGGTTCGGTTTTATTACGGTCGCGGCCCCAGTCGGTAATGGAATCACCCTGAAAAAGTATTACATCATTATCGTTCAACTGTACCTTTTTACTGCCAAAGCTGTTGGCCGAAGCTGATACGATCTGCGGGATGCTGATAGCCGCGACCGCACCCACGGCGGTAGTTTTTATAAAATTGCGGCGGGAGTTTTTGTTAGTATCTTTCATAAATTAGGTTATAAATATCCGTCTTAATGACGGTTAATTGGTAAGCCAAAATACAATATTCTTATCTAAGTTTAAGCTTAATTATTAAAAACGGTAAATTCGCGCCATGTATCAATTGCTTAAACCCCTGTTGTTTCAGTTCGACCCCGAGAACGTGCATTATTTTGTAACCCGCAACCTTCAACGTTTTAACCGTTTCCCGGGCGGCCCGGCATTAAGTAAAGCCATTTGGGGCAGCAGCGATAAACGGCTGGAACGCGTGGTTTTTGGCCTGAAGTTTAAAAACCCGGTTGGCCTTGCCGCCGGTTTTGATAAAAATGCCGAGCTGATAAGTGAAATGGGTAACCTGGGCTTTGGTTTTGTGGAGGTGGGTACGGTAACCCCCTTGCCACAGCCGGGTAACGATAAACCACGCATGTTTCGCCTGCCGGCAGATGGGGCGCTGATAAACCGTATGGGTTTTAATAACCATGGTGTTGATATAGCTGCCGAACGTATTGCAGCTTACCGCAAAAGCCTAAAGCCGGGGCAGCAGGCTCTTATAGTTGGTGGTAACATAGGCAAAAATAAGGTAACCCCTAATGAGGATGCTGTAAACGATTATATCAAATGCTTCGACAGGCTTTTTGACGTGGTAGATTATTTTGTGGTTAACGTAAGCTCGCCCAATACCCCCGGCCTGCGCGAGTTGCAGGAAAAAGAACCGCTGATGCATATTTTAAACACGCTGCAGCAACGTAATAGCAAGAACGGTATAAGCAGGCCTATCCTGTTAAAAATAGCGCCCGACCTTACCAATGAGCAGTTAAATGATATTGCCGATATTGTGAAACAAACAGGCATAGCAGGTATTATTGCTACCAATACAACTATCAGTCGCGAGGGCCTTACCTCGGCACATAAAGGGGAAACCGGCGGGTTAAGCGGCAGGCCGTTAACCAAACGGTCTACCGAGGTGATCAGCTATCTGCACAGAGTATCAGGGGGCTCGTTCCCTATCATCGGCGTGGGTGGCATTCATTCGGCTGAAGATGCGGTTGAAAAATTAAATGCGGGCGCATCATTGGTGCAGTTATATACCGGATTTATTTATGAGGGGCCGGGATTGATAGGGAGGATAAATAAGAGAATATTGCAGCGATAGGATTGACCCGCCCTGTGTCATTTCGATGAGCAGTGGGCGGGAAAGTGAGGAGGCGCGAAGAAAAATCTTATACGCCATGCTTTCACTCGTCGTATAAGATTTTTTGCTATCGATCAAGAGGCAGTTTCTCCTCGCACCTCGTCCGAAATGACAATTTAATCAACAAAAAAAGGCGTATCAATACATTGATACGCCTTTTTAATTTCTTAAAAAGAAGGATTATTTGCCTGAAGCAGCAATAGCTAAAACAGCATTGTTTTTTGCTATCTGGCTATCTTTTTTCTCTGCAGAACGGTCACCTAACTCAATGTTGGTAGCCAATTTTAAAAACTGAACTTCTAAACGTGAAGTAGTTTTGTTCCTTCTATCTTTTCTTTTTAAACGAGTAACGCCCATGACTTTTTATTTAAATGTTTTTAACCTTGAGGTCGGGAGCGGATTCGAACCGCTGTAGGAGGTTTTGCAGACCTCTGCCTAGCCACTCGGCCACCCGACCAATTTTAAGGATTGCAAAAATAGTAATTATTTGTTGCCAATCAATTTTTATTTGTACGATTTTGCCGCCAACTGCGAGCAGCATATGGCCGTAGCTATGGCCACATTCAAAGATTCGGCCCTGCCAACGCGCGGAATAGTAATGGCTTTTGTCACTAATTGCTGAATATCAGGCCTTATGCCATTACCCTCGTTACCCATAATAATTAAACCTTCGGTGCCAAAATTGGTGGTATAAATATTTTCGCCATTTAATAAAGCCCCGAAAACAGGCAGCTTTGCGACCGAAATAAGGCCAGGCAAATTGGTATAAGTGACATTTACCCGCGCCAACGAACCCATAGTGGCCTGTACTACCTTGGGGTTGTAGGCATCAACGGAATCTTCCGAGCAAATAATGGTGCTGATACCAAACCAATCGGCCGTGCGAATGATGGTACCCATATTGCCGGGGTCCTGCACGCCATCCAACACCAAACTAAACTTATTTTTTAGCGTTGTGTAGTTTAAGCCGCCCCATTGGGGTATATTAACCGTGGCAATTGCATCGGCCGGGCTTTTTAGGGCGCTTATTTTTTGCAGGTCGTTTAAAGAAATCTCCTGAAAGTTTATTTTTCGGGATAATTTAAGCAATTTTGGGGCTGTATCAGGCGTATGATATATGGTATGGATTTGATAATCAGAATCGGCAAATTCAGTTATCGATTTGTAACCCTCTACCATAAACAAACCATGTTCCCTGCGAAACTTTTTATGTTGTAAGGACGTTAGTAAACTGATCTGAGATTTTGAAAGCATATAATACACCCGGGAATATCCGTCTTGCAATATTAAGTATTTTAGTGGTTATTATTGGTGCCGGCTGTAGTGTTACACGCGGACTTACCGATAACCAGGCTATTGTGCGCAAAGTTACCATCAAAGGTATCGACAAGGAATTTTCGGAAACAGCTATCAACTACGTAGATAAAGAACAGCAGCCCAACAACTGGCTTAACCTTCAGTTTTATTATTTATTTAGTAGCAAAGGTAAGCGTAAAATAGGCGAACCACCGGCTATACTTGATAGCAATTTAGTAGAGTTTTCGCGCCTGCAAATACAAAAATACCTGATAAACAAAGGCTTTTTAAAGGCAAAGGTTACCGATTCCATAGTGGTAAAAAAGAAAAAAGCCAGGCTGTTTTTTACCGCTACCGAAGGCCCGCTTTTTAAAATACGTAACTTTAGAGATAGCATTGCCGACCCAAAAGTGCAGGAATTGTACCGTGATACGCGTAAGCAGTATACGCATTTAAATGTTGGCAGCCGGTTTGACACAGACAGCCTTGCCTATGACCGCGACCAGTTTTACCAGGTAATGAAACGGAACGGCTATTACGATTTTTTCCGCCAGTACATTAATTACCTGCCCGATTCCAGCTTTAACAAAAGTGTGGTTGATGTGGTGATGACCATTGATAACCCCGAAGGCAAAGCCGAACACCCTGTATATACCATTAACAATACATTAATAACCATTGCCCGCAGCAACGGCCGCACCACAGGCAAGGCAGATACCATTCAGGTTGATTCGCAGTTTAGGTTTGTCGACTTTTCGGGCAGGTTTAAGCCCCGCACGGTTACCAGCTATATTTTTCAACGCAAAGGGGAATTATATGATATTGATAAGCAAACATTAACCACGTCGCGCCTGTCGGAATTGAATGTGTTCAGGAACGTGCCCAACCCAACCTACGAAAAGCTATCAGACAGTACCAACCGGCTAAACACCAAAATTGATATCGTCCCCCTTAAACGCATGACAGACCGCGTAGAGGCGGAGTTTTTGTTTAACCAGGGGCGTTTTGGCTATAACCTGGGCAATACATTTACAAACCGTAATATATTTAAACAGGCGGCTATACTGCAGGTAAAGCTTAACTGGAGCATCTTATTTGATAACGGTAACTCGGCCGTTAACGAAGGGATACAAAACCAGGATTTCAGGACCGGTGTAAGCGTGATCTACCCAAGGTTACTGCTGCCCTTTAAATTCCCTAACCTGGCTAAGTTTGGCGTACCGCATACAACGTTCTCTACCAACTTCCAGATGTTTTATCAAAAGGGATTGGTTGAACGTAAGAGTTTTATCAACTCAGTTACCTACGATTTTTTTGAAACTACACGTAAACAGCACTCGGTAACACCTATAAATATCGAATTCTCGAGCGGCAGCATCGATCCTGTTGCCAGGATCGAGCTTTTAAAGCAAAACCGTTTTTCGTATGTAAAGCTTATCGGGCGTACCACTTTTACATCCGGAAGCCAGTATACCTTTCAGTATAATGCCCAGGAGTTAAACTCGTACAAAAACTTCATTTATTTTAGGGGCGGGCTTGATCTGGGCGGCGGTACACTTAGCTTAATAAGTAAGCTGATAGGTGCACCACGAGATTCGCTGGGGCAGCGCACAATATTTGGTTATGCATTTGCACAGTACATAAAAACCGAAATAGATTACCGCTGGTACCGCAGTTTAGGCGGCGAAAAGCAGTTTATCTTAAGGTTTAACCCGGGTATTGGCGTGCCTTACGGCAATAGTAACCAGCTGATATTTGAAAAGAATTTTTACACCGGGGGCGCAAACGATATACGTGCCTGGCTGCCGCGCACCCTTGGCCCAGGGCAGTTTAACCGGGCAAGTTATGGTGTTGGCGGCGCAGCCGATACTGCCCGCGCGAGGCTGAAATACCTTGACCAGTTTGGCGAAATAAAAATTGTTGCCAATGCCGAATACCGGTATAAATTGGCCGATAACTTTTTTGGCGCCAAGCTAAAAGGCGCGTTTTTTGTAGATGCGGGTAATGTATGGCGGCTGCATAAGCAGGCAGATAATCCTAATGGCGAATTCAGGTTTAATAACCTGCTGCAATCAACAGCTATAGGTATTGGTACAGGCTTGCGCTTTGATCTTAATTTCTTTATATTCAGGCTGGATGCCGCCTTTAAGTTTAAAGATCCGCAGTTTAATGGGTCAGACCAATGGGTATTTGTTAAACACTTTGGTGAACTGTTTAGCGATGGGCCGTTCAAAAGATCGTACCGGGTAACTAATGGCGAAAACTACGGTTTTATGCAGCTTAACTTTGGGATAGGGCTGCCGTTTTAAGCGCTTCGCTTACGTGATTAGAGATTAGTTAATCAGAGGTTAGGCTTTGTAAAGTTTTAATAAAGTAAAAAATAGCTAAAAAAAACAATCCATAAAGGATTCTTCTATAACCTCTAACCTACCTAAGAAAACATCCCCTTCAACCCGTCAATAATACTCTGAAAAAATGTTGGGATACTTAATCCGCTGCTGTGATTAAAGTAGAGGAATATACAGAAAATGATGAGCGCGATGATGATAAACCTTTTAAACAGGTAACCAAGTAAAATAAGCCCCAAAGGGATGGATATCAATACTATCCAGCTGATCTTTACAGGTGTAAGCTTGCTATCGTGCCGGTAGATATAATAGAGCATAGAGTGCGTTCCGCTATCATTCTCGTGCCGCGTGTAAACAAAGCTCGATTTTTCTATTTTATGACGATAAAACGCTACCCCTTTATCAAAATTAAGCTGCTCGGTAAAGCCGTTAACCGTAAACGTGAACAACCCGGTAACGTTTTCCTGGGTTATACCAGCGGTATCTACCGCTTTAATGGCTACTTCGTCTTTAGCAAACGGGTTTTCTGTTACTACAAAATGATTGATGGCTATGGTATCCGCTAAGGCGAATGTTACGGCAATAATAACGAAGGCGCAGGTAAGGAATAATTTTTTCATTTCGGGCACAATAAACGTGCAATAAAAATAGTGTTTTTCTTATTTGTTAAGTACACAAATACTAATGTTTAACAACGTAGCAAAAAGCACCCATGCAATGTAAGGCACCAGCAGCCATGCAGCCGGCTTGTTGATACGTGCAAACCAGGCTATATTTAAAATAATGGTTACCAGCAAAGCAATGATAATTATCAGCCCTCCCAATACCTGGTGCATGCCAAAAAACACTATCGACCACGAAAAATTAAGGGCCAGCTGCGTAAAATAAATAATAACCGCTGTTTTATATTTAGGCCTGCTATCGCGATGTTTCCAGATGATATAGGCTGATATGGCTATCAAAAGGTAAAGTGTACTCCATGCTACAGGGAAAAGCCAGTTAGGCGGCGTAAAAGATGGCTTGCGTAATGTTTGGTACCAGCCGGTAATTTCTGGCCGGGTAAATAACGAGGCAACAATACCAATGGTGAAGGTAATGGCGATGCTTACCAGCAGTGGGAGTAATTGAAATTTATTATTTAATGGCTTACTGCTCATGTTTTATATAACCTATGCAAGTTATAAAATGTTTAACCATATAATTCACTGTTTTGCAGGGTGTTTTAACCCTTTTATAATTAACCCTTTTATAATTAACCCTTTAATAAAAACAGCCGGGCAAAACCCGGCTGTTCAAATATGCGAGATACCCGATTTATTCTTACAAATTCCCTCGTAATTCCTGCTCGCGTTCTATAGCTTCAAATAAAGCTTTAAAATTACCCGCGCCAAATGATTTTGCACCCTTACGTTGTATGATCTCGAAGAACAGGGTAGGGCGGTCTTCCACCGGTTTGGTGAAGATCTGTAGTAAATAGCCCTCATCATCGCGGTCAACCAGGATGCCTAATTTTTTAAGCGGTTCCAGGTCTTCGTCTATTTTACCTACGCGGGCAGTTAACTCATCGTAATAAGTGGTTGGCACGGTTAAGAACTCGATGCCGCGGCTTTGCAGGTCGGTAACGGTTTTAACGATATCGGCAGTGGCCAATGCCAGATGCTGTACGCCTTCATCTTCATAATACTCCAGGTATTCTTCTATCTGGCTTTTCTTTTTTCCTTCGGCAGGTTCGTTTATCGGGAACTTCACATAACCATTGCCGTTGCTCATTACCTTGCTCATCAGTGCGGAGTATTCGGTCGAGATCATTTTATCGTCAAAGGTCAGGATGTTACGGAAACCCATGATATCCTCATAAAAATTAACCCATTGGTCCATTTTATGCCAACCCACGTTACCTACGCAATGGTCTACATACAACAGGCCCGAAACTGGCGGTTGATAGGTAGTTTGCATAGCCTTATAACCCGGCAAAAACGGCCCGCTGTAGTTTTTACGTTCTATAAAAAGGTGGACGGTTTCGCCGTACAATTTGATGCCGCTGGTACGTACTTCGCCGTGCTCATCGGTAATGGTTTGCGGCTTCTGGTATGGTTCGGCACCACGTTTTGTTGTTTGTGCAAAAGCATCGTAAGCGTCATCAACCCAAAGGGCCAATACCTTTACGCCATCGCCATGTTTTTTAATATGCTCGGCAATGGGGTGGTCGGAGTGCAGCGGCGTTGTTAGTACAATGCGTATTTTGCCCTGCTGCAATACATACGAAGCACGGTCGCGTACGCCTGTTTCGGGGCCGGCATAAGCCAGGTCCTGGAAACCGAAAGCGGTTTTATAGTAATGCGCGGCCTGCTTGGCATTGCCTACATAAAATTCAACATAATCGGTACCGTTAAGCGGTAAAAAATCTGTTGTAATTGGTTTTGTATCTAATGTTAATGTTTCCATGTTGTTGGTTGTAATTGTTGTAAGGGTTGTAAATGTTTTAATGGTTGTGATTACTGAATTTGAACGTTTAAAACGTTTTCAACTACTGTAACCTTTCAACACTAAATAACCCAGCTTTTATAATAACTCTCGTCTTCAATTTGGATCGCATCTTCGGTCAGCATCAGCGGGCGGAAGGGGTCTATCATCACGGCCAGTTCATCGGTAAATTCCTTGCCGATGGATTTTTCGACCGAGCCCGGCGCGGGGCCGTGCGGTATACCGCCGGGGTGCAGGGTTATCTGCCCTTTTACCACGCTTTTGCGGCTCATAAAATCGCCATCTACATAGTATAAAACCTCGTCGCTGTCCACATTACTGTGGTTGTAGGGGGCGGGAATTGATAATGGGTGATAGTCAAACTTCCTCGGCACAAAAGAGCAGATCACAAAGTTGTTGCCCTCGAAGGTCTGGTGCACCGGTGGCGGTTGGTGTACGCGCCCGGTTATCGGTTCAAAATCATGTATAGAAAATGCCCATGGGTAATGGAAGCCGTCCCAGCCGATAAAATCGAAGGGGTGGGTGCCGTAGGTGTATGGATAGATAAGCCCCTGTTTTTTGATCAGGATCTTGAAATCGCCCGTTTGGTCGATAGTTTCCAGGTCGGTGGGGCGCTTTATATCACGTTCGCAGTAGGGCGAATGCTCCATTAATTGCCCGTAAGCATTGCGGTAGCGTTTTGGCGACCGGATAGGGCTGAAACTCTCTACAATAAACAGGCGGTTATCCGGCGTATCAAACTCCAGCTGGTAGATGGTACCACGGGGTATCACCAGGTAATCGCCGTACTCAAATTTTATTTTACCAAAGCCGGTTTTTAGAGTACCCGTACCCTCGTGGATAAAGATCACCTCGTCGGCCTGGCTGTTCTTGTAAAAATAGTCGGTCATGCTTTTGCGCGGGGCGGCAAGCGATATGTGCAGGTCGGCGTTCACCAACACCGGCTTGCGGCTTTTCAGGTAATCGTCTTCGGGCTTTATATTAAAACCTATCAGACTGGTATGTTTAAGGTGCTTTTCGCGTGCTATTTTGGGCTCGACAGAATACGGTTCGCCCAGTTCTTTTACAATAGTAGGCGGGTAGGCGTGGTAAACCAACGAGTACAGGCTGGAAAAACCTTCGGTTGATACCAGTTCCTCGGCATATAAAGTACCATCCGGCTTACGAAATTGCGTGTGCCGCTTATGCGGGATGGTCCCTAAAGTATGGTAAATAGGCATTTTAAATTGGTTTAAATGTTGGAATGTATCGAAGTTGAAATGTTGAAACGTTTTAAGGTTGAAAAGTTGAACTTTTGACTTATCGTTTTAGAAATCAAACATTTGAAAATTCAGAATAGTTTTAATCCGACAGACAGGAATAACATTCCAACCTTTCAACATTAAAACTTTACAACAAAAATTAGAATTGCGCCAAGGCGATCTTAGAGAGCACAGCATCCCTGAAAGAAGACGAATTACTCATAGAAGTAAGCCCGAGGGAAAAGTAAAACTGTTTTTTAATGCTCATCATTAATATCAAAATTACGCTATCTAAATTTAATATGCAAGCATAGTTTTTAATGAGTGGTTGAATATTGGCTTTCAACGATTTTCTGGTCGATAAATGAGGGCAAATGTTCACGTTCACGTTTGCACATTCAGGCTAATTTTTATAAATTATTGATGGTCAATTATTTGTAAATAAAATACTGACAAAATGGCGCCACCACTTGTATCAAATTTAATTATATAGGTGCAAGGAATGTTAGCTATCCGGATAACTGTTCATCAATCAACTATTTTGCTACTTTTGATTTCCAATAAACCAATTATAATTAAGAGCGTTTTGTGCCGATAGATCGTTTGCGAGGTTCGTACACAAAATGAAATCACTAAACCAATAAACCACTAATTATATTATATGAAATTAGTATCCTACAAAACCGAAGACCGGGAACATTTAGGCATCTACATAAACGGGCATATCTTCAATCTGCACTCGTGCGATAAGCTGATCCCCGACAATATGAATGAATTTTTATGGGGCGGCGATGAACTGATGGACCGCGCTAAAAAGGTGAACGAGTCCATCAGGTCTGCTAAAATCCAGGCCAAAGAGGAGTTGTTTTACGAGCTGATGGCACCCGTACCGCACCCCACATCGTGCCGCGACGGGTACGCTTTCCGCCAGCATGTTGCCGCCGCGCGCCGTAACCGCAAGGTGGATATGATAGCCGAGTTTGACCAGTACCCCATATTTTACTTTACTAACCACAACGCCATACAAGGCCCCGGCGAAATTGAATGCATGCCCGACCATTTCCAGAAACTTGATTTTGAACTGGAAGTAGCTGTGGTGCTCAACAAAAAAGGCCGTAATATAAAAGCAGCTGATGCGGACAGTTTTATTGCGGGTTACATGATCATGAACGACATGAGCGCCCGTACCCTTCAAATGGAAGAAATGCTGCTGAACCTCGGCCCGGCCAAAGGAAAAGATTTTTCGACCGTAATTGGCCCCTGGCTGGTTACCCCCGATGAATTGGAACAGTATAAAACTTCGCCAAAAGAGGGACACACCGGCGTTACTTACAACCTGGAAATGAAGTGCGTGGTAAACGGTAAACAGGTAAGCAGCGGCAATATGGCCGATATGGACTGGACCTTTGCCGAGATCATTGAACGCTGTGCGTATGGCTGCGATGTGCTGCCGGGTGATGTAATAGGCTCGGGTACGGTAGGTACAGGCTGCTTTTTGGAGCTTAACGGAACAGGCTTGCTAAACGACCCTAATTACCAAACCCAATGGTTACAGCCAAACGACCTGGTTGAAATGGAGATAACCGGACTGGGTATGCTGGGCAATATTATTAAAAAAAGTAAAGATGATTTTTCAATTTTAGGATTGAAGAAGTTGTAAAGTTTGAAAGTTGAAATGTTGGAAGGTTGAAATGTTGATTGTCTATGCCCAAAATTGATAAGTTCGAAGATTTAGAGATATGGAAGATTGCAGTGGCAATTGCTGTTCAGGTTTATATTTTATGCGACTCTGAGCCTTTAAAATCAGATTGGGGAATGAAAGACCAGATTAGACGGGCAGCATGTTCAATGTCGGACAATATCGCCGAAGGATTTGAATATAATAACAATCCTGATTTTATTAGATTCCTTAATTATGCCAAGGGTTCGTCTGGAGAATTTAGGAATAAACTAACAATTTTAATTTCAGCAGGGAAGATAGAACAGTCGACATTTGATGATTTATACAGTAAGAGTTTGGAGTTTTCCGGTAAAACGAAAACTTTGATTGCCTATTTAAAAGAGTTTGAGGCAAACAAGAAGAAAAAATAACATTTCAACCTTACAACATTTCAACTTTACAACACCTCACCATGCTAACCCTCGATATAAAAGACCTTTCCCCGCTACAGATCCAGGCCTACCTTAACCATGCGGTGGCGCCCAGGCCTATTTGCCTGGCATCAACAGTAGATAAGGATGGCAATGTAAACCTTAGTCCGTTTAGTTTTTTTAACGTTTTTAGCGTTAACCCGCCGGTATGCGTATTCTCGCCAAGCCGCAGGGTGAGGGATAATACCACCAAGCATACGCTGGAGAACTTGAAACAGGTGCCCGAAGTTGTGATCAATATTGTTAATTACGATATGGTGCAGCAGGTTTCCTTATCAAGCGTAGAGTACCCGGCAGGGGTAAACGAATTTATTAAAGCAGGCTTAACCGAACAACCATCCGTATTGGTAAAGCCACCCCGCGTGGCCGAATCGCCGGTGCAACTGGAGTGTGTGGTAAGGGATATCATTAGCCTGGCTGATACGCCCGGCGCAGGTAACCTGGTCATTGCCGAGATCAAATATATTCACATCAAGGAAGATATTTTAAATGAGAACGGCACCATCGATCAGGAGAAAATTGACCTGGTAGCCCGCCTGGGTGCCGACTGGTACTGCCGTGTTACCGCCGATAACCTGTTTAAGGTGGCAAAGCCGGTTACTACCGTAGGTATTGGGGTAGATGCCATTCCGTATGCTATCCGCAGTTCTAAAGTGCTTACAGGCAATAACCTGGGGCAATTAGGCAACGTTGAGGTACTGCCGACGGACGAAGAGATTGAAGCCTACGCCCAAAGCGATGAGATGAAGGAGATCTTCGATGCCACCATCGGCGACAGCCAAACCCGCGAACTGCAACTGCATTTAAAGGCGAAACAATTGCTGGATGATGGTTTGGTAATGGAGGCATGGATGGTGCTGTTAAGCCCCCTCTAAATCTCCCCCGTTAGGGGAGACTTTTAGTATAATATTAGTATTTATACCCTGCTCTCCCTTCAGGGGGCTGGAGGAAACAATTTCCCTTCCCGATCATTATCCCTTTAATGATAGTTAACTACACAGAACAAGGCTGGGAAATAATAACGCAACGGGCGCATGGCTTGCTGGCCGCTCAAATTGCTATGCAGTGGCGCAAAAAGGATCGCCCCGAGCGCTGGACAGAAACCCTTATTGCCATTGCCGACCACGACGATGCCCAAACAGAACTGGAAGCTGACGACTTGCTTACCACGCAAGGTGGCCCCGTTGATTTTAGTATGAAAAAATTTGAGGCGGAACATTGCCAGCGCCTGCACAATTTTTCGGTATCTAAAAGCCGCTACATTGCCTTGCTTACATCGGTACACATGAGTTTTTTGCACAAAGGGGAGGGGGAGACAAAACCCGGGGTAAGATCCTTCCTGGCAGAACAGGAAAAACTGCAAAAGCAATGGATGAAAGAACTTGGCATCACCCAAAAAGAGATTGACCATGCCTACGGTTTGATGGAATGGTGCGATGCCTTTTCGTTATTACTCGCCCAGCACGAGGTGCAGCCCGAAAACCGCACTATAGAAGTGAGCCGGGGGCCCGATGATAAGCAGTATAAACTGATGCGAAAAGATAACGGCACACTCACCATAAAGCCATGGCCTTTTGAAGATGTTAGCTTTACTTTAAGTTTAGAAAGCAGAACACTTGCTACACTGAAATTTAAAAGCAATGATCAATTTAAAAAAGAATTGGCCGGTGCACAGGTTACAGAAAAGATTTGGCGGTTAGAGAAATAGGAGTATTTACTTAAAACTGTACTGCTGCCTATTAACACCAACCAGGGGCGGAATATGCGTTTTCTCGAACAATTCGTAACCAGGCTGCATCATTTTCCAAAATAAATAATAGGGCGAGCCGGCAAATTTCTTCAAATGTTCATTATCAAGCTTAAACGGAAATATTGCCAGTCCTATATCTTTTTGGCCGGTTTCAAGCGCTTTATAAACCAGGGTGTAAATTTCTTCGATGGATGGGTTTGTCATGGCGTAACAGCCGATAGATGCGCAACGGCCATGGATCATGATGGCATCACCTGTGTAGCCTTTTAGTTTTTCTAACTTGTTGGGGTAGCCGATATTGATGGAAAGATGGTAGTTGCTTACCGGGTTTAGCTGGTTAGCTCCTATACTATAAAAACCTTCCGGGCTTTTACCATCACCTTTGCGTGTTTTGGTACCCAGATCGCCCGAGTAGTAGCAAATGTTATAACGTTTAAACAATTCGTATTTATTGCCTTTTTTGGCCCATACTTCCAGTTGGTCCAGTTGTTTAATGATGCGGATATACAGGCGGTATTTTTTGTCGAAGCCCCGGTCATTTAATTCTTGCTGCAGTTTTGGCCATATAGCAGTACGGGCCGTGCTTGCCCGTTTGCTATCGGGCAGATCGATAGGTTTTATTACCGGCGCGAACATTAAGAGCAGTATAAAAAATAGCTTAGGCATCTATCAAATAATTGGTTTGATAAATATACCTAAATATTTAGTTTGAAAACAACAGTAAACAAGAAAATATCATGGTAAGCCTGTCGAACCATTAACAAGTCATACAAGTCTTCGACAAGCTCAGACTGACATAGGCTGTTGCAGAGTAGAAAAATTAGTTTGAAAATAAAAATTTAAAAAGTGTCATGCTGAACGATAGTGAAGCATCTGATCCCGAAGATGCATTTCGGCGAGAGATCCTTCACTATCGTTCAGGATGACAACAGGTTTTCAGATGGACAAGCTTCTTATATCCCCAACACTTGTTTCAACTTCACATACCCTGTTTTACTAACCGGGATCTTGGCGCCCGATTTCAGGATGGCCAGGTGGCTGTCTTTTTCGTACGGGTCTAAGCGGGTTATTTGCTGTATGGCGATAATATAGGAGCGGTGCACCCGCACAAAATAACGTGGGTCCAAAGTCTTCTCGAAGAAGGCCATCGTCTTGTTTTTCAGGAAGGCGCCTTCGGCGGTGATCACGCTTACATAATCATCGTCGGCTTGCAGGTATTCAACATCCTGCACGGCTATAATTTTTACTTTGGTGCCGGTTTTTACCACAATGCGTTCGTTTTGCGCGGGCGATTGCGCGGCTTCGTCAAGCAAGGGGTTTGTTTTGGTTACCGGGGTAGGGCCGGCCGGTGCCTGTGCTAAAAGTTTTTCTATGGCTTTGGTAAAACGCTCTTTACTGAAGGGTTTTAAAAGATAATCAACCGCGTGAGCTTCAAATGCTTTTATGGCGTATTCATCAAACGCGGTGGCAAATATTACAGCAGGCGGGTTATCAACCAGTTCCAGCATCTCGAAACCGTTAATTTTTGGCATTTGCACATCCAGGAATATCAGGTCGGGCTGGTGCTGTTGTATGGCTTTAAGGCCTTCAAAGCCGTCGCCGCATTCCTGCAAAACCTCTATCTGGGGGAAAGCCTGCAAATATTCCTGTACAACCATACGGGCCAAAGGCTCGTCGTCGATAATTAAAGCGCTGATCATAACTGCGGTATTTTTATTATGGTTGTAAATATATTATCATTTGCGTGAGTTTCCATCAAATCGTTACGGGCAAATATCAAATAAAGGCGGCGTTGTACCCCGCTTAAGCCAAAACCGGTGCCTTTACGCGGGCGGCTGGTTTTTGGGTCGTAAGGGTTTTGTATCATGATAATAAGGTACTGCTCTTCCGTTTCGGCACGGATGCTCACGGTAACCTCGCCTGTGGTATCATACAAACCAAACTTTATAGCATTCTCTACCAGGGGCTGCAACAGCATGGATGGCAGCGTGGCCTCGCCGCATTTTTCGTCGCAGCTTATCTCGGTTTGCAGGCGGTGGCCAAAGCGTACTTTCTCAATCTCCAGGTATAAATTCAAATGCGTCAGTTCATCGTTCAGCGGTACCAAAAGCTGATCGTCTTTTTTAAGGGTACCGCGTAAAAAATCAGAGAGCTGGTGGATCATTTTGCGGGCCAGCTCGGGCTTAAAGCCAATAAGCGCGTTGATAGAGTTTAGGCTGTTAAATAAAAAGTGTGGCTGTAATTGCTGCCTAAGATTATAAAGCTCGGCATCACGGGCAAGTTTTTCGGCTTCGGTTTTGCGCTCGACGGTTTTTTTGTGATCCAGCTGCGAGTACCACAGCGCGCTGATCATGGCCATCCACCCGATGGCTAAAAACAGGGTAAAAAACCTGATAACCAACGATTGCTGCAGAAAGTTAAAGTACACCTGCCCCATGTTAAACAGCGGCAATATGTAACGGCAACCGGCAATACAGGCGGCAGCAAGCGCGGCACACCATATAAGCAGGTATATGTAGCTTTCTTTGTCGGGCTGGTAATAACGCAGGTTGTTGTTGATAAGCCAGCACGCGCCCGATAACAGCACAGCGCTCATCAGGCTGTCGGTAACGGCCGTCATCCAGGGGAAACCGAAGCTATGGATAATGTAGCCTTGCAGGCCGGCCCATGCCAACCCGCAGACTGCAAAAGCCCCAAGTAATTTCGATTGCGATATTTGTGATGACGCCAAAGCTTTTTATTTATGGTGATGGTTTAGTTTTTTGCACCCAACAGGGCGCTTTTATGGTGTGCCCAGGCAATGTAAAGGTCGGGGTCGGGTGCTTCGTGTATGTTATAGTATAGTTCGGTACCATCTGTTAAGCCGCTTAAAGCGTTCAGTTCGGCAACATCAATAAACTGCCATTTAACGGTTTGCTTTTGTACGTTAACAAAGCTATCCTGGTTGGCGTGGCCAATATTGCTTGCTTTTTCATAAGCTTCAATTTCGGTACCGGCATTTATCAGCCGCAGTTGTTCGTCAAACTGCGCGTTATGGTCGCCATTGCCGCTTATCACCCTGAAAACTAATTTTGCTACATACCAATTCATAACATGTTCTCCCTTAATTATATTTATAAATAATAAGTTGGATTAAAATTAATAGCTGCGGATATCAACACCGGCAAACACCGATACACCTTTAAGTACTAAAACTTTATCGGTAGTATTAACCTGCGCGTGTTTAATGCGTTTATCATCTACACCCGCAAATACGGCGGCCAGGTCTGGTACCACGTGCCAGTTAGATGGTACTATTATTTTTGTACCGCCAAACATTTGGGTAATGTCTATAATAACCCGCCCGTGGATATCTGCCTGCGTAAAATCAAGCTCGGTGCCGCCAAATATGTTGGTGATATCGCCGCCCCTGAAGTTTTTTGACAGAATGGTTTTATTAACGCCGCCAAATATGGCTGTAGCGTTCAGGAAATCCTCGGGCGAAGGCCTGTAATTGCCTGCCGGCTCGGTAGTGCTTTCGGCAGTATCTCCTTCTTCGGTATCAAAATTTGCCAAAGGTTTTTCTGTAGTAAACGGGTTAGCCTGGTATTTTTTGTCCCAGTAATCGTTGCCGGTATTAATGTTGGTGTGGCTGTTCTTTTTTGATATTATCCATAAACCAATACCTATAAGAGCTGCCGGCCATACAAAGCCGCTTGAGTTATGCAGGTTTGAAGTAAGCATAAAAATTACACCTAAACCTATCAGCATAACGCCCGATGGTTTTTGGAAATTGTTTTTGGCACCCACAACAAGGCCCCAAAATATAAGCCATAGCGGCCACAGGGATACCGAATCGGGAATGAAAAATACATTGAGTTGCTGTAAAAGCATAACGCCGCCTACTAACAGCAATAACAGCCCGGCCATTACTTTGCCTTTGGGTGTTTTGTTCTGGAGATCTATATTGTTTGACATGGTCTTCTTCTATTTTAAATTGTTAACCAAAACTAATGTAAGATTACACATATGCAAACCCAATATTGGCAATATGATTAAAGTAGTCGGTAAGGGGGGGAGAATTGTCGGTAAAAAATTAGGTTGGGGGATCTTTATAAATTTAGATATTTTAGAAAATCTAAATAATTGCAATGGAACACGAGTATAAGGTTGGTGTTTTTAGTAAGATATTATATGGGCTATTAACAGGCGGGATGATAGTGTTTTTTAGCTATTTAATTATCTCAAAGCCACCACATGATAGTAGTTTGTATGTTTTTATTTTAATCCCAATACTGGTTTGCTTGTGCGTACTCATCAATATATTCAAAAGTAAAGTGACTGTAACTGAAACAAGCATTACAAGGGCGCGCCTTTTTTACAGTAAAACTTTAAAATTTGACAATATTAAAGGGGTGAGAATTGAGTCTAAAATTATTATCATTGAACCAATAGATGTTTCTTATTCCCGAATAAACATCAGCAATTACGATGATCTTGCTAAATCTGAGGAATTAACAAAATGGCTGCGTGAAAAATTTACTGATCTGGATAAAGTAGATCTGGAAAAGGAAAAGGAGGCGCTGTTAAACGATAATTCTTTAGGTTATACCCCCGAGGAACGTGAAGCTAAAATCAGCAAGATGAGGCAAATCGCTGTAGCTTATAACATCTGGGGGTTAGTTATGTGCTTTATCTTAATATTTGTCAGGAATAGCTCTGTGTCTTTTTGGACCGGCGCCCTATACCCGCTTTTGGGCATAGCTATCATGAGGTTTAGCAATGGCCTTATAAAATTTGTAGGTGCAAGCCAAAGAAGCTTGCACATGGGTATAATTTTAGGGCTTACAATGTCTGTTATTAACGTTTTTATATTGGCAATTGCAGAATATGAGGTGCTTTCATTTGCCAATGCATGGCCAATTGTAGCGGGTGTTACGGTAGCCTTATTTATTTTGTTGTACAGCACAGGTATCAATAAAATCAAAGGCGTTGCTAAAGGGCAAATTGCTGCAATGGTGGTAATATCGTTTTTATATGGTTTTGCAAACACTATTGTTGTTAATTGCTTTTTCGACAGGTCGACACCCACTAATTTTACAACCACTGTGGCTGACGAATATATAAGCAGTGGCAAAGGCGCACATTACCACCTTAAATTAAACCCTTGGTTACCCGGACAGAATATTAGAGAGGTAGATGTTTCAGAAAAAAGTTATTATAAAACACCTGTTGGCAGCGCTGTTTTCATATACGGAAAAAAAGGTCTGCTCAACATTCCATGGTTTGATTTTGAACTCGACCCTACACCGCCGGTTCCTGCTGGCTTAAACAATGGAAACTCCCCAACCCCCAGATAATATCTGTTGAATCGATACCTACAACTTTCCTGTCGGGGAAGCAGCCTTGCAAAATATCCAGGGCTTTATCGTCGTGATGCGAACGGTAGGTAGGTACAACTACGGCGGCGTTTCCGATGTAGAAATTGGCGTACGATGCAGGTAAGCGCTGGCCGTCGTATATCACCGGTTCAGGCATGGGTAGCTCTACAATGTTTAGCTGCTTGCCGTTTATCAGTCGCATGGTTTTAAGGGTTTGCAGGTTTTCCTGCAGCAGGTGGTAGTTCTCGTCGTTTTTGTTTTCTTCAACCACGGTTACAACCGTATCGGCATTTACAAAGCGGGTGATATCATCAATATGGCCGTCGGTATCGTCGCCTACAATGCCGTCGCCCAGCCAAAGGATCTGCTCCACACCGTAGTAGTTTTGCAGGTAGCCTTCTATTTGCTGCTGGTTTAAATGCGGGTTGCGGTTTTTATTAAGCAGGCAGGCGGTAGTGGTGAGCAAGGTACCCGCGCCGTTAAAATCAACCGAGCCGCCTTCCATCACAATACCGGGATGATACACCGGCAGGTTAAAGTGGTTGGCAATTTTTGTCGGGATAACATCATCCAGATCATATGGAGGGTATTTATCGCCCCAGGCGTTATAATTCCAATCTACAATTACCTTTTCTTTTGTGTTATAATTAACAAGGAACGCCGGGCCATGGTCGCGGCACCAGGCATCGTTAGTTGGAAAATCATAAAATTCAACTTTTTTTAGATCGACCCCTGCTGATAACAACTGCTGTTTGGCAAACGCCGCCATTTGCTCATCAGCAACGTTTATACGAACGATTTGCCCCTCAGAAATCACCTTAATAAACTCGCAGTACTTCGGGTAGATAAGTGGCAACTTGCCCGGCCATGACGCTTCTTTGTGCGGCCAGCTAAGCCACATGGCTTCTTGACGTGCCCATTCAGCAGGGAAGTGGAAGCCTTTTAAGTCGGCGAAGTTCATAGTTGATGGTTGATAGTTCATGGTAGAGCAATATAAAGATATGTCATTGCGAGGAGCGTAGTGACGTGGCAATCTCGTCGCGTTCAATATGCGAGCGACGAGGTTGCCACGCTATCGCTCGCAATGACATGTGTGATTAATCGTTATCCAGTAAACGCTTCGTTATGGGCTGGTAGCTGTCAATTCTTCTGTCCCGCAAAAACGGCCAGTGGCTGCGGTAATAATCAGACTGATCAAGGTCAAGCTCTTTAACCACCACTTCTTCCTGTTCAACTGTTGTTTGGTGTAACACCTCTCCAAACGGATCGGCGAAGAACGAGCCTCCCCAGAATTTTACGCCGGCTTCTTCGCCAACACGGTTAACGCTTACCACGTGTACCCCATTGGCAACAGCATGGCCGCGTTGGATGGTTTGCCAGGCATTATATTGTTTAATGTTGGTGGCCTCATCCTGCGTGGTTGCCCAGCCGATGGCGGTTGGGTAAAACAGGATCTCGGCACCCATTAAGGCGGTAATACGCGCAGCTTCGGGGTACCACTGGTCCCAGCAGATGAGCACGCCTATGGTAGCAAATTTGGTTTTGAAAACCTTGTAGCCCAGGTCGCCGGGGGTGAAGTAAAATTTCTCGTAAAAGCCCGGGTCATCGGGGATATGCATTTTGCGGTATTTGCCCAGGTAGCTGCCATCGGCATCTAAAACGGCGGTGGTATTGTGGTAAACGCCTTGCGCGCGTTTTTCAAATAACGATGCGATGATAACTACACCCAGTTCGCCGGCTACTTTTTGCAAAGCATCAGTTGAGGGGCCGGGGATAGGTTCGGCCAGTTTAAAGTTATCGTAATCTTCCTCATCGCAAAAATACAGCGATGTAAAAAGCTCCTGCAGGCAAACAATCTGCGCGCCTTTGGCGGCAGCTTCGCGTACTTTAACAATAGCCTTATCCAGGTTTTCCTGCTTATTTGCCGTGCAGGTCATTTGCACTATACCAACTTTTACCTTACTCATATCTGATAGAAATTTGCGCAAAAATACTTTATTTTAGTGATTAGAGAATAGTGATTAGAGAATAGTGGGAATTAGAGATTAGTGATTAGTTAATCAGAGATTAGTTGAGTCGCTGCCGGTTAATCCGTAATTAGTTGGAATTACATTGTGCTAACTAATCTCTAATCACAAATCTCAAATTACCAACAACAACTAATCTCTGATCACAAATCAACTAATCACTAATTTATTACCTTTGCACCCGAATGAAAGACTTAGCACAAGCCGAGGAGGACGAAGCACAGGAACTGGTTGCCCCAAAAACATGGAAACAGCGTTTATGGAGCATTACCAAGGTGTTGCTTAAATTTGCGGTTACCTCTGTTCTGCTCTACTTTGTTTTCAGGAAAGTGCCTTTAGAGAAGGTTAAATTCCGCTTACTGCATGCCAATTACTGGTGGATGTTTGCCGCTATGCTTTGCTTTTTCGGTTCCATAGTGATCTCCTCGTGGCGTTTATCCAGCTTCTTTAAATCTATCAAACTAAAACTCGACCCACGGTTCAATTTCAGGCTGTACCTTTTGGGGCTGTTCTACAACTTCCTGTTGCCGGGTGGTATTGGGGGCGATGGCTACAAGATATTTTTACTAAAAAAGAATTATAAGCTGCCCGCGAAAAAGGTTTTCTGGGCTATCATGTTCGACAGGCTGAGCGGCCTTTGGGCTATAGGTTTGATCATTGTGGCGCTTATTTTCCTGATACCTCAGATAGATATCCACATTGGTATCCCGCTAAGCATATTCATTGGGGCTTCGGCCATTTATTATTTTGTGGCCTATAAATTTTTCAGGGAGTACACCCATTATTTTTGGCAAGCGCACTTAAAGGCGGTAGGGGTACAAAGCCTGCAACTGGTAGCCATTGTTTTTATTATGATAGGGCAGGATTTCGAGGGCAAGTATTCGCCTTACCTGCTTTCCTTTTTAATTTCGGCGCTGGCTACTATTATTCCCATCAGTATAGGCGGCGCAGGCATCCGCGAGACCGTTTTTTTACAGCTTACCAAGGTTTTCCCGATGGACGAAAGCCTGGCAACCTTCCTGCCCGGTACGTTCTATATCATTTCGTTGCTGGTAGCGTTACTGGGTGTTTATTACGTTATCCGCCCAAGCCGTTTAGAAGATGGTTTGCCCAAAACAGAAGATAATTCTGAAAATCAATCTATTTAAAATATTTAATTTTTCAGCGCTTTTCTATACCCCAATAAAAGGTAATATTTCTGCAATTTATCTGATACAATCGCTGTTTAGCTAAACCTAATTTCCTAATTTTGGTTAATTATAAACCCGAAAGCTAAGGAATGAGCGATTTTAATGATTTTAATAACCCGCAGGTTGCGGCATTGCCCAGTCATTTAAAACAATTTATTGTAGACCAGCATTACGGCCATTACACCCCGGTTGATCATGCCGTTTGGCGGTACGTTATGCGCCAAAATTATAGTTATTTAAAAGATGTAGCTTACTATCCGTACATCCCCGGTTTGCAAAAAGCTGGCCTTACCATCGAGAAAATTCCCGACCTGCAGGACATGAATAACGCGCTGGCCAAAATTGGCTGGGGCGCGGTTACGGTGGATGGTTTTATACCCCCTGCCGCTTTTATGGAGTACCAGGCTTACCGCGTACTGGTTATTGCTGCCGATATCCGCCAGTTAAACCATATCGAATATACACCAGCGCCCGATATCATCCATGAGTCGGCTGGCCATGCGCCTATTATCGCCGATAAGGATTACCACGAATACCTCAGTTATTTTGGGTCGATAGGGGCGAAGGCCATGTTCAGCTCGCAGGACTTTGAATTATACGAGGCTATCCGTGCCTTATCAATACTAAAGGAAATGCCCGACGCCGACCCCGAAGAAATACAAAGGGCCGATGAACTGGTTGCCTGGTACCAGGACAACATGGGCGAACCATCTGAAATGGCTCTGCTGAGCCGCCTGCACTGGTGGACGGTAGAATACGGGCTGATAGGCACGCTGGACAACCCGAAGATCTATGGCGCAGGGCTGCTCTCGTCTATAGGCGAAAGCGCCAGCTGTATGATGGAGGAGGTGAAAAAGCTGCCTTATACCATCGATGCGGTTAAATACAGTTACGATATCACCAAAACGCAGCCGCAGCTATTTGTAACCCCAACTTTCCAAAACCTGATAGACGTGCTCGAAGAGTTCGCCGATACCATGTCGTTTCGCCGTGGCGGTACTTATGGGATACAAAAGGCTATCGACAGCAAGAATACCTGTACCGCGGTTTACAGTTCGGGCTTACAGATTTCAGGTACGTTCACTGAATTTAAAACGGAGGGAAACGGCCAACCAACATTTATAAAAACCACGGGCGGAACATCTTTGGCGGTTGGTAACAAGCAATTAAAAGGTCACGGCAAAAAGTATCATAAAGACGGTTTCAGCTCGCCCGTTGGCAGGCTGAAGGGGTACGATAAGCCGCTGGAAGATTTTACTGCCAATGAGCTGACGGCTGCCGGAATTGAAACCGGCAAAGACGTTTCCCTGATTTTTGAAAGTGGCATTACCGTTGCCGGCAAACTAACTAAAATCAGCACCGAAAATGGCAAAATTATCCTTTTCAAAATCGAAAAATGTACGGTTTTGGACGAAAAAGGATCCATTTTGTTTGACCCTGCCTGGGGTATTTACGACATGGCCGTGGGCGGAACCATCACTTCGGTATTTTGTGGCGCGGCCGATAAGGATGCTTTCCTGGAGATCGCATACAAATCAAACACAGGCACGCACCACCCCGAATACGACCAAAGGACCAAAGAACTGCACAAGCTTTACCAGCAGGTACGCGACCGCAGGCATACCGGCGGCGACCTGGGCTTTTTAGGTAATGTATGGATGGTGCTCCAAAAATTCCATCACGACGACTGGCTTTGTGCTTTAGAGATCTTAGAACTTTTAGAGCACGAGGACGCAGAACCTGCCTTAGCAACCGAGATAAAGCAATTTCTGGAACAAAAGGCAGCAACAGAGCCGGAATATAAAAAACTAATAAACGATGGCCTGTACCTGATCAAACACCCGGTAGAGGAGAGGTTGATAATTTAATTTATTAGTTGTAATTTAGGGTATGACAACGCTGATAATACAAGTAGAGGATGAGGATACAGAATCTTTAAAGAAGATATTGCATGATATCCCCTATGTTAAAAATATCGCTGTTGAAAACAATACCAACTTAAACGAGCCATCAACTCAATACGCGCGTATTAATTCAATTTTAGATAAGGCTAAAGGAAAAAACCTTTTCAAGGATATTAAAGACCCCGTTGAATGGCAACGCGAGATAAGAAAGGAATGGGATCGTGATTTTTGATACCAACATCTTAATTTATCTATCAAATTACACCCTTACATTACCAAATATCATTTTAAATCAAGCTTCAATTTCAGTTATAACTAAGATCGAAGCTTTGGGGTATGCATTTAAAAATAAGGCAGAGCACGAGCTTTTGGTCGATCTATGTGATGTGATACCCGTTATTCCATTAACAGACGCTATCGCAGAAGCCACAATCGATATTCGTAAAAAACATCGCATAAAACTCCCTGACGCAATAATTTATGCTACAGCGGCAGTCCAAAACTTACCTTTGCTAACTAATAACATTGCCGATTTCAAATCACTCGGCAATAAAGTGGAATTAATAGATCCATTTACACTATGAACATCATTATAACAGGCGCCAGCAGCGGTGTAGGATTTGAAGCTGTATTAGAATTAATATTATCAGGCAAGCATAAAGTGATGGCCCTGGCGCGTTCGCAGGATAAACTTACCCGTTTGCTTGAAATTGCCAAAGGCCTTAACCCCGAGTGCGAACTGTATGCCATAGCTTTTGATATTGTGCACGATGATTACGCCGGCTTGCAGCAATTTATTACCGCCAATTTTGATAGCCGCGTAGATGTGCTTGTGAATAACGCGGGCGTGCTTATCAATAAACCATTTACCCAACTGCTTGAAAGCGATTTTGTAGAAATGCTGCAAAGCAACTATATAGGCCATGTGCGCATCATCCAAAGCCTGCTGCAGTTTATGGGCGAGGGCTCGCATATCCTTAATATTGGCAGTATGGGCGGTTTCCAGGGCAGCGCCAAGTTTAACGGTCTGTCGGCATACTCGGCAAGTAAAGCTGCCTTGCACACGCTAACCGAATGCCTGGCGCAAGAATTGGTTGAGCAAGGCATCAAAGTGAACTGCCTGGCACTGGGGTCCGCACAAACCGAAATGCTGGAACAAGCCTTCCCCGGTTACGAGTCACCTGTTATGGCATTTGAAATGGGTAAATATATCGCCGATTTCGCCGTAACCGGTCACCGCTTTTTTAACGGTAAAGTATTGCCGGTTGCGGTATCAACGCCGTAATTAACAATAGAATTCCGTCCATGGGAGGGGTGCGATGGAAGATGTAGGGCCAGGGAGGGGTTTCCAACTTGCTACTTACAACTTCATTAAACCCCTTCCTCCTCCTTCCCAAGGGAAAGAATCGCACGCCCCGTCCGCTTTTTGCTTACTCTTTATTCCCCATTTTCATAAATTCATTCACAACAACTTCTGTTACATAGCGCTTTACGCCGTCCTTGTCGTTGTAATTGCGGGATGCCAGTTTGCCTTCAATAATAACCGAATCGCCTTTTTTTAAATAAGTTTCGGCCAAGGTGGCCTGCGCGCCCCAAAGCACAATATTATGCCATTGGGTATCGGATATTTTTTCGCCTTTGTCGTTCTTGTAGCTTTCGTTGGTAGCGATAGATAAACGCACCATTTTGCGGTTATTATCAAAAGTCCTTACATCTGGGTCCATGCCCACGTTACCAATTAGCCTTACGCTGTTTTTAATAGTTGCCATTTTGCATTGTGTTTATTTTAATAATTATGAACGGTACAAATTTGCAGAGAGAACTAAAGATTAGTCGGTTACTAATTAGTTATAAGCGCTTGTATCCGTTTGCAAGCGTTTGCAAACGGATAAATAATTATGTATCTTTAAGGTATGACAGCCGAAAGAAAATGCCTGGATTGCGGTACAACCCTGCATGGCCGCGCGGATAAAAAGTTTTGTAACGACCTGTGCCGCAATAATTACAACAACCAGCTTAACAGCAATAGCTATAATTTGGTGCGTAACATCAATAATATCTTACGCCGTAACAGGCGGATTATAGAGGAACTGAACCCATCGGGCAAAACCAAAACCAACCGCGAGAAAATGCTGGTGAACGGCTTCGATTTCGACTATTTTACCAGCAGTTTTAAAACCCAGGCAGGCGCGCGTTACTTTTTCTGTTACGAATATGGTTACCTGCCACTTGATAATGACGAAGTGCTATTGGTGAAAAGTAAAAAGGAAAACGACAAATTTGCGGATGAAGCCCAGCGCAATTAGCGGGTGATATTGTTGATAGCAGCTAATTTGCAGGTAAATAAATACGGCATCGGGGTAAATGACAAAACTGTGAAACGCAATGTTGGTTTCTTTTCCATATTTGCCTAAACACAATTAATATGTCACATCTATTTTCTCCCATAAAAATAAAAAGTATCGAATTTAAAAACCGCATTGTGGTATCGCCCATGTGCCAATATTCCAGCGTAGATGGGTTTGCCAATAACTGGCACCTGGTGCATTTAGGCAGCCGGGCGGTTGGAGGCGCGGGCCTGGTAATTACCGAAGCAGCTGCAGTATCGCCCGAGGGCCGTATAACCTTTGCCGATTTGGGGATCTACAAAGACGAACACATCGCGAAGCTGAAAGAAATAACAACCTTTATTGAAAACCACGGCGCAGTCGCAGGTATACAGCTGGCACATGCCGGCCGTAAAGCAAGCCACACCGAACCTTGGAACGGCGGCAAACAATTACAATCTACCGACGATAATGGCTGGGAAACTTTTGCGCCAAGCGCCATACCCTTTAGCAGCAGCGAAACCGCCCCAACTGAATTAGACAAAGCTGGCATAGCTAAAGTAATAACTGATTTTAAAGCCGCTACCGTACGGTCAATTGCAGCCGGTTTTAAGGTGATTGAATTGCATGGTGCCCATGGTTATCTGATCAATGAATTCCTGTCGCCGCATAGCAACAAACGCACAGATGAATACGGCGGCTCGTTCGAGAACCGTATCCGCCTGCTGCTGGAAATTATCTATGCCGTAAATGAAGTTTGGCCTGCGGATTATCCAATGTTTGTAAGGCTGTCGACAACAGAATGGACGGAAGGCGCGTGGACGATAGACGATTCTGTCGCGTTAGCAAAAATATTAAAAGAAAAAGGTGTGGACCTGGTAGACTGTTCTACCGGTGGTAATGTTGCCGGCGCGCAGATCCCGCTTAAGCCGGGTTACCAGGTTGAATTTGCCGAAGCGATTAAAAAGAACGCTGATATATTAACCGGTGCGGTAGGTTTGATAACCGAAGCCAAACAAGCAGACGAGATCATCCAAAACGGGCTGGCCGACCTGGTAATTATGGCCCGCGAGTTTCTTCGCGACCCGCACTTCCCGCTACGCGCAGCGCACGAGTTGGGGCAGGAAGTTAAATGGCCGGTACAGTACGAGCGGGCAAAATGGTAGGAGCCTCTCCCCAGCCCTCTCCGAAGGAGAGGGAGGAAAAGCAAAAACCATATTGCGCAGCAGAGAGGGTCGACCAGCGAAGCGTTCCCGATAGTTATCGGGGCGGGGTGAGTTAAATAACCATGATGATATTTATGAATACTTAACACAGATAATTTTTATTCAACCCAACATATCGCTATTTTAGCAAAAACTCAGAAAAACATAAAACTATGAAACGCACAGCAAACGCACATTGGAACGGTACCCTGCAAGAAGGTAAGGGCGAAATTACCACACAAAGCACTATCCTTAACAAAACACAATACTCTTTTAAAACCCGCTTTGCGGATGGTGTAGGCACGAATCCCGAAGAACTGATTGCCGCCGCACACGCAGGCTGCTTCACCATGGCAGTAGGCGCAGCTTTAACGCAACAGGGCATTACCCCCGGCGACCTGACTACCGACGCCATCCTTGACCTGGATATGCAGGCTTTGGAAATTAAAGGCATCCACCTGGAACTTAAGGCATCTGTTATTGACGGTGTTGACGAGGCGAAATTTAAAGAAGTAGCAGAAGGCGCGAAATCGGGCTGTATAGTATCAAAAGCGCTGAGCGTACCTATTACGTTGAACGTTACTTACGCTTAATCACAGCAATAAATATCCGTACAGATAGCGATGGTGCAAACCATCGCTATTTTTGTTTGTAGGTATGGTATATAGCAACCGCCATGTTCAATACCTCCCGTTCCCGTATTTCGCTTACGCTTACATTTGCCCTGGTCATTACCGGTTTTTTGATCTTTCTTTTCTTTTATATCAAGCACGAATTTACTACCACCCGCACCCAGGTTACCGAAGATGCCATGGTAAGTAAAGTAATTGCCATGGGTAAACTGGAACTGGTTAAATACGCCATGAAGGATGTGGTTGAAAAAAAGGAACTGCATACTATCCTGCCCGATTCAAGGGTGCTGTTTGTAGCGGTGGGCGAGGTAACAGCATGCATCGACCTTACCAAAGTTAAAAAGCAAGACATTACGCAACGCAAGGATACGGTTGAAATAACGCTGCCCCGGCCCGAGGTTTGCTACGTTAAGCTGGATCATGGGAAGTCGCGGGTGTACGATGTATCGGGTGTTTGGTTTGCCGATAAAAGCAAAGAAATGGTAGAGGATGTATATAAACTGGCCGAAAAAAAGATGCTGGCCACTGCTACTGAAATGAACTTGCTGGCCAAAGCCCGCGAAAACGCCGGGCTTATATTCAGGCCGTTTTTAGAGAATATATCAGGTAAAAAAGTGGTTATAAAATTCAAGTGATATTGGCATAACTAAAATTTTAATTTTATGTAATATATTTATAGGATTATAATCTAAAGGTATAATCCAATTAAGTATGACCCTGAAAATTACAAAACTTTTGACCCTGACTGCAGTTGGCGTAGCCGCCACCTTGTGCGCAGTTGCCCAGCCCCGGCTGCCCGAAGGCTACTTTTATAAAAAGTTACCAAACGGCCTGGATGTTGTTGTTATCGAGAACAGCAAAGTACCACTAACCACTATCGAAATTGCTGTAAAGAATGGCGCCTACACCGAAGGGCCCGAATACAGCGGCTTGTCGCACCTTTTCGAGCACATGTTTTTTAAAGCTAACAAAGATTACCCTGACCAGGAGAAATTTTTGAAACGCACGCAGGAACTCGGCGCCATCTGGAATGGTACCACAGGCAACGAACGTGTAAACTATTATTTCACCATTGGTAAAGATAGCCTTAACGCAGGCCTTAAGCTGATGAACGCCTCGGTACGTTTCCCAATTTACCGCGAAGAAGATATGAAGAAGGAGCGCCCTGTTGTCGACGGCGAGTTCCAGCGCAATGAGAGTAGTCCGGGTTTCCAGTTATATTACGATGTAAGTAAAAACCTTTGGGGCGATCTGATAACCCGCAAAATGCCTATCGGGATCCACGAAGTGATCAATACAGCTACGCCCGAAAAAATGATGGTGATAAAAGGGAAATATTATGTTCCTAATAACAGCCTGCTTATTATTTGCGGTGATGTTAAGCACGAGGATGGTTTTAAACAGGTAGAAACTATTTTTGGCGATTGGGCCAACAGTGGATTCAATCCGCACGAAAAATACCCTATCCCTGCGTTTAAACCAGTTGAAAAGAGCGTAGCATTTGTAAAAGAGATGTCGATAGCGCGCACGCCTTTTATGATGTTTGCATGGCAAGGCCCTGCTTATATGACAGATTCGGCCTCGACAGTAGCAGCTGATGTTTTTTCGACCATATTAGACCTTAATTCATCAAAATTACAACAATCGCTTGTTGATAAAGGCCTTGCTTCGTCGGCCGGCATAAGCTACGGTACAAGCCATTATACCGGCATGGTTTCGGTGTTTGTGGTACCTAACCCATCTAAATTAAAAGAGTGCTACGACGAGATCCAAAACCAAATGGGCCAGTGGGGCAAAGCCGATTATTACACTGATGAACAGTTAACAGATGCCAAAGCCATATTATTGCGCAACCACAGCCGCGAACTGGAAAAACCATCTTCGCTGCCATCGCAATTAAGCTTCCAGTGGTGCAGTACATCGTTTAACTACTATACCGATCTTACTGATAATTACCAAAAGGTTAGCCGGGCAGATATTGCCAAATATATGAATACCTATATAGTTGGTAAACCCATGGTATCTGGTATAATATTAACACCCGAGGCAAGCAAACAGGCAAATGTGGCTTCGTTTTTTGTAGCTAAATAATTAAATTGAAATTAAGATGAAGAAATATATATATCTATTATTAGTTGCAGCTGCCACGGCAGGCGCCAACCCTGCCTTTGCCCAGCAAAAGGCATACGAGATGATGGTTGACGGTGTAAAGGTTATTGTACAACCAAGCGGCAACGATATTGTTGAGATACAAACAGTTATAAAGGGCGGTGTGCAAAACTACCCGGTAACCAAAATCGGTATCGAATCGATGGCAATTAGCGCCCTAACCGAATGCGGTACCTTAAAGCATACCAAAAACGAGTTTAAAAATCAGCTGAATAAAATTAGCGCAGCTGTTTACGGCGGAAGCAACAAAAACTTCTCGGTTTTAAAGCTAAACTGTATAAAAAGCGACCTTGATGTTGCCTGGCCATTATACGTTGAGGCTATTACCATCCCTAAGTTTGATGCTAAAGAGTTTGAGCGCATTAAACAGGATGCCATAACCGACCTGAAAGCTCAGGACTCGGACCCGGATAATGCTATTGATAAATATGCCGATAAAGTAGCGTTTGCGGGCCGCGATTATGCGAAAGACCCCAACGGTACGCCCGAAATAATACAAAAACTTACTGCCGAAGAAACCAAGGCTTATTACCACTCTGTTTTAACAAAATCGCGGATGCTGATAGTAGTGGTTGCCGATCTTGACCGCGCAGCTATCGAAGCCAAAGTAAAAGGCATGCTTACCGGCATAAAACAAGGTGCACCTTTTGAATTGAAAAAATCGTTCTTCAGAGCTTACAAGAACACTTTCTCGGCCGAAAGCCGCGAACTGGCTACCAACTATGTAGAAGGTATAACCAGCGGCCCGGCACCAGGCACGCCCGATTTCGACGCCTTTAACGTAGCTATGCGTATTTTTTACGATAAGCACTTTTTGGATGTACGTACTAATAATGGTTTGTCATATGCCCCTTCGGCATGGTTTAGCGTAGGCGCTACATCGGTTGCCAAATTTTCGGTATCAACTACCGAACCTGATAAATATATCAGGGTGTTTGATAAACTGGTAGACAGGATAAAAAGCCAGGGTTTTAATGCTGCCGAGGTTGCCGATATGAAGGTTACCTACCTGACAGGTTTTTACTATAAAAACGAAACCAACAGCGCGCAGGCATCTTCAATAGCATCGAACGAGGTGCTGCACAACAACTGGAAACGGTCTTTAACGCTTGCAGAGGATGTAAAGAAACTTACCCCTCAACAGATAAGCGATGCCTTCCGTAAATACATTGGCAACATTATTTGGGTGTACCAGGGCGATACCAAAAAGGTTAGCCCGTTATTATTCACCAACGGTACCCTAAATAAGGGTGATAATCCGGTGAGCCATTAGTAAGTTCATGGTTCATTGTTCATAGTTCATAGCCATCAGGTAGTCGATGGTCGATAGTCCATAGAGGTAACGAAAAAAAGAAGAAGGTCTGCAAACATAACGTTGCAGACCTTACTTTTTTACAATGAACTATGAACCATCAACTATCCTCCTTCTTCGGCAGCACAGCTTTTCGTTTACTGCGGCTGCGCAACATTTCGCCCATATGGCGTGTAGGTACATTATCGCCAAGCAGTTTTCCCCAAGGCTTAAGGTCATCTATGCGGTCAAATATGATCTTTAACACGGCCACAAAAGGGATGGACAAGAACATGCCCGATACGCCCCATAGTGCATTACCCAGCAGCACCACAATTATCGACATCAGCGCGTTTATCTGCACTTTTGATGATACAATGCGCGGCACCAGTATATTATTATCAATAAACTGAATTACTATATAAGCAATAATTACCCCCAACTGCGTGGAGTAGCCATCCTTGGTAACGGTTGCCATTAACACAGGTAAAGCAATGGCTATAATGCCCCCCAGGTAAGGTATAAGGTTTAATATAGCACCTATGCAGCCAATAAGTATGCCGTATTTTACGCCAAGCAAAACCAGCGCAGCCGAGTTCATAGCGGCTACGATGATCATCTCTATCAGCAAGCCAACTATATAGCTTTGAATAGCGCTTTTGGTTTCGCTTAACACATCGCTTACTTTCTTAGAGTTCTCTTCAGAAAAAACCTCGTATAAAAAATTAAGGATAAGCGGTTTGTAAAACAGCATCAGAAAAATATACACCGGCAGCAAAAATATAATGGCCAGGGTGCCCAATACGCCGTTAACCGTACGGCCAAGCATAGCCTGGCTGTTGTTCAGCGCGTCTTTAAGCATTTGTTCCTGCTTGGTAATCTGTACACCAAATGTGGCCTGTACCCAGTTTTTCAGGTCGGTAGTTATGGCTTCAAATTTTTTCTGCAGCATGGGCAGCGAATCGCCAAACTGGGCTATTTGCGTGCTCAGGAAATAAAACACGGTTGCTACGGCTATGATCATAACCAGCATCGCGATAGCAATAGAAAGCGCTTTAGGTACTTTATACCGCTGTAAACGGTTAACAAGCGGGTTAAGCAATACCGCCAAAAACGCCGCAAAGGCAAGCGGAACCAAAATATCTGCCAGTTGTATCATTACATACACCAGCAGCACAAGGCCAAACAATACGGCGGTGCTTTGGATATAAAAGGGCTGGTCTTTAATCTTAATAGACATGTAGTTGTGTTTTCATATATAAACCAAAAGGAGTGTAGGCTGTAATTGTTTTAGGGTTACAAAAAACGCCTCAATGCTAATATAAGCAATGAGGCGTGGAAAAAATATTTATAATTTTTTAATACTGGTTTAGCTGCAGGGACACGTTCGATTTGGTAAACGCAAAGGTTTTGGGTGCAAAGTAAGGTACAATAAAACTATTGCCAAACCATAAAATGGAAGGGCCTTCTGAATAGTCGGAATTACTGATGTGTTTTTTTGAAAGTAGTTCCATTTTATCCCATTTGCCGGTATTAATATCAAGGATGCCAAATACGCCAAGGTTTTTAGTGAGCCCTTTTTTTGTATTGGCTACCATGTAAAGTTTGTTTTTTATAACGTGGTAACCGGTTTGTAATGGCCTTGAAGGGTAATAGCTGTTTGATGGTAACACCTGCTGAAATTTCAGGTTAAGATCTTTATCAAAAACATTTATTATGGGGGCATATTCTAAATAGTATACGCCGCCACTGCTAACGCCGCTGGATACGGTAGCATTTGAGGCCACAGTTAAAATTACTTTTCCATCCACTTCGTTCATGTACTTAAGCCCCATACCGCCGCCGTAACCAAGGTCTACATCGTCAATGTCTTTGTTAACAGGTACAAAAGCCTTTTTAATAACTTTAAGGTTTGCCTTGTCTATTACCTGGGTAACGTATGATTTTTTGTTGGTTTCAAAATCAAGCTTGCCAATCCCTAGCTCCGTATCCTTATCAGGGTTGCGGTAAAGCAGGCTATAGTAAAGTATATTTTTGTCTTCGGCAGGCTGTAACAGTAAACTTTTACTTGGTATAACCGCCTTATCCTCCTTTAAAGATACAGGTACCGTTAACTGGTTAGACGGGACAGTTTTGCCTGCATCATACTTATAAACCTCGATGCTTGGTCCATTCAGCCAGCCTATAAACATATCGGCGTGCTTGTTCCAGGCCAGCGATATAAATATACCATTTGATTTGGCCGGCTTAAACGAACTTACCGAATCCAGTTTATCATTATACTCTATTACCTGCAGATTTTTAGTTTCGTTATATTCCTTTACATAACCGTTATAGGCGAAAAAACTAAAAATGGGTACGCCCACATGTATTTTGCGTTTAAAGCCGCTTTGCCTTACCGCCAGTTTAAAAAATTCTCCGTCGCCGGTGTACATCTGCGGAAATTCCACATACTCGTCCGTTGATTTATACACAACCTTATCGGCCAGTACTTTGCCTGTTGCAGGGTCAACCACATATGCTTTAAAAGTATTGTTGGTGCCTTTGAACATGCTGTGATCTGATGAGGCAAGGGCTATTATTTTGCCTTTTAATTTATCGGTTTTTATACCGTAGCCTGCTAATGATGTTTTCCATACAATTTGCATCTTGTCGTCAATGGCTATCAGGTCAAAGTTTTCGTCGTCGGTGCTTACCTGCATAACATTCAGGTGATCGTTAAACGCAAAGGTGTTGGTAGCTTTTATGCCTTTGGCAAAATCTTCGTTAACAGGGGCCTCGTTTTGCGCCGATGCCAACAGGGGTAAAAGCAGTGCAATAAAATAGGGGAGTAGAGATCTTCTCATGTGGTTTAGGTATAAAATAATAATATTGATTTGTGTTATTGTAGTTGATCGCTATTTGGCGTTGTGTCCGCAGCTTCACCGGCGGCCAGGGCAAAACCCAATTCGGTGCCCTCATGTAAAATGCTTTTGGCCCAAATTTCGCCATTGTATTTTTCAATCAGGTCCTTACAAAAAATAAGGCCCATACCGGTGCCGCTTTCGTTCATGGTGCCAATATGGCTGGTTACTTTACTTATAAACAGGCGGTTTAACTGCTCCGCGCTCATGCCAATGCCCTGGTCTGTAACCATAAAATACACTTTTTCGTTTTCCATACGCGCCGAAATTTCGATAGTACTGTCCACATACGAAAACTTAATGGCATTGGTTAAAAAGTTGTGTATCACTATCCTGATGGAGTTTGGATCGGCAAATGCCATATGCCCCGGGCCAACCTTGTTTACAGGTGTGATGTTTTTTAATTTAAACTGATCTTCAAGGTTTGCAAGTTCTGCCTTAACCAGGTCGCACAGGCAAAAGCTTTTGGTAGTATCCTCAATATTATCAACCTGGCTGTTTATCCAAAATAAAAGGGTATCTAAAAAGTCGGATGTGTGTTCCAGCTTGCCAAATACACCCGGCACCATGTCAATAAATTCGGTGTGTGTAATGTCCTTATCCGCCATTAACGAGAACATACCCCGTAAGGTACTTAAGGGCGCCCTAAGATCGTGAGCTAATATGCCTATCAAACGGTCTTTTAAAATATTGAGTTCGTTAAGTTTTTCGGTTTGTATCAATACCTCTTTGTTTTTTTCGGCTAACAGGGCGTTTGCTTTTAGCTGTTTGCGTTTAGCGTTATAATAAACAATAAGCATTGTGGTAATTACCACAATAATTATCGCCGCAATTATATTGGTGCGCCGCTGCTCGGCAATCTTTTGTACAAGTGCCTCCTCTTTCTGGCTTGTTTTGCGCTGGTTGTTTTCAAACTCGATAGCCATATTGTACGACAGAAGCTTTTGCAGGCTCTCATCGTTTTTAAGGCTATCCTTTAATGTTAAATACAGTTGGTTTTGCGCGTAAGCTTCCTCAAATTGTTTTAAGCCGGCCAGGGCTTTGCTTAGTTGCAGGGTAGCCTCGGCACGGGTGTTCAGGCTTTGCAGGTTATTAGCTGTATGCTGGGCAAGCAAAGCGTATTTATAAGCCTCGTCGTACTTTTTTTCGAGACTATATATAAGCGCAAGGCCAACATAGGCGTACGCTTTGTTATATTGTATTTTGTTTTTTGATGCCGATTGAAGCGACATATTGAGGTAATACAGGGCCGAATCGGGTTTTGAGGTGTAATAATGATAAAGGCCCAGATCGTAATAGATGAGGCTTATGCCTTCCTCGTCTCCAAGATCGTGGTAAATGGCCGACGCGCGTTTAAAGTAACCTATTGCTTTAGGATAATTTTTTTGCGACATCATCACCTCGCCAATATTTTGATAGCAGGTGCTTATACCTTGCTTATCGTTTAACTTCAGCCATATTTTGTTGGCCTTGTCAAAATAATCCAAAGCTTTTGAGTACAGTTCCAGGTGCTGCATTACCACACCTATGTTGCAATAATTATCGGCAGCGGCAAGCTGTTCGTTAAGCCTTGCCTGTATAATTAGCGCTTTAAAATAATAATCGAGCGCTTTGCTGAATTTACCTTTATTGTCGTAGGTGATGCCCATAAGCCCGTAGCAATCGGCAATGTCTATTTCTTTACGAAGTTTAATGCGTATTGCAAGCGCCTGTTCAAAAAAATGGATAGCGGTATCGTAATTACCCAAAAAATCCTGCACGCGGCCTAAGCCCATATAAGCCTCGCTAATGCCAAACTGGTTATTTATTTGCTTGTATAAGTGCAGCGCTATCTTGTAATTGGTATTGGCGGTGGTATAATCGCCTTTAAAGGAGTTTACCAGGGCAATATTTACATAAGCCGCTGCAATACCTTTTTGATAATTGATCTTTTTTGCAATGCCTATGGCCAGGTCCGAATAGTAAATTGTACTGTCGGGGGCCGACTCGTAACAGTTATCGGCAAGTTTATTTAAGTTATTAACCGTGATGGTATCATTGGCCTTTATGTGTCCGTTTGCCGCAAAAACCCGATTTTTAAGGCTGTCGATACCCTTTGGCGCAGCGGCAGCAAACGCAGTTACACACGCCAGGTAAATGAAAATTATGAAAGGATAGATGCGTTTCAACCTTAGGTTACAAATATTTGTCTAAGGTATAAAGTTTATTACGGTTAACTGAAACATTCAACTCTCAGTAATAAATTTATATCCTGTATAAATAATACCGGTTAAAGTAAAACCAAAAACGCCGGTTAAAAACCGGCGTTGGTATTATTTTTCGTTTTGCAGGCTACCCCAAAAGGTTCTTCCAGCTTACCAAACCGCCTATTATCTTTTCCAGGTCATCGGCAGCAACACGTTCCTGCGCCATGGTATCGCGGTGGCGAATAGTTACGGTGTTATCCTCCAGGGTTTGATGATCTACCGTGATACAGAAAGGTGTACCGATAGCATCCTGGCGGCGATAGCGTTTACCAATGGCGTCTTTCTCCTCGTACTGGATGTTGAAATCAAGTTTCAATTTATCCATTATCTCGCGGGCTTTCTCCGGCAGGCCATCCTTTTTGGTAAGCGGGAAAATAGCCGCCTTAACCGGTGCAAGGCAAGGGTGCAGGCGTAGCACAGTGCGGCTATCCTGTCTTTCTTCGGTGCTCAGGTCTTCTTCCTCGTAAGCGTTTATCATGGTAAGCAGGAACATCCTGTCTAACCCTATCGAAGTTTCGATAACGTAAGGGATGTAGTTACCGTATGGCTTGCCGTCCTCGCCCAGTTCAGGGTCGAAGTACTGCATTTTTTTGCGCGAGAATTTCTCGTGCTGGCTCAGGTCAAAATCGGTACGGCTGTGGATGCCTTCCACCTCCTTAAATCCGAATGGGAAATCAAACTCGATATCGTAAGCAGCATCTGCATAGTGTGCCAGCTTGGTATGTTCGTGGTAGCGGTATTTAGCTGCATCGGTGCCTAAGGCAAGGTGCCATTTTAAACGTGCTGCCTTCCATTTTTCAAACCATTCCTTTTGTGTGCCGGGGCGTACAAAGTATTGCATCTCCATCTGTTCAAACTCGCGCATGCGGATGATGAACTGGCGGGCAATAACCTCGTTACGGAAAGCTTTACCAATTTGGGCGATACCAAACGGAATTTTCATCCTGCCCGATTTTTGCACATTTAAGTAATTTACAAATATCCCCTGCGCTGTCTCGGGGCGTAGATATACCACATCGGCATCATCGGCCACGGCACCCATCTGGGTGCTGAACATCAGGTTAAACTGGCGTACATCTGTCCAGTTGGCGGTGCCGCTCAACGGGCATTTTATATTTTGTTCGATGATGAGCTCGCGCAGGCGGGGCAAGTCTTCGGCCTTTAGGGCGTTGTCCATTTCTATCTGCAATTCCTCAGCTTCGCTGGTTTTGCCTTCCTCGTCCAGTTTGGCAATGCGGTCTTCCAGTAACTGGTCGGCACGGTAGCGTTTGTTGCTATCCTTGTTATCTATCATCGGGTCGCTGAAGCCATCAACGTGGCCGCTTGCTTTCCAGATGGTTGGGTGCATAAATATGGCCGAATCTATCCCGACTATGTTATCGTGCATTTGCACCATGGCTTTCCACCAGTAGGTTTTGATGTTGTTTTTTAATTCCGACCCGTTTTGGCCGTAATCATAAACAGCGCTAAGGCCATCATATATTTCGCTCGATTGGAAAACAAAACCATATTCTTTACAGTGCGATATAACGTTTTTAAAAAGTTCGTCGGTTGAGTTGCTCATAATAGGGGCAAAGATATATTTTTTGATTTCGAATTTCGGATTTTCAATTTCGAATTTAATTTAATTATTCGTGCCGGCGCAAGCGTTAAATCTCAAATCTAATATCTCAAATCTCACATCTAAAATCTATTTTTACCGCATGAGTATCCGGGCAGAGGCACTGACAAAAGTTTACGGGCAGCAAAAGGCGGTTGATAGTATCAACTTTATGGCAGATACAGGCGTGCTGGGTTTTTTAGGCCCAAATGGCGCCGGCAAAAGCACCACCATGAAAATGCTTACCTGCTTTATCCCCCAAACATCGGGCACGGCATCTGTATGCGGGTTTGATATTAACAAACAACCGCTGGATGTAAAGCGCAATATTGGTTACCTGCCCGAGAGCAACCCGCTTTATACGGATATGTATGTAAAGGAGTCGCTGGCGTTTGTGGCGGGCATCCATGGCATGCACGAACCAGCTAAACGCATTGCCGAGGTTATTGAACAAACCGGGCTTGGTCCCGAGCAGCATAAAAAAATTGGCCAGCTATCAAAAGGTTATCGCCAGCGCGTTGGCCTGGCGCAGGCCATATTGCACAACCCGCAGGTGCTGATACTGGATGAGCCCACCTCGGGGCTCGACCCTAACCAGTTGGTTGGCATCAGGCAGCTAATTACCGAACTGGGCAAAACAAAAACCATTGTTTTATCTACACACATTATGCAGGAGGTTGAGGCCGTTTGCAATAAGGTGATCATTATTAATAAGGGGATAATTGCAGCCAACGATACACTGAAGAGTTTAAGGGACAAAAATAAGGGGCAATCGCTCGAAAGTATTTTTATCGGGCTAACGAATAAGTAACATTCCCGGGCTGACTTTAATTGCCACAAAGTCAGTGTTTTACTATTTTTTTAAATTTTTTGTGTAACGAACTTTGCTGATGGGCGTCAATATATCCGAAAGCGGCAAAGTATGGGCTACCAGCAATGCCGTACTTAAATTCACACAATTTATAAAAACAATGAAAAAAGTACTATTATTATTAACCGCTGTATGCGGCCTGTCTGCAAGTTCATTTGCTCAATCAAGCGATGGCGGTAAATTCAGCATCGGTGTTGAAGCCGGTTTACCTGTTGGTGATCTTAAAAACGTTTCAAACTTTATTATCGGTGGTTCATTAAAATATGATCACCCAATTGCCGAAGGTACCTTTATTACCGGTTCTGCAGGTTTCAGCAGCATTCAGGGTAAAGAAGCCACCACGCCGTTTGGCACGGTTAAGGTTGGTAACACCAGCGTTGTGCCTGTAAAAGCAGGTATTAAATATTTCCTTGCCGAAAACTTTTACGGTGAGGCACAGGCAGGTGCCGCTTTCTTTACACAAAGCGGTGGCGGTACTGCATTTGCATACGCCCCTGGTATAGGATATTCGTTTGGTGGTGGCTTAGATGCAGGTGTGCGTTACGAGGCTTGGACTAAAAACGGATCGACACTTAGCCAGGTTGGTTTGCGTGTAGGTTACAGCTTCTAATATTTATTAACATAGTATTGAAAAAGCCCCAATTCGGGGCTTTTTCTGTTTAGAACTTTTTTAAGCCGCTCAGTTTGTTTTTTTGGAAAATATTTTACATTTGTTACTATTAATCAACCTTATACAATTTAAATTATGAAAAAATTATTATTGTTATTAGCAATTGTAGGTGGTATTTCATTTACAGCATCTGCACAATCAGACAAAGCTCGTTTTAGCATTGGCTTTGAAGGCGGCCTGCCTATTGGCAGCACCAGCGATGTTTACAATGTTGGTTTGGGCGGATCATTAAAGTATGAAATGCCAATTGGAAGCGGAACTATGTTCACCATATCTGGTGGGTATACTTCATTTAAAGTTAAAGATGTATTTGGCGGTGGTTCGGTTGGGTTTGTTCCTGCAAAAGCCGGTATCAAATATTTCTTCAGCGATGGTTTTTATGGCGAAGGCCAGGTAGGTGCTGCATTTAGCACCGAGAGCGGCGGCGGTACTGCATTTGCTTATGCCCCTGGTATCGGTTACGCGCTTGAAGGCGGTTTTGATATAGGCGTGCGTTACGAAGCATGGTCAAAAAATGGTACTATCAGCCAAATAGGTGTGCGTATAGCTTACGGTTTCTAAAAAAAGTTAAACACATAAGTAAACAGGCCCGGGAAGTATTTTCTCGGGCCTGTTTGTTTTACCTTTTATATGTTATGGTGTTTTTACACCTGTTAATTTGCATTCGAGTACTTTATTTTGGTGTATTATTATTGTATTTTCGGCCGGTAACCACTCATCAGGAAATGAAAAAACTGCTGGCTTTATTATTTGTGTTATTTTCGGTTAGCGCATCTGCGCAAACAGCGCCCACCAAAGCTTTTGGCGTTGGCCTGGAGCTTGGCGTGCCCGCAAATAGTGTGTTTAACATAGGCTTTGGCGGCTCGGGCAAGGCCGAAGTTCCTTTGGTTTCGGCATTAAGTTTTACGGTTACCGGTGGGTACACCAGCTTTCATTATAAAAGTGCTTTAATAGGCAGTTCAACAATGCAGCCTCCGGTAGGTTATATCCCATTAAAAGCGGGTGTTAAATACTATTTTAGCCCCGGGTTTTATGCCGAAGGTGAAGCCGGGAATGCTTTTCAAACCAATTACACAAAAGAGAATCTGTTTATCATCGCCATTGGCCCCGGCT
The DNA here is from genome assembly GCF_004168255.1 of Mucilaginibacter terrigena. GTDB lineage: Bacteria > Bacteroidota > Bacteroidia > Sphingobacteriales > Sphingobacteriaceae > Mucilaginibacter > Mucilaginibacter terrigena. The sequence goes on along the minus strand of NZ_SEWG01000004.1, from coordinate 124,078 downwards.
TCATCGCGTCAACAGGCGAACATAGCGGTATAGATATCGGTTTCAGGTACGAAAACTGGGGCAGCGGCCGTTTAAGGCAAACAGCCATACGGGTGGCGTATAGGTTTGGGTTTTAGAGGTTGGAAGGGTTGCAGTTGTTGTAAAGGTTGTAAAAGTGGAAGATTTATAAAGGTTAATTTAAACAGACAAAATAGCGTGACATGATGAACAGTTTTGAGGATCTGGAGGTTTGGCAAAAATGCAGGGCTTACCGGATTGAACTGTTTCAACTGTTGAAAACCTTTCCCTAAAAACGAAGAATATCGGTTGATAGATCAATTGAGAAGAGCATCCAGATCGGTAACAGCTAATATCGCCGAAGGGCATGGCAGGTTTCATTACCTGGATAACCTTAAATTTTGCAGAAATGCGCGGGGATCACTTAATGAAACATTAGACCATTTAATATGTGCCTGTGATGAAGAAATATTGAATGAAGAGCATTTAAAAAAATTAAGAATATCATACGGCGAATGTTTTAGGCTATTAAATGGCTATATCGCATTCCTTAAAAAGAAAAACGAAGAATACAAAAGTTGACAGGATACAAACCCTAACAACCTTTACAACAACTACAACCTTTATAACCCTTACAACTTTTACAACCAGTGTACAGTATCCTCAAAAAAGAAATAACAACCTACTTCAGTTCGCTGGTGGCTTACATTACCATCGGGGTTTTCCTGCTGGTTTTGGGCCTGTTTTTATGGGTGTTCCCCGATACCAGCATACTGGCTTATGGCTATGCCGGGCTGGATAGCTTGTTTAGCACAGCGCCGTACCTGTTCATGTTTTTGGTGCCCGCCATTACCATGCGCTCACTGGCCGAAGAAAGGAGGGAGGGTACCTTCGAAATATTACTTACCCGGCCGCTAACAGATATACAGATAGTATTGGGTAAATACCTCGCCGGGGTAGTTATAGTGCTATTCGCGTTGGTACCCACACTGGTTTATTATTTCAGCGTATATACACTGGGAACACCGCAGGGAAATATTGATACAGGGGCGGTAATTGGTTCCTACATTGGGTTGTTCCTGCTTGGCGCATCGTTCGCGGCTATAGGTTTGTTTGCATCATCGGTAAGCAAAAACCAGGTTATAGCGTTTACCATAGCTGTTTTCTTGTGTTTCTTTTTTTACAGCGGGTTCGATTCGCTGAGCACTATTTTATCCCTGCAAAACCTGGGGCTGCAAAGCTTGGGCATTACAGAGCATTACGAATCGATAAGTCGTGGTGTGCTGGATACCCGCGACCTTATCTATTTTATTGTTTTAGCCACGCTATTTATCTGGCTTACGCTTTTTGTGCTGAACAGGCAGGCCGGCAAAAAATTTGCAAATACCGTGTTTTTGAGCACACTTGGGATTATGTTCTCGTTAAGTATAATATCGGGCAAGTTGTTCACCCGGTTCGATTTTACAAAAGAAAAACGTTTCACCATATCGCCCGTTAGCCGCGCGGTAATGGAGGGGCTACCGCAAACGGTTAATGTTATAGTATATCTGCAGGGTAATGATTTCCCGGGGGGGATGAAAAGGCTGCAAACATCGGTAAAAGACATGCTCACCGATCTGCAGGCGTACAGCCACAGCAAGCTGCAATATGAGTTTACCGACCCCCTCAAAGGCCTGTCGAACGAGCAGCAAAAGCAAGCGTACGACGATTTGGAAGCCAAGGGCATAGAAGCGCAAAACCTGAGCGTTAAAACCGACGACGGGGTTTCGCAAAAAGTGATATTCCCGTTTGCACTGGTAACATATGGCGATAAAAGCATCCCGGTTAAGCTACTGCAATCGCAAAGCAACATGAATTTATCGCCCGATGAGGTACTGAATAATTCTATCCAGAATTTAGAGTATGCTTTTACATCGGCCATTAAAAAAATAACAACCGGCGGCAAACAGCGTGTTGGCTTCACCGAAGGGCATAACGAGCTTACCGATCTGCAACTAACGGATGCTATGCGATCGTTAGCTGACGGGTATTTGGTTGGCCGGGTTAATTTAACCAGCATACCGTTTGATAGCCTTACCAAAGTGAGCCTGCTGGTGATACCAAAGCCCGATAAGGCATTTACCGAACTTGAAAAATTTAAGCTGGACCAATACATTATGCGTGGCGGCCGCGTGCTTTGGGCAATTGACCAGGTAAGCGCCGAACTGGATAGCCTGCGCGGGCGTGGTGGCGAGCAGCTTGCCTTTAACAAACAGCTGAATTTGGACGACCAGCTTTTTGAGTATGGCATACGCATCAATTACGATCTGATAGCTGATATGAATTGCTCGGCTATCCCGGTAACTACGGGCAATGCGGGCGGGCAGCCGCAAATACAGTTGCTGCAATGGCTGTATTACCCGGTCTACCTGCCATTTGCCAAACACCCCATTGTGAAAAACCTTGATGGTATTACCAGCCAGTTTGCCAGTACCATTGATTTGCTTGACACAAAAAATGTAGAAAAAACCATCCTGCTTACCACATCACCATATAATAAAAAGATAAGTACCCCTCATATGCTTTCGTTGCAGGCCCTGCAGGACGAGCCTAACCCAAAGGATTTTCAGAGCGCGCCAAAAATTACCGGGGTGTTACTTGAAGGCACTTTTAAGTCTGATTTTAGGAACCGGCCGGTTCCTGAGGGGCTAAACGAAAAAATATCGCCTTTAAGCCAAAGCAAACCAACAAAAATGATAGTGTTGAGCGATGGCGACATACTGCGCAACCAGGTTGGAACCGATGGCTCGCCCTACCCGCTGGGGTACGACCGCTACACCCGGCAAACCTATGGCAACAAAAACCTGCTGCTAAACATGGCCGACTATATGACTGATGATTCGGGACTGATTTCGCTGCGGTCGAAAGAGATCCAGATCCGCTTGCTAAACCGCGCCCGCATTCGTGAGGAGAAGGTGTTTTGGCAGTTGGTAAACAATATTGTGCCTATAGGTATAGTGTTAATATTTGCTATTTTTCAACATTATATCCGCAAGCGAAAGTATGCTCATTAAATTTTATACTTTTGGTAGATAAACGTTAATAATATCATGAGATTTATTGTTTCCACATCAACACTACTCAAGCAATTACAGTCGGTAAGTGGCGCGTTAAGCAACAGCACCGTATTGCCTATACTGGAGAACTTTTTGTTCGAGATCAAAGAAGGGAACTTAACCATTTCTGCTACCGACCTGCAAACCAGCATGACCACCTCTTTATCTGTTGAGGCAAAAGAGAACGGCCGCATAGCCATACCATCGCGTATACTGCTGGATACCCTGAAATCGTTACCGGAGCAGCCTGTGGCTTTCTCTGTAGATGACAGTACCTTTGCCATTGAAATAAGCGCCGGCGACGGTAAATACAAGCTTAGCGGCGAAAACGGCGAGGATTTCCCTAAGATCCCGGTTGTTGAAAATGCATCGTCAGTAAACCTGCCGGCATCTGTATTGGGCGAGGCCATTAATAAAACCATATTCGCGGTTAGCAATGATGAACTGCGCCCTGCCATGACGGGCGTATTTTGCCAGCTTAGCAGCCAGCACCTTACCTTTGTAGCTACCGATGCCCACAAGCTGGTACGTTACCGCCGCAAGGATGCCAAGGCCGATAGCACCACATCGTTCATATTACCAAAAAAGGCTTTAACGCTACTAAAATCAGCTTTACCTGCCGATGATGTAAATGTATCTGTAGAATATAACAGCACAAGCGCGTTCTTTAAATTTGGCAACATTAACTTGGTTTGCCGTTTGATTGACGAGCGGTACCCCGATTACGAAGCGGTTATCCCGAAGGAAAACCCTAATAAACTGGCCATAGACCGTTTGGCATTTTTAGGCTCGCTTAGTCGCGTGGCTATTTATGCTAATAAAACTACCCACCAGGTAAGGTTAAAAATAAACGGCAGCGAGCTGAACATATCATCAGAAGATATTGATTTTGCCAACGAAGCGCACGAGCGCCTGAGCTGCCAGTACGAAGGCGACGATATGGAAATTGGTTTTAACGCCCGTTTCCTGATAGAGATGCTGAAAAATTTAAGCTGCGAAGAAGTGTCGTTAGAGATGTCGACCCCTAACCGCGCAGGCCTGCTGCTGCCACAGGGCGGCGACGAGAACGAAGATGTACTGATGCTGGTTATGCCGGTAATGCTTAATAGCTATGCATAATTAGAGATTAGAGATCAGTTAATTGGAGATTAGTTTAATTCATGCTCCTAATCTCTGATCACCAATCTCTGATCACCCAAAAAAGTCCGGCTATCAGCCGGACTTTTTTGTTCACCTTATAACAAAAGCTGTTATAATTGAGTTATATAGCATCTGCTTAATTATGATGAAATTAAAGATACTTGTTTTTATTGCCTTTACAGGCCTGGTAGGGCTGGCAGCCTGCAAAAAAGGGGATGATGCGCCAATAGCTACTAAAACCACCCTTATCAATTTTATAAACGCGTCTACAGATACATTGAATTTTTATGTAAACGGCACCAGGTTAAATACCTTATCGTCATCCTACCCAATCGCATCAACAGGGTACATACAAACACCGCTTGGAGAACAAAATTACCAGGTAAAAAAAATGGGTTCGCCTACGGCTTTATTTGATTTGCCTTTACCCGTAAATTCTGCCAACATATATTCGTTCTTCGTAACAGACGGAACGCTCGAAAATACTTTTACTACAGCGGATAGCCTGTATACCCTGCCCGATTCGGTAACCACCATACGTTTTGCGCATACTTCGCCCAATCTTGGTGATGTGGATGTAACTGTTGGCGATACGGTGAAGTTTAATGCAAGGGCGTTTAAAACGGCAACTATATTTTTAGCGGTTAACCCGGGTGTTAAACGCATACGCGTTTATAAAGCAGGTACATCAGACTTGTTGAGCGATGAACAGCGCACCCTGCAACCGCGCAGGGCGTATACCCTTTTTACAAAAGGAACGTTAACTGCGGCAGGCAGCACAGCATCAGGTACAGGTTTAATTATAAATAAGTAACAAATGGCTAATACAAATAAAAGTAGCATATTACTGGGCTTGTGTTTATTTATAGCGGGTGTAATGGTTATACCTATGCTTGCTTCGTGCGGTAAAAACGGCGTAAGTGCAAGCAGCGGCTTAAATGCAAGGCTGCAGATGGTAAATTTAAGCCCCGATGTACAGCCGTTTAAATTGTATGCCCAGTACATAAAGCAAAGTGAAAATGCCTATTCTTATCCAAACAATTCGAATTACTTTTTGGTCAACACCGTTGATACCCCATTACAGATACGGACCGCGCAAATAGTAAACGGCGTAAACCCTGTTAACCTGCTAACTTTACCGGGGTCTTTAAAGCCAAATATACCCTACACATGGTTTGTTACGGGCCTGCTATCCGATAGTTCACTTACCTCGATACTAACAGTAGATACAGCCAGTTTGCCCGCTAACGGGCGCGGTAAAATAAGGTTTATAAATGCATCGCCTAACAGTCCGTCATTAATTTTAACCGCTAACGATACCATTGCTTTTAAAAATGTTGCTTACAAGGCCCAAACAGACTTTATAGAGCTAACGGCGGGCAGCTATAATTTAAATGTTAGCGCCGCCAATGCGCCTAAAATTGTATTATCCGGTAAACCAAATTTTAGTGTGTTGGATGGTAAGCTGTACACCATGTATTTCTACGGCCTCTCAAACAGGGCCGATAGCGCTACCTACGGAACAAACATTATATTGAACTCGTTACCGCCGGGTACAAAATATTAAGGTTGGGTATCTGTTTTATCTTTCTATTTTTGCTAAAATTTTAAAAGCCTTGGAATTAATACACAGCCTCATCGACTTTATATTACACATTGATAAGCATTTGGTACAAATTACCAGTCAATACCAAAGCTGGACCTACCTGATACTTTTCATGATCATTTTTGCCGAAACCGGTTTTGTGGTAACCCCGTTCCTGCCAGGCGATTCGTTGCTGTTTGCTGCCGGCGCGCTGATAGCAGGGGGCCAATCGGGGCTTGATGTAAACCTGTTGTGCATCATATTGATGATAGCCGCCTTTACCGGTAACACGGTTAATTACCTGTTGGGTAAGTTTTTAGGAGAGCGTGTATTTAAAGAGAAAAACAAGATATTGAAGCTGAGCTACTATTTGCAAACCAAAGCCTTTTTTGATAAGCATGGTGGCAAAGCGGTTATATTTAGCCGTTTTGTGCCCATAATACGCACTATAGCGCCATTTGTAGCCGGGGTGGGGCACATGCCGTTTACCCGCTACAGCCTGTACAATGTTATAGGCGGTGTAGCCTGGATAGTTATCTTTTTATACGGTGGTTACCTGTTTGGGAATGTGCCGTTTTTTAAGAATAACTTTTCACTGGTAGCCATCATCATCATTTTGGTTTCGATACTGCCGCCAATATTTGCCATTATAAAAAGTAAAACCTCAAAAAAGAAACCTGTTAATCAGTAGTATCCTGATGATGGGTTCAATCGTTTGAAACCACCAGGTCCCCGTTTTTATAGGTGTGCATTTTATTATTAAATTCTTTAGTATTGTTGTACCTGCGCCATTGTTTTAATGTGATACGCGTTGGGCCTTCCTCAACCATCATGTCGAGGAAAAATATTTCAAAAGTTTTCGTGTCGACATAAAAATCATACCGGGTGCGGAACATATCCATATTACCCAATCCCACCTTAACCCAATAATATTTAAAACCCTTTTCGGCGGTTAGGTCGCTCATCATTTCGGGCTTAGATGCCTTTGCGTTTTTCATAAAAGATTTAACCTCGGGCAAGGCAGCTATTTTACTTAAAGCTATACGCTCGCTTTTGTTGTTCTGGCAATAGGTTATAGTCGGGATCGCAAATAAAATCAACAGGCAAAAAAGATATTTCACAGTATTTAAGGTTTATCTAAAACTAACATTTTCCCGGCTTTGTACAAAGTTTCTTCTTTATCTATTCTTTGTCTTTCATCCTTCGTCAAATGTCGCGAAACCAACTTATCCAGGTCAGGCTGCCCGGCATCAACCCATGCCGAAAACCAAAAGCTGCCCACGCTTAAAATGCTTGCCCGCATTTGCCGCCGCACCATTCCTCTTAGCAGTTTATGGTAAGCCCGGCTGTAAGCTACCGAGTAAACCTTTACCTTGCGGTTGCCGCGCTGTTCCATGGCGTACTTTTGAGCAGCCGGGAAGGTTTTGTTCAACATTCGCTCTACCCGCAACACGGTATCAACACATTTAAACGAGTTGCGGCTTATTTTAAAAGCCTCGGCCAGCGGGTTGCTGATGTACTTTGCCTTGCCCACATAATAATTATAACTATTGCCGAAAAGTTCGGGCAGGCGGCTTTCCCAAAGCGCGTGGATGCCTTGCTGGTTGGTAAGCTGCCCATCGTGGTTTTGGGTGAGGTGTAGCGGCGTATGCGCATCTGATATGTAATGCGCCAGGTTAGATGATGTTATTAATATACTTGTAGTATCGTGCGCCTTAAAGGCCTTTACCAGCCAGTAATAGTTGGATGCGATGGCCCAGGGCACGGTGCCGTATTTGTTAAGCGTATCTGTCGAGTACTTTGCAGCGGCATCAACCCAGTGCTGCGGCATATCGCGGAAGGGCTGCTTTCCGTAATGGTCGGCGTCGAAGAAGTGGTGCGGAGCTTCGGTGCTGTCTACATAGCGCTTTTTATCGGCGCTAATGGCGTGTTCGGTTATAAAGCCGATGTTGGCCCTGTAAAAGCCTGTCATTCCCTTAGGCAGCGTAAAAACCGCCAGCCTGTTAATGCGGTAATGCGCGAAGAACCCCCACGAAGCGCAAAGGGTGATAACACATAAACCCGATAAAACTAAGGCCAGGCACCGTTTCATGAGGTAAATATGCTTATATAAAAGCTAAAAGCAGAATGCCTAAAGCTCAAAGCAAAATTATCGGGCTTTAATAATTAATGGCTTACGCGCCCAACATATACATTGGTATCGTACTGTATGGTGATAAGGCCTTTATGCTGATACTTGTCAAAAATCGCTTTAAGATCGGTTATCATGGGCTGATAGCCTGCATCATCAATAGTTGGCATATAGGAAGATGAAGACAGGCGCCCTTTTAACCCGTCGAAATCAAAGATCTGCTCGTTATAAAATGTTTCCAAACGGTACGGCTGCGGCGCGAAAAATTTGGCGATGTGTTCGGCATCGATATTACGGTGGTCTACCTGTGCATAATCTTTGCCATGTTTAATGATGAGTTCGTCATACTCCTTTTCAAATGCAGAGCTGGTTTTTCTTTCGTTCCATATCAGGGCAACCATACCACCCGGTTTCAGGATGCGTTCAAACTCGGCCTTTGTTTTTTTAGCGTCGAACCAGTGGAAGGCCTGCCCGGCAATAACCGCGTCAATGCTGCCGTTGGCCAGGCCGGTTTCTTCTGCCGTACCGTTTTGTGCTTTAAAGCCGGGCCAGTTACCCAAAAGCTCTATCGCCTTATCGCGCATAGGCTGGTTGGGTTCAACGGCAATTACGCGGTAGCCGGCATCTAAAAACAACTGCGTTGATATCCCGGTGCCCGCGCCGATATCGGCTATAAGCTTATCGGTAGTAAGGTTAAAGTCCTGCTGCAAAAAATCAATAATGAGGGTAGGGTAGCCGGGGCGATATTTTACGTAATTGTTTACCCGTTTGCTAAAGCGGGAGGTGCTGTTGGTCGTCATGAAAATTAAACGCGGTTTTAGGGGTTGTTATTTTGTCAGCCAGTTTCTTGCCCCTGACAGCAATGGACAAATGCGGACACGTCCCAATGAACCAATGAGCTATTGAACTAATGAACAACGCGCTATTTATCCACAATTTAAAAATAACGCAAATGAGCTTGCATATTAAAAAATGTGTACCTATATTTGCAACCTCAAAATAAAGAAAAGAATAACAAGCTTAAGATGGCAAATCATAAATCATCCATAAAAAGAATCAGGTCAAACGCTGCGAAGCGTCTGCGTAACAGGTATCAGGCAAAAACCACCAGGAACGCTATCAAGAAATTAAGAGGTACCACCACTAAAGCTGATGCCACTCCTTTATTGTCTAAAGTGATCTCGATGTTAGATCGTTTGGCTAAAAAGAACGTTATTCACAAAAACAAAGCTTCGAACAACAAATCAAAGCTTACTAAATTTGTAAATACTTTAAGCTAATAGCTTAACTTAATAATATTTGAAAAGGGATAGTGCATATGCATTATCCCTTTTTTTGCGGCCTCTCCCCGGCCCTCTCCGAAGGAGAGAGAGTGAAGTCTTAAGGCTCTTGTTGTGTATCTTACCTTTATGAATGCTGCTGCTTTAGCACTGCCTCTGCTTTCCCCTTAAAAGGGGAACACTACTGCCTGTGCGGTTTGTACTTCCGTGAATAAGGGGTAAATAGACTTTGCTTTACCATAAATTCCCACTATTTTAGGCACAACAAATCCTAACCTCCCCTTGGAAGATTATCCCAATAAAATAAGCATAAAAAGCTGGGCCGAAGAAGACCGCCCGCGCGAAAAACTAAGCGGGCAGGGCCGCCGTGCTTTAACCGATGCCGAACTCATCGCTATACTGATAGGCAGCGGCAGCCGCGATGAAAGCGCTGTAGTGCTAAGCAAACGCATCCTGCACCATTACGAGAACGACCTGAACAAACTGGGCAAGGCCAGCATTGCCGAACTTTGTAAGTTTAAAGGCGTGGGCGAGGCTAAGGCGATATCAATTATAGCCGCACTTGAAATAGGCCGCCGCAGGGGCGATACCGAGATAAAAGTATTGGACGAAGTAAAGAGCAGCCGCGATGGGTACAACATTATGCGCCGCCATTTGATGGACCTTAACCACGAGGAGTTTTGGATAATGCTGATAGGCCGCTCAAGCAAAGTATTGGCTAAAGAACTGGTGAGCAAAGGTGGCCTTAGCGGCACCGTTGCCGACCCGAAGATCATCTTCCACATGGCCTTGCAGCACCAGGCCAGCGCCATTATTATGGTGCATAACCATCCATCGGGCAACCTTAAGCCCAGCAGGGAAGACCTCGTTCTCACCAAAAAGATAGCCGATGCAGGCCGCATGCTGGACATAAACGTGCTGGATCACCTTATCATTACCGATAGCGGATACTTTAGCTTTGGGGATGAAGGGCTTTTGTGAGCCTCTCCTCAACCCCTCTCCGAGGGAGAGGGGCTTTGAAAAAAAGTCTCCCCTTTCGGGGGAGATTTAGAGGGGGCTATATCAAACAACCAGCGCCCTGCTACGTTCTATCTCTACAAAACTTAAAACTACAAACCATGATAGAGCAACCAGAAGACCAGGACGATCAACTGCAACAGGACGATCAGCTAAGCCAAACCGAGAACGAAGACCAGATGAGTCAGCAGGATATTCACAGCAATGGCTTCGATGAAACCAACGAGGATATTGGCGAAACCGACGAAACACCACAAGCGCAGCGCGCCTACGATGCTGCCGAACCATCATATACCCTTAACCTGGATGATGATGACAACAGCACAGGCGATGATGAATAAATAATTCAAAAAATAATTCCCTCCCTTGGGAGGGTTAGGGAGGGGTTAATGGATAGCAAATTCGTTAACCCCTCCCTGCTATTACACAATCCAAACAGCCCCTTTTACGGTAGGGAATATTACTTCAAAAACCTTTCGCCTTTTACCTTTAACCTTTCACCTCCAAATCCTATCTTTGCCGATTATCATTCTCCTATAATGAAGATATCGTATAACTGGCTTAAAGAATTTATTGATACCGATAAAACCCCTGCGGAAATATCTACCATACTTACAGGTACCGGCTTAGAGGTGGAAAGCCTGGAGAAGGTGCAGGCCATCCCCGGCGGCTTAGAAGGCCTGGTGATCGGCTATGTAAAAGAATGTGCCCGCCACGCCAACTCCGACCACCTGCATGTTACCAAGGTAGATGTAGGTACCGGCGAAGACCTGCAAATTGTTTGCGGTGCCAATAACGTTGCCGCAGGCCAAAAGGTAGTGGTGGCAACCGTGGGTACAACTATATACCCCACAGTCGGCGAGCCGTTCAGCATCAAAAAATCAAAAATAAGGGGCGAGGTGTCCGAAGGGATGATCTGCGCCGAGGATGAGATAGGTTTAGGTACCGACCATGCCGGTATTATGGTGCTTGATGCGGATGTTCCCGTAGGCACACCGGCTAAAGACCACTTTAAGCTGAACGACGATTACATGTACGAGATTGGCCTTACCCCCAACCGTGCCGACGCTGCATCGCATTTGGGTACGGCAAGGGATATAGCCGCTTTTTTGAAGCTAAGCATAAAAAAACCGGATGTAAGCGCATTTAAGATCGTTAAAAAGGATAACCCGACCCAGGTAATAGTAGGGAACGAGGCTGCCGCCCCACGATATTCGGGCGTAAATATTTCGGGCCTAACGGTGGGCGAGTCGCCCGCGTGGTTAAAAGAGCGTTTGGCCGTAATAGGCGTGCGCAGCATTAATAACGTGGTTGATGTGACCAACTATGTACTGCACGAACTTGGGCAGCCCCTGCACGCCTTTGATGCCGCTGCCATAACAGGCAATAAAGTTATTGTGCAAAACGTAGCCGAGGGCACCGTATTTAAAACTTTAGATGATGTTGACAGAAAACTATCTGCCGATGACCTGATGATATGCAATGCCGATGAGCCCATGTGTATTGCCGGTGTGTTTGGCGGTGCAAAAAGCGGCGTAAGCGAAAGCACTACCAGCATCTTTTTAGAGAGCGCTTATTTTAACGCCGTATCGGTACGTAAAACATCCAAAAGTTTTGGGTTGAAGACAGACGCCTCTTTCCGTTTTGAGCGTGGTACAGACCCTGATATGACGGTATTTGCCCTTAAACGCGCGGCCCTACTCATCCAGCAGGTAGCAGGCGGTGAGGTGACATCAGAGATATTTGACTATTATCCTGCCCCGGTAGCGCCGTTTGCGGTTGAGATCACTTATAATACCATCGACAGGCTGATAGGCAAAGCCATTGGTAACGATACCATCAAAAGCATCATCACCGCTCTGGACATCAAAATAGAGAACGAAACTGCCGAAGGCCTATCTCTTAAAGTGCCCCCATACCGCGTGGATGTAACCCGCGATGTGGATGTGGTAGAAGAGATACTGCGCATTTACGGTTATAATAATATCGAGATACCTACACAGATCAGGGCATCATTAAACAACTCCATCCGCCCCGAGAAAGATACCGTACAAAACGTAATTGCCGATTTGCTGAGCGCGAATGGCTTTAACGAGATGCTGGCCAACTCGCTTACCAAACTGGCTTACTCGGATAATCCCGATGCTGCCGTAAAGATAGTGAACCCGCTAAGCAGCGACCTGGATGCTATGCGCCAAACCCTATTGTACTCGGGCTTGGAAGCCATTGCCTACAACCAGAACCGCCGAGCTGCCGATCTGAAGTTCTACGAGTTTGGTAAGGTGTACAGCATCAAAGAGGATAAGTATATCGAAACACAGCGTTTCAGTATCTTCATAACCGGTGCCGATACTCCAGAACGATGGAACCAAAAGCAAAAGCCGGTAACTTTTTACAACATTAAAGCTATTGTTGATGGTATCCTGAAACGCCTTAAAATAATCGATTTTGTGGTAGAAGATGCTACCTGCGGCAAGTTGGCCTTTGGTCTGCAATACATGCTTAACGGCAAGCAACTGGTTAAATTTGGCCCGGTAGGTGCAGTAGCCTTAAAAAAAATTGATGTAGATAAAGAGGTGTTTTATGCCGATTTTAACTTTGACCTGGTGCTGAACGCGGTGCGCAAGAACGTGATTGTTTACCAGGAAGTATCCAAGTTTCCGGCAGTACGCAGGGATCTGAGCATGCTGGTAGATAAAGCCGTAACCTTCGGACAATTGAAGCAGGTAGCCCAGCGGACAGACAAAAAGCTTTTGAAAGAAGTAAACGTATTTGATGTTTACCAGGGCGATAAGCTGCCTGCCGGCAAAAAATCGTACGCATTAAGCTTTACCCTGCAGGATACCGAAAAAACTTTAACGGATAAAGCGGTTGATGCCGTGATGCAGAAATTAATTTATAATTTAGGCAAAGAAGCAGGAGCGGAGATAAGGAAGTAGTTAGTGATTTAGTGATTGATTGAATTAGTGATTTAAAAAAAGATCGGTAATTCAGTACGTCGCAAAACAAAGCAATCACTAATTCGCTAATTCAATAAATCACTAATTAAACAATGGCCTCAGTAGCAGAACAATTAAGTAAGGTTGTAGAAAAAACAGAGCGGTTAATAGAGCTTTGTGCTGCGTTGCAGGAAGAAAATGACCTGCTTAAACTGGAAAGTGAAGCCCTGAACGTGGCCCTGAAAGCCAGCACCGATAAGACAAAAGACCTGGAAGAAAAGCTGCGTGTATTAAAACTTGCTAAGTCGTTTTCAGAAACAAATGAAAAAAGTGTTGACATTAAGCAAAAAATTAACGACTTTGTGCAGGAAATAGATAAATGTATTGTATTGCTTAAAAAGTAATGCAGAAAGTGAAAAGCTCAAATGGGAGAAATCTCAATAAAAATAAATATTGCTGACAGAGTTTACCCCTTAAAGGTAAACATGGAAGAAGAGGAAATTATAAGACGAGCAGCTAAGCTGATCAACGACCGTATAAAAGAATACCAGGAAAATTACGCGGTTAGGGATAAACAGGATCTGCTTTCGATGTGTGTGCTGCATTATGCAACATCCTCATTAAAAGCGGATAAGAAAGTTACTACGGATGATACCGAAGTAGCCGAAAAGGTTTACCAGTTAGATCATTTACTGACCGATTTTTTTTCGAAACAATAACGTTCTTTACATATAAACGAGCATTTTAAGATTTAACCGCAGTTAAATTTTAAGTTTCACTATTAAAAACTTAACGCTTCAATATCTTCGGATTACAAGAGGCATGCGTTGATCGTGTATTTAACGGGAACCCGTGATCCACTCCATCCGACAAGAAGTTTTTACAATACATGACACTTAGAAGTTTAGTTGCGGTTTTTTTATTATATATAACCTAAATAACCAATGAACAGTATATTATACATTATTATCGGGCTCCTTATGGGCGTCCCGACAGGAATAGTCATAGGGCGTTTCCTGCTACGTAAGCTCTTTAAAGACCAGGAAATAGGGGCTCAGAACAAAGTAAAAAAGATCCTTAAGGAAGCCGAGAACAATGCCGAGATATTGAAAAAGAACCGCCTTTTGGAAGCAAAAGAGAAGTTTTTACAAATGAAGGCCGAGCACGAACAGGATGTAAACGCCAAAAACAACGTATTAAACCAGCGCGAGAACGGCATCAAACAAAAAGAGCAATCTTTTAATCAGAAGCTGGAGAACATGACCCGTAAGGAAACGGAGATGGACAACGCGCGCAGGAAACTGGAAACCCAAACCGACATCCTTGTTAAAAAGCAGGAAGAGGTTGATGTTCTGAAAAATCAGCACGTTACACAGCTTGAAACCATTGCCGGCCTAAGCGCAGACGAAGCCCGCGAGCAACTGGTAGATAACCTGCGCGAAGAAGCGCGCAGCAAAGCCATGGCGCAAATAAAAGATATTGTTGACGAAGCCAAGCTAACCGCCACCAAAGAAGCCAAGAAAATTGTTATCCAAACCATACAGCGTACCGCTACCGAAAGCGCTATCGAAAACACGGTATCTATCTTCAACATCGAGAATGATGAGATAAAAGGCCGTATCATTGGTCGCGAGGGGCGCAACATCCGCGCATTGGAAGCAGCAACCGGTATCGAAATTATTGTAGACGATACCCCCGAGGCCATCATCCTTTCCGGCTTTGACCCGGTTCGCCGCGAGATAGCCCGTTTGGCTATGCACCGCTTGGTTACGGATGGACGTATCCACCCGGCACGTATCGAGGAGGTTGTTGCCAAAACCAAAAAGCAGATAGAAGAAGAAATTGTAGAGATAGGCGAGCGTACGGTTATCGATTTGGGTATTACCGGCCTGCACCCTGAACTCATCAGGATGGTAGGGCGGATGCGTTACCGTTCATCGTACGGGCAAAACCTGCTGCAGCACTCGCGCGAGGTGGCAAACTTTTGCGCAACCATGGCGGCAGAGCTGGGCTTAAACGTAAAATTGGCCAAACGCGCAGGCTTATTGCACGATATTGGTAAAGTACCTGATGATAACCCGGAACTGCCGCACGCTATTTTGGGTATGCAGCTTGCCGAAAAGTATAAAGAACACCCCGAAGTATGCAACGCCATTGGCGCCCACCACGACGAGGTAGAGATGACATCGATGCTATCGCCGATAATACAGGTTTGTGACGCTATATCGGGCGCAAGGCCGGGCGCACGCCGCGAAGTGGTAGAAAGTTATATCAAACGCTTAAAAGAGCTTGAGGAGCTTGCTTTATCGTACCCAGGTGTCGAAAAAACATTCGCTATACAGGCAGGTCGCGAATTGCGTGTTGTTGTCGAAAGCGAAAAGATAAGCGATGCGCAAAGCGAGATACTTGCAGCAGATATATCAAACCGGATCCAAACAGAAATGACCTATCCGGGCCAGATAAAAGTTACCGTTATCAGGGAAACCCGTTCGGTAGCGTTTGCTAAATAATTAGCCCCACCCAACCCTCCCCTTCAGGGGAGGGCTTTTTTATTTTCTGATGGGTAAACAACATTCAAATATTAAAACGCAACCGGTTAAGCCGGGCGATAAACGGAAGATCGACGTTTATTTCGACCGTTTAGATGCCAGTCACCAAAACCAAACCAACCGATTGCTGCACTGGTTTTTTGTACCCTTGATGGTACTGGGGTTGTTGGGTATGGCCTGGGCGCTGCCTTTTCCGCATATTGGCTTTTTAGGTAAGTATAACGGTTATTTCAACTGGGCATCGTTCCTTATTGCGTTTGCCATGTATTACTATTTAAAACTATCGCCGTTATTATCGTACTTTGCGCTGTTTTTACTGTTTGGCCTAAGCTATGGCGTAATGCAGCTGGAAGTTTACGAAAAAACAGGCGGTACCCCCTTGGCCATGGTAAGCGTATTAGTACTGTTTATTGGTTTAACCGGCCAATACATAGGCGGCAAAATAGAAGGTAAAGAGGCATCATTTAATGATGATACCAAACTGTTGGCTGTAACCCCGATATGGGTATTGTACAGTTTAACAAAAAGGTTTGGGTTGAGGTATTAGATTTCTCATCTAACCATGTCATTGCCGTCTGCTCCGGCTTCAGCCAAATATTTGCTGTTTCGGCTAAAGCCAAAAGATACATGCTGGTTTTCCGTCAGCTAAAGCAGACGGCAATGATATCTGTCCGGTTCGTCAATTACTCCCGCATCTATAAACCGACGGACAAAAATTTCAACCTGTCATGCTAAACGCATGTGAAGCATCTAATCGCCGCTGTGCATGTCCGACAATTAAAGTTCGCAATAGATCCTTCGCTATCGCTCAGGATGAGAAGAGGGGTGAAATGCAAATCCTTTAATCACAAAAATCCGCTTAATCTCGGTTAAAGGTTCTTCCCCAACTTCTCCAAAATATCCTGCGGTACTTTTTGCAGGTCAAGCACCAGGAAACCATCCAGGCAATCGGCAAATTTTGGGTCGATGTTGAAGCTGATGATATGGGCGTTAAGGGCCAGGTATTGGCGAAGCAGCACAGGCACCTTCATGTTATGCGTTTCTATTTCCGATATCAGATTATCAAGGCCCTTAAAACTGTCTCCGGCCGACATTAGCAGGTCGGTATCGATATTCTCAAAATTTACCTTAAACTTTTTACGGGGCTTTACATACTGCGCCATCTCGTGGTCAAAATGGTTGCGATTAATGTAATCCACAATTAACGATTTGCTGAACTGCGAAAAGGAGTTACTGATGCTTACCGGTCCGATCAGGTAACGGTAGCGCGGGTTATCTATCACAAACTTTAAGATACCCTTCCACAGCAGGAACAGGGGCAGAGGCTTGGTTTGGTACTCCTTACGGATCCACGAACGGCCAAGCTCCAGGCTTTTCTTCAACACCGGCGTAAACTGCTCCTTAAGCTTAAAAAGCTCATTGATATAAAATCCTTTTTTGCCCACCCCATAAAAGATCTCGTCGCCCAGGCCAATACGGTAGGCACCCACAATCACTTTGGCCTCGGTATCCCATATAAACAGGTGATGATAATAAATATCGTATTCGTCAAGGTCGGTAGCCTTGTTGGTGCCCTCGCCAACGGCGCGGAAAGTAATTTCGCGTAAGCGGCCAATCTCGCGGATAATGCAGGGGATCTTAGAGGTTGGCGTAATAAACACCTCGTAGTTTTTCTCCGTCCAAATCTTGTAGTCCTCGCGAAGCGGCTCAACCTCTTTTTCCAGTTTTTCGGAAAACGTTTCGGGCACAATGGCCTCAGGCAATTTCTTTATTTTGAAAAGGTTACGGGGATTGAAAAGCTTTTTCTCTTCATCCAAACCCGCACCCAGGGCGTAGGTTTTGGCACGCAGAAAGTTGAGTATTTTAGCACTGTTGGTATTATCCGGTATATCCTCCACCTTAATGGGCTTGCCAATGCGTAGTTTGATGGTTTGGCCCTGCTTATTAAACAACTCTGATGGCAGTTTGGCCGTGCGAAGGGCAGGGTGTATAAGGCTAAGTAAATTAAACAATAGGCCGTTATTACCATGAAAGTATATAGGCACAACCGGCACTTTCGCTTTGGCGATGATCTTGCCCACTACCGGGTGCCATAGCCTGTCGGTAACCTCTTGTTTCTCTAATTTAAAGGTAGATACCTCGCCCGCAGGGAAAATGCCTATAGGCGTGCCGTTAATCAGTAATTCGAGGGTATTCTTCAGCCCGCTGATGCTGGAGGAATGCTCAACATTCTCGAACGGGTTTACCGCTATAAAATAATCGCTCAGGTTAGGGATCTTCTTCAGCAAGAAATTGGCCATCAGTTTGGCATCGGGCCTAACCATGGTTAATATTTTTAACAGCACCATACCCTCAATACCACCGTAGGGGTGGTTGGCAATAGCGATAAAGCTGCCGTTTTTGGGGATGTGCTTTAACTCATTCTCATCAAAATCAATTTCGATACCGCAGCCTTTCAAAATAGCCTCAACAAACTCGGGCCCTTGTTTGGGCTGGGCTTGTGCAAACAGATCGTTCACCTGGTTTATTTTCATCAGCTCCATCAGCAAAGCGGCCAATCCGGGCATTTTAAGCTTATCCAGTTTGGTGGCTTTGGCAAACTCTTCGGTGGTTATTATTTTCATGCTAAAAGCAATAAATTCTCAGAAATTATTAATTTAACGGTTCAATGGCCCGTTTATGAAAGCGCAGTTCAAAACTTACATATCCCTTACAAAAAAGGAATGGAACGGTATGGTTGTGCTGCTGGTATTGATAGCGCTGGTGCTTGCCGCGCCATACGCTTATCAATGGTTTAGCAAAGATAATACAATAAACGTTACTGAATTTAACAAGGCTGTTGCAGCGCTTAACAACGCTAATCAGCGGCCTTTAAACGGATTTAAAACGCCCAAAAACTCCCTGTATAAGTTTGATCCAAATATTGCTTCGGCAAATGACTGGCAAAGGCTTGGCATCACTGCAAAACAGACGGCCATCATCAAAAATTACACATCTAAAGGAGGTAGGTTTCGCAAGGCGGAGGATCTGCAAAAAATATATAACCTTACCAGAGAAGACTACAATAGGTTGGCGCCGTATGTAGCTATCCCTGCAGAAAAAGCCGTTGCCACGGCTGTTGTAGAACTGAACACCGCCGATTCCGCAAAGCTAACAGCCGTTAAGGGCATCGGTCCCGCATTTTCCAAACGTATTATTTACTATCGTGAAAGGTTGGGTGGTTTTGTAAATAAAGAACAACTGAAAGAGGTATTTGGCATGGACGACCTGAAGTATAAGGAAATAGCAGGCCAGGTTAAGGTGGATGCCGGCCACATCCGCAAGATCAACATCAACACTATTAGTTTTGATAAGCTGCGCCTGATGCCATACCTCAGCTATAAACAGGTAAATGCTGTTATAGAATACCGCAAACAGCACGGCGATTATAACACTATCCGCGATCTGGAGAACATTGCCATTATTGATGCAGGAATTTTACGTAAAATTGAACCTTATTTAATTTATAAATGATAGAGCAGCAAATCAAAACCGCTATCCGCGATATTCACGATTTCCCGAAGCCGGGTATCATCTTTAAGGATATCACCCCGATACTGAAAGACCCGGAGCTTTGCACAAAAATTAACGATGCGTTTTTAGAAAAACTGCAGGGCCTGCATATCGACGCTGTTGCAGGCGTAGAAAGCCGCGGGTTTTTGTTTGGGCTAACCCTGGCAAACAAGTTAGGCGTGCCGTTCATCCCGGTTCGTAAGGCGGGCAAGCTGCCCCATACGGTTAAACAAAAAGTTTACGATCTGGAATATGGTACGGCCACCATTGAAGTGCATACAGACGCTTTTAACCCCGGCGACCGCATCCTCATCCACGACGATCTGCTGGCAACCGGCGGTACGGTTATGGCAACAAGCCAGCTGATACAGGAAATGGGCGGAGAGGTGGTTGGTTTTAGTTTTATTGTTGGTTTAAGCTTTTTAAACGGCATAGAAAGGATCTCGCCAATTAGCGATAACATTATCATACTGGCCGATTATTGATTTTCATGTATTATATACATTAATATTCTGCCTTATATTTTTGGCGCATTTAGCTATCAAAAACCCTCTAATTTTAATGATTAGGGGGTTTTTAGGTTATAAAAAATCTGTGACGATTGATATTGGTATGCCATGCGGTAAATGTGTTATAATTTCAGCCATTAATCCGGAACGATAACCAATTACGCTCCCGGTGTTAAGCAGGCCTAAAGCTGCTTGATAGTATCATAGCTAAACCGTCAATAAAAAGATGAAAACCAATCGCTGCATTGCCCTTGCTGTAATATTTACGGCCTGTGCCCAACTCTTATCTGCCCAAAGCCCCATAAAACAGGTTGGCAAGGTAACCGCTGTTACAGTAAACAACCAGGATATTGATATCACCACCGAAAATGCTTTTGTAAAGCTTACGGTGTATAGCGCCAGCATTATCAGGGTGCGTATGGATAAGCAAAAGCTGGCTGCCGATTTTTCGTACGCTGTAATAAGCCAACCCGTTAAAACCAAAGTAAATATCACGCAAACCAACGACGAGATAAACCTTACTACCGATTCATTAAAGGTCAACATCCGTAAAAACCCTTACCAGGTTACTTTTAGCACACTGGCAGGCGAGGTTATCAACCAGGATGAGGCCGGCCTCACCACCTCGTGGGTAAACGAAACGGTTACCACCTACAAACACATGCAGGATAACGAGCACTTTATTGGCCTGGGCGAAAAAACCGGTCCGCTGGATAGGAAAGGAAATGCTTACACCCACTGGAACAGCGATACTTACGCCTATACCACCGGGCAGGATCCCATCTATTCCACCATCCCATTTTACATAGGCGTACACCACAATGTACAATACGGTATTTTCTTTGATAACACCTGGCAATCAGATTTTAACTTCGGCGCCAGTAACAACCGGTTCTCGTCATTCGGCGCTAAAGGCGGCGAAATGAACTACTATTTTGTTTACAACACGCATATCGCTGATATTATTAAATCCTACACCTCGCTAACCGGCCTGATGAAAATGCCGCCGCTTTGGAGCCTTGGCTACCAGCAAAACCGCTACAGCTACTACCCCGAAACAGAGGTAATGCGCATAGCCGAAACCCTGCGCGAGAAGAAGATCCCGGCGGATGGTATTACCCTTGATATCCATTATATGGATAAATACAAAGTATTTACCTGGGATAAAACCCGCTTTCCTGATCCGGCTGGCCTCACTAAAAAGCTGAATGGCATGGGCTTTAAAGTAACCCTTATAGTTGATCCCGGTATTAAAGAAGAAAAAGGCTACGGCGTATACGATAGGGGTATAAAAGAAGATATTTTTGCCAAATACCCTGATGGTACCAACTATACAGGCCAGGTATGGCCGGGCTGGTGTAACTTTCCCGATTTTACAAACCCCAAAGGCCGCGCATGGTGGGGCAGCGAACTTAAAAAGTATGCGGATGAAGGTGTAAGCGGCATTTGGAATGATATGAACGAGTTTAGCACCTGGGGCCAAAAAGCGCCTGATAATATCCTGTTTAATTACGAAGGTAAAATGGCATCGCACCCGCAAGTGCATAATGTTTACGGGTTAGAAATGATCCGCGCCAGCTACGAGGGCTTTAAAGCGGCCCGCGACAATAAGCGTCCGTTCATTTTAACCCGTTCGGGCTATGCAGGTTTGCAGCGCTACGCCGCCATTTGGACAGGTGATAACCGCGCTGAAAACGACCACATGCTGTTGGGTGTAAGGCTGATGAACAGCCTTGGCCTAAGCGGAGTACCTTTTTCGGGTATGGATGTGGGTGGTTTTACGGGTGGTGCATCGCCTTCGCTATACGCGCGCTGGATGCAGATAGGTGCGTTTAATCCTTATATGCGTAACCATTCGGGCATTAATTCAAAAGCATCAGAGCCCTGGGCTTATGGTGAGGAAGTTTTAGAGATAACCCGTAATTACATCAATTTGCGTTACCGTTTGCTGCCATATCTGTATTCCAGCTTTTACGATGCCACCCAAACCGGCAGCCCCATTATGCGCTCGCTGACAATTGACTACACACACGACGACAATGTTTACAACGGCCAGTACGAGAACCAGTATATGTTTGGCAAGGCGTTTTTGGTGTTCCCTTTTGATGGTGTAACCAACTACGGCAAGTTTTACTTCCCGGCAGGTAAATGGTATAATTTTTACACCGGCGAGGTGCAGCAAGGCAACCAAAAAACAGCGCAGGACCTGAGTATTGCCAAATTGCCTGTTTATGTTAAAGAGAGCAGCATAATCCCCATGCAATCGCAAATACAAACCACGGTTGAAAAACCAACCGATACGCTGTATGTGCATGTTTACAAAGGCGGCATTAACAACAAATTTGTTTACTACGAAGATGATGGCGAAAGTTTTGATTACGAAAAAGGAGATTTTTACAAACGCGCCATTACCTACGATGCTGCTAAGAAGGTTATCACTTTTGCTAAAGCAGAGGGTTCAGCAAAATCAAAGTTTAATAATATAAAACTTTTACTGCATGGCTTTGGCGATAATGTAGCTGTTAAATTTAACGGTAAACAAACCAAAGCCGATAACGGTTTTGAAGCCTTGATGGTACCGATATCAAGGTTCGACCCTACGGGGTTATCTAACCCGGTAGAAGGCGAAAAGGTAAAAAGCGTAACAGTTAAAAACAGCAGCGATGAGTTTGCCATCAGCTATTAGTTTTTAGGATATTTAATTTGTGCATACATAAGCCTGCATCTTATTTATAAGTTGCAGGCTTTTTTATTAGTGTTTTTATAAAAATGTGGGTTTTGTAACAAACTTGGCGGATAATTAGTAATATTACGTTCAGGTAGATTTACCGGTTGATCTATAACTAAGCCTATATATAATCAGAGTTGCCAGCAAACTAATTTGAGGCAGAATAATTTTGAGGTACAGTTTATAGCTATTAATTTAAATCTCTATTTGTAATTAAATATGCGGTTTCTTCTAAGGCTCCTGTTTACACTTTTTCTTGCTTATCCTGCCATAACTATTGGCGCCGGTACAGATACCATCCTTACAACATTAAAAACAGAGATAAGCCGCAAAAACATATACGATAATGCAAAGCAGTCACGTATCCACCACTTAAAAAAACTGCAACGCTCAACCTCCAAACTCGATTATTCAAAACAATACGACCTGTGCCTGAAACTATATGACGAGTATAAATCGTATCAGTACGATTCGGCTTACGTTTATGTAAATAAGCTTAAGGATATCAGCGTAGCCATGAATGATATGTCGAGGGCGTACTACAGCCAGATTAAACTGGGCTTTATACTGCTGTCGTCGGGCATGTTTAAAGAAACGTTTGACAGCATGCGCGCGGTTGACCCTAAAGTGCTTAACGATTCGATGAAAGTGGAGTACTACTTTATCATGTACCGCTGCAACACCGACCTGGCCAAATACAACAGCGACAAATACTTTACACCCGATTATATTAAAAAAGGATACGCTTATATAGATTCGGCCATAAACCTGAGTAAGCCGGGGTCTGTTAGCCGCATTTACTACACCGGTTTAAAGCATGTTGCCGAAAACGATAACATTAACGGATCGCAGGAACTTAATAAACTGATAGCGCCAAACGCGCCAATATCTATGCATTTGCGTGCCATGATAACGTGTTCTTTAGGGCAGATCTATATAAACAGCGACCGCAGGCAGGAAGGGGTAGAACTGCTTGCACAGTCGGCCATTGCGGATATTAAATCATCTACAAAAGAAACTGTAGCCCTTTTTACCCTTGCCGAGCAGCTTTATAAAGCGGGAAACATAAAAGATGCCTACAGTTTTATACAATTGGCCAAAGCCGACGCAGATTTTTATGGGGCCAGGCAGCGTAAGATTCAGATCGGGGCCATTTTGCCATTAGTAGCTGCCGAAGAACTAAACCACTCTGAAAAAGAAAAGCAAACGATATTGATGTATTTACTGGCCATAACAGCCCTTGCATCGTTAGTTATTTTGTTTTTGGTAATGATATACAAGCAATTGGGCAAGCTAAAACATAAAGAGCGTATAATTGAAGATCAAAATATAGAGTTAAAGGATATTAACTACAAACTTGTAGAAGATGCCCATATTAAAGAAGAATATATCGGGCAGTTTTTCAAGATCATATCAAGTTATATATTAAAGCTCGAGAAGCTAAAAATGTCTGTCGATACCAAGCTCTCGATAAAAAAGTACGATGATATAAGGCTCATTATCAATAATATAAATATTAAAAAGGAACGCGAGGTATTATATTACAGCTTTGACCATATCTTCCTCAAGATCTTCCCCAATTTTATATCGGTGTTTAACTCCCAGTTTGACGAGAAGGACCAGATATGGCCGCACGAGCATGAAGTGCTAAATACCGACCTGCGCATATTCGCCCTTATACGCATGGGTATAAATGATAACGAAACCATCGCCAAAATTTTAGAATACTCGGTAAATACCATATATGTTTACAAAATGCGTATCAAGGCAAAGTCTAAAAATCCCGAGCAGTTTGAACAGTGTATAATGGACATTAAGGCCGTTGATACCATTGAATAGCAGGCAGGCCTAAGTGTATCATTTTAGATACTTTAAAAACTATATAGCGTACTTTTTTAACAAATTTAGCCTTAAAAAAGGTTAAAAACAGTTATATTTTTTACCTGAATTTTTCATTTAAATAATTGAAAATTAGGCATTTATATTTTATAAAGTCTATATTTTTTTATAATTTAGCTAAAGTAGTAGGGAATGATGCGCAGGACATACATCTTTGTATAGAGATAAAAAGTTTTAGCAAGCTATTAGTTTAGTAAAACAGATATCAGATGCTTTACAAAGCATAATAATAAACCAATATATACCGTACCATTTTTTTTAAGTTTTTACCGGATTGAAATACTACCCGGAAACCATAAATCTGAATTGCTGATTTTTATATGCAATCTCATGTTTATGAATTTAAATATAAACCATGTACTAAATTTTATATAACCAATTATTAATTAAACCACAAACTATGCAATTTAAACACTTACTCACATTATGTTTTTTTGCTTTAACCTGTTTCTTTGTTCAGCCCGTTCTGGCGCAGAACTCAGCAATAACAGGTAAAGTAACGGATGCCAAGACTAAGGAGCCACTTATCGGTGTATCGGTAGGCGCAACTGGCGGTGTTGGTACACTAACCAGTGTAGATGGTACCTTCAGGCTATCGGTACCGGCAGGTACAACCGCTTTAAACTTCACCTATATTGGTTACAAAAGTTTATCAGTTCCAATTAATGGCCAAACATCATTATCCGTATCGCTTGAATCATCAAACACAGCTTTAAACGAAGTTGTTGTAATTGGTTACGGTAGCCAGCGTGTACGCGATGCTACGGGTTCGGTATCATCATTAAGCCCTAAAGATTTTAACAAGGGCGTTATTGCTACTCCCGAGCAATTGTTACAAGGCCGTATAGCTGGTGTTCAGGTTACTCCTGCAAGCGGCGAGCCGGGTGCGGGTGCTACTATTAACATACGTGGTGCAAGTTCAATACGTGCAGGTACAAGCCCATTATATGTAATTGATGGTGTACCATTGGATAACGGTGGCACTGCCGGTGGTTTCGATAGTGGTGCAGGTAGTTCTTCAGCCCGTAACCCACTTGCATTTTTAAACCCTGCGGATATCGAAAATATCTCGGTTTTGAAAGACGCATCTGCTTCTGCTATATATGGTTCACGTGGTGCTAACGGTGTAATTTTAATTACAACGCGTAAAGGCCGCCAGGGCCAGGGTATACAGTTTGGCGCAAGCACAAGTATATCCAATGCAGCTAAAACTTACGATTTACTTGACCGCGACGCGTTTTTAAAAGGCGTTGAAAGTGTTGGTTCAAACTCAGGCCCTTCTTCAAGCGGTGGTGTTGACTATGGCGCCAATACAGATTGGCAGAAAGAGATCCTTCGTACTGCTGTATCTCAAAACTACAACATTGCATTTGGTGGTGCTAATAATACCGGTAACTACCGTGCTTCGGCCGCTTATGATAACCAACAGGGTATCGTAAAAAATACAAACCTTAAACGCCTTACTGCACGCCTTAACGCGTCTCAGTCGTTTTTTGGCGAAAGGCTTAAATTTGAATTGCAATCGTTGTTTTCAAATGTAAAAGACAGGTTTGCCCCGGTTACTAATAACGCCGGCTTTAACGGTAGCTTAATTGGTGCTGCACTGCAAACAAACCCAACCATCCCTGTTTATGACGATCAGGGCAGGTACTTCTCTTTAAATGGTTATGAGAATGGTTTTCCTAAAAGTAATACATTCAGAAACCCGGTTTCGCTGTTAAATCAAATTGACGATACAGATAACATTAACCGTTTCTTAAATAACCTTACTTTAACCTTAAGGCTTTTTGAAGGAATTTCTTACAAAGGCAATATCAGCATTGACAGGTCTAACGGTGCAAGAAATACCTTTTACGATCCTAAGATCGTAGGTTTTACCGATAACGGTAATATCCGTGGCTTTTCTTATCCATCGGCAACCGGCAATGGCCGCGCCATTGTTCAAAATACAGAGCTTAACAATTTAACTACCGAGCATACTTTAAATTATGATAAGAAGTTTGCTAACAATAGCTCACTTACAGCTTTGGTAGGTTATTCTTATGCTAACTATAAGAACAACCCTCATAATAATGTGGCATGGGGCGCAAAAAATCAAACTGCGTTTATTAAAGATTATCAAAATACACCAAACAAGTTCCCAAGAACTTTTGGCGATAGCTCTACCTATTCGCTGCAATCGTATTTTGCACGTGTTAACTATTCTTACAAAGACAAGTACATCTTAACAGCAACAGTAAGGCGCGATGGTTCTTCCCGTTTTGGTACCGATAACCAATATGCTAACTTCCCGGCACTTGCCGCTAAATGGCGTATCTCGGGCGAAAGCTGGGCACCTAAAGGGGTATTTGATGACCTGAGCTTAAGGTTAAACTACGGTAAAACCGGTAACCAGGATTATCCTTCACTGGCTTCAAGAGCGATCAGGTCGTATGATTATTACGGTGGTACTTCTGCTGATAATGCTGCTAACCCAACCCTTAAATGGGAAACGCAGACAGCTTATGGCGCGGGTCTTGATTTCTCGGTGCTTCGTGGTCGCTTAACCGGTACTATCGATTACTTTAACAAATCTCAAAAAGACCTGTTGTTTTTACAGGACGTTGCACAACCTGCTGCCGTATCAAGGTTTTGGGTTAACTTACCGGGTAACGTAAGAAACACAGGTGTTGAACTTGGTTTAAACTTTACCGCTATCCAGGCTTCAGATGCTAAAGGTTTCAGCTGGGATATCAACTACAACATGACCCTTATCAAAAACAGGATCGAGAACTTTGGCAACCGTAACGTTATTACAGGTAACATCGATGGCCAGGGCTTATCAGGTGCTTATGCACAGTTCTTTGGTAATGGTTACCCGCTGTACGAATTTAACGTATCGCAATACAATGGTTTAGATGCTGATGGTTTTGGTATTTACCCGGATGGTATAGATGCGGCTACGCCACATGGCAGCCCGCTTCCTACATTTTTTGCCGGTTTAAATAACACATTTAACTACGGCAACTGGTCGCTTAGCTTCTTCCTGAATGCACAAACCGGGTTTTACATATATAACAACACGGCCAACGCATTCTTTTACAAAGGCAACCTTGTTAGCGGTCGTAACGTAACTAAAGCAGTAGCACAAACAAACGAGAACGCACTTAACTCAGGTGAGGTGTCAAGCCGTTTTGTTGAAAAAGGCGATTTCTTAAGGTTACAAAATGCTGCGCTTGGGTACACGTTCCCAATGGGCGGTGGCGCTATCAAATCGCTTAGGCTTTCATTAACAGGCCAAAACCTGTTCCTGATAACCGGCTACAGCGGCCTTGATCCGGAAATTAACACAAATAAAGAAAGAAATGGCGTACCATCAAGAGGTATTGATTATACATCTTATCCAAGTGCACGTACATTCACATTAGGTTTAAATGCAAGTTTCTAAAAACATAAGTATGAAAAAATTGACTTTCAGAGCAGCAATTTGTAGCATGGCCATATTAGTCGCATCGGGCTGTGCAAAATTGGACGAAAAAGTATTAGGTAACAGATTTGAGGATAAAGGCGGTGCGCTTAGCGAATCTGACCTTGCAGGTGTATATTCTCAATTAGGCGGGCAGGCAGATCAGGGTAACACCTATGCCCTGCAGGAGCATTCAACAGACGAAATGATGGGCCCAACCCGCGGGACCGACTGGGGTGACTTTGGTACATGGCGTAAATTACACACGCACACATGGACACCGTCGCACAACCAGGTAAACGATACCTGGGATCAGCTTAACATTGGGGTGTTTCGTGCAACCCAGGTTATTGACAGGGCTGCCTCAGATCAGATAAAAGCTGAAGCAAGCTTTCTGCGTGCTTACTTTATGTTCCAGGTAGTTGACCTTTACGGGCAGGCTCCGTTCCGCGACCCTAAAAGCGCTAACACTGATATACCTAAAGTATACAGCCGCCCCGAGGCAACAGATTTTATTATAAAAGATCTTGAATTTGCTGAAGCAAACCTTGGTGCAGCGCCAAACATTGGTGTAGCAAGTAAGGCAGCTGCGCAGGCATTATTAGCCAAAGTTTACCTTAACAGGGCTGTTTATACTTCAGAAACAGTTGGCGGGCCTACTTTTACTTTTGCACCGGCAGACATGAATAAAGTGATTGAGTATGCCAACAAGATCATCGCTTCCGGCACTTATTCTATAGAGCCTGCAGGTAAATATTTCCAAAACTTTGCATGGGATAACTCAGAGCAATCTCATGACAATATATTTGGTTTGTACAATACACCATCAAGGCAAATGGGTAATGCAAAAAACCGCTGGAAAATGGGCTTACACTACAACCAAACGCCTGATGGCTGGAATGGCTTCACCACTCTTGCGGAGTTTTACAACTCTTTCCAACCTACAGATGAGCGCCGTGGTGTTGCTTATCCGGGCTTAACAGATAAAGTTGGGTTACGGGCAGGCTTTGCAGTTGGGCAACAATATGGGCCTAATAACAAAGCATTAACCCAACGTAGCGGTAAACCACTTATTTTTACACCAGAGGTTAACCTAAACTACTCAACAGAAGCACAAGGTATAAGGGTGTTTAAATATTTCCCGCATCCAAATGCTGATGGATCTGTTACAGATAACAGCGAGGATAACGATTATGTATTTTTCCGTTTTGCCGATGTATTGTTAGAAAAAGCCGAAGCAATTATGCGTGGCGGTACCGACCCTAACGGCCAAACTGCTTTAGCTCTTGTGAACGCTATACGTACACCTCGTGGTGCAACACCATTATCAGCCGTATCAGAAGCTGATTTACTTGCAGAGCGTGGCCGCGAACTTTACTGGGAAGGCTGGAGAAGGAATGACCTTATCCGTTTCGGTAAATTTAACGATCCGGTAGATCAGCGCCCATTGGCAACTGATAAATCGCGCACATTGTACCCAATACCACAACGTGCTGTTGATACTAACCCTAATCTGAAACAAAACCCGGGTTATTAATAAACAATTGAAACCAGTTTCCAATTAATTATATTTGATTTGATTTTTTAAACGTAGCGAAGCAATTCGCTACGTTTGTTTTTTGTATATTTTGCAATGGTAAAAAAGATTAGCCTTTTCCCCCTCCTTATCATAATTATCGGCATATCGGCCTGCCATAATAACGATGTTAAGAACCCACTTTTTACGCTGCAAAATAACGATAAATTAGGCGTTAGCTTCATTAACCAGCTGGTTGATAAAAACCAAACCAACGTATTTACTTTTCGTAATTATTATAACGGGGGTGGTGTTGCCATTGGCGATGTAAATAACGATGGGCTAAATGATATTTACCTTACATCAAACCAGGGGGGTAATAAACTTTATATTAACAAGGGGAACTGGAAGTTTGACGATGTTACCGATAAGGCCGGAGTAAAAGGTACAAAGTACTGGAGCACAGGTGTAACTATGGTTGATATTAATGGCGATGGCTGGCTGGATATTTATGTTTGCCACAGCGGTAACGTAATTGATAAAAAAGGTAACGAGCTTTTTATTAATCAGCACGATGGCACTTTTAAAGAAGAGGCCGAAAAGTACGGGCTTACCGATAACGGCCTGTCAACGCAAGCCATATTTTTTGATATGGATAACGATGGCGACCTGGATTGCTTTGTTTTAAATAACTCCTTCAGGCCTATTGGGTCGTTTGATTTTAGCCAGAATTTGCGTGCAGTAGTTGATAAACTGGGCGGAGCACATTTGTACCGTAACGATGGTGGGCACTTCACAAACATTACCCAGCAGGCAGGTATATTTTCAAGCGATATAGGTTTTGGGTTAGGCGTATCTGTTGCCGATGTTAACCAGGACGGCTACCCTGATATTTACGTTTCGAACGATTTTTTTGAACGCGATTACCTCTACATCAATCAGCATAACGGAACTTTTAAGGAAGATATACAAGCCGAAGCAGGGCACCTGAGCCTGGCCTCGATGGGGTCGGATATTGCTGATATTAACAACGATGGCAATCTTGATATTTTTACCACTGAAATGCTGCCCGAAGGTGATAAAAGGCTGAAACAGATAACCTCGTTCGAATCTTTTGATGTTATTAAACTAAAGCAGCACGATGGTTATTACAACCAGTTTATGCAAAACTGCCTGCAATTAAATAACGGCGATGGTACATTCTCTGAAATTGCATTTAATGCCGGCGTAAGCGCTACCGACTGGAGCTGGGGGGCATTGTTTTTTGATATGGATAATGATGGCTGGAAAGATATTTTTGTATCAAACGGCATATATAAAGACCTTACCGACCAGGATTACATTGAGTTTTTAGGTAACCGCGAAAGCATGGATAAAATTGCCGAAAAACAAAAATTTGATTATAAAAATTTTGCCGATAAAATGGTATCAACGCCGGTTAGCAGCTATGCATACCTAAATAACCGCGATTTAACCTTCACCAATAAAGCGCACGAGTTTGGTTTAGACCAATTATCGTTTAGTAACGGCGCCGCATATGGCGACTTAGATAACGACGGCGATAATGACCTGATTGTAAACAATGTAAACTCGCCACTTTTTATCTATAAAAGTAACGCCGAAAAGCTGCACAACAATTACATCCAGCTAAAACTACAGGGCGAAGGGCTCAATCGTTTTGGGATAGGTGCTACTATAAAAGTTTTTTCAAAAAATTCTTCTCTCATATATTACCAGCAGCCAACGCGCGGCTTTGAAAGCAGTACATCGCCAAACCTTGTTACTATTGGTGTTGGTAAAATTACACAGGCCGATTCGGTGCAAATTATATGGCCGGGCGGCAAATACCAGGCTGCCAAAAATATAGCGGTAAATAAATTGTATACTTTTAAAATGGCCGATGCAAAGCTGCAATACAATTTTACAAAACAACCTGTAAAAACGCTTTTTGTAGAAGCCGAAAAAACACTGTTCGACTCGGTACCCAAACACACCGAAGATGGCTTTATAGATTTTGATAACGAGCGCCTGATGCTGCAAATGCTATCAACAGAAAACCCTTACATGGCCAAAGGTGATATAAATAAAGATGGGCTTACTGATTTTTACTTCGGCAGTTCAAAGGATAATCCGGCAGCTATATACGTGCAGCAAAAAAACGGTCGTTTTAAGCAATACATCCCCGATGATCTGCAAAAGCAAACCTACCTGGAAAACGCGGGCGCAGCCTTTGGCGATTTTGATGGTGATGGAGATGAGGACCTGATCATTGGAGTGGGCGGTAATGCCGAAGAGGCCGGTACAAATATTTACTACCCACGGTTTTACGAAAACGATGGTAAGGGCAACTTGCACCGGAATGCTCAAAAAGCTATACCTGTGGCAATAAATGCCTCGGTAGTTACAGCCTGCGATTATGATAAGGATGGCCACCCCGATCTGTTTATTGGTGGCCGTAGCGTGCCAGGCACTTATGCAGTATCGCCAAACTCATACGTTATGCATAACGATGGCAAAGGAAACTTTACTGATGTAACCAAACAGGTATTAGGTGCCAATGTTAAACCGGGAATGGTAACAGCCGCCCAATGGGCCGATATCGACGGTAACGGCTACCCGGACCTGGTAATAGCAGGCAACTGGATGGGGATAAAAATTTACCGCAATAATAATGGCAAATTTACTTTAGATAAGCAGCTGGACAGCTACAAAGGCTGGTGGAGCAGCCTGGAAATTGCCGATATAAACGGCGACGGAAAATTAGATATCCTTGCAGGTAACCTGGGCTTAAATTCAAAATTCAGGGCAACACAGGCCGAACCCATGAAGATATACATAAAGGATTTTGACGGCAACGGTACCAAGGAGTGCATAACATCCATATATCGCCAGCATGTCCCATACGTGTTTCACATGAAACCAGATCTAACCGGACAGATCCCGGTACTAAAAAAGAAATACCTAAAGTATGCCGATTATGCAGGCAAGCCTTTTAACGAAATTTTTACCGACGAGATGTTAGCCGGAGCCGAAGAGCACGAAATTAACTATTTAGCTTCGGCAGTATTTATCAATGGCAGCGGCAATAAATTTATATGTAAACCATTACCATACCATGCACAGTTATCAAATGTAAGCACCATTTTGTGCGATGATATTGATAACAGCGGCGCGCCAAGTATTATACTGGGGGGTAATTTCTATGGTTTTAAACCCGAAGTTGGCCGCCTTGATGCAAGTTATGGTCAAATTTATAAGTACACTAAAAACGGATTTGCTTATATTCCACCCGCAAAAAGTGGTATTAAACTTAACGGACAAGTACGTTCATCATTGACGATAAAGAACAGTCGCGGAGATAAATACTATGTATTTGGAATAAATGATGATAAGCTTAAAGCTTACAAACTACGTTAAGCAGATATGCTAAAGGCTAACTTACACAAACAAATCGTAATATTTTGCTGCTTCGCATTCATAGGTGCTGTAATATTGGGTTCGTGCAAATCAAAAAAACGCGGCGACGGTATCTTTAAACTGCTTACTGCCGAACAAACCCATGTTGATTTTAACAACAAGAATACGGTTACCGATTCGATTAACATTTTAGATTACCTTTATTTCTACAATGGTGCCGGGGTAGCTTCTGCCGACTTTAATAACGATGGGCTTGAGGACCTGTACTTTGTGTCGAACCAGGGGCCTAACAAGCTTTATATTAATAAGGGCGATCTTAAATTTGAGGATATTACTGCTAAAGCTGGTGTTGCCGGTACCGGTAGCTGGAAAACCGGCGTAACCGTTGTGGACATCAATGGTGATGGGTTAAAGGATATATACGTTTGCGTGGTAGCCAACTTTAAAGGTTTTAAGGGGCATAATCAGCTATACATTAATAACGGAGATCTTACTTTTACAGAAAGCGCCGCAAAATATGGCCTCGATTTTTCGGGCTTTTCAACCCAGGCCTCTTTTACGGATTACGATAAAGACGGCGATCTGGATATGTTTCTGCTAACATCATCTGTTCACAGTAACGAGACCTACGGCGACTCGACCCTGCGTTTTAAAACCAGCCACGATGCCGGCGACCATATGTTTAGGAACGATAATAACAAGTTTACAGATGTTACCGCAAACTCGGGTATATACTCGGCACCAATAGGCTACGGCCTGGGTGTTAGCGTTGGCGACCTTAACAACGATGGCTGGGACGATATATATGTAAGCAATGATTTTTTTGAACAGGATTACTATTACATCAACCAAAAAAACGGAACGTTTAAAGAAGAATTAAAAACCGCTTTTGGCCATACCAGCTTATTTTCGATGGGTAACACCATAAGCGATGTTAATAAAGACGGCCACCTGGATGTAATTAGTACAGATATGTTGCCCGAAGATATGAAAGCCCTCAAGTCGACTATAAATGATGGGCCACTTGATATTTATAACCAGGAGGTTGATGCGGGTTATCATTACCAGTATTCAAAAAATTGCCTGCAGCTAAATGTAGGCAACGGCAAAAAGTTTATTGATCTGAGTTTGTACTCAGGTGTATCTGCTACCGACTGGACCTGGTCGCCGCTGGTGCAGGACTTTGATATGGATGGCCGTAAGGATATGTTTTTTTCAAACGGGATAAAAAAGCGTTTGAATGATATGGATTATCTTAAATACCTGGGCGATCCTAACGTAATAAAAGATTTTAAAACCAGCCGTTTCTTTGATAAGGAAAAGATCAACCTGATGCCCGATGGCGATGTGCACAACTATCTTTACCAGGGCGAGGACAAGCTGAAGTTTAATGATGTATCTGCCGGGAACGATATGAAGGATCCTTCCATCTCTGCAGGGTCTGTAGCGGTTGACCTGGATAACGATGGCGACCTTGAACTGGTAACCAACAATATGGATGCACCGGCTTTTATTTATCAGAATATGACGGTGGAAAACAGCAAGGAAACCAAACCATCGTACCTGAAGCTAAGCGTTAAATACACCCAGGCTAACCCCGATGGTATTGGGGCCAAATTGTTCCTGCGGTCGGAAAAACAGGTGGATCACCAGGAAATACAAACCAGCACAGCTTACGCAAGCACACAGGGCAACAACCTTTTGTTTACATTTTTACCAGGCGATAAACCGGAAGAGTTAATGGTGATATGGCCGGATAATTCCTATCAGTTAATAAAGGATTTTACGCTGGATAAAAAAACGGTCATTACTTACGCTAAGAGCAAAACCAAAACTGTAACCGATGTTGCCACATTGGTTAATAACTATATACAAGGTAAAAAGGAGTTTACCTATGTAGATGTAAAAGCAAAACTTTTAGCAGATATAAAGCCGTTTGAAACACCCGATTTTAATTATTACAACCTTTTACCGCACACTTATTTGCCACACACGCCGGCTATAGCCGTTGCCGATGCGAATAATGATGGAATTGAAGATATTTATATAGGCGGTGTAGCAGGCGAGGAAAAGTATATTTTAGCCGGAACAGCGGATGGTAATTTTAAAAAGATAACTGTAGATGCCTTTACTAAGTTTAAAGACCACGCTGATACCCAAGCGCAATGGGCCGATGTAAATAACGACGGTTTGCCCGATCTGATTGTTTTAAGCGCCAACTTCCCCTTTATTGAGCTGGATAAAACCATACAGCCGCGGCTTTACATTAATAAAGGTAATTACCAATTTGAGTACAAGGCCTTACCACAAATAAACGTTCTGGTGTCACACATACTGGTGTATGATTTTGATGGCGATGGGAAAAAGGATTTATTTTTTAGCAACAGCGTGCCTTTTCAGAATTATACAATGGCCGCCGCATCGGTAGTGTTGTTAAATAGCGGTACCGCAGGATTTAGAATAGCCCCAGGAAAGCAATTTGCCAATTTAACGGGGATACGTTTTATTACAAATATATCAACAGCAGATGTTGACCATAACGGCGTGGATGACATCATAATTAGTTCGGAATGGCAGCCGGTACAAATATTTTTGAACAAGAATAAGAAACTGGTCAGGTTTTCTTCGCCCTTGCTGGATGAACAAATAGGCTGGTGGCAGTCGGCAATAATTACCGATATGGATGGAGATGGCAAAGCCGACCTTGTAGCAGGTAACTGGGGTATCAATAATAAGTATAACGTAAATAGCGACCAACCACTTTATGGGTATAATAATGATATTGATAAAGACGGTAAGAACGATTTGATCTTATCCTATTTTTATAAAGGAGAGTATTATCCTTTCCGCCCCAAAAACGACCTGGAGCAGGAACTCCCTTACCTGAAGAAGGAGTTTCTGAGCTATCAGAAAATGGCAGATAAAACCACCGCAGAAATATTTAAAGATAACCTTACAGATAGCGGCCGGTTACAGGCCAATCAATTCAGCAGCGTTTTTATCAGTGATGTTTTAAACGCTAAAAAAATTACCGAATTACCTTACTTATACCAGCAAGCGCCTGTTCGGTCTATCACACCGCTTAACAATAAGCAGGGCGATGTTTTGTTAAATGGCAACTATTGGGGCGTGGTACCTTACGAGGGTAAATACGACGCTTTAGGTTTAGTAACAGCACATTATGACAGGCGTACAAAGCAGTTTTCGATGCCCGAATACTGGGTGAATGGCATGCTTAATTCGCAGGAAATAACCCATCTGTACCCGTATAAAACAATCGCGGGCAATAGCTACATAATTACCACTTATCAGGGTAAATTAATGTTGCTGACAAAGTAATTATTGGTTAATAAATTGGCCAGTAAATTTTTGTTACCCACTTAGCAGTATCTTTTTGGGCCAGCCTGTTGGTTATTAATAGTTCAAAAGGCATTGCAGGCGACATCAGCCCATGATCTTTTTGATAGTGCTTAACTTGTGAAAAGGCGTTGGTTATAGTGTTTTTACCACCGGTAACCTGGGCTTCTAATACGTTGGCGCCTTTAACCAATTTATTTATAACCGTATTGGGTCCGGGCGTTATCAATTTATTAACAGGCAGAGCTATCATTACCAGGTAACCGTTTTTTTCGTCGACGTGCACATTCATCATGGGCGAATCTAAAGCAAGCGCACCCTGCATTGATATTTGTTTTTTAAGCTCATTAACCAATTTGTATACAACAATCGGAGAAGGATAATCGGCAGTATGCGTAGTTGATGCCAGTACAATGGGATTTTTGATCTTACTCAACCTTATGCTCATGCCGTAAACATTTTTTTCGGTTTGCATGAAGCTTTTAAAATGCGTTAAGATCACCTCAATGTTTTTTGAAAGATGGGTGATCTTCACATACTGGGCTATCCGTTCAAAAGGGTTAAGGCTGCTTTGCATCTCGCCAAGCCAGGTAACTTCACACATGCCTTCGCCTGTTGCAGCATAAATTACCTGGCTGGTAAGTTTTATATCATCATGTTCAATAATCAGGTTTATATAGCTGTTAGTGCTTTCCTGTAACTTATACTTAGCGCCCTGGTATACAAATAAGTTGCTATCTGCTGTGTTGTGCTGCCCCAGCCACCATTTAGCCCAGGGTTTTTTATTCACCAAAAATTTTGATACGTTTCTGTCGGTAGCATCTATCTCAATAACATGGGAAATTTTTATTTTTTGGGGGATAACAAAATAAATACTTATAAAGGCTAAAAGCAGGATGCCCACTACGATCAGTACTGGTTTTTTCATATAAATACACAAACTTTAAACTGCAATACAAGCTTTAATAGTTAGCTTTTTTGCGCTGTAAAAGTAATTATTTAAGTGGGTTAATATCAAACAATATATGTACTTACCAATTGCCAAAAAAAAGTTATATTAGCCTCTAATCAAAGAAAATCCAATATAATTTTGATGGCCGATACCGTCATTCTTTCTTAAACCAACAATTATTATGAACCGTTTCCTGTTTTTGATTGCAGGTGTAATTTTAATATTTGCATCCTGTAAGAAAGCCGATTACCAGAAAGTTACCCACGACCCCGAACTTTACCGCGTTACCGTAAAAAAACTGAATGATATAGTACTCGAAAATAACTTCCCGCCGGTTATTGCATCGCGTAACTATGTATATGCCAATATAGCAGCTTACGAGGTTATTGCCGCCGGCGATCCGCAGCATTATCGCTCGTTAGCAAGGCAAATAAAGCATTTACCGCCCGCGCCGCAGCCCGAAAAAGGCAAACAGATCGATTTTCAGTTTGCATCCCTGTTATCATTTTGTTTTGTAGGCAATGCTGTTACTTTTCCCGAAGGCAGCATGTCGTTATATGTAGACGAGCTAAAGCAAAAAGTAAAGGATGCGGGCATGCCGTCAGATGTATTTGAAAACTCTGTAGCTTATTCAGATAGTGTGGCCAAACATATCATGAAATGGAGCAAAAAGGACAATTACGCGCAAACCCGGTCGGCAAGTAAATACACCGTTACCCGTCAGGATGGGCGCTGGATACCCACACCACCCATGTACGCCCAGGCGCTTGAACCGCACTGGGGCGAAATACGCACCATGGTTTTAGATTCTGCATCGCAAATACCTGCACCCGAGCCACCGCCCTATAACATGACCGACAAGAACAGCCCGTTTTACAAAGCCGTTATGGAAGTAAAAACTTTGTGCGATAGCCTCACGGTTGACCAAAAGCACATGGCCGATTTTTGGGATGATAATGCATTTAAGATGAACGTTGTAGGCCATGCCATGTATGCCACCAAAAAGTTTGGACCCGCAGGCCACTGGATGAACATTGCGGGCATAGGTTCAAAACTAAAAAATGCCGATTTCGGGACAACTGTTGCAGCTTACACGCAATCGTCAATAGCGCTGTTCGATGCATTTATTAACTGTTGGTATGTGAAATTCAAAGCCAACAGCGTTCGGCCGGAGACGGTTATAACCAAACTTATAGATCCCGATTGGAGACCGCGCATCCAAACCCCGCCATTCCCCGAGTACATCAGCGGGCATGCCGTAATTTCGGCAGCCGCTGCAGAAGTGCTTACCCATGCCTTTGGCGATAGCCTGGCCTATACCGATGCGTCGGAATCCGAATTTGGCATACCTACACGCAGTTTCACATCATTCAGGGCTGCGGCACAGGAAGCTTCTATGTCGCGTGTTTATGGCGGTATCCATTATAAACATGCCTGTGTTATTGGTAACATATCGGGCCGTAAAATAGGCGACATGGTAGTTGAAAAACTGAAATTAAAGATCAAGTAACGGCGTTTTTATGAAAAAAATAACTTGCCTTTTTATAGCGGTAAATTTATTTACCGCCCTTAATTTATCGGCACAAAATGTTAGCCCCTGGGTAATTAAAGCCGATAAAATAGACCCGAACAATTACTACGGAATAACCGTAGCCAACGGGATGATAGGCATCGTATCATCGCCCGAGCCTTTTAAGGTAAAAAATGTAGTGCTTGCCGGCGCTTATGACCTGTATGGCCGTGGCCGCGTAAGCAATTTCTTAAACAGTTTTAACCTGCTGAATATGTACCTGGAGGTTGACGGAAAACGCCTCGACGCCAAAATGGTAAGCAATATGAAGCAGGAACTGGATATGCAGCACGCCGCCATGACCACCACTTTTGATTATGGCGACAAGGCAAGCATCAAATACACTTACTACTCGTTAAGGCAGCTGCCTTTTACCGTGCTGATGGATGTTGCTATTACCGCTAAAAAAGCCATTAGCATAACCGCCGCCAGCGTTATGGAAGCGCCCGATGCATTAAAGGAAGTACAGAACTATTACAATGAGATTGACCGCCCGCATGTAACCATCAGCTTGTTAACCTCAACGGCTAAAAGCCCTACGGGTAAGCTGCAGTTGTGCGCTTCAACGTCGTTTTTGTTTAACGAGGAGCATGGCAAAGAACCGCGCGTTATCCACGAAATGTGGGACAATAACATGCACCTGATGAAATTTAGCCATGCCATTGCAGCGGGGCAAACCTATAAGTATGGGGTAACCGGCTCGTCAATAACCTCGGCCCACCACGCCGACCCGTTGAACGAAGCCGAGCGGCTTACCATCTTCGCCAAACTGGAAGGCCGCGACAGGCTCATCCAATTTCACAACAAGGCCTGGGACGAGCTTTGGAAAAGCGACATACAGATAGAAGGGGATGCGCAGGCACAGCAGGATGTGCACAGCATGCTGTATCACCTATATTCGTTCTCTCGCGCGGGTACTGCCTTATCGCCATCGCCAATGGGTTTATCAGGCCTTGGGTATAATGGCCACGTATTTTGGGATACCGACCTGTGGATGTTCCCGGCTATGCTGGTAATGCACCCCGAAATAGCCAGGTCTATGGTCGAATATCGTTTTGAACGATTAGAGAACGCACGAAAAAATGCCTTTTCGCATGGTTATAAAGGGGCGATGTACCCTTGGGAAAGCGCTGATAGCGGGGTAGAGGAAACCCCTGTTTGGGCATTAAGCGGCCCGTTTGAGCATCACATTAGCGCCGATGTTGCTAACGCTGCCTGGGCTTACTACTGTGTTACGCAGGATAAGCAATGGCTGCGCGATAAAGGCTGGCCGATACTTTCGGCTACTGCCGATTTCTGGGCAAGCAGGGTAGAGCGCAACGGCCCCGGTCATTATGATATTAAGAACGTAGTTGCTGCCGATGAGTGGGCCGAGAATATCGATAACAACGCCTTTACCAACGCGGCTGCGCAGGCCAACCTGATGAACGCCACGGCTGCTGCCAAAATTTTAGGTATGCAGGCCGATACTGATTGGGTAAACGTTGCCAATAACATCCCCATTTTAAAAATGGCCAATGGTGTAACACAGGAGCATGCCCAATACAAAGGCGAAGGTATCAAGCAAGCCGATGTAAACCTGCTTGCCTATCCGCTAAAAACCATAACCGACCCGTCGCAGATCAAAAAAGACCTGGAATATTACGAAACCCGTGTGCCAAACGAAGGCACCCCGGCCATGACGCAAGGCGTTTTCGCCTTGCTTTACGCTCGCCTTGGCGATGGGCAAAAGGCTTATAAATGGTTTAAGGAAGCATACGAGCCAAACCTTAACCCACCATTCCGGGTGATTGCAGAGACCAAGGGCGGCACTAACCCGTATTTTGCAACCGGCGCGGGCGGTATTATTCAAGCTATGCTGATGGGTTTTGGCGGGTTGGATATTACGCCAACAGGAATTATCCAGGTAAAAAGCAAGCTGCCAACTAACTGGAAATCGTTAAAAATCACCGGAGCAGGCATCAACAAGGCAACCTACACAGTTAAGTAAATTTATCCCCCAAATAAAAGAGTCGCAATAATTCGCGGCTCTTTTATTTGGGGGATAAATCCTCCTAACGCAAATAATATCAATTTCCTTACCGACGGAAAAGTAGCAGTTGTTAATTGATTTAAAAATCAGATCTTTTCTTTCTTTTCCTCTGCTTCTTCTTTGTCAGATGAATCGGCCTGCAAAGGTTGTTGCTCATGGTATGCACCTTCATCTAACTGAACATTCAGAAAAATTGGGAAATGGTCTGACCCGCAATTGTTAAGGCGTTTGATTTTTATCAACTTAAAATGCCTGGATACGAAAGCATGATCTAAGGGGAAGCGTATAAAAAAGTAATGGGCATGAAAAGAATTAAAAAATCCGCGGCCCCTGCGCGGGTCCAGTAATGCGCTCATTTTTAAAAATAATTCAGTAGTGTGGCTCCAGGCCACGTCGTTAAGGTCACCAGCCACTATAACCGGCAACTCGCTTCCTTTAGCCAGGTCGGCAATTAATAATAGCTCCTTATCCCGTTCGGTCGATCTTACGTTTTCGGTAGGTACAGGCGGGGTTGGGTGTACTGCATATAATTGCACTAACTGCCCGCCCTTCAATTTTATTTTAGTGTGAATAGATGGTATATCATTCTCTACAAGATACTTTACAGACGTATCTGATAATTCGAGTTTTGAGTATAACAGCAATCCGTAGGTATTTTCTAACGGCACCCGTTTAAAATGGGGATGAGTGCTTTCCAGGCTGCGTGTTTGAATGTCCCATCGCCCATTGGTTTCCAGTAATAAAATTACATCAGGGTCGGCTTTGGCAATTTCTTTTAGGCAGGCCCCTGAATTGGTATTATCCTGAAACACATTGGCTATCATTACGCTTACACTAACCTGCCGGTTATGTGGGCCCGCCTTTAATACCTGCTTTTTTGCCAGCCTGGTAAACGGAAAAATAAGCGACAGTAAATATGCTGTATTAAGCCCTAAAAGTGCAAGAAAAATGTACTTTGTTTGGGCCAGGCCTGTATAAAGCAGTAATATCAATACAAATGCCAGGCAGTTTAAAAACAATTTCTGCAACCGCGGATAATCAAATATCCTGAAGATCCAGTATTCATGCCTAATCAGCGGCATCAGCGAAAAACAAAACAGTAAGGAAGAAAAAGCAATTAAGGCAAAGTTCATTTAAAGTAAGTGTGAGGCGGTATGAATAACCCCGTAAATACGAAGCGTAGTTTAAGAATATAAAATATTACCGGGGACAAATGCCCGTTTCCCTGGCTTTTCCCTCGTAATAATACTTAAATTTAAGCTTTAATGCAGCAAAATCAAAGCTTTTTAAGTTAGGACTAAATTTAGTTCTCGTGATTTTTTAACGTATCCAGTTTAAGGAAACGGCGCGTTAAAACAAATATCATGTACACAAGTACCGGGGCGGCTACCACATCGATGGTGTAATGAATATGCTGTACCAATAAAAGCACCATTACCGCCACTATGGCTATAAAACCCAGTATTTTATCGTTGCGTTTTTCGAGACATAAAAATATCAGTACCAGGGTAGATGTATGGCCCGAGAAGAATAGGTCGCGGGTAATTACTACGTTGCCGTAAAATACACCGGTTAGGGGGTCAACAAGGTGTATCAGGCCGTTTGGCGGATCGAGGGCTACCAGGTAAATGCTTATCATCCGGGCGATATTGATGAAAATTAGCGTCCAAACGTAATTTATATATATCACCGGGTTATATAACGCCCTGATAAATATCAACAGGGCCATCCCCCATATGATAGTAAATATAGGCACCGATACGTCATAAGCAGGCAGGTGTGCCAATACCCAATCGTTCAGTACAATGCCTTTGCGTTTTTGTATAAAGCTAAAGAAAATGGGCAGGGAAGACAGTATGATGGCTACAATAAACGAGCCTATTAATAATTTATCACGTTTTTTGGGCGATTGCAGGGCAGCAGTCCAGGCTTGTTTTATAGAAGGGGTACCTAATTCCGTCACTATACAAATTAATTATGGAGCGCAAATTTACTAAAACCCTTAATATTAAACAGGAGTTAGCCGAATATTACATTTTTGTTAGAATTAAGGTGAAAGTCGCATTAAAAGCAATGCACTATTCTTTAAATCATTTCCCTATCAATCAATAGCTTAACTCACTGCTGTTGCAAACCTTTGGTGGTAAAGCAACCATCACACAAATGCGCCCGTAATCTTAATAAACACTTAAAACAATTTATTTATGAAAAAGTACATTTTAGGGATATCGTTGATGATAGCCGTTATTATTATTGCGGTTGCAGCCTGTTCAAAATCCGATAGCAACAATACTCCTCCCGAAACACCACCTACAATACCCCCGGTAACTAACCCCACATCAGCTGCCAATGTAAGCATAAAAGATTTCGCCTTTGGCTCGGCTTCGGTAACTATTAAAAAGGGCCAGGCCGTAACCTGGACAAATCAAGACAGCGCACCACATACTGTAACAGATAATAACGGAGCTTTTGACAGTGGTACAATAGCCGTTAATGCCAAATATACGCACACGTTTCCGGCTACAGGCACCTTTACTTACCACTGCACTTTTCACTCCATGATGGCAAACGCTACGGTGATAGTTACCGACTGATATTTATTTACTGATCTTTAATAAACAGGGGGCTTCCATAACCGGGGCCTCCTGTTTTTTTAGAACTAATGAGTAAAACTTTTAATACACAATTTGATGCATGCGATAAATTAATAACTTTAAACCAACCAAATACATCAAAACCGGGTATTATGAAAAAGCAAAATATAAGCAGGCGCCAATTTATTGGTACGGGAGCAATAGCGGCCAGTGGCATGCTGTTCCTTTCAAAAGCATCGTTCGCGGCCTCCGTTTTAAAAAGGGCTGATAAACCAAATTCGGTTATAAATGGGGTGCAGATAGGGGTGATCACCTATTCGTTCCGCAGCATGCCCGGTACTGCCGAAGACTTGCTGAAATACTGTATAGACTGCAATATTAATGCTATTGAACTGATGGGCGATGCCGCCGAAGCTTACGCCGGCGCACCAAAACGCGGGCAAGGACAAACCTGGACCGACTTTGCCCCTAAAATGGCCGAATGGCGCGCAGGTGTTAGTATGGATAAATTTAAGGAACTGCGCAAAATGTACAACGATGCCGGCGTAACCATTTACGCCTGGAAACCAAACGCACTTGGCGCAAAAAACACCGATGCCGAAATTGAGTACGCTTTTAACGCGGGTAAAGCGCTTGGCTGTAACCACGTTACCGTTGAACTGCCCGACGAAGCACAAACCAAACGCCTGGGCGACCTTGCAGCCAAACATAAAATGCTTGTAGGCTACCATGCCCACACCCAAGCTACCCCAACGCTTTGGGATGCTGCCCTTGCACAATCAAAATACAACGCTGTAAACCTTGATATCGGGCATTACGCAGCGGGTACAAGCAGCAGCCCGATACCGTTCATTGAAAAATACCACGACCGCATTACCAGCCTGCATATTAAAGACCGTAAGTTTCACGATGGGCCAAACGCGCCGTGGGGCGAAGGCGACACACCAATAAAAGAAGTGCTGCAACTGATGAAAAAAAACAAATATAAATTCCCGGCTACTATTGAACTGGAGTATAAGATACCCGATGGGTCTGACGCTGTGGCCGAGGTTAAAAAATGCCGCGCCTATGCAGCAGATGCTTTGAAATAGTTAAAAAAAAGGGAGCAACATGCTCTCTTTTTTGTTTACTGAGGATTATAAGCAGGGCAGTTGAAAGGCCGTTTC
Organism: Mucilaginibacter terrigena; assembly: GCF_004168255.1. GTDB lineage: Bacteria > Bacteroidota > Bacteroidia > Sphingobacteriales > Sphingobacteriaceae > Mucilaginibacter > Mucilaginibacter terrigena. Next base: position 79,608 of record NZ_SEWG01000004.1, on the reverse strand, counting down.
TTTTTATTTTGGTATTATTGCAGGAGGCATAACACACCCAGATCAAGTAACCGGCAATGAATACACAGGAAATCATCACTATTACTATAGTACTGGCTGCAATATTCGCCTACATTAATCATAGGTTTGTTAAGTGGCCGCCTACTATTGGTATAATGGCGTTATCCTTAATATCATCTATATTGCTGGCAACGCTTGGTACTTCACAATCGCTGTTATCTCAAAAAGCCATACAACTTGCACTTTCTGTTGATTTTAGGGATGTGTTAATGAACTTTATGTTAAGCTTTCTGCTTTTTGCCGGAGCCATACATATTAACGCTGCTAAATTAAAGCGCGAGCGATGGCCGGTAATTTTACTGGCAACTTTAGGTATACTTATCTCCACATTTTTGGTAGGAGGCATGACGTGGTACCTGTTTCAGTTATTTAATAAGCCCATCCCTTTTTTGTATTGCCTTTTATTCGGTTCATTAATATCACCAACAGACCCTATTGCAGTGCTGGGTATACTTAAAAAGGCAGGAATTCCATCATCCCTGGAATTAAAGATATCAGGTGAATCGTTGTTTAACGATGGGGTTGCCGTAGTAGTATTTATTAGTATTGCCGGTATCATCAACTCAGGCGCTGCCGATTTTTCGGCAGTTGAAGTGGTTAAATTATTTGCAACTGAAGCATTTGGAGGGTTAATTTTTGGTGCTTTGCTTGGCTATATTGGTTTTTGGGCACTGCGGTCTATAGATGAATACAAAGTAGAAGTTATGATAACGCTTGCCATTGTAATGGGCGGGTATCTATTAGCAAGCAAATTGCATGTTTCGGGCCCACTTGCTATGGTTGTGGCAGGTATCATAACTGGTAATAAGTCGAAATCGGAAGGGATGAGCGATCTTACCCGCGATTACCTTGGTAAGTTTTGGGAACTGGTAGACGAAATACTTAACGCGGTATTGTTTTTGCTGATAGGGCTTGAAATGCTGATAATTAAGATAGATAAAACCGTGATCCTCATTGGTTCCATATCGATATTGATTGTTCTGCTTGCCCGGTGGATATCCGTTAGTTTACCTGTTTTTTTGCTCAAATATAAAATAAAGTTCGAGCCCCATGCCATTAGTATACTTACATGGGGCGGCCTTAGGGGCGGCATTTCTGTAGCGCTTGCGTTGTCGCTAAGTTCGGCCATGCATCGCGATGAGTTTTTGCTTATTACCTATATTATCGTAGTGTTCTCAATACTGGTGCAGGGCTTAACTATAGGCAGCCTGGCAAAAAAATTGCAGCAGCCGGTTACTAAAAAAGTATAAATGACTGTTATCTGGAAAAGCATAAAAGTATTTTTATCTCATCGCTTTAATCTTCAGGAAGATAAGGCGGATGAGCAGGACATATTTGAAGCGATAAAAAAAAAATGTAGATTTTAAGGGCGCCAACGTATGGGCGCTGGTATTTGCCATTTTTATTGCATCTATAGGGTTAAATGTAAATTCAACTGCGGTTATAATAGGGGCTATGCTTATTTCGCCCATTATGGGGCCGGTAATGGGTATTGGCCTGGGTGTTGGTATTAATGACCTTGAACTTGTAAAACGCGGCGCAAAAAATTTGCTGGTAGCTACCATAATAAGTGTTATTACCTCAACCATCTACTTTTCTATTACACCTTTACACGAGGCGCAATCTGAACTGCTCGCCCGTACATCGCCATCTATATGGGATGTATTCATCGCTTTTTTTGGCGGCCTTGCAGGCATGGTGGCCGCCTCGCGTACCGAAAAAAATAATGTTATACCCGGCGTTGCTATTGCTACTGCGCTTATGCCGCCTTTGTGCACTGCCGGTTACGGCCTTGCCATTGGTAACTGGTACTTTTTTTTAGGCGCTATTTATTTGTATTTTATTAACAGCGTATTTATTGCAATAGCTACCTATTTAATAACCCGCTATCTGAAATTAAGTAAGAAGCATTTTGACAATACCGAGATCCAAAAAAAAGTTAGCAGGTATATTATTATAATTGTAATAGTCACTATCATCCCGAGTATATTTATGGCCTACCGCATTGTTGACAAAAGCATTTTTGAAACAAATGCCAGAAAGTTTGTTGAAGAGCAATTTGTATATAAAAACACCCAGGTTATTACAAAAACATATAACTACAGCAGCAGCAAAAAATCTATTGATTTACTTTTAATAGGCGAAGAACTAAGTAAAAAGACAACCGATACGCTTCGTGCAAACCTTACAAAATATAAATTAAAAGGGGTAAAACTTAATATTTTGCAAGGCCTGAATGCCCGGCAGCAACTTGATCTTTCGCAAATTAAAGCCAGTATACTGGAAGATGTATATAGTAAACAGGCCCGGGCAGATACGGTAAAGGGTAAAAATAGTTTGGAAATGGTTACCGATACGCAAGTACTTAGCGAAATAAAAACCCTTTACCCCCAGGTGAGATCGTTTGGTTTAAATAACATAGTGATAAGGCGGGTGGATACAACACTTGCCGATACTTTAAAGGTTGCTATGGCGCAATTTGGTAACCGTATGAATAAAACCGAAACAGAAAGATTACAAAATTGGTTGCGCACACGTTATAAAACAACATCGCTTAAACTGGTTATTAATTAAGATGTACCCACAACTACTCGCACATATTAAACGCCTGGTGCAGCTTACCCCTGCCGAAGAGCAATTGCTTTGCGATAGTATGGAATTGAAGAAATTTAAGAAAAAAGAGATCATCCTGGAACCCGGCCAGCATTGCAAAGGCGAATACTTTGTGCTAAGCGGTTTACTAAGGCAATATTATGTTAACGCTAAGCTGAACGAGCAGATAGTGCAGTTTGCTTTAGAAAGCTGGTGGATAGCCGACCACGACAGCATTGTGAACCATGTACCCGCCGGTACCTATATTCAAACCATCGAGGCATCAGAGGTATTGCTGTTGCATAACAAAGATAAAGGTCCGCTGCTTGAGCAAGTGCCAAAGCTGGACACTTACTTCAGGCTTACTATGCAAAGGGCGTTCATAGCGTCGCAACGGCGTATAGGTTTTTTATTTAACCAAACAGATGAGCAACGATTCCATTATTTTACGGCCATGTTCCCTGATTTTGTACAACGCGTACCCCAATACATGCTGGCATCGTATCTGGGCTTTACCCCGCAGTTTTTAAGCAGGATAAGAGCTAAGAGGTGAGCCCCCCAGCCCCCTCAAGGGGGAGCCGAATATCGAACACTGAATGTAGAATGATAAATAATGAAGTGCCTTCTTAACTTCGATATTTTAAATTGGATGTTCGATATTATATTCCCCCTTCAGGGGGTTAGGGGGCATTTTCTTAACCTCAGTTCATTTTTCGCGGGCATGTTTGTGTGCACCTTTGTCTTAACAAAAACAAAATGACAATGAAAAGGACAAATTTATTACAGACCCTTCCCGATGCATACAAAGCCATGAGCGCGCTTGAAAGTTATGTTAACAGTACCGAACTTGAACCCATACATAAAGAACTGATAAAGCTTCGCGCATCGCAAATAAATGGTTGTGCCTATTGTTTGGATATGCACAGCAGGGATGCCCGCAAATTGGGCGAAACCGAGCAGCGTATTTACACATTGCGTGCATGGCGCGATACCCCGTTTTTTGATGAAAAGGAGCAAGCCATACTTGCATTAACAGAAGAGGTTACGCTGATAAGCAAAGCCGGCGTAACTGACGATACTTATAACAAGGCCGTTGAGGTTTTAGGTGATAAATATGTAAACGAGGTAATAATGGCCGCCATCACCATAAACGCGTGGAACAGGATAGCTATCAGCACTCACCTGCAGCCTGCACTACAGAAATAACATTTTATTTCAGTTTAATAAAAAAGCCGCCATCCGTTAGCTAACGGTGGCGGCTTTCTTGTTTTATATGAGTATTTTCTATTTAAAAGCAGATACGTGTGTTGTTTTGATGCTTAAAATAAACGATTTGCCTACGCTTATCTTTACGTTTTTATCCTGGATCATCTCTTTGATCGCTTCGTCGGTTTTCAGGGCCTCGAACAGGTCGCGGGCTACTGCCGAGCCGCTGATATTGTTGGTTACCTTACCGTTTTCCATCGCGATGTTAAACGTATAGCCGGATTTTCCCCTATCGCCTGCCGACTCAAAATCGGTGATGTTCAGTTTAAAACTTTGATCTTCGTTGAGGCTCCTTTTCAGATGCAGGCGTATAACCGGGATGTATTTTCTCCAGGTTGTTAAATATTTTCTTTCTTCCATGTGTGCGGGTAAAGGTAGGTTAATTAATCGGTTACCCTAATTATTCTACCTTTTATCGATCACCGGGAACTGTGCTATGCGTAAACGGGTGCAGCCGTAGGGTATCAGCGTTAGCTCTTCTTCCTCTTTAGCAGTATCAAAATTCCATATTGTACTATATGGTAATGGCCCCGCCGAATCGTTATATAACTGCCACGATGGTATGCGCCTGCCCTTAGTTTTTAGCTGTACAGGGGCGTTTGCCTGGCTCCACGGGTAAGTGCTGAAAGCTGCTGCCGGCTGCGCTTTATAACTTTCGTCAAGCTTTTTATCATCAACGCGTATCAGCCCGTAGTTCCATGGGGTAGTGGGGCGTATTTCGGTATAGCTATCGCCGTATACATCGGCATCCTTAGTGTTTTTTACCTGTTTTACGTCTTCGCCAATTTTTAACGCGTAAACAATAGGGCCGCGCTGTACCGATATGGAATTCTCGTAACCGGTATTTTTAAACACGTGCATAGGCAGGGTTAGTTCTACCACATCACCTTGTTTCCACTCGCGGTTTATTTTCACTACCTGGTTGCCGTCAGCCTGCCGGTAATCTTTACCATTTATTTTGATGGACGCCTTACGGCACCACGCCGGGATACGCAAACTAAGCGGGAACGAAACCGCTTTTTTACTACCAAAAGTAAATTTGATGGTCTCGTCAAAAGGGTAGTTGGTTTCTTCTTTAAAGGTTACCTCGATATTATTGCCTACAATAGCCTTTACCTCGCTGGCCGAGTAAACCAGCGCGGCCAAACCCTTATCGGGCGTGGCATACCACAGGTTTTGGGCAAATTTTGGCCAGCCCTGGTGCATGTTAGATGTGCAGCAGGCATAGCCGGTAAGTATGCCGTAGCACAGGTCGGTACCATCGTGGTTGATATCAAAATTGCGGACAGCACGGGTTATCATTACCTGGTTGGCCTGCTGAAAATATTGGCGGCCTATAAAGTTCTCATCTATTTGTGTGGGCAATACATTAAAGGCTACTTTCTCCAAGTGGTCGGCATAGCCTACATCACCGGTTATGGCCAGTGTATTTTCCAGCGTGTACATCATCTCAACCGCGCTGCACAATTCCGAACCCTGCGTTGGATTGTTACCGTGCAGCGATTCATCGCCGCCAAACATACCGGGCACCGATTCATTGTATTTGCTCAGGTCCCTGAAACCCTTAGCCATGGCATCGGCATATTTAGCTTCAGGGTGGTGCTGATAATAGATTATAGGTTCTTTCATTCCCTCTGCAAGGTTTACCCCGTGGATGCTGTTATCAGTCAGCATCATTTCACTATTCAGGAAGGCGTTGGTATAATCAAATGTTTGTTTGTGGATCAGTTCGCCCAGGTCCAGCAGAAATTTATCGCCGGTTTTGTTGTACAGCCAGTAAACCATGGCAAGGTTATCGCCCCCGCGGTAGCGTGCCCAAAAGGTCCAATGGTCCAGGTGGTTTTTGGGGAGTTCCTGTAACTGGTACTTGAAATATTTGGTCATGAAGGGGATGATGCGCTTATCGCCCGTGGCCGTGTAATATTGCTGCATTACTTTCAGCATCACCATTTTTGGCCACCAGTCCTGCGCGTTGTCGCGCTGTATGCCCGCCTCGGGCGAAAGGTCCTTCGACGGGCCGAAATAACCATCGGCGCGCTGACTTTTCAGGCTCCATTCTATCCAGGGTTGTACTTTGGCTATCAGTTCTTTATCCTGCAGCAGGTAGGCAAGGGGTAGCAGGCCGTCAATCCAGTAAGGGCCGCGTTCCCACAGGTCGCCATCGCCGCCAAGCCAGCCATTACGTTTGCCCATTACCAGCGGGTACAGTTTATCCAGGTTGCCTGTAGCGCCCGTTTTCTGGCGCGTAAGCATCTCCCTTAACCATCCCTGTGGCTTTATGGCGCCCAGGGGCAGCTCGATATAAGGGCTTTGGCGCAAAGGCGCTTTAGCCTGCGTATAGGCAGCAATGGAGGTATTGTTGGTTTGCGCCACAGCATTAAAAGTAAAGGCAGCAAATAACACGGGGAGTGCAAATCTGATCTTCATAAAAGGTAGTTTAGCGTTTGGTTAACTGAATTCGACATTACAATAATAGTCAGTATTACAATTAAAACAAAAAATCGCCTGCACATCATTCCATATCGTGTTTATAATAAAGCATTCTAAAGAAATGTTAATGTTTATATAATAAAGTATCTGTATTATCGTTTACTATGTTTAAACTCCTGCACGCATGAAGCCCGTACAGCCGGCATTACATACATTAAAACCTGTTGCTGCAATTACATTGCGGACGAACAGTGGTGTGCCCGCTGCTATACTCACCGGCTTAAAGCTTAGTTATGCTTTCTTAAAAACAAGTAAGGACTTTATTAAGTAAGCCCCAGCCGTTTCTGGTTTTGGGGCCGTTTGACAAAACAAACGTTTTTGTTTCCTTATTAAAACTTACTTATGAATTTTGCTGCATCCCGTACCTGGGCAGGTATCGGTTTTATCCTGCTTTTTTTAACAAACGCCGGCCTTGTTATTACAGGCCTTATTTTCGATAATCTTTGGTGTACCCTTTCGGGTATGTTACTGGCCCTGACACAGTTTTGGCTGCAGGAGCGGATGCTCCAAAAGCAAAACGCTTTGGCAGGGCACCCCTTGTTATCTGATGCTGACCTGCGAATGGTTATCGGGCGGTCGCAAACACTTGTTCCGTTTAATCATACCCCCAGCGGTGAAAGCGTATTTGGTGCGGGCTATCGCTCGGTTCAATGTTGTGATACCAACTTACAAATAACCGGTAATATGCTTTTTACTGAAATAGGCGTGGGTAATTGCCGGATGCCCTATCGCATGAACCTGTTAAACATAGGATTGTTGAACACTGCGATACCCGATAAACCCTCTTTACTGGCGCTGTCACGGAGTGCGAAAGCCAGCGACTGCGCGGTTAACACAGGTACAGTGGGTATCGTTCCGGAATTACTCAGGGGCGGCAGCGACTTGGTATGGCGTATGGACCGTATGGAACCATATTACAGAAACCCGGATGGCACATTCAACGAGGTGGTTTTTAGGAAGGCGGCAACCCGGCCTTATATCAAAATGATAGAGGTTAAGCTAAAAGAGGCACATTTTTCACCCGATGTTTTAGAGGTATCATTAAATTGCCTCATTACCTTCCTCGAGCGGATTAAAGTACTGTCGGGTGGTAAGCCCACGGGAGTATGCCTCTCAGTAGCAGATCAAGGATTAGTTGCCAGGCTTTGCCATGTAATGGCAGCAAACGTGGTTTACCTTGATTTTGTAACCATAGAAAGCGCATCTGGTGATAAGGATGTAACCGCATTATTTGCCGCGGTAAACGCCGCACGGCTTTCTATTGATGAGCAAGCATTGCCAACCAGGGTGATTGCCTCGGGCAATCTGGCAAAAGAGCGGGATATTTTGCAGGTAATAGGGCATGGAGCCCATGCCTGTTACAGTGTGCGCCCTTTTCAGGTGGCCCTTAGCGCTGCCCGCGGACTAATAAAAACAACCACAAACAGTAAGGTGGCTGCTGTAACCGCTTTTCACCAAAATACAATGGCGGCTACTATGCGGTTGATAACAGCCTGCGCTGCAGAGCCGCAAACTAAGGTTGAAGAAGCCTCGATAAACGCTGCCAACTAACGAAATTTCACTAATTCATCCTGATATGAAAATACAATATTTAATTATGCCTGCTAAAGAGCATGAACTGTTAAAGAAGCATTGTAACCATGGAAACCTTTGCGATTACAATTTAAAAAAGCTTATAGCCGAACTTGCGTCGGCCAGTATAATACCCAGGGATCAGTTACCTGATGATGTGGTATGCCTTAACGCATCCATCCAATTTAGAGAAGTTCTTAGCGGAAGGCATTATGCTTTTAGTATAGTAGAACCTCACGAAGCAGATATCAGTCAGCATAAAATGTCGGCGCTGGCACCATTATCAATTGCTTTGCTTGGCTATCATAAAGGGGCGCTGGTTGACTGGCAAATGCCCGGCGGCGTCATGACCTTTGAAATACTGGATGTGGTACAGGATGCCTGAAATAACAAAATGAAATATGCACTTAACATTTAAAGTATGAAACAAATTATTGAGAACAGCCTGGTAGTAGGCACTTTACTGGTATTAACGGTGCTACCGTTTATAGCTATAAATAGGCGAATAAAGAAAAAGGAGGAAGCCGGCATGATTGGCAGGCTTAAAGAAGCTGCCCGAACTTATGGCATCAACCTGTCGCGTTACGAGATGATCAACGGTATTTTGCTGTGTTGGGACGAGGACAGCCGGTCGCTGTTATTTGCCTGGGGTGAAGAAAAGCCTGAACATATAAGGATTGAAGAGGTTTCGCGGTGCTATACACTAAAGAAAATGAACGGTCGCGATGTGCGTTCGGTAAGCCTGGAATTATTGGACAGCCATGGCAGGGCAATATGTAGCATCCCCTTTTACAGGCAATTTACCGATAGCGAAATGAGCCTGAATAAGGCGCTTAAATATTCAGGTGAATGGGAATTGCTCATCACAAGTAGTATCAAACAGCAGATTAAAAATACATTTAAAATGCCGGAGTTGGAAAGCTTTTAAAACGAGCACTGATTTGTGCCTTGTTAGTTAGATAATTAAAACCGCCTTAAAATTAATTAAGACGGTTATTTTAAAAGTGTTCTCGATGAGATTCGAACTCATATCGACGGCTTCGGAGGCCATAATTCTATCCATTGAACTACGAGAACAATATTTGCGCAAATATAGAATATTTTGTGGGTGACTGTTGCTAAAAAGTTTGAGTTACCGTTTTATCCGGCGCATCAAGGCGGGTGCTTTTGCGGGTGCCGTTAACCGTCATGTGTACAATGTTCAGTTGGTCGGCATACAGGCTTTGCAATAAGGTTACCTGCGCGTCTATCTTTTTTGGTGTAGCTATCTTGCCCGATTCCAGGTAAACGTTAACCGCTTCGCGATTTATTTCAAAACCAAGATACGACAGGGGCAAGGCAGCAGCAGTTGTTTTTAATTGCAGGTGGCTGTTTACGTAGTTTTTCACCAACACATCCATAGCGGTGTGCATATCGGGTTTAACAAGGTCGACCTTAGAGTGGAACTGTTTTTCGAGCGCCAGTTCAAAATCATCCGTAAAAATGGTACATATCACTTCTAACTGATCATCCTTAGCGTTAAAGCTTACATCGGTGGTGCTAACATGCAGCGGATGAAATTTGGTTTCATCAGGCGTTTTGATAAAAAACAAACTGCTGAAAATGTAACAATATAATAGAGGTTTACCTAAAAAAGCAGTCATAACGCCGGCGGGGTTCATTTATATTTAAAAGCTGTTAAATTTACGTTTTCATCATAGAAATATTATGTCTGATTTTGGTTTTTATTTCGGGCTGGGATGGAAACACATTATCAGTACCGATGCGCTCGACCATCAGTTGTTTATTTTGGCGCTGGCATCGGTTTATACTTTTAAAAATATTAAACAGGTACTGATACTTGTTACCGCGTTTACCATAGGCCACTCGTTAACCCTGGCGTTGAGCGTGCTTGATGTGATCCGCTTTCCGGGTAAGTGGGTAGAGTTTTTGATACCCTGTACTATTTTTATAACCGCTATAAATAACCTGTGGCGGGTAGATAAAAAAAATGGCAGTGTAAATGTTAATTATTGGCTGGCGCTGTTTTTTGGGTTAATACACGGCATGGGCTTTGCCAATACCATACGTATTATGCTTGCGCGCGACCAAACCATAGGCTGGGGGCTGTTTGGCTTTAACCTGGGGCTTGAGGCGGGGCAAATAGCCGTTGTAGCGGTTATATTGGTATTAGCCATGTTATGTATCAATTTTATGAAAGTAACCCGGCGCGACTGGGTGTTTTTTATATCGGCAGGTGTTTTTGCGTTATCTGTACAAATGGCGTTTGAAAGATTGCCGTTTTAAGTTAAATTTGATTTTTAAACCATAAACTATGAAGCGTTTTTTTACCAGCGTTCTTCTTTCGGTTACTATTGTGGGCGCTGCCTTTGCCCAGGATATTCAAAACAACCCAGGCAGTAATCATGGCAATAAGTTTGAGCAGTTGGGTACCATTCTGAATACGCCTAACGAGCAAAGAACGGCCAGCGGTGCACCAGGTGTAAAATACTGGCAGCAACGTGCCGATTACAACATAAAGTGCGAGCTTGATGAAAAAAACCTGAGGCTAACTGGCAGCGAAACGGTAACTTACTACAACAATTCGCCCGATCCGCTTACCTATATCTGGCTTCAGCTGGATGAGAACGAGCACAACAGTCTTAAAAATTCGGGCTACCAAAGCAGCTCGGGCATGCCAAAGGCCACAACCACGCAGAATGTTGATAAAAGTGAAGTGCGTAACGGTGATGAAGACAACGGCCTTGGCGATATGATAACCAAACTAACCGATGCAACCGGGAAAAACTTAAAATATACCATCAATAAAACCATGATGCGTATTGACCTGCCAACCCCTTTAAAATCGGGCGCGCAGTTTATTTTTAACCTGGACTGGAATTATAAAATAACCGACCGTATGACCGTTGGCGGCCGTGGAGGTTACGAGTTTTTTCCCGAGGATGGCAATTACCTGTTCACCATGACGCAGTGGTACCCACGCCTTTGCGTTTACAGCGATTTTCAGGGATGGCAAAACCACCAGTTTACCGGCCGCGGCGAATTTGCGCTTACGTTTGGTAACTTTCGTGTGCAAATGACCGTACCTGCCGACCACGTTGTTGGTGGTACCGGCGAATGTATTAACTATAGCGCGGTGCTTAGCCCTGCAAAGCTGGCCCGTTATAATAAAGCAAAAACAGCTGCAGCGCCTGTTGAGATAGTAACCCTGGCAGAGGCAAAAGCTGCCGAAAAAGCACCATCGACGGCTAAAAAAACATGGGTTTTTGTGGCTAACAATGTACGCGATTTTGCCTGGGGATCGTCACGTAAATTTGTATGGGATGGCATGGGCGCAAAAGTTGCCGGTAAAAACGTAATGTGCATGAGCTATTACGGTAAAGAAGCTCACAACCTGTACAGCAAATACTCAACCCGGTTAGTGGCCCATACCGTTAAAACCTATTCAGATTTTACTATCCCTTACCCTTACCCTGTAGCGCAATCTGTTGAGGCATCAAACGGGATGGAATACCCCATGATATGCTTTAATTATGGCCGTACCGAAAAAGACGGAACCTACAGCGAAAGCACTAAAAACGGCATGACAGGTGTAATTATTCACGAAGTTGGGCACAACTTTTTCCCGATGATAGTAAACAGCGACGAGCGCCAGTGGACCTGGATGGACGAGGGCTTAAACTCGTTTGTAGAATACCTTACCGAGGAGCTTTGGGATAACAAATTTCCGAGCAAAAAAGGCGCTGCTTACACCATTATTGATTACATGAAGCTGCCTAAGAACGAACTGGAGCCGGTGATGACCAACTCGGAGAATATTGTACGTTTTGGGCCAAACGCGTATTCTAAACCTGCCACAGCATTAAATATCCTGCGCGAAACTATCATGGGCCGTAAGTTATTCGATTATGCTTTTAAAGAGTATTCGCGTCGCTGGGCCTTTAAGCACCCAACGCCTGCCGACCTGTTCCGTACCATGGAAGATGCCAGCGGCGAGGACCTGGATTGGTTTTGGAGAGGCTGGTTCTACGGTACCGACCCTGTTGATATATCTTTAGATTCGGTTAAATATGCCAAAGCCGACCTGGACGCTAAAGTGCCTGCCATAAAGCAGGGCGGTGTTACACCAAAAGTAGCTGCACCGGCTGTGAACCGTTTCGAGGATATTTCTAAAGTACGTAACCGTACCGATAAGAACATCAAATTTCAAACAGACAGGGATACCGCCACGCAGGATTTTTACTGGAAATACGATAGGGGTATAGTAACTGTTGATACCGTCAAATTTGCGGCTATTGTAAAAGCACAACCCGCACCGCAGGCTTTTGCTGCCGAGCCGTTAACAGATGCAGATAAAACCAAGTATGGCAGCAAGTACTTTTATGAACTAAACTTTAGTAATAAAGGCGGCCTGGTAATGCCGATAATAGTTGAATTTACCTTTAAAGACGGCACCAAATGGACAGACCGCATCCCTGTACAGATGTGGAGGCTTAATGAAAAAACAGCTTCTAAATTCTACATTCACGACAAGGAAGTTGCCTCTATAAAGCTTGACCCAATGCGCGAAACAGCAGATATTGACGAAAGCAATAATTATTGGGGTAAAATGCCGGAGCCGTCAAAATTCCAGCTGTTTAAACAAAAGGTAGGTGGGCCGGTACGCGGCCAGTCTGTAGGTACCAACCCTATGCAGGTGTCATCATCAAAATAAAACAAACATTGCAATAAAAAATGCCCGCTATCAGCGGGCATTTTTTATGATCGATCAGGACTGGAAAACACCGGGTATTATTCTGCTTACCCGTTACCCACGCGTTCCATTTCGTCGGTAGCGCTGCTGCCGGGCCGCTTTGTGGTTTTGTACGATTTACCAAAACGGTAGGTGAACGATAGCGTGTACACCCTGGTATCCCGGTGCAGCAAAAAGTACTCGGTCGCATTAGGGAACGAGGTAAAGCCTTCCATGGCATTGGTGTAGAAAAGGTCACGTGCGCTGAACCTTAACGTGCCTTTTTTGCCAAATATAGGGCGCGATAAGCCCACCGATACCTGGCCGGTAGGATATAACAGCTCCTGTACATCGTTACGGGCCTTGGTAGTATAAAACCCGCTAAGTTCTGCGGTATATTTACCCAGGCCGAACTGGTTGTTTACGTTTACGTTAAGCTGATCGATCTCGGTGGTAAAACTGTTGCCGTTAAAACCGCGCAGTTGCTTATGGTTATAAAGCGCCTGTGCCGTTACCGACCACCATTTAACCGGCGAGGTAACCAACGTGGTAGACAAGCCCAGGTTATAAGTGCTGCCTACGTTGCCCTGCGTGTATAAAAGTATGGCATCGTCATTTGGTGCCGATAAAAAGATCTGCGAAAAATAATTACCGATACGGCTGTACGATGCAGTAGTAGTCAGCAATTCCTTGTAATTGTGGCTCAGCTCAAAATTCCAGCTTAATTGAGGCAATAAGAACGGGTTACCCGTACTATACGTATACTTGTTAATTATGGCGTAAAAAGGATTAAGCAGTTGAAACGGCGGGCGGTCTATCCGGCGGCCGGCCGTTAATGTAAAACTGTTAAGGGAGTCGGCCTGGTAACTGAGGTAACCGCTCGGGAAAAACTGGCTGTAGTTGCGCGAGAACGACGAATCCGCCTGAATGGCGTTCCCTGTCTGGTGCGCGTCGTAGCCGGTATACTCGTATCTTAAACCAACCTGCCCCGAAATTTTCCCTATCTTTTTATCTAACGTGCCGTAAAGGGCGTGGATATTCTCTTTATAAATAAAATGGTTTGTTTTGGTATTATCATCCTCCCAGTTGGATCCTACAAGATTTTCATAGGCCGCCAGGTTATCCGTATTGGTGAACGATGATTTCCAGCCGAAGGCAAGCGCATCCGTTTTATTTAGTTTCAGGGTGTAATCCGCCTTGCCCGAACCAATTTTTATCCCCGTAGGGATGTTACCTCTCGACATTTCGCGGTAACCGTTGGGGGCTATTAATTGGTTCTCAAAGGTTTGGTCGGCCTTTATATCGTAATTCAAATAATCAGCATTTACTTCCAATTCCTGCGAAGCAGAAATAGTATGCCTCAGGTTTACATTTATAGCACCGTATTTAAACCTGTTGCGGCTTTCGTTTGTGGTATTAATGGCCGAATCGGTGACACCCTGCGGGTTTTGCCAATTGGCGCTTGCCCGGTTGCTGCTGTTACGCTTTACCGTAGTACCGCTCACCGCGAAACCAATGGTTGTTTTTGGCGAGATATAATAATCAAGGCCGGTTTTTATGGTGTTGTTAAAGCTGTTGCCCGGCAGGTAGGAGTACTGGTCAAGCATGGCTGTCAGCGTGCCGTTGGGGTCGTAATACTTACGTAAAGCGTAAATATCCATCATGTATTCCACGTAATTAACATTGTAATTAAAAAAGGTATTTACCTTGCCAACCCGGTAATTAAGTACCAGGCTGTTGGTGTTTTTTGGATAAATACCTTGCCCTAACGCTGTGGTGAACGAGCCGTTAAACCCCTTTATGTTATTCTTTTTTGTTTTGATGTTAATGATACCCGCGTTGCCGTTTGCATCGTACCGCGCTGTTGGGTTGGCTATCAGTTCTATCTGGGCAACCTGGGTCGAGCTCATGCTGGTTAACAGATTGTTCAGGTCGGCACCCGACAGGTAGGTGGGTTTGTTGTCTATCATCACCAGTACGCCGCCTTTGCCGTTTAGCGAAATCCCCCCATTTTTATCGACCATAACCCCCGGCGATTTTTCTAAAACCTCCAGCACGGTTAGGCCGGTGTTGGTAACCGACGCGGCAACCTCCAGTATCACTTTACCTTGCTGGTGCCTTATTGGCGGCGTATTGGCAACAACACTTACTTCGTTTAAAGATGTACTGGCAGTTTTAAGTGTAACAGTAGCTGATGTTATTTTACCCGGTATTTGGTACGCTTGCGTAGTTTGCGGCTGGTAGCCCGTATAGCTAACTAAAAAGGTATATGTCCCCGGCTTTAACGCTTTGAAGTGGGCAACGCCCTTTACATCTGTAATAGCGGTTAATAAAGTAGTATTGTCTTTCTGAAGCTTGACCGTAGCAGCCTCGGCAGGCTGGGATTTTTCATTTAATACAGCTATAAAAAAATCATGGGAATTGCCCTGCTGGCAAAACGCGGAGAGCGCGCACAGGTTTAGTAAAATAAACGAAACGGCTGTTTTAAATGAAATCATCGATCAGGTTTTTGGTAAGACTTGCCAGCCGGTAAATAGTTACAAAAAAAGGCCGCTGATAAGCGGCCTTTTCTCTATTTCTGTGCATAATGGTGAGAATCACACATTGAAGCGGAAGTGCATCACGTCGCCATCCTCAACCACGTAAGTTTTACCTTCAACACCCATCTTACCGTTTTCCTTAATAACAGCTTCCGATCCGTTGAATTTTACAAAATCATCATACTTGATCACCTCTGCTCGGATAAAGCCTTTTTCAAAATCGGTATGGATAACACCGGCTGCCTGTGGTGCAGTAAAGCCTTGTGTAATGGTCCAGGCGCGTACTTCCTGTACGCCGGCGGTAAAATAGGTGGCCAGGTTAAGCAGGCGGTAAGCTGCTTTTATCAATTTATTTACGCCCGATTCGGTTAAGCCCAGGTCGTTTAAAAATTCCTGGCGTTCCTCGTACGATTCTAATTCAGAAATTTCGGCTTCTATTTGTGCCGATATGATCAATACCTCCGCGTTCTCGTCCTTAACAGCGGCTTTAACACGTTCAACATAAGCGTTACCTGTACTTACCGAGCCTTCGTCTACATTACAAACGTACATTACCGGTTTGGCGGTAAGCAGCCAGATATCTTCGATGTATTCTTTATCTTCTTCGGCAACGGGAGCGGTACGGGCCGATTTGCCCGCTAACAGGTGGTTCCTGTAAACTGTTAATACGTCGTAAGTTTTCTTAGCCTCTTTGTCGCCGCCGGTTTTGGCCATTTTCTCCACCTTCTGGATCTTTTTTTCTATCGAGTCAAGGTCCTTCAGTTGCAGTTCGGTATCGATGATCTCCTTGTCGCGGATGGGGTCAACCGATCCGTCAACGTGGATCACGTTATCGTTATCAAAACAGCGCAATACGTGTATAATAGCATTTGTAGCACGTATGTTGGCCAAAAACTGGTTGCCCAAACCTTCGCCCTTGCTGGCACCCTTAACCAGGCCTGCGATATCCACTATCTCGATGGTGTTTGGCACTACGTTCTTGGGGTTAACAATTTCTGTAAGTTTTGTAAGGCGCTCGTCGGGCACGGTAATTACGCCCACGTTTGGCTCTATAGTGCAAAACGGAAAGTTTGCCGCCTGTGCCTTGGCGTTTGATAAACAGTTAAAAAGTGTTGACTTACCCACATTTGGCAAACCCACTATACCACATTGTAAACCCATTTTTATTGTATTTGGGTTCATAGATCATAGTTCATGGTTCTTGGCAGGAATGTTTGCCATGAACTATGAACCAGTTACCATGAACTGATTTTTAAGCCGCAAAGATAACAGAAAAAACTACCTTGTAATTTGAAAAAATAAACGACTTTTGCCAGCATCACAATTGGCAGCAAAACAGGTTACAAACATGTAAAAAGAGGGCTTTTATGGAAGAGATGGTTGAGCAAATAGAATTACTACTGGAGCAGGAGGATATTACGCCGCTACAGGATTATTTGAACAACCTTAATATATCTGACGTAGAGCAACTTATAGACGAACTGCCGGAATATGGTCCCAAATTTATCGAAACCCTTTCTATCAACAGGGCGGTAAATGTTTTCAGGATCTTAGACTTCCCTACTCAGGAACGCATCATTAAAAGGCTTTCGGGTAAAAAGGTAAGCGAGATCATAAATGAGCTGCCGCCAGATGACCGTACCGCTTTTTTCAGCGAACTGCACGGCGATGCGGTTACCAAATTGATCCTGCACCTTTCGCCGGCCGACCGTAAGGAGGCGCTTTCTTTGTTGGGATATAAAGAAGACAGCGTTGGCCGTTTGATGACGCCGGATTATATCGCCGTTAAAAAAAGCTGGGATGTGAACAGGGTGCTGGCACACATCCGTCGTTACGGTAAAAATTCTGAAACTATTGATGTAATTTACGTAATTGGCGATAACGGCATTTTGCTGGACGATATCCGGATCCGCGAGATCTTGCTTGTAGCGCCCGAAACAAAGATCAGCCAGCTGATGGATGGGCGTTTAATTTCGCTGAGCGCAAACGACCCGCAGCAGGATGCTATCAACGTGTTCAGGATGAATAACCGCACGGCACTGCCGGTAACTGACGAAGAGAATATCCTTTTGGGTATTGTTACAGTAGATGATATCTTGTGGATAGCGAACGAAGAATATACAGAGGATATCCAGAAGATTGGTGGTACCGAAGCTTTGGATGAGCCTTATTTGGATATTAACCTGTTCCGCCTGGTTAAAAAAAGGGTGGGCTGGCTGGTAATACTTTTTTTGGGCGAAATGCTGACCGCAACAGCCATGGGCTTTTTTGAACATGCTATTGAAAAAGCTGTAGTACTGGCTTTATTTATCCCTTTAATTATTTCGAGCGGGGGCAACAGCGGTTCGCAGGCCTCAACGCTTATTATACAGGCCATGGCTCTTGGCGAAGTTACCATTGCCGATTGGTGGCGGGTAATGCGCCGCGAGATCATCTCGGGTTTAATGCTGGGTATAACGCTGGGTATAATCGGCTTTTTACGGATAGGCGTATTCAGCATGTTTAGCGACCTGTATGGCCCGCACTGGATGCTGGTTGGCGCCACCATTGGCTTTTCACTGATAGGGGTGGTGCTGTGGGGGTCGCTGGCGGGTTCAATGCTGCCATTGTTCCTGAAAAAATTAGGGGCCGACCCTGCTACATCGTCAGCTCCATTTGTAGCCACATTGGTTGATGTTACCGGCCTCATCATTTACTTTAGCGTTGCCGTGCTGTTTATGAAGGGCATATTGCTGTAAGCAAACTCACGTATTAAAAAAAATACCCGCCTTTTGAGCGGGTATTTTAATATCGTTTAGGTTTGTTTATATCTTAAGTTAAAAGCTGAAGTCTTCGTCGGCTTTTGCCACTTCGGCGTTCTCGCTAAATTCGTAGCGTTTTTCAACTACTTCCTGGTGGTCTTTTATATAATCTACAGTGTCTTTTAATCCTTCGGCAAATTTTTCAAAGTCCTCTTTGTATAAGAAGATCTTGTGTTTAATAAAAACCCCATCCTCCAAACGTTTTTTACTTTCTGTGATGGTCACATAATAGTCGTTTGACCGGGTAGCTTTTACATCAAAAAAATAAGTCCTCTTCCCGGCCCTCACCTTCTTCGAGTAAACCTCTTCACGCTCTCTGTTGTCAAAATCTCCCATAAATTTTTTTTATTGTAATAGTTTTGGTGGCCTAAATATATATAAAAATTCAATTGCAAGTATTAACTGCATAATAATATTGGCTTTTTAATCAAACAATTACATGTTAAATGCTATAACACTGCCTTTATATTTAAAATATAGCTTAATTGTACATTTAAAGGATACTTTAGTAACTGTTACGCCCATTGCGTAACGCATTAAACAGTACGTAAATATTTAACCTAAAAAACCAATCGCATGAAAACCGGAATACTGAAAACCTGGAACCTAACAAAAGGATTTGGATGGATAACACCAAACGATGGCAGCAAGGATGCTATGCTTTATAGCTACGCTATAATAAATGGTGATTTTAAAGCACCAAAGGTAGGCGATAAAGTTAGCTTTACGCCTGTTAACGGCCCGGGTGGGGTGTTAAACGCCGCTAACGCAACTATACTATAAGTAAGGCTTAAGCCTGCTCTTCTTCCTCAAGCAGTTGTTTTTCGTACAATTCAAAGTAAGGGCCTTTTAGGTCCATTAATTGGTTGTGGGTACCCTGTTCTGCTATTTCGCCATCATCAAGCACCAGTATATTGTCGGCATTTTTTATGGTAGATATGCGGTGCGAGATAATGATGCTGGTTTTATCCTGCATAATGCGCCCCAGGTTATTTAATATTTCCTCTTCGGTGCGGGTGTCAACTGCCGACAGGCAATCGTCAAATATCAGCACCTGCGGGTGCTTTACTATGGCCCGAGCAATGCTTACGCGCTGTTTTTGCCCGCCGGATAGGGTTACGCCACGTTCGCCGATAAGCGTTTCAAAGCCTTTCTCCAATTCCATAATGTTGTTGTAAACCGCGGCATCTTTTGCGGCCTGTTCAACCCGCGGCATATCCAGCACATCGGCGCTAAAGGCGATGTTATGCGATATGATATCCGAAAAAAGGAAAACCTCCTGCGGCACAAAGCCTATCTGCGAACGGTAATTATCAAGGTTAAGGCGGGTAAGGGGTTTATCATCAATCAGTATTTCGCCGCCGGTAGTATCATACATCCGCATAATTAAATTGCCAATGGTTGATTTACCCGACCCTGTACGCCCTATAATGGCCACCATTTCGCCGGGGTTTACCGTAAACGAAACATCTTTTATAGCGGTGATACCCGTATCCGGGTACCTGAATGTTACGTTCCTGAACTCGATTTTCCCGGCAAGGGTATGTGGCGCTGCATCAGGTGACTTGATCTCGGGCTGCTCGTGCAAAAATTCGTTGATGCGTTTTTGCGAGGCTGCCGCGCGTTGTATAAGCGAGGTTACCCAGCCCAGCGATATTACCGGGAAGGCCAGCATATTCAGGTAAACAATAAACTCGGCGATGTTGCCGGGGGTGATGTTGCCCTTCATTACCTCAACGCCGCCTATGTACATGGTAATTACATTGCTTAGGCCTATCAATAGTAACATAGATGGGAAAAACAATGCCTGAACCTTGGCAAGGGCCATGCTTTGTGTTTTATAATCTTCGCTTTCTTCGGCGAATTTACTGCGTACAAAACCTTCGCGCACGTATGATTTTATGACCCTTATGCCCGAAAAATTTTCCTGCACAAAGCTGGATAATCCCGACAGGCGCTGCTGTATACGCTCGCTGCGATGTTCTATAACCGTATTGACGTAAAAGATAATTACCGCAAGGATAGGCAGCGGGAGCACCGAAAATATGGCCAGCCGAATGTTTACCGTAAGCATGGCGTATATCACCAGTATGAATAGGATAACCGTGTTTATGGTATACATAATGCCCGGCCCCAGGTACATACGCACGCGGCTAACGTCCTCGGTAACGCGGTTCATCAGGTCGCCGGTGTTGTGGCGGCGGTAAAAAGCAAGCGATAAAACCTGGTAGTGGGAATAGATCTCGTTTTTCAGGTCGTACTCGATATGCCGCGACATCAGGATAATGGTTTGCCGCATAAAAAACAGGAACAAACCCCTTAACAAAGCCAGCACCAACACCAAAACGCCAAAAAGCAACAGGCTGGAGCCAAAAATATCATAAATAACATGCTGCCTGTTAAAGCCGTCGAACAACTGGTAAACGCCAATATTCTCGGTAACCAGGTCAAACGCTACGCGGATAACCTGCGCGGGCAGCACGCCAAAAATATTTGATATGATAACAAAAAGCACACCCGGCACCAGGCGCCAGCGGTATTTTATAAAAAATTTATTGAGGTATGCGAGATCTTTCATTAGTGTATGGCCAAAAGTAAGGTATGTTGGTTGCAATTCAAAAGGGGAAGAAGGACGGAAAGATGAAAGCTAAAAGATTTGACAAGGCTGTGTGGTAAAGTCACGCGTGCGGCGAATAAACGGAAGTCCGCGTTAGGGATATAAGCGAAAACCCCGCAATGAAGGGCTGCTTCTATCAGCAGACTGTAATGAGGAGTTGCAGCGGATAGCCCGGCCGTAGGCAACGCCCCAAAAAACAAAAAACCTTTTACTCATTACCTATTAAAACTATTAATTTTTAAACAGATGTCATTTATAAAACCGTCCTCCTTCCAAAATTAACTATAACCTACAAGCCTCCATTATATGCTTCATCTTTTGCCCATTCATCACCCATCACCAACTAAACTTTGCCACAATAAAAAAAACCTTTAGTTTTGCAGGGCTAACAAACAAATACATTTGCCGCTTTCCCCAATGCCTGTTCAACAACCAACCGATAGTATTTTTAATCAGCTCGATGCTTTCGGACACAAAAAAGTTGTGTTTTGCAGCGATCCTGATACCGGCTTAAAAGCGATCATAGCCATACACGATACCACGCTTGGGCCTGCTTTTGGCAGTACGCGCATGTGGGCCTACAAAACGGAAGGTGATGCTTTGAACGATGTTTTGCGCCTGTCAAAAAGCATGACATACAAGTGTGCTATTGCGGGGCTTAATATGGGCGGCGGTTACTCGGTTATCATCGGCGATTCGCGCAAGGATAAAACCGAGGCGCTGATGCGCAAGTTTGGGCGCTTTATCAAAAACCTTAACGGCGAGTTTATAACATCTGAAGATGTGGGCACCAGCCCTCGCGATATGGAATACATCCGCATGGAAACGCAGCATGTAACAGGTATACCCGAAAGCCTTGGCGGCAGCGGCGACCCGGCACCAATTGCGGCAAAAGGCGTATTTATGGGGATAAAGGCTTGTGTTAAAGAGCAATTTGGCAGCGACAGCCTAACGGGTAAATCGGTAATTGTGCAGGGGATAGGGCACGTGGGCGAAAGCCTGGTTAAACTGCTTCGCGATGAGAATACCAAGGTTTATATTAGCGATATTAATGACGAGCGCACGCGCCAGGTATCAAAAAAATACGGTGCCGAAGCGGTATCAAACAATTCGATATTTGATATTGATGCCGATATTTATTCGCCTTGCGCTTTAGGGGCTACTATTAATACCGAAACCATTAAAAAAATTAAATGCGGCATTATAGCCGGGTCGGCCAATAACCAGCTGCAGGACGAGCAGGTGCACGGCGAAATGCTGCTTGATAAGGGCATCCTTTTTGCACCCGATTACGTAATAAACGCGGGCGGTATTATTAATTGCTATTCGGAACTGATGGGCTTTAGTAAAAAACGTACCATGCAGCTTACCGAAAATATTTACGATGCAACCCGTAATGTTTTAAAACTTTCTAAGCTCGAAAACATTTCTACTACTAACGCGGCAAACAAAATTGCCGAAAAACGTATTGCTGATATTAAAAAAGTAAAATCAACCTATTAAAATTTATCATAGGCCGGCGATAGGCCCGGCCATAATCGTTCTTACAAAATGTTAAACAGAAGGCACCTTAGGGTAAAAGTGTTACAGTCACTGTACGCGTTCCACCAATCGGATACTAAAGAAATTAAAGCGCATGAAAAGCATTTGCTGCACAGTATCGACCAGGTTTTTGAAATGTATATATGGATGCTATCGCTGATAAGCGAGGTTATTGATTATACCGAAACTGATGCTGCAGAGCGGGCCAACAAGCATTTACCTACTGCCGATGACCTGAACGCCAGCGTGAAGATACTGAGCAATCGCTTTATCCTGTCGTTAAAAGAAAACAGGGACTACCTTATCGCCTTAAAAAAGTACAAGGTGGAGTGGTCGTTTGACCCCGAACTGGCAAAATCATTATTCACCACACTGAAAAAATCGGCGGAATATGCCGAATACCTGGCAAAAACAGACGATACCCTGCAAACCGATAAGGATATCATTAAATTTATATTTAAGAAGGTGATCCTGAAATCGTCGCTGGCCGAGCAGGTATTTGAAGATAAATTTATTTACTGGCCGGTTGACCGCGAAGTGCTACAGGCGTTGATAGCCAAAACGTTCAAAAATTTCTCATCAGATAATTACGCCGAAAATAAACTGGCCGAAATTAGCGGTAACTGGGTTGAAGACCGGGAATTTGTAGTGAACCTGTTTGAGCAAAGCATCCGCCACGATGCTGCGTACCAGGAGCTTATAGCCCAAAAAACCCAAAACTGGGAGCCCGACCGTATTGCCATGATGGATACTTTATTAATGAAGATGGCCATTGTAGAATTTATTAACTTTACATCTATCCCGGTAAAGGTTACCATTAACGAGTACCTGGAGATCTCGAAAGAGTTTAGTACACCTAAAAGTAATTCGTTTATAAACGGTATATTAGACAAGATTTTATTTGAACTTAAAGCGCAAAATAAAATAAAGAAAATAGGCAGGGGATTAATAGAGTAGTGAGTACGTTTTATCTTAAATAAAAATATACTATTAAATCAATATCCCGATAGCTATCGGGGGCAGTAAATCAATAAATAATTCTGATGAAAAAGCTGTTTTTATGTTCAATTGTTGCCGGTTTGCTATTTACAACAGCCTGCAATCAATCAAGCCACAGTGCTAAGGCGGCAGTTGCCGATAATGCAAATGTTAATGCAACCAATGCGCCTGTAATGAAGTTTGAAAAGGAAACCCACGACTTTGGCAAGATCAAAGAAGGCGACAAGGTTACTTACGAGTTTAAGTTTACCAACACCGGCAAATCGCCGTTAATTATTAAAGATGCTGTTGCCACCTGTGGCTGCACCAAGCCCGAGTGGCCAAAAGCACCTATACAACCCGGTGCCGATGGTTCGGTTAAAGTTACTTTTAACAGCGCCGCTAAAATGGGCCTGCAGGATAAGCAAATAACAATTACTGCCAATACAATACCTGCGCAAAATATGGTGCATTTAATTGGTGAGGTAACAACCGGTACTACTAAATAATATATAAATACAGATGATAACAACAGTTTTATTACAGGCGGCCGGCGGCGGCTTTGGTACACCACAATTGATAATGTTTGGCTTAATTGCCATAGTGTTTTATTTTTTTATGATCCGCCCGCAGGTTAAAAAACAAAAAGACCAGAAAAAATACGTTGAAGAGCTTAAAAAGGGCGACAAAATTATAACTACTGCAGGTATTCATGGTAAAATATACGAAGTAGCCGAAACAACCTTCCTTGTAGAAGTTGAAGGCGGTACCCGCATACGTTTTGATAAATCGGCAGTATCGTTAGAAGCTTCAAAAGCGTTGAATACACCGGTGGTTAGCAAGTAAGGCTGCCTTAAGGTAAAAGGATAAAGGTAAAAGGCGAAAGGTATTGGCACAGGTTATAACTTGCCGTATCTTTCGCCTTTCCGCTTTAAAAACTTTTCATTTAACTTTAACCTTTCGCCTTTGACCTTTTACCTCAAAAAACATGGCAATAATTAAATTATCTGCAATTGAGCGACGGCGGCTATCTGCTTTTGTTACCTGCCTGGTGCTTGCCATATTTGCGTGGTTGTTCACTTCCTTATCAAATCCATATAAATATACGGTAAGGCGGGTGGTCAGTTTCAGGAACGCCCCTCAAAAGCGGGCATTTCATCCCTTGCAGCCCGATACCGTTAACGCTATAGTTCAGGGTACCGGCTGGCAAATGCTGTTCTCCAAATTCGACGAAGATAAAAAGACGATCGATGTAGACCTGCGCACCCTGGATGTTAAAAACTATGTGGTGCTAAGTGCACAACTCAGGCAAATTAATGCTAAAAGAGAGGTAGGCCGCGAGATAATAGCTATTAACCCCGATACCTTATTTTTTGATTTTAGCAGCCGTACGGTAAAAAGGGTGCCTGTTGAACTGGTTACGGCAATAACTTATCAAAAACAGTTTTCACAATCGGGTAATGTTATTATAAAACCGCGCTATGTAACCATAAGCGGCCCTGCCGAAGCGCTGAACAGGATAACATCGTGGAAAACTGATACGATTAAACTAAACGATGCCAACGAAGACTTTAACGCCCGTGTAAATCTGCGTGGCTCAAAAGAAGGGAACTTGAATGTTTTGCCGCGGAGTGTAAGGGTGAATATCCCTGTTGACGAATACACCGAAAAAACTATTGAAGTACCGGTTAAACTGGTGAATAACCACAACTATTACGATGTAAAGATCTTCCCGCAAAAGGTTAAGGTAACCCTTACTACATCGTTAGGTAATTATCCCGACCTGAACGAGGATGATTTTGAAGCAGTTGCCGACCTTGAACTTTGGCGGCATAGTGGGTACAGCGTTCTCCCGGTAAAAGTAACGCGCCTGCCATCGTACAGCAAAGTGGTTAAAATTGAGCCGCAGAATATTGATTTTATTATAAAAAAATAATGTTTAAAGTAGGCATAACCGGTAATATAGGCAGCGGTAAAACCACGGTTTGTAAAATATTTGAGGTATTGGGCATCCCTGTTTTTTATGCTGATGATGCAGCCAGGGATGTAATGGTGACCGATGGTGAACTGATTGCCGGCATTAAACAAACTTTTGGCAGCCAAGCCTACCTTGCCGGTGGTAACCTTAACCGCAAATATATAGCAGGCATAGTTTTCAATAATAAAGAACAATTAAGCAAACTTAATGCGCTGGTACACCCTGCCGTTTTCCGCGCGTTTGATAAATGGGTTCTTGATCAAAAGGATGCACCCTATGTTTTAAAAGAAGCCGCTATATTATTTGAGAGCGGTTCTTATAAAATGTGCGACAGGTCTGTATTGGTTACCGCGCCTTTGGCGTTGCGTATAAAACGCGTCACCGATCGCGATGGCATAACCGCCGATGAAGTAAAAAGCCGCAACGACCGCCAGTTTACTGAAGAGCAGAAGCTGGCACTGGCCAATGATGTAATTATTAATGACGATACGCAACCCGTAATTCCGCAGGTATTAAAACTGCACCGCCTGTATTTGTCACTCGCCCAGCAAAATTCATGATATTAGACGATTTTATTGCTTTTAACACCAATGGACTGTATTGCCGTTACGCCGATTTTTACCTGGACCCGCAGCTGCCTGTAGAGAATGCAGTAATTTCCCACGCCCATGCCGATCATGCTAAAAGCGGCAACATCAACGTTTACACTACCGACGCTACATACGCCTTTATGCAGCTCCGTTATGGCAAAAGCTCTGCTAAGGTTAGTTATACGGTTGCCTACAACACTCCCTTCACAATTGGCGATGTCCAGCTAATCTTTATACCTGCCGGGCACATGCCGGGCTCGGCACAGGTGCTAATGCAATATAAGGGCACGCGATACCTTTACACAGGCGATTATAAGCTACAGCCCGATGCCACCTGCGAGCCATTGGAATTTGTAAAAGCCGATGTATTGATAACGGAAAGTACCTTTGCCGACCCCAATACCGCGCACCCCGACCCGGTTGAAGAGATAAAAAAACTGAACGACATTAAAATAAATATTCTGCTGGGGGCTTACAGCCTGGGCAAAAGCCAGCGTTTGATCAAGATGATAAATGACTATGCGCCGCAGAAGAAAATACTCGTACATCATCGGATAATGCCTGTCAACGCCATCTACCAAAAAATGGGCTTTGACCTGGGCGCCCACCAGGTTTATGGCCGTAAACTGATGAAGGAGCAACTGGAATATGTGTACATCGTGCCGCCGTTTACCTTCGATAGCTACTTGCGGGCAACCGGGGTTAAGCGCCTGTTTGCATCGGGATGGAAAAACCTGCAGGTAAACGCGCAGGACACCCTTTTTATATCAGACCACGCCGACTGGAGCGATATCATTAAAACCATAGAGCAAACCGGGCCTGAGCAGATCTGGACCCTGCACGGCAACGGCACACATTTAAAAAATCATTTTAATAATGATATTTTTGTGAAATTGCTTAGCTGATGCTGCAGGAAAATATAGACTATTATATAAACGAGGATGGTAATTTTGTTTTCACCAAAGAGTACCATTTAAAGCGCGGCTATTGCTGTAAAAACAAATGCTTGCATTGCCCGTGGAACTACAGGGGCGAGGATAAATCAGAACAAACAGAAAATAAATAGGTTATATTTGCAGGATATTTAAATCATGGGAATAGAGGAAGATATTAAAAGCACCAATTTTGAAGATAATTACCATAAAGCGGTAATTAACCTTTCATATACATCGGGCTGGATGAATAACCACATGCGCCCTCATTTCGAGCGTTTTAACCTTACACAACAGCAGTTTAACATACTACGCATTTTACGTGGGCAATACCCCAAACCGGCAACCGTAAACCTGTTAAAGGAGCGTATGATCGATAAAATGTCGGATGCTTCCCGCATTGTTGATCGACTGGTTCAAAAAGGCCTGGTATCGCGCTGCACCAACTCACGCGACCGCCGCGCTGTTGATATCCGCATCAGCGACGAAGGCCTGGCTATCCTCAAAAAAATGGATGCCGAATTTAAAACCAAAGATTTTTTTAAGCAAAACCTCACCGAAGCCGAAGCGGGCCAATTAAGCGATCTGCTGGATAAGATGAGAGGGTGATTTGATTTCAGATTTACGATTTCGGATTTGTGGGTGCTCTAACTAAGCACCTTTTGTTTTTAACTCCGGAGGAGTTACCTGTTTATAGCCATCAATTAAATAAGAGACCGCTCCGTAGGTGCGCCCTTAACAGATACTATTTACGCCCTAAACCCCGGCGTTACCTTTATAAATCCCACCGCAAATAATATCCCCACCAAACTGCCATAAATAGCCCCGCCGGTAACATCAAGCGGGTAATGTACGCCTACATAAACCTGGGCAAAACAAATGATGGCTGCCCAAAGCATCGTTGCAGGTAGTACCCATTTCCATCGCCTGTAAAATATCCAGCTTAAAAATACGGCTATGGCAAAATGATCGGTAGCGTGGGTAGAGGGGAAACTGTAACCTGTACCGCAGCCAACACGGTTTATATCGGTCTGCATTGTAGCCGGGTCGCGGCAGGGGCGCAGGCGGTGTGCGTAAGGCTTAATAATGCTGGCGCTGGTGTAATCGGCAAAGCCAACGGCCAGCGATAAAAAAACCAACAGTATAGCACCTTGCTTTTTATACTTCCGGATGCCGAAAACGATGATAAACAGGTATAACGGGATCCAGAATTTGGGGTTACGCATCAGGGGCATCAGCCAGTCAAAAAAAGCGTTTGAAAGGTCGTGGTTGATGAAGTAGAATAAATGCCGGTCAAAGTTTAGCAGGAAATCGGGCATTGGCTATATCAGTGTAATACTTAGTGTTCTCAACAGGGGTAAATATAGCCAATAAATTAGTGCATAAACTATCGCTTTTTTACATTTCTATCGTTTAAATATTCTTACTTTTGCGGCTTAATCATCTATACATTTTGACACTCATAAAATCAATTTCGGGCATAAGGGGTACCATAGGTGGTGCGGCCGGCGATGGCTTAACCCCATTGGATATTGTTAAATTTACATCTGCATACGGTAGCTGGGCAGTAAAGCGTACGGGTATCAAAAAGATAGTGTTGGGCCGCGATGCCCGCCTGTCGGGCAGTATGGTAAACAACCTGGTTATTGGTACACTACAGGGTTTGGGTATCGATGTGATAGACCTTGGCCTTTCAACCACCCCAACTGTAGAAGTTGCCGTGCCCGATGAAAAGGCTGCTGGTGGTATCATCCTTACCGCCAGCCATAACCCAAAACAATGGAACGCCCTTAAATTATTGAACGAAAAAGGCGAGTTCATCAGCGATGTTGATGGTAAAGAGGTTTTAGAAATTGCCGAAAACAGCGATTTTATATATGCCGATG
This sequence comes from Mucilaginibacter terrigena, assembly GCF_004168255.1. Lineage (GTDB taxonomy): Bacteria > Bacteroidota > Bacteroidia > Sphingobacteriales > Sphingobacteriaceae > Mucilaginibacter > Mucilaginibacter terrigena. The sequence continues at coordinate 51,032 of NZ_SEWG01000004.1, read as the reverse complement.
TAAACGATCTGGGTACGGTTATTAATGATGACAGCTACCTGCAAAAACACATCGACAAAGTGTTGGCGCTACCTTTAGTAGATGTTGCCGCCATTAAAAAAGCTAACTTTAAAGTAGCTATCGACTGTGTAAACTCAACGGGCGGTATTTTTGTGCCGGCCTTGTTAAAGGCGCTGGGTGTAGAAGTTGTTCACGAGCTTTATTGCGAGCCCGACGGGCACTTCCCGCACAACCCGGAGCCATTGCCCGAAAATTTGGTAGCCTTGTCGCAGGAGGTTTTAAAAACCAAAGCTGACCTGGGTATAGCTGTTGACCCTGATGTTGACCGCTTGTGCTTTGTTTGCGAGGATGGTAGCATGTTTGGCGAGGAATACACCCTTGTAGCCGTTGCCGATTACGTATTGAAGAACACAAAAGGTAATACCGTGTCAAACCTGTCATCAACCCGTGCCCTGCGCGATGTAACGGAAGATGCCGGCGGCGAATACCATGCCGCCGCGGTAGGTGAGGTAAACGTGGTGAATAAAATGAAAGAAGTTAATGCCATTATAGGCGGAGAAGGTAACGGAGGGGTTATTTATCCCGAACTGCATTACGGCCGCGACGCCTTGGTTGGTATAGCTTTGTTTTTAACTCATTTAGCCAATTACGGTAAGCCAGTATCTGTTCTAAGGGCCTCGTACCCAAGCTACTTTATATCTAAAAATAAGATTACGTTAACGCCCGAAATGGATATAGATGCCCTGCTGTTAAAGGTGGAAGAAAAATACCAGCAGCAGCCGCACTCAACTATCGATGGTTTAAAAATAGAGTTTGATAAGCAATGGGTACACCTGCGCAGGTCAAACACCGAGCCTATAATCCGTATTTATTCCGAAGCAAATTCGGAAGCTGTTGCGGAGAGTTTGGCCAACAAGATAATTGCCGATATAAAAGAAATTTTGAATTTGAACGAATAGCAGGTAAATCTTTAGGGTTGGGGAATCCTGCTGGTTAACTGTTATTTTTACTGACCATAATAATTAAAGAAACGATGCGAGTTTATTTTGACAACGCCGCTACTACCGCGCTTGATCCTGAGGTTTTAAAGGAAATGTACAAGGTTATGGAAAGCCAGTTTGGCAATCCTTCGTCAATTCACTCGCACGGGCGCGAGGTGCGTACGCTGATAGAGCGCTCGCGCAAAACTATAGCAAGCCTGTTGCATACCTCGCCTGCCGAAATATTTTTTACCAGCGGCGGTACCGAGGCCGATAATACTGCCATCCGCTGCGGTATTGTTGATCATAAACTAACCCACGCTATTACTACCAAACTGGAACACCATGCCGTTATACACACGTTGCAGGCCATGGAAAAGGCAGGTGTTATCAAATTAAGCTACGCCGATGTAGATTGTAAAGGCAACGTTGATTACGACCACCTGGAAACTTTACTAAAAAACAACAACCGCAGCTTTGTATCCCTGATGCACGCCAACAACGAGTTGGGCACCTTAACGGATATTGAGCGCGTAGGAGAGCTTTGCGAGGCTTACAACGCCATGTATCATAGCGATACGGTGCAGACAGTGGGCCACTATAAGCATGATCTGAACAAGCTTAAATTGCATTTTATGGTATGCGCGGCACATAAGCTGCACGGGCCAAAAGGTATAGGTTTTTTACACATCAACCATAAAGTTAAAATTAACCCGATGATATACGGCGGATCACAGGAGCGCAATATGCGTGGTGGTACCGAGAACGTATACGGCATTGCAGGCCTTGCCAAAGCACTTGAAATGGCTTATGCCGATATGGATGCTCACCAGGCTTACATACAGGACCTGAAGAGCTATATGAAAGCGCAATTGGAGCAAAACGTCCCGGGTGTACAATTCAATGGCGAAACTGATCCGGCCAAAAGTTTATACACCGTGTTAAACGTATCTTTCCCCGAAATGGAAATGGCGGATATGCTGTTATTTAACCTGGACATTGCCGGTATTTCGGCATCGGGCGGCAGCGCGTGCAGTTCGGGCACGGATATTGGTTCGCATGTGTTAACGGCTATAGGTGCCAATCCCGACAGGCCATCCGTTAGGTTCTCGTTCTCTAAATACAATACCAAAGATGAGGTGGATTACACAGTAGCCAAGTTGAAGGAGTTGTGCATGATTGTAATTTAAGTTAAAATATTATCTTTATTTGAAAATAAGTTCAAACAATCTATTTGATTCATAGGTTAGTTATGTATATTAAAAACAAAACCTATGATAACTACAAACGACAACACCTGGAACAATGATTCAACTGATCAGAACCAGGGCGGAGGCTCCAACTCTTTTGGTACAGCCGGCAATGGCGAAACCGAAAATCAAAATTTTAACAATGGTACCGATACAGACAGCGGCACCGGCGAAAGCAGCAACCTTGATGATACCGAAGGTGGTGGCAACACAACAGGCGGTTATGCATCAAACCAGGGTGATGGCATGGGCAACAATACCGGCGGCAATACAGCGGGCGGCTTTTCGTCGGACCAGGGTAGCGGTTTTGGCGATAGTACAGGCGGCAGCGATGCTGACTTAGCCGGAGGTGGTGACCTGTCTGACGATGAAACGGATAGTGACGATGAACTTGATACCGATTCGGAAGATGCCGATACGGATGAAGACGTTAACGCAGATCCATCAAGCGACAGTGCCCGCCCGGGTATTGTATAATATTTAGTGCTTCATTTTGTTTTAGGATTAAAGCTTCTACCCGGATCTTTTTAATTCCTAAAACAAAATGTTGTTTTTGCCAATTGTGGCCGCGTTTTTGATTAATTATTATTAACAATTAAAAACTAAATACCATGGAAAATAACGAAAGCAAACCGGAGTACACTCCCAACCATAACCCGAACGAAAATCCTGAAGAAAGCCAATCCAATAACGAAGGCACAGGATACAGTCAGCAAACCGAGCGCGACCAGCCACGTGAAGGCGCGGATACATCCTTTAGCGAACAAAATGATGTAACACCACCCGAAAGGCACGAGTTTCCGTCTGAAGGCGCTGCGACAAAAACAGATTTTGCCAGTCGTAACCATGGCCGTACAACCGGCCGTATGGTAGGGCATGAGCCGGGTACTGAAGGGATATAGGTTTAAGATTTGTCATCCTGAGGGACGAAGGATCTAATCGCCTGCATGTTCGCATGCATAGTTCATTAATAGATTCTTCACTTCGTTCAGAATGACAATTAGGGTTAAAAAGAAAAAGGCCATTCGTAAAACTAACGAATGGCCTTTTTGTGGATTATATTTTTACTTATGCCTGCGGCTCAGTTTTTTCTTCTTTAGCAGAGACCGGCGCAAGCATTTTAAGGAATGATGCTAGTTTCTCTTTCATTTCCCTGCGGTCAACTATAAAGTCAAGGAAACCATGCTCCTGCACAAATTCCGCGGTTTGGAAACCTTTTGGCAGATCTTTTTTGATAGTTTCTTTAATAACCCTTGGGCCTGCAAAACCAATCAGCGAACCCGGCTCGGCAATGTTGATATCGCCCAGCATAGCGTATGATGCGGTTACACCACCGGTAGTTGGGTCGGTTAATAAAGATATATAAGGGATTTTAGCCTGGCTTAGCAACGCCAGCTTAGCCGATGTTTTGGCCATTTGCATTAACGAGAACGCAGCCTCCATCATCCGTGCACCGCCAGATTTTGAGATCATCAGGAAAGGGATCTTATTGGCTATGCTATGATCGATAGAACGCGCTATCTTTTCGCCCACAACCGACCCCATAGAGCCACCTATAAAGGTAAAATCCATACAGGCAATAACCAGTTCCTCTCCGTTCATTTTACCATGAGCGGCACGGATGGCATCGGTTAACCCGGTTTTGTTTTTGGTTTCCTTAAGCCTGTCGGTATATTTTTTGGTATCGGTAAAGTGCAATGGGTCGCCCGAGTGCAGGGTGGTAAACAGTTCGGTAAACTGGTTATCATCAAACAAAACAGAAAAATATTCTTTTGAACCAATGCGCAAATGGTAGCCACAGTAGTGGCAAACGTATTGGTTTTCAACCTGCTCTGAGTAATGCAACGGTTTCTTACATTGAGGGCATTTATTCCAGATGCCATCGGGGGCCTCTTTTTTTTCCTCAGTAGTCGTAATTATCCCTTTAATTTCTCGCTTAAACCACGCCATGTCTATTTCTAAGTCTTTCAAGTACTGCAAAGAAACAAAAAATATCACAACAAGTTTGTAAATGTTAACAGAAGTTAAACTTGTGATAATGCTTTTAATGGGGCGGGTAAGTGTAAAAATAACACCTTGCTTATTGTTATGCGCGCATTTTTAGGCCAATTATTGCTTTTTAAAACGTTTTGATGCTTAAAACTTTAACAATCATATAGGTAAAACCCATAATTTTTATAACTTCGAGGCCCAAACATACGCTCATGGATTTAAAAAATATTAAAGGTGTTCTGCACGGAGATCAGGTGCAGGAACTATTTGAAGCAGCTAAAAAACATCAGTTTGCTTTACCTGCCGTTAACGTTATCGGCACAAATACTATTAACGCGGTAATGGAAACAGCTGCTGCTGTAAAATCGCCTGTTATTATTCAGTTATCAAATGGTGGCGCGCAGTTTTATGCCGGTAAATCGTTAGATAACTCAAAACTACAGGCCTGCATTTTAGGTGGCGTATCTGCCGCCAAGCACGTGCATTTATTAGCCGAGCATTATGGCGTTGCTGTTATTTTGCATACCGACCATGCTGCAAAAAAATTATTACCATGGATTGATGGTTTGTTAGAACATGGCGAGAAATTTTTTGCTGAAACCGGCAAGCCGTTGTTCTCATCGCATATGCTTGATCTTTCTGAAGAGCCGATTGAAGAAAATATTGAAATATCTGCCAAATACCTTGAGCGCATGGCCAAAATGGGCATGACAGTAGAGATCGAGCTTGGTGTTACCGGCGGTGAAGAAGACGGTGTTGACAACTCTGATGTTGATAGCTCGCGTTTATATACCCAGCCGGAAGAGGTTGCTTACGCTTACGAAGAACTTTCTAAAGTGAGCCACCGTTTTACCATTGCTGCTGCATTTGGTAACGTGCATGGTGTATACAAGCCGGGTAACGTTAAATTACAACCGGTTATCCTGCACAACTCACAAGAGTTTTTAAAGGAGAAACACAAACTTACTGCCGAGAAACCTATCAATTTTGTGTTCCACGGTGGTTCGGGCTCAAGCCAGGAAGAGATCCGCGAAGCGATCTCATACGGCGCTATCAAAATGAATATTGATACCGATATGCAGTTTGCATTTTGGGAAGGCATAAGAGATTACTACCAGGCAAAAGAGGGCTATTTGCAAACACAAATTGGCAGCCCTGATGGTGACGATTCGCCAAACAAAAAATATTACGACCCGCGCGTTTGGTTACGTAAAGCCGAAGAAAGCTTTGTAAAAAGGCTTACCGAAGCTTTTGGCGATCTTAACTGTATCGACGTAAACAGCAAGCTGTAAGCGTTTAAAAACCAATAAGAATAAAAAACCGCCTTTGTGATAAACATTGGCGGTTTTTTTTAGTTGTAGCTTTAGTAATTATAAAGCTATGAGCGTTCACCATAAAAAAAAGCATTTATTTGAAAGGTTTGCCAACTGGGCTACTGTAGCAACCGGCAGCTCGGGGGCGTTTATTACCGCCATAACCGTAATTATTATCTGGATAGTTACAGGGCCAATTTTCAATTATTCGGATACCTGGCAGCTTATTATTAATACAGGTACAACTATCGTTACCTTTTTAATGGTGTTCCTGATCCAGAAATCGCAGAACAAGGATTCAAAGGCAGTACACCTAAAACTGAACGAATTGCTGGCTTCGCATGCTGGAGCAAGTAACCGCATGGTAAATATTGAGGACCTTACCGAGCAGGAACTTGACCACCTGTATAAATTTTACATTAGATTATCTAAATTAGCCGAGGATGAAGATGATCTTACCTGTACGCATTCGATAGATGCTGCCGAAGAGAATCATAACACCAAGTTATCAGGATACAAATCTAAAAAGCATTATCAAAATGCCACCGAAAGCAGAAGTAAGAAAAGTAAGTGACCCAGCCGACCTTGAAAAAGTATTTGCCATTAGGCGCGAAGTATTTGTTGGCGAACAGAATTGCCCGCCCGAGTTAGAGTGGGAATTTGAAGATGAATCGACCCATTTTTTAGCTACTGTTGATGGGGAACCCGCCGGGGCATCGCGCTGGCGCAAAACCGATAAGGGGTATAAGTTGGAACGATTTGCTGTATTGTCGAAATTTAGAGGGTATGGTGTAGGACAGGAGCTTGTAAAGGCTGTTCTGGCCGATCTGCCTGCCGACGCCACCTACGTTTACCTGCACGCTCAAATACATGCGGTAACCCTTTACGAGCGGTTTGGCTTTGAAAAAACCGGCCCCGAGTTTGAAGAAGCCGGGATAAGGCATTATAAGATGGTGAGGAAGTAATTTCGAATTTCGAATTTTCGATTTCGGATTTATTTGCTACCGCGGGTTTTCAGTCCTTGGCTTGCACCGGGATATACCACGGGATAACGCTGCGCCGATCTCGCGGCAGCGAGTTACCCAAACACTTTTACGGAGTAATCCATCGCTTCGCTTAGTTTGTCTAAATTAAGCCCCAGGTCGATGTTTTGGTGAAGCAGGTATGCTACCAGGTTTTCGGTGGCGATGTTGCCTGTAAGGTCATCTGCGGCCATTGGGCAGCCGCCATAACCTTTTAGGGCCACATCAAACCTGGTACAGCCACTTTCATAAGCGGCATTTATCTTTTCCTGCCAGGTGGCGGGAGTAGAATGCAGATGTACACCAAACTCGGTTATTGCTGATAAATTGACCAGGGCAGGGTACAGGCTGCTTATTTGCTCGGGTGTGGCTACGCCGATGGTATCTGAAAGAGCAATGTAACCAATCCCTTCATCTATCATTTTTTGCGCCCAGTGCTGTACTATTCCGGTATTCCACTCGTCCCCGTAAGGGTTACCAAAACCCATAGACAGGTAAATAAGCAGGCTTTTATTATTAGCGCTACACAATTCGTTTATCCGCTTTACATTATCAAACGCCTGCGCAATGGTTGTATTGGTGTTTCGCAGCTGGAAGGTTTCGGATATGGAAAAAGGATAGCCCAGGTAGTGGATCCCGGGGTGTACAACCGCGTCTTCGGCCCCACGGTAATTGGCTATAATAGCCAGTAACTTCGATTGGGTATTATCCAAATCAAGCTTACTCAAAACTTCGGCGGTATCTCGCAACTGCGGTATGGCTTTTGGCGATACGAAGCTGCCAAAATCAATGGTATCAAAACCCACCTGCAGCAGCAGGTTAATGTATTCGGCCTTAACAGCGGTAGGCACAAAATCATGCAAACCCTGCATGGCATCGCGGGGGCATTCGGTTATTTTAATATGTTCGGCCATTGGTTAATCGGGTTTGGAAACTTGCTCATCCTTCTGTACAAGCTCTTCGCGTTTAAAGTTACGAATTATCAGCCTGCTGCCGCCATTGTAGGTAACGTAACTGGCCACCCAGTTTATAAATACGATAACCCGGTTGCGCCCCCCCATCAGCGATATCAGGTGTACAAACATCCATATCAGCCAGGCAAAAAATCCCTGGAATTTCAGCTTGCCCAGGTCGGCTATGGCCTTGTTGCGGCCTATGGTAGCCAGAGAGCCTTTGTCATTATATTTAAAGGGTACGGTTTGTTCGCCTTTTATCAGCTTGTATATGTTTTTACCCGTGGTTTCGCCCATCTGTATGGCAACCTGCGCCACACCGGGGTGCCCTTTTGGGGTTTCGTCGGTTATCATAGCGGCAACATCACCAATGGCAAATATATTACTGCTGCCCACAACGCGGCAAATGGTATCCGTTTTAATGCGGTTACCTTTTTCAATAGCTTCTTTTGATACGCCATCGGGTACCACTCCCATAACACCTGCACTCCAGATCACGTTTTTGGTAAGGATGCTTTTGCCGCCCTCAAATTTTATCTCGTTGCCATCGTAGCTTTCTACTTTCACATTCAGCAACACTTCCACACCCATGTTTTGGAGAAAATCCTGCGCGGCTTTTGATCCTTCGTCAGAGAAAGGCCCCAGCACCTTAGGTAAAAAGTCTACCAGGTAAACTTTCATCTCGTCCTTCATCAGTTCGGGGTAATCCTTATTCAGCACGTGGTTACGCAGCTCGGCCAGTGCGCCTGCAAGCTCTACACCGGTAGGCCCGGCGCCAACCAGTACGAATGCCAGGTATGGTGCGCGTTCTTCTTTAGATGGCTTTAAAATGGCTTCCTCCAGGTTTTGCAGCACCATGTAGCGCAGGTTAAGCGCTTCGGGGATAGATTTCATGGGCATAGCATAGTGCTCTATCTCTTTATTACCAAAAAAATTAGTGGTTGAGCCCGTCGCGATAACCAGGTAATCATATGCTATTTCGCCAATGGTAGTAATAACGGTATTGCGGTTTGTATCTATCCGGTTAACCTCGGCATGGCGGAACCGCAGGTTTTTTTGCCCGTCGAAATTCTTACGCAGCGAAAAAGCGATCGACTCTGCCTCTAAGCTGCCTGTGGCCACCTGGTACAACAGGGGCTGAAAGGTATGGTAGTTATGCTTATCAATAAGGATCACCTCAACCGGCTTTTCGGCAAGTTGTTTGGCTACCTGCAAACCGCCAAAGCCGCCGCCTATGATAACTACTGTTGGGAATTTTGATGGATCAGTGGGGTTCATGATGCAATGTATGTTAGGCCAGCCCCACCCAAACCTTCTCCGCTAATTAGCGAAAGGTCCTCAATGTTTTTAAAGTCTCTCCGCTAACCAGCGGAGGAGACTTAGAGGGAGCCGGCAGTTGTTTAGTTGTAAAACAAAAAAGGCTCCAAATGTTCTTTGGAGCCTTGTATTTTATGTAAGATGTATTATCTCAGGTCTTTCTTTCCAAAGTCTACTATTACCGGTGTTGCCACGCAGATAGATGAATAAGTACCGAAAATAACACCTATAAGCAATGCAAACGAGAACCCGCGGATAACATCGCCACCAAAAATGAACAGTATCACCAATATTAATACCACGGTAAACGCGGTAATAATAGTACGGCTCAAGGTATTGTTAATAGCATGGTTAATAACCTCTTTAGGGTCATCAGTTTTTGCGTGGTGCAGTTCAAGGAACTCGCGGATACGGTCGAACACTACCACGGTATCGTTTATGGAATAACCTATAACGGTAAGCAGCGCTGCTATAAATGCCTGGTCGATATCTAAAGAGAACGGAAGGATATCTTTAAATAACGAGAAGAACGACAGTACCAGCAATGAATCGTGCGCGGTAGCAACCATCGCACCAAGGCTGAACTGCCATTTACGGAACCTGATCAATATATAAGCAGATATAACGATGATAGCCAAAATTATGGTCCATTTAGCCGAAGCCTTAACTTCGTTAGCTATGGTAGCCTCAACCTTTTGGTGAGCCTCTATCTGTTTTGCTTCAATTTTGGTAGCAGGGTTAGTTGCCAGTGCCTTTATCAGTGCCGTCTGCACTTTAGCATCGGCATCAGGCCCGTTATCATTAATAAGATAATTGGTATTGATGCTCATCTTATTATCAGTACCATAAGTTTTAACTTCGGTACCGCGGCCAAGTGTTGCATCAACAGCATCGTGAATTTCTTCGGTAGTTACCGGATGGGTAAACTTAATGATGTAAGTATGGCCGCCGCCAAAGTCTACGCCATAGTTAAAACCGCGTGTTACCATTGATACCAAACCGGCAGCAATGAATATCCCCGAGAAGGCATAGAACTTAAAGCGGTTTTTTACGAACGCGTAGTTTGCATTTTTAAAGGTATGTGAGCTCCATGGGCGTGAGAAGGTAATGTCCCAGCCTCTTTCAAGCATAAACTCAAATATCAGCCTTGAAATTAACAATGAGCAGAACAGGGTGGTAACAATACCGATCATTAAAGTGGTTGCGAAACCCTGGATAGGGCCGCTGCCGAATAAGAATAAGATCACACCTGTTAAGAATGTACTGATGTTGGCATCAAGGATAGAAGGTAAAGCGTGTTTAAAACCATCGGCAACCGCTATGCGGATAGATTTGCCTAAGCCAAGTTCTTCGCGTACACGTTCGTAAACCAATACGTTAGCATCAACAGCCACACCTAATATCAGGATGATACCCGCTATACCCGGCAGTGTTAATACAGCACGCAGGCTCACCAGTACCCCCATCAGGAAAAATACGTTTATCAATACCGCTACTACGGCAACCGTACCGGCACGTTTGTAGTAAGCTATCATGAAGATAAGGATCACCACCAAACCTAATACGCATGATAATAAACCGGCGTTGATAGCTTCCTGGCCTAAAGACGGACCTACAACGGCCTCGCCAATGATCCGGGCAGGTGCAGGTAAACGGCCTGCTTTTAGTATGTTGGCTAAATCCTTGGTATCTTCAAGCGTGAAGTTACCACCCGATATTGACGATACGCCACCAGATATTTCGTTTTGAACATTAGGGGCCGAGTAAACGTTATCATCCAACACAATGGCTATAGCCCGTTTATTGGCACCGGCAGATGCTTCGGCGGTAACGGTTTTCCATTTTGCGGCACCCTGCGAGTTCATGTACATAGTAACCTCGTAGCCGCCTTTCATCTGGTCTACATCGTTACGGGCATCGTTTATAACATCTCCTGATAGTACAGGGCCGTTTTCGGCACCCGAAAGTTTAATAGCATACAGTTCAAATACCTTTGAATTTTTAATTGGCTTAACGCTCCAAAGGACTTTCATGTTCTGCGGGATAACAGATTTGATATCCGCGCTGCGCAGGTAGCTGTTAACTTTGGCAGTATCTTTTTGGGCGGTGTATCCAACAATTGGGCCGGGGCTTAATTGCTGCTGGCCGGTTTGATCCTGGTAGGTAACCGGCGACAAAACCGCGAACAGCGGGTTAGCAGCCAGTTGGGTTTTATTTAAAGCGGCCGAATCTTTATTGGTGCTGTTTTTTAATTTGTTTACTAAAGAGTTTGCTTGTTTAGCGGCAGCAGTAGTATCTTTTGCATTGGCTGCAATTTTAGCTGTATCGGCCTTAACAGTATCTTTTTTTACAGCAGTAGCTTTATTTTTAGCAGCTAAAAGGCCGTTAATGTTGTTTAACAAACCGTAAACCTCGCTATTATCAAAAGTTTGATAGAACTCAAGCTTGGCCGAACCTTGTAAAAGTTTACGAACACGTTCAGGCTCTTTAACACCAGGCAGCTCGATCAAGATACGGTTGGTGCTTTTTTGCAGCTGAATGTTTGGCTGGGTAACACCAAATTGGTCGATACGGGTGTGTAGTACCGTGTATGATTGCTGCACCGCTGTATTTGCCTGGTCTTTAAGATAAGCCTCTACATCGCTGTTTGATGAATTGAACTTTAGTTTGTCCTGGTTATTGCTGTTGGCAAAAATGGCCGCAAGCTTGGCATTTGGTGCCAGTTTCTCATACTCGTCAACAAAAAGTGTGATGTAATCTTTTTGCTCGGTAATGCTCCTTGCCTGCGCATTTGTCAACGCCTGGTTAAAGGCCGGGTCGGCGTTATTGTTTGATAACGATGTAACCAGTTCGCGCAACGATATTTGCATCGTAACGTTCATACCTCCTTTTAAATCGAGGCCCAGGGCAAGTTCCCGCTCTACACAATATTGGTAGGTGTGGTTAAGCACCGGGTAAACCGGTAATGTTGAAACAGAATCGAGATAAGCTGTGTACTTTGCAGGATCGCCTTTGGCATACGCCTTAGCATCCTTCTCAACTTTATGGGCCACCCATGTGAATGAAAACTGGTATAAACATACCACAGCCAGCAGAATGGCGAAAAATTTGATAACCCCTTTACCTTGCATCGCGAATTAAATATGTAATTAATTAGTTTATAAGCTTTTTAAATAAGACGGCAAATCTAATAAAATTTCACAAGCATGAAATTTTTAATTGAAACAAAATATTCTGTGTTTTTGTTAACGGCGGTTTAGTGTGATAAATGAATAGGGGAGCGGGTTTTTTTCGTCCGGCTCGTTGTATACGCGGCTGGCCTCGTCCCACTTCAGGTAGTCGATCTCGGGGAAAAAGGTATCCGCTTCAAAATCCTTGTGTACAATTGTTAAATAAATGCGGTCGGTTTTGTCCATTGCTTGCCTGTAAATTTCGGCACCGCCGCCAATAAACACTTCGTCCTCGTGTGCGCAAAGCGATAAACCTTCGTCAATTGATTTTACAACCTCGCAGCCGGGGATCTCTATATCCTGCCGGGTTACCACAATATTGCGGCGGTTAAGCAGCGGCCGGCCTACCGATTCATAAGTTTTTCGCCCCATAATAATGGTACGGCCTGATGTGATCTGCTTAAAATGTTTCAGATCGTTTGGCATATGCCACAGCAACTGGTTGTTTTTACCAATGGCGTAATTTTGGGCTATGGCTACTATGATGGAAATTGTCATTGGGTCATTGGGTCATTGGGTCATTAAGTCATTGATGTTTCAATCACTTTAATGATCTCAAACAATTTAATCAGAAAGTTTTTTTAATAACTCGTAATCTTCTTTAATGATTTGTTCAACTAATTTTCTGCGCTTATCTTGAGCAGCGGTTTCGCTAAATTCTGTTATTAAAGCTAACGCTTCTGGTAACTTATCTTCCGGTAGTTGATCAATTATTTTTGTGATTTTTTCTTTTATCTCAGCAGTCTTCATACGCATCGATTTAGGTCATTGAGTCATTGGGTCATTGGGTCATTGGGTCATTGTTGGATTCTCAATAATCTTCTTACCAATATATTTTATATAGATGTTTAATTTATGATGAATGGTTTCTAACTCTTTTATAAGTTCCAGATGCTTTTCTTCAGATATCAAATTTCTTACAAGGCATTTATTTAACCATCCTTTTGTTTCTATTGATGATCCTCTGCTAAAATAACAGAAGTTTTTATTTTCCTTATAATGAAATCTCCCAAAGCCTTCTGCAATATTAGCGCTGATAGAATCTGCTGATCTTGCAATTTGTTTGCCAACCGTATCCTTAGCGAAGTAATCCCATTTCAGAACCAAGAACCATATTTTATTAGAGAAGCTATCTGCTAAGGTATAAATTTCCAAATCCTCTATTCTATTACCCATTGTTGAAATTAATAAGTAATAAAGAAACAAACTCTTTTAGAAATATCAAATTCGCTTAATGACCCAATGACCCAATGACCCAATGACCCAATGACCCAATGACCCAATGACCCAATGACCTAAACCGCAACAACCCCCTTAATATGCGGGTGCGGGTCATAATTCTCCAACGTGAAATCTTCATACTTAAACCCAAAAATGTCTTTCACATCAGGGTTGATCTTCATCGTCGGTAAAGGCCTTGGGTCGCGGCTTAGTTGCAGGCGGGCCTGCTCCAGGTGGTTATTGTAAATATGGGCGTCGCCAAAGGTGTGGATAAAGTCGCCATAGTCAAGGTCGCATACCTGCGCCATCATCATGGTGAGCAGCGCGTATGATGCAATGTTAAAAGGTACCCCTAAAAATATATCGGCGCTGCGCTGGTAAAGCTGGCACGATAACTTACCGCGTGTCTCGCCTTTCGAAGCATCCGCCGGCTGCACATAAAATTGGAACAAACTATGGCAGGGCGGCAACGCCATCTGGTTAACATCGGCGACGTTCCATGCCGATACCATCATGCGGCGCGAGTCCGGGTTGTTTTTAATCTGATCTACCACCTGGGTTATCTGGTCGATATGCCCGCCATCGGGTGTTGGCCAACTGCGCCACTGGTAACCGTACACCGGGCCAAGATTACCGTTCTCGTCGGCCCACTCGTCCCAAATGCGTACGCCGTTATCTTTTAAGTACTGGATGTTGGTATCGCCGGTTAAAAACCAGATGAGTTCGTGGATGATAGATTTTAGGTGAAGCTTTTTGGTGGTCACCATCGGGAAGCCATCCTGCAGGTTAAAGCGCATCTGGTAGCCAAACACGCTTAAGGTGCCTGTACCGGTGCGGTCATGCTTTTGCGCTCCGTTCTCCATCACATGCTGCATCAGGTCGAGGTACTGTTTCATTTTTTTAAATTTTTGTCATTAAGTCATTCGCTTCGCTGTCATTGAGTCATTGGCTTTCATTACCCGTATTCGATAATAATGACTCAATGACCTAATGACTCAATGACGATTAAATGCAAATAAAAATAATCTATTTTTGGTATCCTACTGATGTGTATAAATACATGCGGTGTTAATTGAATTTTTGATGATAGTATTCCCCAACGCGAAAATAAATATTGGCCTTAACATTATTGCCCGCCGGCCCGATGGTTACCACGACCTGGAAACTGTTTTTTACCCCGTTAAAATTAACGATGTGCTGGAAGTGGTAGAGGCCGATAAATTAAGTTTCGAATCGTCGGGCCTGGATATCCCCGGCAGGATGGAGGACAACCTTTGCATCAAGGCTTATCACCTGTTAAAAAAAGACCACGACCTGCCGCCGGTAAAAATTTTTCTGGAGAAGAATATCCCCATAGGCGCGGGGCTTGGCGGCGGATCGGCCGATGCAGGATTTTTTATCAAACTGATGAACGATAAATTTGGGCTGGGCTTAACGGACGACAGGATGGAAGACTACGCCAGGATATTGGGTGCCGACTGCGCTTTTTTTATCCGCAACAAACCTGTGTTCGCGTTTGAGAAGGGGGATGAGTTTGAACCCATCGATCTCGACCTATCTGCTTACAAAATTGTATTGGTGATGCCGGATGAGCATGTATCAACCGCAGAAGCTTACAGAGGCGTAAAACCGGCCCCTGTTCGCGATTCGTTATACGACCTTGTAAAAACGCCCTTAACGGCATGGAGAGGGCACATTAAGAATGATTTTGAGGGGCATATATTTCGCGATCATCCCGTTATACGTGGCGTAAAAGCAGAACTGTACGAGCACGGCGCCATATACGCGAGTATGAGCGGGAGTGGAGCATCTGTTTTTGGGATTTTTGAGAACACGCCAAACCTCGACGACATGAAAGAAAATTACCAGGTTTTCGAAAATGTGTAAATAACGAAGCGGCAGGTGCTATCTCATATCTAAGGTCTCATATCTCAAATCTAATCTCTGCTGATATAATCCCTGTCTTCGTCACTTAGTGTATTTTTATCTTCGCCGGCGTGCAGCTCGTCGTAGTGTTCGCCAATGTTGTATTTTTTATCTTTTGGCCTGCCGACTAACACGCCAAGGATAAAGGCAATCACCGCTACAAAAGTAAGTACCGTAACTTTCGAGATGCTTTTCTTCACAAACAAAATAGTGAACCACGCGGGGTCGGTGTTTTGCATAATAACAATGGTAAGCAATACCACAATTACCAGCGCGAAAATATTTTTGATGCTCATGATCGTCTTCCGGTTTTAGTTTCTACAATATGCAATTTTTAAATGTTTTTTAAAAGCGCGGTATTTGCCCGGATGGGAGAGAAGCTAAAAAATATTTAACAAAGCAATGAGTGGTTCCATTCCTGCAATTTTAATTTGAAAAATCCGGACATCTTAAAAAGTCTCTCGCGCAAAATTTTTTTTTGCCGGTGAGATATTGCAAGGTTTTTTTGGCACGATGATGGCATACTAAACTTTATCAGGCGTTGATTTTTAAGCTTTCGATTTGCTTAAAATTATATTTCTGTATACAAGCCGCACTACTCCCCCGATATTTTAAAAATCTCATAATTCGGGTTCGGTACACTTTCATCAAAAATTTGGTTGTTTTAATAGAGTAAACTATAGTGTTATATAGCCACACTTAAATACCTCATTTATATATATTTAAGCAATCTATTTATTCAATTGAAACCCTTATGCTATTTTTATTAGCATTTTGATTTTTTAAATATGCTTTTTACCTTAATAAATTATTTATATAACATACATATATAGTTGATTATTAATTTAATAATATTTTATTTAGTTTGACGATTTTATTATAAATTTGAAAAATTAAGGGGTTTTTGAAGGTGTTTATAACTAAATATTAATTAGCTATCCAATACACTATTTGATTTTTGAATTTGCCCCGGTTTTGAGCGAAATATTACTGACGGGAAATAACACCCTAAAAATCCAGCGTGGCCTGTAAGGGCTAAAAATGCCTTTAATTTGAATGCGTACTGTACCCCTACCCCGCGGTGGGTTGGGCGAGAAGCATCCTGTTTAATAAAGATTATACGATCAGAATTTAACGCGCACGGCGCCTGGCCACCTGTTTTTGGGCAACAGGGAATAGGAAGATAGTTGACAATATTATTATTGAACCTACCCAAAAACCTGCCGACATTTTATTCATATCGCCAAAAAAAAGGAAGGCCATAATGATGCCGTACACTGGTTCCAGGTTGGTGATAAGCGCAACCCGGAAGGCCGAAAGCTCGCGCATTACAGATACACCGGCAACATATGCAAGCGATGTGCACACCGTTCCAAGTAATATCAGGTAGCCGATATCCGCAGGCCTGGGGATAACAAAATTGGTAATGCCACCGGTGATAAGCAGGTAAATGGTGATCCATAATAATGCGCCGCTAAGCTCGTAAAAGGCTATCACGGGGGCTTCGTGTTGCTTTACCTGGCGGCCATTTATAATGGCAAAAAGGCTTGCAAGCACTGCGCTTGTAAGCCCGGCTATGATACCCTTAGTGTATTGTGTTTCAAATTTAAATATCAAAACTATGCCGGTTATTATAAAAATACCGGCGATGATCTCCATTTTTGAGATGGCTTTTTTATTAATTATAGGCTCGAAAATGGCTGTAAAAAGGGTGATCGAAGACAGGCAAACCAATGTTACCGGCACGGTTGAAAGCTTTATTGAAGCGAAGAAAAGGATCCAGTGACCGCCCACCAAAGCGCCTGTAAGCATCAATTTCAGTACCGTATTACGGTTAACTTTAAACGCCGTTTTGTTAAATTTGAAGTATAAAAACAACGATAAACTGGCAATTAATACGCGGTACCAAACCAAATTTACCGCCGAAATGGAGATCAATTGACCCAATATCCCGGTAAACCCCCATATAAAAACAGTAAAATGTAGTATTAAAAGGTTCTTGTTTACGCCTGTATTATTGCTTAAAGCAGTCATTATTTTGGCGCTTTAAGTAGCAGGATATAACCCAGTGTGCCAAATATTATATTAGGCATAAGCACTGCCGTAAGTGGCGGGAAGCCGCCTTTAATGGCAAATACCAGGGCAAATTTATTTACTACAATGTATGTAAAGCATATAAAAATACCTATCCCCAAGGGTAACCCAACACCCCCGCGTACCTTTCTGGATGCTATGGCAACGCCGATACAGGTTAATACAAACGAGGATAAAGGCTCTACAAAGCGGCGGTATTTCTCAAATAGCATATCGGTAATTACACCGGTACTGCGCGTTTTTTCTTTCTCGATACCCTTGTTTAAAGCAGAAAGCGACATGGCGCTATAGATGTTGCTAACCACATTATCGTGGGCTTCAAAATCAACCGGGCGCATATCTAAAACCGTATCAAGGTTTGGTAAATTAGATTTGAAAGTTTCTTTTAAACCGTTTACATAACGGATAGACGGCATGTTAAGGGTCCACCTGTTTTTAAGCGAATCGTATTTGATACTAAGGGATGTAAGTTTTTCCTTTAGTTCGTCGCCATCAAATTTTTCAAGAGTGAAATTATAGCCCGTTTGCAGGTCGGGGTCGTACCTTTGCAGGTAAACAAAGGTTCTTTTATCCAGCTGAATGTGTACCTCACTTTTTGATGGATCGTCGTTTTTAAAAAAATGAGCGCTTTCAAAAGCAATCTTCAGCTTGTTGGTAAAAGGTAAAAGATAAATATTGGCAAATAACGATACCGTAAATATCAACGCTGCCGATAGTGCGTAAGGCCTTAAAAAACGGTAAAAGCTGGCGCGGCTTGTTAAAATAGGGACTATTTCTGTTTGGTTGGCCATTTTAGCTGTAAAAAATATAACAGCCAAAAAGTTGATCAACGGCGATAGCAGCATCAAATAGAAGGGGATAAACCCGGCATAATAAGTAAAAACTATTTCGTTTAGGGACGAATCCTCCCCTAAAAAATTATCAAGGTGCTCGGATATATCAAATACAACCGATATCACCATAAAAATGCCCAGCGTAAACACAAAGGTGCCCAAGTATTTTTTGATGATATACCGGTCAATAACGGTTAAATATCGATGTAGGAATCGCCTCATTTATAATCTTTGGCCTAAACGGTTTACCATAATTTTCTTCCACTCGTAAAACTCACCGGCAACAATTTTATTGCGTGCTTCTTTAACTAACCATATGTAAAAGTGCAGGTTATGCAATGTAGCAATTTGCGCGCCCAACATCTCACCGCTATGGATCAAATGGCGTAAATATGCTTTTGTATAACAAGTATCCGAATATAGGTCGCTACCAGCTTCTATAGGCGTAAAATCGTTCTTCCACTTTTCGTTTTTGATGTTGATAATGCCATCCCTGGTAAACAGCATACCGTTACGGGCATTGCGGGTAGGCATAACGCAGTCAAACATATCAATCCCTAAAGCAATGTTTTCCAGTATGTTAACCGGTGTGCCCACGCCCATTAAATAACGGGGTTTATGCTCCGGTAATATATTACAAACTACCTCTGTCATAGCGTACATCTCTTCGGCCGGTTCGCCTACGCTCAGGCCGCCAATGGCATTGCCCTCGCGCTCAAACGATGCGATAACTTCGGCCGAACGTATCCGCAGATCTTTATAAACCGATCCCTGCACTATAGGGAACAGCGTTTGGCCATAGCCATATTTAGGCTGGGTGGTATCAAAGCGGTCGCAGCAGCGTTTAAGCCAGCGGTGCGTCATCTCTATCGAGCGTTTGGCATAGTTATAATCGCAGGGGTAGGGCGTACACTCATCAAAAGCCATGATGATATCGGCACCTATAATGCGCTGGATATCCATCACATTTTCGGGCGTGAACAGGTGTTTTGAACCATCCACATGAGAGCGGAAGGTTACACCCTCTTCCTTTATCTTGCGCACATCCGTAAGCGAATACACCTGGTAACCGCCGCTATCAGTTAAAATCGGGCCGTCCCAGCCGTTAAATTTATGCAGGCCACCGGCCTGTTCAATAGTGTTTAGCCCCGGCCTTAGGTATAAGTGATAGGTATTGCCTAATATGATCTGGGCCTTAATATCGTCCTTCAGCTCGCGTTGGTGTACGGCTTTTACTGTGCCGGCTGTGCCAACAGGCATAAAAATAGGCGTTTGTATAACCCCGTGGTCTGTAGTAAGCTCGCCCGCCCGGGCCTTGGAAAGAGGATCTTGTGCTTGTAAAGTAAATTTCATGTAGTGGTGCAAAATTAACAAAAGCTACCTTATTGTTGTAATGTTTGAAGGTTGTAAAGTTGTAATGTTAATGCTGAGAGTCGAATGTTTTGCACAATTTGATAAAGTAATGCCATTAACATAAAATATGTTAACATTTCAACCTTAAAACGTTACAACATTACAACCTTTTTTATCAAATTTGCACCTTATTATCAAGGGGTTTGGAAGCTTACATTCACGAGGCGTTATTTGTTCTGTTTCAGCTATGTTTTATTGTTCAGCTGTATTACCTGTTAAGTAACCACAGCCGGCTCACTCGTTATACCCCCAATGAGGCCCCGATGGCTACCGGGGTACCGCTATCCGTACCTATTTCTGTTATCATCAGTGCCCGTAACGAGGCCCGTAACTTAACCGAAAACCTGCCTTATATACTGCAGCAGAACTACCCCGATTATGAAGTGGTGGTGATAAACGATTGCTCTACCGATGAATCGGACATGATACTGCTGGAGATAAAACAGGAGTTTCCGCACCTTAAGGTGGTAACTATTACAGAGCACCAGCGTTATAAAACCGGAAAAAAATTCGCCCTTACATTAGGCATTAAAGCGGCTAAGAACGAACACCTTTTGTTTACCGATGCCGATTGCAAGCCAGCCACATTAAACTGGATAACCCGCATGGCAGCCGGTTTTACAGGTAACACGCAAATTGTTTTAGGCTACTCGCCATATACACGCACCGGTAATTTTTTAAACCCTTTTATCCGGTTCGAGACCTTAAAAACGGCTATAAATTACCTGTCAGCGGCTTTGAACGGTGATGCATATATGGGTATAGGGCGTAACCTTGCCTATACCAAATCACTGTTTTTTGGGGCTAAGGGGTTTGCATCGCATATGCATGTTATATCTGGCGACGACGACCTGTTTGTAAACCAAAACGCTACAGCCGATAATACTGCTATTGAGATACACCCCGATACCTTTACTTATACCGATGCCAAAACTACACTGGGCGGTTGGTTCAGGCAAAAAAAGAGGCATATGGGGGTAGGCAAGCTATACAAAAACAACCATAGGCGCATGCTAAGTTTTGATGCGGTTAGCGGTTTTTTGTTTTATGTTTTATTTATATTGTGCCTTGTATTTAAATTCGAACCTATATTAGCCTTAGGTGTTTTTATTTTTAGATGGATGCTGCAGCTGCTTGTGTACCGTAAGATATTTAAGAAACTGGATAGCGGCGATATGCTATGGGCCTTGCCTTTTTTTGATATGATATATTATATATATTTAAACGTGTTTGGATTGATTGGTACTTTTATTAAAACCACACGATGGAAATAAATAAACATTTCACCGAAAATGCAAAGAACGATTTCCATCTGGTGGTAAAGGCGAGAGCGGGTAACCAAAAAGCCTATGCCGACCTGATGCACCGCTATAAAGATTCTATTTACTTTATGGTGCTTAAAATGGTTAACAACAAAGAGGACGCTATGGACCTTACTGTTGAAACCTTTGCCAAGGCGTTTGAAAAGCTGGAGAAGTACCAGCCCGAATATGCATTTAGCACCTGGCTTTTTCGCGTGGCTACCAACAATTGTATCGATTTTATCCGCAAGAAAAAGCTTAACACGCAATCGATACACGGGATGATGGATGAAGATGGTGATGAAAAACCCCTTCAGATAAGATCTGACGGCTTAAACCCCGAGGAAACATCCATCAAAAAACAACAGACCGAAGAACTTAAATTACTGATAGAAAGCCTGCCAATACGCTACCGTAACCTGATAACGCTGCGCTATTTCGACGAACTATCGTACGAGGAGATAGCCCAGCAGCTTGACCTGCCCCTGGGCACGGTTAAGGCGCAATTGTTCAGGGCCCGGTACCTTTTAGGTAATATCATAAACCGATATAACAAGGATGACATCTGAGATCCTGCTCAAATATTTCCCGGATATAACTGCTGAGCAGCAGGCGCAATTTGCGCAATTGCATGAACTTTACATTTTTTGGAACAGCCAGATCAACGTGATATCCCGCAAGGATATCGACCTGTTGTACGAACGCCATGTGCTGCACTCGTTAGGGATAGCCAAGGTAATGGCTTTTTTGCCCGGCGAAAATGTGTTGGATGTGGGTACAGGCGGCGGTTTCCCGGGCATCCCGCTGGCTATACTTTTTCCCGAAACCAACTTCCACCTGGTTGATTCTATCGGCAAAAAAATAAAGGTGGTTAACGAGGTAGCAAAAGCATTGGGGCTTAAAAACGTAAGGGGCACCCATGCCCGTGCCGAAGAAATTAAGCAGCAGTTTGATTTTGTGGTATCGCGCGCGGTAACACAGCTTAAAGATTTTTACCCATGGGTGAAGGGCAAGTTCAGCAAACAATCGAACAACCAATTACCTAACGGGATATTATATTTAAAAGGCGGTGACCTTACACAAGAAATTGCCGAAGCGGGTTTAGCCGTTCAGCAATATCATCTCAAAGATTACTTTGAGGAGGAGTTTTTTGAGACCAAACAGGTGATCTACGTAAAGGGGTAGCAGTCAATAGCTTAATTTACAGATCCAGCCACTACAACTTCTCCTATAAAATTAGGCATATTTACGTCTTCGTCGGTTAAAGGTTTTGGCGAAAAAAACTTTTTACCCCCTTCTTCATCTACCAGCATAAAGGTAACCACTATTTTATATTTGCCCGGCGCTTTATCAATGGTATTGCTGTAAGTGCTTAATGCCCTTGCAGCCTCTGCATCACAGCGGGAATCAAATCCTTTTTCAACTTTAACGTCGGCTACTTTATGGTCATTATTAATAACCAGCGATAATAATACATGTCCGTTGATCTTATTATCACGGGCTATAGATGGGTAGCGGGTGTGTTTTGTCACATATTTCATAAGGTCCTCGTAAACACTTTCAAACGGCGGCGGCGGTGGCGGCGGCGTATTGTTTAATCGGGCTACTGCAGGCGGCGGTAGCTTTATCTGATCAACCACTCTCTTTTTAGGGGGTGCAGGTGGTGGTGGCGGAAGTTTTATCCGGTCGGCCTTTACCACTTTGGCCGGCTTATCGGGCACCACTACCGGTGGCGGAAGTTTTATCTGATCTTTTAACTTTTTAGGCGGTGCAGGCGGTGGCGGCGGCGGTATGCTCATCATTTTTCTTTGTTGAGGTGTTAATCCTAACACTCCTAATTGGCCCACGTAAGCATTACCGCTTGCGGCTGGTCCGTTAAGTTTAACAGTTTTGCCGGGCATGAAAAACACAACATCGGCTTTGTAGCTGCCCGCTTTATCTTTTATTGGGAAAGGAAAAGAAAGCGCGGCTTTTTCAAATGCTTCAACAAAGCCGCTGCCATCATTTTTAGAAGCTGTTACCTCTACTATCTTCCCTTTTTCATCAATTTTTAAAGTCGCAATAAACGAGTCGCCAACTTTTTTATCAAGCGCTGCCTTAGGATAAGTAGTTTTTTGGCTGATGTATTGTGCCAACTGCCCAAAGGCTTCCTTAACAAAAACAGGCGGCGGGGGTGGTGCTAACATACCGCCTGTTGGAGCCGGGTGTGGAGTGTTGGCCCGTTTTACAAAGCCTGCCATGTCGTAGTTAAAAAACTTATAGCCAAATTTATCATTTAGCATTTTACGCTCGGCGGGGGTAGCATCCGTGCTGTTGTAAATGGTTGTTTTACCACTTTTATCGGTTAATGTCAGCGTAAAATATTCCGTCTTTTTATTGATGAGGTAACCATTTTCCTGTAAAACGTAGCCATCTTTAAAAATTGCAGGCGGGCGGGCGGCAAATGCCGTATCAGGGGTTCCGTTTGTTACCAGGGGTACCTGCATTTTGGTTTTACTGTCAACATCAATAACCTCAACTTTAAGCTTACGCACTTTCATGATATGGGCTATATCCGCATCTGTTATAGTGGCAGCGTAGTACATTTTTTTAACGCCGTTCTCGGTAAAAGACAAGTTGTCCGAGTAGGCGGTAATGTCCCGGTCTGTTATCTTAAAGTACTTGATCAGGCCGGGCTTGGCTGCAGCGGCCCTATGCGGGGCCAGGTCTATCACCCCATAATCTTTACTAAACACCAGTGTTGATGCGCACAGCATCCCCGCGCAAAGCGGCAGCGCTGCCAGGTACTTTAGCCTTGCTAACTTACCCGATCGGTTTTTGTTTAACATAATTATCCTCTTTTTTAACAGGTTATAATTGAAAAATGAATGCGCTATAGATGAACCCTGTATGCCATAAGCATTGTTCAGTAAAAAAGAGGAGTAGGCGAGCGCGTCATGCCCGTTCGCGGCGGTTTGCTCATCAGCAATATATTCGTGTATGGTTTTCAGGCTGCGCTGGGTAAGGTAGATGAATGGGTTAAACCAGTTGATCACCTTTAGTACCTCCATGAAAATAATATCTACCGAATGTTTTTGGCGTATGTGCACCAGTTCGTGCGCTATAATGGTTTCGGCCTGCGGTATATTGCTGCCTATGTACAGGTAATTAAAAAATGAAAAGGCCGTATTCTCATCATTCAAATGAATAAGTTTATACTGATCCTTATACATAGAATGGTTATTGCGGGTAATGATATACAGTTTGCGCAAACGAAACAGCAATACCAGCAGTGCGGCAACCGCGCCACATACGTACAGGTACACAATGGCATCATCAAACGTAAGGTGCTCTACGGGCGGGGTTATTTTTATTTGCTGCACATGTACCGGGATAGCGGTTGCCTGTATAACAGGTTCCGAAATTTGGATTTCAGGCATAACGGGTTTAAGGATACTTAACTGTGTAACCGGCAAAATAAAAGCCATTACACAGCTAAATATCAAATAAACACGGCCCAGCATGTAGTGGGTATCGCGGTTTAAGAACAGGCAATAACACAAATAAAATACACCCAGGTATATATTTGCCTCGATAAGGTAATGCAGCCAGCTCATTTTTTTTGAGATTTAAGTTTATTAATTAACTCGGTCAATTCATCCAGTTCCTTAAGGCCCAGGTCTTTTTCGTCGGCTATGAACGATACCAGGCTTTTGTAGGAGTTATCAAAATAATTGCTCATCAGCTTATCAAACGTAAACTTTTTGTAATCATCCTCGCTAACGAGCGGGAAGTAAACATGCGAGTTACCGTAAGCTTTATGGTCTATAAAACCCTTACCTTCCAGTACGCGCACTACCGTTGATACCGTGTTATAAGCTGGTTTTGGTTCGGGGATCTTCTCCAAAATATCCTTTACTATTCCTTCGTTCAGTTGCCACAGTATCTGCATGATCTGTTCTTCGGCTTTGGTGAGTTCTTTTAGTTTCATAGCAAACTATTTTTATAGTTAGGCTAAGGTAAAACTATTTTTATAGTTTGCAAACTATTTTTGTAGTTTTTGTAAGATTATTTTTAAGCAAATATATTTCACCTATAAATGCTAATTTTATTAGGATAATTTATACTTTAGGGCATCATAAAAAACGATGTCGTTATTACACCAGGTTGCCCTAACATATCTTAAAAGCATTGGCTGTACATATGCCAAAAGCCTTGTTGCCCACGTGGGCGATGCCGAGGAAGTATTTAAAACACCCAAGGCGAAATTTTTAAAGATCCCCGGCATTGGTGAAAAAAAAATTAACCTGATAGATTTTGATGAAGCCTTACGCAAGGCAGAGCAGGAGCTGAAATTCATCGAAAAGAACGCGATAGACGTTTTGTTTTATACGGATGCCCGCTACCCCCGCAGGTTAAAAAACTGCCACGATTCGCCCGTGTTATTATACAGTAAAGGCAATGCTAACCTTAACCCATACCATTGTGTAAGCATTGTAGGCACCCGCAACGCTACAGATTACGGCAGGCAGCTTTGCCGGCAACTGGTAGAAGAATTGCAGCAATACAATGTTTTGGTAGTTAGCGGCCTTGCTTTAGGCATTGATGTGGCCGCGCATAAAGAATGTATCAGGCTGGGTGTGCCCACCGTTGGCGTACTGGGGCACGGGCTGGATAAATTGTATCCTCATCAAAACCGCGGCACAGCCGATAAGATGCAGGAGAACGGCGGTTTGTTGTGCGAATACCCATCGGGTACCATCCCCGACAGGGAAAACTTTCCGCAGCGTAACCGTATAGTGGCCGGCATGGCCGATGCTACCATTGTAATAGAAGCCGGGTTAAAAGGAGGTGCATTGATAACCGCCGAAATAGCCAACAGCTACAACCGGGATGTATTTGCTTTCCCCGGCAGATTGGGTGATGAATACTCGGAAGGATGTAACTTCCTTATCCGTAACAATAAAGCAGCCCTGCTTACCTGTGTTGCCGACCTGGCATACAGCCTGGGCTGGGAAAAGAATACCGATGTAAAAGATGCACCTCAACAATTGTTAATGCCGATAGATTTGTCCGCCGATGAGCGTGCAGTATATGAGATTATCCGGCAGAATAAAAACCCGCTGGCCATTGACGATCTTTCCATCAAAGCCAATATGCCCATGAGCCAACTGGCCATGACCTTGCTGGATATGGAGCTGCAAGGTTTTATCCGGTCGCTGCCGGGGAAGATGTATAAGGTGAATTAGCCCCCCAGCCCCCTGAAGGGGGAGATTTTGAAACGCATAAAGCCCTTTATTTTATTAAAGGGCTTATCTGTTTTTAAACTTTGCTCCCCCTTCAGGGGGCTGGGGGGCTCGGCGTATCGTAATGAGTAAGTTTACCGCTTGCCTCATGTACCTCGGCCCAGCTATCGGCATCAAACTCAATTAGCGCTACCGCGCATGGCGGTACTTCTTTAATGGCCCCGCTTAAATAATAAAGCACCTGGCTTATGCCGGGGTTGTGCCCCACAAGCGCTATAAGATCGTGCGTATCGGGTAAGTTGTAAATTACTTTAAGCAATGCGTTTTCGCTTGCATCGTAAATATCCTTATTGGTGATAGCCTGCGGTAAACCTAATACTTGTCCAAAAACATTAGCTGTTGATAATGTGCGCAGGGCAGGGCTTGATACCAGTATTTGTGGCTGTATGCTGTTTACCTGTAACCTTGCGGCCATTAATTCGGCTTGCATAAAACCTTTGTCGGTAAGCGGGCGTTCAAAATCAGTAAAGCCGGTTTCGTGTGTTGCTTTTGCGTGGCGTATCAGCAGTAGTTTCTTCATTTTGCCCTAAAATAAAAAAAACGGGGCATATGCTCCGCTTTTAATAAATTATTGTTTGCTAATTAGAATTTAAAGCCAACAGAAACACCGAATACACGGTTTTTTGTTGAGAATGAGTTTTCGTTAGCAATGTTTGATAAACCAAGGTCGTAGTTAACACCCAGTATAAAACCGTTGTTAAACTCCAGGCCGGCAATACCATTTAAACCAAAATCAGTTCTTTTGATATCATCCTGGTCATCACCAAAAGTAATGTCTTCGCTCACAGACGAACCATTTTCGGTTATTGTAGTTTTTCCGGATACACCAACACCTACATAAGGGCCGCCACCAAAATAAACGTTACCAAATACCGCAGGAACATGGTAAACTAAATTTACCGGAACTTGCACATAGTAAGTTTTAATTTTAGTTGTGCCGCCGTTGCCGCTATCACCTTCGCCACCTTTACCTGTATAGTTTAAAGCAGGTTGTAATGATAAACTACCGAATTTAAAATCGGCAAATACACCAACTGCAAATGTTGTAGTTGAGTTTGTTGAAGCAGTTAAGTTACCGTTTGAAGCCGAAATTTTAGCGAAATTTACGCCACCCCTGATACCGAAGCTTGGTACTTGTGCAAAAGCTGTTGAAGCTGCAAACGCGCAGCAAAGTAATAGTAGAATTTTTTTCATGTAATAAGATTTTATTGTTTTTGCAAAAGTAAGCATTTAAATGAAAATAACTTTCCTGTTATTTAATATTTACAAAACCGGCGATAGGTTCTTCGGGCATATCATACATGCATTTGAAATGCCCAAGCGGGCATTTCTCTAACCCGAACTTTGAACAGGGGCGGCAACTGAGGTCGATACCGGCAACCATCGCATCCTTCACCATATAAGGTTGCACGCCTAACAGATCGGGCACGGTGCCGCCCCAGATAGATACGATTGGTTTATCAAAAGCTTCGGCAATATGCGTAAGGCCGGTATCAAAACCAATGATACTGTGCGCTTTGGATACCAGGAAAACCGATTCATCGAGCGTGGTTACACCGCAGGCGTTATAAATATTATTCCCGATCGCAGCCGCTATTTCATCGCCGTTAGCCTTAACATCGGCCCCGCCCAGTAACACTATAGGAAAGTTAAGCTGCCTGCACAGGTTGATGATCTTTTGGTTAGGCATTCGTTTGGTAAAATGCGTAGCGCCAATAACAAAGGCCACGTAATTGTTTTGGTGCGATGCCGGCAGCAGGGCAGGCAGTTGGTGGTCTTTTTTAATGTAATAATCAATGGGCTGCCCATCATTGGTCACCCCTAAAAACTGTACGGCTTTTAAATACCGGTCCACCAAATGCACGGGCGGCACCAGTTTTAAGTTAAGCTTAAGGCTTAACCATTTGCGGATAGTTTGTTTTTTATATGTGGAGGACTGGATACCGGTGCGCAGTTTAATGATAGCTGTACGCAGGTTATTATGCAAATCGATGATGTGATCGTATCCTTCGGCCTTGATATCGGCGATGGTATCTGAGAGGCTTGGTTTTAGCAGCAGCAGTTTATCAACGTAAGGGTTGTTATCGTAAATGTATTTAAAAGCTGGCTTGGTTATAAAGTGCACCTCGGCATCCGGCAACTGCTTTTTAAGGCAGCGTACAATGGGCGTAGTGTAAATAATATCGCCCATAGAACTAAAGCGGATAACGAGGATTTTCATTTATTTATTTCGGATTTCGGACGTTCGATTTCGGATTTAGTAAGTTAATAATTTTAGAACCTTTTAACTTTCAGCCTGGCTCTGCGCCCTTATTTTATTGATAATAGATGTAGAAGAATACCCTTCCACCAAAGTAATGGTTTTTACTTCCCCGCCGTTGGCCAGCACTTCTTTGGCGCCGGCAATATTTTCAACGGTGTAATCAGCGCCTTTTACCAGTACATCGGGCAATAGTTGGCTGATCAGGTCCCGCGGGGTATCTTCTTCAAATAAAATAACGGCGTCAACAAAAAACAAAGCGGCTAACAGGGCGGCGCGGTTGTTCTGGTCGTTTACGGGGCGGTTTTCGCCCTTTAAGCGTTTTACAGATGCATCGGCATTTAAGCCGATGATCAGCTTGTCGCCAAGTTCGGCAGCTTTTGAAAGATAGGTAATATGCCCGAGGTGCAGCAGATCGAACACGCCGTTGGTAAATACCACTTTTTTGCCTTGACTTTTCCACGCGGCAATGCCTGTGGTTAACTGCGGCAGCGTAGCTATTTTATCAAGAAGCGTTTTTTCCAGATCGTGGCGCATGGTGGTAAGAATTATTCTGAACTCGAATTAAACGAATTTTATAAATTTATAGAATAAGTAATCAAAAGTAACATTCTGAAAATTCGTTAATTCAAAAGATCCCGGTTCAGACAAGTTAATAAGCATCATCCACCGCCTTGCACAGGATATGGCCTATCAGGATGTGCATTTCCTGGATACGCGCGGTAATATCCGATGGAATAACGATGTTCAGATCGCATAAACCGTTCATCCTGCCGCCATCCCTGCCTGATAAACCCAGGGTTTTGCAGCCTATTTTACCCGCCGTTTCAAACGCGTTTAATATGCCCTGACTGTTGCCGCTGGTGGAGATGCCGATGAACAGGTCGCCGGGTTGTGCCAGCGCCTCTACCTGGCGCGAAAATACGTGGTGGTAGCCATAATCGTTAGCTATAGCTGTAAGCGCCGATGTATCAACTGTTAAAGCAATGCCCGGTAATGCTTTACGCTCTTTTTCAAATTTACCGCTTAGCTCGGCGGCAATATGCTGTGCATCGGCGGCACTACCGCCGTTACCGGCAATTAAAACTTTTTTACCATCCTTTAGTACGGCAACAATAGTATTGCAAGCAGTCTCGATATCGCCCGAAAGGGTTTCGATAACCTGCTGTATTAAATTACGGTGCTCGTAAAGCTGTTCAATAACCATCTTTTTTAGTCATTATGTCATTGAGTCATTGGGTCATTTTTCGTGACGGGCAATACTCAGTTTTTGTCCTTTATCTTATCGTCCTTTGTCTCTTTCTATGTCTTCCAGTATCTCGTTAATAGTGGTGACAGCGCTGCCGGTTTGCCTTATTACAATGGCGGCGGCGTGGTTGGCCAAGTCGCAGGCTTCTTCTACATTAAGGCCCTGCGCCATAAAGTAGGCCATAGTTGCCAGCACCGTATCGCCAGCGCCGGTAACGTCAAACACCGATGTGGCTTTTACAGGCAGCAGTTTGTGCGCCAGCTCGCTGATGATAACCATGCCTTGTTCTGACAAGGTAACCACAATATACTCGGCACCGGTTTGTTTAATGATGATGCGGGCTGCCTGCTGCAGCTCGTCGATATTGGTAATACGTTCTGTTTTGGCGGCCTCGGCCAGTTCCTTACGGTTTGGCTTGATGATATAGGCGCCTTTATACTTGCCATAATTAAGCCCTTTTGGGTCGATAATTACTTTTTTATTTTGCTTGTTGGCTTCCGCAATAAGCTGTTGGGTAAGCGTTTCAGAAAAAAGGCCCTTGTTGTAATCAGAGAATAACACAATATCTGCCTGCGCAATGCTTGCGTTTACGCGCTCAAAAAAATCGTGCTGCAAACTATCCTCCAAAGGGGTGGTAACTTCCCTGTCCACACGTACCAATTGGTGGCTGCCGGCCATTACACGGGTTTTTACCGTAGTAGGGCGGGTGCTGTCTTTAAAAATGCCGTCAACATTAATACCCTCATCTGTTAAAATAGTAGTTAAGCGGCCAGCGTCAGCATCATCGCCCGTAACGCCAGCCAGCGAGATCTTAGCCCCCAGCGATAACAGGTTTTGCGCTACATTAGCCGCGCCGCCGGGAGTGGTAAACTCTTTTTTTATGTTCACAATAGGCACAGGTGCTTCTGGTGAAAGCCTGGTGGCATCACCTATAATATAGTGATCTATCATCAGGTCGCCTATAACCAAAATATTTGGCACCGGTCCCGATTGCTGTAGCTTACGTACTTTATCTGTTAGCATTTGTTTGGGTCATTGGGTCATTGAGTCATTACCTGGCTGTTCAATTATTTTCTTCCCAATATATTTGATGTAAATATTTAATTTATGGTGGATGGTTTCTAATTCTTTTAAAAGTTCCTGGTATTTGTCTTCACCTATTAAGCCTCTTACTCTGCTCTTATTTAACCATCCCTTTGTTTCAATTAACGAGCCCCTGCTAAAGTAACAGAAGTTTTTATTTTCCTTATAATGAAATCGCCCAAAGCCTTCTGCAATATTGGCGCTTATTGAATCTGCCGATCTCACTATTTGCTTGCCCACGGTGTCTTTAGCAAAGTAATCCCATTCGGAAACTAAAAACCATATTTTGTTAGAGAAATTATCAGATAAGGTATAAATTTCTAAATCTTCTATTCTATTACCCATTATTAAAATCGATAAGTAATAAAGAAACAAACTCTTTTAGAAATATCAAATTCATTAATGACCCAATGACCCAATGACCCAATGACCCAATGACCCAATGACCCAATGACCCAATGACCCAATGACCCAATGACTCAATGACTCCTTTTCCTTTCAAAAACTTTACTTATCTCTGCTAAAGATAGTGCGTTTAGGCACATTTCTTTAGTTAATCCGCCTTTGCGGGCAACATTTGTACCGTATTCCATATCGTGGAAACCGCTGTTACGGTGCGCATCGGGGTTTATGGATAACATAACGCCTTTATCCAACGCATATTGGTGCCAGCGCCAGTCAAGGTCGAGCCTTAGCGGGTTGGCATTTATTTCTATCACCACATTATTGGCCGCGCAGGCATCGATCACTTTTTTGTGGTCGATATCGTACCCCTTGCGGCTAAGCAGCAGCCTGCCTGTGGGGTGGCCAAGTATGGTTGTGAAAGGGTTTTCAATCGCTTTTATGATCCGCGCGGTAGCTTTATCCTCCTGCATTTTAAGGTTAGCGTGTACCGATGCCACAATAAAATCAAACTTTTTCAGGATCTCGTCCGGGTAATCCAGCGAACCATCATTTAATATATCCGATTCGATACCTTTAAAGATATGGAAGCCGGTAATTTTTTTATTCAGGTGATCTATCTCTTCCTGTTGCTGTAAAACGCGTTCGATGCTAAGGCCCTTGGCGTAAAAGGCGCTTTTGCTGTGGTCGCAAATACCTAAATATTCCAATTTAAGTTCGTCGCGACAGTACAGGGCTATTTCCTCCAGCGTGTTTACCCCATCACTCCAGGTACTGTGGTTGTGCAGCGTGCCCTTCAGGTCGTGGTAGCTTATCAGGGTTGGCAGTTTGTTTTCGGCCGCTTTTTCGATAAAAGTTGTGCCATCACGCAGTTCGGGCTGCATCCAGGCCAGGCCTGCTTTTTGGTAGATCAATTCTTCAGTTTCGGGCTGCTCCAGCGGGATGTTGATGCGCGAAAGTACGGCTTCCACATGTTCCGTATCGCCGGTATTCATAAACAACTCGTAGTAATAGTCGGCTTTGTCAACACAAATAATGTCAACCAGCAGGCCGTTGGTTAATTCGGCAGAGATGTGGGTGCCGTTAAGGTTTACATTTTGCAGGGTATCCAACTCGGCCAATGCGTTAAAAGCAATTTCCTGGTTTAGGCTGCCAACTACGATCACCAGTTCGCTGATGATCTCGTTGAGCCTGCGAAACTCGCCGGCAATATGCTTTAAAGCATCCGGGAAAATACCTCGGATCTCCTCCATCAGGGCTATAACATCCTTCTCTACCTGGGCGTAAAGGAATTTACCGTTGCCGGCCATCCTAAATTCGATGACTTTCTTTATCTCCTCCTGTGTTTTTAAACCAAAACCTTTTGCCTCGATAAGGCGGTTCTCGTTACAGGCGTAATACAGTTCGCCAACGTTCTCTATCCCCAGTTCCTTCCATATAATGGCTACTTTTTTTGGCCCGATGCCTTTGATGCCCATCATTTCTACAATACCCTCGGGGGTTTTATCTTTAAGATCCTGTAGTTCGGCCATGGTACCGGTTTCCAGCAGTTCGGCAATTTTAGCGGCAAGGCTTTTGCCAATACCGTCTATCTTTTCCAATTCGGGTACGGTTTTGCCGGCAACAGGGAAGGGCAGCTTATCTACCTTAAAGGCAGCATTAGCTATCGATTTTATTTTGAAAGGATTTACATCGTGTAATTCCATCAATTGCGACAGGAAACGAAGCGTACGGGCTATGGTTTTGTTCTCCATAATTTAGTTGTGGCGTAAAAATACAAAAGAGGAGGGGGAGTTCATAGATAATAGTTCATAGTTTCCATAGCACATAACGTACCATTAACTATGAAACATCAACAATAAGCCGTATTATTTTATCACCACATCGTAGCTCATACGGGCCTGCGGGGTGCGCATCAATTTGGTAACGCCTTTTATTTGTTCGTAATAGCGGTAGTTTTCGCCAAGCTCGGCTTTTACAAAATGGGCCTTTACTTCGGCGCTTAAGCCTTCGCCAAAGCGGTCGAGCGTGCTTTTTTGTTCGGGGTATGATACTATCTTATAATCTTTAAGTTTGGCTTTTTTAGCGGCAGACTTTACAGCATCATTGATATTACCCAGGCGGTCAACCAATCCGTTCTGTAAGGCCTGGGTACCCGTCCAAACGCGGCCCTGCCCAATGCTGTTGATATAGGCCTGTGTTTTGCCGCGGCCTGTTGCCACTGCTTTTGTAAAATCGTCATATCCGCGGTTAACACTGTTTTGCAGTATCAGCCTTTCTTCGGGTGTAAGCGGGCGGCTTACATCGCCCAGGTCGGCATACTTGCCGGTTTTTACACCATCAAAGGTAATACCCAGCTTATCGTTAAACAGTTTTTGCATGTTTGGCAACACGGCGAAGATCCCAATCGAACCGGTAATGGTATTGGGTTCGGCAATAATCGAATCGGCGGCGCAGGCAATGTAATAACCGCCAGATGCAGCCACATCGCCCATAGATACGATGATAGGCTTAACCTTTTTGGTAAGCATAACTTCGCGCCAGATCACATCAGATGCCAGCGAACTGCCTCCGGGCGAATTAACGCGCAATACCACAGCCTTCACGTTATCATCTGTGCGTACCTTACGCAGCGCTTTTGATATGGTTTCGGAACCGATACTGTTATCGTCGCCATCGCCGCCGGCAATTTCGCCCGATGCATAAATTACCGCTATCCTGTTTTTAGATGATACCTCTTTTGGGTCGGTGGTAGCGGCTACATTGCTTTTTAAATAGTCGTCCAGGTCAACACTTGCCAGGTCATCTTTTTCCTTTACGTCTGTACGTTGTTTAAGTTCAGAGAGTATCTCGTCCTTGTATTTTAAGCCGTCAACCAGTTTATATTTCAGGGCATCTTCGGGTTGCTGTATGCGGCCGCTGTTGGCATAATTAAACAGCGAATCTTTATTGATATCGCGGCTTTTGGATATACCTGCCAGGAAATGATCGTACATCGACCCCAAATACGAGGTAACCTGCAAACGGTTGGCATCACTCATTTTGGTTAATACCAAGGGTTCAACGGCGCTTTTATAGGTACCTACTTTTATGATCTGCGCCTCGATGCCCAGCTTGTCCAGCGCACCCTTAAGGAAGGTAACTTCGGAGCTAAAGCCCCTAAACTCGAAGATCCCTTTCGGGTTGATATACACCTTATCGGCAACAGAGGCTAAGTAATAAAAGGCCTGTGTGTAAATTTCAGAATAAGCGATAACAAACTTTTTTGATCTTTTGAAATCGATAAGCGCGTTGCGGATCTCTTCGGTAGTGGCCTGCCCGTTCATCATGTAACTTTCATCAAGGAAAATGCCTTTGATGTTATCGTCGTTTTTGGCTTTTTTTATACTCGCTAAAATATCGTTAAGGCCCAGGTCGCGCTTTTTATCGCCAAAAAACGGCAGATTGTTGAATGGGTTATTAGGCGTACGTTCGTTTATCTGGTAATCAAACTTGATGTGTAGTACAGAATTTGCATCAACTTCTACCGCTTTTTCGCTGCTGGCCACACCAATTATCCCCAATAAAATCGCAAACCCAATAACAACAATAACGGTGAAACCAACTATAGTGGCAAATACAAATTTGAAGAATTGTTTCATTAACTGTTATAAATAATCTATATATGCAAACTTAGTAATTCACATACTATTAAGAGCCTTACATATAATATTTGTTACAACATGATTAATGTTTTTTTACTGCTGGGGAGCAACCTTGGCGACCGTAAGGCGTTTTTAAACAAGGCGATAGAACGCATTGAGCAGGATATTGCACCTGTGGTTAAAACCTCGGCAGTTTACGAAACCCAATCATGGGGAAAAACCGACCTGCCCGACTACCTGAACCAGGTAGTTATACTGCAAACAGGTTTGCCGGCACAGCAGGTTTTACAAAAGATACTGCAAATTGAAACAGAAATGGGGCGCATGCGCGAGGAAAAGTGGGGGTCGCGCACTATCGATATCGATATTTTGTTTTATGGGGACGAGGTAATTAACGACCCTAACCTTACGGTACCGCACCCGGAATTGCATAACCGCAGGTTTACTTTAGAGCCTTTGGGAATGCTGGCGCCCGATTTTATACACCCGGTGCTAAATAAATCTGTTTTAGAACTGAAAAACAACCTTAAAGACAACTTGATCGTAAAAAAGTTATAATTTTGATTTTATAAACCTTTGCAATGTCTGATAATTTACCAACCCCGGACCTCGACCTCTCTTTCTTATATGAAATAGCCGATGGCAGCGACGAATTTATTGTTGACTCGATAGGGATGTTCCTGGAGCAAACACCACAACTGCTGGATGCTATTACACAGGCCATAAACCAGGGTGACTGGGTGGTTGCGGCGCAATCATCACACAAACTTAAACCCAACCTTGGTTTTTTTGGGATGCCCCAAAGCCAGGCCAATATACAGGAGGTTGAACTGGCCTGCAAAGCAGGTGGCGCCAACCCTGCGGAGATAACCGCTAAATTTAACGCGGTAAAACAGGTGGTAGAAGCTAACCTTGTAGAACTGGAAAAAATTAAAAAAGAGAAGGCAGCGAACCTATAGAAGTCGAAAGTTTAAAGTCGAAAGTTTTAAGTCGAAGTTATATAAAAAGGGAAAGACAATCACATGTGATTGCCTTTCCCTTTTTATATTTATAAGCTGCATTGCCACTTGCAACGGACTTTCGGCTTTAAACTTTCGACTTAAAACTTAAGCTACTTCCACCAGCTTAAAGCTGTAGCTTTCCATGATCAGGTTGGCTAACAGGTTTTTGCAGGCCTGGTCAACTTTGGCATTAGCGGTTTCGGTGCTGTCGGCATCTATCTCAAGCGATATGTGTTTGCCAATGCGTACGTTCTGTATCTCGGATAGGCCCAGGTTTTTCATGCTGCCGGTTACGGCTTTTCCCTGCGGGTCAAGTATTTCTTTCTTCGGCATTACATCAATTTCGGCCAGGAATTTTTTCATCGGGTGTTTGTTGTTAGATAATGATACCAAATAAGCGCTTAATAATTCTTTTTGTGGCCGCTTACCAGGGTGCCATCTTCAAATTTAAGTTGAATTAACGATAAGGTGATGTACATTACGATAACCACCGGAACTGCCGCAAATTTAAAAAATAGAATGAGTATTGCCGAAAATAACAGCAATATATAGCGATAAAAATTTTTAGTGAAATCGCGGTTCTTAAATTTAAGCGACATTAAAGGGATCTCGGCCACCAGCAGTACGCACATTACCACAATAAACAGCGATAAACCGTAAGGGTTAAGTATGTAGCGCGATAAGCCGTTGTATTGTGCCAGTATTAATGGTATAGATGCTATCAGAATGGCATTTGCAGGGGTAGGGAGGCCAATAAAGCTTTCGGCCTGGCGCGTATCGGTATTAAACTTGGCCAGCCTTAGCGCCGAGAAAACGGGGATCAGGAAAGCTATGAAATTAAGATACTCGCTTATGTGGTTTATTTGCGGTGCCCGTAAAAGCAACTCGTACATAATGGCCGATGGCAAAACGCCGAAACTCACCATATCTGCCAGTGAATCAAGGTCTTTACCTATGCCCGAAAAGGACTGTAGCACACGCGAGGCAAAGCCGTCGAAAAAGTCGAAGATAGCTGCCAGGAAAATGGCATAGGCGGCAAATACCAGGTTATCCTGAAAAGTAAAAACAATACCGATGCAGCCACTAAACAGGTTTGCGCATGTTATTGCATTTGGAAGATGTTTTTTTACCCGTCGCCTCATTATGTTATGAAGGTATCATAAATTTTACAAAAACCCAAAGGAGTTACAATTAACCTTGTGTTATTTATAACTCCTTTAAGTGTAAAGATATTATGAATTCATCGATATCAAAAATTCTTCGTTGGTACGGGTGCCTTTTATTTGCGCCTGTAAAAATTCCATCGATTCCTGCGAGTTCATATCTGCAAGATGGTTACGCAATATCCAGATGCGCTGCAGGGTGTCGCGGTCAAGCAGCAGATCGTCGCGGCGGGTGCTTGATGCCGTGATATCAATAGCCGGGAAGATACGTTTGTTAGATAATTTACGATCAAGCTGTAACTCCATGTTACCTGTACCTTTAAACTCTTCAAATATAACCTCGTCCATTTTCGATCCGGTTTCGGTAAGGGCTGTAGCAATAATGGTTAACGAGCCGCCATCCTCGATGTTACGGGCCGCGCCGAAGAAGCGTTTTGGCTTGTGTAACGCGTTGGCATCAACACCACCCGATAATATTTTACCAGATGCAGGCGCTACCGTATTGTAAGCACGTGCTAAACGGGTGATAGAATCTAAAAGGATAACCACGTCGTGGCCGCACTCTACCATACGTTTTGCTTTTTCGAGCACAATGTTGGCAATTTTTACGTGGCGCTCGGCAGGTTCATCAAAGGTTGATGATACCACTTCGGCGCGTACGCTGCGGGCCATATCGGTAACCTCCTCGGGGCGTTCGTCAATCAGTAAAATGATCAGGTAAACCTCGGGGTGGTTTTTGGCAATCGCGTTAGCAACATCCTTTAACAGCATGGTTTTACCTGTTTTTGGCTGTGCAACAATTAAACCGCGCTGGCCTTTACCAATAGGCGAGAAGAGGTCCATGATACGGGTAGAGTAATTACCTGCATCTGTAAACAAGCTCAATTTTTCTGACGGGAAAAGCGGTGTTAAGTGGTCGAATGGTACGCGGTCGCGCACTTCGGCAGGTATGCGGCCGTTAATAGCCTCTACACGTACCAAAGGGAAATATTTTTCGCCCTCTTTTGGCGGGCGGATGCTACCGCGAACGGTATCACCTGTTTTTAAGCCAAAAAGTTTTATTTGCGATTGCGATACGTAAATATCATCGGGCGAAGTAAGGTAGTTATAATCAGACGAGCGCAGGAAACCATAGCCATCTGGCATAATCTCAAGCACGCCTTCGTTAACAATTACGTTATCAAAATCAAGGTTTATGGCAGGCTCCTGGTTTTTGGCCTGGTTTTGATTAGCACGGCGGTCAAATTTTTGAGGGCGGCTATCGGTAGCCGGTTGTTCCTGTTCGCCTGCTTGTTCGGTTTTTTCGCCGGCCTGCTCTTCAGTTGTTTCTGCGGCAGGTGCGGCTTCGGTAACAGCATTTGCATTATTACCGTCGTTATCATCAGTTTCGGGTTCGTCATCCTCCTGGTTAAACAGGTTGGTATCATCCAAAGGCACCTCGATACGGGGCTGGTCTTTTGTTTTTACAGAGCGGATGCGTTTACGTGTTTTCTCTATATTTTCGGCGGCTGGTGCAGCCGGTTTTTCAGCATAGTTGCTTTCAACGGTATTTTGTTGGTTCCGGGCGGTTTCAATTAACTGTTTTTGTTCAACAATTTTAGTGATCAGCTGGGCTTTTCTAAGCTCATCTGCCTCTGCAATACCCAAACTTTTAGCAATTTCGCGCAACTCAGAAACGAGTTTGTCGTTCAATTCGATTGTATCAGACATGATATGAATTATAGTTCAAAAGGATTTTTTATATGAAAGATTGTTTTGAAACCCTGATTATGCAATAGTAAGCCCAGGTAATGTATTAGATAATAAATAACGTGGAGATCAAAATTGTTTCTTTAGTGCAAGAAATAATGCAGGAAAACACTGCAATTTTAACGAAATTAAATTACAATGCAAATTTATTAAAAAAATAAGCTGTTAAGTTTAATTTTTTAGTTTTGCAGCACCATAACAAATTCAAAATCTACATGATATCCCGTGCGCAACTCATCGAACAGATCAAACAGAAAAAATCATTTTTATGCGCTGGCCTCGATACCGATATTGATAAGATCCCGGAATTTCTATTGGAATACCCCGACCCGGTTTTTGAATTTAACAAACGCATTATTGATGCTACTAAAGACCTTTGCATAGCCTACAAACCCAACGCTGCTTTTTACGAAAGCCGCGGACTGAAAGGCCTGCAAAGCCTGATAAGCACCGCGCAATACCTGCCGAAAGATATTTTAAGCATTATTGACGCCAAGCGCGGCGATATAGGCAATACATCTGATAATTACGCCAAAGCCTTTTTTAACGAGGAAACATCGGGTATGAGCTTTGATGCCATTACCGTTACGCCTTACATGGGTAATGATAGTGTTACGCCATATTTAAAATACGAAGGTAAATGGGTGATCATACTCGCGCTTACCTCATCTGTAGGCAGCCAAGATTTCCAGTACCTGAATACCGGTGATGGTTACTTGTACGAAACGGTGATACAAAAGGCCAATACCTGGGCCGGTGCCGATAGGCTGATGTTTGTAGTGGGCGCTACCAAAAGCACCGAGTTTACCGATATACGTAAACACGCGCCAGATAACTTTTTGCTGGTGCCCGGCATTGGCGCGCAGGGTGGAAGCCTGGAAGATGTTTGTAAATACGGGATGACCAAAGATTGCGGCCTGATCGTGAACTCGTCCCGCGGGATCATTTACGCCGGCAACGGCGAAGATTTTGCTGACGCCGCCCGCGCCGAAGCCCTGAAACTGCAGCAGCAAATGCAGGCGGAGCTGGAGAGAGCGGGGGTTATATAAAAAGCCCCACCCAAACCCTCCCCGAAGGGGAGGGCTTAAGAAGAGCGATATTTTAAAAGTCTCCCCTTTCGGGGGAGATTTAGAGGGGGCTTAAACTTCAAGTTTCCCCTCTATCGAATCATCAAGTGTTTTGCCAATAGCCGCGCCTACCAGTTGTTTTACAAAGGCTACAGCATTGCCATGTTTGTTATCCCAATAGTAGCCCTGTGTTGGCGATACTTTTATAACCGAGATCCTCGGGTCGTCGATACCTTCGGTGAACCAGGTTTTTAAAATGGGTTCCCATAATTCCTTAATCTTTTCCTTGTCCTCGCTTATTTCGGCTATACCGTAAATGTTCAGAAAATCGGAATACTTCGATCCCTGGAACAACAGCTGCACCATAGGGTCGGTTGCAATCTCGGCGTTTTTGTGGCTGTCGTTTGCGCTCAGGAACCACAGGTCGCCGTTGTCGTCAACCTTTTGGGGCGACATAGGGCGTGTAGAAAAGGGCAGCCCGGTTTTAATATTGCTGCAAAAAAAGCAGCTGGTACCCTCGGCCATTTCCTTTAATTTTTTCCAGGCATCGTTACCTTCCAGGTTCTCAAAATTATCTTCGGGTTGATTTTGGTTAATACTATCCATTATAGTTTTTATAAGTTTTTATGATAATATATTAACCCTCGGGAAATTTATTTGTTTTGAAGGAATGGAAGATATTCTCAATTTGTCATGCTGAATGTAGTGAAGCATCTACTCGCCGACATGCAAAGTTCGCGAATAGATCCTTCGCGATGCTCAGGATGACAAATGGATTCATCTTGGGCTCGTCTGCGACGAGTGCTTAACGTGGTCGGGCGATTATATCGCCCTTATCAATCGCGTCACAAACGCTAAA
The DNA here is from genome assembly GCF_004168255.1 of Mucilaginibacter terrigena. GTDB lineage: Bacteria > Bacteroidota > Bacteroidia > Sphingobacteriales > Sphingobacteriaceae > Mucilaginibacter > Mucilaginibacter terrigena. The sequence goes on along the minus strand of NZ_SEWG01000004.1, from coordinate 10,425 downwards.
CAATTTTAAGCACTCGTCGCAGACGAGCGCAAGGGAAAATGATAAAGTGATATAGCATTATAAATGATGCTGATGGTGACACTGTTTTGTCAGTACTTTACTCATCAACTATCTCACTATTAGCAATTTGCAAAAAACGTACCTGGTTGTGCAAACGTGAACGTGAACATTTTGGCTCTTTTTAGCAAGGGTTTGTCCCCTTACTTACGCAGAAAAACTCACCTTACGCTGTGGGAACCGCTCGGCGTAGCCGGTTACAATGTTGCGGATATAATCGTTACCCGGGTAGGGTGTAAGGTAATTTTTTAACGCCTGTATATTATCCGCATCGTAATAGTGCGAAATATAGCCCATGCCATAAAAACGGCCTTCTTCTATCAGTATGCAGCTGTGCTCGTCGCTGGTGCGGCCCTCGTCGCGGATGGCAAAGGTGGGCAGGGCTTTCTTTAATTCGTTCAAAGCGCCCTGTATACGCTCATTATAAACTTCAGGATCTTCGTGGCCTTCGCAAGCGCAGGCGCCGGTATTGCTGCCGGTGCAGGTACTGTTGTTGTTTTGTATGAAACAAAGCTTGGGGCACAAACCAAAGGTATCTATCAGGTTCAGCAAAAGGTTACGCCCTTCGTATAGCGAATTGCATGCATATACAGACGGCATATGCTTGCGGTGCTTATCAACCACCAGGCGCATATAGCCGCGCTGGTCTTCAAAAACATAAAGCCCAAAAGTATTTTCGAACCGCTTAAGCGACCGGTTGTACTTTGGCCAAAGGCGTTTTATCTCCACAGCCTCCAGTACAAAGGCAATCAGTTCCGTACCGCAAACCTGGTGACTGATGCGGTAGATATTCTTTAAAAACTCCTGCCGCTGCAGGTTGGGGTTGTTGCCGGTAAAATGGCTGCATACCCGCTTTTTGATATTTTTTGCTTTACCTACGTACACCACTTTCCCTTTTTGGTCGTGAAAATAATATACACCGGGGGCAGCAGGCAGTGCTTCGATATCCGTTTTGGGCAGGTTGGCAGGCAATACCTGCTCCTTGCTGTTTTGCTTTAAGGCTGCGCCAATGTGGTTATCGGTATCGCTTTTTAACAGCATGCCAAATAGTTGGGCGGTAGCCTCGGCATCGCCCATAGCACGGTGGCGGCTATTGTTCTGGATGCCAAGATGGGAGCAAAACTTACCCAGGCTGTATGATAACAGTCCCGGCATTATCTTGCGGCCAAGGCGAACGGTGCAAAGCTTGTTGGCCTGCAACTCGTAACCTGCCGCGTTAAGGTGGTATCTTAAGAATGAATAATCGAAATTTACGTTATGGGCCACAAAGATCTGGCCTTTTAGCATGTGGTAGATCTCGTGCGCCACGTCCTCAAAAACAGGAGCGGTTTGCACCATTTCGTTGGTGATGCCGGTTAGGGCACGGATGTAAACCGGGATATCGCGCTGGGGGTTAACAAGGGTCTCGAAACGGCGGGTTATCTTTTTGCCATCGTGTATGCATATAGCAATCTCTGTAATGCCATTAGCGCTGGCATGCCCCCCGGTCGTCTCGATATCCACAATTGCATACATGGTTTCAAATGTAAAACATTTTTGCTAATAAAATTAGTTTGAAATGTGGAAAGAAAAGAAATATTTAAATTTATTTTAACAAGCGGTCACTAATTACATTGCCGTTTTCATCAATGATATACTCGTAATTTTGAAAATCAACAAGTTTTATTTGTTCGCCAATTATTTCAAATTCTTTGTGACTGTTTAAATTTACAAAGATATCTCTCGCACTAAATTCCCATTTGATTTCAGAGTTTGCGGTAATTCTGAATATTGACATCTCCCCGTGGATGATAAAGTCGTCTTTGAACGTATAAATTTCGAAGTTTGTAGCTTGGTCAATAGCTTTATACCAGTTTAATGTTAGTTTAGGGAGTTTGAGCGAATAAACCATTTCGCTACAGCAAATAAATATATCATCGTTTTTTATAACGAAAGAATTTTCATGGACTGTAATCCCACCGCCATTACCAACAAGTAAAGCACTTGAAACTTTTTTATCATTTTCAGATACATTAATACCATGTTTAGTTTGATAGTTATAATTGCCATCACTGTAAATTGCATCGTATATATTTATGTTATCTGTTGAACCTAATTCATAGTTCGACTCATTAATGAATTCAACAACAAGACCTTTATATTTGCTAATCATTCTGCAATTTAATCTTATCCAACAAAAAACCCACAGCTTTTAGCTGTGGGTTTCCATCATCTAAGTAATTAATCTCTAATTAACTAATCACCAATTTCTATTTCTTCTTTGCCTGCACTTGTTGTTGCTGGCGCATCATTTCTTCGAGTTTGGCACCGAAGCCTGATTTTTTCTTTTTAGGATCATCAGGTTTCTTTTTATTCTCCTGGATCTGCGCGTGGATCTTTTTATCATCAACCATAAATTTGATCATGTATTGCTGTAAAAAGGTTAGCATGTTAGCTAAAAAATAGTAATAGTTTAAGCCCGACGGGTAGCTGTTAAGCGTTGCAAGGAAAATGATAGGGGTAATGTAACCTATATATTTCATTTGCCCGGTAGCGCCCGAGATCTGGTTATTGAAGTAGGTATATATCAATGTAGATATCGTCATCAGCAAACACATTAAACTGATGTGGTTACCAATAAAAGGTATAGTGCCAAATGTAATTACCGCATCATAGGTGGATAGATCGTGCATCCATAAAAAGCTTTCGCCCCTAAGCTCAAACAAGCTTGGGAAGAAGCGGAAGAACGCGATTACGATAGGCATTTGTATCAGCAGCGGCAAACAACCACCCAGCGGGTTTACCCCGGCTTTTTTATAAAGTTTTAAGTATTCCTGCTGTAAAAGGGTAGGGTTATCTTCGCCAACTTTGCCTTTTATCTCGTCCATCTCGGGCTTAAGCACGCGCATTTTTGCCATGCTCAGGTACGATTTATAGGTAAGCGGCGCTAATACCACTTTAAGCACAATGGTTAATATCAGGATGATGATACCGTAGTTCCAGTTAAACTTATTCAAAAAGTTAAATAACGGTAACACCGCAAACTGGTTTATATATTTTAATGGCCCCCAGCCCAGGTTTACTAATTTTTGCAGGTCGTTACCTTGCTCTTTCAAGGTGTTGAAACGGTTGGGGCCAAAGTAAAACTCAAGCGGCAATGAGCCATCGGCGCTGCGGTTAAGCGTAAGATCGGCCTTCATCTGTTTTACGTCGCTGGTATCAGCTACATTGGTAGATACCGCAAGGTCAGATTTTGTGATACCGTCCTTAGTGATCAGCACATTCGAGAAAAAATGCTGTTTAAACGCTACCCACTGGATCTTTTTATCGGCAATTACCTTTTGGTCGTCCTTGGCTTCGCTCAGGTAATCCACCTCGTTATCGGTGTTTTTAAAATACACGGTGGTGTACTGGCGTTCCTGGGCAATATCTTTTTCCTGTTTTGGCAAACTTGCCGACCAGTTAAGATTATATACCGTGCTGGTACCCACAACCTGCTCAAGCCCGGTCGATTTAATGGTTAAGCCCAGTTTAAAACCTGTACCCTTAAGCGTATATATATAATCGATATACTGCGTAGGGCTGTAGCTTAAACGCATGGTAACAGAGCCCGAATCCTTTTCGGCAACCTGTAGCGAGGTGGTGCTTGGGGTAAAATAAAGGTCGTTGGTGTTCAGTGTCCTGTCGCCGGCTTTAAGTGTTAAACCAAACTTATTATCCTTCCCATCAAACAAGATCAATGGTTTTTTATTGAAGGTTTTATAGTTTTTTAGCTCGGCAGTAAAAATTCGACCGCCTTTGGTAGATAGCTTCAGGCTTAATTCTTTATTGCCGATGGTTACAAATTGCTCGGTACCCACGGTAGCAGCGCCAAAAGGCGATTTTAAAACGGCAGAATCAACAGCGCCGTTTTTTTTAACGGTATCGGCCTTGGCAACGGTTGCGGTGGTAGCGGCCGGTGTTTTTATCAGGCCTTTTTTTATCGAGTCCTGGTGAACGGTAAGCTGTTCTTTTTTGATATCAGCTTCAGAAGGTTTCATGAAATATATGGAAGCGCCCATAATTATCATGATCAGGAATAACCCTGTAAACGTATTTTTATCCATTATGTATCGTATCGTACTATTAATCAGTTCTTGCGGGCATAACCCAGCGAAGCGGCGACAAAGTTAATAAAAAGTGGGTGCGGATTAGCAACTGTTGATTTTAATTCGGGGTGAAACTGCGCGCCTACAAAAAACGGGTGGTTTTTAAGCTCAACAACTTCCACCAGGCCATTATCCGGGTTAATACCCGATGGCGTTAAACCGGCGTGCTCGTAATCCTTTAAATATTTGTTATTAAACTCGTAGCGGTGCCTGTGGCGCTCGCTGATGTGGGTTTTGCCGTAAGCTAAGGCCGCTTTGCTATTCTTTTTCAAATCGCATGGGTAAGCGCCCAAACGCATAGTGCCGCCTTTATTTACAATACCCTTTTGCTCTTCCATCATATCAATAACCGGGTTAGGGGTATCGGGGTTCATTTCGGTGCTGCTGGCATCTTTTAGGCCCAAAACATTGCGGCCAAACTCTACCACCGCGCATTGCATACCCAGGCATATGCCAAAGAAAGGGATATTGTTTTCGCGCACGTAGCGTATGGCTTCTATTTTACCTTCAAAGCCGCGCTCGCCAAAGCCGGGCGCAACCAGCACACCATGCAGGCCGCGCAGCTTTTCGATGGCGTTGCCCGGCGTTAATTGTTCCGACGGGATGTATTGCACGCGCACCTTACATTCGTTTTTGGCACCGGCATGTATAAATGCTTCTATAATGGATTTATAAGCATCGGGAAGTTCAACATATTTACCTACAAGGCCAATTTTTACTTCGGATGTAGGGTTTTTTAAGCGACCAAGAAAATCTTTCCAGTTATCAAGGTTAGGCTCGCTTTTGTGCGATAGCTTTAGTTTTGTTAAAACGGTTTTGTCCAGTTGTTCTTTCAGCATCAGCAACGGCACATCGTAAATGGTTGATGCATCCATCGATTCGACAACGGCGTTGATGTTAACGTTACAAAACAGCGCGATTTTTTTCCTGATATCCATATTGATATGGTGCTCGGTACGGCAAACCAGTATATCCGGCTGTATCCCATACTCCAGCAGCATTTTAACCGAGTGTTGTGTAGGCTTTGTTTTTAACTCGCCGGCTGCAGCAAGGAAAGGGATAAGGGTAAGGTGTATAACCAGCGCGTTGCCGGGGCCTGCTTCCCATTTAAACTGCCTCACGGCTTCCACAAACGGTAACGATTCGATATCACCCACGGTACCGCCAATTTCGGTGATCACAATATCGTAATCGCCCGTTTCGCCAAGTATGCGCATGTTGCGTTTTATCTCGTCGGTAATGTGGGGTACAACCTGCACGGTTTTACCAAGGAATGCGCCTTCGCGTTCGCGGTTTATCACATTCTGGTAAATGCGGCCGGTGGTAATATTATTGGCTTTTGAGGTAGGCGTATTTAAAAAACGCTCGTAATGGCCAAGGTCAAGGTCTGTTTCGGCACCATCCTCGGTCACATAGCATTCGCCATGCTCGTAAGGGTTTAAAGTACCCGGATCAATGTTAATGTAGGGATCGAATTTTTGGATGGTTACGCGATAGCCGCGTGCCTGTAAAAGTTTAGCTAATGAGGCCGAAATAATGCCTTTTCCTAACGATGAGGTAACTCCACCCGTAACAAAAATGTATTTAGTCATGATTTTTTTGAAATCCGGTAAGCGGTTTTTAAGCCGAAACCAATTGTTTGTGTACGGGATACAAAAGTAGGAATATTTACGGGATTTATGGGCTCAAATCACATTTGTGGAAAAGGTTTTTGTTGGGGAAAATTTGGGTGTGTTAAGGCATGCAAATAATCGGTTAGCATTTTTAAGAGAATTGATGTATGATATGTTATCTTTAACCAAACCTCAATCATGAAGATCCGCCCACAAATTTTAATACTCTCACTTTTTATTGTTTTAAGTTCACTCAAAACAGAGGCGCAGCGTTTTCCTTTTAAACCTAAAGATTCGCTCTATAACAGTAGTTATTTACCTGGCTTAACGGTTGACAAGATAGCCCCCGGTTTTACCACCCTTGCCGATCTAAAGAACGCCGGGTATAAATTGTCGCGGGTAAAGGTGAATGATTTGAATATGGGTGACATAGATAGCATAAACGCCACTTTACAAGGCAGTAGCTGGGGGAGTAATGTTTTAAGCCATGGCTATACCATAAAACCGGGCATGGTTGTATTACAGGGAAATGATAGCACGGAGGTTATTACCAAAATAAGATTACTGAAAGGTTTTTCGGGAAATATAAGGGGATTTAAAACGGAGCCCGGGATAACAACTGTAAAAGATGTAGAAAAGGCCTTCCCCAATTTTGAATGGTCATCTACCGATGCGTCACGATATTTTTATTACACTAATAAGGATAGTATCGGTTTTTATGTAGCTAAAGATACTACGATTAAGGTATGGCCTTTTGATGAAAAGTTTTATTCGAATAAGGTAATAAGCGCTGTTGAAATTATTAATTGGAAGGGTTTTTATAATCAGGAATATGGCGCAAATAATATTAATTATCAAAAACCCCTGTATGCCCCTTTGAATGACACCCACTTAAATTGCTTTGTTATTGTAGAAAAGCAGCTTACTGCTGCTGCGGCCATAATCGGTAAAAATCAATATTACGAAGTTCGGCTTGGCAGGTGGCAGGAGTATTCACCAGAGCATAAATTGATTTTTGACGCCGAATTTGATGATACAGGAAAAGTTATAAAAATGATACTTCCCATTAAATAGTTCAGGAAAAGAATGTAGGCGGCCATAAGCGGGCACACTTGCGGTAGCTATGGATAATTTGGCCTTTGTTGGTGTTGTCACCAACAATATTTAGGACGGCTAAATGAAAGGTTCGGATGCACGGCGATTTGTTGGTGACAACACCAACAAAGACGAAAGCGCCCGACAGGGGATTCTGCTCCGTTAGAGTTATCGCTTTGTAGCCAGTAGCAGGAAATGATTAGTTGCTCCGTAGATGCAACCCAAAATAGAAAGGCAAACAAAGGGTAGCCTCTACGAGGCAAAGAACGTTGAATTTTTTTCTACAGAGCGGTAGCTCCTAACGGAGCATGGGAAAATCGAATTTAAAATAACCCGTTCACTTCGCGCTCTATCAAATTCACAATAGTGGCCATATCTTCGGTGTTATTGGCAAAGTCCAGGTTGTCTTTATCAAGCACCAGCAGTTTACCCAGGTTATAGCCTTTTATCCATTTGTCGTATTTCTCGTTCAGTTTGGACAGGTAATCTATGCGGATGCCTATTTCGTACTCGCGGCCGCGGCGCTGGATGTTGTTTACAAGAGTAGGTACAGATGCTTTTAGGTACACCAGCAGGTCGGGCGGTTTAATAAACTCGGTAATGTTATCAAACATGCTTTGGTAGTTCTCGTAGTCGCGGGTGGTCATCAGCCCCATATCGTGCAGGTTCTCGGCAAAAATGTAGGCATCCTCGTAAATGGTACGGTCCTGGATAATATCGCGGCCATTTTTTTGAATATCGATGATCTGGCGGTAGCGGCTGTTAAGGAAATAGATCTGCAGGTTAAAGCTCCAGCGCTTCATTTCGTTATAAAAATCTTCCAGGTAGGGGTTATTATCAACCGCCTCGTAAAGGGGCTCCCATCCGTAATTTTTAGCTAACATTTCGGTAAGGGTAGTTTTACCGGCGCCAATATTTCCTACAATAGCTATGTGCATATTCTTATTATTGCGATTTTTGTTCATGGTTAATAGATCATAGTTCATGGTTGGAAACACCGCCCATAAACTACAATAGCTACTTGGCTAATATACGCTATGAACCATGAACCATCAACTACGAACTTCCTAAAAATTCCTGAAACCAATAATTTCCCTTACTTCCTTAATGGTTTTTGAAGCGCTTTCGCGGGCTTTGGTGGCGCCATAGCGGGCTACCTGCCTTAATAAAGGGGCATCGTTTGCTATATCCTGTATTTTTTCGCGGATGGGCGCCGTGGCGATGATCATATCCTCGGCAAGCTGTTTTTTCAAGTCGCCGTATCGGATGGCGCAGGTATTGTACAGGTTATCAAAATGCTCCAAAGTATCCGGTGTGGATACCACCTTCATCAGATCGAACAGGTTTTGGATCTCCTGTGGTTTTGGCTGGTTATCCTGTGTTGGGCCGGCATCGGTTACGGCACGCATCACTTTTTTGCGGATGGCTTCGGGCGTATCCGACAGGAAAATAGCATTGCCCTCGCCTTCGCTTTTACCCATTTTGCCCTTACCGTCAAGTCCGGGTATTTTTACCAGGCTCTCGCTAAAGTTAAACGCGTAAGGCTCGGTAAAATAATCGTTGTTATAAAGCCGGTTAAAGCGGTTGCCAAATGTGCGCGACATTTCCAGGTGCTGTTCCTGGTCTTTACCAACAGGCACTTTGGTAGCGTGGTGTATCAATATATCGGCAGCCATTAAAACCGGGTAGGTTAACAGGCCCGCGTTAACGTTATCGGGGTTGGCGCGTACCTTATCTTTAAACGATGTGCTGCGTTCCAGTTCGCCCTGGTAGGCGTTCATATTCAGGTACAGGTAAAGTTCTATTACTTCGGGTACATCGCTTTGCAAATAAATGGTAGCTTTTTCGGGATCGATGCCCGCGGCCAGGTACTCCACCAAAACCTGTTTGGCAGTGCCGTGCAGGTTGGCAGGGGTGGGGTGCGTAGTCAACGAGTGCAGATCGGCTATAAAAAAATAGCACTTGTATTCGTTCTGCATTTTCACAAAGTTTTGTATCGCCCCGTAGTAATTACCCAGGTGTAAATTCCCGGTAGAGCGTATGCCACTAACAACAGTTTCCATATAGGGGGCGAAAGTAAGTATTTTTAGCCTCACCCCAAACCCATCTCCGGGGGAGATGGGCTTTTTTTTAAAAAGTACGCTCACAAGCCTCACCCCAAACCCCTCTCCGAAAGAGAGGGGCATTAAGAAGGCAAGTCTCCCCTATCGGGGGAGATTTAGAGGGGGCTTAGCTATGCCGTTTAGAGGGGGGCTTAATTTTTAGCCTCACCCCAAACCCTATCCGAAAGAGAGGGGCTTTAAGAAGGAAAGTCTCCCCTATCGGGGGAGGTTTAGAGGGGGCTTAGCTACGCCGTTTATAGCGGGGCTTAGCTACGCCATTTACAGGGGGCTTGAATAGTTACTATTTTTTCTATTTTTGGGGTCGATGAAAATTATATTGAAGAAAATGCACCTGTACCTTTACCAGGGCAGCGTGGGATTTTTCTACTTTTTGCTATGGCCTTTCCTTTATTATTTTTCGCGTAAGCCCGAAACGTATAAAAACATGACTGCTATGCGCCGTGTTTGGGGGCAGGTAAGCTCGTTTTGTGTGGGGATCAGGTATCGCTACCATTTCGAAACGCCTGTAAACTGGAGCAATACCTATATAGTTTGCCCTAACCACACCTCAAATTTAGATATTACGGCCATGAGCCTGCTGGTAAAAAGCAATTGCTGTTTTATGGGTAAGCAGGAGCTACAGGACGGTATAGTTACCCGCCTTTTCTTCCGTACGGTAGATATCCCGGTGAACAGGGAAAGCAAAATGGCGTCCTTCCGCGCATTTAAAGCCGCAATGGACAGGCTGGAGAAAGGTGTTACGGTTATTATATTCCCCGAGGCAACTATACCCGACAGCTACCCGCCGGATCTGCACCAGTTTAAGAACGGGCCCTTCCGCATGGCTATCGAGCTTAAAGTGCCTATCATCCCGGTAACATCTGTAAACACCTGGAAAGTTTTATGGGATGACGGTAAAAAGTATGGCTCGAAACCGGGTGTATGTGATATATTTGTACATAAGCCTATCGATACGGCGCATTTAACTATAAATGATGCAGACGCCCTGCGCGACCAGGTGCACGCCATCATCAGTAAAAAGATTGAAGAACATGACCATAGACGAACAAACGGTTGATAAAATTGCACACCTGGCCAGGCTGGAACTTGCACCCGGCGAAAAGCAGGAAATGATCAAAGACATGAACAAGATACTGGGCTTTATGGATAAGCTGAACGAGGTAGACACCACCGGCGTTGAGCCCCTTGTTTATATGACCGCCGAGCCAAACATGCTGCGCGAAGACGTAGTAAAACAAGAAATTACTACAGAAGAGGCACTGCTTAACGCGCCCGACCATGATAAAAGCCATTTTTTAGTAGCGAAGGTGATTAAATAAGTCTTAAGTCGATAGTCGAAAGTCCGAAAGAAAATAAATCCGAAATTGAAAATTCGAAATCCGAAATAAGACTGTAACATTTTATACCACT